>JBAOHR010000007.1:0-937611 GCA_037045245.1 Gemmatimonadales bacterium | reverse complement strand
TCCTCGAGTGCTTGAAGTTGATGGAGCTCGGGGGGACACGCCGCAGTACTTCCGCTTGCAGCGAAAAGAGCGTGTTGAGGGAAATGCCGTGCCGACAAATGGCCTCATTCGCGGTGACATCCCCCGTGTGCTCCTTCAAGATCGCCAAGACTGCCTCTGGGGAATGGCGACGTCCACGGCGGTTTGTCTGGCTCCTCTGGCCGTCCGGCCGGTAGGGCACCTACGCATTCTTGCTAGACCTCATTGGGTGGGAAGCGTTACAGGAATCGCACGCGCACACGCAATGAGTGGCAAGACAAATTTCACACTGAGTGAGGTAGGGTCTGGGCCGTGCTGATAAACACTCCAGTGCTGCGTAGGCTCACGCCCGCAAGCCCGTACTCCTCAAGTACCCAAACGTCCCATCTAGTACTCCGGCTTCCTGTTTGTATTGGCCGCATCCCCGGGCCGCACGAAGATCACCATCCCCTGACGGGCCCTGGTGAGGACCAACCCTGGTACGCATTGACAATACCGCTGCCGCTCCTCCTTGTGCGACTGCTCCCACTTCTTCCCACGGAACTGATGGTGACGCCACCCGCCTGGGGTGTGGCGCAGGTCGGCATCCCAGGTCACGATGGCCCAGTCGAGCTCCAGTCCCTGCACCTGAAACTCGGTGGCTGCGTCCTCGAGATACCATGAGGAGCGGTGCTTCCGCTCGTTCAGGAACCAGTGGATCGGGTCGACGTTGACACGAACGTCAATTGCATGCGGCTTGAGCCGCATCGCTTGCGATGAGGCGATCAGTCCATAACGCTCGTTTCCGCGGGCGCGCTCTCGATCTTGCAGCGACGTGCCGCACTGAGATCGCGGGTCAGGGCAATCGGATAGCGCTCGGTGATCTCTGCCAGGAGCTCGCGAGCGCGATCGACCTCAGTATCAAGCACCAGCTTCACGAACTCCGACACCCGCTCGGCGCGGAACGACCGCATCGACACGTTGAGGTGAAGGTTTGGCTCCTCGAGCACTCGGGTAGAGCTCTTCCAGCTCCCTGATCGAGGCCACCGCGTCAAACTCGGCGTCGGTCAGGCGCGGCGAGATGTGGACCTGCCAGTGTGGGAACCGAGCCCGGACGGCCTCCAGCCAAGCGGCAATGCCGGCCTCGCCTGTGTGAATCTCCTCTGGCCACCACCCACGAGGCAGACGATCACGGCCCAGTCAGGGTGCCGGTCCATCACCGAGATGAGGAACGCCGGCTCCGACTGGTTGAAGTTCGGTCGGTTCTTCCGTCGGCGCATGAAGTCCGTGGTCTTCGCGGCGTCCCAGGCGCGCTGGGCCTCGTCGAAGATCACGACATGGTTGTCGGGAGGGTTAGCCTCGTCACGCAGTCCATCGTCACGGAAGTGGTGGACGTTCTGGACGAACTGCTTGACCGGTTTGGGCGACCTCACCCTTCCGGCATCTTCTCCCCAGCTCCCTCGCGCCGAGCATGTTCGTCGCGGACGAGCGCCTCGCGAAGGACAGCAACCAGAGGCCCGTTCCCCGAGAGGAAGACGGCGTGGGCCGGGGCGCCTCTCGTCCCGACGCTGGGTCGCGATGTTCAGGCCGACGAGGGTCTTCCCGGCACCCGGAACTCCGGCGACGAAGACGATCGCCTTGGTGCCGTCGCGTCGTGCGGAGTCGATGACCTCCTCCACTCGGCGGGAGGTGACTGCCAGGTCGAGGGCGCCCGCATCCCCGCTCCGGGAGATGGCATCGAACGGAGTGGCCGGCGTAGAGCGCCCGAGCGGCCTGGATGATGGTCGGGGTGGGGTGGTATGGCAGCCCGCCCCCAGGCGATGGGGTCGATCGCGGGCCCCTGGGCCAGATCAAGGGCGGCGCGGATGGCCTCGCCGAGAATCGGCGCCGTTGCACCGGAGCGGGGGCCGGACCCCGTCCACATGGGGAGGCTCCCGAGGCCGACGGTGCGGTGGGCGGTGCTCCGGCTCGAGACGAGGATCGGGAAGATCGGAGCCTCGTGCGAAGCCCGGTGGAAATTCTTGAGATCGAGGGCGTAGTCCCAGGCCTGATTGATCGCCTCCCTGGGGTACCCGGCCTCGCCCGCCTCTGAACTCGATCGGGATCACGGCGGGGCCGCTGATCACCACGGCGTTGATCCGACTGCCGAGTCGTGGGACATCGAACTCGAGGTATAGCTGCCCCTCAACACCTGCCAGCGCCGTCTTGAGGAGGGGGGGATAGTGGCTTCCCAAGCCCCGACCTGTGCCAACTCGACGTCAAAGCTGCTCGACGCCGTCAGCGAACCAGAGAATCTCCATGGCCGACTGGGCCTGGAGGCGCTCGATGGGGAGGTCGAAGTAGGCGGAGGCGGCTGGGGTTCGGGGCGGCGGCGTGGTCACACCAGGAGAGTACCCTCCCCCAGGTGGACCCGGTAGCGTCTAGGCGACAGGGCGGCGGGTTGTCACACCCTAAGGGCATATACATTAGGAGTGCAGCGTCCTTGCGAAACCAGCTGCTGGTCCAGAGGACGCCCGCCTCACCCCCCCGGCTCCGCCCCCCGACCTGGAACTAGAGGGAGCACGAGTGCCGTTCGACCGACGATCCGACGACCCCGTGCCCTCTCGATCCGCCAGCCATACGCGGAGCAGATTCTCCTGGGCACCAAGCGTCTCGAGTATCGCTCGACCAACACCAATCTTCGGGAGCGCGTTTGGATCTATGCGTCCCTCAAGGATGCCAAAGATCCGGCTGCTTGGCGGAAGATGGGGACACCACCGGGTGGTCTGACGAATGGAAAGATCATCGGCTCTGTGGTGATCACCGGCTCGATCGAGCAGGACGATGGTGGGCGACGCTTGGAAACTCGCCGACCCGAAGCGCCTGAACGAGCCGCTCGAGGTGACCAATCACCCCCAGCCTGCGTTTTGGCGACCGGTGTTCAAGCAGACGACAGTGGCACCACGTGCCTTCACGGCGCCGGCTGAGCCGTTCGCCAAGCTCGGCAGAGCAGCGAAGCCGACTCGATCTGGCTCTTCGAGCAGGGTAGCTCCAATCACCGGCGAGCTGATCTGCTATCACAATCCAGAGACCATGGGGGCCGAGGCGTGGGAGATCTATTATCAGCCCTTCTCGGCCATTTCTTCAAGAGAGTACGCTGGCGCTCGTGGCAAGCGCATTTGGTTTGTCACAGGCCGCGGTACCCCGCGACGGTACTACCTCGCTGGCTGGTTCACAGTCGACACGGTCGACACGCATCCTGAGGCGGACGTTGAACCTGGAATCTTCTGTTACGCCGGAGCGCGCGGTGAGCTGGCCCGACGAATGACAGGCATGGTGGAGATTACCAAGCTTCCATGGCTCCCGGCACTCCGAAAGGCCTGCGCCAATTTTGCTGACCCTGCAGCATGTCAGAGACCAATCGTTGCTGGCGGCCCTGCGTACAACTTGGGGATGGCAAGAAATGAATCGCATCGGATTGTGGCGCATCGACAAGAACTCGCCAACGCGCCTGAGTGGGAGTGCGGTCGAACTCGAGAAGCACCTTGAGGACTGGATCCGTGCTGACCCTGATCTGGTCATGGCTGGCCTCAAGATCGTTGGGTCGCAGATCACCACACCTGGCTGGGCGCTTGGACCTGCTCGGGCTGGATGCCTTGGGACGGTGGGTGGTGATTGAGGTAAAGCGTGGCCGCGTCAGGAGGGAGACCATTGCTCAGGCGCTGGACTACGCTTCAGTCGTCCACGAATGGAGTGCGGCGGATCTCCGTGCAGCGGTCGAGCAGTCGTTCGCAGGCTCGATGCCTCTCTTGGAGAAGATCATTGCGGAACGAGGCGGGGCAACGGTTTTCGATCCGGAGCAGCGTGAGATTCAGCTCATTGTGGTCGGGACGGGTCGCGAGCCTGGGCTTGAGCGAATGGCGGAAGTATCCGACCCGCAAATTCGACGTTCCCCTCACGATTGTAAGCTTCGATGTATTTGCGGATGGAAAGCACGGGCATGTCATGGCCCGGGAAATCACCGAAGCGGACACCGTCGCGGCGGTCCCGTCGGTGCGCCAGAGTCAGTCGCTCGATACCTTGGTTCGGACCGCCGTGAACAACGGTATCGGGTCGATCATGAACGAGTTCATCGCGCATGCCAACCGGGTGGGAGTCTACCCTCGGGCGTGGAAGCACTGCATCATGTTTGCACCAATGGCCAATAGAACGAAGGCGCTGTGGACGGTCTGGGTGCTTCCTCGCGACGGGAAGATCATGGTCTATATCGATCCGTTCAACATCGCTGAATATTTCCCAGTGACTGAGGCGGAGGCAAAGAAGGCGGTGGGGAACGATGCGCATTTGTTTCTGTCGGACCGCGAGGCCCGCGCGCTGCTGAAACGCCTGGAAGAACTGCTGCCAGCCGCAGCAGATGCTTGATTGCTCGACTGCGTAGCTCACTTGTGTTGTCTTCCCGAGATTGGATTTCCATGACACCCAGTCACCGTCCCGCGTCCGCCCCGCTACGCCTCCCCTTTCAGGTTGGGAAGGACGGACTGCAGGCTTTGGACGGGACGCCTCTCCCGAAGCTCCGCGATGGCGTCGTGGGGGAGATGCTGATCACAACGGCGGATCTCGCTGACAAGGCATTGGCAGAGCGGCTGGCCGCTCCAGCACGGTACTCGATGCTGCCAGTGGGAACAGAGCTGTTGGTTGGCCTGAAAGCGGTCACTCGGGACGACCATCTATGCCCGACTGAGGAAGGCCCTAGGCCGATCTGGCTCGGTGAACTGGCACCCCTGTGGCTGGAGGAGCCTCTCGACCTGGAGGTCACGGCCGCACTGTCGGGACGGCTTTGCGCGTGCCGGTGCTCGAGCCCAGCTCTCAACGGAAGGCATGCGGTAAGCCTCAATCACGGCTTCACACTCCTTTCTGAGCGCTATGAGACGGACCGTCTCTCCCACACCGGCAACGTGTTCAAACGCGTCTTCTTCTTCGACGAGATCCTGCATCGTTGGCTTCCGCTTGAGGAGCAGCGGAGCAGGGTGCTTCAATTGGCCGCGGACGAGTACGCGGCACTCGCCAAGCAGTCCAGGAGTGGCGCATGAACGTCTTTGATCTCCGCGATACCCTCGTGGGCGACTACCAGCGGTTCGCCCGCTCGTTCACAACGATTCACGCCAAGGACATTCGGGACCAGGTCGAAGAGGCATACCAGGGGAAGCGCTTCTGGCCCGATCCGCTGATCCAGATCAACCCCCGGTTCGAGCCCGGCCCGACCGTGGCAGAGCTCGTGTCCGAGGGGCGGGTGCACCAAGGCGTCGAGCGGATCTTTCGATTTGGGGACGATGGGGGAACCGGCACGGCTGGGGTCCCCCTGCGACTCCACCGTCACCAGCGCGAGGCGCTCGCGGTTGCGCAGCGTGGCGAAAGCTTCGTCGTGACAACCGGGACGGGTTCGGGAAAGTCCTTGTGCTTCTTCGTCCCGCTGGCCGACGCGATTCTGAAGGCAAAGGCGACTAACCAGACCCCGCGGACACGGGCCATCATCGTTTATCCGATGAACGCACTTGCGAACAGCCAGGCCGAGGAACTGCGCAAGTTCCCTGGGCGGCTGCCGGACCAGCCGATCTCATACGCGCGGTACACTGGGCAGGAGCGTGAGGAAGAGCGTCGACGGATTGCGAACAACCCGCCGGACGTTCTCCTCACGAACTTCATGATGCTCGAACTCCTGATGACCCGTCAGGACGAGCTCGACCGACAGGTGCATCGCCAATTGCGCCGGCCTTGAGTTCCTGGTCCTGGACGAGCTGCACACCTACCGCGGCCGCCAGGGCGCGGACGTCGCGATGCTCGTCCGTCGCGTGCGCGAGCGGCTCGCTGCGCCATCGCTTGTCTGTATCGGGACATCCGCAACAATGGCGTCCGAGGGGAGCTACGTCGACCGGAACAAGACGGTCGCGAGTGTTGCCTCCCGGATCTTCGCGACGGCGATTCCGCATACCAACGTGATCACGGAAACCCTCGTCCGGGTGACGACCGCGACGGAAACAGCAGAGAGCGTCGCGCCACGTCTCGCCGCGGCGATCCGGAGTGGAATCCCTGCGAATGCCTCGGATGCGGTCCTCGCCGCGCACCCGCTCGCGATCTGGGTCGAGAACACTCTCGGGCTCGACCGCGAGCCAGCTTCGCGCCTGGTACGTGCAAAGCCAAGTACACTTGAAGAGGCCGTGGCCCGTCTGAGTGATGCGTCGGGTGCGACACTCGTGGAGTGCCAGGGTGCGCTGACCGAATTCCTACTCCTGGCCTCGAAGCCGGAGTCGACTCGGACAGGTAGGGAGGGCGACAAGGCGTCGCCGTTCTTCGCGTTCAAGCTCCACCAATTCCTGTCCGGGGCCGGGACCGTCTTCATCACGCTCGAAGAGGCCGGAACCCGAAAGGTAGAGCTCGATGCACAGCCGTACCTCCCGGGCGCACCGGACAAGCGCCTTTATGAGGCCCACTTCTGCCGAGAGTGCGGGCACGAGTATCACCCCGTGCGGCGGAAAGAGCAGAGTTTTCTCCCGCGGAGCATCGACGACGGGCCGCTTCGGGCCAACGCCGACGATGACGACGACACGACGGCCGATGGTGAGCGTGAAATCCTCGGTTTCCTGACCCTCGATCCGGGTGCCGCCGACGCGGACTTCCGTTTCACCGGAGCCGATGACGACTACCCCGAAGACTGGCTCGAGACCCGGGCGAATGGCCTGCGCCGGCTCAAGTCGAATTACCGGAAGTACCGCGCGGAAGGAGTGCATGTCGCGCCTGACGGCGAGACCTCCGCCAGTGGCCAACACTGCTGGTTCGTGCCGGGGAAGTTCCGCTACTGCCTCCGCTGCGGCACGACGTGGGGCGCCCAGGGGAAGGACATGACCCGCCTCGCGTCGCTCTCGGCCGAAGGGCGGTCTTCAGCGACGACAATGCTGACGTCGTCGGCGTTGGCGTGGATGCACGGCTCCGGAGATCTCGAGGAACACAGCCGCAAGCTGTTGGCGTTCAGCGACAATCGCCAAGACGCCGCACTGCAGGCCGGTCACTTCAACGACTTCATCCATACGGTGCTGCTTCGCGGCGCCATGTTGGCCGCTGTGGAAGCGGCTGGAGCCGAGGGTCTGACCCTCGACCAGGCTGGTGCGGCCATCCAGAAGGCACTGGGCTTTGACCGCCCGCTTTCGGCAGGCCAACTCGCAAAGGACTCGCACCTTGCGTCCTGGCTCCTTGAGCCGGACGTCGGCCCGGGGCGCGTCGAGGACGGCGCGGCCGTGCTTCGCAAGGTGCTGGCCTACCGCGTATGGCTCGACCAGCGTCGCAGCTGGCGCTACACCAACCCCACGCTCGAGAAGCTCGGCCTCGTGCGCGTTCATTACCACCGTCTTGAGGCGTTGGTCCATGACAACGCCGCCATGGCGAGTGCTCCGGCCACCCTGTCGGGGGCATCGCCCGAGACGCGGGAGCTCGTCATTCGAACCGTCCTCGATCACCTGCGCCTCGGGTCCGCGGTTGATGCACCGGCCTTTGAACGCACCGCGTTCGAAACCCTCCAGAGTCAGAGCCAGACCACTCTCCTTCCGGGCTGGGCGATTGCACGCGACGAACGGCCTCGTGTTCCCACCTGGATGACGGTTGAGGCTCCGGGCAATGTCAACGCGCGCGACGCCGAACGTCTGCTGCGCGGCGGCTTTACCACGACTCTTGGTCGGGCACTCCGGAAGAGCAGTCTTTGGGGCGACAATCGCGGCTGGGACACCACTACCGACGGCTACAACGCGCTCCTGAACGAGTTGCTCGACTTCCTGCGCCGGCACGGTCTGGTGGTACGTGAGGCACAGACGCCGTTTCACCGGCCAGGGTGGCGACTCGCCGCAGACGCCGTGCGGTACGTTCCGGGATCACCGGTGGAGCGGGCGAACGCCTTCTTCACGCAGCTGTACCAGACCATCGCCGTGCAACTGTCGGCCCATGAGTCGCCGCTCTTCGGCTTTGAAGCCCGGGAGCACACCGCCCAAGTGAAGGACGTGCGCCGGAAGCTCCGCGAGCAGCGATTCCGCTTTGGGCCGGAGGAACGGGCGGAGTTGGCTGCAAGCAATGCGGCCCGTGCCGAAGGGGAGCCGACGACATTCCTGCCGCTGCTATTCTGCTCGCCAACGATGGAGCTCGGCGTTGACATCTCCGCACTCAATGCCGTGTACCTGCGGAACGTCCCACCGACGCCCGCCAACTACGCCCAACGAAGTGGCCGCGCCGGACGCAGTGGCATGGCCGCACTCGTGGTGACCTACTGCGCGGCGCGGAGTCCGCACGACCAGCACTTCTTCCGGAAGCCCAGGGCGATGGTGCACGGAGAGGTTAGGGCACCGCTGCTGGATCTCGCCAACCGGGATCTGGTCCAGAGCCATCTGCAGGCGGTGTGGCTTGCGGCCTCTGGTTATCCGATGCCGAAGGCGATTGCCGCCGTCCTCGACATGAGTGCGGAAGGGAGTCAGGCGATGCTCCCCCAGGTCGTCGCGGAATTGGGGACCGAAGCAGCGGCTGCAGATGCAACAGGGCGGGGGGAGCGGATCCTCGGAATGCTCGCCGACGAACTGACTCCGGAGCGTGCCCCGTGGTATCCCGGAGCCACACCCTTGGCCTCTCAGGTAGTAGCCGGCGCGCAGGGTGCACTAGACCGGGCTTTTGACCGTTGGCGCTCGTTGTATCGGAGCGCCTTGTACCAGCGGGATCAGGCTCGCCGCCTCCTGGATGATCACACCCAGCCTCGAGAAGTCCACCAGCACGCCAAGCGCGACCAAGCAATCGCGACCGACTTGCTCCTCGCGCTGCGCGAGGGTGAGGAGTCCAGCACGAGTGACTTCGGGCTTTACCGCTACTTGGCGACAGAGGGCTTCCTCCCAGGTTACAACTTTCCGCGGTTGCCCCTCTTGGCCTGTATCCCTGGCGAGCGAGACCGCGACCAGGCGTACGTACAGCGGCCGCGCTTCTTGGCACTGTCGGAGTTTGGCCCGCTGTCGCTTCTATATCATGAAGGCCGGACCTACCGGGTGGTGAAGGTTCGCCTCGGCGGCGTGCGTGAAGGCATGGCCCCTGGCGCCGGCCAGCTTCCCGTCCAGCAAGTCTTGATCTGCACAACATGTGGTGCTGGTCATTTCGCCACGCACGAGAATGGCTGTCATGCCTGCGGGGCGTCCCTTGCTGGAGGGCGTTTAGTCAATCACCTCCTCCGGATCGAGCACGTGGACACGCGGGCCACGCAGCGGATCACGGCGGATGACGAGGATCGTCAGCGGCAGGGCTTCGAGTTGCTCACAACTTTTCGATGGGCCGAGCGTGGCGTGGGCACCAGTGTGCGAACGGTGTCGGCCGCGGATGCCCAGGGCGAGATTCTGACGCTCCAGTACGGGGCCGCCGCCACGATCACGCGTGTCAATCTGGGGTTGCGTCGACGCAAGGACCGCCGAAGCTACGGCTTCGACATCAACCCCGTGACGGGGTGGTGGGGGAAGGGGCTCGGCGATGATGACCCCGACACACCCACAGACCCCGGTCGAGTGCCTGCCCAGCGCGTGGTACCGTTCGTTCAGGACCAGAAGAACGCGCTGCATCTTCGGTTTGTCGGGGGCGATGAACTGTCCGCGACCTCGCGTGCAACGCTGCAGCACGCGATGCGGCGCGCGATTGAACTCGTTTACCAGTTGGAAGAGGGCGAACTGCTGGTTGAACCCCTTCCAGACCGGGAGCTTCGAACCGGATTGCTGTTCTATGAGGCGACCGAAGGGGGCGCTGGAGTCCTCACGCGCCTGGTGCATGAGCCCACTGCCCTCGGGCGTGTGGCCTATGAAGCGCTCCGGCTACTCCACTTGGATCTACCGGAGACTGCCCCTGTGCCGCTCCCCGCGGCCACCGAGCTGGCCGATACGAGCGATGCCTGCGTGAAGGCCTGCCATCGCTGTGTACTGTCCTACTTCAATCAGCCCGACCACGAGGTGGTTAACCGGAATGACATGGCCGCTCGACGGGTCCTTCTTCGACTGGCAGCCGGTACCACGGCGATGGCTGCGGAGACGGAGGTTGCAGCGGTGGTACCCACTGATGACGCAACTGAAGCCGGAACCGGCTGGGTCGCGCGGTGGCGGCAGGAGCTGGCCGCGAGTGGTGTCACGTTGCCTGCCTGGACGCTCGCTGGCGACGCGGCACCACAATGGCCCTCTGCCTATGCGGCGGTGGTGCTCCCTGACACCTCAACGGACCTACGAAAGCGCCTCGACGACGAGGGAATGACGCTCTTCTCCTTCCCCGCTGACACGACCAAGTGGGCGGCTGCGTTTGTCCGCCTTTGCTGACTACCTCGGACAGGCTCTCTGATGACCGCTGGCACGCGCACCTTTGTACCCGGGACGTTGGTTCGCGCCCGCCGGCGAGAGTGGGTCGTCCTTCCCGGGAGCGGAGGAGAGCTGCTGCACCTCCGGCCGCTCACCGGCAGTGAGGACGACGTCACGCTCCTCCACCTCGGCCTTGAGCCGAATGTAGAGGACGCAACCTTTCCGTGGCCGACTCCGCAACAGGAGGGCAGCCAGAGTGGGGCAGTCCTTCTGCACGATGCCCTGCGGCTGTCGCTGCGACGCGGCGCCGGGCCGTTCCGATCGTTTGGCCAGGTCGATGTCACCCCGCGACCCTACCAGCTCGTCCCGTTGATGATGGCGCTGTCACAACCTGTCGTTCGCTTGCTCATCGCAGATGACGTCGGTCTGGGGAAGACCATTGAGGCGCTGCTGATTGCGCGGGAGCTGTACGACCGTGGAGAGATCGCGCGCCTCGCGGTGTTGTGCCCCCCGCACCTGGTGGACCAGTGGGTCCATGAGATGCGCGAGCGCTTCCACTTCCCGGCCGAGCCGGTGACGTCGGGCACTGCGCGACGGCTTGAGCGCGGGCTGCCTCAGGGCACCTCGCTCTTCGATGCGCATCCGTTCACCGTGGTCTCTCTGGACTACATCAAGACGGATCGCCGTCGCGACGAGTTCGTTCGGAGCTGCCCGGAGGCGGTCATCGTCGACGAGGCGCATACCTGTACCACCGGCGTCGGGACGCGGCAGCAGCGCTACGAGCTCCTGCGGCAACTTCTCGCGGACGCGGATCGTCACGCGATTCTCTGTACGGCCACGCCGCACAGTGGGGACGAGACCGCCTTCGTTCGGCTGCTGACACTGGTGAATCCGGATTTCGCCGTGCTCGACGAAATGCCCGATAGCGCCATGACACCGGAGTTCCGCGATCGACTCGCAGGACATCTGGTGCAGCGACGCCGAGCCGATATCCGCGAATGGCACGACGAGACCCTCTTTCCAATCCGGGAGACGGCCAATCTCACCTACCGATTGACTGGGGCGTGGGAGCAGTTCCTTGAGCATGTCCTCGATTATCTGCGAGGCCGTTACGACCAGTGCTGGGAGCGGAACGCGTGAACGCCGTCTCGCCTTTTGGGGGACGCTCGCCCTCCTGCGCTGCGTGACGTCATCCCCGGCGGCCGCCGGTGCGCGCCCTGCAAACGCGCCTCGATGCCGGCGGAGATTCCGCAGCACTCGACCGCCTCGGAGAACAGTTGTTCGAGCTCGACCCAGAGGAAGGCGACTCTCCCGACGACCTCGAGCCGGCTGCGGACACCGGGTCCGCCGAGGTGCAGGCGCTGCTGCGTGAGGCGAACAGGTTGGCTGAGGCCGGGAACGACCCGAAGCTGGAAGCTCTCGTTCAGCAGGTGAAGGTATTGTTGGACGACGGCTTTTCGCCGATCGTGTTCTGTCACTATATCGCGACTGCGGCCTACGTCGCGGACGCCCTGACCGCACGCTTCAGGAGCGTGCAGGTCAAGGCTGTTACCGGGCAACTGCCGTCCGAAGCACGGATCGACGAGGTAGAGTCCTTCGACCTCGATCGCCAGCGGGTCTTGGTGGCGACGGACTGCCTTTCGGAAGGCGTCAACCTCCAAGCCCAGTTCAATGCGGTCATCCACTACGATCTCTCGTGGAATCCGACGCGCCACGAGCAGCGGGAAGGGCGAGTGGACCGGTTCGGGCAGCAGGCGCCCACCGTTCGTGCAGTGCTCTTGTACGGCGCCAACAACCCAGTGGACGGAGCGGTGCTCCAGGTCATCATCAAGAAGGCCAAGGCAATCGCGGATCGCCTCGGGGTGCCGGTGCCTCTTCCGGACGAGGAGCACAAGCTTACGGAGGCACTACTCAGGGCCGTGCTTCTGCGTAGCCGCGGCGCCAGCGGCGGCAGCCAGATCACGATGGACCTCCCTGAAATGGAAGAGGTGCAGGAACTGGACGCGGCCTGGCACAACGCCGAGGAGCGAGCCAAGCGGGCGATCACCAAGTTTGCTCAGCGGAGGCTGAAGCCCGAAGAAGTCGAACCCGAATTCATCCGAGCGCAGGAAGCACTGGGCGACCTCGCCGAGCTGCGCCGATTTGTCATGGCGGCGTGCGCGCGAGTCGGATCGGAACCATCGACGGGACCCAAGGACGTCATTTCGGTGAACTTGGGCAACTTCGACGCTGCAACGCGTGAACGTCTCGATGCGACGGGCATCGGGGGCGATCGGCTCAGAGTGGTGCCCGGTGACAAGGCGGTCGGGTCTGCGATCCCCATGCAGCGCAGTCACCCGCTGCCGACGGTACTGGCCGAGGTGCTCCTAGAGCGGACTCTCGATGCGGACGGGACCCATGGCGGGCCGGCGGTGCTCGGCCGCACCGGCGTCTGGGCGACGGCGGCGGTGTCGACGCGCACCGTGCTCCTCCTCACACGCCTCCGTCATGAGTTGACCATCACTCAGCGAGGCGGCGAGCGAGTCGTCTCACTCGTCGAAGAGGCGCTACCAGTCGCCATCGTGGCTGGCACCAATACGCCGCTGACCGATGCCGATGCTTCGGCGCTGTTGTTGGCAACGCCGACCGGCACACTTCTGGATGCGGTTCGAGGGGCACAGCTCCAGTGGCTCACCACCCACCAGGCGGACTTCCAGCAGGCATTGGGCGATGTTGCGAAACGCCGCGCTGAAGCGCTGCTGGCGGATCACCGGCGCGTCCGTGACGCGGCGCGGGCTCGAGGGACCTATTCGGTGCTGGCCAAGGAGCCGGTCGACGTTGTCGGGGCATGGATCCTTCTCCCCGTGGCGGGCTCATGAGTCGGCGCCGTCCACAGCTCGCCTTTGAGTCCATCTCGCTCGAGGGCGGGCTACTGAGCGCAGACTTCCTCGCCCAGGTCGCCAGCCTTGAGGCTGGTCAGCAGACCGCTGACGCGTACCAGTTGCCCCGCGGTTTGCAGATTCGCGACGAAATCGGCCGAGCATGGCGCATCGCCGAAGCACATTGGCGGGACGTCGAAGCTGCCGGGCCTCAGACTGAGGGGCGTCAGCGGGCCGTGATGGCGATGCTCACGGAGGCCTTCGGATGGGGTTCCTTGGTTCGGATGACGAGTCCGATGATTGTTGAGGATCGGGGCTTTCTCCTAACCGCGGTCGGGGTTGGGGGCCGGGTTCCGCTGGTCGTCGCACCCGGGCAACAGGACCTCGACGCTGGGGACGTCCGCTTCGGCGATGGGACCAAGCGGCGCTCGGCGTTCGGGCTGGTCCAGGAGTATCTGAACGCTCAGCAATCGGCCTTGTGGGGTGTCGCCACGAACGGGCAGGTGCTTCGATTGGTGCGGGACAATGCTTCGCTGACCCGACCGGCGTGGATCGAGGTCGACCTTGCCCGAATCTTCGGTGAACAGCGGTACGCCGATTTTTCGCTTCTCTGGTTGCTGTTGCACGAGTCACGGTTCGGGACTGCGGACGCTCCTCCGCACGAAGCCATCCTTGAGCAGTGGCGGGGCAAATCGCTCGAGTCTGGCACGGCGGCACGGGACCGGTTGCGCGATGGTGTCGAGGAGGCACTCCGCGCTCTAGGGAATGGCTTCCTGGCGCATCCCGGAAACGCCGTGCTGAGGGAGGCGCTTACCAGCGGTGCTCTCGATGCCGCGGGCTATGAGCAGCAGCTCCTCCGGTTGGTCTACCGCCTGATCTTCCTTCTCGTCGCCGAGGAGCGCGAACTCCTGCACCCCCCGGGAAGCGCGGAGGCAGCGCTGGCGACCTACCGGGACGGCTACAGTCTCCGCCGTCTGCGGGAGCGGGCGGTTCGGCGGCGCTCGCACGATCGTCACGATGATGCCTGGGACGGGCTGCAGCAGACGTTTCGGGGATGCGCTGCCGGCGAGCCGCGACTGGCGCTTCCCGGGCTTGGCGGCCTCTTCGAGGCAAGTCAGTGTCCGGACCTTGAGGGCGTCAGGCTCCCCAATCACGCGCTATTGCAGGCGGTGTTCCGGCTCACGTGGCTGACCGAGGGGAACGCGCTGGTGCGCGTAAACTGGCGCGACATGGGGACTGAAGAGTTGGGGAGTGTCTACGAGTCGTTGCTCGAGCTCGTCCCGGAAGTTCACGACGGGGCCCAGCGATTTGGCTTCGTGGGCGATCCTGATCCGAATGCGCCACTGGCCGTCGCCGCAGCTGGGCAAGGTACGGCGAGGAGGTTGACGGGGAGCTATTACACCCCTGATTCCCTAGTGCAGGCGCTGCTCGATTCCGCTCTCGATCCCCTCATCGATCGGGCATTGGCTGCGGACGACCCTGAGCACGCCCTCTTAAGCCTCTCGATTCTCGATCCAGCCATGGGAAGTGGGCACTTTCTGCTCGGCGCGGCGCGGCGGATTGCTGGACATCTGGCGAAGCTCCGGAGCGATGGAACGCCAGGTCCGCAGGCCTTCCGCTCGGCGCTTCGCGAAGTGATCTCGCGCTGCTGCTACGGCGTCGACAAGAATCCAATGGCCGTGGAGCTGGCGCGGATCGCTCTCTGGCTCGAGGCGATGGAGCCTGGGAAGCCTTTGGCGTTCCTGGCGCATCACCTCGTGCACGGCGATGGCATCCTCGGTATCCATGACCCGGCGGTACTCGCGGAAGGGATCCCAGACGAGGCATTCACGCCGCTCACCGGGGACGACCGGGCCGCAGCTACGGCGTTGAAGACGCGAAACCGTGGCGAGCGCCGTGACTTGGAGCGCGAGAGGGGAGCGGGCCAGTTTGCCTTGACGTTTGACCAATCCGCCTGGACTGCCACGCTAACGGCACTGGAGGCGATGCCCGATGGCACGCTAAGCGAGGTCGCCGCGAAGGAAGCGGCACTGGCAGGAGCTCGTGCTGCTCAGGACACCGATTTCCGATTCGCGTGCGATGCCTACGTGGCGGCATTCATCCTTCGCAAAGACGATCGCACGCGCCAGCACTTCCCAACGACGGGGACGCTCCGAAATCTTGGGGTTGGTGTGGCGGTCCCTGAGGCGATGCGAACGATGGTGGCGGAGGTAGCGGCGTCCGTTCCGTTCCTCCACTGGCCGATCACCTTCGCCCCAATCATGGCTCGAGGCGGCTTCGATTGCGTCGTGGGGAATCCCCCGTGGGAGAAGGTCACGTTGAACGACACTGAGTTCTTCAGCGTGCGGGCTCCTGCGATTGCGCAGGCGGCGACCGGGGCCATTCGCGACCGAATGATCCAGGCGCTGCAGCATGAGCCAATCGACTCGCCGGGATGGCGCCTGTTTCAGGCCTATCAGGCGGCGAGCCACCTCTCCGAGGCGACGAGCTCGTATGCGCGTGGTGGTCGGCGTTTCCCGCTGACCGGCAATGGGATCGTCAATTTGTACGCCCTGTTTGCAGAAGTCGCGCTGCAGCTCGTCCACCGTGATGGTCGGGCAGGGCTGGTTCTCCCCTCAGGCATCGCCAGTGACGCCGGGACAGCACCCTTCTTCCGGCACGTGGCTGATGGGCGATTGGCGTCGCTCATCGATTTCGAGAATCGGGAGGCGCTTTTTCAGGGCGTGCACCGGAGCTTCAAGTTTTGCTTGCTCACGATCGGGCGCCTCGCAGAGCCAACCTTCGCCTTCTTCCTTTCTCAGGCGGAGCAGCGCTTCGATGAAAGGCGCCGCTTCACTCTCACGGCCGAAGACCTGAAGCGCCTCAATCCAAACACCGGAACCGCGCCA
Source organism: Gemmatimonadales bacterium (assembly GCA_037045245.1). Lineage (GTDB taxonomy): Bacteria > Gemmatimonadota > Gemmatimonadetes > Gemmatimonadales > GWC2-71-9 > Palsa-1233. Next base: position 921,546 of record JBAOHR010000007.1, on the reverse strand, counting down.
ATCTTCCGCTCGAAGGCCGACGCCGAGCTCACTGCCAAGATCTATCGCAATGTCCCCGTGCTCTGGGATGAGACGAGGGAGGATGGGAACGCTTCGGGGGATCCAGTTCCGGCAGGGGTTGTTCAACATGACTAGCGATTCGGGGCTGTTTGAGACAGCCCCCGGGCCGGGCCTACTGCCGTTGTACGAGGCCAAAATGATCCATCAATACGATCATCGATGGGCCACGTATACTGGTGCCGATGAAGACGCTGCCCGGAACGTCACCGCCGAGGAGAAGCGGGATCCGAACTTCGAGGTGCGCCCGCGCTATTGGGTGCCGCAGGAAGAGGTTGAGGCGCGACTCAACGCCAAGGGGTGGGACCGGCCGTGGTTGTTGGGCTGGCGGGATATCGCCCGGGCCACAGACAAAAGGACACTAATCTCTGCAGTAATCCCACGGTACGGTGTAGGAGACAAGTTCCTGTTGATGTTTCCTTCGGGCTCCGTCCTCCAGTCTGGATGTCTGTTGGCCATTCTGAATTCCCTCACCGCCGACTATGTCGCCCGACAAAAGGTCGGAGGAACGGCGTTCAAGTTCTTTACGATGCGTCAGATTGCAATCCCAACGCCCAGTCAAGTGAACGCATCAATTGCGGTGGACCTTGGGCGACGGGTGCTAGCCCTCGTCGGGCCCGGCGAGGGTCGGAGCTTCGCATTCTCGCTCGAGTTGGCGACCGAACTCGGGCTGCAACCCCCTTCCGGAACCCTTGAACAGTCAGCCGCCGCAACCGTGCGCGCGGAACTTGATGTGTACGTCGCAAAACTATACGGATTGTCGCGGAGTGATCTGCTCTTCATTCTGGACCCGGAGGCCGCGAAGGGTGATGGCTATCCCACGGAGACGTTTCGATCCTTAAGGGCCCAGGAAGCTCGCGCCTTTGGCGAGTACCGCACCCGCCGCCTCGTCCTCGAGGCGTGGGACCGGCTGATCGGGACAGCCTGATGACTTCCTATCGCGACAACACTCTGCTTCGGATGAGGGCCAACGACGCTGGATTCAACCTTCCTGTGCCGGCCGGAAGTGGCTGGCTCGGATTCGGCGCGGCGGGCAACTTGGCGAGCGTCTGGTTGGCAGGGGACGGCAACAATCACATCGTCGCATCGGGCCCATGGGCGCTTGTGGCCGAGGTTGGGCCCGTTGATGGGTGCGCGTCCCTGGAAGGTCCAATGCCCGATGGCGCGGCGGCGGCATGGGCCTGCCACGGTGACCGGGCCCTCGACGCCTTGCTACGCCGAATCGCTCTCCTCGGGCAAGTGCTGCCGAACCAACCGCAACAGCGATGGGAGCAAGAGGTGGAGGCGACGCTTGCCTCCATGCCTGGCCCGCGGACCACAGAGCGGGTTGCGGAGGTCAAGCAGCGCGTTGGGCAGGATCTGTTTCGCGATGCCTTGGAGAAATATTGGGGCGGGCGGTGCGCGATTACCGGGGTGTCTCAGCGGGAGCTGCTCCGCGCCAGCCATGCCAAGCCGTGGAAGGACTGCACCGACGCCGAGCGGCTCGATGTGCACAACGGGCTGTTGTTGGCGGCACACCTAGATGCGGCGTTCGATGCGGGGTTAATTGGAATTGGGGGGGGTGGCGAAGTGTTGGTGTCCGAGAGGCTGGGTGAGTTGGAGCGGCGGGTGCTGGGTCTGACTGGCAGTCATAGCATTCAAGGACTTCGTGCCGGGCATGGACCATACCTTGAATGGCACCGCATCAGGATGGTAGCGAGATGAGTGAGAGCTTTGATGTGATCTCATTTGAGGACGCCATCGCGCTAGAGCCAGATCAAAAGAAGCGGCACTTACTTCTTGGCAACGGCTTCAGTCGAGCTTGGCGAGATGATGTATTTGCCTACGGTGCACTCTATGAACAGGCAAACTTTGAGAGATTGAGTGCACACGGGCGCCGAGCATTTGACCTTCTCCAAACCCAAAATTTTGAAACCGTTATGCGTGGCCTGCAGGTCAGCTGCGAAAATTCTTGAGGAATACCTTCCTGGGCAGCAGGACGTCATCACGATCCTTCGTAGGGATGCCGCTGCACTCAAAGAAGTGCTCGTCCAAACCCTCGGGAGGAGGCATCCGAGCCGTCCGTCGGAGGTCTCCGCGGCGGAGTACGGGTACGCTCGCCGCTTTCTGTCGAGGTTCAACGACGTCTACACACTCAACTATGACCTCCTGCTGTACTGGACGGTCATGCAGACGGAGATTTTGCCGAACCTAGAGTTTAGCGATGGGTTTAGAACTCCCGAAGATGGACCCGCGCCCTACGTAACGTGGGAAATGGAAAATTCGTACAACCAGAAGATGTTCTATCTACACGGAGCACTTCACATCTTTGATGGCGGCCACGAGGTCCAGAAGTACACGTGGCGAAATACGCAGGAAGCGTTGATGGATCAGATTCGGGCCGCACTTGAACAGGAGCTCTACCCGATCTACGTGTCAGATGGGGACAGCACCGCAAAACGTGCCCAGATCCGGCACAGTGACTATCTGGTACGTGGGCACAAGAGTCTGCTCGGGATTTCCGGGGCGCTCTATGTATACGGGCACTCGATGGACCCAGGCGATGACCACGTCATCCGGCTCATTGAAAAGAACAAGTGCAAACAGTTATGCGTCGGGTTGTACGGCGACCCCTTCTCACCGGACAATTTGCGGATTCGTCGCCGGGCGAACCAAGTCGTGTCGCGGCGGCCATCCTCGCGGCCCTTGTCGATATCGTACTTTGACGCTTCCACCGCCCATGTCTGGAGGGGTTAAGTGTCCACATGCTTCGTAATTCAACCATTCGATGGTGGCCCTTTCGACAAGCGCTACGACGATGTCATTGCTCCCGCCATCGTCGCTGCTGGCCTCGAACCATATCGTGTGGACCGTGATCCACGCGCAAGCATTCCCATCGACGCAATTATGGAGGGAATTCGTGGAGCCGTGGCTTGCGTGGCGGATATCTCCATTGATAATCCGAACGTGTGGTTCGAGTTGGGGGTTGCGATTGCAACTGGCTTGCCGCTTGTACTCGTGTGCGACGAGGGGAGCCGGACCCATTTTCCCTTCGACGTACAGCACCGCCACGTAGTGAAGTACCGGAGGGACTCTTCGAGTGACTTTGCGACGTTCACGGAGGAGCTCACCACGCGGCTCGCGGCCGCGATGCAGCGAGAATCTGTGATTTCCACTCTTGTGGAATCCCCCTTGGAGGAGACCGAGGGCCTTGATGCCATAGAGATGACTGCCCTAGCGCTGATCGCGGAGTACGAACTTGATCGCGATTCCGCTCCCTCGGCACATGCGATCAAGAACGATATGGCGAAGGCTGGCTTCACCCACTTGGCTGCAGTTCTGGGCGTCAAGGCTCTTGGGGTCAAGGGACTTCTCGAGTCCTTTGAGAACCAAGGGTACAATGGTGAGGAGTATACGGCGTACGCTCTCACGGCGAAGGGGACTGATTGGCTTATGAGACACCGAGACTTATTGGCGCTGCGTAAATCGCCCAACAAGTCTCGACGCTCTCCACTCGATGCCGACTTTGAATGATGGTGGGTGACGCTGTGAGTCATGCCGAGGAGCAGAAGGTCACCGACGAACTCTACCGATCGCTCGGCCATGTCGTTTTCCGTTTTGCAGAGCTTGAAGAAGCGCTGGGACATCTCCTGTTTGTTGCCTTGGGTGAACACGCGAGGGCGCGAGCAGTAGTTGTCGGCGCCGGTTATCGATGGATGACGGATCGGCTCGTGGCTGTCCTCGCTGCGGCGCCCGGTGTCACCAGTGTGCCCATGGACACCGCTGCTCTCGCAGCTCACCTCGGTCGGCTCGGGGAGGAGCGCAACCGCTTGCTCCATTCATCTTGGGGGTACTGGGCTGAGACCGGGAGGCCCGTTCGCGTCAGCCGAAGGCAGCGCCCAAGGGGGAGCGCGCCCTCCGTAGAGTTTGTTTCCATGGACCCCTCTGAGATTGAAGCCTTTGCCTCAGTACTCTCCGTGGCTACTCAGAAGGTCTGGGAGGTTGTGACGGAACTGCAACGTAGTGAGATGGGCTCCGACCGCCCGCCGAGCAAGCCACGTGATGTAAAGCGTAAGCAAAGGGGGGGCACGACGATGCCGGAGCGGGCAGGAGGGCGCCTCAGCGGAAAGGGCCTAGCCAAGCGGTGGCACGTCTCCGTGCGTCACGCGCTCTACCACAAGGATGGCTGCTGGTACAATAACCTGGAGAGGTTTCCCGGAGCGTTGTTCGATCCGCACGGGTATCTCCTCTTCCAGACGGAGGAGAAGTACCGGCAGTGTAAGCAGTTGAGTATTGCGAAGCAAACCAACGTTCGTGGCGGGTCGATTCAGGATATCCCTGGATACTGCCGGATGGATTAGGCTGGGGCAGGTGAGCTAGATCACAGAATCAAGGAGCCCGGATGGCAAAGGCAGAGGCGGAAGTTGCAGAGCTCGTCGGCATGATCCAGCGCGGCGAATTGCGCCTCCCCGAAATGCAACGCCGCTATGTCTGGCGTTCGACACGGGTCCGCGACCTCCTCGACTCGCTATACCGGGGCTACCCATCTGGCGCGATTCTGCTCTGGGAATCCGACGACCCAATACCGCAACAGGAAATGGCCATTGCCCAAGAGGGCAACCCGTTCCGCACGACGAGGCTGCTTCTTGACGGGCAGCAGCGGCTTACCTCCCTCTCTGCGGTGCTGCGAGGGGAACCACTCTTGGTCCGCGGCAGGAAGCTTCCGATTGAACTCCTCTTTAACCTCGAACACCCGGATCGGCTGGAGGTGGTATCTGAGGTCGACGAGGAAGGCGTGGATGAAGACGAGGCCGATGAGGTGGATGGTGATGAGGCTGATTCGACCGAGGACGAGCTTCTGCAACGCTTCAATCGGATGACCTTCGTCATTTCGACCAAGAAGCTGGAACAGTTGCCACAATGGGTTAAAGTGACGGATGTGCTCAAGTCCGAGGGAGACAGTGCCTTTCTCAAGCGCGCTGGCGTCACGGATCTCGATGATCCACGGGCTGACAAGTACACCCAGCGACTCGCCAAGTTGCGCGCCGTCAAGAAGTACGTCTACCGTCTCGATGTCTTGGATCGCTCGCTCTCATACGACGAAGTCACGGAAATCTTTGTGCGGGTCAACTCGCTTGGAGCAAAACTCCGCAGCGCGGACCTCGCGTTAGCACAAATCACTGCGCGTTGGCGTGGCAGTCTCAAAGTGTTCCAGGGGTTCCAGGAGGAATGCGAGGGGGAAGGTTTTGAGCTGGATCTCGGCATCCACCTCAAAAATCTCGTAGTCTATGGGACGGGACAGTCGCGCTTCAAGACCGTCGGGAGCTTACCGCTTGAGGTGCTGAAGGAGAGCTGGAAGGCAGGCGTTCGCGGGATGCAGTTCGCGATCAACTTTCTTCGCAATAACTGTGGGATCACTTCACCTGTATTGCTTTCCTCTCCATTTCTGATGATCACTCTCGGATACTATGGGCACCATCGCCGATTCCACCTTACCCCGGAAGAGTCGGTTGAGCTGGCGCGCTGGGCCCTCCTGGCGAATGCAAAAGGACGCTACTCCCGGGGCTCCAGCGAGACGATTCTGGATCAGGATCTGACTGTTGTGAAGGAAGGGAAATCTGTTGCTGACCTCCTCGGCCGACTCCAGTTGCAGGTCGGTCGCCTCGAGATCACTCCCCTGGACCTGGAGGGGAGGACGCAACGTAGTGCACTATTCAAGACGATGTTTCTTGCGTTCCGGGCAGAAGGCGCTAAGGAGTGGCTTTCAAAGGTGGCGATCGCGCTGGATCACAGTGGCTCACAGCACAAGCTCGAGTTTCACCACATATTCCCGAAGGCACAGCTGAAAAATCGCTTCCCGTCGCGCGAAATCGACGATATCGCGAATCTGGCATTCATTAGCGCCGCGACAAATAAGTTCATCCGGGACAAGAAGCCGGAAGCGTACTTTCCGGAGATCGTGAGCCGGGCAGGCTCGGAAGCCTTCAGTACCCAATGCATTCCAGATGATCCTACCCTCCTGCCGCTTGATCAGTACCCGGAATTCCTGAATTCGCGACGCGCGATGATCGTTGCCCGGTTGAATTCCTTTCTCGGAATCGCGCCCAGCAGCAGCTCGGGAGGTGTGTGATGCGAATTGCGCCCGGACCCCACAGCCCGTTGGTACTCGCGGCAGCCTTAAGTGGATGCAGCGACTGCTGAACAGCCAGCCCACTCTTCTTTCCGAGGCGATCCGCCCGGTCGTGAATGAAAATCCACCTGGACCGTCGAGTGGGTTTCCCCGCGTGAGGCGGATGATTTCGCAGAGTACCGGGATGCTGGGTTCCTGCGATCCGTTCGGCAGCCAACTCTCCTGCCCGCGCTTAAGCAGTTCTGGCCGATTGGGGGTCCGCAATGGGATGCGCTTGGCGTTGGTTCTGCCGGTGAGGTGATCCTCGTCGAGGCGAAGGCCCATTTCGGCGAACTCTCCTCCTCCTGTGGAGCGGGTGCCAAGTCTCTTGCGGTCATCAGGGGCTCTCTTGATCGCACGAAGCACGAATTCGGGGCGCCGGCTGAAGCCGATTGGCTCAATGGCTTCTATCAGTATGCTAATCGTTTGGCGCATCTTGCATTCTTGCGCAGCCACGGTGTTGATGCGCATCTGGTCTTCCTCTACTTCTACGGCGATCATGACATGAAAGGGCCTGGCTCGGCGGCAGAGTGGAAGGCCGCGCTCCCCAAGGTGTACCAGCACCTCGGAATTTCCGGTGACCTCGCAAAATCAGGTGTCGTCAACGTCTTTCTGCCCGTAGCTGGGCTGTGAGCGACATCCATCCCAGTTTGGCACTTTGGCAAGCTCACCAAGGAATTGCGCCGTATCCAGAGGGAGTTGTCGAAGTCCCCAGTCAAATCGTGGGGACAGAGCCTTTTCCGGGTGGCACTGGACTTTGGATGCCGGGAGCGCGAGAACTCCCAGTGTTCCCGGTCGGCGGCATCATGGTCTTGGGCCACGACTTCCATAACGAGGCCGGGTACGAATGGTCCAAGAAGCATGAAGAGGAGAACCTAAAGTCTCCTACCTGGCGGAATCTCTGCACATTCTTGGACGACGTCGCAGTCCCAAAGGAGCAGTGCTTTTTCACGAACATCTATATGGGGCTGAGGGAGGGCGATGAGACGACAGGTCGCTTCCCTGGCTCAAAGTGTCCGAGCTTCGTGAAACGCTGTCAGGAGTTCTTCATGACGCAGGTCGCTACTCAGCGGCCAGCACTCATCCTCGCCTTGGGCAAGTACGTCCCCCCTTCCTTGGACCGCTCTCCTCCCAGCTTAGCCCTTGGACGGCAAAGGGCAGTTTCAAGCAATGGGACGCCGCCGGCCACTCGCTCATAGAGAATGTGCTTTTTGCGGGAGCTTCGATCCCACCCTGCGTCATCGTGTCCATTGTGCACCCGTGCTTTCGGTTGCAGAACGTGTGGCGGCGGCAATGGAAGGATGACACCGGTGAGGGTGCAGGGCAGCAGAACGGGCGATGGTAAAGGAGGCGATCCGCTGGCAGGGCTATCCTAGTAGAAGCAGTGAAATGACAGAATTGGACAATCCAGCTCCCCTGACGGATGGCATATCGTGACTCGACCGTTCTTCAAGACCACGCTCGACGAACTAAAAAATAGCCCGCGCGAGAATCTTCACAACGGCCAGATCCTTGGTGACATCCGTTCTGAGCTCTCGTATCGAACTACGGATCGCGCGAAGCAGCTCGAGCGCGAACTTCTCGCAATTGCTGAAGGTCGACTTGTGGCACCATCTGGCCCACCGCGGAAGGAGAGGCCGGATGATCAAGGAGAATTGGGCATACTGGGGGGTGACACGTGACGGAAACTGGGGAAGCATTGGTGGGTGACCTCAATGGCGACAAGCTATACCAAGTTCGAGCTCGTGCTGCCCTCCCGATCCTTGTTCGCCAAGCAATAGCCGGTCAGACGATACGCTACGGCGAGCTCGCTCTGGAGCTCGGTATGCCGAACCCACGGAATCTCAATTACGTGCTTGGGGCGATCGGCAACTCGATGTTGGAGGTGGGTCGGACTCGGACGAGTAGAAAGTGCCCCCAATCCAAGCGCTGGTTGTGAATCGGGACAGCGGCTTGCCGGGGGAGGGTATTTCGTGGTTTGCGCCCGACGCCGAGACATTCACCAAGGCTTCGCCACGGCAGCGGCGGATCATCATCGATGCGATGTTGAGTAAGGTCTTCTCCTTCGATCGATGGCCTGAGGTGCTTCGCCGCTATGATCTCGATCCGGTCCCACCACCGTCTAGCGCACTACCCCCGGTGGAGGAAGTCGGCGCAGGCGGAGGGGTTGGTGAGGGGAGGGGCCATCTTCGTTCTCAAGAAGGCAGTGGCCGCGCGCCCACAACTTGTCGGGCTGCCGGCGTCCCTCGCTCCAGGCAGGATGGAAGTGTGTCTCTACTCTGGAGATCGCCTCGACGTGGAATTCTCTTCCGCGGCGCGTCGTATCGCGGTCGAAGTGAAGCCGCCAAACGCCAGCCTCGGCGAGGTCGTGCGGGGCATGTTTCAATGCGTCGAGCTACCTCGCCGTGATCGAAGCAGAAGCGAAGGCTGAGCAGAGGCATGTCGACTGCGCGGTCATCCTTGCGCTGGGCGGGGAGCTGCCGGCCTCACTGATCGGGCTTCGGGCCGTTCTCGGCGTGGAAATTCACTCGGATCTGGGGCTTGGAGAGCCGTAGCATCGGCCGTGCGAGTAATGACGCGGCTCGGTGGCAGGCGCAGATTGCGCGCCGCTGCGTGAGATGGGTCTGGGGGGAAGGCGGCGCAGCTGTCACACCCCAAGGCGAGGTTCGTTCCGTGTTGACTTGAGCCTCCGCCAATCCGGTCCCCCCGCGCCTGGTGGCCTCAACGTCGCAGCCGCGCCACAATCGAATGACCGTTTGGTGTGGTCAGCTCGGCCAACGCATTACTGGTCAATGTGTTAGCTCGTCGCCCGTCGGGGAACGCGAATTGCACCTTGCTAGCTCGTTCCGGCCTGCCCAAGCCATTCTCCCCGAGGTCCCCATGAAGTCGTTCATCCTCGTAGTCGCAGCCTTCTGCCTCCCGGCCGTCGCTGAGGCCCAGTCAGTTTCCTGCACCAGCCAAACCATTGGCACGATGACCTACTCGACCTGTTCGAATGGCTACTCGAGCACCGCGCAGAAGATTGGTCTAGCAGACCTATACCAACGACAACCGCGGCGGGTACGGCACGACCCAGCGGATCGGCTCGAACCGCTCCCTGACGACAATGACAATCGCGGGACCACGGGCACCACTCAGACGATCGGCAACATCGACTATCTCAACTACCGCACCCAGTCTGGCGTGAACGTCAACGGCACCGCCCAGCGGATCGGTTCGTCGACCCTTCCTCAACGCGACCGGCTCAAATGGCGCCAATCTCTACGGAACGAGTCAGCGCATTGGGGGCTCGACCTACGGTACGGTCACTGGCACCAGGCTGCCCGACGCTGCCGGTCTACCCTGCGCCGCGGCCGAACTGGCCGTAGGCAGCACATCGTGGAGGGTGCTCGACGATGATCATGGAACTTTGCCGCGCCCTCCCGGTCGCCTCCCGCGAGGCGGCCGTTGCGCTTCGCCTCCGGAGCAATCGCGACTTCCGGAGTCACATCATTCGCCGTTTCGTGATCCGTGTCGGGGGATTCCGCCCCGAAACGCTCGCGAAATGGCCCTGTCCAGCAGCTGGCACGGGACATCGTCCGACGTGCGCTTGAGACTCCTGCAGCTAATGTCTGAAAGTCTGCTGAAAGCCCACTACATCGACCTGAATCCCACGATTCAGGAGAGTTTCTTCTGGGCATGTCGGTGTTGCCCATGACGGGCCTCGTCGCACCGACGAACAGTCGCCTCCGTTCGTCACCCCTGAGGCGGTCGCCCGTGCGGTGCCGGCCCTGCCGGAACAGCACGGGAGCGAGGCGCGACACTATCTCGAGTGTCTCCTGGCCATCATCCCCGAGGGATGGCCAGGTCTTGGCGACGCGTTGCATGCGTTATCCCCAGCGGCTGCTGCCGCAGTGCCAGGAGCCCCTCAACAGGACGAGCCCGAAGCGAAGCAGGAGTCCGAGGACGACCGAACCGCGCCTCCGCGGATTCCGTCTGGCGCTTCCCGGAATCGGACAGCAGCTCGGAGTTCTTGACGACGTAGTCATTGTCCACCTCGTCAATTCGGCCAACCACGCCGAGGCGGCCCTCCCAATGGAGGCTGCGCGGCGCCTGGTTGCCGAGCTGGTCGCGGCCCATCCGCAGCGCCACCAGTCATGGTATGCGGCGGGGCGGCTCTCGGCGCTCTTCGATGAAGGGGCAATTCGCCCCGCAGCCCGCCGGGACATCCGAGAACGCGCGACGGTGGTATTTGGCCGGCAAGATTGCCGGTCTGCTTGCGTCGCCAGCGCGATGCGGAGGTACTCGCACTGTTTGATGCCGATCCCCTCTGTCGCCAACTTGGCAACGACGGCATGGGCGCGAGTGCAGAGGCGGCGCCCCACCTCCTGCTGGGCGTGCTGTGGGAGGCCGGCCGCCAGCACGGAAGCGATCGCATTCGATCGGCCCCAAGGCCGTGGCGGCGTCGCCACGTATCGGGGCGCCGCCTCTTCGCGCTTGCCTCGAGCCACTTGCTGCTGCGCGATTTCGCCACGGCACGGCCGGCGTTCGACCGCCTCCGGAATGGACTCGCCGTTGCCGAAGAGCAGGGGCATTCCGTCCCCGACGACTTTGTTCGGACGGCGGCAGGCGCCGGCAGGCACACTGCCGCCCGCCTTGCCGGTGAGTTCGATGCCGCCAGGAGCATCGTGGTGCCCCTGATCGACGAGGAGGATCAAGACGCAGCACTCCGCTCCAGACGCCGCTCACGGACCTGGCGCTCATGGATGCCGGCTGGCGGGAGCTCGCTGATGTCGTCCTACCCGAGGAACGGGGTGACGCTGTGGCGGAGGCGGGACGCCTTGCCGATGTCAGGCCACTGTTGGATCGGGCAATTGATCTCGATCCGGACGGTGCCGCCCATGCGCGATATGCGCTTGGGATGTTCCACTTGCTGTCAGAGCATTTCGCACTCGCACGGGCTGAACTTGAGCGCGCCCTCTCCGCGTTCCGGAATCGACCAGACGTGTATACGCGCTCTGGGCTACTGGATCGCGCGGACCTGCACCACTCGCTGGCGGTCTGTCTGGAGGGTGGGACTCCCCGAACGGTCCTCTCGGCGGGGACTCGGCTGCTCGAGTCCACGACCGAGGAGCTCCGAATCCCCAGTTGGATGCTCGAGTCCGTGCTCACCGCCGTAGGCACGGCCGACGTTGAACTTGCGGGGCGGATGTTCGGTGCCTTGGTCAGGCAGCGCGGCGAAGACATTGTGCCCACCCTGGCCCAGCTGGCTACGGATATCCCAGCGGTCGCCTTGGCATTCCTGGAACGCAGCCGCAAGGACGGACTTTCCACCAGTCGACGGGCTGACGCCGCAAAGACTGCGCTTTGTGGCTTGCTCCGCCACGAAGCGCTCCTTGACGAAGCCGACGAGGCATTGGGATCAGTGCTTGAGCTGGCAGCGAGGGGGATCGGGACTCAAGACGCGATCCAACTGCTTCATACCGAGGAGCGGCTGACCTCCATCCGAGAACCTGAAGAGCTCCGCCTGGCGGAGGCTGAGTTGCAGCTGGCACGCGGAGATCGAGACGCGGGGGTGGGACTCCTCATCCAATTGGCTCAAGAAGCACTCGCTCGCCCGGAGCTCTGGCAAAGGGCGGAAGCGGTCTCGTATCTTGAGCGCTTGGAAGAGTTTGAGCACGTGGACGAGGTAGTTGCAGAGCTGCGCAGTCGCCTCGATCGTCTCGAGGGCAAGCTCGAGCCACCGCCAGCGCCCCCTGCCAAGCGTCACATACGCCTCTTAGTGGTGGGAGGCAACGAGATGCAGATCCAGTACGAGGAAGAGATCCGCCGAAATCCTGAAGGTGGATGCCCCTTACCTAATCGTGGACTTCATCTCGACCGGATGGAGCTCGAACTGGGGAGCGGTGGCAGGAGAGGTGACCAGACAGCTCGAGAATGCGGATGGAATGGTGCTGCACTACTTCGTTCGCACAATGTTCGGCCGCCGGGTTCGCAAGGCCGCCAAAAATTCTGGCGCTCGGTCGGCGGGCACGGCCGAGACGGCATCCTGCGGGGGATCTACCGCTGCGCCAGCCTCGTGACTGGGCAACAGCGACTACCCAAGGTGGGCGCTGGTTGTATGTGGTTCGGCTTGATCCGAAAGTGGCGCAAGATGATCGCTTTATCGAGCAAAACACAGAGTCGACCGTGGTTCCGCGACTTTCTCTACGTCGGAAAGACCTGGACACTGACCCCGAAACAAGGTTCGCTCAACATCTGAACGGCTATAAGTCTTGCAGGTCGGCGAGAGAGTTTGGGCTTGAACTCGTGCGGGAAAAGCTCCGCCAGCAACTCGATCGTGAGGAGTCTCGAATAGCGGAAGAATACGAGCGAGCGTACGCGGAGGAACTCCGGTCTCAGGGCTATGGCGTCTACCAGAACTAGGGCAACAACGAACGACTAGTAGAAGGGGAGACATTGTGAGACTTCGAGCATGTACCAAGTGTGCCGAGTATTTCGATGTCCGCTTGCTGAAGGCCCACGAGCAGCACGTGCCGAGGCAAAGTGGTGGCAGCGCCACCACCGCGGGAGAAACCAAAGCCACCTGTTCCACAGGTCGCGCCAGCGCCCGTTCTCAGGCGCCCCTCGCCCCAACGCAGCGCGCCGTCGCGGCCACCGCTCACGCCTGATTCACGTCGTGGCAACGCGTACGGTCACGGTGGTTCCCAACGATGCACTGTATGACCAGCGACTTCAATCGGCCCCGGAGGAGCCCATTCAGCTCCACACCACACGGGATCGTTTGGTGTCGGAGAGAGGCCATTGCGCAAAGTGCCACGCACTCGGTTCGATTTTCCACCAGTTCACCAAGTCGAATCGTGGCATTGTCAGAGTCTGCTCGGCATGTGCAGCCCTGTTGATCGCCAAGTCCGGCTTGAAGGCCGACATGTCAGGCCACTGGTTTCGTGGATAACGGCTGGCGTGCTGTCGCTGTCACACCCACACCCTACATTTCCGCAATGCCAAATCGCAACACCGACACCCCTCACTGGGGCGACGTCCTCGCCTTTCTTCCCGGAGCTCGAGGCACCGGATTTCGAGGCCGGGCGGATGGTGTGGAAGGAAGGGCAATTCCCCTACTACGACCTCGCACCGGTCGGGATGCGCCTTCACAAGGCACTCTACGAGTCGGGTGTCATGATCGAATTCAACTGGAGCGCGTGGGGCCGGCGCGCCGATGAATTGATGCATGACCCACGCGCCCTCGGTCGCGCCCGCCTGGTGACGCTCCGCAAACTGCTCTACGGGCACGTGCGATACGATCGCTTCTGCGATGGGCACTTCGGCGCGGTGCTGGAGTCGGGGCACATCGCCGCCGTTCTTGCGCCGCGCTGCCCACCTACTTGGCGCTGCACCGCACAAGGCCGACCACGCCACCGTTAGTGACGGAGTGAGTCCGAATGCAACTGCTCTACTGCTGGCGCTGCCAGATGGAGATGCCCGATGCTGGACGAGGACCGAGTGCGCGGTGGTCGGCCGCCTTGCTTCGTGCAGAGAGACCACACGTCGCGGCCTGTTCGGCAGGCGCAGCGCTCGCCGAGTATCAGCGCATCACCGGCTTGCCCGAGACGAACCCCGCTGCACTCGTGGCACCACCGCACTCGCCCTGTACGGACCGCCCTGCGCGGCGTGTGGCAAGCCACTGCGGACACCGGAGGCCAAGCTTTGCGCTGCGTGTGGGGCGAAGCGCACTCTGGAGTGAAGGGGCGGGTCAAACACCTCCACAACCCCCAACATTCCCCCTCCACTGTCCAACAATCCCTCAACCACCTCGCACGCTCGCCTTCGAGCGGGCCAACCCCGCCACCGGGGCGAGCCACCTCAAGGTCGTCACCGATCTCGAGGCGCTGGTCGCCCGCGTCGACACCGTCTTCGCCCAGGAGCGCCTCGGCACCATCGCCGAACGCGCCGCCACCGCCCGCCGCAAGGTCGTCCGCAACGAGCTCGCGCTCAACCTGCGCCACCTGGTGCACGTGGCCGAGCGGGCGGCGAAGCGCGACCCCGCACTGGCCGGCAAGTTCGTCGCCCCCGACTACCAGGGCCCGAACCGCGCCATCGTCGCGCACGCCAAGGCGATGCTCGGCGCCGCCACCGCCCAGGAGGCGCTGCTGCTCGAGTTCGGCCTCGGCGACGGCTTCTTCGCCGACCTCACCGCCTCGATCACCGCCTTCGAGTCGGCCTCGCTCGACGTGGACGCGGGACGCCGCGACCACATCGCCGCGCGCGCCAACTTCACCGATCTCGCCGGCGAGTGCGCCGAGATCGTCGGCATCCTCGACGGCCTGAACAAGAAGCGCTTCGCCAAGGAGCCGGAACTCCTCGCCACCTGGAAGAGCGTCCGCAACGTCTTCGGGCCGTTCACCCGGCACGACGCGGCGCCCGAGACGCCGATGGGGATGCTGCCGCCGGGGGTGTGAGGATGGAGTTTCCCCGCCCTCGGGCGCAGCCCGAGCGGCGGGGCCTCCGAAGCAGATACACTCGGTACCCCCCAATCCGTCATCCCGAGCGAAGCGAGGGACCTGCGTAGTCGTGAGCGGGCAAGCGCTTGCCCATTCGCGATCACGCAGGTCCCTCACTGCGTTCGGGATGACAGATCTTCCCACCATCGCCGCGCATTGACCCTTCACTTCGCTCAGGGCAGGCATGCGCGGCTGTAAAGTCACCCCGCGCCGCTGCGTTCCTCCTGCATTTCCGCGTCCATTCCCGCGTCCAAATCGCCTCCGCGGGCCCAGGATCAGCCCTCCATCCTTCGGGCAACCCGGAGGCGCAGATTGACGGACAATACTGAACTTTGTATATCGAGCTATCCCCAAGACGGTTGCGCGATCTGATCCGCTCGCGCTCGAGGAGGTAGCCCACATGGCAACGAAGGTGCAGCGCTCCAGTGGCAACGTGTTCCGCGATGTCGGGTTCCCCCCCGAAGAGGCGCAAAACCTGCGGCTTCGCTCCGAATTGATGGTGCAGGTGCGTCGCATGCTCGAGGGCCGCAAGCTGACCCAAGCCGCTGGTGCCCAACTCTTCGGCGTCACGCAGCCACGCATCAGTGACTTGGTCCGTGGGCGTATCGAACTCTTCAGTATCGATGGGTTGGTCAACATGCTTGCCCATGCCGGGGTCCACGTCACCCTGACGGTAAAGCGCACGCGGAAAGTTGCCTAGGCAGTCCTTCAGCGCGCAGCACGGACCTTCGCTTCGTTCAGGGCAGGCTCTCGACGTCCCCGCCTCCGCCTACATCTCTTGCATCATGGATCGCTACTTCGTACCATACGGTCACTGTCCCCGGGCAAGTCCTCTCCCACTTGGTGTTGTTCGCCGCGTGGTGACGATCCCGGGTCTCTTTTTTTGTGCCCGGTTCCTTCGTGAGAATGTGGGGAGCTAGCAGCCTTCGCGTCGCAAGTGTCGCGGCTGGGGACTACATCGCGCGTGGTCGAGCGGGGCCTCCGAAGTCGCTGCACTCGGTCATGCAGTCGGAGCGGTACCGAGTGTGTCTAGTTCGGAGGCCCCGCCGCCCTCCCTTCGGTCGGGGGCGGGGGAATCCATCATCCATCATCCATCATCCCGTTCGCCGTTCACCCCCCCACGCTCCCACGCCACCCTCCCCCCACGCCACCCTCCCCCCACCCACCACCCTGCGGTATCGTTGATCCATCCGCGTCGGTGGCCTCCCCCTCCTGCCCAGGCTCCTGCATGCATCCGCTCCGCGCCATCCTGCCGCTGCTCCTGGTCGTCGCCTGTGCCGACGCTGCCAAGCCCACCGCCGCCTTCACCACCCGAGACAGCCTCGGCGTGACGATCGCCGAGAACACCATGACGGCCGTGACGGCGAGTTGCACGCTCGACAGCGTGCCGTCGGTGCGGATCGGCAGCGCCGACGATTCCGAGGCGACGTATCTGCATCGCGTCATGGGGAGCAGTCGGCTGACCGATGGCCGGATCGCCCTGGTGAATCAGGGGACGCAGGAGGTGCGCTGGTACGACTCGACCGGCGCGCTGGTCGGCCGTGCCGGGCGCGAGGGGAAGGGTCCCGGCGAATTCACCGACGCCTTCCTGATGTATCGGACCGTCGGCGACACGCTCTGGGTCGGTGACTACAGCCCGTGGCAGTGGCATCTCTTCGGCCCCGACATGAAGTTCGCGCGGACCGTGGTCACCGCGCCCTCGGAGATCAACTCCCCGAACGTCGCCGCGATCTTCGACGATGGTCAGCAGATCTTCGGCAAGGCCGAGATCGGTCGGCGCGCCAACTGGGTGATGGATTCGGTGACGATCCTGCGCTACGGACCGAACGGCGCGTTGCGCGACACCGTCATGGCGGTGCCGAGCGGCCGGATGGGTCAGACCGTGGCCGATCCGGGGTCGGTCTGGATGCGGCCATGGTTCGAGGGAGCGGCACAGGTCGAGGGCAGCGGCGATCGACTCGCGGTCGCCACCTGGAATGAGCCCGAGCTGGTGATCTACAAGGTCGGGCAGAAGGTGGTGCCGTCGCTGGTGATCCGCTGGACCACCGAGGACCGCACCGTGACCGATGCCGCCGTCGCTGCGGCGCGCGCGGAGCTCGCCGCGCAGTATCCGGACATCTCGCCCGACATGAAGGCCCGCCTGGTCGACCCGATGCTCGATCCGAAGCGGCCAGTCGCCGAGCGCTACCCGGCGGTGACCAACATCGTGATGGGGAAAGACGGGCGCATCTGGGTGCGCGGGCGTGCCGCGACCGACTCCTCGCGGCGCGCGTGGATCGCCTTCTCTCCCGAGGGACGCGCCGTCTGCCGCGCCGAATGGCCGGCCCTCGAGGTCTACGAGATCGGCCGTGACTATCTCCTGGCCCACCAGCGCGATTCCCTCGGCGTGGAGAGCGTGGTGACGTATCGGATGCGCCAGTAGGATCCTCCCCGCCCTCGGGTGGAGCCCGAGCGGCGCGTCCGTTGAGATAACCTCCCCGCCCTCGGGCGCAGCCCGAGCGGCGGGGCCTCCGAAGCAGATACACTCGGTCGCTCAATAGTTGTTGGGGTACCGAGTGCAGCGACTTCGGAGGCCCCGCCGCCTCTCCGCGGCCTGACGGCCGCGGCTGAGGGGCGGGGGAATCGATCATCGATCATCGATCATCCCCGCGTTACCTTTCGCTTCGGCCCACCCCCGTCCCGGTGGCCAGCATGTCGAGTGCGGCGAGAGCTCCGGCTCCCTGACCCGCCACCACCCGTGCCTTATCGGTGGTCCTGCCGGCCGACCCTCCCCGGGTCGGAACCATGCGCGAATGGGACGGCATCGTTCATCGCACAGGTGCCGCATGTCCTACGTCACACCCCTCCCCTGGGAGCCGTTTGCGCTCCCCAATGATGAGCTCGCCACCGTGTTCGCCACGATCGACCGCCACGCCGAGTGGCTCCGACGCCATCACGCCGACCTCGGCGTGCCAGGCACCGGCTGTCGAGGGGTTCACCTCACCGCCGGACCGTTCACCGTCGGGTCGCTGATCGACATGTGGCACGAGGAGCCGGCGTGGTTCACCGGCCGCTGCACCGTCTGCGGCGGCCACGCGCGCGGCACCGAACTCTCGGGGATGCTCGCCAACGGTGGCATCACCGGCTGGTGCCTCTCCTGCGGCCTCCCGCTGAGGCGCTTCGTCGGCGGCCTCCCGCGCGTCATCGGCCTCCTCCCCGACGGCCCGCGCGAGCAGCTCTTCGGCACCGTCCCCTCGCTGGACATCACCGTCGATGGCGGGATGCTGATCACGATCCCCAGAGAGGAGTGGCAGGTCGTGGAGCCCACTCCTGAGGCGAGCTGGGAGTCGTTGCTGGAGGTGTTGGCGGGGTTGGAGTAATGGTGTCATCCTGAGCGGAGCACCCCGAAGGGGTGCGTAGTCGAAGGACCTCTATCCCAGCGCACCGGGTAGAGGTCCTTCGACTTCGTCCGCTACGCGGACTCCGCTCAGGATGACACGCCTTGGGGGCACCGAGTGTGGCCGCTTCGGAGGCCCCGCCGCCCTCCCTTCGGTCGGGGGCGGGGAAAGCGGGTTATCGATCATCGATCATCGATCATCGACCATCGTCCCGCAAAGTCAGCCCCCTCGTTCAAGTCCCGCCCCCCCACCGCGCCTGATATTGGATCCGTTCGCGCCACCACAGGGTGGCCCTTCGGAACCCGGGCCCAGGGGATGACCCATGCTCGACCAGCTTGTCACCGCGCCGTCTCGCGTCGAGCGCTTCGAAACCGTCGTCATCGGCGCCGGGCAGGCCGGCCTCGCCACCGGCTATCACCTCGCCAAGTACGATGCCGACTTCGTGATTCTCGACCGGGCCGCCGAGCTGGGCGAGAGCTGGCGCAGCCGCTGGGACTCGCTCCGGCTCTTCACCCCGGCGCGCTATTCGTCGCTGCCCGGGATGCCGTTCCCCGCGCCGTCGTATCACCTCCCCGACAAGGACGAGGTCGCCGCGTACCTCGCCGAGTATGCGCGCCGCTTCGACCTGCCGGTACGCGGCAACTCGGCGGTCGACGCGCTCGACTGGAACGGCACCCGCTTCCGGCTCACCGTCGGCGAGCAGCGGATCGAGGCCGACCAGGTCGTCGTCGCCACCGGCGCCTTCGCGCAGCCGGTGATCCCCAAGGGGGCGGAACGACTCGCCCCCAGACATCCTGCAGATTGACGTCGCTGGAGTACCAGAACCCGTTCGGGCTCCCCCCTGGGCCCGTGCTGGTGGTCGGCGCCGGCCCGTCCGGCGCGCAGATCGCGCTCGAGATCGCCCGCTTCCGGAAGGTCTGGCTCGCCGGCCGCGACACCGGCTATCTCCCGCGCCGCGTGCTCGGCCGCGACCTCTTCGATTGGATCTGGCCGGTGATCTCCAAGCTCCCGCTCGACACCCGCCTCGGCCGGCGGATCACCCGCGGCAGCGGCGGCGACTCGCTGATCGGGATCCCGCGCGCGTCGATTCCCGCGGCCGGGATCGTCCGCGTCGGCCGCTTCTCCGGCGAGATCGAGGGGATGCCGATCTGCGGCGAGCAGGTGCTCGAGCCTGCGACGATCATCTGGTGCACCGGCCTCAAGCCGCAGCACGACTGGATCCGCGCGGCGCGCGATACCCCCGGCCTCCACTTCGTCGGGCTCCAGCAGCAGCGCCGGATCGCCTCGGCGCTGATCGGTGGCGTCGGCGCCGACGCCGAGCTGGTCGCGGCGGCGGTGATGCGGGGGGCGATGGTCTAGCGCGCCGGCCCGCCGTGTGTACACTCTATCTCACCCCCTGAGATGGAGCGGTGCGTGACGGCTGTGCATGGCGGCGTCGGACGATTCGTGTCGTGGGACGGCGGCTGTCTCTTCATCGGCGAGAAGGTCGGCCTCGTTCCGCCGCATTCCCACTACGCGATCCAGGTCGTCTTCGGCTCGGAGCCGGGCGTGAAGCTGCGCCCCGACACCGACTCGCCGTGGCAGGCCTACTCGGGCGCGATCATCGCGTCGCGCCAGCCGCACACGATGGATGCATACGGCCTCCCCGTGAACGCGGTGATGTTCGTCGAACCCGAGACGCGCGAGGGTCGCGCGCTGATCGAGCATCACCTCGACCTCGGCATCACGCCGATGCCGGAGTCGTTCTACGCCCAGCGCGGTGAAGTCTTCGAGCAGTACTTCAAGGGCAGTGACGAACAGCTCGTCGCGGCGATCCGTCGCTTCCTGAGCGTGCTCACCGACGGCGTGCAGCCGACGATGGTCACCGACGAGCGAATCCTCCGCGCGACGCGCTACATCAATCTCCATCTCACACGTCCGCTCACACTTGAAGAAGTCGCGCGCGAGGCGTGCCTCTCGCCGAGCCGCTGCCGGCACCTGCTCGTCGAGCAGCTCGGCATGGGGCTCCGGCAATACATCCTCTGGCGCCGCTTCCTCCGCGTCTGGAAGCTCCTCGCCGAAGGCGCATCGCTCTCCGAGGCGGCGCACGCCGCCGGCTTCGCCGACGCGCCGCACCTGGCGCGCACGTCGCGGCGCAACTTCGGGTTTCCGCCGTCGATGATGTTGGTGGGGCCGAAGAAGGAGGGGGGATTGGGTGAACGGTGAACGGTGAACGGTGAACGACGAAACGGTGAGGGGTGAGGGGGGCCAGGCTGTTGTCATCCTGAGCGGAGCGACGGCAGCGCCGTCGCGAAGTCGAAGGACCTCTCGGCCATGTCATCCCGAGCGTAGCGAGGGATCTGCGTGATCGCGAGTACGCAGATCCTTCGACTGCGCACCCCTTCGGGGTGCTCCGCTCAGGATGACAGCCCTTCGTTCACCGTTCACCGTTCACCCCCCTCACCTCTCACCCCTCACCCCTCCACGATGACCCAATCTCCCAAGCTTCTGCGCATTGTTCCATACTGCGCATCGCCCCTGGGCGGCGTGGCTACAATTCTGGTAACCCACCCCCTGGGAGCCCGCATGCACTTCAAGCCCGCCGGTTACACCTCTGTTGCCCCCTACCTGATCGTCTCCGACGCCAAGGCCACGATCCACTTCTTGCGGGTCGCGTTCGACGCCTCGCTGATCCAGACGATCGAGGCGCCCGACGGGCGGATTCGGCACGCCGAGGTGCGGATCGATGACACGGTCGTGATGGTGGCGGACTCGGCGCCGGGATGGCCGCCGGTGGCCGCGCACGTCCATATCTATCTCCCCGATGTCGACGCCTCCTTCCTCCGCGCGATCTCCGCCGGCGGCACCCCGGTCCAGGAGCCGGAGCAGAAGGGCGATCCCGATCGCCGCGGCGGCGTCAGCGATCCGGGCGGGACGACGTGGTGGATCGCGACGAGGCGGGGGTAGGGAACTCATAATCTCCCCGCCCTCGGGCGCAGCCCGAGCGGCGGGGCCTCCGAACCAGATGCACTCGGTACCTTCATCTTCTGGCGACCGAGTGCAGCGATTTCGGAGGCCCCGCCGCCTCCCTTCGGTCGGGGGCGGGGAAAATCGATCATCGATCATCGATCATCTACATTCCCGCATGCCCATCACCCTCCGCACCGACCACGGCCCCGTCACCACGATCGATGATTGGGCCGCCGCAATTCCCCCCAAGCAATGGAAGGACGGCCGCAGCGCGCGCGCGCTCGCGCGGGCCTGGTGGCCCGAGGGCCGGCGGGCGAGCGAGCCCGACGAATTCGCGGCGCTGCTCGACAGCGGCGGCTTCGTCGGCCTCACCCTCGGCAGCATACACGTCCACCCCACCATCCCCGTCGACGACACCAGCTGGATCGCCGACCTCGCGATCGCCGCGCACTGCGAGGACGGCCCGCTTGCGATCGTCGTCGACGCGATTGCCGATGAACGCTTCGGGGATCGACTCGGCAACGTCCTCGTCGATGCCGCCCGCGCCATCGGGCGCGACGAAGCGTCGCCCGTGGTGGGGCGCATCCAGCGACTCGCCACCGCGCTGTTGCCGCCGTGGAAGGCCGGACTCCCGCACCTCGAGGAGTTGCGGCATGACCTACTTATGGGCGCCGCCGCGACGATGGCCTACGCCGCCTCGATCGGCGCGACGCGCGCGGTCTACGTGGTCCACGAGCTGGTCTATCTCGATCGGACCAAGGAATCGGATCGCCGGAAGAACCGCGAGGAGCTCGACCTCTTCGTCCGGCGGCTCAGCCACGGGGAGGAGCAGCGCCTCAAGCGCGGCGTGCTGCTCGGCTCGATTGCGCGGCCCGGCTATCCGGAGATCGCGCTGCAGGTGGGGAAGGCGCGGCGGGATCTGGATCGGTGAGGGGTGAGGGGTGAGGGGGGTGCCCGGAGTGTGTCATCCTGAGCGTAGCGATGGCGCAGCCGGCGCGAAGTCGAAGGACCTCTCGGCCATGTCATCCCGAGCGTAGCGAGGGATCTGCGTGATCGCGAGTACGCAGGTCCCTCGCTTCGCTCGGGATGACAATTTCTGGCGCGCCCCTACACCTTCCGCACAAACTCCGACTTCAATCCCATCGACCCCACGCCGTCGATCTTGCAATCGATGTCGTGGTCGCCGTCGACGAGCCGGATGTTCTTCACCTTGGTGCCGACCTTCACGACCAGGGATGATCCCTTGATCTTGAGATCCTTGATGACCGTCACCGTGTCGCCATCGGCGAGCGGGGTGCCGTTGGCGTCGCGGATCACCGGCGGCCCCTCCCCGGCCAGCTCGGCCGCGGCATTCCACTCGTAGCCGCACTCGGGGCAGACCAGGAGCGGCGCCTGTTCGTAGGTGTAGGGCGAGTTGCAGGACGGGCAGGGCGGGAGCGGCTGGGTGTTGGGCATGGCGGAAAGGTAAGCACGATGACGGTGACCTCCCGCGGCGATTGATCGCGCATTCGCGATCCGGCTCGCATCATCGCGCGCCGCTGGAAGTCGTCCTTCCTGCGTGCTTCAGCGCATGCGACGCAACCACCGCCGGTCGATCCGCATTCGGGGTTGGCACTACGCCAGTCCGGGTTGGTACTTCCTCACCTTCGGGACGGGGGAGCGACAGCGCCTGCTCGCCGAAGTGCGGGGCCGCCGCATGTGCCTTACGTGGGCAGGGCGAATCGTCGAGGCGTCGTGGCATGCGATCCCCGAGCATTTCTCCGGCGTGACGCTCGACGCCTTCGTCGTGATGCCCGATCACGTGCACGGGCTCTTGCATCTCGATGATCGACGTCTGGCCGCTGGCGATGGCGATCGCACGCTGTGGAGCGGCCATGGCCCGCCGCCCCGCTCGGTGGGCGCCATCGTCGGCTCCCTGAAGTCCGCCTCGAGCCGGGAGATCCGTCGTCGCTGGCCGGATGCGCCGGCTCGCATCTGGCATCGCAACTACTACGAGCGTCTCATCGATACCGAGCCCATGCTCCATATCATTCGCCGCTACATCGCGCTCAACCCTCCGCGCTACATCGCCAAAATCCGCCGCTGACGCCCGCCGATCCCCCCGCGCGCCCCCGGCCCCGCGCCCGCCCGCGCCAATTTCCGCGTGCATCCGGCCGCGCGCCCCCGCGCCCGCCGATCCCCCCGCGCGCCCCCGCGCCCGCCGATCCCCCCGCGCGCGTTGATCCCCCCGTGTGTACGGGCGACGCATGCGTCGCCCCTACCCACGGCGAGCCCTGCCCGCGCGGGCCTCGCGCCGCGCCAATGCCGAGCCCTCCCCGCGCGGGCCAATTTCCGCGCGCATCCGGCCGCGCGCCCCCGGCCCCCGCCCCCGCGCCCGCGCCCGCGCCCCCGCGCGCCCCCGCCCCGCGCGCGCCCCCGCGCGCCCGCCGATCCCCCCGCGCGCGTTGATCCCCCCGTGTGTACGGGCGACGCATGCGTCGCCCCTACCCACGGCGAGCCCTCCCCGCGCGGGCCAATTTCCGCGCGCATCCGGCCGCGCGCCCCCGGCCCCCGCCCCCGCGCCCGCGCCCGCGCCCCCGCGCGCCCCCGCGCGCCCGCCCCGCGCGCGCCCCCGCGCGCCCGCCGATCCCCCCGCGCGCGTTGATCCCCCCGTGTGTACGGGCGACGCATGCGTCGCCCCTACCCACGGCGAGCCCTCCCCGCGCGGGCCCATCCCCGCGCCCATCCGGCCGCCCCCCCCATGAGCCAATTCCCGCCCCCCCTGCGCATGACCGGATACCCCCTGACCCGACCGGGTCCCCGGGGACATCCGTCATACTGGAGGCAGCATGCGCAGTCGATTCATTGTGGGGGCGCTCCTGGTCGCCCTGGGAGCCGCGCCGGCATCGGCGCAATGGACGTACCAATTCAGCGGGACGTGGGATTTCACTGGCACACCCCAGACCTACGCCTTCACCCTCACCACCGGGAGCGCCATCACGTCGGGCGGATTCTGGAACCCGTCCAGCTGCTCGATCACGCCGGGCACCGTGGGGACCAACTACTACCTGTGCGACCAGCCCGAGATCGATCCGAACGGCTTCGGCACCGGGTTCTCGTACATCGGCGCCCGCTTCCTCAACTTCGACGTGGCCACCAACGATCCGACCGGTGGCGGTGCGGCCTTCTTCTGGTTCGCGCCGGGGACCTTCACGACCCCGGGGAGCTACTCGCGGGTGCCGGACGGCACCACCATCAGCGTGGCCAACCCCCTCTTCGATCCGAACGCGGTCTGCAACGACCCGAACGATGATCCCTGCCGCATGACGAACTTCTACGGCAGCGCGGGCCCGGCGACGCTCGATGTCAGCTTCGTGACGCCGGGCGGCAACGGCGACGTCGTGCCGGAGCCGGCCACGCTGACGTTGCTCGCCACCGGGTTGGTCGGGATGGCTGGCGCGCGGCGGTCACGGAAGCGGGGGTGATCGCGTCATCCCGAGCGCAGCGAGGGACCCGCGTAGTCGCGAATGAGCAGAACTTCGGCCCATTCACGATCACGCAGCTCCCTCGCTTCGCTCGGGATGACACGCTGCACGTCACCCCTCTGCCCCTGCGTACGGGCGACGCATGCGTCGCCCCTACGCCTATCGATTCAGCCAATACGACATCTTCACCAGGAACCGATCCTCCGCCCGCCGACTGAACAGATCCTCCACGTCGCCGCGGAAGGAGCGGGATCCCTCGCGATCGGCGAAGCCCTCACGGCCCTGGTTCCAGACCAGGAAGAGCGTCGACCCCGGCATGTACTCCCAGCGGAAGACCGCGTTGGAGCGGAACTGCTGGACGTTGAAGCCGCCCGGGTTCGCGGGCGCATCGGCATAGGGCTGGTAGCGATCGTCGTACGCCTTGGCGCGCGCGTCGGCGAGCTCGCGCACCCGCGAGTACGTCCCCTTGGTGATGAAGGGGTTGGCGTACCACTGGAACGACGTCGTCGGCGACAGCGTGTAGTTGAGCCGCCAGGTGATGCCGAGCGTGTGCTGGTCGAGCGCGGCGAAGGTGTAGTGCGTCGTGCCGGCGTTGTCGGTGACGTTGCCGAACCACTGCGCATCGCGCTTGTTCCGCCCGATGTTCAGGCTCAACGAGCTCGAGAAGCGGCTCGAGGGGCGGAGCGTCACCTGCGGGTTGAGGCTCAGGTTGGTGCTGCGCCCGCCGTCGGCGTTCGAGTAGTTGACCCAGAGCGACGGCACCAGGGGCTTGCGGCCGTCGCCCTCGAGCCCCAGCCACGGCCGATACGCCGGCTCTTCCTTCACCGCCGGACCGCCGCGGGTGCAGTCGCGATCGCAGTAGGTCTGGCCGATCCCGATCGTGCCGCCGGTGTGCAGCCACCAGCGGTTGTTGAACTGTACGTGCACGTTCGAGTTGAAGGCACGGTCCGTCGGCAGGCCGTCCAGCGTCCAGTACTGCCACCAATTGAAGTTCCAGTTGAGCCGCTGATAGATCGCGGTCGGCTTGTTGAAGCGCAGCGCGTACCAGTTCGTGAACGTCTGCTCGTTGGCGCGATTCAGGAAGCCGATGTCGTTGATCTCGAAGCCGGCCGAGCGGCGCGCGTAGCCGGTCTCGAAGCGCGACTTCTGTCCGCCGACCTTGCCGATCCGGAACTCGAATGCGGTGCCGCTCAGCGACGTCGCCGTCGGATCGAGCGCGAGATCGTCATCCGGCCGCTGGTAGTAGTGCGCCGCCCGCGACTGCGTCCGCGTGATCGCCTCGGCGGTGCCCGCCACGCGGCTCCCCATCAACGAACCCGAGACCTCGTACAGACCGATCCGCTGGCGCGCGTCGAGGCCGCCGCTCAGCGCGCTCGAGTGCTGGTACGCCTCGCTGCTCGCGTCGAGCGACCGGAACACCGACGTCATCATCGCGCCGACGCTCCCCTTGCCGCCATCGAAGTCCTGGTTCGCACGCGCGACCGCGTAGTTGGCCGCCGGCTCGGCGGTGAGGCCGTTGATGCCCTCCACCCGTTCGGTGGCTGCATCGAGGAAGCCGACGTTGAGCCCGCCCGGGAGCCGCCCTGTCACCTTCGCCGCGCCGAGGATGCGGGTCGAGGTCGGCGTGGTCGCATCACCATTGCGGCCGGCCAGGTCGGGTGAGCGGCCGATCCGGCGTGAGTAGAAGAGCCCCTCGCCGGTCTGGCAGTCGACCACCACGAAGCAGTTGACGCGGAAGTCGAAGAGCCCCGATCCCGCCGACGAAGAACGGGCGCCGTTCCTGGAAGAAAACCTCGAACGCCGAGAGGTTCAGCTGCCCGGGGTCAGCCTCGACCTGGCCGAAGTCGGGATTCACCGTGGCGTTGAGCAGGATGTTCGAGGCGAGCGCGAGCCGGAGGTCGCCACCGGCCGAGATCTTCTGGCTGCGATCGAAGGTCCCCGGCGCCGGCTCGCTCTGCGCCACGACGTACGGCACCACCTCGGCGCGGCGCGGCGACGCGAGCCCAACCAGCCCGCGCAGTTCGCCGAACTGCGACACGAAGCCGGTCTTCGACTGGCGGTAGATCGGCCAGCTCACCTGCGCCGTGAAGCGCTGCAGGTTGCGGAACACCATGAAGCCGAAGGTGACTTCGTCCTTCGGGGCGAAGCGCAGCTGCGAGAACGGAATCCGGTACTCCGCCGTCCAGCCGAGCGAGTCGACCTTCGTGGCGACGTCCCAGACGGCGTCCCATGCGGAATCTTCCTCGCCGTCGTTGTAGATGGCGTAGTCGGCCTTCACGCCGACCGGATTGACCTGGAACTCGAAGCCGGTCCGCTTGTCGTGGTACGAATCGATCAGCACGGTGACATGGTCGGAGACCGACTCATCGTCGCGGCGCGACAGCGACCGACGATGCTGTCGGGGCGCGGCGTCGAAGAGCCGGACGAAGACATAGAGGTACTGCGCGTCGTAGCCGACCCGGAACGCGGTACGTTGCAGCGGTGCACCATCCTCGCGCGGGCGGACCTCGCGGAATGCATCGGTGCTCGGCACGCCGCGCCATGAGGGATCGTTATCCTCGCCGTCGAGGACCGGTGGCGCGGTGACGCGCTGCGCCGTGATCGAGGCGGGTGCGATGCCTTGGGCCGCGCCGGATGCCGCGGCCAGCGTGGTGAGCAGCAGAAGACAGGGGAGAATCGAAGGGCGAAACGGCATCAGGGGGTCCTGGTTGGGGGACGTCTCGGGTGAGACGCCCCCACGTGGTCGAAAGGTTGTCGGCTCAGGGGAAGGGACGCGGGCGCGGCTGCGGCCACGGCCACGGATTGATGCGGCCCTTGCCCGCGAGTGCCTGCGCCACGGCGACGCGCACGCTCGCGTCGGGCGACTTCAACTGCTCCACCAGGCGGTCGGGATCCTCACCGGTCTCGAGCAGCGCACGGATCTGCGCCTTGCGTGTCCGCTCCGTCGCGGGGCGCGAGAGCGCGGTGCGCAGCGCGGGCAGTGCAGCGACGTCGCCGATCTCGGAGAGCGCCCACGCCGCACTCATCCGCACCCGTTCATCGTCGTCGGTCAACGCGCTGATCAGGCCGCGCGGGGCCGTCTTCGGTTCGAGCTCACCGAGCGCCCACGCGGCGGTGGCGCGCACGGCGGGGTTCTTCTCGGTCGCGAGGAGATCGCCCACGGCACCGGCGGCAGCGGCGTCACCGCGTTCGGCAATCGCCCACACTGCCGTCTCGCGGACGCGATCATCGGCGTCGGACTTCGCGGCCGTCACCAGCGCCGGGTTTCCCTGACGGATCGAGAGGTTGCCGATCGCCCAGGCGCTCATCTCGCGCACCTCGGCGTCCTTGTCGTTGGCAAGCGCCTCGCCGAGCGCGCCGTCGGCGGTCTTCGCCTCGAGTTGCGCGAGCGCCCACGCGGAGACGCGGCGGACGCTCGCGCTCGGGTCCTGGCGCAGGTGACGGATCAGCGCGGTGATCGCCGCCGACGAGTCGAGCTGGCCGAGCGCGACGGCGGCCGCCTCGCGAACGGTGGCGTCGCGATCGTCGATTGCACGGAGCGCGGCGGGTGTCGCGCGACCGTCGCCGATCCGGCCGAGCGCCCAGATCGCATTCGCGCGCGGACCGACCGCATCGTCGGCAGCCAGCGCGATCAGCGTCGGCACGGTGGTCGCCTTCTCGATCAGGCCGAGGCCGTACGCGGCGACGGTGCGCAGCGACGAATCGCGCGAGGTGGTGTGCTGGGTGAGCCCGGCGACGGTGGCATCGCTGCCGTCACGACCGAGGAGGCGCACCGCGACTTCGCGGGTGCAGTTGTCGGGGAGGACGATCGAGTTGAGCAGCAGCGTGCGATCGCCGACCGAGAGCGGCGTGTTGCGACCGGTGCGGATCGAATAGGTGTCGCCCTCGACCAGCGGCGAAACGGGGGCGTGCATGCCGCCCCACCAGCCGCCGTTGCCGATGGCGCCGGCGGCGAGGAGGCAGAGGGTCGGCGGCGCGCCGCGCGTCTCGGCGATCAGCGTGGTGATGTCGGCGGACGCCGTCGCGACGGCCTGGTCGTGCAGGGAGCCGAGGGCGAGGACGCCGGCAGCGGTGGAGCAGAGGATGCGCAGCACAGGGGACTCCGTGGTATGGTGAAAAATCAGCACTTCAGGGCCAAGAAAAGGCGGCGCACGCGCGAGCCGGAGCTCGCGCGCCGCCGCCGGGGATCAAGGGTTCGGGCGCGGCCGCGGCCAGGGCCACGGCCAGGGATCAAGGCTCTTCTTGCCGGACATCGCCGCGACGGCCGCAGCACGCGACGCCCGGATCGGACGAGGTGAGCAGGTCGCTCAGTCCCTCGGGTGACTGGTCCATCGCCATCGCGGCGCGCAGCAGCGCGCGCGTGGTGCTGCCGTCCTGCGGCTGCTTCGAGCGCGGCACGAATCGCGGGGAGCGTCGCCTTGTCGGCGATGTTCGAGAGCGCCCACGCCGCGGCGAGCCGGGTGTGCTTCGACTCATTGGTGAGCAGTGCGGTCAGCTTGGCCGGTGCACGCTCCATCGGGATGTTGCCGATGGCCCACGCGATCGTGCCGAGGGTGCGGTCAGACGCCTCCTTGGCGAGTGCCGCGGCCAGCGGTTCGGCCGCCGATGGATCGGCGAACTGCCCGAGCGCCCACGCCGCCATCTCGCGCGCCTCGGCGTCGCTGTCACGTGCCAGCACGCGACCGAGCAGTTCGGTGACCTTGCTGTCGCGCGATCCCTCGAGCGCCCACACCGCCATCGTGCGCACGTCGCCGTCGGCATCGCGTTCGGCGGCCTGGCTCAACGCGCTGAAGGCCACCGGCACGTCAGCGTGATCGTGCAGTCCCCACGCCGCCACGCGCCGCACTTGGGCGCTGCTGTCGGTGCGCAGGATCTTCGCGAGCAGCTCAGGGTTGGCATCGCGGATCTCGGCCGGCAACTCGCCCGACGTACGGACATTGATCCGCACGTTGGGATTGATGTTTACCACCGTCGACTTCGCATCGGGCGGGGTGGCCTGCTCGGGCGATGCCTTCGGCGCCGGCTTCGCGACCGGCAGCGGATCCTGCGGCGGATCGGCCAGCACCGTCTTCGTCGCGCTGTTCGCGAGCTCGAGCGGCTTGGCCTGCCGGCGCAGGCGCCGGTGCGGCCGCCGCGACCAGCAACGACATCACCATCAGTGCACCGGTGATCGAGGCCACCTGCCAGCGCGGCGGCGCCTCGCGGCGGAGCGCCGGATCGAGGATCGCGAGCATCCGCCCCTCGAACTCCTTCCGCTGCGCCATCGCAAGCGCCACGCTCGGCACCGCCGGACGACCGACCGCCGTCACGATCTGCAGCAGGTGCTCGGCGTACTCGCTCGGCCGCGAACCCAGACGGATCGCGAGATCGTCGCAGGCGCGCTCGCTGGCGTCGCGCAGACGACGCGCGGCGGTCCAGACCAGCGGGTGGAACCAGTAGACGGCGCAGGCGACGCGACCAAGCGTGTGGCCGAGGAGATCGCGGCGACGCACGTGACCGAGCTCGTGAATCAGCACCGCGTCGCGCTGCCCCGGCGTCCAGCTGTCGCACTCGGCCGGGAGGACGATCGTGGCGTTGAGCAGCCCGGTCGCGAACGGGACGTGGATCGACTCGCTCTTCACGACGCGCGGCGCGCGGGCGATGCCGAGGCGATCGGCCACATCATAGAGGCGATCGTTCCAGTCGTCGTCGGCGAGCGGCTTCGCGTTGCGCACGATCCGCTGCACGGCGAGGGTGCCGTGAATCAGCCGCGCGATCAGCAGCAGCGCGACCGCGGCCCAGAGACCGATCAGCATGGTGCCGATCGATGGCAGCGTGCGCGTCGGCGTGGAGGTGACCGGCGTGACGCTCGGCGTTGACTGCTGCTGCGCGGGGGCGCCGATGGTGATCTCGGGATTGCTGACCGTGGGCGGCGTCACGGTGGCAACGGTGGCCGCGGCGGGGAGCACCGGCAGGTCGAGCGGCATCCACCGCGCGAGCGCCGGAAGCAGAAGCACTGCGGCGATCGCCACCAACCAGACCAGGTGGCGGACACCGGCGGCGGCCTTGTGCAGCGCGCCGGCCAGCACGACGGTCACCAGCAGGATCGTGGTGGCCTTGAGCACCAGGAGAAGCGTCGGACCGGAGGGGGTCCCGATGCCGAGCAATGAAGTGAGGGTCATCGGTTAGCGCCCCTTCGCTTCGGCGTCGCGAATCCGCTCGCGGATGCGGGCGAGTTCGTCGGGCGTGAGGGTCGCGTCGGCCATCTGCAGCAGGGCGGTGAACGCCTGCTCGGCCGACCCGGCGAAGTAGGTGTGCACCACCTGCTTGAGGACGTCGGCGCGCGCCTGGGTCGTCGGGGTGGCGGGGCGATAGACGTACCGGGGTCCGTCCTCATGGAAGGTCACCAGCTGCTTCTCGGCGAGGATCCGGAGGATCGACCGGACCGCCGAGTAGGACGGCGGGTCGGGGATGTCGCGGAGGATCTCCGCCACGGTGGCCTCGCCCCGGCGGTGGAGGGCGTCCATGACCTGGCGCTCGCGGCGGGAGAGGTCATCGGTGAGGGACGGCTTGGACATCGGGACTCCGAGGTGCGGGTTCCTGCTGATAATTCAGCACTGCTGATATTTCACCATAGGTCCCGGTTCTGTCAATGGGGGGTGGGGATCACGGTGGCGGAGCCCGCCGTTCAAGCATGTCATGCTGAGGTCCTTCGACTCCGCCCGCTTCGCGGGCTCCGCTCAGGATGACACGGGCAACCTCCAACTGGCGCCAACCCCGCGCCAGCCCTAGACTTATACGGTCTCCCCACGTCCAACCCGCCCTCTCCCCCAGGTCCAAGGATCCCCGTGGATCTTCGCGCCCAGCTGCAGGCTCATCTCGGCGACGCCTTCCGCATCGAGCGGGAACTGGGCGGCGGCGGGATGTCGCGGGTCTTCCTGGCGACGGAAGTGCGACTCGCCCGTTCGGTGGCGATCAAGGTCCTCTCGCCGGAGCTGGCGCAGGGGATCAACGCCGAGCGATTCGAGCGCGAGATCCTGCTGGCGGCGTCGCTGCAGCAGGCGAACATCGTCCCGGTCCTCGCGGCCGGCGACGTCGCGGGTCTTCCGTATTTCACGATGCCGTTCGTCGAGGGCGAGTCGCTCCGCAATCGCATTCGTGGTGGCGGGATCCCGATCGCCGACGTGATCGCGATCCTGCGCGACGTCACCAAGGCGCTGGCCTACGCGCACACGCGCGGCATCGTCCATCGCGACATCAAGCCCGACAACGTGCTGCTCTCGGGCGGCACCGCGGTCGTCACCGACTTCGGGATCGCGAAGGCGCTCAGTGCGTCGCGTGCAGAAGTGGCCGGCGGCACGCTCACCAGCGTGGGCACGAGCATCGGCACGCCGGCGTACATGGCGCCGGAGCAGGTTGCCGGCGATCCGACGATCGACCATCGCGTCGACCTCTACGCGCTCGGCTGCATGGCGTACGAGCTGCTCACCGGGCGCGAGTCCGTTTGCCGACCGCACGCCGCAGCGGATGCTCGCGGCGCACCTGAGCGAGGCGCCGCCGTCGGTCACGCAGAAGCGCGAGCGATTGTCCGCCCGCGCTCGCCGCGCTCGTGAAGCACCTGCTCGAGAAGGATCCGGCCGACCGGATCGGCAACGCCACCGAAGTGCTGCGCACGCTCGACGAGGTGACGACCGCCTCGTCGTCGTCGACGCCGACGACTGTCGATGTCGGGGCCGGGGTCGTTCGGCAAGGCCTTCAGCCTCTATGTGGTGGCGACGGTCGCGGTGGCGATCGTCGCGAAGGCGGCGGTGGTCGCGATCGGCCTCCCCGACTGGACCTTCCCGGGCGCGGTCGGGTTGATGCTGCTCGGCCTCCCGGTGCTGCTGCTCACGGGCTATGCCAAGTCCGTCGCGCGGCGCAGTGCGCGCGCCACGCCGACGCTCACGCCCGGCGGGACGATGGTGGGCCGCGCCCCGTCGGGGACGCTGGCGACGATCGCGCTCAAGGCGAACCCGCACCTCTCCTGGCGTCGCAACCTGCGCCTACGGCATGATCACCATGGGCGGCTTCGTGCTGCTGGTGATCGGCTACATGGTCACGCGTCAGCTCGGCATCGGCCCGGCGGCGTCGCTCTTCGCGAGCGGGATCGCTGGCGGCGCAGGATCAAGCGTCCTGCTGGCCGACTTCACCACCACCGGCGGCGACTCGACGCTCGCGCCGATCGTGCAGGCGGCGGTGCGCGCCGCGATGTCGCAGTCGCGCGCGGTGCAGGTGCTGAGCCCGACGCGACGTGGCGGCCGAGCTGGCCCGCATGCAGCGCCCCGACAGCACGCCGCTCGACGCGGCGACGGCCAAGGCCGTCGCCACGCGCACGGGCGCCAAGGCGATCCTCGGTGGCCGACTCGCCGCGGCCGGCCCCGGTTACCTCGTCTCGCTCGAACTGACGTCGACGGCACAGGGGACGGTGCTCGCGTCGTATCAGGGGACCGCCGATGGCGTGAAGGACCTGCTCAACGTCGTCGACGATCTCACCAAGAAGTTGCGCGGCAAGCTCGGCGAGTCGCTCAAGGATGTGCAGAACGCCGTCCCGCTCGAGCGGGCGACGACGGCCAACCTCGAGGCACTGCGCAAGTACACCGAGGCCACCCGCGCCAACGACGTCGAGGGCGACTACGATCGCGCGGTCGTGCTGCTGCGCGAAGCGATCGCGCTCGACTCGACCTTTGCGCTGGCGTACCGGAAGCTCAACGCCGCGCTCAACAACTCCGGTGCGCCGCAGATCGCGCGCGACTCGGCGCTGGAGCGTGCGGCGCGTTTCGCCGACAGGCTCCCGCCGCTCGAGAAGAACCTGGTGCTCGGCGCCTTCAACCAGGCGCACAGCACGCTGGGCGATCGCGGGAAGGCGTTGGCCGCATACTCGGCAGCCGTGGCAATCGATTCGACCCAGACGGCGTCGCTCAATCAGCTCTCGCTGCTCTACCGGAGTCGGGAGCAGTACGACAGCGCGCTCAAGTACGCCGAGTGGCAGTTCCGCCAGGCCAAGAACATCCGCAACGCGGCCAAGCTGGCCAACGCCCTCCTCGACGTCGGCCGGACCGACGATGCCGTCCGCTTCCTCGATTCGGTGCGGAAGGTCACCCCGCAGGCGCTCAGCGAGGGGAGTTTCGTGGGCGCCGTCGCCTTCTCGATCTGGCTTCGGGGCGACATCGATTCGGCCACGCGGATCATGGAGGCGGTCACCCGCTGGCAGGCGGTGCCGGAGCAGATCGTCGCGAACGGCATCCTCGCCGACCTGTCGTTGACCCGGGGCCAACTGGCGAAGTTCCGCCAGCATGCCGACCGGATCGATGCGCTGCTCGAGACGCGCGGGAGCCCGGTCCGACTCGACGGTTACGCCGCGGCCGCAACCGACATTCTGGCCGGGCAGCGGCTGCCGCAGGCGGTGGCGCATCTGGACAAGGTCGTGGCCGGACCGCAGTGGGCGGCGATTCCGGTCGTCGATCGACCCTGGTTCCTGACCATCCGCATCTATGCGATGGCGAACGCGCCGGCCCGTGGTCGCGCGTTGCTGGCTCGGTTGCTCGCCGAGGCGCCGGCGGTCGCCACCTCGCGCAAGACTCAGGCGGCGTCGGCGTGGATGGAGGCGGAGCTGCTGCTCGCCGAGGGGAAGACGACCGAGGCGATCGCGAAGTTCCGCGCCGCCATGACGGACGTCGACGGCGCGCCCTCGGGACTCACCGGCGTCGGGCTCTACGGCATCGCGCGCAGCTTTGACAAGGCGCAGCAGGCCGACTCGGCGATGGTGTACTTCGAGCGCTACCTCGCGATCGACCCGGCGCAGCGCTTCGGCGGGAACAACGACCCCTACGCCCTCGCCGCCACGCAGAAGCGCCTCGGCGAGCTCTACGACGCCAAGGGCGAGCGCACCTCCGCCATCAAGCACTACGATGCCTTCGTCACCCAGTGGAAGGACGCCGACGCCGAGCTGCAGCCGACGGTGGCCAGCGTGAAGAAGCGGCTGACGGAGCTGCGGGGGATGGAGGGGAAGTAGCGAGAAGCGAGAAGCGAGAACGCGACGAAGCGACGGCAACGGCGGCGATGATGGATGATGGATGATGGATGGTTGTCATCCTGAGCGAAGCCCGCGCAGCGGGCGTAGTCGAAGGACCGAGCTGTTCGCATCTCGCATCTCGCATCTCGCTTCTCGCCCCTCACCGCACCCGCAACACCATCCATCGTACCGACCCACCCACCGTCGACGTCGCGACATAGCTCCCACCAGCCGCCGCATCATCAATCTGGAAGACGCCGCTATTGCCCGATGGCGACGTCTTTGAGGTCGTCGTGCCGCTCCCTGCGGAAACCCCGCCGGACGGCGTGACGCCGTTGTGCACGTAGAGGCCGTTGACCTCGCGCGGTGCGGTCCGACTGGTCAGGTCCTGAAAGCGCGGGTTCGTGGTGAGATCATCAGCGGCCTGCGCCATGGTCCATTCCAACAGCGCGTCGGCTGGATGCCAGGATGGCCCGAAGCGCGTACGCATTCGTGGCACGAGCCCCTGCCCATACGAGGCGCCGCCAAAGCCGATGCCATACCACCCCTCGATCGATCCGATCTGCACCTCGCGGAGCGCATCGGTCCAGGTCATCCCGCGTTCCGTCACCAAGCGCTGCGCCAGATAGCGGAAGAACGCTGCCGACCCTCGATAGCCCAGCGTGAAGGGCCCGACATTGCCGTTGGTGAAGATGGCAGTCTGCCGCCGCGGGTCGCTCCCGGCAAAGGACTCGAACTGCGTGTTGGCGTTCCACGCGATGCTGTGTCGCTCCAGCGCAGTCAGCAACTCGTGCAGGGCGGCGCCGCCTTCCAGCGACCATGACTGCCCGAATGGAGACTGCCCGTTGCGCAGCTCGCGGTTCGAGAGGAACTGGTAGGTGTGCGTCGTCTCGTGGACGATGATCGGGTCCACGCCGCCGTCGTTGCAGTTCGCTGGGATGGCGTAGCAATTGGTCGCGTTGAGCAGCATGCTCACGAAGCTGAAGGCGCCTTGCGGCACGCTGCCGTCGGTGGTGGTGCGAATCGTGTTGGCTGTCCCGCCGGCCTCGAACATCACGACCAGCTGCCCAGAACCGGGTGAGGTGACGACGTCGCGGGTGGTGCCGAGCGACTGGCGAAGCGAGGCGAGGTATTGGGTGTCGAGGAAATCGAGCGTGGCCTCGATGCGGGTGAGCGCCGCCGGTGCGAGGAAGCTTTCGTCCGCCTGAATGACCGCCGCGACGACCTTCGGGCGCGTCGCGACGATGCGTGCGGTCGTCGCCGGCCGCCCGACCGCGGTCGGCTGGAAGTTGAACGTGGCACCCACGACCCACGGTGTCGTGCGGCAGTAGATGGCCCACGCGGCTGCGGTGGGTGTCGAACCGCAGGCCGCGAAGGGAACATCCATGAACGCGCTGGCCGCCTGCGCGCGGCTGGCCATCAGCGAGCTGGTGCGGCCCGACGAGCCCATCGGCGCGAACGCATCGGGCGCCGGTGCCGCCGCCGCGAACCCGGCACCGGACACCGTGGCGGGTGGACCGCTCTGATCCTGCAGCTGCACGGTGACATCCCCGGGTGCGGGGAACTCGAACTGCGTCTCCGCCTGGACCATGCGACGGTCGTCGACCCAGGCGAGGAGGTAGCGCGCGTTGGCGGCCTGCGGTGCGACGCGGAGGCAGCCCGCCGCCGTGCTGGTCAGGGCAACCGCCTCGCCCGCGGCGAGCGCGAGCTCCCCGGCGCGTGCCCGCGTGTACGGCGTCCCCACCGGAATCTCGAGGTCCACGTTGGTGGGCGTGAACCGATACGCCACGGTCCGGCCGGTGCACGGCCCGCCGCTCGCGGCCGCGGAGGTGACGAGGCGGAGCGTGGCACTGTCGCTGGTCGTGGCCTTGCTCACGCCGAGCGTGCCGGGAAAGAGCTGGTCGGGCACGACGGTCTGCATCCCGTAGCCACGGATGGCGAGCGTGTCGCCGGTGCCGAGGTGGGTGCGCCCAGCAGGGCCTGAGAGGGCGGTGATCAGCGGTCGCGCGGGAACAACTCGCACGATCACCGAATCGGTGAGCCCGTCCGCCGCCACATTGACCACGACCTCGCCCGGTCCCGCGGCCACCAACTGTCGTGCCGCCAGGGAACCGGCGTTGAGTACCGCGCGCTCCGTGAGCCAACGCCGCTCGGTGCGGACCGTGAGGGTCGGGGTGACGGCTTGCCCGTCACGGGTCACCGTGAACGCGAGCGTTGCCCCGATCGTCGGCGTCGTCAGTAGGGTCGCCGACAAGACGAGGGGTCCGCCTGGCGGTGGCGGCGGCGGCGGTGGTGGCGGCGGTGGGGGCGGTGGTGGTGGTGGCGGTGGTGGCGGCGTGGTCGGTGCACTCCCTCCGCCGCACGCGACGAGGAGGAGCAAACCACAGAGCAGTGGCGATCGCGTCATCGGCGACCTCGGCGAGGGGCGGGGTGGGGCAGGATCGGCAGGCTGGGACTGCTCCAGGTATCGACTCCAAGTATCGACCGCCTCCTTACCCCTCGGCAAGCTGCTCGATCCGGCACCACCGGCTCACCAGCTGCATCTCCTCCACCGACCGCACCCGCACATCGCCGAGCGTCGAGGAGCCGACGACGATGGCGAGCGCCTGCGCACGCGAGATCGCCACGTTGAGGCGATTGGGCGAGAGCAGGAACTGCGGCCCGCGCGGCGCGTCATCGAGCGTGCTCGCGCACATCGACACGATCACCACCGGTGCCTCCTGCCCCTGGAACTTGTCGACCGAGCCGATGCGCGCCGCGTCGCCGAGGCGGGCGCGGAGTGCGCGCACCTGCAGGTTGAATGGCGCGACAATCAGGATGTCGTCGAGCGTCATCGGGCGCGGGGCGTTGCCGTGCACGGTGACGGTCCCCTGCAGCAGCGAGGCGACCAGGCCGACGATCGCCGCGACCTCTTCGTCGCTCCCCTGGGTATTGCCTTCGTGCTTGACCGGGAGGAAGGCGACACCGTGGCCGGTCGTGATCGGCGCGGCGGCCGGGAGCGCGACGTGATTGCCGGTCGGTGAGGGCGTGGCTGCCGAGCCGCCCCTCGTAGAACGACTCGGAGATCAGGCGACAGACGTCGGGGTGCATCCGGAACGAGGTGCCGAGGAAGATGCCGAGCTCGTCGGGAATGACGGCGCGGTCCTCGAGGAGATAGGCGAGGCACGACTTGCCGCTCTCGCCGGGGTGCTCCCCCTGCGTCGGTTGGGCGAGCTGCATCTGGTCGCCCATGAGGATCAGGTTGCGCGCCGACATCCCGGCCGCGACGGCGTTGGCGAGCGGCACCTGACCCGGCTTCGTCGATGAAGAGGTAGTCGAGCGCGCCGATCATCTCCGGCCGGCTGAAGAGCCAGGCGGTGCCACCGACGACGCAGGAGGCCGCCGCCACGGCATCGGGGGCCTTCGCCGAATCGAGCAGGCGCATCGCGCCGCTCACCGCCAGTGGATGGTCGCTCTCCTTCCCGACCTTGAGAACGCGCCCGGCGAGGTCGGGGCGCTGCTGCAGCAACTTCTCCAGCACGTTGAGGATCACGGCGTGGCCGGTTGCCATCACGCCGACGCGCTTGCCGTCGTCGAGCAGCGCCGCGATGAGCCGTGCCCCGGTCGTCGTCTTGCCCGTGCCCGGTGGCCCCTGGATGGCGAGCGTGGTGCCATCCATGGCGCGCACGGCGGCGATCGCGCCGTCGCTGCCGCTCTCAGCCGCGATGACCCGCCCACCGCCGTGACCGCGCAGTCGTGGGGCTCGGCGGTGGATCAGGTCATCGACCGCCGCTGACGCCGGCGTGCCCTCGTCCCAGCTGCGAACGTAGCGCTCGACCGACTCAGGGATCGGTGTCGGGTTCACGTACTCGTCGGGAATCAGCTGGCAATGCTCGGGGAGCGAGCGCGCATTGCCGACCTTCAGCGTCAAGCGGCCGTTGGTCAGGTCCATCGTGTCGATCTTGGTGCTGGTGATGCCATCGCCGAGGACATACACGGCGGAGCCCGCGTGCAGTCGGGTGTCCTGTTCCGGATCGAAGGCATACTCGTAGACCGTCGACTTCTTTTCGGGCCACGGCGCGCGCGCGGTCCGCGTGACACCGGCGAGGCAGTCCGCATCGGCGTGGAGTTCCAGCTCCGAGAGCGTCTGCCGTTCGAAGAAGCGCCACCACAGCGGCTTGGCGTCGCGCCGGTGGTATTCCAGCAGCCAGCCCAGCAATTCGGTCACACGCCGCTCCTCCGAATCCGGTGGGAGCGCTGCCGCGCGTTCGGCCAGGGCGGCCGCGTAGAGCTCGACCTCCTTCGGCACGCGATTGCTGATGGGGTCGGTCGGGGCGTCGGGGCGGGGAAGCCACGACAGCCCCGCATCCTCCTGCCGCGCCAGCAGCCAATCGCGGAGCGGGACCATCGATTCGCAGTCGACGCGGTTGTAGTCGCGGATGGCCGAGAGGATCGGCGACTCCGGCCACTGCCGGCTCTCGCCACTCTCGATCCATCGCTGGTATTCCACCACGGAGCCGCCAGCGCTGGTGATCGCCTCCTTCCGCGGCGGCATGTAGAGGTGCTCGATCTCCTTGAGCGAATAGCTCGGCGTCCCGATCACCATCCCTTGCCGCACGACGGTGTAGAGATCGACGAAGACGTCGTGGCGGAGCAGTTGGTCGAGCTCGTACTCGCGCGTCGCGTACTTGGTGCTCAATCGCGAGAAGGCGGTCCGCTCGTAGGCGGCATAGTGATAGATGTGCATCGACGGGTCCTGCTGCAACCGCGCCCATGCCCAGTCGATGAAGCCCTCGAACGCGACGCGCTCCTCCGGTTCGTCGTGCGCCCACCAATCGTCGAAGGCGAGTTTGCCATCGGCCGCGATCGTCGTGGCGCCGATGAGATACTCGAGGCCGCGTTCCGCGTAGGGAAAGCCCTCGAGATCGAGGAAGATGTCGAGTCGAGACGGGGGCGGCAGCAGGGCAAGACCGCGGCGAGGTTGTTCCGCGTCGAGCGGGCGCAGTGACCAGGCAATGGTGCCGGTGGTGCGCGTGGCGACCTGCAGCCGCGCCTGCTCGCGGATCGCCGCGAGGGACGCCGGCGAGATTCGCGGGATGGTCGCATCGGGTGCGAGATTCGCCAGCTCTTCGACGGTGTCCACCGCAGCCGCGCGCAGCCGGATGATCTGGCTGCGACTGATGCCGGCGATCAGCGAGAGATCATCGACGTCGGTGAGCATCTGGAGTGCCGCCTCGCTCCACCGGCCGTGGGTGCGGTCGAGGGCCGGATCGGGCAGCGTGTCGGTGTCCCACGATGCCTGGAAGCGCTCGAACGACCGCTTCAGGCGCCGGTAGTAGTGGATGACGTCGGCGGTGCGGAAGGTGGCCTCGCTGCCATCGCCCAGGATGAAGCCGAAGCGATCGGGCGCACGCCCCTGCATCGCCTCGAGCATCTCGGCGTAGGCAGCAAGCTGCAGCAGGAAGTACGGCTTGGCGGAGCGGGCGAGCTTGGTGTCCCACGGTTCGTAGTGGTGATCGCCGAGGGTTGAGGCGCCCGGGACGCGATGGAGGAAATCGGCGATGCCCATCCAGGGATCGGCGCGGAGCTCGCCCTGAAAGATCACCGGGGCGCCTGCCTGCATCGCCGCGATCGTCAGCTCGTGGGCCTCCTCCGCACGCGGCACCTCCACCAGGGTCGGCTCCTTGGCGCGGAGCCGAGCCAGGTGGGCGTCCTCGTGGGCCAACCCGCGCTGCTTCACGAGTTCGAGTTCCGCGTCGGCGCTGTCGGGGGCGAGTGCCCTTGCGCCCAGACGCTCCCGACCGCTTCCGCGCGCGCGTTCCGCGGCATTGCGCTCGCACCACGCCGCGAAGTCGCCCTCGAGGTAGGCGATCAGATCCTTGGGCGAGAAGCGATACGAACCGTCGGGGAGGCGCCGCATGGGAGATCCGTCGGGAGGGGTGCGGTGGAGACCTCCTATGATACCCCCAACCCGTGACAGGCGGGCGGGTGGCGGCATCGGGTGTGGCCGGGCGTGAACCGGTGCCACGGCCGTTCCGCAGTGGAGGGCATGCTCCGGTGTGGTCGTAGTCTGCCGCTTGAGCAAACCCATCAGATAGGTTATTCTCTCGTGCCGACGTTGCTCCGGGCCAATGGCTTCGTCGTGCGCCTGCATGGCCCACCGCGTGAACACCCTCCGCCGCATGTGCATGTGCACCTGGGCAATGAGGGGTTTGTGATTGTCGGACTTCGTTGGGGTACGCCTCGACCACGCGTATGGCTCCGTGGCGCCTTCGGCCTCCGACAGCGGGATATCATCGCTGCCGTCCGATTGGTCGAACAACACGCAGAACACCTGCTGACGCACTGGGAGTCCCTGCATGGGCGCACGCCGGATGACGAATGACGAGATCCTGCAACAGATTCCGGCGGCTCGGGCTCGGGCAGCGCGCGTGCTCAGCACCCAGCCACGCGCGAAACGCGTCGTCTTCCCCGTCGGCTCGCGTGCGATCGAACTCCAACTCACCAACGGGGTGTCACTGCGCATCCCACTCGCGCTGCTTCCCCCGCTCCGGAATGCCACCACAGCCGAGCTTGCCGAGCTGGAGCTTGATCGCTTCGGCCTGACATTGCATTGGGAGTCACTCGACGCAGACTATGGTGTCGGGCAACTCGTCACCATCGCCCTGGGTCAACAGACCGTGCTCCGGGCCTCGGCCTCGGTGGCAGGCGCCACCAAGAGCCCCGCCAAGTCCGCCGCCGCTCGCGCCAATGGCCGAAAGGGCGGCCGCCCGCGCAAGGTGGCGCGTTGACCGTCAGACCCCACGCCTACTATTCAGGATCTCCCGTTCGGAGCCCTCCCTGAGCCAGCACGTCAAACTCCGCCGCTGGATGGATCTCGTCGCCGCGCTGCTCGCCCGGAAGTACGGGGCGACGCTCGACGAGCTCCGCGACCTGGTTCCCGGCTACGCGGCGGGCTCCCCCGACGCCGTGCGGCGCGCCTTCGAGCGCGACAAGGACGAGCTCCGCGCCCTCGGCATTCCGGTCGACACGGTGGGCGGCACCGGCGACGCGGAGACGAAATACCTCATCCGCGCCGACCGCTTCTATCTCCCGTACCTCGGCGTGGTCACGCCGCGCGGCCTCAAGGCGCCACGGCGGATCGATCGCTACGGCTATCGCGCGCTCGCCTCGTTCGCGTTCACCGATGACGAGCTGTCGCTGCTGGCCGACGCCGCGGCGCGGGTCGCCGAATGCGGCGATCCGACGCTTGCCGAGGATGCGGCCCACGCGCTGCGCAAGCTCGCCCTCGACGTGCCACCGCCCGCGATGACGGCCACGTCCGGCATCGGCCTCAGCGCTCCGCTCGCGGCGGCGCACCCCGACCTGCTCCGCAGCCTCGGCGAGGCGCTGCTCGCCCGAAAGCAGGTAACCTTCACCTACTATGGCATCGAGCGCGACGAGACCGAACAGCGGATCGTCCTGCCGTACGGCCTCGGCTTCACCAGCGGGCACTGGTATCTCCACGCCCTCGATCCGTCACGCGGCTCCGTCCGTCGTTTCCGCGTTTCGCGGATGCAGCGCGTCGTGGTCAATCGTCGCAATCCCGGGAGCCAGGACTACGAGATCCCGGTCGACTTCCGGCTCGCAGAGCGCGCCGTCCCTGTCCCCGCGTGGGAGCTCGGGGAGGAACCGACGGTCGTCGTCGACGTGCGCTTCGGCCCCAGGAACGGCGCCGTCCGCGCTGCGCGTGCGCTCGGCAGCGCCGTGCGCGGCAGTCCGGAGATCACCCGCTTCCGCGTCCGCCGCCGCGAGGCGTTCCTGCGCTGGCTGCTCGGCCTCGGCGGCGATGCGATCCCGATCAATCCCCCGGACATCGTGCGCGGCTATCGCGAGCTCGTCGAGCGGACGCTGGCCGTGCTGGAGTCCGCATGAGCACCGCGGCCGCGCGCTTTCGACGGTTGACGACCCTCCTGCCGCGCTTCGCGGAGCGGGACACGCAGCGACTCGACGAGCTCGCCGCCGAATGCGGCGTGCCGGTGGCGCAACTGTCGGCCGACCTGCAAGCCCTGGCCGATCGTTTCGACGATCCCGGTGGCTTCGTCGAGGGCGTCGCCGTGATGATCGAAGGGGACCGGGTGTCGGTGCGCACCGATCACTTCCGGCGGCCGATGCGACTCACGGTGGCCGAGCTCTGTGCGCTCGAACTCGGACTCGCGCTCCTCGAGCGCGAGCAGGATGGCGGTGATCCGCTGCCGACGACCGAGCTTCGAGAACGCCTCGCGACACTGATCACCAGGCTGCCGCAGGATCGCGCCTACGACGGGCTCCGCGACGGCGCGCTGGCACATCCGGACCAGGCCCGGGCAGTTCCCCGGCTGCGGGATGCGCTGCGCCGGCATCGCGTGGTCGAGTTGCAGTACCAGAAGAGTCATGACGAGGCTGCCCAGCCGCGCACCGTGCGCCCGTACGCGCTGCGGTTCAGTCGCGGCGCCTGGTACCTGAGCGGCTGGTGCGAGCGCAGTGACGGTCTGCGGCTCTTCCGCTGCGATCGGATCGTGTCGGTGACCATCACCGATCGTGAGCACGAGGTGCCCGCCAACTTCTCGCCCGACCAGTTGATGGTCGACGGCAAGGTGTTCCACGCCGGCGAACCGACGCCGCAGCTGACGGTGCGATACAGTCCGGGAATCGCCCGGTGGATCGCCGAGCGCGATGGTGGGCTGCTCGAGACCGACGGCAGCGCGCTCCGGACGATGCCGCTCGCCGATCGCGAATGGGCGATCCGTCACGTGCTGCAGTACGGGCCCGACGCGCAGATCGTCAGCCCGGTGGAGTTGCGGGAAGAGTTGCGGGAGCGGTTGCGGCGGATGCTGGGGTGACCAGTGACCGGTGATCAGTGACCAGTGACCGGTGACCTGTGACCAGTGACCAGTGAACGGTGAACGGTGGGCGGTGACTAGCTTTCCTCTTCCAATTCCCCGGACCTTCCGATGCGCTCTCTCATCCTCCTCACCGCGGGCCTCGCGGCCTGCACTCCATCGGCCGATGCGCCCACGAGTGCGCCGTCCGCAGACCACCACGCCTACGTCTGGGCCGGCGGGATGGACTCGACCTCGGCCGACTATCTGCTCGTGGTCGACATGGACTCCGCCTCCGCGACCTACGGCCAGGTCGTCGGCAGTGTCGCGTCGGGGACGAAGGGGGCGATGCCGCATCACATCGAGCGGCGCGCGAGCGCCGACGGGCGGATCCTCGCCAACGCCTGGCGTGCCAACACCAGCTTCCTCTTCGATGTCGCGACGCCGCGCGCGCCGACGATCCATGCCACGCTCCAGACCGCGGGCGGCATCATCGGGTGGGCGCACGACTTCACGCGGCTGCCGAATGGCAACCTGCTCGTCGCCTTCAACGGTGGGCCGGGTGCGTACGTCGGCGCGGGCGGACTCGCCGAGCTCGATCGCGACGGCGCGGTGGTGCAGGCCGCGGTGGCGAAGAGCAGCGAAGCGGGCGACACCGCGATGACGCCGTACACCGTGCATCCCGTGCCCGGGCGCGATCGCGCCGTCGTCGGCCTCGGCGAGATGGGGATGGGGAAGGACTACAAGTACCACGACACCAGCGTGCTGCAGCTCTGGTTGACGAAGCCGCTCGCCCCGCTTGCCCTGATTTCGCTCGCGCCGAACGGCAAGGACCGCGGCCACATTGCGCCGTCCACCGTCACGACGATTGCCAACGGCGCGATGTTCGCGAACACCTTCTACTGCGGCCTCTATCAGGTGCGCGCTCTCGAGGGCGACACGCCGACCGCGTCCCGCGTCTTCACCTTCCCGGGCGGCGACAGCGACGACAACCTCTGCGCCGTGGCCACCACGGTCGGCAACTACTGGATCCAGGCGGTCGCCGCGCTGCCCGGCGTGATGGTGCTCGACCTGAGCGATCCCGCCGCACCGCGGGAAGTCGCGCGCCTCGTCGTGGACGGCGCGCGCTTCGCCAAGCCGCACTGGGTCTCAGCGAACCGCGACGGCACCCGCCTCGCGGTCACCGGGATGGGGCCGTGGGTCCTGATGGCGCGCTTTGACCCGGCGACCGGTGCCATCGCGCTCGACTCCACCTTCCAGGAGAACGGAGCACCGGGGATTTCGGTCAAGGCGCCCAACGGGGCGATGCTGCATCCGCACGGCGTGGCGTGGGGGCCGTAACTGGTGACTGGTGACCGGTGACCGGTGACCAGTGACCAGGGACCAATGCTCGTCAGTCCGCAGCGCCGGCGCAGCCGGCGTGCCGGTGCCGGTGGCGCGAGCGCTGGCGGCGGCCCCCTAGCGCAGTGTTAATTGAGCGATTAATGTATCGCCATGACTGCTCCCGATCCCACCCCGGCCTCGCGCGAGGCGATCCTCGACGCCGCCACCGATCTCTTTGCACGCCAAGGACTTGAGTCAACATCGATCAAGGAGATCGGGGCGGCCGCCGGGGTGAACCCCGCGCTGCTCTACTACTACTTCGCCGACAAGATGG
The DNA here is from genome assembly GCA_037045245.1 of Gemmatimonadales bacterium. Lineage (GTDB taxonomy): Bacteria > Gemmatimonadota > Gemmatimonadetes > Gemmatimonadales > GWC2-71-9 > Palsa-1233. Next base: position 876,565 of record JBAOHR010000007.1, on the reverse strand, counting down.
CCCTCTATCAGGCCGTCATCGAGCGGATGGTCTCCAATTTTCCGGCCAGCCTCGCCGACATCGCCCAGCAGGCCGAGACCCCGGCGTCTGGGATCGCCGCGATCATCCGCCGCCAGGCCGAGTTGTTCCTCGCCCAGCCGCTGCTGCCGCGCTTGATCGCCCGCGAGCTGGCCGACCACGAGGCGCGCCACGCCACGCCGTTCCTCCGCGAGCAGACCCGTCGCCTCCTCGGCGGGATCACCGGCCTGATCCGCGCCGGACAGGAACGCGGCGAATTCCGCACCGACCTGGCCGCGGAGCACATCGCCGTGTCGCTGTTGTCGCAGATCAACTGGTTCTTCATCGCCGGACCGGTCCTCGAGGTGATCATCGACCGCCCCGGCTCGACGCGCGATCCGGCGTCGGTCCGTCAATTCGCCGATCATGTCGTCCGCTTCTCGATGGCGGGCCTTGAACCTTCGCACCCCGTGAGTCGCTCATGATGCGCTGTGCTGCCACCATTCCGTTCGTGCTCCTGGCACTCGCCGCCTGCCGCGGCAACGCCGACGATGCGCTGACCGCGCGCGGCACCGTCGAAGTGCGCGAGGTCGATGTCGCGCCGATCGCCGCCGGCCGGCTCGTCACGCTGTGCGTCGATGAAGGCGCCGCGGTGCAGGCCGGCGACACGCTCGCGATTCTCTCCGCCCCCACGCTGAGCGCCGACGCCCAGGCGGCAACGGCCCGCGTGAACTCGGCGCGCGCGACGCTGCGCGACCTCGAGGCCGGCACCGATCCGCAGGAGATCGCGAAGGCGGCCGCCGAGCTCGCAGCGAAGCAGGCCGATGCGACGCGGCTCGCGCATGATCGCGATCGACTCAAGGCGCTGGCCGACGCCGGGGCGATTGCCCCGCGCGAGGCCGAGGCGGCCGCGACGGCGGCCGATGTGGCGGCGGCGGCGGTGACGTCCGCGCGCGAGATGCTCTCGCTCCGGAAGGCGGGGACGCGCAGCAACCGGATTGCCGCGGCGCGGGCCGACGTGGCGCAGGCGGAAGGGGTGCTGGCGGCGCGGTTGGCTGCCAATGCCGACTTCGTGCTGCTGGCGCCGATCGCGGGGGTGGTGCTGAATCGCTTGGCGGAGCCGGGTGACCTGGTGCCGGTGGGTGGGCCGGTGCTGCGGATCGGGGCGATGCAGTCGCCCTGGGTGCGGATTTTCGTTCCGGCCTCCGTATTGACGGCCCTTGCGGTGGGCGACTCCGCGGTCATCTACCCACCCGGGGTGGGGGGGGTGGTGGCGAGAAAGGCCAGGAAGGACGACGCGCCCGCCGCGTCGAATGATCCGCATCGCCCCGGCATCGGCCGGGTCGTCGCGATCAACCCGCGCGCCGAGTACGTCACGCGCACGGCGCTCACGGAAGACGAACGCGCCGACCTGCTCTTTGGCGTGAAGGTCGAGATTGGCGATCGCGATGGCCGCTTCAAGCCAGGGATGCCGGTCACCGTCACGCTCCAGCCACGCCGGCCGCCGCAATGAGCACCGCCATCCACACCCGCGCGCTGCGCAAGAGCTTTGGCGAGCTGGTCGCGGTCGATTCACTCGACCTCGACGTCGCGCGCGGCGAGGTGTTCGGAATGCTCGGCCCCAACGGCAGCGGGAAGACCACCACGATCCGGATGCTCTGCGGGCTGATGCCGCCGACGTCGGGCGAGATGACCGTGGTCGGGATCGATGCGGTGAAGGAGCCCGAGGCGGTGCGCCGGCGGATCGGCTACATGTCGCAGCGCTTCGGGTTGTACGACGACCTCACGGTGGCGGAGAACTTCTCGTTCTACGCCGGGCTGTATGGCCTGCACGGCAAGGTCAAGCAGGCGCGCGAGGAGGAGCTCTTCACGACGCTGGGGCTCTCGCCACGGCGGAAGCAGCTCGCCGGCACGCTCTCGGGTGGGTGGAAGCAGAAGCTCGCGCTCGCCTGCGCGACAGCGCATCGGCCCGACCTGGTCTTCCTCGACGAACCGACGGCCGGTGTCGACCCGGCCGCGCGTCGGCGATTCTGGGAGCTGATCCATGAATTTGCCGCAGGGGGGATGACCATCCTCGTGACCACCCACTACATGGACGAGGCGGCGCGCTGCGACCGACTCGCCTTCCTGTCGCGCGGCCACCTGATCGGCTTGGGGACGCCGGAGCAGATCACGGCGCAGTTCAACCAGCCGACGGTCGAGGATGTCTTCATCGCGCTGCAGGCCAAGGACGAGGGGCTGGCCGCGTGAAGGGACTGATCTCGTGGGTGCGCGAGCTGACGATGTGGCCGATGCTCGTGAAGGAGTTCATCCAGCTCCGACGCGACCGGCCGACGATCGCGATGATGGTCGGCGTGCCGGCGATCCAGCTGATGCTCTTCGGCTTCGCGATCCGGACCGAGGTGCGCAACCTCCCGACGGCGGTGTACGACGAGGCGAAGAGCAGCGACTCGCGCGCGCTGGTGCAGACCATCCTCAACACGGGGAACTTCCGCTTCTATGCGGACGCGACGAGTCGTGACGAGGTCACCGCGTGGATCGAGTCGGGGAAGGTCGCCGCCGCGATCGTGATCCCGCCCGACTTCACCCGCGACCTGGCGCGTCACCACACCGCCAAGGTGCAGGTGATCGTCGATGCCGCCGACCCGCTCGCGTCACAGGCGGCGATGAGCGGGGCCGCGATGGGTGGCCAGCAGCGTGCGCTCGACATCGTCACCGCACGCGGGGGCGGCGGGGTGCCGCTCGAGGTCGTGGTGCGGCCGCTCTACAACCCGACGATCCGGAGCGCGACCTACATCGTCCCAGGCATCATCGGCGTCCTGCTCTCGATGACGTTGGTGATCATCATGGGGATGTCGGTGGTGCGCGAGCGCGAGCGCGGCACACTGGAACAGCTGGTCGTGACACCGATCACGCGCACCTCGCTGATGCTGGGGAAAGTGCTGCCGTTCGTGCTGGTCGGCTACGTGCAGATGACGGTGATCCTGACGCTGGGGCGGCTGGTCTTCGACGTCCCGTTGCGCGGCTCGCTGCCGCTCCTCTATCTGGCGGCAGTCGGCTTCATCGGGGCCAACCTCGCGATCGGCCTCTGGCTCTCGACGCTGGTGCGCACCCAGGCGCAGGCGATGCAGGCCGGCTTCCTCTTCCTGCTCCCCAACCTGCTGCTCTCCGGCTTCATGTTCCCGCGCGAGGCGATGCCGGAGCCGGCGCAGTGGATCGGGGCGGCGCTGCCGCTCACCTATTTCCTGCAGGTCCTCCGCGGCATCCTGCTCAAGGGCGTCGGGATCGAGGCGCTCTGGCGACAGATGGCGCTGCTGATGGGGTTTGCGGTGCTGTTCGTGGCGTTGGCGGTCAGGAGATTTCACAAGACCGTCGAGTAACGAGAAGCGAGAAGCGAGAGGCGAGAAGCGAGGTGCAGGGGAGGGATCTCCCCGCCGGGCCACGCTTCTCGCTTCTCGCTTCTCGAGTCTCGCCCTACCGAATCTCAAAGTTCATCATCATCCCCCCATCCTCGTGCACCACGTTGTGGCAGTGCAGCAGATAGCGGCCCCGATGGCGCGCGAACTCGGCGATCACCTCGACCGTCTCCCCGGGCTGGACCAGGACGGTGTCCTTCCAGCCGGCCTCCCAGGGGAAGAGCCGCGCGCGGCCGCCGCTCCGAGAAAGGATCTGGAACTGCACCTCGTGCATGTGCACCGGGTGCGGGAACTGCGACGGATTCACGAAGCGCCAGACTTCGGTGCTGCCGAACGGCACCACCTCGTCGATTCGATCCATGTCGAAGGCGCGATCGTTGATCGTGTGCCGCATCATCATGCTGTTGAAGCGGAACTCGCGCACCTTCGTTTCAGCGGTGCGCACGAGTGGGGTGATCGTCGGGAACGGCTTTGGCACCCATGGCACCACCGGGACCCGCTTCCCGCCGACGAATTCGAGCAGGTCGAGCTCGGCCCCCTGCGCGTAGCCGCCCGCGCCCATCCGCCCCATGCCGCCCATCCCCCGGCCCATCTCGCCCGAAGGCGTGAAGGCCAGCGACTTGAGCATCACCCTGCCACCGCCGGCGATCGCCGAGAAGTCGATCAGGAGGTCGGCTCGCTCGCCGGTGGTGAGGTCGAGCCAGAAGACCTTGGCTGGCGCGGGGAGGAGACCGCCATCGTTGCCGATCTGCGTCATCGCCTCGCCGGTGGAGAGGGCGAGCCGGATGATGCGCGAGCCGGTCGCGTTCACGACGCGGAGGCGGTTGAGCGTCGGCTCGACCACGATCGACGGACTCCTGGTGCCGTTGCCGAAGATCGCGTCGCCGAAGTACCCCTCCATCGTCTCGTGCATCACCGGCGCGAAGACGAATTCGCCGGCGGCGTCGTGCCGGCGCTCCTGGATCACCAGCGGGATCTCGCGCGTTCCGCTCGGCAGACCGAGCGCATCCTCCTCGGCGTCGCCAACGAGGAAGAGCCCCGCCATCCCGCGATAGATCTGCTCGCCCGTGTGATGGTGCGGGTGCGCGTGATACCAGTAGGTGCCGGCGCGATTCTGGATCGGGAAGTCGTACTTGTACGACGCACCCGTCTCGATGGCGAGCCGCGGACCGCCGTCAGCCGCCTCGGGGACGTGCAACCCGTGCCAATGCAGGATCGAATGCTGCGGGAGCTCGTTCTGGAAGGTCAGCGTCGCCACGTCGCCGTTGCGCGCGCGGATCGTCGGCGCGACGCGTGGTTCTCCCGCCGCCCCATCTGCGCGGATGGACCACACGGTCGCCTTCGCGGTGGGCGTCACGTTCGCCTTGGCGACCGCGGCCCGGAGCACGCGATTGGTTGGACGGATCTCCGGCGGCAACGGCATCGGGGCGCGCGGCTCGGCGGCTGCACGCAGCGCACGGCCGCGTACCAGGGTGGCCGCAGCGGCGGCAGTGGCGAGAAAGTCACGACGGAGCATGGCGGGACCAGGTGCAGGTGCGGGGGTGAGCGAAGATTAATGGTGAACGGTGAACGGTGAACGGGAGTGGGCGTGAAAGGTGAAACGTGAAACGTGGCCCGCCGCTGGTTCCCGTTTCACGCCTTACGTTTCACGCGTAACGAAGCCCTCCGTTCACCGTTCACCCCCCTCCCCTTGCTTTCCGTGTTGCCAACACGTATTGTTCCCTCATGACCATTCGTTCCCGGCTCAACCAGTCCAAGTTCGCTGACCCGGCCGATGAGGCGGTGGTCGGCATCGTGATGGTGGCCGCCGAGGTGAACCGGGAGTTTTCGGAACTCTGCCAGGCGCAGGGGATCACGCTCGAGCAGTACAACGTCCTCCGGATCCTGCGGGGGGCCAAGGACGACGGGCTGCCGCGCTGCGAGGTGGCAGGGCGGATGATCACCAAGGCGCCGGACGTGACCCGGATGATCGACCGGCTGGTCAAGCAGGGATTGGTAGCCCGCAGCTGGGGCACCGAGAACCGGCGCCATTCGATTGCGAAGGTGACGCCAGCGGGGTTGGCGGTGCTGGCCGCGCTTGACCCGCACCTGGCAGCAATCAACAAGCGGGTGACGGACCAGATTGGTGCCGCGGAGCTGCCGCAGTTGATCGGGATGTTGAACAAGATGCTTCCGTAGCTCGCGGGGTAGCCCCCTGCGGGAACGTTGTACCCATATATGTGTTATCAACCAATGTCGTTTTTCACAAATATTTTCCGAGGAACTACCAATGGCTGACCCGATGCTCTTCACCGCCACGGCGCTCGGCGCCATCCCGATCGCCAACCGCGTCGTCATGGCGCCGATGACCCGGAACCGTGCCGAGGCGGACGGTCGGCCGTCACCGATCATGACCACCTATTACGCCCAGCGCGCGTCGGCGGGGTTGATCGTCAGCGAGATGACCCAGATCGCGGCGACCGGCGTCTCGTACGCCAACACGCCGGGAATCGAGACGCCCGAGCAGGTGGCGCTGTGGAAGGGGATCACCGACGCGGTTCACGCGGAGGGCGGACGGATCGTCCTGCAGATCGCGCACGGGGGACGGATCTCCCATCCGTCGTTGCTCGGTGGCGCGACGCCGGTCGCCCCGTCGGCGATCCGTCCGGCCGGCGAGACCTGGACACCGGAGGGTCTGGTGGCCTTCGAGACACCGCGCGAGCTCACGGCCGACGAGATCATGGCACTCGTGAAGCAGTTCCGTCTCGCGGCCGCGAATGCGCGCGAAGCCGGCTTCGATGGCATCGAGCTGCATGCCGCGAACGGCTATCTGCTCGACCAGTTCCTGCGGAGCGGCAGCAACCAGCGCACCGATCAGTGGGGTGGCAGCGTGGCGAATCGCGCGCGCTTCCTCGTCGACGTGATCGAGGCCACGGTGGCGGAGTGGGGACCGGGTCGGGTCGGCGTGCGGCTCTCGCCGTTCAATCCGTACAACGCGATGCATGACGACGCACCGTTCACGACGTTCCCCGATGTCGCCGCGCTGCTCGACACGTTGCCGCTCGCGTACCTGCACGTCAACTACGGTGGCGGTTCGCCGGAGGATCGTGCCCGGATGCAGCAGTTGCTGCGCTCGGCCTTCCACGGCGCGATCATCGCGAACTCCGCGCTTGATGCGGCGTCCGGCGAGGAGTTGCTCGAGTCGCACCTGGCCGAGGCGGTGGCGTTCGGCGTGCCGTTCCTGGCGAACCCGGACCTGCCGCTCCGTCTTGCGAGCGATGCACCGCTCAATCCGCCGGATGTGCCGACGTTCTATCAGGGCGGCGAGAAGGGGTACATCGATTACCCGGCGCTGGGCGCAGGCGCGATCGCCTGAATCGCGCGTGCTGCCAGCCGGTCGAATGCGGAGCCACGCGCTCCGCATTCGACTTTCCGGCGCGTCCTATCTATCGACCGACCGCGACATACTCTTCGGCACTGCACGACTCCTCCCCGCAGTCCGGAGTGCCACCATGCCCACCAACTATTCCTCCCGCACGATTCCCGCGCCGATGATGATCGGCCTCTCGCTGGCGCTCGTCGGCATCCTGCTCGGCTTTCTCCTCGGAGGCGCGTTCGGCCTGATGGAGCCCTCGATCCTCGCGCATCTCAAGGCCTCGGGCGAGGCCGTGCTCGCCACCGCGTACGGCGGTGACGTCGCGAAGCTTGATGCGGTGGTCGACAAGTCGTGGACCTACCTCCTGCGCGCGCACATGCATGGTGGGGCGATCGGGTCGGCGGCACTCGGCGCGATCGGCATCATGCTGCTCACCACGGGACGTGGTGGCATCGCGCAACTGAGTGCGCTCGCGATCGGCGCGGGCGCGCTGGTGTACCCGACCTTCTGGATGGTTGCGGCATTCGCCGCCCCCGGGCTCGGCGGGACCGGCGCCGCCAAGGACGCCTACGAGTGGATCGCGGTGCCCGGGGCGGGGCTGGCCATCCTTGGTGTCATCGGTTGCCTTATCGCCGTGTGGACGGATCGGCGCACGGCGTGAGGGTCGCGCCCCGTCGTCCGCCCGCCCTCGCGCGCATTATCATTCCCCGATGCGCTTCCTCGCCTCAGCCGTCCTGCTGCTCGCCGCCGCCCCGGTTTCGGCCCAGGCGCCGGTGCGCGCGCTCACCTTCAACATCCGCTACGGCACCGCGAACGACGGCGACCATGCCTGGCTGAACCGGCGCGACCATGTCGTCACGCTGATCCGCGACCATGCGCCCCACTTGATCGGGTTTCAGGAGGCGCTGCGATTCCAGCTCGACGAACTCGAGCAGCGGCTCCACCGATACCAGGAGATCGGCGTCGGCCGTGATGATGGCAAGGCGGCGGGTGAATATGCGGCGCTCTGGGTCGACACCCTGCGCTTCCGCGTGGTGACGAGCGGCACCTTCTGGTTCTCGGACACGCCCACCGTGCCGGGCTCGAAGCACTGGGGCAACGGGATCACGCGGATCAGCACGTGGGCGCGGTTGGTCGATCGCGCCACCGGCGACACGCTCCGCGTCTACAACAATCACTGGGACCACCAGTCGCAGCCGTCGCGAGAAAAGAGCGCGGCACTGCTGCTCCAGCGGATCGCCCAGGACGGTGCCCCGGGCGACGGGATCCTGGTCTTCGGCGACTTCAACGCCGACGAGACCAATCCGGCGGCGCAGGCGATGGTCAGTGCGAGCCGCACGCCGCTCCGCGACACCTTCCGCGCCGCGCATCCCGATGCGCGCCTCGTGGGGACCTTCAACGACTTTCGCGGCGACTCCACGGGCGGGAAGATCGACTTCATCCTCGCCGATCCCTCTTGGCGCGTGAGCGACGCGGGGATCGATCGCCGTCGCTTCGGGCCGCTGTGGCCCTCCGATCACTTTGCCGTCTGGGCCGTGCTGCAGCGGTCCCACACCCCCTGATTCGCCCTCTTCCGGAGTCGTTCGATGCGCCGTAGCTCGCTTGCCATCCTGTTGCTCACCGCCTGTGCGCCGAAGGCCGCCTCCGACGCCGCCAATCCCGACAGCGGCACGCAGGCGGCGATGGCACCACCGCCGGGGGCCGCCGCGGCGGTCTTCAATTGCACGGACACGGCGAAGACGGAGATCTTCGCGCTCTTCGCCACCGACTCAAGTGGCACCGGCGTGGTGTCGCTGGCGATCGGCGACGAGCGGATCCGGCTCCGTCAAGTCACGTCGGCGTCGGGGGCCCGCTACGCCGACTCGACCGCGGTGTTCTGGAACAAGGGGAACGAGGTGACGCTGGAGCGGGGCGGGACGACGCTGACCTGCACCACCGCGCCCACGGCCACCGAGCCGCCCGCCCCGCCGGCCGAGAAGCCGGCCGGCAGCGAGTAACCCACGGCCCGTACCCCGGATCCGACCCGCCTCGGCGGGGTGAAGCGTCCCGCCCGCGACCCGCACACGGTCGCGGCGCGGGAGCTCAGCGCGCGCCATCCCCGGTTGGCCAAGCTGGTGGAACTGGCGCACCCGCTGGAGCGGATCGTCCCCGATGAGCGGCCGCTGACCGACCTGGTGGTCCGGACCGTGGTGGCTCAGCTCGTCTCCGCGGCGGCGGCGCGCACGATCATGGAGCGGCTGCTGGCCGCGTTCGGGACGGCGGAGGGGGTGGTGCGCTGGGCAATGGCGACGCCGCCCGACGACCCGCCCGCGCACGGCCTGTCACGCGGGAAGCGGAAGACGATTGCCGCCTGGGGACGGTACGTGGCCGAACGGGGGGATCCGCGGGCGGCGTGGCAGGGGCTCGATGCCGACGCCCTGATCGCCGAGATCACGACCATCAAGGGGCTGGGGCCATGGAGCGCCCAGATGGTGGCGATCTTCGGCTTCGGCCATCCCGGGATCTGGCCGACCGGCGATGCCGGGGTGGCCCGGGCCGCGGGGGTGGTGTTCCGGCGGATGAAGCCGGCGACGATCCGCCGGCTGATTGCGGGGTACGAGTCCCACGTGGCGATCTGCTGCTGGGCGCTGATCGACCAGCGCCGTCTGCACGAATTCGGTTAGTTTTTCCCCCGGCCATTTTCCCGGAGTTGTCCCGTGCGTCCCATGCCGTTGCCTGAGCTCGTCTACATCTACGCCCTCGTCGGCTTCTTCATCGTGACGTTCATCGTCTCGAACGTCCTCGCCCGCGCGGTCGGCTACAAGGAGTAGCCGCCCTCAGGGGCCGACGAGGATGGTGGACCGCCAGATGCCGGTCCCTGTCTCGATGCCGCCGAGCGGCACGGCCATGGGAATCGTCTGCGACGGATTGGCCGAGTTGATCAGCAGCATCGTCGCCCCCGGCCCGTAGCGCCAATAGCCAAAGCGTCGATCCGGTTCGGCCGCCGACACCGCGCACCCGCACGGTCCCGCCGCATCCTTCAGCGTCATGTCCACATTGAACTTCTCCGTCGCGAGCGAGCGCACGAACGGCGTGAAATACGTCGTGCCGTTGATGACGTTGTCGATCGTGAAGCGCACGATGCCATCCGGACTGGTCACGGTACCAAGGGTCTCGTTCAGCGGTTCGCCGGCGGTCCCGGCCTTCGGGCGGATGATCGACCAGCGCACCGTGACGCTCGGCACCTTCGGCAGCTGCAGCGCGCTGGAGGAATTCTCCTGCAGCACCACCACCAGCGAGTCGTTCACGAAGACGCGCACCGATGCCATCAACTGGTTGGTGACCTCGAGCTGATAGACGTTCTGCGGCACGCTCAGCACGGTGAAGGCCGCCGTGCCCGACTTGCCGCCGGTGGCCGCGCGCACCGTCGCGGTGCCGGGCGAGACGGCAAGCAACTGGCCGGTGCTGCTCACGGTGATCACGTCGGTGTTGGTCGACGTCCAGAGCACGGTGCGGTCGGTGACTTCGACGTCGAACTCGTCGGTGACGGTCGCCATGAGCGCGAGGGAGGTGCCGAGCGAGATCGTCGCGGCGTCGGGGCGGATCGCCACGCTCTTCACGTCCGACGGCAGGACCGAGACGGTGGCGAAGCCGTTGATGCCGTTGACGCTGGCGAAGATCGGGGTGTTGGCATCGTAGCGCAGGCCGAGGACGAGGCCGTTGGGCGCGACGATGGCGACGGTCGGATCGGCGACCGACCACTCCGGCGTGATCGGCACGATGCGCCCGCCGACGTCACGCCCGATGGCCCGCACGCGGGTGGTGTCGCTCGACTTGATGATGGGGCGGTCGATGGTGACGGTGATCGACTGCAGCTCGCCGTAGACCTGGACCTCGACGGTGTCTGCCCTGCCTCCCGCGGAGGCGACCACCATCGCGCTGCCGGGCACCAGGCCGGTGACCTTGCCCGTGGCGGTGACGGAGGCGATGGTCGGGGCGAGGGAGCGCCAGGCGATCGAGGTCGAGACGGCGCTGCCGCCGGCGCCGATCGCCACGGCCCGGAGCGAGTCGATGCCGCCAACCCCGACGGAGAGCGTCGACGGGGTGATCACCACCACCTCGACGCCGTTGTTGCCGGTGGGCGACCCGCCACCGCAGGCGGCCAGCAGCAGGGCGGCGGCCGCCAGGCAACGGCTCGGGCGTCGGGCCGCCCCGGGGGCGGCGGGTGCAATCGTGGCGGGCGGGGTGCGTCGCATCAGGTGCCTCGTGCATCGGGCAGAAAGTGAGTGGAATGGAATCTATCGTGGCCGTGGCATCCCATGGGGACGTCGGGGTGTCTCATCCTTCGGCCCGGCGAAGCCGTATATTCAGAGGACGACCCCTCGGGGGTGTTCCCCGACCGACCAACGCACCAGGAATGACGTGACCGACGCCCTGCTCACCGACCTCAAGGCCGCCCTCGGCGATGCCTACCTGATCGAGCGCGAACTCACCGGCGGCGGGATGAGCCGGGTGTTCGTGGCCCGCGAGCAGGCGCTGGGGCGCGAGGTCGTGATCAAGGTCCTGCCGCGGGAGCTGGCGGCGGGGGTCAATCGCGAGCGGTTCCGGCGCGAGGTCCAGCTGGCGGCCCGGCTCTCCCACCCGTACATCGTGCCGCTGCTGCACGCGGGCGAGGCCGGGGAGCTGCTCTGGTTCACCATGCCGTTCATCTCGGGCGAGTCGCTCCGGCATCGGCTCGAGCAGCAGGGCCCGTTGCCGGTCCGCGATACCATCATCATGCTGCACGACGTGGTCGAGGCGCTGGCGTACGCGCACGCCCGCGGCGTCGTCCATCGCGACATCAAGCCGGCCAACATCCTCTCCGACGGGCAGCATGCCGTGGTCACCGACTTCGGCGTGGCGAAGGCGCTCTTCGCCGCGCTGCCGACCGGGATCGCCGGCCACACGACCTCGGGGATGGCGATCGGCACGCCGGCCTACATGGCGCCCGAACAACTCGCCGCCGACCCGGCCGCCGACCATCGCGTCGACATCTATGCGGTCGGGTTGCTCGCGTATGAACTGCTGATCGGCGCGAGCCCATTCTCCGCGCCTTCCCCCACGGCGACGATGACGGCGCAGCTCACGCGCACACCGGAATCGTTGCATGCCCTGCGGGCGGAAGTGCCCGAGGCGTTGTCGGTGCTCATTGCGCACTGCCTCGCGAAGAACCCGAGCGAGCGGCCGGCCGATGCGCAGACGGTGCTGCGTGAACTCGATCGCATTGCGGGGATGATGGCGGCCGACGCGCATCGCGAGACGTCGGGCGAGCGGACGGCCGTGGTGGTGCCGAAGAGCCGCATTCCGATGGGCGTGGCGGCGGTGGCGCTGCTGACGGTGCTCAGCGCGGCGGTGTACTGGGCGCAGATCAAGAACTCGCCGCCACCGGCGACCCCGGCCGCGCCAAACACGGTGGTGGTCGCGGGCGGACGCGATTCGCTCGAGGGGGCGCCGCTGACCGGCAAGCCGCTCACGCGCGCCGATTCGCTCAAGATCGCCCAGCAAATGATGAGCGAGCTGGAGATGATGCGGGGCACAACGCCGCGGCGTACCGTCGTGGAGACGACGATGGTCACCCTGCCGCTCGACGTGCAGATCGCCAGCGTCGACTCGATCGTGCGCGCCCGCCTCGGCGAGTTGCGGGGCACGCGGATGCCGCAGCCGCCGACGGTGCCGAATGCCACCAGCGTCGCGCCAGGCGCCGCGATCGCCACCGTGACGAGCGGAACCAGCAAGCCGCGTCGCCTCGTCCTGGTCACCGCGCCGCGTTCGCCGACCACGCCGGACCTGGCCGCGCTCAACGCGCAGGTGACGCAGGAGCTGGCGCGGCGGGTGCGCGGCGGGACCCCAGGCTGGGAGGTCGTGGTGCCGGAGCAGAGCACCGAGCGAAACGTCCGCAACGTCGCCTTCGATGGCGCGGACGGCATGGTGCTGGTGCAACTGGCGCCGAGCGGCGGCGATTCGGTCGACCTGCGGATCACCGTGCGCAACCTCGCGCCGGGGTCGGCCTTCAACGTCAACTTCGTCTCGAGTCAGGACGTCTACAAGCCGACGACGCTCGAGCCATTCCGCGAGACGATCTTCCGCGCGTCGCGGATGATCGAGGACTTCAAGCGGGTCCCGGTGGGCGGCACCTGGCAGATGGACTTCAACCGGACCGGACGGGCGCCGTTCGATACCACCGGAGGGCGTCGGCCGAGCGGGCCCGGCGGACCGCGGGAGGGATTCACGCCCCCGGACAGCAACTACCGGCCGAAGTATCGCCCGCCCCAGCCCTGACGCATCGGTGATCGATCATCGATCAGCGAAACCGCCATGCTGATCCCGCCGTACGTTTCTCATGTTTCAATCTGAAAACGCCCCCTCCCCCGAATTTCTTGCCCTCCAGGCCCAGGTCGCCGGGCGGTATTCGCTGGACCGCGAGTTGGGGCGAGGCGGGATGGGGGTGGTCTTCCTGGCGCGGGAGGTTGCCCTCGATCGGTTGGTCGCGATCAAGCTCCTCCCGCCGGCGCTCGCGGCGAACGCCTCGCTCCGGGAGCGCTTCCTCCGCGAGGCGCGCACCGCCGCTCAGCTCTCCCACCCCCATATCGTCCCGATCCATGCGGTCGAGTCGCACGAGGCGCTGGTCTTCTTCGTGATGGCGTACGTCCGCGGGGAGACGCTCGGCGAGCGGCTCCGCGCGCGCGGCGCGCTGCCGATGGCGGAGGCGCTGCGCGTGATGCAGGAGGTGAGCTGGGCGATCGCGCATGCGCACGCGCGCGGCGTGATCCATCGCGACATCAAGCCCGACAACATCCTCCTCGAGGAGGGGAGCGATCGGGCGCTGGTCACCGACTTCGGGATCGCCGCCTTTGGCGAGGGCGACACGCCGGTCGGTGCGGCGATGGGGACCATGCACTACATGAGTCCCGAGCAGGCGCTCGGCGCCGACGCCGATGCGCGCGGCGACGTCTATGCGCTCGGCGTCACCGCCTTCGCGGCGCTCGCGGGACGGCGGCCGTTCGAGGGCGCCGAGGGGCGCGCGTTGCTGGCCCAGCAGTCGGGCAGTGAGGCGCCGGCGATCCGGACGCTGGTGCCGGCGCTCCCTCCAGCGGCGGCGTCGGTGATCGATCGCGCCCTCGCGCGCGATCCCGACCAGCGCTGGCCCTCGGTGGAGGAGTTCGCGTCGGCGCTGCAGGGGGCGCGGGCGCTCGAGCCGCAGCTGCCGGTGCGCCTGCAGCGTTTTGCGCGCGAGGCACTCGTGCAGGGCAACCAGCTCAGCGCCGTGGTCGGTGGCACGCTGAGCGCGGCGATCGGCGCGGCGCTGATCGACATGGTGGTGGAGCACAACTTTCTCGGCCTCGAGAGCTTCCTCTTCCTGATGGTCGCCGCGCTCGGCACCGGGCTGACGCTCCTGATGCTCGGGTTGCAGGTCGCCTCCATCCGTGGCATCGCGGGCTGGGGCTATTCGCGCGAGGCGGTCCTGCGGGCGGTGCGACAGCTCGAGGCCGAAGATGATGGCAGCACCCGACGGATGACCGGACGCCTCGGCGGTCTCTGGGACCGACCCGTCGCCGTGAATGGTCTCGGCGTGCTGGCCACGTTTCTCGGGATCGTGGGGACGGTCAAGTCGGAGAGCCTGTTCGGGATCGGCTTCATGCTCGTGGCGCTGGTCGCACCGGTCATCACGGTGCGCCGACTGATCGAACTCCACGGCGTGAAGGGCTCGTGGTGGGGGCGGCTCTTCGGCACGAAGGTCGGCAAGAAACTCTGGTCGCTGGTGACGCTGGGGCAGGGGAAGGTCCGGGAGGCGCCGATGTCGGGCGAGCCGACGGCAATCGCCCTGGGCGGTGCGATCCACGGCCTCTACGCGGCGCTCCCCCCTGGCGAGCAGAAGTTGCTCGCGGAGGTGCCCGACCTGATCGATCGCCTGGCGGCGCGCGCGCTCGACCGCGCCGACCCGCGCAGCGTCGACGCCGTCATGGGGCTCGAGACGCTGCGACTCGACCTGATGAAGCTGCGCGCCGGGCAGATCGCCGCCGACGGGATGACGGCGGATTACGAGAAGCTGCGGGAGGTGGGGTACAGGGTCGATGCAGCAGGGGAACTGCAGGATGATCGATGATCGATGGTCGATGATCGATGGTCAAGGCGCGTCACCGATGATCGCCCTGGCCAATCGATGGACGATCATCGATCATCGATCATCGTCTCTTACCAGCCCAGCACCAACGCAAACATCAACGGCGCCACGATGCTCGCGTCGCTCTCGATGATGAACTTCGGCGTGTCGGCGCGCAGCTTGCCCCAGGTGATCTTCTCGTTGGGGACGGCGCCGGAGTAGGAGCCGTAGCTGGTGGTGCTGTCGGAGATCTGGCAGAAGTAGCCCCAGACCGGGATGTCCTCGCGCTGCAGGTCCTGGTGCAGCATCGGGACGACGCAGATCGGGAAGTCACCGGCGATGCCGCCGCCGATCTGGAAGAAGCCGATGCCGCCGGGGACGTGGCTGTTCGCCATGTACCACTCGGCGAGGCGCATCATGTACTCGATGCCGGTGCGCACGGTGTGGACGTTCTTGACGTCGCCCGAGATCACGTGGCCGGTGAACATGTTGCCGAGGGTCGAGTCTTCCCAGCCCGGCACGAAGATCGGCAGGTTCTTCTCGCACGCGGCGAGCATCCACGAATTCTTCGGATCGATCTGGTAGTACTTCTCGAGCTTGCCGCTGCGCAGCACCCGGTAGAAGAACTCGTGCGGGAAGTAGCGCTCGCCGGCCTGGTCGGCGGCGACCCATTCCTCGAGCACCGCAGTCTCGAGCCGGCGCATCGCCTCCATCTCGGGGATGCAGGTGTCGGTGACGCGGTTCATGTGGCGCGCGAGCAGCGCCTCCTCGTCGGCCGGGGTGAGGTCGCGGTAGTGCGGCACCCGCTCGTAGAAGTCATGCGCGACGAGGTTGAAGATGTCCTCCTCGAGGTTCGCGCCGGTGCAGGTGATCGCCTGCACCTTCCCCTGCCGGATCATCTCGGCCAGCGAGAGGCCGAGCTCCGCGGTGCTCATCGCTCCCGCCATCGTGATCATCATGGTGCCGCCGCCATCCAGGTGCGCCGTGTACGCGGTGGCCGCGTCGATCAGGGCGGCCGCGTTGAAGTGGCGGTAGTGGTGGCGGAGGAAGGTGGAGACGGGTGCGGACACGGGCGGATCCTGGTGGAAGTCGAGATGTGTGTTCAGCCGGGAGTCGTGAGTCCTGAGTCGTGAGGGGGTGCATTCTCAGGACTCAGGACTCAGGACTCACGGCTTACAGCGCAAATTTACCCCCGCGAGTCCTCTCCGTCACGTTACCTTCTCCCCATGCCGCTTCCCGCCATCCTTCCCTGCTGGGCCGTGACCGCCCCCGGTGCCGAACCGCTGACGGCGGTGGAGTTGCGCGCGCTCGGGATCGAGCCGGGAGAGAGCGAGCCCGGGGGTGTCCCCTTCGAGGCCACGGCGGCCCAGCTGGCCGATGCCCTGCTGGGGCTCCGGACGGCGGTGCGGGTGACGGTTCGGCTCGGCAGCTTCACCGCGAAGAGCTTTGCCGAGCTGGAGCGGCACGGCAAGGCGATCGACTGGGCCTCGGTGATTCCACCCGGGATGGCGGTCCATTTCCGCGTCACCTCGAAGAAGTCGAAGCTCTACCACGAGGACGGGATCGCGGAGCGGCTCGAGCGGAGTCTCTTCGCGGCGGTGTCGGGGTTGACGACGGTGCGCGCGCCGTCGACGGCCGAGGCGCTCGAAGACGACGTGACGAAGGTGCCGCCGGTGCTCCGGATCGTGGTGCGCGTGCATCGCGACGTGGTGACTGTCTCGGCCGATGCGGCCGGCGGATTGCTCCATCGCCGCGGGTGGCGGCAGGCGGTCGCGAAGGCGCCGATGCGCGAGACGCTCGCGGCCACGCTGCTGCTCGCCTCGGGGTGGACGCCGGACGAGCCGCTGCTCGATCCGATGTGCGGGTCGGGGACCATCATCATCGAGGCCGCCCTGATGGCGCGCCGGATGGCGCCGGGGCGCGCCCGGCGGTTCGCGGCCGAAGCATGGCCCGCGATTCCGGCGTCGACCTGGTCCGAGGCACGCAGCCGGGCCGCAGCGCGCGAATTGTCGAACGCGACGGTCTCGCTGGTCGGGACCGACCGCGATGCGGGCGCAATCGAGGCAGCGCTCGCCAATGCGGAGCGCGCCGGCGTTTCCGGCGACGTCGAGTTCGTGCGCGGGACGCTCTCGCGGCTGCCCCACGACGACGGCACCGGCTGGATCGTCACGAATCCGCCCTACGGGACTCGCATCGGCGAACGCACCGCGCTCCGCGACCTCTATGCCTCGCTCGGGCATCTGGTCACACAGCATCGCCCGCGCTGGCAGCTTGCGATGATCGGCGCCGACCGGATGCTCGAAGGGCAACTGGGCTTTCCGCTCCACGAGGTGCTGCGGACGACGAACGGGGGATTGCCGGTGCATGTGGTCACGACGAGAAGCGAGAAGCGGATGAGCGATGATCGATGATCGATGATCGATCGGCATCGTTCGGACCTTACGACTTACGACCTACGACCTACGACTTACGACCCATGACCTCAGATCATTCCCTCGCCCAACGCCTCGAACGCACCGAGGCCCGCTCCAACGCCGCCTTCGTCGAGGCGCGTGCGCGATTGATGCCCGAGGTGGGTGCGGCCTGGCGGGACATCGATGGCACCTACGCGATGTTCGACGGCGTCGAGTCGCCGCTGACGCAGAGCTTCGGATTGGGTGTCTTCGGCGAGGTGACCGACGCCCATCTCGCCGCGCTGGAGCAGTTCTTCGATGCGCATGGTGCCGCGGCTCAGCACGAGATGTCGGTGATGGCGGGGAACGCCGCGCTCGCGCCGCTGGCGTCGCGCGGCTATCGACCGATCGAACTTTCGACGGTGCTCCACCAGCCGGTGGTCGAGGCGCCGCTTGCGCCGCCGCCGCCTCCGATGCGGGTGCGGATCATCGGTGCGGATGAGACGGATCGCTGGGCCGCCACCTCGGCGGCGGGATGGGGTGAGACGCCGGAGGTGGCGGCGTTCATGCTCGCGTTCGGACGCATCGCGGCGTCGGCCGCAGGGTGTGCGGCCTTCCTCGCCGAGTGGGATGGCGAGCCGATCGCCGCGGCTGCGGTGAACATCCACCACGGAACCGCACTGCTCGCGGGCGCGGCGACCATACCCGCCTGGCGGGGCCGGGGGGCGCAGGCGGCGCTGCTGCGAGCCCGGCTGCATCACGCGGCGAGCGTCGGCTGCGACCTCGCGATGATGGTCGCCGAACCCGGGAGCACGTCGCAGCGAAACGCGGAGCGGCAGGGATTTCGGGTGGGGTACAACAGGATCAAGTGGGGGAAGGGCTAGCGACGGCGAACGGCGAAATGCGGGGTGAGGGGCGCGCGGATCGTGAAACGTGAAAGGTGAAACAGCTCGCTCGCGGCGAGTCCGTTTCACGTCTCACGTTTCACCCCTCACCCCTCACCGCTACGGCTCCTGCGGCGTCTCCGTGGCCGTTCGCGGCTTCACCACCACCAGCACCACCGCCGGCACCAGCAGCAGCGTCGCGAGGACGATGCGCGGCGTGATGTGCTCATCGGCCACAAGGGCGCCGAGGGCGAGGGCAACGATCGGATTGACGTAGGTGTAGGACGAGACCGCGGTGGCATCGACGTGTTCCATGAGCCACTGGAAGACGGTGTAGGCGATCATCGAGCCGAAGACGGTGAGGTAGGCCCAGGCGGCGACGCTCTGCCACGAGACGGCACTGGTGTCGAAGTGATTGGCCTCGCCGAGCAACAGCCCCGCCACGATCGCGATCCAGCCACCCGCGAACATCTGTGCGCCGCTGCCCATCAGGAGATTGCGGGTCTGGGGCCAGTCGCGTCCATAGGTCGCGCCGACGGCCCAGGCCATCATCGCGAGCGCGATCGTGCCGAGGCGCAGCGGATCGGGGACGGCGGCGAAGGTCTCGCTCCCGAGGAGCACCAGCCCGACGGTGCCGAGGGCGAGGCCGATCAGCCGGCGGTTGCCGAGCGGCGTGCCGGTGCGGTGGCGCGTGAAGAGCGAGATCAGGAGCGGGGAGCCGGCGGCGAAGAGGGCCACGACGCCGGAGGGGACGCGCTGCTCGACCCAGACGATGAGGGCGTTGCTGAGGGTGACGAGGCAGAAGCCGACACCGGCGGCGCCGAGCCATTCGCGTCCTTTCGGGAAGGGCGTGCCGCGATGGCGCGCGACGGCGAGGATCACCGCGCCGGCGACGACGAAGCGTGCGCCGGCGAGCAGGAAGGGCGGCAGGGTCTCGACCGCGATGCGAATGCCGAGGTAGGTGGAGCCCCAGACCAGGTAGAGCGTCAGGAAGGCGGCGAGGACGCGGGCAGGCGTCGCGGCGACGTCGGTCCGCGTCACGCTACGGTCGTGTTCCCGTGGGCGGCGACATCACCTTGCGCGCGAGGCAGGGCTCGTCGCTGTAGACGGTCGGCATCAGCCAGCGGCTGCCGTTCCAGCGGATCGTGCCGGCGGAGGTGACGACCTCGTCGATGCCATCGCCGTCGCTGTCGACGGTGCCGTAGATGTCGACGTTGCCCGACATCTTCGCGACGGGGAATCCCCAGCCATCGACGAGCCAGGTGCCCGTCGTGTTGGGGGTGCCGTCGTTGTAGTCGTCGCGGAGCCAGTAGGAGAAGACCGCGAGGTTGTGGCCGCCGGGACCGCGCACGCCGAGCAGGGTGCGGGTGCCGTGCCCGGAGTCGAGCGAGTCGGTGTGGAACGAGTACCAGAGGAAGGCGTAGGCGCGTTCCGTCTTCGGCTTGGTGGCGGCCAGATAGCGCTGCCACGCGGAATCGGCCGCCGCCAGGAACGGCACCTTCGAGCCGCTGCGGGCGAGCGGTGGCGGATCGCGCCGCACCGGCGTGCCGAGCACCCCCGGCAGCACGACCGCGAAGGAGGAGGTCGCCGGTGCATCGAGGTCGTAGAGCCAGCCAGGGTGGGCGAGCTCGTCACAGGCGGCGCGCCAGGAGAGCGGCGGATCGAAGCGGCGGCGGGCGGTCACGCGCGCGCTGCGCACGCGGCCGAGCGTGGCGCCGTTGTCGAAGTAGAGGAGCGTGACGGAGTCGCCGACGTCGGCCATCGGCATGATGCCGAGCGAATCGAATTGCGAGGCGACCGGACGCCGGGCGTTGGCTCGCGATCGCTGGAAGAGCTGGGCGCCCTGGGCGCGCTGTTCGGGGTGCGGACCGGGCCGCGGGTCGGGGCGGAGACGGATCGCGGGCGATCCTGCACGAGGCCGGCCGGCGACCTGCGCGGAGACGGCGGGCGACGCGAGGGTCAGCAGGGCGAGCGCGAGGAGGATGCTGGCGTCATGTCGTGTCATTGCCCTCTTCCGTTGGCCTGGCGAGGGCTCCAGGCGCGGGTGAGCTTCCACGTCAGGCCGCTGCGCGTAAAGGTCAGGACGCCGCCTTCTTCGGCGGTCTTGCCTGCCGGATAGAGGACGACATCCACCCGGGAGAGCGCACGGTAGCGGAATGAGGTGACGGTGTTGCCCACCAGGGAATCGGCGGCCTCGGGACCCGGGATCCGGGTGCCGAAGCCGGTGACGATCTGGGACAGCCCCTCTGGCGTGACGGCGGCCTCGACGAGCCCGCTGAGCATTGCCGTCGCCGCGGCGGCACCCATGCCGGCCCCGGCGCGGACCTGGATCCCCTTTCGCAAGTCCTCGCGCAGGTTCATCCGGAGCAGCGGAAAATCTACCGTGGCCTCGAGCTCGGATTCATTGGCAAAGGCGACTGCGTGGATGAACCGGTCGTATGCGCGTCGCGGAGTCCAATAGAACCACGCCCCGGTCAGGACGAGGGCGATCAGCAGGGTCCAGCGGAGGAAGCGGGCCATGCTGGAATCTAGGCGGTCGTCCAGTCACATCCAGCCGCGGCCATCAGGCCGCGGTGGAACTCGCGCCGATTCCGCGGTGTGGAACGGTGCGGCAGATTTGCGCCACGCATTTAACGTCGTTAGGCTGACCGCATGTCCTCCGAGAGCCGTCGCATCCGCGAGCGTCAGGCCACCCGTGACCGCATCCTCGATGCGGCGCGGGAGCTGTTCGTCGAGCGCGGGGTCGAGGCGACGACAATGCGGGCGATTGCCGAGCGGCTCGAGTGCACGGCGCCGGCGATCTACCACCACTTCGCCGACAAGCAGTCGCTACTGCGCGAACTGGTCACGCAGGACATCGGCGCACTCGGCGCGGTCTTCCAGCGGCTGGGCGGGGTGGTCGATCCGGTCGACCGGCTGGTGCGTCTCGGTCTGGCGTATGTCCGCTTCGGCCTCGACCATCCCCAGCACTATCGGCTCCTCTTCATGACACCGGGCGCCAAGCGCGAGCTCCCCGGCGAGGCGGCGGTCGTGCCCATCGAGACACCGGAGAGCGATGCCTACGGCATCCTCCACGCGACGGTGAGCGAGATCATCCGGGGCGGCACGTTCCACGGTGACTTCGGCGACGCCGAGCGCGTCTCGCAGATCTACTGGGCCGCCGTCCACGGCCTGGTGTCGCTGCACATGGTGTTCGCGGAGGACCGGTGGATCGAGTGGCGGGATGTGGAGACGAGTGCGGAGAGAATGCTGGCGGCGCTGGTAAGCGGGATGATGGAGTAGTCGAGAAGCGAGAAGCGAGAAGCGAGAGGCGTGGCTCGGCGGAACAATCTCTCCGCTAGGCCACGCTTCTCGCTTCTCGCTTCTCGATCTCCCTACGGCGTCGTCCCCGGCTCCGGCACCAGCAGGAACCTCGCGAGGTTCTTCGGGTCGAGGAACTTCTGCGCCGCGGTGCGCACCATCGCGGGGGTGAGGGCGTCGAGGCGCTTGTCCCAGGTGAGGATCTCGGCGAGCGGGCGCCCTTCCTCTTCTGCCTGCCGCAGTTCGCCGAGCCACCAGCCATTGGTCTTGACGGCGACCTCGGTGCCGCGACGGTACTGCGCCACGAACTTCTGCAGTTCGTCGGCGGTGGGGCCGTCCGTTCGCAGCGCGGCGATGATGCCCTGGGCCGCGGCCCAGAGGCTGTCGACCTGTTCCGGCTTCGAGGTGAACTGGATCATCGCACTGTATTCGCCATGCGGTCGACGGGACACCTCGGTCATCGCGTTGACGCTGTAGGTCGCCCCCATCGCCTCGCGGAGCGTCTCGAGCAGGCGCGTCTGGAGGATTTCGCCAACCGCTTCGGCGGCGAGCTCGGTCATCGCATCGGGCGGTTCGGTCTGGCCCGAGTAGACGGCGAACTGCTGCGCCACCGGTTCCTTCCCCTTCCGGATTGTCTTGGTGATCACCCCGGCGGGCGGCCGGGGCGCCACGTCCTTGAAGCTCTCCTTCCGTCCGGTGGCGGGGAGCGCGGCGAGCCACTGCTCCACGCGCGGACGCAGCGAGTCGAGTTGCACATTGCCGACGATGACGAAGGTGTAGTCCCCGAAATCGGCGAAGCGTTCCTTGTAGAGCGCCATGGCCCGCGCCGGATTGAACATCGCGAGGGTGGTGGCGGTGACCGGCGGCTGCCGCGGCGAGTTCTGTGTCATCACGGCGGCGAGCGTGTCGAGCAACGCCATCATCGGGATGCGATCGCGCCCCGCGAGCTGGTTCTTCATCTGACTGACGAAGGCGGCGACGGCGTTCGAGTCGTAGCGCGGCGCGGTCGCGTTGAGCCAGAGCAACTCGAAGAAGGTGTCGAGATCCTTCGGCGTGGTCGTGCCGTTGATCCCCTCGGACAGGTCGGTGATGTTGGCCGAGACGCGCGCGACCTTGCCCGCGAGCCGCCGACGGAGCGACGCGGCATCGAGGTCGCCCACGCCGCTCTGCTGCACGATGACGGTCGCGAACTGTGCATTGAGGACGTCGGCGTCGCTGACGAGCGAGGCCCCGCCCGGCGACCAGCCCGAGACGATGATCTCATCGGCCTTGAAGGTGGTCGGCTTGATCCGCACGCGGATGCCGTTGGAGAGCTTCCACTCGGTGAAGCCGAGTTCGGTGTTGGTCGTCTCGCTCACGATGCGCCCCGCCTTGGGAATCACGGGGACGAGCGGACCCGCCACCGTGGTCTCGGTCCAGGCGTCGGTGGTCATCGTGTCGGTCTTCGCAACGACGGCGAGCAGCGCCTCGCGGGTCGGGACGCTCACCCCGGCCTTCTCCGGGAGGCGCGCGGCGAGGAAGCGATCGGTGCCCGTGGCCTGGTCGCGGAGCACCGCATCGACCTCGGCCTTGGTGATGGTGGGGAGGATCCGCTGCGCGAGGACGAAGCGCGTCTTCGCGGAGGGGGTGGTGGAGCCGCTGGCGACGGCATCGACGTAGCTGTCGACGAACGCGCTGCTGAAGGCCTTGTCCTGCTCGTTGGCCGCGACCTCGCGCCCGCGGAGCAACGACGCCTTGGCCCGCTCGAGCTCGGCCGGGAGGACGCCATGCTGCGCCAGGCGGCGCGCCTCGCGGAGCACCTCCTCGAAGGCCTGCGTCAGCTTCCCTTCCTTGGGACCGACGGCGACGGCGAAGAGCTCCACGTCCTTGATCAGGCGCGTCGGTCCGATGCTGGCGCCGATGAAGCCGGCGTTCGGATTCCGGGCGAGATCCGAGAGGCGCTGGCCGGCGATCGTCGAGACGATGCCGTTGATCAGGGCGCGGCGTTCGTCGGCTTCGCGACGGTACGGTCCGTGGCTCGGCCGGCGGACGAGCAGCTGGATCGACTCGCTGCCGAGCTCGGGATCGGTGACGATCGAGACGCGGGTACCGGGTTGCTCCGGGATCGGCGCGTCGACGCGCGGGCGCGGACGCGGCGGGTTGGTCAGCTTGCCGAAGCGATCGCGGATGAGGGCCTCGAGACGATCGGCCGGGACGTCACCGACGGCGATGACCGCCATCAGGTCGGGGCGATACCAATCGCGGAAATAGCGCTTGAGCGGCGCCGGGGTGGCGCGATCAATCGTGGCGGTGTCGCCGATCGGCAGTCGCTCGGCGTAGCGCGATCCCTGAAAGAGCAGCGGGAATTCCTTGTCCTGGATCCGCTTGCCGGCGCTCAGGCCGCTGCGCCATTCGCCGAGGACGACGCCGCGCTCGCCGACCACGGCCGCCGAGTCGAAGGTCACGCCACTGGCCCAGTCCTGGAGGATGTCGAAGGCGCGCTCGAGCAGCTCCGGCTTGTCGGTCGGGACGGGGAGGATGTAGACCGTCTCGTCGAACGAGGTGTAGGCGTTGAGGTCGGCGCCGAAGCGGACGCCGATCGACTCGAGGTACGAGATCAGCTCGTTCTTCTTGAAGCGGGTCGTGCCGTTGAACGCCATGTGCTCGATGAAGTGCGCCAGGCCGCGCTGATCCTGGTCCTCCTGGATCGACCCGGCACGCACCACCAGCCGCAGTTCGAGTCGATCGGCAGGGGTCTTGTGCTGCCGCACGATGAAGCGCAGGCCGTTGGCGAGCGTCCCGGTCCGCACCGCACTGTCGGGCGGGATCAGGGCGTCGGGGGTCTGGGCCGCGAGGGGCACGGCAGCAAGAAGGGCAAGGGCGAGCGAAAGGCGACGCATCGTCGATCCGGGAGAGAGATGCCGGAAGATACCGCCCGTCAGAGGGTGATGGCCGCCACCGACGGGGCGCCGTAGCGCGCGGGGGCGACACGCACGTGCAGGTTAGGGAGGAGAGAGACTTCGCGGGCGGCGTGCGAGTGGCCGGCCAGGACGGTGAGCTGGTGCTCGGGGTGAGCCACCGCAAACTGGCGGAGGGTGGTTCCGGTGGCGCCGGCCACCAGCAACGGGTGCCACTCGGGACGGGAGAGGCGGCCATTGGCGGGGAGCGCCTCGACGAACGGCGGGACGTGGGTGGCCACCACGATTCGGCGGTACTCCGGGGCCGCGCGCTCCAGCAGGGTGGCGAGGCGCCCGGCGTCGGCATCGGCGAGGGCGCGCTTGACCGCGAGCTTCGAGAGCCGGTCGGATTGCGCCGCGACCTCGGCGATCAGTCGATCATCATTGAGGACGAGCGGGGTGGTGAGCGGGTTGCCGGCACGTCCGTCGGCCCAGCCGTCGATTCCGACGAGCGCCGTCTCGGCGTCGAGTGCGACGACCCCCGCGGGCGGCAACCATTGGATCGATGGATGGGTCTCACTTAGCGCGATCACCGCATCCCGGACGGTCCCGACGCTACCGTGATAGTGGTCGTGATTGCCGAGGACGTACCAGAGCGGCGCGCCGGCCGCGGCAGCCAGGTCGAGGAGGTCGGCGACCAGTCGGGGGGCCGTGGAGAGGTCCCCGGTCAGGATGACGGGAACGGACGGTCCACGGCGCAATGCGGCATGGAGGGATTCGATCGCGCCGTCGTCGGCGTGGTCGAGGTGGAGGTCGGAGGCCCAGCGGATCGGGATCATCGGGCTCCTATCGCGGACCGGCGTGGCGCGTCAAGTCTGGTGCGAACCGCCGGATCGTATAGATTGAGGACACTGCCGTAACGCTTCAATGTAGAACGTCCCATCGTTGGAACGCAGGACCAAGTATCCCCTACCCACTCTGTTGGAGGCTTCCAGTATGCGGATCAAGTCCATGTTTGCTGGTGCAGTGCTCGCGCTCGGCGTCGCCGCTTTTGCGCCGTCGACCGCTTCGGCCCAGGTCGGGTTCGTGGCGCAGGCGTCGTACGGCTTCGACGTCGAGGCGCTGGGTGTCGGTGGCGGCGTGAACCTCGGGCTGGGCTCGTTGACCGAAAAGCAGGGGATCCGCCTCGAGGCGACGTTCGACTACTTCCTCGCTGATGACCCCCTCACGTTCTGGGAGATCAACGGGAACCTCCTGAAGGACATCCCGTCGGTCAAGAACCTGTACGTCGGCGCCGGCGTGAACTATGCCAACTTCTCTTACGACAGCAGCGTCTGCGGTGCATTCTGTAGCCTCGCCGACAACACCGAAATCGGCATCAACATCCTCGGTGGCTACAAGCTCGGCACCGGCAAGGCGGCCCCGTTCGTCCAGGCCCGCTTCGCCCTCGGCGGCGCCGAGCAGCTCTACGTGACCGGCGGCTTCCGCTTCTAGTCACGACCTCGATGCCATGACCCTCCGGGGTCGGGCGTCGGAACACGCGGGGACCTCCTCAACGGGGGGTCCCCGCGTCGCGTATGGGATGGGGTCACGGTTGGCCGGGCCGGGCGCAGCAGGCTGCGCCCATACACACCAAGCGTCGGAGCGGTTCATGAAGATCTCGAAGGGGTGGGTCCTGGCGTTTGCGGTGTGCGCAGCGCCGCTTGGCGCACAGGCACCACGACTCTCCATCATCTCGCAGGCGAGCTACGCCACGGACATGGAGGCGTTCGGCATCGGGGCGGGCCTCGGCTTCCCGATCCAGGAATCGAAGGTGGGCGACGGCATCCGCGGCCAGGCGACCTTCGACTGGTTCTTCCTCGACAAGCTGGTCTCCGGCCCGTTGGCGACGCGGCCGACCTATTGGGAATTCAACGTCAACGGCACCTACGAGCTGCCGAAGACCCACGGCGTCTATGTCGGCACCGGCCTGAACTACACCAACTACACGGTCGATGGCGCGATCTACACCAACGCCGGCGGGACCGAGCTCGGGCTCAACGCGATCGGCGGGCTGAAGCTCGGGCGAGGGCATGGGGCGCCATTCCTGCAGGCGCGGTACGAGTTGGGTGGCGGCAAACAGCTGGTCGTCACCGGTGGCATCGAGTTCTAGGGAAGGCGGGGCCGGGTGATTCCCGGCCCCGTTACTTTTCCCCCCTCCCTTCCTGCCCGGAGCCCCATCCGATGCTTGCCCATGTCGAAGACGCCTACGAGGCCCTCTACACCGGCCGCTCCTACCAGCACGAGATCGGGTTGGTGGATCGCCTCCTGGACGTGCGGCTCCCACCGCCGCCCGAGGACGAGGAGCCGGAGCCGCGTCGGGTGCTCGAGGTGGGGTGCGGTCCTGGGCTGCGCCTTGCCGTGCTGAACCAGTGGCACGGGAAGTACCGGCCGGAAGGACTCGATCGCGATCCCGAGATGCTGCGGCTCGCCGCGCGCCGCCTCGGCGACGTGCCGCTCCATCTGGGCGACATGCGCGACTTCACCGTCGAGGGGCAGTTCTCGGCGGTGCTCTGCCTCTTCGGGATGATCGGGTACATGCACGACGTCGCCGACCTGACCAAGGCCGTCACGCGGATGCGGGCGCACCTGGCTCCGAAGGGGGTGCTGCTGCTCGAGCCGTGGCTCTCGCCGGCGCAGGCGACCGACGGGCACGTGAAGGCCGATCGCGCGACGCGCCCAGGCCTCTCGGTCCAGCGGATGAACTACACCCGCATCGTCGGCAATCGCTCGCTGCTCGACATCCACTACCTGATCGGCACCGACTCCGGCGTCCGTCACGTGCAGGAGCTCCGCACGCTGACGCTGTTCACCGATGCCGAGTACCGCACGGCGCTCAAGGCCGCCGGGTTCGGCGACGTGGTGCTCGAGGCGTATGGGCCGCAGGGGCGGGGTCTCTACATCGCGCAGGGCTGATCGATGATCGATGATCGATCATCGATGATCGATGGTCGATCCGTGTTGCCCATTGATGCCATTCTCCCCGCGCTTCGGGCTGCACTCGCCGAGACGCGGCGTGCGGTGCTGGTCGCGCCGCCGGGTGCGGGGAAGACGACGCGCGTGCCGCTGGCACTGCTCGAGGCGCCGTGGCTGGGTGGCCAGCGAATCGTGATGCTCGAGCCCCGTCGGCTCGCGACCCGGGCGGCGGCGACGTACATGGCCACGCTGCTCGGCGAGCGCGTCGGGCAGCGCGTCGGTTACCGGATGCGGCAGGACACCAGGGTCAGCGCCGCGACGCGGATCGAGGTCGTCACCGAAGGCATCCTCACCCGGATGCTGC
Organism: Gemmatimonadales bacterium; assembly: GCA_037045245.1. GTDB lineage: Bacteria > Gemmatimonadota > Gemmatimonadetes > Gemmatimonadales > GWC2-71-9 > Palsa-1233. The sequence continues at coordinate 848,906 of JBAOHR010000007.1, read as the reverse complement.
AGGACGATCCCACCCTCGAGGGGATCGGCGCGGTCCTCTTCGACGAATATCACGAGCGCTCGCTGGTGGCCGACACCGGTCTCGCGCTGACGCTCGCCGCCGCCGAGCTCTTTCGCGACGACCTGCGCCTGCTCGTGATGTCGGCCACGCTCGACGGCGCGGCGGTTGCGACGCTGCTCGGCGACGCACCGCTCGTCGAGAGTGCCGGGCGCGCCTACCCGGTAGAGACGCGGCACGCCGCGGCGCGTAATGGGGTGCGGCTCGAGGCGCACGTCGCGCAGGTGGTGCGCGAGGTGCTCGCCACCGAGAGCGGCTCGGTGCTGGTGTTCCTGCCGGGCGCGGGGGAGATCCGTCGGGTCGAATCGCTGTTGCGCGACGGCGGGTTGCCGAGCGACGTCAGCGTGCACCCACTGCACGGCATGCTGGAAGGGAGCGCGCAGGACGCGGCGATTGCCCCGGCGCCGAGCGGTCGACGCAAAGTGGTGCTCGCGACCTCGATCGCCGAGACCTCGCTCACGATCGAGGGGATCCGCGTGGTGGTCGATGGCGGGATGATGCGGATTCCACGCTTCTCGCCACGCACCGGGATGACGCACCTCGAGACGGTGCGCGTCTCCCGCGCGTCGGCCGACCAGCGTCGCGGTCGTGCGGGGCGCCTGATGCCCGGCGTCTGCATCCGCTGCTGGAGTGCCGGCGAAGAGGCGGGGCTGGTGCCGCAGACCCGCGCCGAGATCCTCGACAGCGACCTCGCGCCGCTGGCACTCGACCTCGCCGCGGCCGGCTTCGCCGACCCCGCGGCCCTGCGCTGGCTCGATGCGCCTCCAGCGGCCGCCTTCGCGCAGGGACGCGACCTGCTCACGCTGCTTGGTGCGCTCGATGCCGGCGGGGCACTCACCTCCCATGGCCAGGCGATGGCAGGCCTCGGCACCCATCCCCGATTGGCCCACCTGCTGTTGCGCGCCCGCGAGGGCGGGGCAGCGACGCTGGCGCGTGCGGCGACGCTGGTGGCGCTGCTCGACGAGAAGGACCCGTTGCGTGGCACGATGGGGCCGCCGCCGGCCGACCTGGCGCTCCGGCTCGACCTGCTCGATCGGCGCAGCAGCGAAGGCGCGGGCACGCTCGGCGCGACCGTCGATCGCGGGGCGCTGGAGCGGGTGCGCAGCGTGGCGGCGTCATGGCGGCAGCGGGTGGGGAATGCGCGCGGCGATGATGCGGTGTGGTCGGACGGCGTGCTGCTCGCGCTGGCCTACCCGGAGCGGGTCGCGCGGCAGCGCGGCGGACCCGGGCGCTTCCTGTTGCGCAGCGGACGCGGCGCGACGCTGCCGGTCACCGATCCACTCGCGCACGAAGCGTGGTTGTCGATCGCGGTGATCGAGGACGTCGGTCGCGAGGGGCAGATCCGGCTGGCGGCCGCGCTCGATCTTGAGGAGCTGCTGCTCCACGCGAGCGAACAGGTCGAGCAGGTCGACGAAGTGGCGTGGGATGACGCCAGTGATGCGGTGGTGGCGCGGCGACAGCAGCGGCTTGGTGCACTGGTGCTGCGCGAGCAGCCGCTGCGCGAGGTCGATGTCGAGGCGGTGCGTGCGGCGCTGCTCGCGGCGATCGCATCGCGCGGGATCGGGGCGTTGCCGTGGTCGGCCGGCGCAACGCAGCTGCGGCAGCGGCTCCAGTTCCTGCACGCCCTCGATGCCCGTTGGCCCGACGTGGCCGATGCCGCGCTGCTGGCGACATTGCCTGACTGGCTCGGCCCCAAGCTCACTGGCGTGCGGAAGCTCGACGCGATCGCGCGGGTGGATCTTGCGGGGGCACTGCTCGACCATCTCGACTGGGAGCAGCGGCGACGGCTCGACGAGCTCGCGCCGGAGCATGTCGAGGTGCCGACGGGATCGCGGATCCGCGTGGACTACAGCGACCCGGCGGCGCCGGTGCTCGCCGTGCGATTGCAGGAGGTGTTCGGCCTGCGCGAGACCCCACGGATCGGCGGCGGCGCGGTGCCGCTCACGATGCACCTGCTCTCACCGGCACATCGACCGATGCAGGTCACCCGGGACCTGGCGAGCTTCTGGGCCACCGGCTATTTCGACGTGCGGAAGGACCTGCGTGGGCGCTACCCGAAGCATCACTGGCCGGACGATCCGCTCACGGCCCCGCCGGTCAGGGGGGCGAAGCGGCGGTCGTGAGCTCCGGGTGGTCGAGGATCGTCGCGAGGCAGTGGTCGTCCTTAAGGTTACGCGGGGCGCCTGACCCAGCCACGCTCAACAGCCGAGCGCCTGCAGCAGCTCGTCGAGGGTGAAGGGCTTGGCGAGGAAGGGAATCTCGCGGGTCCCGATCGTGCGGCGCACGCCGCCGTCTTCGGCGAAGCCCGACATGAGCACGACCCGCTGCCCCGGCCAGGTCGCCTCGATCTCCTCGAGCAGCTGATAGCCGGTCCGGCCCGGCATGGCGTGGTCGGTGAGCACCACGTCGAATGGCATCGGGTCATTGGCGGGCCGGTCGATCGCTTCGTCGGCACTTTCGACGGCGACCACGGCAATGGCGCGGTGCTCCAGCAACCGCTTGGTGCTGCGGCGGACGACGGCATCGTCGTCCACCAGCAACACGCGGTGGACCTGGTGGGTGGGCTCGGTCGGGAACGGCCGCACGGTAGCTTCGGCGGGATCATCAGCGCCCGCGAGCCCTGGCAGCAGGAGTCGCACCGACGTTCCCTCGCCGGGGGTGCTTTCGACCTGCACGCTGCCGTGGAGCCGTCGGACGAAGCCGTACACGGTCGGCATCCCGAGCCCGGTGCCCTGGCCCTGCGGCTTGGTGGTGAAGAACGGCTCGAAGATCCGTTCGCGCACCTCAGACGTCATGCCGATGCCGGTATCCCGGACGGTGATCCGCACGACCGGTGCGCCGCTGCTCTCGGGATCGCCCGACCCCGAGGCTCCGTGGTCGGTGGTGATCGTGACGGTGCCGCCGGAGGGCATGGCATCGCGCGCGTTCGCGACGAGGTTGAGCAACGCGAGTTCGAGGTTGGCGGGATCAAGGCGCAACCGCTGGGTCGGCGCCCCGAGGTGCACGGCGAGGGTTTGCGCCGGTCCGAGCATGCGCTGGAGGAGCGGCTCGACCCGGGTCACCACTGCATCCACGGTGACCACGACCGCCTGCTCGACATCCTGCCGGGAGAAGGCCAGCAGCTGCCGCGTCAGGGTCTTGGCGCGATCGGCGGCCATCGCGATGTCCTGCAGCCCGGCCACCTGCGGGTCGTCGGCCGGTGTCGACTCGAGCAGGACTTCGGTGGTCGACCCGATGGCGGTGAGCAGGTTGTTGAAGTCGTGGGCGATGCCGCCCGCGAGTCGGCCGACCGCGTCCATCTTCTGGCCATGCCGAAGCTGTTCCTCGAGGAAGCGCTCGCGGGTGACGTCGGTATGCGTGCCGACCATCCGGAGGGCGCGTCCCTCTGCGTCGCGCGCCACCGCGCGACCGCGGGCCCGGATCCAGACCCAGTGTCCATCGGCATGCCGCATCCGGAAGGTCTCGTCGTACGTTCCGGCGGGTTGCTGCAGGTGGCGCTCCACGTCGGGCCACAGCTGCGCGAGGTCCTCGGGGTGCACCAACTGGGAGAAGACCGAGAGGTCGCCGGTGCGGGCTTCGGCGGGATAGCCGAGCATGCCGAACCATTGCGGGCCGTAGTGGATGCGACCGGCGGGGACGTCCCAATCCCAGGTGCCGTCGCGGGTCGCGTCGAGCACCGTGGCGAGGCGCTCCTCCGCTTCGCGGAGCGCGGCGTCCGCCCGCCGTCGTTCGGTGATGTCCTCGACCTGCACGATGATCTGCTCTGGGCGATCCGCCTGTCCGCGGACGCCCGCCACCGTCATCTGGGTCCACACGACATGGCCGTCGCGATGGACGCATCGCCGTTCGGCACGGCTGCTCGGGAGGTGGCCCTCGGCGATCTCGCGCAGAATCACCGAAGCCGAGGCGACCTCGTCCGGGTGGAGGATCTGGTGCCACTGGGTGGCGGAGGCCTCCTCCATCGAGTAGCCGAACATCGCCGCGAGCGCGGCATTGACCCGGAGCGTCACGCCGGTGTTCGAGACCAGGGCCATGCCGACGGCGGAGTCGTCGAAGGCGGAGCGGAACTGCTCTTCGCTCTCGCGCAGGCGCCGCTCGGTATCGACCAGTGGAGTGATGTTGCGGGTGATGGCGTAGATGATGCCCGGGTCGTCGGCGTGCGCGCGCGCCAGCTCGCCGCGGGTTCGCATCCAGCGCACCTCGCCGGCCGGTGTGATGATCCGGTAGGTCACCTCGAACGGGACGGTTTCGCCCGGGCTCCAGGACGGGAGCTCCAGTCGTCCGCGACGCACCCGCTCCCGATCGTCGGGATGCACCATCGCGCGGAGCTCGGCGATGGTCGTCGGCAGCGGTGCGTCGGGTGGCAAGTCGAACAGCGTCCGATAGCTCTCGGAGACGACCAGGGCTTCGCTGCCCTGATGCATCTCCCAGGCAGAGAGGCCGGCTGCGTGCATGGCAGTGCGGTAGCGGCGCTCGCTCGCCTCGAGTTCGGAACGATCCTCGATGACCAGCTGGCGAAAGTCGTAGGGGAGTGGTGTCTCCGAGATCTCGATCGGATGCCACACACCATCGGCCGAACGCAGGTTGCATCGGAAGGATGGCGGGCGCTCGCCTTCGGCGAGGGGACAATCGAGGTGATCTGGCAGTCGGAGACCGATCAGGACGCTGGGTGCCATCTGCATCAGGGCGGCGAATGCCGCATTGGCCTCCACGATCTTCCCGTCCGGCGCCACCAAGACGATCGAGTGGGTGGATCGCTCGAAGAGCAATTCGCGGAGCCGCGTCGACACCGCCAATTGGACGGCGCGCTGCCGCTCCGCCGAGAGATCCTCAATGGTCACCAGGAGCGTGTCGAGGTCTTCACGCCTCGCCGTCTGCCGCACCCAGGTCGCCTCGACGGCGCCCGAGATGATCGGGTATTCATCGGTCTGCGGCGCATCCTGCGCCAGCGTTTCGGCGAAGCGCTCGACGAAGCGGTCGATGCGTGGGGTGGGAAAGATCTGCCTGAGCGTCGATCCGACAACCTTGGAGAGCGGCCGGCGGACCATGGCGGCGATGAGGGTGGACGCCTCGGTCACGCGGAAATCCGTGATGCGCTGGAACGCATCACGGATGGCGGTCAGTCGGAAGCCGTTTCCGGGTAGCTCAGGGGTCATCCCGTACCATATCGTCTGGACGAAAAATGGCCAGCCCTACGGCGGAGAGTCGTTACATCTCCCAAGGCAACCACCACCCCCAGGGGAGGGGGTGGTGGCCGCGCGTGTTAGAAGCGGAGGCCCAGCGTGACCGGGACCAGCGTCGACTTCACATCGCCGAAGCCGTACATCACCCGGCCTTCGGCGAAGAGGTTCTTGCCGAAACGGATGCCGAGGCCGCCGGTGACCGCGGGATCGGAGTTGGTGTTGGTGAAGCGCACCCCGCTCACGACGGCCTGGTTCTCGTTGCGCACGAGGCCGACGCCGGCGATCACGTACGCCATCTCGGAGACGTCATAGTCCATCCGCGCAAAGGCCGCGAAGATGTTGGCATGCGCGTCGGTGAAGGCGTCCTGCTCCAGGCGATGGAAGGAGGCGTGCAGCTTGAACACGGCCTTCGAGTCCAACTGCCGATAGCCGATGGACGCCGCGCCGTGGAAGCCCGTCTTGTACAGGTCGGCACTGTTCCCGAGCGGAATGGTCACGCCACCGCCGAGGGTCGTTTCGAACGAACCGCCCTGAGCCGAGGCGATGGTCGGCACGGCGGCGGCGAGAAGAGCGGCAAAGAGGACGTTACGCATGCGTGTGCTCCTGGTGAAGGTCCCGCCGCGTTGGGCGGCGGTACTACCCACAGAACACGACTCAGGCGGCCGATCGCACACACCGTTATTTCGGCTTGAAACGTTCTCCATCCTTCGGTGGAGTCCACGGATGCTTCGGTTCGAAGGTCTGCCAGAGCAGCGCCGACACCTTCCGCAGCAACGTGTAGCCCTGATTGGACGCGGCATACGTGGTGTCCTTCTGGTTGCGCGTGATGACCGCGAAGACATAGTCGCCGCTGGGTGCATTCACGAGCACGACCTCCGAGCGTGAGCGATCGACGGCGCCCTGCTTCGAGGCGGCCTGCACCCAGGGCGGAATCGCGGAGAGCGCTTCACCGGTGAAGTAGATGCGGGTCAGGTGGCGGTACATCTCGGCCGAGGCGGCCGGCGAGACCGCCTTCCCCTCGCGGAGCCGCACCACCAGCTCGGCGATCTCTCGCGGCGTGGTCTGCCCCCATCCCATCGCGGCACGGTTGGCCTGGCGGCCGGGGGTGCGCGAGTTCATCCGCGTCGAGTCGAAGCCGTTTGCCGCCAGCCAACCGTTGATCACGGTGCCGCCGCCGACCAGCGACTGCAGCCAGAGGGCCGCGGCGTTGTCGGAGGTGGTGATCATCATCAACGACACCTGCGAGAGGGGGACCTTCACGCCGTCGCGCAGCTTGTCGAAGAGATCGTCCTCGCCCTCGTAGCGGAGCGAGTCGTTCCATGTCAGCGTCGTGTCAAACCTGAGAGCTCCGCGCTGCATCTGATCGAAGAGGGTGACGAGGATCGGGACCTTGATCATCGAGGCCGTGGGGAAGAGCTCGTCGGCACGGATGACGGCGCCCCGGCCGGTCTTGAGGTGGCGGACGTAGATGCCGACGTCGCCCTGCACCTCGCTGGCGAGGGCCTGGAGCCTGGATTCGAGAGCCTTGTCGCGTTTGACTGCGGGCCAGTGCCCCTGGGCGGCGAGCGGCGTGGCGGCGACGAGGAGGAGGCAGGTGGTGCGTCGAAGGAGGCGCATGGGGCATCTCGTGGGGATAGTGCAGGGGGGACGCTGACCACCTGATAATAGCCGCGCGGCCGCGGTAGACTTCCGCCCGCCCGAAACCGCCCCGGAGACGGGGTCGTACAGCCTCCCGGTTATGGGTCGTAGGTCGTAGGTCGTAGGTCGTAGGTCGTAGGTCATAAGTCCTAGGTCGCAGGTCACTGGTCACTGGTCACTGGTCACTGGTCACTCGTCACTCCTTCCCTTCTCCCGGACCCCCGATGCTGCTGCTCGCCACCGCTCTCACGGCTGCCACGCTTGCGATGCCCGTTCCCTCCGACCCCGACCCGCGGGTCCATTCGGGACGCGCCGGGCAGACGGCGGTGAAGCCGCCCAAGCTGGCGGGGGCGGCGACGGTCGATGGCGTGCTGGACGAGCCGATGTGGCGGCAGGCGGCGGTGCTGACCGGCTTCTCGCAGTTCACGCCGGTGGACGGGGTGGCGGCGGGGGACTCGACGGAGGTGCTGGTCTGGTACTCCGCCACGGCGCTGCACATCGGGGTCCGAGCATTCGCGCCGGCCGGCAGCGTCCGGGCGACGCTGGCGGAGCGCGACCGGATCGGCAGCGATGACCAGATCCAGCTCTTCCTCTCGACCTTCAACGACGGGCGGCAGGCGTCCTACTTCGCCGTGAACCCGCTCGGCGTGCAGGCCGACGGCGCGCTGAACGAGAGCGGCGGCGTGTCGTGCGGGATGACGGGCTGCGGCGCCTCGACGCGGCAGTCGCCGGACCTCTCCCAGGACTTCGTCTGGACCTCGAAGGGGACGCTGACCGCCGACGGCTACGTGGTCGAGATGCGGATCCCGTTCAAGAGCATCCGGATGCAGGGGAGCAAGACGCAGACGTGGGGGATCAACCTCCTCCGCAGGGTGCAGCGGAGCGGGCAGGAACAGACCTGGACCGCCGCAAAGCTCGCGTCGTCGTCGTTCCTGGCGCAGTCGGGTCGTCTGGAGGGCCTGACCGACCTCGACGCCGGACATGTCCTCGACATCATTCCGACGATCACGTCGCGCGTGACGGGGACGCCACCCTCGGGGAGCGGTGGCTTCCAGTACGGCGGCGGGAGCCCCGAGTTCGGCGGCGACCTGCGCTACGGGGTGACGCCGAACCTGACGCTGCGCGCAACGGCGCATCCGGACTTCTCACAGGTCGAGAGCGACGTGACGCAGTTCGCGTTCGACCCGCGGCAGGCGGTCCGCTATCCGGAGCGGCGGCCCTTCTTCCTCGACGGCGTCGAGCAGTTCGACGCCCCCTCGGGGCTGATCTACACGCGGCGGATCGTGCAGCCGGTGTTCGCGACGAAGCTCACCGGCAAGGTCGGCAACAACCAGGTCGGCGTGATGGCGGCCGTCGACGACCAGGCCGGCTCCTCCTTCGACAGCCACCCGGTCTACGGGATCGTCCGCGCCTCGCACGACCTCGGTCCCGGCTCGCGCATCGCCGGCCTCTGGACCGAGCAGCACGACGGCGACGCGAGCAACCGCGTCCTCGGGATCGACGGCCGGCTGGTGATCAAGGGGATCAACTCGATCACGTGGAACGCCGCCTACGCGCACGACAGCCGCAACGGCATCGTCACGAACGCGCCGATCTGGAGTGCGGGCTTCCGGCGCGCGGGGCGCAACCTGCGGCTCAACTACTCGATGAACGCGGTGCCTGGCGACTTCATCACGCGCTCGGGGCTGATCGGCCAGCGCGACGTGGCGAACGTCGTCATCGACCACAGCTACACCTGGCTCCTCGGCAAGAAGACGGTCGAGTCCGTCACTGGCGGCGTGAGCGTGCAGGGAACATGGAAGTACGACAACTTCGTGCACGGTGGCGAGATCCTGAACCGCTACCTGCACTTCAACACCAACGCGCGCCTGAAGGGCGGCTGGAACGTCGGCGCGTCGTACTTCGTCGAGACCTTCGGCTACGACTCGACGATCTACCGCGGCGTCTACGTGCAGCAGCCGAATGGCAGCGTGACGCCGTTCACCGGCGGCGGGCAGCGCCTCCCGAACAGCGACTACGTGCTACAGTTCAACACGCCGGCGTGGAAGCACTTCGACTTCAGCGGCTTCACGCTGGTCGGGCTCAACGACGAGAACTATGCCGAGTGGTCGTCGGGGCGACTGTTCTCGACCAACCTCGGCATGAACATCCGGCCGAATGACCAGCTCCGGCTCGGCTTCTCGCTCAACGAGACCCGGATCTACCGCGCGACCGACCGCAGCCGGGTCCTGCTGCAGGACGTGGCGGTCAGCCGAATCGAGTACCAGCTCTCGCGCGCAATGCAGATCCGCCTGATCACCCAGTACTCGATCGACACGCGCGACAACCTGCGCGACGACGGTCGCACCGACCTCCCGCTGGTGGTGAAGCAGGGGAACAGCTACGTGCCGGCTACGGCCTATGACCGGCGCGGCCTGCAGGCCAACTTCCTCTTCACCTACCTGCCGAACCCGGGCACGGTGATGTACCTCGGCTACGGCAACCTGCGCCAGCGGCCCGACCTCGACGGACGCGAGGCGCTCGGGGCGACGCGGAGCGACTTCTTCCTGAAGCTGAGCTACTTGTTGAAGATGCGGGGATAGCAGCGAACAGCGTGAAACGTGAAAGGTGAAAGGTGAAACGGTCCCATCCGGGCCCCCGTTTCACCTTTTACGTTTCACGGCTTGTTGTTCGCCGTTCGCCGTTCGCCGTTCGCCGTTCGCCGTCAGGCGAGTCGGCTGCTCCCGTTCGCCGCATCGACAAAGGCCTCGAAGAGGCGGCCGACGCCGGCCTCGCCGCCCTCGAACATCTCGGGGTGCCACTGGACGCCGACGGCGAAGCCTTCCGTGGCTTCCGCGGCCTCGATGAGGCCGTCGGGGGCGGTGGCGGTGGCGACCAGGTTGTAGCCGAGGGTGCGGATTCCCTGATGGTGCATCGAGTTCACCGACACGGCGCCGTGCCCGAGGGCTTCGCCGAGGCGGGAATCGCCGCGAACCTCGACCTCGTGGGCCCGGTGTTCGCGGGCCCAGCCGGCCGTCGGGAAGAAGTCGTGCTTGAGCGACTCGGGGCGTTCCTCGGCGAGGTCCTGCCAGAGCGAGCCGCCGAGCGCGACGTTGAGCACCTGCAGGCCGCGGCAGAGGCCGAGGAGCGGCTTGGCGTCCTTGACGGCCCAGCGGGCGATCACCAGTTCGGAGGTGTCGCGGGCGGGGTCGAGGCGGCCGAGCTTTTCATGGCGCGGGGTGCGGTAGTAGGCGGGGTCGATATCGACCCCGCCCGGGATCAGCACGCCGTCGATCCGTTCGTAAATGGCCCGCAGGGTCGCCGGGTCCTCGGCCAGCAGGGGGATCAGCACGGGCACGCCGCCCGCCGCCATCACGGCGTGGACGTAGCGCTGGTTCATCACCCAGGAGACGGGGAGGTCCTGGGGGATGCCGTCGATCGCATGCAACGTCTGTGTCGTCACCCCGATGAGGGGCCGGGTCCGCGCCATCTACCGCACTCCTTCCGCTGTTTCTGCCACGAGGCGATCCACCACGTCGTGAAGATTGCCAGTTTCGCGCCACGTCGCCAGTTGCCGGTCGGCCGAGGTCCCCTCGTTGAGGATCCGGTAGGCGTACTCGACCTCCTTCCGCGAGCCGAGCTCGTCGAGGACGTCGTCGAGGAACCACTCGATCAGCTCGCGGATCAGGTCGCGGGCGGGGAACTCCTCGCCCTTGCCGAGGTCGATCAGCTTCCCTTCGAGGCCGTAGCGGATCGCCCGCCACTTGTTCTCCTCGATGAAGTTCACCGAGTACTGCCGGAAGGTGAGGTTGTCGCGCCGCAGCTTCCAGAGCTTGAAGCAGATGGCCTGGAAGATCGCGCCGATGCAGACCGCCTCGTCGACCCGGGTGCAGATGTCGCAGATCCGGAACTCGAGGGTCGGGATAGCTCCAGCTCGGCCGCACGTCCCACCAGATCTTGGAGGCGTTGGGGATCGAGTTGGTCTTCACCATCAGGTTGACCATCGACTCGAAGTCGTTCCACGATTCCAGCGACCGGGGGATGCCGGTGCGCGGGAAGTTCCGGAAGACGATGCTCCGGTAGCTCTTGAGGCCGGTGTTGCGGCCGAACCAGAACGGCGACGAGGTCGAGAGCGCGAGGACGTGCGGCAGGAAGTAGCGGCAGACGTTCATCGCGTCGATCAGGAACTCGCGATCCTCGATGCCGATGTGCACGTGGGTGCCGAAGATCAGCAGCCGCTGGGCGAGGTCCTGGAGGTCCTCCTTCACGCCGACGTAGCGATCGAGGGGCGTGATCTCCTGGTCCATCCACTTCGAGAACGGGTGCGTCCCGGCGGCGGCGATCACCAGGCCGTTCTTCGCGGCGAGGTCCATCACCATGCCGCGGAGCCGCACGATCTCCGCGCGCGCCTCCGCGGGGGTGTGGCAGACCTGGGTGCCGACCTCGACCATCGACTGGTGCAGTTCCGGCTTGATCTCGCGGAGGATCGCGGAGTCGGCCTTGAGCATCTCCGTGATGTAGCTCTTCAGCTCGCGAGTGACCGGATCGATGATCTGGTACTCCTCCTCGATGCCGATCGTGAACGACGGCTGCTTCATGATCATCGGGGCTCCACGACGAAAGTGGGGATGGTGGAGCCGCCACCAGCGGTGACGTTCACCAGGGTGGAGGTCGAGATGCGGGTCAGGCAGCCGTCCATGAACGCCCCGTGCCAGCAGAACGGCGCCGTGTCGACGATGCGGTCCTCGACGTGGAGCGCCCCCTCGTGGATGGCGGGGAACGGCTCGCTCGGCAGGGCAATCCGGCGCTGCACCACGTACGGCTCGGCGACCGCGCGCGCGACGGCGGCGTGCCAGGCGGTGTCGTCGACCTCCCAGCCGAGGACGATGCCGGTGCCGCCGTAGTCGTCGTTCGGCTTGAGGACGAGGGTCTCGCGTTCGCGCAGCATCCACGGCAGCAGGTCGATCGGCTCGCCCTCGACGACGGTGCGCCGTTCCTCGACGACGCGCGTCCAGGGGACGTGGCGGGCGATCGCCGCGCGCTCGGCGTGCGAGAAGCGATCGGCGTTGCGCTCATCGGAGAGGACCGCGAGCGAGGCCTTCTTGTGGAGCGGCTTGCAGGCGAACGGGTTGACCATGCAGACGGCGCCGTCGGCGACGGCCCGCACCATCGGGTGGTCGAGGCCGCCCTCGGCGATCAGCTCGTGCAGCAGGACGCGCTTGTAGATGAGGTCGATGACCGCGCCGTCGGCGTCCTTGAGCTTGCCCCCCTCGTAGCAGAGCGCCTCCGGCGTGGTGATCCGGCAGGGGACGCCCATCGTCCGGAAGTAGTCGAGGCAGATGCGGAACTCGGCCTGCGTCGGGACGTCGTCCCAGTCGACGATCGCGATGCTCGGCAGGGCGCGGACGCCGCGGAAGCGGTGCCAGCTCTCGAGCAGGACGTTGTGCACGTGGCCCAGTGCGGGGAGCGGCCTGACGACCCACTGCTCGAGGAAGGGGCGCATCGCCGGGAGGGCGAGGAAGAGCTTGGCGAGGACGTCGGTGTAGCCGGTGCCGGCCGGGGTCTCGCCGTTGTACTCGGTGATCCGCGCGACGCCGCTCGCGGGGTCGATGAAGGCGTCGAGCCGGGAGAGCGGCGCCGCGACGTGCAGCCGCGGCGCGCTTTCGAGGAGCTGCTCCTCCCAGTCGGCGAGGCGGAATTGCGCGCGGAAGGCGGCGTCGTCCTGCGCCATCGCGCCGGCGTGGCGGAAGGCGCCGAGCAGCGAGGCCGACGCGGTGCGCAGCGTGTCGTACTCGAGCGGCGAGAGGAAGCGCGGCCGGATCACAGTGCAGAGCGGCCGCTCGCCGAAGGTCAGGCCGATCTCGCGCTGGCGCGCGGTCAGCCACTCCGACGACTCGCGGGCGAGTCCGTCGTCGAGACCGTCGTGGTAGGCGGCGACCGCGGCGCGGCTCATCCCGCGCGCTCGTGCCCGGCGAAGAGATGCTTCGCCTTCGGCTTCGGAGCGACCCGCTCCTCGAGCGCCAGCGCCATGGTGACGTCGGCCATCGTCTGCACCGCCCACTCGAAGTGGGTCGGCGTGAGCGAGTTGATGTCGAAGTCGGGCGCCGGGTTCATGAAGTCGATGGCATACGGCACGCCGTCGCGGATGGCGAACTCGATCGAGTTCATGTCGTAGCCGAGGGCGCGGCAGAGCTTCCGCACCTGCTTGATGATCGTCTCCTTCATCTCCGGCTCGAGGAACTCGCCGACGTGGTACTTCCGCTCCTTCGGGTCGTACTTCATCACGAGGACGTGCTCGCGCCCGATGCAGAGGCAGCGGACGAACTCGTCCCAGACGATGAACTCCTGCACGATCATCGTCAGCATGCCGCAGCGATCGTAGTGATAGAGGAGCTCGTCGAGGGTGTGGCAGACGTAGACGTCGCGCCAGCCGCCGCCATGCGCGTCCTTGAGGACGCAGGGGAGGCCGACGTGGTCGATGATCCCCTGCCAGTCGAGCGGATACTCGAGGTTGCGCAGCGACTCGTCGTGCTTGATGCCGGGGACGTAGTCCTTGTTCGGCAGCAGGACGGTCTTCGGCGAGCGGATCTCGTTCGCCTCGGCGAGGGTCGCGCCGAAGAACTTGTCGTCGGCGGTCCACATGAAGGGATTGTTGATCACCTTCACGCCCCGCGTGGCGGCGTGCTTGAGCCAGGTGCGGTAGAACGGCACCTCGTGGGAGATGCGGTCGACGACCACGTCCCAGGGGATGGCGTCGTCGAGGGTCGGGCCGCCGAGGGTGACGAACTCCGCCACCACGCCGGCGTCACGACGATTCACTTCCTCGATGAAGGCGGGGGGCCACGACCACTCGCGTCCCACCAGGAGTCCGATGCGCTTCGGGCCGGCCTGCGATTGCTTGCTCATGACGTCCTCAGTCGTGTCCACCGATGTAGAGTCGCACCATCTGCTTCCACCAGGGCCAATCGTGCGCCCAGCCGTCCCAGAGGCGGAGGGCGTTGCCGATCCCGCGCTCCCAGAGGACGCGCGAGAACTCCTCGTTGCCCGGCCGGAGCGGATCGTCGCGCCCCACGGCCAGGATGATGTCCATCCGGCGAAACGCCTCGAGGCGGGCCGGGTCGTGCTCGTGCCGCATGAAGTCGGCGGGGTTGTACGGGTACACGAGGTCGTCAGAGTAGCCGTGCGTCAGCCGCTTGATGTCGACGAGGCCGCTCATCGCGAGCACGCGGCCCACGAGGTGCGGATAGCGGCAGCCGAACGCGAGCGCGTGGTAGGCGCCGAACGACGCCCCCATCGTGATCAGGAACGGATTCGGATTGCCCGCCAGCGTGAACGGCAGCACCTCGTCACGCAGGTAGGCGTCATAGCGCGCGTGCCACTCGGCCTGGTGATGCGGGTGCGCGTGGTCGTCGTACCAGCTCTGGGCGTCGACGCTCGCGACGCAGATCAGCTGCAGCTGGCCCGCCGAGAGCTGGTCGGCGAGGAGCTGCGCCATCCCCTGGTCTTCCCACTCGTGAAAGCGGCCCATCGATGTCGGAAAGACCAGCACCCGCGCCCCGGCATGGCCATGCACCACGAGATCCATCGACCGCCCCAGGAGGTTGGGACTCTCCCAGCGGTGGGTGGTACGCTGCCACATCCTGAACGGTCCGGCGTTGAGGGTGAAGGAGAGAAGCTAACAGCGAACGGGGAGGAGCGGTGAACGGTGAACGGAGGAGCTGGGAATCGGGTGAGACGTGAGACGTGAGACGTGAAACGGGATCAAAGGCATCCACCGTTTCACCTTTCACGTTTCACCTTCGGCGGTTCCGGTGCATTGTGAAACAAATGACCCCCCATCCCCGAAATAGCCTCCGGGAGGTGATGGCTTCGGCGTGCAAGTGGGTACTTGCTACATTAAACACCGTTAGGTAATATCGGTCCATGGACATCCGAACTTCGCTCCTCGAGGTCACCGCCCAGCTCTTCGCCGAACATGGCTGGCGCGGGACCACCACGCGCCGGATCGCCGAGGCGGCCGGCGTGAATGAAGTGACCGTCTTCCGGCATTTCGGCTCGAAGGAAGTGCTGCTGCGGGAGGCGATCGAGTCGGCGGCGCTGGTCGGACCGTTCGGCGTGCTGCCGGAGGAGCCGGGCGACGTCCGCAGGGAGTTGCTGTCGTGGGCGCTGGCGGTGCATGCGCATACCGTAGGACAGCGGAAGCTGATCCGCACCGGGCTGGCGGAATTCGAGGAGCATCCCGAGGTGGCCCCGGTGAGTTGCGAAGGGGCGATGCGGGCGATGGAGCAGATGGTGGGGTATCTCAAGAAGGCGCGAGCGCGTGGACTGATCGCTGACGAGGGGTCGCTCGAAGGGGCGACCATGATGCTGATGAATGCAATCTTCCTGGATGGAATCACCCGCGACGTGGTGCCGTCGTGCGGTGGAATGACGGTGCCGGTGACGATCGAGACGTTCGTCGACCTGACGACGCGCGCGCTGGGGGTGTCGGCGTGAGGCGGGCGTGGGTGGTGGCGGGGGCGGTCCTCCTTGGGATCGCGCCATTGCGGGCACGGGCGCAGCAGGCTGCGCCCCTACCATCGGGCACCGTCGCGCTGAGCCTGGCGCAGGCCCTCGCCCGCGTCGATTCGGCGTCGGAGGCGGTGGGGATCGCGCGCGCCGCGGTGCGCACGGCCGAGGCGGGACAAATGAAGGCGCGGTCGGCCTACCTGCCACAGCTCAATGGCAGCGTCGCCTACACGCGCACGCTCAAGACGCAATTCTCGGGGCTGAGTTCGGGCAGCAATGACTCGACGCCGGCGCCGACCAACTGCGGCACGTTCCGGCCGAATCCATCGCTGCCCTCTCGCTGAGCGTCTCGACTCGCTCGAGCGCGGCCTCGATTGCACCGCGAACGGCAACGGCGGGATCGACTTCTCGAGCCTCCCGTTCGGCCGCGCCAACCAGTGGAACTTCGGGCTCTCGGCCACGCAGACGATCTTCAACCCGGCGCTGGCCGGCCGGCGTGGCGCCGCGAACGCCGCGCTCGACCGCGCCGAGGTGGCGCTGGCGGCCGAGCGCGCGAAGGCGATCGTCGAGGGGGCGCAGGCCTACCTCGATGCGCAACTTGCGGAGCGCTTGCTGACGATCGCCGATTCCTCGCTGGCGCAGGCCGAGCGGACGCTCGCCGAGACGCGACTCGCGCGCGAGGTCGGCAACGCCGCCGAGTTCGACCTGCTGCGTGCCTCGGTGGCGCGCGACAACCAGCGGCCGGTGGTCATCCAGCGCCGGGTGCAGCGCGACCAGGCGTTGCTGCGGCTGCGTCAGTTGCTCGACCTCCCCGCCGGTACCGCAATCGCACTGGTGACGCCGTTGGGTGACACGAGTGCGGTCACCTTGCCCGCCTTCGCCGCGACCATCGCGGCGGCCGGGACGGGCGGTGCACTCGATCGCGCGCCGGTGCGCCAGGCGGAGGCCGGGCTTCGCGCCAGCAACGGGAACCTCTCGTCGGCGCGCGGCACGCGGCTGCCATCGCTCGCGCTCAGCAGCGACTACGCCAAGATCGCGTTTCCCGACGATGTCTTCGGCCTCAAGAAGTTCCTCACCGACTGGACCGTCGCGGTCCGGGTGAAGGTGCCGCTGTTCACCGGCGGCGCGCTGCGCTCCGACGTGCTCGCGGCCGAGGCGGCGCGAGACGATGCCGCGCTCCGCCTGCGCCAGGCGACCGAAGTCGCCACGCGCGAGGCCGAGGCGCTGCAGCTCGAGTTGCAAGGGGCGGAGGCGTCGTGGGCCGCGAGCAGCGGCACCGCCGAGCAGGCGGCCCGCGCGTATGGCATCACCGAGGTCCGGGTGCGCAACGGTCTCTCGACGCTGACCGACCTGGCGGAGGCCCGGCTGCAGTTGCAGCAGGCCGAGGCCAACCGCGCGCAGGCGGCGCGCGACCTCCAGGTGACGCGCCTCCGCGTCGCCCTGTTGCGTGACCTCCCGTTCGGCACCGCCACGACGGGAGGATTCTGATGCGTTCCTTCATGACCCCACGCCCCGCCCCGACGGGCGCTGAGACGACCATGCCGACCCCCGAGACCCTCCTGCGGCGCCTGGTGCGCCTTGCCCCGCTGGTCCTGCTGGCCACGGCGGCCTGCAGCAAGCCCGCCGCCGAGGCGGCGGCCCCGCAACCGCCGGTGCAGGTCCCGGCCGATCAGGTCGCGATCGTCGACTCGCTCGAGGTCGAAAGCGGGCCGGCGCTGTCCGGTACGTTGACGGCGGAGCGCACGGCCCAGGTGCGATCGCA
Organism: Gemmatimonadales bacterium; assembly: GCA_037045245.1. Classification (GTDB taxonomy): domain Bacteria; phylum Gemmatimonadota; class Gemmatimonadetes; order Gemmatimonadales; family GWC2-71-9; genus Palsa-1233. The sequence continues at coordinate 831,779 of JBAOHR010000007.1, read as the reverse complement.
GATGAGCGGGACGGTGCTCGCGCTCTACGTGAAGGAAGGCCAGGCCGTGAGTGCCGGGCAGGCGCTCGCGTTGATCGACACCACGGTGGCGGCGGAGCAGGCGCGGTCGGCCCGTTCGGCGCTGCGGAGTGCGCAGGTGCAGTCGCAGCTCGCGACGCGCAACGCCGAACGTTCGGCGGCGCTGCTCAAGGCGGGGGCGATCGCGGACCGGGACGAGGAAGGCGCCCGGGCGCAGGCGCAGGCCGCCGCCGCCGCGGTGGCCGATGCGACCTCGCGGCTCGCGTCGGCGGAGAAGCTGCTCCGCGACGGCACGGTGCGCGCACCGTTCGCCGGCGTGATCAGCGAGCTGCCGGTGAGTGCAGGTGACGTGGTGCAGGGCGGGGCCGGTGGCGCGACGCTGCTGGCGACGGTGGTCGACCCGAGCGAACTCACGCTGGAGGCGTCGGTGCCGGCGGAGAACCTCAACGGGATCAAGCGTGGCGCAAAGGTCGAGTTCACGCTGAACGGGATGAGCAAGCAGGTCGTGACGGGGACCGTGGCGCGGATCAACCCGACGGTCGACGCGACGACGCGCCAGGTGCGGATCTACGTGGTGGTCCCGAACCGGAACCAGGCGCTCGCGAGCGGCCTCTTTGCGGAGGGGCGGGTGACGATCGAGGCGGCGCGGGCGCTGGCGGTGCCGATCTCGGCGCTCGATCCGCGGGCGACGACGCCGTCGGTCAAGCGGCTCAAGGGCGGCAAGGTCGAGTCGGTGCCGGTGACGGTCGGCTTGCGGGACGCGCTGCGTGAACGCGTCGTGGTGACGGGCGTCGTGCGCGGCGACACGGTGCTGCTCGGCGGCGCGCTCGGGACTCCCACCGGCTCGTCGGTGCGCATCACGCGCGCCGACGGCTGAGCGGGGTCGCCGCCATGTGGATCTCTGATTTCGCGATCAAGCGCCCGATGATCACCATCGTCTCGATGCTGGCGCTGGTGGCGTTCGGTGTCGCGGCGCTCTTCAACCTGCAGACCGACGAGTTCCCCGACATCCAGCAGCCGATCGTCGCGGTGAGCATCGTCTATCCGGGCGCCTCGCCGGACATCGTCGAGCGCGAGATCGTCGAGCCGATCGAGGAGGCGGTCCTCGCGATCGCCGGTGTCGATCGGAGCAAGACGAAGGTCAACGCGGTCGACGGGCTGGCGCAGTTCACCGTCTTCTTTGAGTTCTCGAAGCCGGTGGCCGAGGCGTCACAGGACGTGCGCGACGCGATCGCGGCGATCCGCGACGACCTCCCGACGGAGATGAAGGAGCCGATCATCACCCGGTTCGACCCGGCGCAGCAGTCGCTGCTCTCGCTCAGCCTCGCGTCGGCGACGATGTCGCCCGAGGAGCTGACGCGGGTCGCCGATCCGACGGTGGTGCGCGCGCTCCGTTCGGTGCCAGGCGTCGCCGAGGTCACGGTGGTGGGCGGGTCGTATCCGGAGATGACGGTGCAGATCAAGCCGGCGGCGATGCAGGCCGCCGGCGTCGGCGTCGACGCGATCGTCGCGGCGGTGGGGCAGCAGAACCTTGCCGCGCCAGTCGGTCGGTTGAACGGGGCGCTCGATGAGCGCTCGATCCGCCTGAAGGGGCGCCTTGCCGACGCGGACGCGTTCCGGCAGCTGGTGATCACCAGCCGCAATGGGACGCTGGTGCGGCTCGGCGACGTGGCCGAGGTGTTCGAGGGGAACGAGGAGCAACGGACCGCCGCGAACTTCAGTGGCAAGCCGGCGGTCGGCATCGAGGTGAAGAAGGCGAAGGGCTATTCGACCACCGCGGTGGTCGCCTCGCTCAAGGAGGAGTTGAAGCGCCTTGAGGGGACGCTCCCGGGCGACGCGAAGGTGAGCATCGTTCGCGACCAGGGCTTCCGGGTCGAGCGGGCGGTGGCCAACGTCCAGTCGGCGCTGATCGAGGGCGCCGTGCTGACGGTGCTGGTGGTCTTCCTCTTCCTGAACTCGTGGCGCTCGACCGTGATCACCGGCCTCGCGCTGCCGGTGTCGGTGCTCGCATCGTTCATCGCGGTGTGGGCGTTCGGCTTCACGCTCAACACGATGTCGCTGCTGGGCCTGTCGCTGGCGATCGGCATCCTGATCGACGACGCGATCGTGGTCCGCGAGAACATCGTGCGCCATATCGAGATGGGCAAAGACCACATGACCGCCTCCCACGAGGGAACGGCCGAGATCGGACTCGCGGTGGCGGCGACGACGTTCTCGATCGTGGCGGTCTTCGTCCCGATCGCCTTCATGTCGGGACAGGCCGGGCAGTGGTTCAAGCCGTTCGCGCTGACGATTGCCTGCGCGGTGCTGGTGTCGCTCTTCGTCTCCTTCTCGCTCGACCCGATGCTCTCGGCCTACTGGTCCGATCCGCACCAGGAGGAGCACGAGAAGGGCGTGATCACCCGGACGCTCGACAAGTTCAACCGCTGGTTCGACCGGATGACCGAGGGGTACGCCCGCGTCGTCGGCTGGGCGCTCGACCACCGGTGGTCGATGGTGTTCCTGGCGCTGGTCTCGTTCGGGGGCGCGATGGTGCTCCAGGGCACGATCGGCGGCTTCGGCTTCGTGCCGGTGGCCGACCGCTCGGAGTTCGAGGCGATCGTCGAGTCGCCGCCGAGCGCGAACCTGGCGTACACGATGGAGCGTGCCGAGGCGGTCGCGAAGATCGCGCGGTCGCACCCCGAGGTGGCCTACACCTACATCACGGCGGGGAATCCGCTGCCGATGCGGACGCCGGGCGTCGACCAGGCGCAGGTGTACGTCAAGCTGACGCCGAAGGCGGAGCGGAAGGCGTCGCAGGCCGACATCGCCACGATGCTGCGGAAGGAGTTCCAGCAGGTCGGCGGCGCGAACGTCTCGGTCTATTCGTCGGGCTTCGCCGGGGCGATGAAGGAGATCCAGTTCGAGCTGCAGGGGCCGGACGCCGCGGTGCTGACCCAGCTGGCCGAGCGGGCCGTGACGGCCGCGAAGACCGTGAAGGGTGCGGCCGACGTCGGCCTCTCGGTGCGCGGCACGCGCGAGGAGGAGACGGTCGACCTGAACCGCGGGATGGCCGGGTCGCTCGGCCTCTCGGTGGCGCAGGTGGCGCAGGCGCTGCGGCCGTCGTTCGCCGGGATCGACGCGGGCGACTGGGTCGATCCGACCGGCGAGACGCGCGACGTGCGGATCCGGCTGGCGCCCGACGCGCGCGGCCGCGCGGCGGACCTGGCGCAGCTGCCGATCACGGTGCGCGGCGCCAACGGCACCACCAGCACGGTGCCGCTCGGCCAGATCGCCACGGTGCGGAGCGAGATCGCGCCGGGGCAGATCGACCACCTCGACCGCAACAAGGTGATCACCCTCGGCGCGAACACCGAGGGACGGGCGCTGACCGAGGTCTCGGTCGACATCCGGGCCAAGCTCGACCAGCTCGGCTTCCCGCCGGGGTACGGCATCATCGAGGGCGGCCAGGGGCGCGACCAGGCCGAGGTGTTCCGCAACATCTTCACCGCCCTCGGCATCGCGGTGCTGATGATGTACCTGATCCTGGTGGTGCAGTTCGGCTCGTTCCTCGATCCGATCGCCATCCTGGTCTCGCTGCCGCTCTCGCTGATCGGCGTCGTGGTGACGCTGATCCTGACCGGCGACACGATCAACATCATGTCGCTGATCGGCGTGATCCTGCTCATGGGGATCGTGGCGAAGAACGCCATCCTGCTGATCGACTTCGCGAAGTGGGCGCGCGAGAAGCGCGGCCTGCCGCTCCGCGAGGCGCTGATCGAGGCAGGGCGGATCCGGCTCCGGCCGATCCTGATGACCACCTTCGCGCTGATCGCCGGCATGATCCCGGTGGCGCTCGGCCTCGGCGAAGGCGCCGACTTCCGCGCCCCGCTCGGCCGCGCCGTGATCGGCGGCACGATCACCTCGACGATCCTCACGCTGCTGGTGATCCCGACGTTCTACGAGATCATCGACGGCATGCGGACGCGCTTCTCAAGCTTCGCGTCGAGGTACTTCGCGAGTGCGTCGGAATGGCGGGCGAAGACGGGGGAGTTTGTGGTGCCGGTGAAGGAGTCGTAGGTCGTAGGTCGTAGGTCGTAAGTCGTAAGTACGTGAAACGTGAGAGGTGAAACGTGCGCCCAATTTGGGCGCACGTTTCACCTTTCACGTTTCACGACTTACGACTTACGACCTACGACCTACGACCTATTTCAACATCCCCACCATCCTCGTCCACTGCTCATCGACCCTCCGGCCCCACGACGCCTCGTCGTGATCGCCATCGGGATCTTCGAGGTAGTGGATTCCCTGATTCAGCTTCCAGCCGCGGGTGACGAGGAGGTCGCGCATGCGACGGACCTCGTCGAGCTGGTCGTCGCCTTCCTTCACGCCGGTGTCGAGCCAGAGCTGGCCGACGGGGCCGGGCTGGGTGGCGACCCAGTCGTAGATCGCGCCGCCGGCGTACCAGAGCGCGGGGAGAGGACCCAGGCGGCGCCGAAGGTGCCGGCTTCCTGGATCATCGCGTAGAGGGCGAGGAGGCCCGCCCATCGAGGAGCCGCCGATGCCGGTGGAGGCGCGCTCGGGGCGGGTGCGGAAGGCGCGGTCGATCAGCGGCTTCACGGTGCGGGCGACGTAGCGGAGGTAGGCCATCCCCTCGCCGACGCCGCGGATCACGTCATCGAAGGGGGAGTATTCGCGCAGCCGGCCGTGGCCGAGGTTCGGGAATGCCGACGAGGATGACGGGATGCCGGGGGTGCGCGGCCATCGTCTCGAGGAGACTCCAGTGGCCGGCGTAGGAGGTCATCGGGTCGAAGCAGTTCTGGCCGTCCTGCAGGTAGACCACCGGATAGCGGGTGCGCGGGTGGTGGTCGTAGCCGGGCGGCAGCGCGACGAGGATCTCGCGGCTGGCCTCGCCCGGTCCCACGACGTCCTCGAAGCTCCAGAGCGCGGGCGGCTCCTGGGCGTCGGGGAAGCTCGACGGGAAGCGGGAGGAGGGTCGGGGTGGGCACGGGAGGCAAGGATAATCGCGAGAAGCGAGAAGCGAGAAGCGAGAAGCGAGAAGCGAGAAGCGTGGCCCAGTGGGGAGATGCTCCCCGCCAGACCACGCTTCTCGCTTCTCGCTTCTCGTTACCTGCGTTGTCCGACTAGAACAGGGTGCTGATCCCGAACAGCACCCGGCGGCCGATGACGGCACCACCGAACATCTGGTAGCGCTGCTGATCGAGGATGTTCACGCCGTTGGCGAACAGCCGGTAGCCCTCGCCGGTGTCGAAGCCGATGGTGGCGTTGATCTGCTGCTGCGCCGGGACGCGGCCGACGAAGACGCCGGCGGCCCAGTCATACGAGGCGACGAAGCGCGAGCTCAGCGAGGCGTTGATGCCGTTGCGTGCCCCTTCGTAGGTCAGGCCGAGCGTCGCCTTGCGGTCCGGCGTGTTCGGCAGGAGCTGGTCGCCGGCGCGCTGGCTGTTGACCGTGAAGTCGAAGAACGAGAAGGTGGCATCGGCCCGCAGCTCGGACGTCAGCTGGAAGCCGATGCCGACGTCGAGGCCCTTCTGGTCGACGTCACCGGCGTTGGTGTACGAGACGAGCACGGCGGTGTTGCCGTTCTCGTCGCGGGTCAGGCCGGCGGCGGCGAGCGCGGTGGCCGGGTTCGCACCCGAGCTGGGCCTTGATCGCGCCGATGAGGCCCGGCACGCGCGGCGCCCGGCACGGCCGCCGGCGGCGGTCCAGTACGGGAACGCCGAGTTCACGCCCGGGAGGAGGTCGGTGATGAAGCCGGTGATGTTGTTCTGGTACAGGTCGACGGTGACGTACACCTTCTCGCTCAGCGCGCCCTTGTAGCCGACCTCATAGCCGGTGGTCTTCTCGACGTCGAGCGCCGCGTTGCCGCGCGCCAGCACCGGCACCGAGGCGGAGTTGGTGAAGAGCTGACCCACTGCGGCACGCCGGCCAGCGCGGGGCCGAGCTGGCGCGTTGGCGCGGAGGCCCGCCTCGAGCGCCGAGAAGTTCACCGGCGCGCCGGCGTTGGCGCGGAGGAAGAACTCCGAGTAGTTCGCGGTCTGGAACGCCTTGTTCACCGTGAAGCGGAAGGCGTGGTTGTCGTTCGGCGTGTAGACGATCGCGCCCTTCGGCGAGACCTGCCCCTCGAAGAGGTCGCCCTCGTCGTAGCGCGCAGCGCCGACGAGGCGGATCTTGTCGCCGATCCGGAACTCGCCCTGCCCGAACACCGACTTGACCGCGTCGCTGCGGTCGTCGTCGGCCAGGCCCATCAGCGTGCCGAAGGTGTTGAGGTCGTAGTTCCGGTACGACGCGCCACCGATCAGGCGGAACTTGCCGTCTAGGAAGGTCTGGTTGCCCTGGGCCTCGATGTGCGAGACCGTGCCGGTCTCCATGGAGGCCGTTGCCGCTGTTGAGCAGGTAGGTCGTGTCAATCGCCTCGCGGCGGTTCATGTAGCCGAAGACGTTCAGGTGGCCGCTGTTGTAGGCGGCGCGGAGGAACGGCTTGCGGGTCTTGCCGACCTGGGCGCGGCCGATGCCGGTCACCAGCACCTCGCCCTCGACCTGCGACATGCCACCCTCAAGGGTGAAGACGTTCGAGCCGAAATACCGGTCGAGACGCACGGCGCCGTAGGCATTGCTGATCAGGTCGCGATCGCCCTTCGGGCGACGGGTGGTGCCTTCGCACGCTTCGGACGCACCGCCGCAGGTCTGGCCGGCCAGCGCACGCAGTTCGGGGGTCTGCGCCCGGATCACCAGGTCGCTCGCCCCGGTGCGGGCTTCCTTGTACTCGCTGCGGAGGGCGAACGAGAACGGCGAGCCAGTCGCGGAGACCGAGTCGATCGAGGTCCGCGAGCGGCTCCACGTGTCGCTGGTGCTGTAGCCGCCGGTGACGACGAATGCCGTAGCGGCCGCCGCCGAAGAGCGCCGAGAGCCGGCCGTCGACCTTCTTCGAGGAGAGCCCGCCGACCGAGGCGCTGAGCCGGCCGCCGAGCGCTTCACGCGGCGAGAGCGTGGTCATGTTGAGCACGCCGGCGAAGGCGTTCGGGCCGTAGAGCGCCGAGCCCGGGCCGCGGACCAGTTCCATCCCGCGCATGTCCTCGGTCGACACGGTCAGCGAGTTCCACTCCTGCGAGCCGAGGAAGTCGATGGCGAGGTCGCGCCCGTCGAGCAGCGTGAGCACGCGACGGTTGAGCGAGGAGTTGAAGCCGCGCGCGTTGATGTTGAAGTCGTTGACGCCGCTCTGGACGATGTCGACGCCGGCGGTCTGCGACAGCGCGAGCGGTGCCTGACCGGTCGCGCCGGTGGCCTGCAGCACGCGCGGCTCGATCGTCGACACGGCCGCCGGGGCCTCGACGATCCGCTCCGGCTCCTTCGAGGCGGCGGTGACGGTCAGGTCGCCGAGGGCCACGGCCTTCGGCTCCAGCGTCGCATCGACCGTCTGGTCGGCGGCGACGGTGACCGTCTTCTCGACCGGGGCGTAGCCGAGCCAGCGGAAGACAAGGGTCTGGCTCCCCGCGGGGACGCGGAGGAAGACGTACTTGCCGTTGCCGTTGGTGGTGGTGGCGATCGTGGTGCCCTTGAGCGTCACGACCACGCCCGCGAGGGCCTGATTGTCGCCGCTTCGGGTCACCGTGCCGCGGATCGCCGCGATCTGTTGCGCGGTCAGCGGGGTCACCGCGCCGAGCAGCAGTGCGAGCGCCGCGCCGAGACGAACGTTCCTCAGGAACATGCCGTCAATCCTTTGCTGGAGTATGCAGGGGGGTGAACAAGACCAATGGGACTACCGGTAAAGATCATTGCGGAACGGGATTTGGGGAAGAGTCTCCCCCCGCCCGGGGACTCAAGGGCGGCCGCAAAGCGACGGACCACCCCCCCGGCGGATTCGATCGCGGTGATCCGGGCGACCGATCGCCCGGCCTGCCAGTACTCAATCTTGCCCTGGGTATCCTGCGAACTGCGCTTCAGCTGCCAGAGCGACCGGAGGGCGTAGATCGTCCGCATCCAGTGGCGGGTCCGTCGACCCCGGAGCATCCACCGGGCGATGGGACCCGCCCGGAGCCCCATTCGTTCCACGAGCGGCGTCCGGATGATCGCCACCGGAACCCCGGTAATGCGTTCCGAGAGGACGATATCATCTTCCCCGGCCTTGAGGATCGCCGCCTTGTAGGCGTCGCTCGATCGGCACTCCGTGGTGGCGATGAAGCGGGTGCCGCACTGCACTGCCGCGTAGCCGAGGTCGAGCATGGCGCGGAACTCGTCGGCCTCGCCGACGCCCCCCGCCGCCACCACCGGCAGGCCGAACGGCGTGAGTTCGCGCAGCAGCGTGGCGGCATCGCGACCGCCGGCGTGGCCCCCCGCGCGCCGGTTCACGGCGATCAGGCCGTGCACGCCGCCCGCAAGCGCCTTCTCGGCCCACTTCGGCTCGGTCACGTCGTGGTAGACGATCCCGCCGACGGCGCTGACCCGGTCGACCACCCAGCGCGGATTCCCCAGCGACGTGATGAAGAAGCGGATCCCCTCCTCGAGGGCGATCTCGATCCACTTCTCCATCTGCACCCGATAGCGCGCCGAGGACTGCTCGATCAGCGCGTTCATGCCGATGGGCTTCGGCGTGAGCGAGCGGATCAGCCGCAGCCCCTCGCGGAAGTCGTGGCCGTGCACGTAGGTGAGGGCGATCGGCTGCACCACCCCCAGTCCGCCGGCCGCGGAGACGGCCGCGACGAGCTCCGGGTTGGAGCAGGGATACATCGGCCCGCAGATCAGCGGCACCTCAACGCCGGCGTGCCGGGTAAACGCCGTCTCCATCAGAGCGCCTCGAGGCGCCAGGTGACGGTGGCCACCGCGACCTCGTCGCCCGCCGCATCGCGGATGGTGGCGGTGACCTCGGTGTCGATCGGTTCGGTGCCGACGGCCGGGGGCGTTGCGCGGCACTCGGCGAGCAACCGACCACGCGCCTTCTTGCCGTAGCTGATGCGAAGCCCGATCACGATGCCGCGGACGTTCGCCGGCACGGCAGTCAGCATCGCGAGGCCGCTGGTCACCTCGGCGAGATTCACCAGCGCGATCGCATGGATGGAGCGGAGATGGTTCCGGACGGCGCGACGATCACGCAGCGAGACGATGACGTGGCCCGGCACGAGCTGTTCGACACGCGCCCCGATCGAGCCGGTGTAGGGCACCATCCAACCGAGGAGTCGCGAGAAGAGCCAGCGGCCGCCGGGCAGGGCGTGGAGCCGGGCCCAGGTGGCCAGCAGGCGGGGCGCGGGGGAGACCGCCATCAGCGGCGCCGGCGGCGCCGGGCGCCGTGGCGGATCAGCATCTCCGAGCTGTCGATCGGCGGGAGGGCACCGCGAGGACGGAAGCGGCGTCGCATCGGGAGCCAGCAGCGGACGCTGCGGCGGTAGAACTCGTACTCGCGCCCGAAGCGGCGCTGCAGTTCATGCTCCGAGCCCGGGCGGATCAGCAGGTGCCAGATGAGCGCCAGCAGCACGAGGTAGCCGATAACGAGCGCGGATCCGGTATAGAGGAAGACGCCGATGCCCTGGGCGATCGTCGAGGCGGTCACCGGATTGCGCAGCCAGGCGTATGGGCCGGAGACCACCAGCTTGGCAGGTGGCGTGAAGAGGATCGCCGGCCCTTCGCCGCGGATGGCGAGCGTGAGACGGCTCCAGAGGTTCACCGCGGAGGCGAGCGCGAAGACGATGAGTCCGGGGATGACCATCGGTTCGACGCCGAAGTGACGCAGTTCCTCGGCCTGCTGCCAACGGACGATGGCCCGCGGCAGGAAATACTGCAACACGCCCCAACTCACCGCTGCCTGAAGCAGTGCCGTTGTCACGGGCCACGCCACGCGGGCGATGCGATGCATCCGGGCTCGGGGAACGGGGGGTTCGGAAGCGCGGGCCTAGGCCCGCGCGGCCACCGTGTTGGCGAGAAGGTACTCGACCACTTCCGTCGCCGAGTAGCTGGTCCGGCCCTGCAGGAATTCGGCGATCGCGGTCAGGTCGTCCCCGCTGGTCAGGAGCTGGGTTTCCTGGTAACCGTCTTCGCGGAACTGGCCGATGTTGATGTTGGCCATCAGGGAATTGCAGAGGCAACGCCGACCGGTGGTCTCGGTGACGCAGCCCCCCTTCTTCACGAAGTCGTCGATCGGCTCGGAGGCGCAGCGGAAACCGATCTTGCCATCCTCGCGCGCGTACGCGGTGCGGAGATAGCCGAGATCGCAGATGCGCTTGCGCGGAATGCCGGCGTCCTTGTCGCCGCTCCAGGTGACGACCTTGAACGGATAGCCGGTGGGGGAGGCAAGCGGGTCGGTGCGCACGGCGACTTCACCCCGGATCGCGCTCTCGAGGACCGAGCGCTTCAGTTCGGCGGTGAAGCCCGACTCGTTCGAGAAGGCGAAGAGCGTCCCGATCTGGATGCCCGCCGCGCCGGCCGCCTTGGCCTTGCAGAGCCGGTCGGGCCACCCCTCGCCGCCGGCGAGCCAGAACGGGAGACCGAGCTCGGCGATCTGGGACAGATCGACGACGTCGCGCTCGCCGTAGATCGGTTCGCCGGCCTGATTGAGTACCATCGGACCGCGCGGCGGGGCGTTGTGGCCGCCGGCCGTCGGGCCTTCGATGATGAAGCCCTGCACGCCGCCGCCGCCCTTCCGGGCGAGCATGGTCGCGAGCGAATTCGAGGCGACGATCGCGAGGAAGGCGGGGCGCGTCACCGGAATCGGCGTGGCGCCGTCCCAGTGGTCGGCCGGATCGAGCGTGATGTACTCGGTGCGCCCTTCCTCGAGGCCGAGGACATCCATCTTGAGCTGCGCCGCCTGATGGGTGGCGAAGGCATCGAGCGCCGGCGGGATCTCGCGCGGAATGCCGGCACCCATCAGGATGTAGTCGACGCCAGCGAGCATCGCGCCGTAGAGGGCGGCGAGGTTCGGGCGCTGGATCTTGGTCAGCAGGTTGGCGCCGACGAGGCCGTCGTGGCCTTCCTTCGCGAGCCAGACCTCGACGAACGCGCCCAGCATCTGCGCTTCCTCGCGCTCGCGGCGGACGACCTGGCGATACATCGGCAGCAGCGCGTACGGCGCGCCGGGCTCGCGGCCTTCCGGGAGGAAGTACTTCGAGAGGAAGTGGTCCGCCGCGCGGCGAATCGGGAACGCCGCGAGGGCGCGCCGCATGTGGCCGCCGACGTCGCCATCCTGCAGCCGACGCACCAGCACCGTGTCGATGCCGGTGGCCGAGATGACGCCGAGCTGGCCGGTCATCGAGACGGTGCGGGCCAGTCGCCAGTCCGAGACGGCGACTCCCATGCCGCCCTGGATGATCTCGGGAAGCGGGCGAGCGGTGGCGGCGGTATCAGCCATCAAGGGCGGCGTCCTTTGGTGGTGCGCCCGCGGGCGGCCGAGGCCCGGGGGCGCTCGCCGCGGGGGGCGGTAGGGGCGGCAGGCGCGGCGCCCGGCTGGGCGGCACGTCGCGCGGCCTTCTCCTTGGCACGCGCGCGTTCATCCGACTTGCGGGCGCGGATCGCGGCGATCCGCTCGGCGAGCGGCACCTCGAGCGTCGCCTCGGGCTTGGCGCGGTAATCGAAATCGGGGACGGTCACGCGCGGCAGGCGCTTGTTGAGCACCTTCTCGATCTGCCGCAATTCGCTCTCTTCCTCGGGCGCCACGAAGGTGAAGGCGTCGCCGGTGGCCTCGGCACGTGCCGTACGACCGATCCGGTGAATATAGTCCTCGGGCACCAGCGGGACGTCGAAGTTCACGACGTGGCCGAGCTCCTCGATGTCGATGCCGCGGGCGACGATATCTGTCGCGACGAGGACGCGGTACTTCCCCTTCTTGAAGCCGGCGAGCGCCTCGGTCCGCTGGGCCTGCGAGCGGTTCCCGTGGATCCGTTCCGCCGGAATGCCGTGCTTGCTCAGGAAGGCATGCAACCGGTTGGCGCGGTGCTTGGTGCGCGTGAAGACCAGGACTTCCTGCATCTCCCCGCGCTGGAGCAGCGTCAGCAGGAGCGTCGACTTCAGCTCCTGCGCGACCGGATAGAGCGCCTGGGTGATGCCGACGGCGGGCTTCGACTGCCGCTCGAGGTTGATCAGCACCGGGTCCTTCAGCATCTCGCGCACCAGCGTCATGATCGGGGACGGCATGGTGGCGGAGAAGAAGAGCGTCTGGCGCTTGGCCGGGACGTGCTTGAGGATCCGCTTGATGTCCGGCAGGAAGCCCATGTCGAGCATCCGGTCGGCCTCGTCGAGGACGAGGTACTCGATGCCGGGGAGCTTGCCGTAGGGCGCCTTGAAGTGGTCGAGAAGGCGCCCCGGGGTGGCGATCATGACGTCGACGCCGCTCCGGAAGGCATGCTCCTGCGGCCCCATGCCGACGCCGCCGAAGACAGCGGCGCCGGTGATCGGGGTGTGCACGGCCAGGTCATTCAGGTCGGCCAGGATCTGGGCCGCGAGCTCGCGCGTCGGCGTCAGGACCAGCGCCCGGGTGGTGCGGCGCGGCTTGGCGATCAGGTGATGCAGGATCGGGAGCAGAAAGGCGGCAGTCTTGCCGCTGCCGGTCTGGGCACAGGCGAGCACGTCGCGGCCGGCCAGGGCGGGCGGGATGGCATCCGCCTGAATGGGGGTCGGACGGGTGAAACCGAGTTCCTTGATGCCGCGCAGGAGGTCGGGATGCAGGTCGAGACTGCTGAAAGGCACGCAGGTTCCTAGGTCGGAGACGGTGTTTCGCACGAAGCAACCTAACGACCTGTCCCACCGATTGCCGACAGACGCGCTCCGTACCTCATGCTTAGGAGTGATACGCCCAGCCCTGGGGGTTTGTTCAGCCTCCGGCCCCGCCCCGGCGCCCTCACGGCCCAGGGGTGGTGAGTTCGCGCACCCAGATGTTGCGAAACTGTACAGCCACGCCGTGGTCCTGGAGGGCCAGCGGGAGGCGGTCGGGGTGGGCGCTGTAGGGGGTGCGAACGCCGTTGCTGGTGGGCCCCAACAGGATTGCCTCCTGATGGACGAGGACGGCATTGTGGAAGACCGTCATCCGGGCGGGGACCGCCAGGCGCCCGGCGCCGTCAAAAATCGGCCGGCGGAAGATGATGTCGTAGTTCTGCCATTCTCCCGGGGCCCGCGAGGCGTTGACCAAGGGGGGGAACTGGCCGTAGATGGCGGCGGCCTGACCGTCGGCGTAGGTCGTGTTCTCCCACGAATCGAGGATCTGGACCTCGTAGCGGCCCATGAAGAAGACGCCGCTGTTGCCACGCTCCTGCCCGGTCCCCTTCACGTCCTTCGGGGTGCGCCATTCGAGGTGGAGCTGCACGTCACCGAACGGCTGGCGGGTCCGGATGGTGCCGGTGCCGGGAACGACCTCGAAGGCGTGGTCGACGATCCGCCACGGCGCCGGTCCGCCAGAGGAGTCCTTGGCGGTCTGCCAGCGGGCGAGCGACGTGCCGTCGAAGAGGACGATCGCATCGGCCGGGGCGCCGACGGGCTCGCCCGCGGGACCGGGACGGACGATCGGCGGCTTGGGGCGGGTCATCGAGTGCTGGGGCCACTCGACCGGCGTCTGGGCGGCGAGGGGCGAGACCATGATCGCGGCGAGGGCGGCAGCACGGACGAGCGAGGGCGACATGACGGGTCTCCAAGGGTATGCGGCGAGGGCGGCGGCGGAGTAAGTTATCCCGCCGGCTCAACGCCCGGTGCTCCACCCGTCACGGACCGTCGATTGGTCCCGTGTCGTCCTCCCCTTGGAGAATCAACTCATGGTCTCGCTGCTCCGCGTCGCGGGGGTGGTGACGTGCATCGCGACGCTTGCGTCGCCGCTCGCCTCCCAGCGCACTGCCCCGGCGACCTACGCCATCACCAACGCCCGTCTCGTCCCGGTCTCCGCACCGGCGATCGAGCAGGGCACGGTGGTCATCCGCGGCGGCTTGATCGTCGCGGTAGGCGCCACGGTCGCCGTCCCCGCCGATGCTCGCGTCATCGATGGCACCGGTCTCACGATCTACCCCGGCCTGATCGACGGCTTCGGCACGCTCGGCATGCCGTCGGCGACGCCGGCACCGGCCGGTGCCGCCGCGCCAGGGGGTGGCGGTGGTCGAGGGGGTGGCGGTGCCGCGGCCCCGCGCGCGCCGAATTCGACGCAGGCGATCGGGCTCCAGCCGGAGCTCGCCGTGGTCAACGAACTCGGCCCCGACGCGACGTCGTTCACCGCGCCGCACGCGGCCGGCTTCACGACCGCCTTCACCTCGATCGGCGGTGGCGTCTTCCGCGGGCAATCAGCGGTGATCAACCTCGACGGCACCGACGTCTCGGCGATGGTGCTCAAGAGCGGGATGACGCAGCAGCTCGCGTTCTCGCGCGGCGGCGGTGGTGGCGGCTTCCCCGGCTCGCTGTTCGGCGTCTTCGCGGCGATCCGTCAGGAGCTGCTCGATGCGCAGCGCTACCGCGAGCTCACCGCGGCCTACGCCCGCAGCCCGAAGGGGATGGTGCGGCCGGCGTACGATCCGTCGATGGCGGCGCTGCAGCCGGTGCTGGCGCGGCAGCAGCCGATGGTGATGCTCGCCAACTCGCAGCGGGAGATCGAGCGCGCGCTCGACCTCGCCAAGGAGTTCAACCTCCGCGTGATCATCGCGGGCGGAAGCGAGGCGTGGAAGGTGGCCGGACGCCTCAAGGCGGAGAACGTGCCGGTGCTGCTGAGCATCAACTTCCCGCGCCGCACGGCGGCGCCGGCGGCCGACGCCGAGCCTGAGCCGATCCGCGTCCTCCGCGAGCGCGTCGAGGCGCCGAAGGGCCCGGCGGTGCTCGAGGCGGCCGGCGTGACCTACGCCTTCACCTCGGGCGGTGCCTTCCCCGAGTTCCTCGCCAACGTGCGCCGCGCGGTCGGCGGCGGGCTGACGGCGGAGCAGGCGCTCCGCGCGATGACCACGACGCCGGCGCAGCTGTTCGGCATCGGCGATCGGGTCGGCGCGCTCGAGGCGGGGCGGATCGCCAACCTGACGATCACCAAGGGCGATCTCTTCGCTGCGGGGACGACGGTGCAGCAGCTCTTCATCGACGGCCAGCCGGTCACGATTCCGGCGACGGCCCCGGCGGCGGGCGGCGGCGCGAATGGCGGCGGGCGCGGCGGCCGGCCCGGCACGCTCGAGGGGAACTGGACCGCGCGGCTGGTGTTCGACGGCGCCGAGCGCGAGGTGACGTTCACGCTGTCGCAGGACGGCGCGTCGCTCGGCGGCGTGCTCGAGGGGAGCTTCGGCTCGGCGACGCTGGAGGAGGGCGCGGTCGCGGCGGACGGGACGTTCCGCTTCGCCGCCTGGCTGATGCACCACGACGGCCTGGAGCGCGCGACGTTCCGCGGCAGCCGACAGGGCGATGCCCTGGTCGGCGAGGTCACGGTGCAGGGGCATGGCACGTCGCGCTTCACCGGCAACCAGGAGCGCTGAGATGACCCCCACGTTCGAGGCACCCATGATGAAGTCCGCGGTGGCCCTGGCGCTGCTGCTCGCCGCGCCGGCGCTGTCGGCGCAGGCTCCGCGCGCGGCCGCGCCCGCGACGCTGATCCGCAACGCCACCGTCCTCACGGTGACGAAGGGGACGCTCGCCGGGACCGACGTGCTGCTCCAGAACGGCAAGATCGCGCAGATCGGCAAGAACCTGACGGCCCCGGCCGGCGCGACGACGATCGACGGCACGGGGAAGTTCCTGATGCCGGGGATCATCGACCCGCACTCGCACATGATGAGCGACGCGACGAACGAAGGTTCGCTCTCGGTGACGTCGATGGTGCGGATCGCCGACGTGCTCAACCCGACCGCGCCGAACATCTACCGCGCGCTCGCCGGCGGCACCACGATGCTCAACATCCTGCACGGCTCGGCCAACACGATCGGCGGCCAGAACGCCGTCGTGAAGCTGAAGTGGGGGCGCACCGCGCAGGAGATGCTGGTGCCGGGCGCGATGCCGGGGATCAAGTTCGCCCTCGGCGAGAACGTCACCCGCAAGAACAGCCAGACGGTGATCGTGCAGGGACAGGCCCCCGCGCCGCGCCGCTATCCCGTCGACGCGCATGGGGCAGGAAGTGATCCTTCGTGACGCCTTCACCCGCGCGCGCGACTACCAGGCGGCGTGGGCGGACTACCGGGCCCGGCTCGCGAAGAAGGAGCCGGGGCTGATCGCGCCGCGTCGCGACCTCGAACTCGAGCCGCTGGTCGAGGTGCTCGAGGGGAAGCGCTGGGTGCACGCGCACTCGTATCGCGCCGACGAGATGCTGATGCTGCTGAACCTCGCCGACGACTTCGGCTTCAAGGTCAAGACGCTGCAGCACGGCCTCGAGGGGTACAAGATCGCCTCCGAGATCGCGAAGCACGGCGCCGGCCTCTCGACGTTCGCCGACAGCTGGGGCTACAAGATCGAGGCGTATGACGCGATCCCCTACAACGTCGCGATCCTGATGCGCCACGGCGTGGTGACGACGATCAACTCCGACGACGACGGCCGCGCGCGCCGCCTCAACATCGACGCCGCGAAGATGGTGCGCTACGGTGCGCTGACCGAGGACGAGGCGCTCCGGATCATCACCTACAACGGCGCGGTGCAGCTGGGCCTCGAGAGCCGGGTCGGCTCGATCGAGGTGGGGAAGGAGGCCGACGTGGTGCTCTGGAACGCGCACCCGCTGAGCGTCTACGCCTCGCCGGACTACACCTTCATCGACGGCGAGCTCTTCTTCTCGAAGACGACGGACGCCGAGCAGCGCGCGGCGCGCCTCGCCGAGCGGGCCGAACTCGAGAAGGCCGAACCCAACCAGGCCCCGAGCGGCCGCGGCGGCGCCGGTGGCCGCGGCGCCGCCGGGGCGCCTCCCGCCATGTCCTCGAAGGAGAACCGCTGATGCGCGGCCTCATCCGTTCCGCCGCGTCGATCGCGGCGCTGGCGGTGCTCGCGGCCTCGCCGCTCACCGCCCAGCTCGGTTCGTTCAACCCGCGTCCCGGCCCGCAGGGGACGTTCGCGATCCGCAACGCGCGGATCGTCCCGGTCAGCGGGCCCGAGATCGCCAACGGCACGCTGGTGATCAGCGGCGGCAAGATCACCGCGGTCGGCGCCAACGCCGCGATCCCCGCCGGCGCGCAGGTCATCGACGGCACCGGCCTCTCGGTCTATCCGGGGATGATGGACGCCGCCAACGAGATCGGCCTCTCGGAGATTCCGCAGGGCGCCAATGCCACGATGGACGCGAGCGAGGTCGGGTCGTTCAACCCGCAGGCGCGCGCGCATCAACGGCTTCAACCCGCACAGCGCGATCATCGGCGTGACGCGGGTCGTGGGGATCACCCACATCCTGTCGCGGCCGAGCGGCGGGGTGATCGCCGGCGCGGCGGCGCTGATGAACCTGGCCGGCGACACGCCGCCGGCGATGGCGGTGGTGCCGCAGGCGGCGATGGTGCTCACGCTGCCCGGTGGCGGCGGCGGCCGCGGCGGCGGTGGCGGCTTCGGGGGCTTCGGGGGTGGCGGCGGCGGCAACGCGGCGGCGACCGCGCAGCGCGACTCGCTCAAGCAGCTGCTCGACGACGCGCGCGCCTACGGCAAGGCGATCGCGGCCGCCGACGCGGACAAGGCGCTGCCGCGCCCGACCCACGACCTCACGCTCGAGGCGCTGGTGCCGGTCGTGAACGGCACGATGCCGGTGCTGGTCGCCGGCACCACGGCGGCGAACATCCGCGACATCATCGCCTTCGCCGATTCGCAGAAGATCCGGCCGATCATCGTCGGCGGGCGCGACGCGCTGCAGGTCGCGGCGCTGCTCAAGGAGAAGAACGTCCCGGTGCTGCTGACCGGGGGTGCGCGCGCTGCCGGGTCGCGAGGATGATCCGTACGACGTCAACTACACGCTGCCGGCGAAGCTCGTCGGCGGCCGGCGTGCGCTTCGCGATCACCTCCGGCGAGGAGACGCCCGACACGCGCGACCTCCCCTACGTGGCGGGGGTCGCGGCCGCCTTCGGCCTCAGCCACGACGACGCGCTCAAGAGCGTGACGCTGTGGCCCGCCGAGATCACCGGCGTCGGCGACCGGCTCGGCTCGCTCGACGTCGGCAAGATCGCCAACGTCGTGGTGACCACCGGCGACATGCTCGAGGCGCGCACCGAGACGAAGTACCTCTTCATCGACGGCCGCATGGTGCCGCTGGATACCAAGCACACGCAGCTGTATGAGATGTTCAAGGGGAGGCCGTAGCCTGGACGGTGAAGGGTGACCGGTGAACGGGTCGTAGGTCGTAGGTCGTAGGTCGTGAAACGTGAAAGGTGAAACGGGTGCCAAGCCCTGGCGCCCGTTTCACCTTTCACGTTTCATGACCTGTTCACCGGTCACCGGTCACCGGTCTACAGATAGATCTCACTCCCCTTCGCCCGGAACTCCGCCGACTTCTCGGCCATCCCGGCCTTGGCGGCGTCGCGGATGTCCTGCGAGATCCGCATCGAGCAGAACTTCGGGCCGCACATCGAGCAGAAGTGCGCGATCTTGGCGCCCTCGGCGGGGAGGGTCTCGTCGTGGTAGGCGAGCGCCGTCTGCGGGTCGAGCGCGAGGTGGAACTGGTCGCGCCAGCGGAACTCGAAGCGCGCCTTGCTGAGCGCGTCGTCGCGCCGCTGCGCGCTCGGGTGGCCCTTGGCGAGGTCGGCGGCGTGGGCGGCGATCTTGTAGGTGATCACGCCGGTCTTCACGTCGTCGCGGTTCGGGAGGCCGAGGTGCTCCTTCGGCGTCACGTAGCAGAGCATCGCGGTGCCGTACCAGCCGATCATCGCCGCGCCGATGGCGCTGGTGATGTGGTCGTAGCCCGGCGCGATGTCGGTGGTGAGCGGCCCGAGGGTGTAGAACGGCGCCTCGCCGCACCACTCGAGCTGCTTCTCCATGTTCTCCTTGATGAGGTGCATCGGCACGTGGCCGGGGCCCTCGTTCATCACCTGCACGTCGTACTCCCACGCGATCTTCGTCAGCTCGCCCTGCGTCTTGAGCTCGGCGAACTGCGCCTCGTCGTTCGCGTCGGCGATCGAGCCGGGGCGGAGGCCGTCGCCCAGCGAGAACGAGACGTCGTACGCCTGCATGATCTCGCAGATCTCGCGGAAGCGGGTGTAGAGGAACGACTCCTGGTGGTGCGCCAGGCACCACTTGGCGATGATGCTGCCGCCGCGCGAGACGATGCCGGTCATCCGGTTCGCCGTCATCGGGATGTAGCGGAGCAGCACGCCGGCGTGGACGGTGAAGTAGTCGACGCCCTGCTCGGCCTGCTCGATCAGCGTGTCGCGGTAGACCTCCCAGGTCAGGTCCTCGGCGATGCCGCCGACCTTCTCGAGTGCCTGGTAGATCGGCACGGTGCCGATCGGCACCGGCGAATTCCGGAGGATCCACTGCCGCGTCTCGTGGATGTCCTTGCCGGTCGAGAGGTCCATCACCGTGTCGGCGCCCCAGAGCGTCGACCAGCGCAGCTTCTCGACTTCCTCCTCGATCGAGGAGACGACGGCCGAGTTGCCGATGTTGGCGTTGATCTTCACGTGGAAGCCGCGGCCGATGATCATCGGCTCGACCTCGGGGTGATTGATGTTGGCCGGGATGATGGCGCGCCCGCGGGCGACCTCGCTGCGCACGAATTCCGCCGGGAGCCCCTCGCGGAGGGCGACGAACTCCATTTCGGGAGTGATCTCCCCCTTCCGCGCGTAATGGAGCTGGGTCACCGGACCGGTGCCGCGGACGACGGTGCGACGCAGGCCCTCCGGCATCGGGACGCCGAGCGCCTGGTCGCGCTCGGGGCGGCGCTCGATGGCGCGGGCGGTGATCCACGGTTCGCGGATCGGCGGCAAGCCCTGGCGGACATCGACGCCCTGGGGGCCGGAGGTGTCGTAGACGCGGAGCGGCGGATTGGGAGTGCCGTCGGGGGAGTCGGCGAGGGTGATCTCGCGGACGGGCACGCGGATGCCGTCGGGACCGAGGAGGTGGACCTTCTCGGAGCAGGGGAACGCCTCGGCGAACGACGAGCCGGGAATCACGGCAGTGGCCATCGGGATGGACCTCGAGCTGGGCCGCCTCCCTCCGCCGGTATGAGCCGGGTCAGGTTCAAAGGGTTCCTCTCAATCCGGCACCGGACGTGGTGCGAGATGCCCCTGGCGACCGGGCAAAGATAAGGTCCGGGCCGCCCTCTGGCGCACCCGCCACCGCTTCCCAATATTGGAAGCGTTGCCATTTGCGCCGTTCCGCCCCGCGGGCGGCCCGAACAGGATGTCCTCGCGGGCATCCGGCACGGCGTCGACCGACGCCCTGCCCCGGGGACAGACCCGTCCCCATTTCCTCCGTGCGACTGGAGGCTCCATGCGTCGAATTGTTTTCTCTGCAGCGATGCTCATGACTGGCGTGGCCCTCGATGACGGCGCCGCTTTCTGCCCAGGGCTTCGTCGGGGCCGGCGTGACCACCCCGATGGGTGACTTCGGGGATGGTTACAAGCTTGGCTTTGCCGCGAACGCCGGCTTCCGCCCGTTCCAGTCCGCCGACAAGCGGATGTCGCTCTGGGCTCGAGGGGCTCTACGGGCAGAACAAGCTCAAGAATGACCTCGACGGCAAGGTGACGACGATCGCCGGCTTCGGCTCGGTGACCTACAACCTCACCGCCGAAGCGAGCGCGGTGCCGTACGTCATCGGCTCGGTTGGCTATGTCTCGCGCAAGGGCGAGTTCGCAGGCGTGAGCGGCGACGCCGAGGGCGCGATCGGCTTCGGCGGCGGTGTCGGGGTGGGCATCAAGAAGTTCTACCTCGAGGCGCGCTATCTCACCTCGAGCAAGGACGGCAATTCGGCGCCGTTCATCATGTGGACGGCGGGGATTACGTTCTAGTCGTTAGTTGTAGGTCGTATAGTCGTAAGTCGTAGGTCGTAAGACGTGAGAGGTGAAACGTGCCCGCGCGCCGGGCCCCGTTTCACCTTTCACGTTTCACGTCCCGTTCACCGTTCACCTCCTCCTCCACTAGCTTTCGGGACCTGCCGCCCCGGAGCTCCTGCCGTGCTGCATCTCGCGTTGGCGCTGTCGCTGTTCGTGCCCCAGCAGTCGACCGATGGTCTCCGCCAGTTCATTCCGCCGGTGCCGACGCCGGCGTCGTTCATCTCCGACGCGCGCCATGTCCTGACCGACTCGGCGCATGCCATGCTCGATGCCCGGATCCGGGCGCTGCAGGCCGGCGGCTTCGGCGACATCGCGATCGCGATCCTTCCCGACATCGGCGGCTACACGCCGAACGAGGTCGCGGTCGCGATCTATCGCGACTGGAAGGTCGGCAGCGTGGCGGCGATCGGCTCGGCGCGGCGCGACGTCGGGGTGCTGATCCTGATCGTCCCGAAGGAGCTGGCGCCGGACAAGCGCGGGCAGTGCTACATCGCGCCCGGGACCGGGGCCGAGGGGATCATCACCGACGCGGCGAGCGGGACGATCTGTCGTGACGCGATCATCCCGCTCCTCAAGACGCGCGACCATGCCGGCGCGCTGCTGGCGGGGATCGAGGCGATCGCTGCGCGCCTGACGCAGGATGCCGGGCTCGCCGACACGAACGCCGCGGCGCGGGTGGTGGAGCTGCCGCCGCCGACGGGGTGGTTCCGGTGGTGGTACATCCCGAGCGGCATCGCGATGGTGGTGGCCTGGATGTACGGGGTGATCACGGCGCGGCGGCGCCGGCCGCGCAGCTGCCCGCGCTGCGGCCGCACGGATGCATCGCCTCGGCGAATCGGATGACGACGCCTTCCTCGAGCCGGGGCAGGTCGTGGAGGAACGCGTCAAGAGCGTCGACTACGACGTCTGGGAATGCGACTGCGGCGAACACCTCGTGCTGCCGTACAAGGCGTTCTTCACCGGCTACAGCACCTGCCGGCAGTGCCAGCGGCGGACGGCCAAGCCGAAGCGGACGGTGCTCGAGCACGCCACGACGGTGTCGACGGGTCGGGCGCGCGACAGCTATCGCTGCAAGGCGTGCGATGCGACGTGGGACGTGATGGTGACGTTGCCGATCATCGTCACGTCGAGCGGCGGCTCGGGCGGTGGCGGGGGTGGCGGCGGTGGCGGGTCGTCGTTCGGCGGCTCGGGATCGAGCAGCGGGGCCGGGGGCGGCGGCAGCTACTGATGATCGTCCTTGACGGCCTCGGGCGTCGCCTGGCGCGCTATCTCACCAGGCCCCGCCATGATCGGGTGCACTCGACGACCGCCGATCCCGGCGCGCTGGCCCGCACGCTGCGCCCCGGCGACGTCCTGCTGGTCGAGGGGAGTTCGCGCGTCTCGGCCGCGATCAAGTACACGACGCAGTCGACCTGGTCGCATGCCGTCCTCTGCGTTGCCGCGCCGCTGCCGGAGGTCACCGCGCAGCAGGAGCCCTCGATCCTCCTCGAGGCGGACGTGGTGGAGGGGGTGCACCTCGTGCCGCTCGCGAAGTACTCGGCGCTGCACACCCGGATCTGCCGCCCGGTCGGGCTGACCACCGAGGAGATTCGCCGGGTGATCGACTTCGCCCTGGCGCGTGTGGGCCATCGCTACGACGTCCGCCACATTCTTGACCTGGCACGCTACCTCTGGCCGACGCCGCCCGTGCCGATCCGGTATCGGCGGCGACTGCTGGCGATCGGAAGCGGCGACCCGACGCGGGCCATCTGCTCCGCCCTGCTGGCCGAGGCGTTCCATGGCGTCGGCTATCCGATCCTCCCGACGGCGCGGCTGCTGCCTCCCCGGGACCCCGCGGCGGCGGCCGATTATCGCGAGGCGCTCCACATCCGGCACCATTCGCTCTTCACCCCGCGCGACTTCGACGTCTCCCCGTACTTCGAGATCGTCAAGCCGACGCTCGCGCAGGGGTTCGACCCGCACCGGCTGCAGCTGATCACCGATCCACCGGGCACGGAGTGACGCCGCTACTATTCTGTCGCTGATTCACCCCCTGCTTTCGAGGTGTCCTCCTGATGTTCCGCACCCTTCGGCTGCCGGCGCTGCTGCTCGCCGCCGTGACGGCCTGCTCGTCCACCGATTCCCCGCTCCGGGATGCCCAAGTGATCGAAACCACGACCTTTGCCCCCGCCCTCGGCGTCAACCTTGCCGCCTCGACCAAGCTGCCGAGCGGGATGTACATCCGCGACATCACGGTCGGGACCGGGGCCGATGTGGCTGCCGGCCAGAACGTCTCGATGCGCTACACCGGCGCGTTCAGCAACGGGACGCAGTTCGACGCCAACACGAGCGGGGCGCCGTTCTCGTTCCGGCTCGGCGCGGGGCAGGTGATCGCCGGGTGGGACCAGGGCGTGGTCGGGATGAAGGTGGGCGGGGTCCGCCAGCTGATCATCCCCTCGTCGCTCGGCTATGGCCGCTCGGACTACGGCCCGATCCCGGGTGGTTCGATCCTGGTGTTTAGCGTGACGGTCGTCTCGGTTCCGTGATCGCATGAATCCGGCGCTGCAGGTCTTCCTCGCCTTCGTCCTCGGTCTCGGCGCCGGGATCGTGGCGCCGAGCGAGGGGGCCCTGCACGCACTGGAGCCGCTGGGGACGCTGTGGATCAACGCGCTCCGGATGCCGATCCTGCCGTTGATCGTGATGCTGACGATCGCCGGCATCACCAAGGCGCGCGACACCCGCGAGGCCGGTGCCCTCACCGGTCGCGCGATCCTTACCTTCCTGGTTCTTCTGCTCACCTTCACCGCGATCATGACCACGCTCGCGCCGCTGCTGCTGGCCGGGCTGCCGCTCGATCCCGCGGCGACTGCCGCGTTGCGGGCATCGGCCAGCGTCGACGCGGTGAACGCCGGCGCGCAGCTCACGGTGTCGAGTTGGGTCACCTCGCTGGTGCCGACGAATCCGATCAAGGCGGCCGCCGACGGCGCGCTGCTGCCGCTGGTGCTGTTCGCGCTGCTGTACGGCCTGGCGCTGACGCGACTGCCCGAGGAGGTGCGTCGTCGCCAGGGTGAGGGCGCACAGGGAATCGCCGACGTGCTGATCGTGATGATCCGCTGGGTGCTGCTGCTCGCCCCCGTCGGCGTCTTCGCGCTGGCCTACGCACTGGGCGCAAAGGTCGGCGTCCCGGCCGCGTCGGCTGTCGCGCGCTATCTGGTGGTGACCTCGCTCGCGATCATCGTCGGCGGGGCGGTGCTGGTGGGGATCACGCTTGTTGTCGGACGGATCGCGCCGAAGCCGTTCCTCGCGGCACTCGCCCCGGCGCTGGTGATCGCCTTCTCGTCGCGCTCGTCGCTGGCCGCGCTGCCGGTGCTGATCACCGGCGTGCGCGAGAAGTTGCGGCTGCCGGAACCGGTCATCGGCGTGGTGATCCCGCTGGCGGCATCGCTGTTCAAGTTCAACGCCGCGATCACCTGGGCGCTCGGGGCGGTGTTCGTCGGGGCGCTCTACGGCGTGCCGCTGCACGCGGCGCAGCTGGTGACCTTCGGACTCGGGACGGTGCTGCTCTCGCTCACGACGCCGGGGATCCCGAGCGGCGGCTTCCTGGTGCAGGCCCCGCTCTACCTCGCAGTCGGCCTGCCGGCCGAGGGACTCGGGATCCTGATCGCGATCGACCTGATCCCCGACCTCTTCAAGACGGCGATCAACGTGACCGGCTACGCGAGCTCGGCGGTGATCGTGGCGCGGGGTGAGGTGAAGGCGTGAAGTCGTCATATGGGATGTTGGCCCTGACCTACTCCTGTTCCATCGCGGGGGCGATGATCATCCTCGCGCGCGGAATGCGGGGACTTCGGAGTCCACGCATCTGGGGAATGCTCCTCGCCACGGTGGCGGGGGGCATCTTGATGCTTGAGCACGGTCAGTCTTGGCGAGCCCGGAAGCTCGGCATCGTCCTCACGACGACGGACAGGTGGCCGTTCCTCCTCGGAGCCGCTCTTGCCATCGGCGGGGCCGTGATTGGTTTGGGCTCGGTGTTCAGGCGAACCCGGGCCCTGCACCAGGCGATGGATCGGCTCGATGGCTATTTGCAGGGCTCCGAGCCGCTGCCGTTTCCGAGGGACAGCGAGTCCGCGCGCCAGGATCTCGCAACGGTCGCCCGGCTGTTTGAGGATCCAGTCCTCTCGCACCGTTATCCGGCGAATGCACGCGATCGTGTCGCCGAGTTGATGGCGGGCGCGCTGCCGACACTGAGGGGTTAGGCGGCCATGCGACGCGGCGCGCTGCTCCTGCTGCTGTGCGGCGCCGTGCCGCAGGCCAGCGGTGCGCAGGTGGTACCGCTCCCGGCACCAACAAAGCCCGCCACCGACACGGCGATCGCGACCTGGAACACGCAGGGCCTCACGATCCGCTTCCCGCGGTCGGTCTCCCCCGATTCGATCACCTATGACACGCGCGTCGCCGATGCCTTCTCCGGCTTCGAGTGGCGCGTCATCCTGATCACCGACCAGCGCCCCTACATGGCCGCGCTGGTGATCACGCCGAGCGATTCGCTCACGCTCACCCACGTGGCCACGATCGCCGAGGCCTATCGGATCGGCGACCTGCGGAGCTGCGACCGGACCACCGGGAACCTGGTGCTGCGCTGCAATCGGCTGGCGCAGGGGCTGGTGCGGGACGTCGATGGTCGGCTGGAGGTCGCGATCGTCGACACGCGCTGGCTCCAGGCGCTGATGACGTCGCGGTCGGCCCGCGTCCACCTGGTCGTGAAGGTGGCGAAGGAGACGGTGTGGGAGGAGGAGCGGGTGGTGAAGTGGAGTGGCGCCGGGAGGCCGTAGGGATCGTCGAGAAGCGAGAAGCGAGAAGCGTGGCTCGGCGAAGAAATCTTCCCGCGGCGCCACGCTTCTCGCTTCTCGCTTCTCGACCACCCCGTCGGTTGACAATATTCCTGTATAGTCATATAGTAGATGTATGTCGATGCGATCTCCTCTCTGGCTCCTCCTCGCGCTGGTCGGCGCTGGCCCCCTGTCGGGGCAGGCGCTGACGCTCGGCGAGGCCCTGCGGCGTGCCGATTCCGCCGCCTTTCCGAACCGGATGGCCCGCGCCGCCTCGGCGGCCGCGTCGGCGCGAGCCGCCGGGGCCGACCAGGGCGTCCTGCCCGGCCTTCGGGCCGAGCTCGGCGCCGTGCGGACCTCCGACCCGCTTGGCGCCTTCGGCTTCCTCCTGAGGCAGCGCGGCGTGACGCCCCAAGCCTTCGATCCCGCCGGGCTCAACCGGCCCACGCCGCGCACCGACATCGGCGCGGCGATGGTGGCGGAGGTCCCGCTGCTCAACCTCGATGCCTGGGCCGGTCGGCGCGCGGCCCGTGCCGCGGCGGACGCCGAATCGGCGCGGGAGCAATGGGCCGCCTCCGGCGTCCAGCTCGAGGTCATCCGCAGTTACTTCGGGGCGGTGCTGGCCAGAGAGCAGGCGCGCGTGCTTGCCGCCGCGGACCTCGCCGGGCAGGCGCACGTCCGCCGCGCCGAGAACGCCTTGGCTAATGGCCTGGTGACCAGATCGGACCTGCTCCTGGCACAGGTCCGGCTCGGCGAGATCGCCACCCAACGGTTGCGGGCCGAGGCGGATGCGATGCTGGCCCGGCAACAGCTCGCGCTGGTGCTCGGTACACCGCTCGACACGGCGGGCACGCTGCCATCCCGGATCCCCGGCGTGCAGACGCGTGGGACGAGTGGGACCGGCGCACGGGCCGACCTGAGCGCCATTGCGGCGATGGTGGATGCGGCCGCCCAGGAGGCGGATCGACGGAGTCTCGCCCTCCTGCCACGCGTGAACGGCTTCGGGCGATACGAATGGCACGATGCCTCGTCGCCGCTGGCAGGCAAGCCGATGTGGACCGTCGGAGTGATGGCGACGTGGGCGCCGTTCAGCGGGGGGGCCGAACTGGCCGTTCGCCGCGAAGCCCGGGCCAATGCCACGGCCGCACAGGCCGGGATGGCG
The DNA here is from genome assembly GCA_037045245.1 of Gemmatimonadales bacterium. Classification (GTDB taxonomy): domain Bacteria; phylum Gemmatimonadota; class Gemmatimonadetes; order Gemmatimonadales; family GWC2-71-9; genus Palsa-1233. Next base: position 804,918 of record JBAOHR010000007.1, on the reverse strand, counting down.
GCGGCGCAGGGCGCGGCCGCACTGGAGCTGGCCTCGGCGGAAAGCGGTGTGCGCGTGGCAGAGCAGGCGCTGGCCATCGCCGCGCGCGGGACGGCGCAGGCGGCCGAGGCGCACCGCATCGTGGTCCGCAAGTACGACGGCGGGCTGGCCACGGTGGCGGAGCTGCTCGATGCGCAGGCCACGGACCTCGGCGCGCAGCTTGGCGAAGCCAAGGCGCGCCATGACTTGATTGTGGCGATCGCCACGGTCGCGCGACTGCGCGGCAGCGATCTCGGCATGTTGGCGCAGGCGCTCGACGCGTCGGCCACGAACCCGGAGTGACACCCATGCGCGGACACTGGATGATCGGCCTTCCCCTCGTGCTGGCGGCCTGCGGCGGCGACGCCTCGACGCCGAAGCCGCCGCTGCGGGCGTCCGCTGGCGCCGCCGTGGCCGTCGTCGACACGATGATCGTGGCCACGACGGAGGCGACCGGGCTCGCCTCGCCGATGGAGAGCAGCACGCTCTCGACCCGCCTGATGGCGAGCGTGGTGGACGTGTTGGTGCTCGAAGGGGCAAAGGTCCAGCAGGGACAGGTGCTGGTCCGGCTGGACCTTCGGGACCTTGCCGCGAAGCGCCAGCAGGCACAGGCCGGGCTCGCCGACGTCGAGGCACAGCGCGAATTCGCGCTGGTGAGTGCCACGCGGCTGCGCGCCATGTATGCTGACAGCGCCGCACCGAAGGCATCGCTCGACGCCGCCGAGGCGGGGCTGGCACGAGCCGAGGCGGGAGTTCGCGCGGCGAAGGCGGCATTGGCGGAACTCGACGCGGTGGCGTCCTACGGGGAGATCCATGCGCCGTTCGCTGGCGTGGTGTCGCGGCGGTTTGTCGATCCGGGCGCGTTCGTGGCCCCTGGGGCGCCGATGCTGACGGTCGATCGACTCGGCGACCTCCGGATCTCGGTGACGGTGCCCGTGGCGGCCGTGGCGGGGCTGACCACCGGCCGCACGGTGATCGCAGTGATCGAGGGCGACACGGCGACGGCGAAGATCGAAGGGGTCGCGCGCGAGAACGGCGGCACCTACGCGATCAACGCGGTGGTACACAACACCGATGGGCGCTTCCGTGGCGGCAGTTCGGCGGCGCTGCGGCTCCCAGGCGCCGAGCGGCGCGCGCTGTTGATTCCGACGGCCGCCGTTCGCCAGGAAGGTGACCTGCACTCGGTGCTCCGACGCACGGCGCAAGGCGACCTCATGACCGTGGTCCGGGTCGGCACCGTGGTGGGTGATCGGACCGAGGTGCTCGGCGGTCTCACGGCGGCTGACAGCGTCGTGGTTCCTGCCGTCGCCGGGAGGCCGTGATGGGTCTCGCCGGCAAGATCGCCGCGTCGTGGCTGCACTCGAAGCTCACCCCGCTGGTGACGATCGCGTCGCTGGCCGTGGGTGCGCTGGCGATCGTCGCCACACCGCGCGAGGAAGAGCCGCAGATCTCGGTCCCGATGATCGACGTGATGGCGCAGCTCCCGGGTGCCGGACCGGATGAGGTCGAGCAGACCATCCTGCGTCCGATCGAGCGCCGGATGCGCGAGATCGCTGGTGTGGAGCACGTCTATGGTGTTGCCGGCGACGGCTGGGCGATGGCGACCGTACGCTTTGCGGTGGGCGAGCCGCAGGACCTGAGCGTGGCCAAGGTGCACGCCAAGTTGATGGCCGCGATGGGCGAGATGCCGCCCGGCGCGTCGCCGCCGCTGGTGACACCCCACTCGATCGATGACGTCCCGATCCTCGCGTTGACCCTGCACGGCGGTGGGCTCGACGCCGAGGGATTGCGTCAGATCGCCGTGCATCTCGAGGACGAGCTGCGCACGCTCCCCGACGTGGCCCGGACCTTCACGGTGGGTGGGTCGCCGCGCCAGTTGCGGGTGACGCTCGATCCGGCACGACTCGCCGCGGCCGGTGTGTCGCCGGGCGAGGTGGTGCAGGCGCTGCGCGGCGCGACGGCGCGAATGCAGGCAGGGGAGCTGACCACGTCGCAGGGTGTCCTGCTGGTGGAGGTCGGCGCCCCGATCACCACGGCGTCCGAGGCGGCGCAGGTGATCGTGGCCTCACGCCAGGGTCGCCCGATTCCGCTTGGCGCGGTCGCGACGGTCAGCGAGGGGCCCGCCGAGGCGACGCGGCAGGTGTCGTATGCCGACTCGCTTGGCACGGCGCCGGCGGTGACGATCGCGCTGGCCAAGCGCCCCGGTGCCAATGCCACGGCGGTGACGCACGCCGCGCTCGCGCGGGTCGAGGCGGCCAAGGGACGGATCATCCCGGCGAACGTCGCCGTGGTGGTGACCCGCGACTACGGCGAGACCGCGGGCGAAAAGGCCTCGGAGCTGATTCTCCACCTGGTCATCGCCACGCTATCGGTGACGGTGCTGATCGGCTTCTTCCTCGGATGGCGCGAGGCGCTGGTCGTGCTGGTGGCCGTTCCGGTCACGCTCGCCCTGACGCTCTTCGTCTACTACCTGCTCGGCTACACGCTGAACCGGATCACGCTCTTCGCGCTGATCTTCTCGATCGGGATCCTGGTCGATGATGCGATCGTGGTGGTCGAGAACATCTACCGCCACCTCGCGATGGGCGGCGAGGATGCCGACACGGCAGCGATCCGCGGCGTCGACGAGGTCGGCAACCCCACGATCCTGGCGACCTTCACCGTGATCGCCGCGATCCTGCCGATGGCGTTCGTGTCGGGGATGATGGGGCCGTACATGCGGCCGATCCCGATCGGCGCCTCGGCGGCGATGCTCGCCTCGCTCGGCGTGGCGTTCGTGATCACGCCGTGGCTGGCGATCCGCTTGCTCAAGGGGCATGTCAAGCCGAGTGGTCACGCGGAGGCGGAGTCGGCCGCGATCGCCAACGGGCGCTACTCGCGGCTCATGCGCGGCCTGATCGAGAACGCTCCCCGTCGGCGGCTGGTCTATCTCGGCACCGTGGGCCTGTTGCTCGCCTCGATGGCGTTGCTGGCAGTGCGACTGGTCCAGGTGAAGATGTTGCCGTTCGACAACAAGTCGGAGTTCCAGGTCGTCCTCGATTTCCCCGAGGGGACGCCGTTGGAGACCTCGACGGCCGCCGTCGACGAGATCGCGGCGGTCCTGCGCACGGTGCCCGAGGTCGTGAGCACGCAGACGTATGCGGGCACGGCCGCGCCGTTCAACTTCAACGGCCTGGTCCGGCACTACTTCCTGCGGCAGGGGACACACGTCGCGGACGTGCAGGTCAACCTGCTGCCGAAGGGGGAGCGCAGACGGCAGAGTCACGAGATCGCGGTCGCGGTCCGTCCGCTGGTGGTGGAGATCGCCACCCGGTACGGCGCGCGCGCGAAGATCGCCGAGATTCCGCCGGGGCCGCCGGTGATGAGCACGCTGGTCGCCGAGGTCTACGGACCGGATGACGCCACGCGCCTCGCTGCCGCCGAGCGCATCCGCCAGGTGATGGAGGCGACGCCGGGCGTGGTCGATGTCGATTGGAGTGTCGAGGCACCGCAGCATCGGCTCTCGTTGCGCGTCGACCGTGCGCGGGCCGGGGCCGCCGGCGTCGCCGTCGAGCAGATCACCTCGGTGCTCGCGCTTGGCCTCTCCGGGATGCCGGTCGGGCTGGCCTCGCAACCGAGTGCGCGCGAGCCGGTGATGATCGTGCCGCGACTGGCCACCGCCGATCGGCAGGACCTCTCCGCGCTGCTCGCCCTGCCGGTGGCGACGCCGGCCGGTCCGCTGCCCCTCGGCCGGTTCGTCACCGTCGATTCGCTCACGCGGACCTCGGCGCGGCAGTCGCGCAACCTGCGGCCGCTCATCTACATCACCGCCGACGTGGCCGACGTGGTGGAGTCGCCAGTTTACGCGATCCTCGCCATGAACGCCGCGCTCGACACCGTCCGCGTGCATGGTCAGGCAATTGCGCGATACAATGCGGTCCAACCGGACCAGCTCGACGAACTCGCGCTCAAATGGGACGGCGAGTGGCAGGTGACCATCGAGGTGTTCCGTGACCTCGGGCTCGCGTTCGCGGTGGTGCTGCTGCTGATCTATCTGCTGGTGGTGGGGTGGTTCCAGTCGTACACGATCCCGCTGGTGATCATGGCACCGATTCCGCTCACGCTCATCGGCATCCTTCCCGGGCACGCCATCACGGGCGCCTTCTTCACGGCCACGTCGATGATCGGGATGATCGCCCTGGCCGGCATCATCGTCCGGAACTCGATCCTGCTGGTGGACTTCATCCAGCTGGCGGAGGCGCGTGGCGAATCGCTGGAACGCGCGGTGATCGAGGCCGGCGCGGTGCGCTTCCGGCCGATCGCGCTGACCGCTGCCGCGGTGGTGATCGGCGGGATCGTGATGGTGCTCGATCCGATCTTCCAGGGGTTGGCCGTGGCGCTGATGTTCGGGGCGGTCGCGGCGACGGCGTTGACGATGGTGTTGGTGCCGCTGCTCTACTGGGAGCTGCGGCGAGAGGCGTGAGGCAAGAAAGGTGAAAGGTGAAAGGTGAAACGTGAAACGTGAAAGGTTAGCCGTCCGGTCGCACCCGTTTCACGTCTCACGTTTCACGTCGTTCGAGCTTACGACCAATCACTAACGACTAACGACTAACGACTGGAAGGATCCCAATGTGTCCTGACGGCATCATCCGCCGCTTTGCCGGCCTCTTTGTGCTCGCCTCGCTCGCGCTCGGCACCTGGGTGCATCCCAACTGGTACTACTTCACCGCGTTCGTCGGGGTGAACCTGGTGCAATCGAGTTTCACTGGGTTCTGCCCGTTGGAGAAGATCCTCGGGGCGGCAGGCGTGATGGGGTGCAGGAAGGGATGATCGAGAAGCGAGAAGCGTGAAGCGTGGCCCACGTGTCATCCCGAGCAGAGCGAGGGACGCGTGCGTAGTCGCGAGCACGCAGATCCTTCGACTTCGCCCGCTTCGCGGGCTTCGCTCAGGATGACACGGCGTCCACGCTTCTCGCTTCTCGCTTCTCGCTTCTCGTTACTTCCCCACGATCGCCGCGTAAATCAGCGTCCGAATCCGCTGATGGTCATCGACGCCGCCGGTGTCGTTCAGGTTGGTCATGTAGGTGACGACCATGTCCTCCTGCGGGTCGACCCAGTAGGTCGAGTGGTAGGCGCCGCCCCAGCCGTATTCGCCGATCGAGCCCGGGAGGCCCGAGGTGCCGAGGGTCTGCTTGATGGAGAAGCCGAGGCCGAAGCCGTCGCTGCCGTAGAGGGTGCCGGCGTGGTTGACGGTCATCAGCTTGACGGTGGTCGGCGAGAGGATGCGGACGCCATCGAGCTGGCCGCCATTCAGCATCATCTGCAGGAAGCGGGCGTAGTCGCCGGCCGTCGAGGTGATGCCGGCCCCGCCGGAGAAGGCGATCCGCGGCCCGTCGACGTACGCCCCCTGCCCGGTCATCGCGCCCGGCGTCGGCGAGGGCTGGAGCTTGCCGTTGACGGCGGTGTAGACCGTGGCGAAGCGGCCGCGGCTGGCGGGATCGACGTAGAAGGCGGTGCTGGTCATCCGGAGCGGGGTGAAGAGCCGCGCCTTCAGGAAGTCCGCGAGCGTCTGGCCTGAGACCGCCTCGATCACGGCGCCGAGGATGTCGGTGTTGTAGCCGTAGACGAACGCCGCGCCGGGCTGGGCGTCCATCGGGAGCGCGGCCATCCGCTTCACAACGGCCGCGACGGTTTCGTTGCGGTCGGCGAAGTACCACCCCTGGATCCCGGCCGCCTTCCACTGGTCGCTCGCCGGGCCGTAGCCGTACCCGATGCCGGCGGTGTGGGTGAGCAGGTCGCGGATCGTGATCCGCCGCTTGGCGGGGACGACATCGTAGCCGCCACCGTTCTTCGCGACGGCGACCGTGGTCTTTTCCCACTCCGGGAGATAGCGGGAAACCGGCTGGTCGATCAACAGCTTCCCCTCTTCCTGCAGCATCATGATGCCGACGCTCACCAGCGCCTTGGTCTGTGACGCGATGCGGAAGATCGCGTCGGGGCGCATGCTGTCCTTCGCCTCGCGGTCGCGCATCCCGAAGGCGCGCTCGTAGACCACCTTGCCGTGGCGCTGGACCCGCAGCACGCCGCCGGCCAGGCTGCCCTTCGCGACATACTCGTCGAGCGTGCGGGTGAGGGTATTGAGTCGGGCGAGGGAGACGCCCTCGATCATGAGGTGTGGCGGCGGCCCGGCCGCGGGCCGCTGCGCCTGCAGCGGTGCGGCGGCGAGCGTGGCGAGGAGGAGCAGGCGGCTGGTGGCGGTGCGCATCATTACTGCCCCCGGCTCGACGGCGGGACCATGCCATTCATCCGCAGGTAGGTGACGATGTTGCCGTAGTGCTCATCGTCGTGGGCCGCGTTGGTCACCAGCGCCCAGAGCTTGCTGTGCTTGCCGCCCCAGAGCGTGATCTCCTGGTGGATCGCCGCGTCGGGCGTCGCGTAGGCCTTGGCGCAGTAGGCGGTCGAGGCCTTGAGTGCCGCCACCAGCGCCGCCTTCGTCGTCGCGGACTTCTCGACGGCGTCCTCGCTCGGCTGCGGATCGCCGAGGACGGCGGCGCAGATCATGTTCTGGGCGCCGGCGACATGGCCGATCAGTTCGCCGAACGTCCGCACCCCCGCCACCGGCCGGAAGCCGTACTTCGCCTCGGGCATCTCCTCGGCGGCCGTGGTGATGAAGCCGATCGTCGGCGTCCAGACATCGCGGACCGTGCCGGCGACATGATTGCCGGACTGGGCGGCGAGCGGGGTGGCGGCGAGGACGGCGAGGAGGAGGGGGAGGCGCATGGGAGGCTCGGGGCTGAGGGCGAGAAGCGAGAAGCGAGAAGCGAATGGGGGATGGTGGAGTCTGGAGAATGTGCGCTTCGTAGGGCCAAAGCGCGAGGGGGGCGCACGCTTCTCGCCTCTCGCTTCTCGCTTCTCGCTCTTCCCATCCCGCCTCCTTCCCCGCACGTTTGACGCTCCCCCCAGCCTCAGGTCCGGTGCCCATGTTCCGTCGCGTCCTTCCGTTGCTCCTGCTGGCCACTCCGCTCGCGGCGCAAGCGCGCGATTCGGTCGTTCCCGACGTGCTGGCGCTGGTGGCGCGGCCGCGGAGCGAGGTGACGCCGGTGCTGGAGCGCTGGTCGACCGATCGGGCGGCGCTGGGACGGCGGTACGCGGTGGAATACTCGCCCGAGCGGCGGGCCCGCTTCCGGTCGTTCCATCGGGCGTGGCTGGGCGAGTTGCAGCGTCTGCCGTTCGAGAAGCTGTCGCGGCCGGGCCAAGTGGACTTCCTCCTGCTCGACAACAAGGTGCGGTATGAACTGGCGCTGCTCGACCGCGAGGAGAAGCTCGCCGCCGAGATGGCCCCGTTGCTGCCGTTCGCGCCGACGCTCTTCGGGTTGGTCGAGGAGCGGCGACGCTTCGTGCGTCCGGTCCCGGCCGAGGCGGCGAAGCGCATCACCGCGATGACCACGGCCCTTGAGGCGGCGCGCACGGCGATGGCGACGCCGGCCAATCGGCCGACCAAGATCGTCGCGCTCCGTGCGGCGGAGGCCGCGGCCGACCTGCGCGGGCAGTTCCAGGGATGGCTGCGCTTCTACCAGGGCTATGACGCCGAGATGACCTGGTGGGTCGGTGAACCGGCCAAGCGCTTCGATGCGGCGCTCGAGGCGTGGCGCAAGTACCTGCGCGAGCAGTTGGTCGGCGCCAGGGAGGGGCAGGATGAGCCGATCGTCGGCGACCCGATCGGTGCCGATGGCCTCGCCGTCGACCTGCAGGCGGAGATGATCGCGTACACGCCGGCGGAGCTGATCGCGATTGCGGAGAAGGAGTACGCCTTCCTGCTGGGCGAGGCCAAGAAGACCGCACGGAGCATGGGCTTCGGCGACGACTGGAAGAAGGCCGCCGAGAAGACCAAGGACGACTTCGCGCCGGTCGGCAAGCAGACGCTCGCGGTGCGCGACATGGCCTTCGAGGCGATCCAGTACGTCGAGAAGAACAACCTCGTCACGGTGCCGCCGCTCGCGAAGGAGATCTGGCGGATGGAGATGATGTCGCCGGCGGCGCAGAAGGTCTCGCCCTTCTTCCTCGGTGGCGAGGTGATCCAGGTGTCGTCGCCGACCGACGGGATGACCGACGAAGAGAAGCTGATGGTGCTGCGCGCCAACAACCTGCATGGGTCGCGCGCGACGGTGCAGCACGAACTGATTCCGGGGCACCACCTGCAGGGGTTCGCCGCCGCGCGGAATGGCACGAGCCGCGGCATCTTCTCGACGCCATTCTACGTCGAGGGGTGGTCGCTCTGGTGGGAGCTCTTCCTCTGGGACCGCGGTTTCCCGGTGACGCCCGAGAACCGGATGGGGATGCTGTTCTGGCGAATGCACCGCGCGGCCCGGATCATCTTCTCGCTGAAGTTCCACCTGGGCGAGTGGACGCCGCAGCAGTGCATCGACTTCCTGGTCGACGCCGTGGGCCACGAGCGGGCGAGCGCCACCGGCGAGGTGCGCCGCTCCTTCAACGGCAGCTACTCGCCGCTCTATCAGGCCGGTTACCTGCTCGGCGGGATGCAGCTGCGCGCGCTGCACACGGAGCTGGTGACCAGCGGCAAGATGACCGACCGTTCATTCCACGACGCGGTCCTCGCGGCCGGACCGATGCCGATCGACATGGTGCGCGCGCAACTCGAGCCGGACCGCCCCCTCACCCGCACGTATCGGAGCGCCTGGCGCTTCGGGGAGTGACGTGATGGCGAAGCAGAGCGCGCAGCAGCGCGCCGATCGCATTCTTGCCTTCCGGGCCGAGCTCGCCGAGCTCGAGGCCTCGGGCGTGGCGAGCTTCCCGCCGGACGCGGCGGCCCGGGTGCAAGCGCATCACGACGCGATCCTCGCGCGGCTCGCGACGGAGACGGAGGTCGATCTCTCGCGCGGCGAGGCGCGGCTCTCTGCCGGGATGCGGGCCGCCTCGATCCTCGGCGCCGCCGCCCTCTCGGCGGCGTGGGGCTTCTTCGTCGCGGCCACCTGGAACGACATCGGGCGCCCGGCGCGCCTCGGCCTCGTGACGGTGCCGCCGATCCTCCTCGCCATCGGGACGGCCGTCGCCGCACGCCGGGAGCGGAGCGGCTACGTCGCCTCGATCGTCGCGACGGTCGCGACGATCGCCTTCGGCGTGAACCTCGCCGCGCTCGGTGCCCTCTACGATCTCCCCGATTCGCGCAACTTCCTCCTCGCGGTCGGCAGCTTCGCGATGATCCTCGCCTATGGCTACGGGCTGGTGCTGCCGTTGCTGGGCGGGATCGTCGGCATCGGGGGGTGGTTCTGGTCGCTCGCGGCGATCCCGCAGGGGCGCTGGTGGGACGGCGCCTTCGGCCAGTTCGAGCCACTGCTCCTGCTCGGTCTCGTGGCACTCACCGTCCCCTCGGTGGTGCGCCGCGGACCCCCGAGCTTCACGCTCACCTGGCGCGGCTGCGGGGCGGCGGCGGTGACCATCGCCCTGCTCGTGCTGGGCGAGACGCATCACGCCTCGCTCTTCGACGGCATGAACAAGTCGCTGCTCGAAGGCAGCTACCAGCTGCTCGGTGGGGCGTCGTTCGCGGTGATGATCTGGCAGGGGCTCGCGCGGGATCGGGGTGAGCTGGTGCGCGCCGGCACGATCGGGATGGGGATGCTCCTCTTCCTTCGCTCGGTCGACTGGTTCTGGGAGCTGATGCCGAAGTGGCTCTTCTTCCTGCTGGTGGGCGCCCTGGCGTTCGGGACGCTGCTGCTGTTGCGGCGGTTGCGGCTCGCGGAACGGAGGCAGCCATGAAGGCCGTTGGATTGGCGGTCGGGTTGGTGGTGGTGCTCAACGCGGTGGTGATCGTGCCCGCGGCGCGCGAGCGCGCCACCCCGGTGCATCATGTGACCGTGCAGGCCTGCGGCGACCACATCCAGGGCGGGTGGCGCGACGGCGAGTTGCCGTTCCTGACGCTCCCCGTGGCGAGGCGGCCCGGCGGGTGGGGTGACGTGATCGACGGGACCGCGCTCACCAGTTTCGGCTTCACGCCGGCGGACGTCGCGCTGCTCGGGGACACCACGGCGTCGTTTGGCGAGCTCCCGACGCCGCGCGAGGCGTGGCTCACGATACGCCAGCGCGACGACTCGCTCCACGAGTACGAGATCCTCGGGACAGCGACCACGCGTCCGCCGGCCGCCGACGGCGTACTGGTGCTGCGGGGGCTGGTGGGCTTCGACTGGTTCGATCGGCTGCCGCCGCCGGGGATGGACTCCTTGCCGACCACCGCGCGGCGCTCGCAGATCGGAGTCAGCGTGATGCGATTCCTGCCGCCCCAGCTAGGCCTCGACCGGGCGCAGGCCGAGGCCCTCAAGTCGCTTCGCGACGCCACCGGCGCCCGATGCCCCCGGACGCTCCCGGTCACGTTGGCGTTCGGAAGTCGCGGGGCGGTCTGGGTGGAATCGGTCGGCACCGCGCACTAGCCGGGGCGTCTGTCGAAACGGCAAATCGGCCCGTCACCTTGGCAAGGGTGGCGGGCCGATTCTGTCACGCCCGGCAGAGTCGCGCTGGCACGTCGGATGCCCAAGCGATCCCCGTGGCACCCGGGATCGGGTTGCCCGAACACTCACTGCAAGCCCGCCGTGCGGGCAGGAGGATACCAGGATGGTGCGGAATGCCATGACGCCCTGGACCGGCCGTGGGGTCGCGGGGTTCGAGCCGGCGATCGATCGCTTCGTCGCGCGCGCCCTTGATGTGCCGGTCTGGAATGGCGGGGCGGACGTGCTCGAACTCGATGATCGGGTCGAGATGTCGATCGACGTCCCGGGCGTGAAGCCGGAGCAGGTCTCGGTGAGCGCAGAAGGTCGCACGCTCACGGTGAAGGTGGAGCGTGATGGTCGCGGGTCGTTCTCGCGGCAGTACACCATCGGCGCGAAGTACGACATCAACCAGGTGCAGGCGCGGCTCGAGCTCGGCGTGCTCACGCTGACGCTGCCGAAGGCGGCAGAGGCGCAGCCGCGGCAGGTGCCGATCACGATCGGCTGAGCGCGAACCTAGGCGGTGCGCGGAACGACCGCGCGCACCGTGCGGACGAGTTCGTCGAGGGCGAACGGCTTGCCGAGGAAGACCACGCCCTCGCCGATGCCGGCGCGCTCGAGGGCGAAATCGGCGGAGTATCCTGACGTCAGGACGACCGGGACGGTGGGCTGGATCTGCCGCAGTTGGGCGACCAGTTCACCACCGGTCATTCCCGGCAGCATCATGTCGGTGATCATCAGCGCCAGCGCGCCACCATGCCGGGTGATTGCTGCGAGCGCACTCTCCCCATCCTCAGCCTCGATGACGTCATAGCCGCTTGCTTCGAGGACCCGACGCATCACTCGCCGGATGGCCTCTTCATCCTCGACCACCAGGATGGTCGGCTTCGCGCCGCCGGTCGACGCCCCGCGCTGCGCGGCGGACTCGGCTGGGGCGATGATCGGCCCGTGCTCGTCGACCGGTGCCGTCGCCCCGGGGAGCCGAATCGTGAAGGTGGTACCGCGTCCCAGGGTGCTGTCGACGTCGATCCGGCCCCCGGCCCCCCTGATGATGCCGAGGATCGTGGCGAGCCCGAGGCCGGTTCCCTTGCCGGGTTCCTTGGTGGTGAAGAACGGCTCGAAGAGATGTGCCTGCGTCTCCGCATCCATCCCGGTGCCGGTGTCACGGACCGCCAGCTCCACCCACGGCATCGCCTCACCGGTTGCCGGTGCCGTACGATGACACGGTGATCGTGAGGACGCCGCCGGCCGGCATCGCATCACGGCCGTTGATCGCGAGGTTCATCACCACCTGCTCCATCTGGCCTCGATCGATCAGCACCGGTGGCAGCGTCCCGTTGACCTCGGTTTCGATCTCGATGTTCTCGCCGATCAGTCGTTCGAGCATCGGGAGGATGCCCTGCACGACCTCCGCGAGGTCGAGGACGGCTGCACGGGCGGGTTGCTGGCGGGAGAAGCCGAGCAGTTGCCGGGTCAGCAGCACGGCCCGCGCGCCGGCGCGTTCCGCCTCCTGCAGGTCGGCGCGTGCGGGATGGCCCTTGGGAAGCGTGCCCTGGGCGAGTTCGATCGACGAGTTGATGACGGTGAGCAGGTTGTTGAAGTCGTGCGCCACGGAGCCGGCGAGCCGGCCGACGCTCTCCATCTTCTGCGACTGGTGGAACTGGGCCTCGAGCTGGCGCTGCGCGGAGAGGTCGCGCTTGATCGAGATGAAGTTGGTCACGACGCCGTGGTCATCGACGACCGGCGTGATCGTCTGCTGCTCGACGTAGCGACTGTGATCCTTGCGACGGTTCACCACTTCGCCGCGCCACACCTGACCCGCCAGCAGCGTGCTCCACATCGACTCGTAGAAGGCCTGGCTCTGGACGCCGGACTTGATCAGGTGTCGGGGGCTGTTGCCAAGGACCTCGTGGCGCTCGTAACCGGTGAGCTCGGTGAAGGCCGGGTTGCACCACTGGATGATCCCGGCGCGGTCGGTGATCACGATCGCATCCGCGGCGGCCTCGAGCGCCGCCATCGTGAGGCGCTCGGTCGCCGCGGCCCGCTTCTCGCCGTCGATGTCGGTGTTGGTCCCGAGCATCCGGATCGGTTGGCCCGCCGCATCACGCTCGACGACGCGGCCGGCGCAGCGGATCCAGTGGTAGCTGCCGTCGGCGCGCTGCTGTCGGTAGTCGACGATGTAGTGTTCCGTCAGCCCCTCGAGGTGCGCATTGAGCACGGCGACGGTCGCCTCGCGATCATCCGGATGGAGCCGCGAGGTCCAGCGCTCGTAGGAGTCCTCGAAGATGACCGGGTCGTGGCCGAGCATGCGCGCGACCTCCGCGGAGACCATCGCCTGCCCCGTGCGCAGGTCGACGTCGAAGGTGCCCTGGCCCCCGGCGGCCAGGGTGAGCGAGAGCCGGGCCTTCGTCTCGCGGAGCTCCGTGACCTCGGCGTTGCGGCGGAGGCGGTCCCGCAGCAGCAGCCCCATCACCATCGTCGTGAGCGGGAGGATGATGAGGACCGGGATCAGGACGGCATCGAGGGTTTGATCCCGCAGCGTCTTCGGCAGCAGGAGGGTGCCGATCAACGTGGCGACATGGACCGCCATCCCGAGGGCGAGCAGCTCGGCCCAGGTGAGGTCGGCGAGGCGTGTCCGGCGCCGCTGGTGCCAGATCAGGCCGATGAGCCCGGAATTCAGGACGGTGGCGAGCCCCATGTGCATCCCCTCGCCGCCGAGCCAGGCGCGGTACGCGGCGGTCATGGCCATCGCGAGGAGGGTGGGGAGCGGGCCGGTGAAGAGGCCGGTGGCGCTGAGCAGGACGCTCCGGGCGTCGAAGCGCAGCCCGTTGGCCATCGGGTACGGCACCGACATGATCGCGATGCCGATCACGCCGAGGAGCACCCCGAGCACGGCGTCACGTCGCCATGGTTTGGCCGGACGCAGCTTGGCGGTGACCAGGTCGTAGACGGCGACCATGGCCAGCAGCAGGATGGCGTTTGCCGCGAGCGCGGTGAGGGCTGGTATGGGCACGCGCACCTCGGTGGTGCGTAGGGTAGAGCGATTCCGAGAAGTCTAACTCATTTCCTGCTGACCGGGCTGGGCTGGCGGTCTTGTAGCCCGGAGGATTCGGTGCGATCCTCCGGGATGCGCCCATCCCTCGCCCCTCTGGTGCTCCTGCTGGCTGCCTGCGCGGGCGGTTCGCGCGTCGATCCGACCCCAGGGCCGGCCCCGGGCGGGGGGACGGTCCTGCTCGTCTCGATCGACGGCTTTCGCTGGGACTTCCTCGATCGGGCCGCGGCTCCCAACCTCCAGCGACTGGCGCAGGGCGGCGTTCGCGCCCAATGGATGGTCCCCGCCTTCCCCACGCTGACCTTTCCCAATCACTACACGCTGGTCACCGGCCTCTATCCCGAGCACCACGGCATCGTCGCCAACAACATGCGCGACGCGACCCTCGGCACCTTCCGCCTGTCGGATTCCCTCGCGCAGCGTGACGCCCGCTGGTGGGGGGGCGAGCCGATCTGGCGCACCGCCGAGCGGCAGGGGAAGCGGGCGGGCGCCTTCTTCTGGCCAGGGTCCGAGGCGGCGATCGGCGGCTCGCATCCGTCGCACTGGCGGCCCTACAACGACACCTTCCCGAATGCTGCACGGGTCGATTCGGTGCTCGACTGGCTCTCGTTGCCGAAGGGGCAGGCGCCGTCGGTGGTGACGCTCTACTACAGCGACGTCGACCACGCCGGGCACGACTTCGGTCCCGACACGCCCCAGACTGATTCGGCGATTGCCCGTGTGGACTCGATGATCGGCCGACTCATGACGGGGCTCGCGGCGCGCAAGTTGACCGATCGCGTCAACGTGATCGTCGTCAGCGATCATGGGATGATCGCGACCTCGGAACAGCGAGTCATCAAGCTCGACGACTACATCGCCCTCGCCGACATCGACGTGGTGGATTGGTCGCCGGTGGGGACGATCATCCCGAAGCCGGGCAAGGAGGCGGCCGTCTACCAGGCGCTCCTCAACGCTCACCCGCGGCTCAAGGTCTATCGCAAGGATGAGGTGCCTGCGCGCCTCCACTTCAACGGTCATGCGCGGATCACGCCGCTCGTCCTGGTGGCCGATCCGGGCTGGACGATCGCCTCGACGGCGCGCCTCGCGGCGCGGCGCCCGAACGCCGGTGGCCACGGCTTCGACAACGCGTCGCGCGAGATGGGCGCGCTCTTCCTCGCGTCGGGGCCGGCCTTCCGCCAGGGTGTCACCGTCGCGCCATTCCAGAACATCCATGTCTACGACCTGCTGGCGCACCTGATCGGGGTGACGCCGGCGCCGAACGACGGCTCACTCGATTCGGTGCGGAGCATGCTGCGCGGCGCCCCGGAACAGGGGGCATCGGCGGATCGGATCCGCGGCGACATCGTGACGCTCGCCTCGGATGCGTACGGCGGTCGTGCCCCCGGCACCCGGGGCGACACGCTGACCACCCGGTACGTGCAGGCGGCGATGCAGCGCGCCGGCCTCGCCCCCGGCGCCGCCGACGGCGGCTGGCGCCAGCCGGTGCCGCTGATGGCCGTGACGCCGAGCGGGACGGTGCGGCGCTGGCAGGATGCCGCGACGCGCTCGGTCTTCGGTCCCGACGAACTGGTGCTGGGGACCGACGGGACGGACGGGCCACGGCAGATCGCCGAGGCCGATGTGGTCTTCGTGGGGCACGGCATCGCGACGGCCGACGGCAAATGGGACGACTACAAGGGCGTCGATGTGCGCGGCAAGGTCGTGGTGATGCTCTTCGGGGCGCCGAGCTCGCCGGAATGGAAGGCGAGTGGGGCGGTGTGGCAGAACGGGATGAGCGAACGCGCGGCCGAGGCGCGCGGGGCGGCGGCGGTCGCGACGGTCCTCGGGCCGGCGGTGTGGCAGGCGTTCAGCGGCCGATACATCGGCGAGAAGATCCGCCTCGCCGCCGACACCAGCCGCCCGACCGGGTTGCGACTCCTGGTGCAGGCGTCCGCGCTCACCCGCTTCTTCGGCGATGCGACCACACTGGCGACCGTCACCGCGGAGATGGAACGGCCTGGCTTCCGGCCACGCACGCTCCCCGGCAAGATTGCGATCGACTACACGCCGAGGCGGCGGAAATTCGACTCGCCTAACGTTCTCGGACTGTTGCGCGGCAGCGATGCCCGGCTGCGCGACGAGGTCGTGGTGGTGACCGCCCATTGGGATCATCTCGGGACGCACGGCCCGTTCAATGGCGACTCGATCTTCAACGGCGCCCTCGACAACGCGATCGGCGTGGCGAGCATGCTCGAGATGGCGCGGCTGCTGAAGGCCGGTGCCGCCCCGAAGCGCAGCGTGCTTTTCATCGCCACGACTGCCGAGGAGCCCGGGCTGCTCGGCGCCGAGTGGTATGTGCGGCATCCGCGCGTTCCGCTGGCGCGGACCGTCGCCGAGGTCAACTTCGACGTCGGCAACCCGTGGGGTCGCACCCGCGACGTGATCTCGCTTGGCGGCGCGATGTCGTCGCTCGACAGCACCTTCGCGGCGGTGGCGGGGAGTCAGGGACGACGCGTCTCGCCCGATCCGTATCCGGAGCAGGGCTTCTATCAGCGCTCGGATCACTATGCCTTCGCGCGGGCCGGCGTGCCGGCGCTCTTCGGATCGTCCGGCCTCGATCTGGTCGATCGGCCCGCGGGGTGGGGGAAGGCACGGTTCGAGCGCTATCTCGGGGGCGAGTACCACACGGTGCGCGACCAGGTCGGTGACGACTGGGACCTGCGCGGTGCGGCACAGGATGTCGAGCTGTTCGCCGAGACGGTGCGTCGGGTCGCCAACGCCACGCCGCGCCCGTCGTGGCTGCCCACCCCGGGCACCGCCTCCTTCCGCGCGGCCCAGGCTGCCCAGGGGAAGACCCCATGACGATCGATCGACGCCACTTCCTCGCCGCGAGTGCCGCCGCCATCCCCGCGTTGCGCGGACTGCAGCCGCGGCTGACCGTGGCCCCGAGCGCCGACCGAATGGCGTGGTGGCGCGAGGCGCGCTTCGGGATGTTCCTGCACTGGGGGCTCTACTCGATCCTCGCCGGGAAGTGGAAGGACGATGATCGCTGGGCCGAGTGGATCCGCCACAACGCGAAGATCCCGATCGACGAATACGATCAGCTGCGCGCCCGCTGGAACCCGACCGGTTTCGATCCGGAGCAGTGGGCCCACATGGCCCAGCGCGCCGGGATGCGCTACGCCGTGCTCACGACCAAGCATCACGACGGCTTCTGCCTCTTCGATTCGAAGGCGACCGACTTCGACGTGGTGCAGACGCCGTCGGCGCGCGACATCTGCCGCGACCTCGCGCCGGCGCTCCGGAAGCGCGGGATCCGGGTCGGGTGGTACCACTCGATCATGGACTGGCATCAGCCGGACTACCTGCCGCGCCGCGACTGGGAAGCGGCGGGCCGCCCGGCGTCGGAAGCGCACTTCGATCGCTACGTGAGCTACCTGCAGACGCAGGTGGACGAGCTGCTCACCAACTACGGCGGCATCGACGTCCTCTGGTTCGACGGCCAGTGGGAGGCGACCTGGACCCACCAGTTGGCGGTCGAGTTGGAGCAGCGGATTCGCCGCCGGGCCCCGCACATCGTCATCAATGACCGGATCAACGGCAGCGGCACCCCGAAGGGCGGTCGCCTCGGCGACTTCGGCACGCCGGAGAACGAGGTCCCTGCCACGGGGACGCCGGAGCGCGACTGGGAGTCGTGCATGACGATGAACGAGAACTGGGGCTACAAGGCGAAGGACCAGAACTGGAAGTCGCCGCGCAAGCTCGTGGAGCTGCTGGTGGAGACGGCGTCGAAGGGGGGCAACCTCCTCCTCAACGTCGGGCCGATGGCCGATGGACGATTCCCCCAGCCTGCCGTCGAGCGGCTGGAGGCGATCGGCGAGTGGATGGCGGTGAACCGCCAGGCGATCTACGGCAGCTGGGCGTCGCGCTTCGCCAAGCCGGTGGGGTTCCGGTCGACGACGCAGGCGCGGCGATGCAACCTCTTTCTCACCACCTGGCCATCGGCACCGCTCCCGTTGCCTGGCCTCCGGACGATGCCGTCGCGGGTCGAGCTGCTGGGTGCGCCCGGCGCGGCGGTCCGGGTGGTGGCGCAGGGCGACGGGCTCGCGCTGCAGGTACCGGCCGAGGCACCGGCGGGACTGCTGCCGTGCGTGGTGCTCCACTTCGCGGACGACTGGCAGGTGATCGCCCCGCGCGGCTGAGCCCCTTCAACCGGCCGCGCTTTTCAAGTAGCTTGCCGACGTGACTGCTTGCGCGGTTCCCGCACCACCCCGTGCCTGAGGTGACGATGGGATTCTCCGCCCGACCGCGCGTTCGCTTCGGCGACGGCGACGTCTACCAGCTCCGCCTCGAATTGGAAGGGATCCTCCCCACGGTGTGGCGCCGCGTGGCGGTGTCAGGGCGCGCCTCGCTCCAGGAGCTGCACGGGATCATCCAGTGCGCCTTCGATCGCGACGACGAGATGTCGTTCGGCTATCGCTTCCTGGTGGATGGGGTCGAGTATCTCGACCCCGAGGACGGCCCCACGCGCGGACACGCCGCCGATGCGATCGCCCTCGAGCACCTCGGCCTCCACCCCGGTGCGCGGCTCGAACATGCGGTCGAGCATCACGGCGAGGGGTGGCGGCAGGTGGTCTCGCTCGAGCAGGTCACGCCGCGCCTCGTGGGCCAGCGGCTGCCGACCTGCCTCGGCGCCGGCCGCGCCGCGCCGCCGGAGCATTGCAGCGGCGCGCCGGAGTATCGTCGGCTGCTTGAGTCGCTCCGCGACCCGCACGACTCGCACGCGCGCGACTGGCTGCCCGAGGACTTCGATCCCGCGTATGTCGACGTGGTCGCGATCAACGCGGCGCTGGCGAAGCTGAAGCGGCATCGACCGGCGGCCTAAACTGCAGGATGATCGATGATCGATGGTCGATGATCGATGGACGACAAACGTGAGCCGGTCGCTGAGTATCGATCATCCATCATCGATCATCGATCATCGATCATCCTCCCACCTTCCTCACCATTCACCGGTTTCTCATGCGTCGTCTCCTCCCGCTCTGCCTCCTCCTCGCCGCCTGCTCCAAGGCGCCGGCGGTTCCTTCCACCGATCTCGTGCTGCGCAACGCGACGGTCTACACCGGTGACTCGCTGGCGCCGACCGCCACGGCCGTGGCCGTGCAAGGCGGCAAGATCGTCTATGTCGGCGACGAGGCCGGGGTCGCCAAGTACATCCGCGAGGGGACCGAGACGATCGACCTCGCGGGGCGCTTCGTCTATCCGGGTTTCGTCGATGCGCACGCGCACTTCACCGGCATCGGCCAGCGCGAACAGCGGCTGAACCTCGAGGGGACATCGACCAAGGACGCCTTCCTCGCGAAGGTCGAGGCGGCCGTGGCGAAGGCGAAGCCGGGGGAGTGGGTCACCGGCCGGGGGTGGATCGAGACGTTCTGGACGCCGCCGGTCTTCCCGTCGCGGCACGACCTCGACAAGATCGCGCCGAACAATCCGGTGTTGCTGACGCGCGCCGATGGGCACGCGTCCGTCGCCAACAGCGCGGCGCTCAAGCTCGCCGGTGTCACCGCGACGACGGTCGCCCCGGCGGGCGGTGCGATCAACCTTGATCCCGACGGCGAGCCGACCGGGATGTTGATCGATGCCGCCCAGAGCCTGGTGCGCGGCCTGGTCCCCGAGCCGACCGAGGAGGAGCTGGAGCGCGCGCTGGAGCTCGCGAGCGATCGCTCGGTGATGCTCGGCTGGACCGCGCTGCACGACGCGCACGGCTCGTGGGCCGAGGTGGCGCGGATGCGGAAGCTGTTCGGCGCGGGGCGGATCAAGGTCCGGCTCTACAAGACGATCAGCGGACCCGGCGAGGCGGCCGACTCGCTGATCAAGCTCGGGCCGCTTCCTTCGGAGTTCGACGAGCACTTCACCCTGCGCGACATCAAGCTGGTCATGGACGGCGCGCTCGGATCGCGCGGTGCCGCCCTGCTCGCCCCGTACACCGACGACCCGAGCACCACCGGGTTGATCACCACGGACACCATCGCGGTGCGCGACATGCTGCAGCGCGCGCTCAAGGCGGGCGTGCAGGTCGAGATCCACGCGATCGGCGACCGCGGCAACCGCCTCTCGCTCGACCTCTTCGAGGCAGCGTTCAATGCGGTGCCGGCGGCCGAGCGGAAGATCGCCGAGCCGCGGTGGCGGATCGAGCATGCGCAGATCGTGGCGCCGTCGGACCTGCCGCGCTTCAAGTCGCTCGGGTTGATCGCCTCGATGCAGCCGTCGCACGCGATCGGCGACCTCTTCTTCGTGCCGAGCCGGATCGGGGTGGCGCGCACGTCGGGGGCGTATGCGTGGGAGTCGTTCCTCAAGATGGGCGTGCCGGTCGCGGGCGGGACCGACGCACCGGTCGAGCGCGGCGAGCCGCTGATCGAGTTTTACGCCGCGGTGGCGCGCAAGTCGCTCGACGGGAAGGACGGGCCGGGGTGGCATCCCGAAGAGAAGGTCAGCCGCCATCAGGCGCTGCGGATGTTCACCTGGTTCCCGGCCTACGCCGCGTTCCAGGAAGACCGCTCGGGGACGATCGCCGTCGGGATGCGCGGCGACTTCACGGTGTTCGACAAGGACATCATGACGATTCCCGAGCCGGAGATCCTCAAGACGACGAATGTGTTGACGGTGGTGGGCGGGAAGGTCGTTTTCAAGAAATGATCATACGTAGGGGCGACGCATGCGTCGCCCCTACGAATTGGGATTGGCGCGGGGCGGGCAAGGGCGAGGCATGCGTCGCCCTGCCGAATTGGGATTGGCGCGGGGCGGGCAAGGGCGACGCATGCGTCGCCCGTACAAAAGGGGGGAAATCATTGTGATTCGTCAGGGACGGGTGTGCGTCGCGCTTGCTGCCCTTGGAGTGATGATGAGTGATGCCCCGCTGGAGGCGCAGGATTGGGCAGGGCTGAATCGCTATCGCGCGGCGAATGCGGCACTGGGCGCGCCGAAGCCGGGGGAGCGGCGGGTCGTCTTCTTCGGCAACTCGATCACCGAGGGGTGGGCGCCGCTTTTCGCCGCGCAGTTTCCGGGGAAGCCGTACATCGGTCGCGGCATCAGTGGCCAGACGACGCCGCAGATGCTGATCCGCTTCCGGCAGGACGTGGTGGCGCTGCAGCCGGCAATCGTGGTCATCCTCGCCGGGACCAACGACATCGCCGGCAACACCGGCCCGTTGACCCAGGCGATGATCGCCGACAACCTGATGGGGATGGTGGAGATCGCCCAGGCGAACGGGATCCGGGTGGTCCTCTCCTCGGTGCTTCCCGTGTCGGACTATCCGTGGAAGCCGGGGCTGGAGCCGGGACCGAAGATCGTGGCGCTGAACGCGTGGATGCGCGAGTACGCCGCGTCGCATCACGCGGTGTATCTCGACTATCACTCGGCAATGGTGAACGAGAAGCTCGGGCTGAATGCCGACCTGGCGGCCGATGGCGTGCATCCCACCGAGAAGGGGTACCGGGTGATGGCCCCGCTGGCCGAGGCGGCGATCGCGGCGGCGTTGCGACGGTAGGGGCGACGGTTGGGGCGACGCATGCGTCGCCCGTACGAAAGGGAAGATCGGTGCGCGACGGTGGGTGTCAGCCCTCGATCAGCCCTTCCTCGAGGGCGAGCTTGGTGAGGCCGGCGACGGTGCGGACGTCGAGCTTCGCCATCAGCGATTCGCGGTGGGTCTCGACGGTGCGGTGCGAGATGCCGAGGCGCGCGGCGATCTCCTTGTTGGTCTCGCCGGCGGCAACGCCGATCAGCACTTCCTTTTCGCGTGGCGTGAGGACGTCGGTGGCCGCCGGCTGCGGCACCGGCGCGCGCAGCGCGTCGGTCAGTCGCGCCGCGACCGCCGGCGGGAAGAACTGCTCGCCGTTGTAGACGGCGCGCACGGCGCGGCGCAGTTCCGCCGGCGGCGAGTCCTTGAGCAGGTAACCGCGGGCACCCGATTTGACGCTTTCCAGCACATACTCGGGCTGGTCGTACATCGAGAGCATCAGCACCTTGGTCGCGCTCCCCTGACGGTGCAGGTCGGCCGCCACCTGCAAGCCGCTCTTCCCCGGCATCGCCACGTCCATCACCAGGACGTTGGGCTTCTCCTTCGCCACCAGGCGCAGCGCCTCGTCGCCATTGGCCCCCTCGCCCACGACGGTCACCCCCGGCTCGCCCTCGAGCACGCGACGGATGCCCTCGCGGACCACGGCGTGATCGTCGACGACGGCGACTCGGATCTGGGACATGCGGGGGGCTCCGGGGGAAGGAACGGTGAACGGTGAACGGTGAACGGTAAGCTGGTGAGGGGTGAGGGGTGAGGGGTGAGGGGGGCAGGTGAAACGTAAGACGTGAAACGGGGGGGGCCTGTCGGAAAGTTTGTGTATGAGCCATATCCTACAGCGGGAGGTAGGCCATGGCACGACAGAGGAAAGGGGAGGATCCGCAGCAGGCCGCGGTCGAGGCGCTGGTGGCGGATGTCCGGACGCCCGAGCAGTTGGAGGCGGTGTTCCGGGCCCTGAAGCAGCGGATGGTCGAGCAGGTGCTGCAGGCCGAGCTGACCGAGCATCTGGGCTATCCGCCCGGCGAGGGGCGCGGCGCGGACGGTAATGCGCGCAATGGCACCACGCCGAAGACCGTGCTGACCGATGAGGGCGCCTTGCCGCTGGCGATCCCGCGCGATCGGGCCGGGACCTTCACGCCGGCGTTCGTGCCGAAAGGGGTGCGCCGCCTGCCGGGCTTCGACCAAAAGGTGCTCGTCGCTCTACGCCCGGGGCCTCACCGTGCGGGAGCTCCAGGCCCACCTGGAGGAGTGCTACCAGGTCCCCGTCTCGGCCGATGTCATCACCGCCGTGACCGACGCCGTGTGGGACGAGGCGCAGGCGTGGCAGCAGCGGCCGCTCGAGCCGGTGTATGTCGCGGTCGCGCTGGATGGCCTGCGGGTCAAGATGCGCACCGAGGGGATCGTCCGGCAGCAGGTGGTCTACTTCGCGCTGGGCTTCCTCCCCGACGGCACCAAGGACGTGCTCGGCTTCTGGATTGCGGCGGAGGAGAGCGCCGCGTTTTGGCAGCGCGTCCTGACCGAGCTGCAGGGCCGGGGGGTGCGGGATATCCTGATCACCCTGATCGATGGCCTGGCGGGCTTTCCGGCGGCGATTGAGGCGGTGTTTCCGGAGACGGTCGTGCAGCAGTGCGTCGTGCATCTGGTGCGGCAGAGTCTACGCACCGTCAATTGGCGCGAGCGTCGGGCCGTGGCGTCCGCGCTGCGGGCGATCTACCTGGCCCCGAGCGACGCGGCCGCGCAGCAGGCCCTGGCGGCGTTTGCGGCGAGCCCGGTCGGGACGGCGTATCCCGAAATCGCGCCGCTGTGGCACCGACACTGGGCGCGCATCAGCCCCGCGCTCCTCTATCCCGTGCCGGTCCGCCGCCTGCTCTACTCGACCAACGCGATCGAGAGCCTGCACGCCACGCTGCGGAAGTCACTCAAGGTCCGCGGCCATTTTCCGAACGCCGACGCCGCGGCCAAGCTCCTGTACCTCGCGCTCCGCCACGCAACCGTCCGCTTCCAGCCGCCCCAGCACTGGCGCGAGGCGATGCGGCACATTCGATTGCTCTTCGGGGATCGCGTCCCCGCCGATGCATAACCTCGGCTCATACACAGACAAACAGACACGCCCAACGGGGGGTGGCTCCAGACTCCGTTTCACGTTTCACCTTTCACAATTTCCCCGGCTTCCCCCTCACTCCTCACCCAGCGCGGCCGCAGACCGCTCCCCGTTCACCGTTCACCGGCACTTCAACCACCACCGTCACCCCCTCGGCCCCGCTGACCTGCACGGTGCCGCGGAGGGCGGTGATCCGTTCGCGCATCCCGGCGAGGCCGAGGTGGCCGTCGCGCTCGAAGGCGGCGATGTCGCTGCCCGGGGGGAGGCCGCGGCCGTCGTCGGCGACGGTGAGCCGGAGATTGCGTCCGATGCCGGTCAGCGAGACGGTGACGTGCGTCGCCTCGGCGTGACGCACCACGTTCGCCAGGGCTTCCTGGGCGGCGCGGAACAGCGCCAGCTCGGCCTCGGGGCCGATCCGGGGCAAGGCGTCGTCGAGTCGCGCGGAAATCTTGAGGCGACTCCGCTCGGCGACGTCGTTGGCGAGCGAGCGGATCGCGGGGACGAGGCCCAGGTCGTCGAGCAGCGCGGGGCGGAGGTCGTTGATGACGCGGCGGATCCCGCGGATGCCGCCGTCCACGAGTCCGAGCACATGATCGAGCCGCGCGCTGGTGGCCGGGTCGGCACCCTCGCGCAGCATCCCGACCTCGAGCTTCACGGCGGAGAGGGTCTGCGCGGTCTCATCGTGGAGCTCCCGCGAGAGGCGACGCCGCTCTCCTTCGTACTGGCCCACCACGCGTCCCTGCAGTCGGGCGAGCTCATCAGTGCGCGTGGCCAGGCGGGTCGCCAGTTCCGAGAGGACCATCAACCCGAAGCCGATGCCGACGGCCAGCTCGAAGAAGACATCGAGGTAGTAACCCCATGGCTGCCACGCCCCCTTGGCCCGCAGGAAGGGGTAGTCGAGGTGGTGGAGTCCCCAGAGCCAGAAGACGACGGCGACGAAGCGGGCGCCGCTGGAGTTGTTCCGGCGGGCATGCTGCCAGAAGACCCAGCCGGTCCAGATCGTGACACCGGAGATCAGCAGCACCATCGGCAGCGCGACGAGGAGAAACTGGTCGAGGCCATTGACCGCAACCCACGCCCAGCCGACGGGAATCAGTCCGAGCGACGCGTACCAGTTGCGCCACACGAGGTCGCGCGAGAAGACCAGCGCGGCCCAGAGAATGGCGAGCGCGACCCAGCCGGTGACCACCTGGTGCCAGAAGAGCCAGACGAGGTCGCCGGTGGCCAGGAAGCAGATGATCGCGACGAGGCGAAGGAAATAGAGCGCCCACGCCGCGGCCCACCAGACGAACCAGCGCGCGCGGACGCGCCACCAGAGGACCAGCGCGAAGATCGCGAGGCCGGCGGTGATCAGCGCCTGGAAGAGGGCGTCGGCGAGTTCGGAGCCGGCGGCGAGGGGCATCGATTCCTGCATCATGGAAAGGTAAGGGGAATACATCGATGGAGTGAGTGCGCGCGCTGTGCCTTCGCCTCCACATCGCGCGTCACCCCTATTGTCCGCCGCGCAGGCAGCGGGCTCCTGCAACGCTCGAGACGCCGTTCCCCTCGTGTGCACTGCACATGCGGGGATTTTTCTCTTTTGACCGAGAGTACCCCATGCATCACAAGACCACGTCAGGTCGCTGGCTTCTTGGCGCCGTCGCCGCCATCCTGCTCCCCGCGTCGCCCGTTGGCGTCGCGGCGCAGGGCGTGCGATTCACCCTCGCTCCATCCGCCGAGTACATCTGGTGGGACGACGCGATCCCCCTGAAGGACTACACCCTGCTCGGCGCGCGCATCGGCGCCGACTTCGGTCGCCTCGTCGGCGTCACGGGGTGGTACCACCGCGCCAACGACATTCCCGTCTCCCTGGCCGAGACCGGCCTGCGTGTTTCGGGTGCGCCGTTCGCGAACACCACCACGGACGTCGAGACGATGGGCGCCAACATCGAGCTCAAGCTCGGCGTGGGTGCCATCGTCCCGTTCGTGCACGGCGGTGCCGGCATCATCCGCTTCCGTCCGACGGATGCGCAGCGGAGCGAGCAGGTCAACTACCGCTACGGCGGCGGCATCCAGTTCGACATGGCGCGCAACATCCGGGCGACGGTGCTGGTCGAGGATTCGCGGTTCCGCCTTGCCCCGGAGGCGCTGTCGTCCGAGACGCCCGACGTCCCGACCGAGAATCCGCGCGCCACGCGCAGCAACTGGACCGCCTCGGCCGCGCTCGGCTTCGCCCTCGGTGGCCCGCGCAAGGAGCAGTCGCCCGACGCGGACCGCTGGTCGCTCGCGTCGGTGCCGATCGAGCCCTTTGTCGGTCGACTCGAGTTTGACGACGAGAACCTGCCGCGGCAGACCGTCGCCGGTGTCCGGGCCGGCATCGATCTCGGCAATTACGTCGGCCTGCGCGGCGTCTACTGGCAGGGCCGCAGCGACGGGTTGGGCGAGCGTCAGCCGATCCAGGGCTACGGTGCGGAGGCGCAGTTCAACCTCAACGCCAGCCTCGGGCTCGCCCCCTTCCTCGTGGCCGGTGCGCAGCGGATCGACTACCAGGATGCCTTCCGGGATCAGAGCGGCCTGGTGCGCGAGGACGAGAACGCCCTGGTGCTCGGTGGTGGCGTAGGCCTGCGACTGACCGACAATTTCCGCCTCAACGTGGCGGCGCGTGACTTCATCCGCAGCGGGCGGCGCGACTTCGCCGATGTCGCCAGCGCCGACGAGCTGACCCACAACTGGATGCTGAGTGCCGGTGTGGCCTTCAACATTGGCCGGTCCCGCACAACCAGCGACGAGCGCGCGGGCGAGGATTGGCGTCGCGATCGGCGCGACCCTGAGGAGAACGCAGCGTCGGCCCGCCGCCCACGCGCCGGCCGCGACGCACGGGTGGCCGCCCGCGACAGCATGGCCGCTGGCCGCGATACCACGGTCCGCCGGATGATCACCCTGCCGGTGCCGGAAAACGGCGAGTTGTACGTGCGGTATGGCACCACGTCCGGCCTGTTCGAACGCCGCGCGACCGGTGACAGCGTCCGTGCAGCATCGACCGGCACGATCTCGCAGGCAGACATCGATCGGATTGTCGCGATGGTGTCGGCCCGGATCGACAGTACCCTCCGGCAGCGCGCGGAACAGGAGCAGATGGCACCGGCGCAGCCACGCACCACCCAGGGACAGCGCATCCCTGCGCCCGGAGTCGTCACCCCGGGCATGGCGATGACGCCGACGACACGGATGGACATGCCGACGGATTCCGGCCGGACGATTCATGGCGTGGCGGCGTATGTCGCCGGCTTCGATGCGCTCGTGCTCGGTGTCCAGCTCGACGCGGGCCCGCTCTTCGGCGTGCCGGCGCTGCGCCTGGTCCCGGAGTTCGCGGTGGGCATGGTCGGCGACAAGTCGGTCCTGTTTGCGGCCGGGGCCGAGTATCGCTTCGGGATGCTGCGCGTGAACGAATCCGTGCGCGTGCGTCCGCATGCCCGGTTGAGCCTCGGCCTGCTCGCGGCCGGTGGGGACACCGACTCGCAGTTCGGATTCAACTTTGCCTACGGTGTCACGCTCGAGCCGAAGGATGGCACCACGATGGACGGCAAGCCGCGGATCTTCGTGGAGCACCAGGGCATCGGCTTCTTTGCCCAGAATCGCCTGGCGGCTGGGTTGCGCTGGGTGCGCTAGGTTCCGACGCCTCGCCCTGAGGGGCGGTGTGACCATGCGGGCTGCGGAGAGTGATCTCCGCAGCCCGCAGTGCGTTTCGGCCTTTCCCCGCGTGCGCTAGAGTGAGTCGGCCGAAACGGCCTGCTCGCGGGCGCGGCGCGCGGCCGCAGAATCTTCGAGGCGCAATGCGCCGTTCACCCCGCGCGCGCCGGGGAGCCGCGACTGGCCGATGATGCTGTCCTTCTGGTGGCGCGTGAGCGAATCGGCCGCCGGTGCGGCGGGTTTGCTGGCGCAGGCCGAACTCAGGAGCAACAGGCACGCCACGGCGACGACACGCATGGTGGTGGTTCCCGGGAGACGGTCGATTGGGTGTGGCGATGAGATCGAGGATGATATCGCCTGAGCGCCGCATTGGCGAGAGGGTGCCGGCGCGGCGTCGCGGCTCAGGCCAGTGCCGCGGAGCCTCCGTCGGCCGCATGGCGCAGCAACGCGATGACCTCGGCGTCAGAAGTCTGGGGAAAGTCGAGATACCAGCGTCCGACCCCACCGAACGGCGCCGGCGTCGCCAGGGTGACGAGCCGGTCGACCGCGGACCGGATCGTCGCGGCGGCCTCCATCGAGGCGACCGGAACGGCCACGAGGAGCTCGCGCGCTCCCAACGCGCGAGCCCGGGCGATCGCGGCCTGCATCGTTGCCCCGGTGGCGAGTCCGTCGTCCACGAGGAGGACTGTCCTGGTGCGGAGATCGGGAAAGGGCGCGTTGCCGCGATAGCGCTGCTCGCGCCGCGCGAGTTCGGCGCGCTCGCGGGCGGTCACCGCCTCGAGCTGCGCCGGCGTCACGTGCAGGACCGCGAGGAGGTCGGGGTTCAGCCAGCGCACGCCACCGCTCGCCACCGCGCCGATCGCCAGCTCTTCGTCGGCAGGGGCTCCGAGCTTGCGAACGACCAGCACATCCAGCGGCGCCCCGAGCGTGACGGCGACCTCATGCGCGACGGGGACCCCGCCTCGGGGCAGGGCGAGCACCAGCAGGCCGGGCCGCCCGGTGTACTCGCCGAGCGCCTCGGCGAGGAGGTGCCCCGCCGCGCGGCGATCGGCGAACGGCGGCCCGTGCCGCAACATCGGGCGCTCAGTGGGTCAGGGCGCCCCGGGCATGGATCCGTTCCTCCAACGCCTCGATCAGCCCCGGGTGACTCGGGCCGGCGAGCCGGACCAGGTCCGCGAGGGTGATCACGCCGACCACCTCCTGCGCGATGCCCTGAACCACCGGGAGTCGGCGCACCTGATGCCGTTCCATCAGGGCGACGATCGCGTCGAGGTCCGCCTCGGGGGTCACGGTGATCAGCGGATCGCGAGTCAGGTGATCCTCGATGCGGCAGCCGACCAGGTGTCCCTGGGCGAGGCAGCGGACCACCAGGTCACGATCGGTGATGACGCCGAGCAGGTGTCGGCGCGAGAGGCTGTCGACCACGGGGAGCATGCCGATGTCGAATTGGGCCATCAGCCGGGCCGCGTGCGGCGTGGTCTCGTGGATCGTCACGACCTTCGGCATCGCGGTCATCAAGTCGCGGGCGCGCATGAACATTCCCTCCGTGCGGGTGCGCCCTGGGGTGGGGTGGCACCAGGGCTGGTCTGCAGGAAATGTCGGCGCACGGGGATGAAGCAGCGATGAAGCCGCGGTGAGGTCGTGCTCAGGAGGCGGGGGTCAGGGCGAGTCGATCACCGGTTCGCACCGGACCTCGGTGGTGACGGAGTTGGCGATGAAGCAGAGGCGGTGGGCTTCGTGGTGGAGCGCCTCGACCTCGGCCAGGGTCGGCATCGGCTCACCGCTCCAGGTGACGCGCGGCCGGAGCGTCACCACGGTCATCACGAGGCGCCCCAAGGGGTCCTTCGCCAGCGTCCCCTCGGCGTCGTCCTGGTAGTGGTCCACGCGGAAGCCACGGTCGGCCGCGAGACCGAGGAACCAGAGCAGGTGGCAGGAGGAGAGCGAGGCCACGAACATCTCCTCCGGGTCGACGCCCACCGGATCCGACATCGGCAGGGGGACGATCTGCGACGACGACGAGGCAGGGACCTCGGTGCCGCCGTCGAAGCGGAGCAAATGGCGCCGGGAGTAGCGCTGATCGACGAATACCGCCGTGCCGCGTTCCCAGATCGTGGTGGCGGTGTAGCGTCCCATCGCGCCTCCTACGCTTGATCGAAGGTGTAGTCGAAGTGATACGAGTGCTTGCCGCCCTCGATGATGATTTGCAGCTCGCCGCTCAGGCCGACCAGCTCGTCGGTGCCGGAGTCCGGGACGACAGAGACCGTGAGGGAGGCGACACCACGGTTCATGATGCCCACATGGGACAACATGAACGTGCCGCGCCGCCCGTGCAGCGTGCCGGTGACAGCCTCCATGGCGACGTAGGCCGCCGAGTCGGCCACGGCGGTCCGTCCGGCCAGCATCTGGCCGTTGCTGGTTCCCTCCAGGTCGCCATGGAAGTGCTTGTCGAGCAGCATTCGGCCGAACGGGCCGGCCGTGGCAGGGTCGTCCTGCTGGGGGTGGAGTTTGACGTCGAAGGGGCCGGCAGCGAAGAGGCGGGGCATGGGGGATCCGGGGTTGTGAGCCGCGGAAGCCTGCCCTGAGCGTCGCGAAGGGTCAGGCTGCGGGCGGTTGAGGCGGTTGGGATGGTCGCCGCCGCGGTCGTAGGTCGTAAGTCGTAGGTCGTAGGTCGTGACGGATGATAGTCGGGGGTGATGGTCGGCGGCTCAGACGTTAGATTTGGGGGATCCCCTCCCCGGAGCCATCCGATGTTCTTCCGCCCCCCGTTCGTGGCGCTTGCCGTCGTGTCCCTGCTCGCCGCCCCGCCGCTCGCCGCCCAGGCCAATCGTGCCGATTCGCTGCGGACCGCCGGCCAGATCGATGCCGCCGGGAAGCACGCCGAGGCGCGCGCGATCTACCAGGCGCTGATCGCGACCGCCCCGGACGAGGCGGCGAAGGCGGCGGCGACGCGTCGGCTGGCGATGTCGTATGGCTATGACGCCAACTGCGCCAAGGTGATCGAGCTCGAGGAGCAGGTGATCGCCTACTGGAAGACGCGCCGCGCCGCCGAGCCGCAGAACGCGCACTATCAGGAAGGCGAGATGGCCAACGAGGCGGCCCGCGTCTGCATCGATCACGGCTTCCTCGACGAGGCCGAGCGGATGTACAAGCGCGGGACCGCCCTCGGCAACGCGGAGCCGGCGCCCCGCACCCATCCGGCGTCGCTCTGGGCCTTCCGCGAAGCGCATGCGATGGCGCGCGTCGCGGCGCGCCGCGGCAACGCCGCCGAGGCGAAGCGCTGGGTCGGCGAGGCCCGCAAGGCGCTCGACTCGGATCCGGCGATGGCGAAGGCGCAGGAGCAGTACTTCCCCTACCTGGTCGGGTACGTCGCGCTGTTCACCGGCGACCTGGCCACCGCGCAGACCGAGTTCACCAAGACGGTCGCCGCGATGCCGAACGATCCGTTCCAGTTGGTCCTCCTGGGAATGACGCACGCCAAGATGGGGCATGCCGACGTGGCGCGCGGTTTCTACCAGAAGGCGTATGACATGGCCACCGGCAGCAACCCGCCCAACATCTATTCCCGGACCTTCACGAAGAAGCAGCTCGGCCTTCCCTGACCCCCGACTGACCGGAGCCTTCGCATGCCCAGCATCACGCTGACCGTGAACGGTACCCCCCACACCGTGGACGTCGCCGGTGACACCCCGCTGCTCTGGGTGTTGCGCGACAACCTCGGCCTCACCGGCACCAAGTTCGGCTGCGGCGTCGGGCAATGCGGGGCGTGCACCGTCCACGTCGAGGGCACGGCCACCCGCTCCTGTTCGCTGCCGGTCAGCACCGTCGGGGAGAAGAAGATCACGACGATCGAGGGACTCTCGACCGACCGGAGCCACGCGGTGCAGCAGGCGTGGATCGCGGAGGACGTGCCGCAGTGCGGATACTGCCAATCGGGGCAGATCATGGCGGTGGTGGCGTTGTTGACGACGACGCCCAAGCCGACGGATGCCGACATCGACACCGCGATCACCAACATCTGCCGCTGCGGGACGTATCCGCGGATGCGCGCCGCGATCCACCGTGCCGCCGGGGAGGGGTGAGATGACCACGCCACGCACCGTCTCGCGCCGCGAGTTCTTCCAGACCACGGGGGCCGCCGGCGTCGGGTTGCTGATCGGCTTCTCGCTGCAGTCGTGCGCGCCGGGCGAGAAACTGGTGGCCGGGCCGCCGGTGCCTCTCACGGCCTGGTTGCGCATCACGCCGGATGACAAGGTCACGATCGTGGTCGACCGCTCGGAGATGGGCCAGGGCGTCGCCACGGCGCTGCCGATGATCCTTGCCGAGGAGTTGGAGATCGACGTCTCGCGAATCGCGATCGAGTTCGCGCCGCCGGGCGACAAGGCGTATGTCAATCCGGATTTCGGGATGCAGGGCACCGGCGGCAGCAGCAGCGTGCGCGAGGGATGGCTGCCACTGCGGACGGCCGGCGCCCAGGCGCGCGAGATGCTGATCGCCGCGGCCGCCACCGGCTGGAAGGTGGCGCCGTCGGAATGTCACGCCGAGAATGGCGCCGTCGTGCACACCAGCAGCAAGCGGACGCGACGGTACGGCGCGCTGGTGACCGCCGCCGCTGCCCTGCCGGTGCCGGCGACCGTCACGCTCAAGGACGCCAAGGCATGGAAGGTGATCGGCACGCGCGCGAAGCGGACCGACACACCGATGAAGGTCGACGGCAGCGCCATCTACGGCATCGACGTGAAGGTGCCGGGGATGCTGGTCGCCGTGGTGGCCCGGCCGCCGGTGTTCGGCGGGAAGGTCGCGCGCTTCGATGCGACGAAGGCGAAGGCGGTGCCCGGTGTCCGTGACGTGATCCAGATCTCCAGCGGCGTGGCGGTGATCGCCGACGGCTACTGGCCGGCGCACCAGGGTCGCGCGGCACTCGATGTGACGTGGGCCGATGGCCCGACGGCCGCCGTGTCGAGCGCCAGCATCCAGGCGCTCTTCGAGGCGCGGGCCGCGCGCCCCGGGGCCCAGGCGCGGCACGACGGGCGCACCGACGCCGCGCCGACGGGGAGCACCATGCTCGACGCCACGTACCGGATGCCGTATCTGGCCCACGCCACCATGGAGCCGATGAACTGCACCGCGCACGTGCGGGCCGATGGCGTCGAAGTCTGGGCGCCGACGCAGCTGCAGACGGCAGTCCAGATGACCGGCGCGGCGATCGGCGGCGTGCCCCTCGAGAAGGTGGTCGTCCACACCACCTACATGGGAGGCGGCTTCGGGCGGCGCGTCGAGCAGGACTTCGTGGTCGAGGCGCTGGAAGCGTCGAAGGCGATGAAGGCGCCGGTCAAGGTGATCTGGTCGCGCGAGGACGACATGCAGCACGACTTCTACCGCGCAGCGTCGCATCACCAGTTCCGCGGCGGCCTCGATGCCGCCGGAAAGCCGGTGTTCTGGACCCACCGGGTGGCAACGACCTCCTCGATGCTGCGCTTCTTTCCCGAGAGCGTGAAGGACGGACTCGACCTCGAAGTCGTCGAGGGGGCGATGGCGATGCCGTATGCCATCCCGAACGTCCATGTCGACTGCGTCCTGGTCGACACGGGCGTACCGGTGGGCTTCTGGCGCTCGGTGAACAACTCGTACAATGGCTTCGCGGTCGAGACCTTCATCGACGAGCTCGCCCACCTCGCCAAGCAGGACCCGTGCGAGTACCGACGCAGCCTGCTCGCCGCCGCACCGCGGCACCTCGCTGTCTTGAACCTCGCCGCCGAGAAGGCGGGGTGGGGGACGGCGTTGCCTGCGGGCCGCGCGCGCGGCATCTCGGTGTACAAGTCGTTCCAGACGTACGTGGCCGAGGTGGCGGAGGTCTCGGTTGCCGCCGATGGCACGCCGACGGTGCACCGCGTGGTCTGTGCGGTCGATTGCGGTCAGGTGGTGAACCCGATGATCGTCGAGCAGCAGATCGAGGGTTCGATCGTGATGGGGCTGACCGCGGCGCTCTGGGGCGAGATCACCATCGACAAGGGCCGCGTGGTGCAGGGCAACTTCGACACGCACCGGATGATGCGGCTCAAGGAGATGCCGGTGGTCGAGGTGCACATCGTCCCGAGCACCGAGAAGCCGACCGGCGTGGGCGAGCCCGCGACACCCGGGATCGCACCGGCGGTCGGGAACGCGATCTTCGCGCTGACCGGGAAGCGCATTCGCACATTGCCGATCGGCACGGTGACGTGACGGACCAGCACCGCCCCGTTCTCTCGCTCGACGCCGTCTCCCGTCGCTTCGGCAGCACCGCGGCGGTGGACGGCGTTTCGCTTGACGTGGCACCGGGGGAGTTCTTCTCCCTGCTCGGTCCCTCGGGATGCGGCAAGACGACGACGCTCCGGCTGATCGCCGGCTTCGAGCGGCCAGATGCGGGCTGCGTACGGATCGCTCGGCGAGGATGTCACCGCGCGCCGTCCGTACGAGCGGCCGATCGGGATGGTCTTCCAGAACTACGCGATCTTCCCCCACCTGAGCGTCGCCGGCAACGTCGCGTTCGGGCTGGAAGAGCGCCGCGTGCCGAAGGCGGAGATCACCGGGCGGGTGGCGCGGGCATTGGAGTTGGTGCGTCTCGATCCGGCGGAGTTTGCTGGCCGGCGACCCGCCGAGCTCTCGGGCGGCCAGCGGCAGCGCGTGGCGCTCGCGCGCGCCCTGGTGCTCGAGCCGCCGATCCTCCTCCTCGACGAACCGCTGGCCGCACTCGACCTGCAGCTCCGGAAGGAGATGCAGCTCGAGCTCAAGGCGCTGAATCGGCGGCTCGGCATCACCTTCATCCTCGTCACGCACGACCAGGAGGAGGCGCTGGTGATGTCGGACCGGATCGCGGTGATGCATGCCGGCCGCGTGGAGCAGCTCGGGACGCCGGCCGAGATCTACGAGGCGCCGCGGACGGCGTTCGTGGCGGAGTTCATCGGCGAGGCGAACTTCTTCGACCTTGCGGCTGCGGACGGCACCCCTGTGCGGGTCGCGCTGCGACCCGAGTGGCTCGACCTGCACCGCCCTGGGATGAGTCCGGCCGGCGAAACGTCCCGCGCCGGAGTCGTGCGCGAGACGATCTTTCTGGGCGAGACGCTGCATGTGGTGGTGGTCCTCACCGACGGCCAGGTGGTGCGCGTGGCGCTCCGCAACGAGGGACTGCTCACGAAGCCGCTGCCGTGGGCCGCCGGCGAAGCGGTCGAGGTCGCGTGGCATCCCGAGGATGCGCAGGTGCTGGCGGGATGAAGCGCCGCCGGTTGCTCGCCGCGCTGCGTCGGGTGCCCATGCTCGAGGCGACTGCGGCACTGCTTCCGGCCGCGGGCTGGATGCTCCTCTGGTTCGGCGTGCCGATCGCGATCATGGCGACGTACGCCTTCCGGCCGCGTCACCTGCTCGGCGGCGTTTACCCCGGCTGGACCACCGTCCACGTCCGCCGCCTCCTCGATCCCCTCTACCTCGGCATCCTCGGGGAGTCAGTCGTCATCGCCGCGGTCGCCACGGTGATCACGCTGCTGCTGGCCTATCCGATCGCGCTGATGATCGCCCGCGCCACCCGATGGCGCTCGCTGCTGTTGCTGCTGGTGGTGCTGCCGTTCTGGACGTCGTTCCTGGTGCGCACCTATGCGACCGTCTTCCTGCTGCGCGACACCGGTCCGCTCAACCAGTTGCTGATGGCGCTCGGGGTCACCGCCGAGCCGATCCAGCTCCTCTACACCACGGGCGCGGTGCTCTTCGGCTTGGTGACGTGCAGCATCCCGTTTGCGGTGCTGCCGATCTACGCCTCGCTCGAGAAGCTCGATCCGGCGCTGCTCGAAGCCGCGGAGGCGCTGGGTGCCACCGAATGGCGGCGATTCGCGCGCGTCACCTGGCCGCTCACGGTGCCCGGGGTGGTGGCCGGTGCGTTGCTGGTCTTCATCCCCACGCTCGGCTCGTTCCTCACGTCGGACCTGCTCGGCGGCGCCAAGGTCGTGCTGATCGGCAACCTGATCCAGAACCAGTTCACGTCGGGCCGCAACTGGCCCTTCGGCTCCGCGCTGGCGTTCCTGCTGATGGCGGTGGTGCTCGTCGGGATGCTGGTGCGACTGCGCTGGGCGCGCGACGAGTCGCTGGCATGAACCGCCGGCTCGTGGCGACGGTTGCCGGGCTCGGGCTGCTGGCGATGCACCTGCCGCTGCTGCTGCTGATGGCGTGGAGCGTCAACGCGTCGCGCACCGGCGCCCGCTGGGACGGCTTCACGCTCGGCTGGTATGCGCGGCTGCTCGAACGCCCCGACCTGCTGCGCGCCCTCTGGACGTCGCTGGTGGTCGGCACGATCTCGACCCTGTTCGCCACCGCGCTCGGGACTGGCGCTGCACTCGCGCTCGCGCGTGGTCGATTCCGCGGCCGGGCGCTCTTCGAGGCGCTGCTCGCGGTCCCGATCGTCACGCCCGAGATCGTCGCGGGGATCTCGCTGCTGATCCTGGTGACGGGCCTCGGCCTCCCGCTCGGGCTGCTCACCGTGATCATCGCGCACACCACCTTCTCGCTGCCGTTCACCACGCTCGTCGTGCTGGCGCGGCTCCGCGGGATGGACACCGCCCTCGAGGAGGCGGCGCTGACGCTCGGCGCCGACGAATGGACCGCCTTCCGTCGGGTGACGCTCCCGCTCCTCCTGCCCGGAGTGATCGGTGCGGCGCTGCTGGCGTTCACGCTCTCGTTCGACGACTTCGTGATCACCTTCTTCACGGCAGGGCCGGGAACGACGACGCTGCCACTGATGGTCTATTCGATGGTGCGGCGCACGGTGGAGCCGAGCGTGAACGCGATCTCCACGCTGCTGGTGGTGGGGACGACGGTGATGCTGATCATCGCGGCTCGATTGACGATTTCCCCGCCCCCTCGCCCCGCGAGGGCGGCGGGGCCTCCGACGTCGCTGCACTCGGAACCC
This sequence comes from Gemmatimonadales bacterium, assembly GCA_037045245.1. Lineage (GTDB taxonomy): Bacteria > Gemmatimonadota > Gemmatimonadetes > Gemmatimonadales > GWC2-71-9 > Palsa-1233. The sequence goes on along the minus strand of JBAOHR010000007.1, from coordinate 769,120 downwards.
CAGCCGCCGCGGATCGAGTAGCCATGTCCGATACGAGCCGACCGAGGACAGCGACTTCGGAGGCCCCGCCGCTCGTGCTGCGCACGAGGGCGGGGAAACTCCCCCGTCGCGAGTTCCTGCGCCGTTGCGCGCAGCTGGGACTCTCGGCATCGACCGCGTCGTTGCTGCTGGGCTGCATCACCAAACGGACGCCGCCGCCGAGCGACGAGGCGGCAGTGTCGGCAGCGGGGCCGCTCGAGCGCGAACTCCGCATCTTCAACTGGTCCGACTACATCGGCCACACCACGGTGGCGGACTTCGAGCGGGAGTTCGGCGTGCGTGTCTCGTATGACACGTACGAGAGCAACGAGGAGTTGCTTGCCAAGCTGGTGGCGGGCGGTGGTGGCTACGACATCATCTGCCCGACCGGCTACCTGGTGCCGTTGCTGGCCGAGGCCGGGATGCTGCAACCGCTCGACCACGGCGTGTTGAGCAACTGGAACAACCTGTTGCCGTTGTTCGCGGCGCAGGGTGTGGACGCCGGTGGGCGCTACGCGATGCCGTACCAGTGGGGGATGACCGGGGTGGCGTACCGGACCGACCTGGTGGCGACGCCGCCCGAGAGTTGGGGGGCGTTTGCCGATCCGGCGCTGCGCGGGCGGTTGACGATGATGGACGACGGGCGCGAGGTGCTCGGCGCGATGCTCCGGTGGCGGGGTCAGTCGCTCAACGCCACCGAACTGGCGTTGCTCGAGGCGGCGCGGCAGGACGCGCTGGCGATCAAGCCGAACCTGCGCGCCTACATCTCGGCGGCAGTGAAGGGGCAGCTGATCAGCGGTGACATCGCGGTGGCCCAGCTCTACCTGAGTGATGCCCGGATGGCGCGCAGCGAAGAGCCGCGGGTCGCCTTCACCGTGCCGAAGGAAGGCTCGACGCTCTATGCCGATTACTTCGCGATCCCGCGCGATGCGCCGAATCGGCGGGCGGCGCACGCCTTCCTCAACTATGTGCTGCGGGCGGATGTGGGCGCGGCGATCAGCAACGAAGGGGGCGGGGCGTCACCGAATGGCGCCGCACTGCCGCTGCTGACCGATCCAGTGCCGCCGCCGGACGCGGCGCTGCAGGCGCGGCTGGAATTCCAGCGCGACCTGGGGGCGGCGACGGATGTGTGGGATCGGATGTGGACCGAGGTAAAAGCGGGGTGAACGGTAGACGGTGAACGGTATGTCAGCCGCAGTCGTCAGGCCGCGGACGTGGCGACGGCTATTTGCCGGCCTTGTCGACCGCCGCCTTCATGGAGGCGACCCAATTCGGGATCACCCGGAGGTGGGTGCCCGTGATCTGTGACGGCCCCTGCACGTAGATGATGCCGCCGTCGTGCGAGGGGCGATTGGACCACCCCGACGTGTCGGAGAATCGGGGGTCGCGCGCCCACTGCGTCGGCGGACCCGCCGGTTCGCCCGTCGCGGCATTCACCTTCACGATGAACCACGAGACCCCGACGCGGTAGACCACCTCGGTCGGCGAGAGCCAGAGCGGCTCGTTGCCATCGGAGGCGATCTGCCAGCGGCGGCCAGGCGTCGGGAACGACGTGATGATGATCCGATTCCCCTCGAGCGTCTGGTAGAGCAGCAGGTTCGCGCTCGGCGAGAGCGACGCGAAGCGGCCGCCGGCAAGGACGGTGTCGAAGGTCGGCTTCGCCAGGGAGGGATCGAAGCGGAAGACCATGCTGCCGCCCCAGTTCTGCCCGACCGCGAGGTGCTCGTCGTGGTAGTCCACGGCGTCGGGGAGATCGGCCTCGGTCTGCGTGCTCACGAGCGTGTCGGGGGCCGAGCCGGAATTCGGCTTGCCCCGCAGCATCATCCACCGCCCTCCCTCGCGGGCGATCGTGATCACCTGTTCGCCGGTCGGATCCCAGAGCGGATGGCGGAGATACTCGCTGTGCAGCCAGGTGAAGTGCTGCCCGCCGCGCAGGTCGTAGAGTCGCAGCTCGTTGTCCACGGTGCCCTGCACGGCGGCCGCCAGCCACCGACCATCGCGACTCAGGTCGTAGCGCTGGAAGTCGGCACTCTCCGTCGGCAGTGCTTCGGGCTCCTTGCCCGGCATCAGCTTCACGATCCGTCCCTGCGTCGCATCGACCCCGGGCGCATAGACCAGGGAGCCGTCGGTGGTGAAGTCGAACTGCCCTTCACCGATGGACTCGCGGCGGACGCCCGAGAGCAGCGCCACCGGCGTGCCCGCGGTCCGAGTCACCGGATCGAAGCGTGCGGCGACCAGCGAGCCGTCGATGGCGAGGTAGACGAGGTACTTCTCGTCGACGAGTCGGAACGACGACCCGGTGACCAGCTTGCCGGGGAGATTTCCCGTGCCGGCGAGGCGGACGATGTTCGACGCCGCCGAATCAGGGTTGATCAGCAGTCCGGTCCGGCTGACCGAGCAGAGCAACTCCTTCCGCGCGGCGACCCACGAACTGCCGAAGGCACAGCGGGTGATCGTCCGGGACTTCGGCTCCCCGCCGGCCGGATCGAGCTCGCTCAGCCGGTTGCCGTCCTGGTCTGCAGCCAGCAGTTGTCCTTCGTCGGTCCACATCAGCCAGGAGACGCTGCGTCCATCGAGGAGTCGCCGCGCCTGTCCGCCGGCGACCGGGATGATCATGATCTGGTCGCCGATGAGGAAGGCGACCTGGGTCCCGTCGAGCGAGACGCGCGGGGCGGTGCCGCCCTCGGTGCCGGCGATCGGATGCACGTCGGCCGTCCGGAGCGAGCGGTACCAGAGCTCGCTCGATTCCCCGCGCGAGGCGGCATAGACCACGAACTCGCCCGACTTCGCGACCGAGAGGCTCCGGATCGCGGTGCCGTAGGAGATGGTCCGGGAGCTGGCGGCGAACGAGATGAGCGCGGTGTCCGGGAGCGCCGCATCGTAGACGGCCGGGCCGGCGCTCGACCCATTGCCGCCCTTCCGACCCAGCAGCCAGCCGCCTGCCAGACCGAGCGCGGCCAACGTGATCCCGGCCACGACATAGCCGCGGCGCTGACCGGGCGTGGGCCCGGCTGGCCTGGCGGCCGAGCGTGTCGTCGAGCGCGCCGTCGTCCCGCCTGCCAGCGCCGCAGCGAATTCGGCAGCGGTCGCGAAGCGATCGGCCGGGAGCTTCTCGAGCGCGGTGAGGACCGCGTCCTCGACGGCCTCGGGGATGGTGCTGCGCACGCGCGTGAGCGCCGCCGGCTTCTCGGTCACCACCTTGGCGACGATCGCCTGCGCGGTGGAGCCGGTGAACGGTGGGTCGCCGATCAGCATCTCGTAGGTGACGCAGCCGAGGGCATAGACGTCGGAACGGGCGCTGATCTCGCGCTCGCCCATCGCCTGCTCGGGGCTCATGTAGTGCGGCGTGCCGAGGGACATCCCGGTTTCGGTCATCCGGGAGCCGCCGGCCTTGCTCGCGGCGAGCGCGATCCCGAAGTCGGCGACCAGCGCCTGACCTTCATGCAGCAGGATGTTCTCGGGCTTGATGTCGCGGTGGATCACCCCCCGTCGGTGGGCGTAATCGAGCGCAGACGCCACCTCGCTCGCGATCCGCACGGCCTCGCCGATCGGCAGCTGCTTCTCGCGATCGAGCCGGTCGCGCAGCGTCTCGCCCTCGATAAACGGCATGACGTAAAACAGGTAACTCTGCGACTGGCGATCGATGATCGATGATCGATCATCGATCATCGATGGCGCCACCGCTTCCCCGGAATCGAACAACGGCAGGATGTGCGGGTGTTGCAGGTTCGCGGTGGTCTTGATCTCGGTCAGGAAGCGCTCGGCGCCGATCACGGCCGCGAGTTCGGGCCGGAGCACCTTGATGGCGACGTCGCGATCGTGCTTGAGGTCGCGTGCCAGATAGACGGTGGCCATCCCGCCGGCGCCGAGCTCCCGGACGATCTGGTAGCGGTCGGCAAGGGCGGCGGTGAGGCGCTCGAACGTGCTCATTGCGCGGGGGCGCGTCCGGCCAGGATGGTGATGTTGTCGCTGCCACCGCGGCTCAGCGCGAGCTCCAGCAGCTCGCGGCAGAGCTGTTCCGACGAGGTCATCCGGTCGAGGTGCTCGGCGAGCTCGGCATCGGTGACGTGCTTGGTGAGGCCGTCGCTGCAGAGGAGGATGACGGAGCGGCGGTCGCGGATGTCGAAACGCGACACGTCCGGCTCCGCCTGGTCGCCGCCGATCGCGCTCACCAGGACGTTGTTGAGCGGCGAGCGGGTCACCTTCTCACGGCTCAGCACGCCCTGGTCGACGAGCGCCTGTGCCATCGTCTGATCCTTGGTGACCTGGGCGATCTCGCCGGACAGGTAGCGATAACAGCGCGAGTCGCCGACCTGCACCACGTACACCCAGGGCCAGGTGACGATCGCGAGCGTCAGCGTCGTGGCCATCTTCGAGCCGTCGCCATGCGCGGCGGCTTCGGCGCGCACCGCGGCATGGGCCTGGAACGCCGCCGCGCGGAGCGCCGCCTCGAACTCGCCGTCGTGCGCGCCGCCCGCCAGGTGATAGCAGCGCAACGACGACGACACGTAGCCCATGATCGCCTCGACGGCGAGCTGGCTCGCCTCGGCACCACCGGCCACGCCGCCGACGCCATCGGCCACCATCATCAAGGTCGCGACGCGCTCACCGCGGAGCGGCAACTGCTCGGCACCCGCGAGCGAGGTGGCGTGCAGCACCACCTGCGGGTGGATGGTGGCGAGGAGGAACTGGTCCTGATTGTCGCGCCGGACCTTCCCGGGGTGGGTGAGCCCGAAGAGGTCGAGTTCGTCGTCGCGGGGGCGCTCCGACTCGGTGGTGGGGCGGAAGGCGGTGATCATCCGCGCGGCCGATCCATGCCGCCGGAGACGATCCGCTTGAAACGCTCGTTGTTCTTGAGCGGCGCGAACATCGGATCGACCTTCAGGTAGCCGCGCGTCACGAACGACTGCCGCGTGAGGATGTCCTCGATGCCGTCCAGGGCCGCGTCCTGCTCGCCGAGGGCGAGATGCATCCGGATGGCCTGCAGGCGCACGTACGTCTCATTGGTCCCGCTCCCCTTCGGGGCGTCGGCAACCGCCTGTGTCATCTCCTTGTTCGCGTCAGCCCCGCGGCCCACATAGGCCAGGCTCACCGCGTACAGACCGCGCAACTGCGGATCCTTCGGCGAGGCATCGACCTGCTGCTTGGCCGTGGCGAGCGAGGAGTCGGCGTAGGCCTTGGCGCGCCTGATGTCGCCCTGCTGGTGGGCGGCGGTCGCCAGGGACTGCCCCCACCAGGCGATGTCGTTGTCATACGCCGCCGGCGTCATCCGGAAGAGGAGCTCACGCTCCTTGTCGCCGAGGACGTACGCAAGCTCCTGATAGCCGGCGAAGTAGGTGATCAGCTCGACGGCAGGGACGCGCTTGAGCACGTCGGCCACCACCTTCTGGGCGCCGGCGAAGTCACCGGCGCTCAGGTGGGCAAAGGTCGCCCACTGGATGACGTCGTATCCCTTCGGTTCGAGTGCGAGCAGTTCGGCGCTGGTGACCAGCGCCTCTTCCGTCCGCCCCAGATAGATCTGCGCCTGGATGAGTCGGTTCAGGACGCCAACCGATCGCGGGTCAATCTGGCGCGCCTTGGAGAGCTTCTCGAACATCGCCTGATAGTTGCCGTCGTCGAGGTCGTACCCGGCGGCGGTATTCAGCGCCCAGATGCTCTTCGGGTCGAGGGCCAGCGCGCGCTCCGTCTCCTGGCGAGCGCGTGGCAGGTCACGGACCACGTTCGCGTAGTAATTGGCCGCGATCAGGTGGGCGCCGGCCGAGTCCGGGGCCAGGCGCACCAGCCGATCGAGCGCCTCCTTGGCACGCCGGGCCACGGCCGCATCGCGACTCCCGTCGCTGTAGAGCACCGAAAGGTTCCAGGCCAACCCGGCCCACGCCCGCGTAAACAGGGAGTCGAGTGCCACGGCCTGTTCGTACAACGTCGCGCGGGCACGCGCGCCACCGGTGCCGATGATCCGCACACCCTGCGCCTTCAGGTAGAGATCGTACGCCTCGGCGTTCTTGGTCAGCGTGCTCGCGAGCGCGTCGGTGGCAGCCTGGCCGAGCACGGTGCCGAGGGCGCCGGTGACGCGGGTGGCGATCTGTCCCTGGATGGTGAAGGCGTCGGCCATCGGGGCGTCGAAGGTGTCACGCCAGGTGACCTTCCCGGTGGCGCCATCAACCAGCTCAGTGGCAACGCGCACCTGCCGTGTGCCGTCGGCGCCGCTGGCGTAGCGCACCTTGCCGCGCAGGACCTGGTCGACGCGGAGTTCCTTGGCGATCTCCACGTCCGTCTTGGGGGAGGCGCGGTACTGGTCGGCGCTCGCAGACGCCGTCACCGTCAGCTTGGGGACGTGCGAGAGTTTGTCGCGCAGCTCATCCACCAGCCCGTCGGCGAAGTAGGCATCGTCGGCCGTGCCCTGGTTCTCGAACGGCAGCACCGCAAGCGTCTTCTCGGCCGTGCTCGCCGCCGCACCACCCTTGCCGCCGAGCAGCTTGGAGCCGGCCACGCCCGCGGCGAGCAACACCAGCGCGGCGACGGCGAGCTGCCATGGCCGGACACCGCGCGCCGGGGTCGCCGCCGCGACCTCGCCCGACGGCGTGCGCACCTGGTCCTCGGCGGTGTTCAGCGCCGTGACGAACTCCGAGCCGGTCGCGTAGCGATCGGCCGCGGTCTTGGCGAGCGCCTTCATCACCGTGGTGTTCACGACGGCGGGGAGCGTGGTGCGAGTCTGGTCGAGCGGGCGCGGATTCTCGGTCAGCGAGCGCGCCAGGATGGCCTGCACGGTTGGGCCGGTGAACGGCGGCTCGCCGGCGAGCATCTCGTAGAGGACGCAGCCGAGGGCGTAGATGTCGGTGCGGCCGTCGATGTCGGTGGCGCCGGTGGCCTGCTCGGGGCTCATGTACACCGGCGTGCCGATGGCGAGGCCGGTCTGGGTCAACGCCTGCGCGTCGCCCGACATGGCGCGCGCGATGCCGAAGTCGGCGACCAGCGCGTGCCCGGCGGAGAGCAGGATGTTGGCCGGCTTGATGTCGCGGTGGACGATGCCGCGCGCGTGGGCGTAGGCCAGCGCCTCGGCGACCTCGCGCGCGAGTCGCAGCGCCTCGAGCGCCGGCATCTGCTTGTCGCGCGCCATCCGTTCGGGGAGCGACTCGCCCTCGACCAGTGGCATCACGTAGTAGAGGAAGCCGTCGGCCTCGCCCGAGTCGTACACCGGGAGGATGTTCGGGTGCGAGAGCTTGGCGGCGATCTCGACTTCGCGCAGGAAGCGGTCGGCACCCATCGAGGCCGAGAGTTCCGGCCGCATCACCTTGATGGCGACCTGGCGACGGTGCTTGAGGTCTTCGGCGACGTAGACGGTGGCCATGCCGCCGCGACCGAGCTCGCGCTCGATGCGGTAGCGGTCCGCCAATGCCGCGATCAGACGGGCTGGTGCGCTCACGCGCCTCGCTCGGGTCCGGAGGGAGTCAATTGTGTCGGGAACAGGGGAAATCTACTGCCGGGGCGGAGATGGCGGAACGGGACGGCGGCACCATTGGCCTACCGCTTCAACCGCCCTGCCAGGTCGGTGAACCAGTTGCGGACCAGGATGATGGTCGGCCGAGCCGTCCCGACCCCCGTCGCCCGCTGCCGGGAAAAGAGGAAGCTCTTGCCGTCGGGGGTGACCGCGAAGGAGGAGTGGAAGAGGTCGAGGTTGTAGCCGGCGATCTCGAAGAGCGGGCGCAGCTGCACCACCTCGAAACCGGAGGTGGTCCGCAGCTCGGCCGCGACCAGCTGCCCCGAGCCCCCGATGAAGTAGAGTTCCTTGCTGTCCGGGGGACCAGACCGGCGACATCCCCCCGCCGTTCGAGACCTGCCACCGCCCGCCGTTCGTGGCCGGGAAGGGACGCACGTAGATCTCGTTTGCCCCCGATTCGTCGGAGATGTAGGCAAGCCAGCGGCCGTCGGGCGAGAGCGCCGGGTGCATCTCGGTGAACTTCGAGGCCACCAGCGGCACCGGTGTCGAGTCGCCGCTGGTGCGGACGCCGACGAGGTCGCCCGCGCCGGCGGTGCCGTTGTCGGTCCGGAGCACCAGCCACTGGCCATCAGCCGACCAGATGACTTCCTGGATCGGTCGATCAAGCTTCGCCAGGCGCCGCTCCCCGCCGCTGCCGTCGGCCGCGATGCCGTAGACGCCGCCCCCATTCAGCGAGTCGCGGACGAAGGCGACGGTCTTGCCATCGGGCGACCAGGTCGGGCGCCGGTCCTGGCCGCCGAACGAGAGCCGGGAGAAGGCCCCGGCATCGAGCTGCTTGAGATAGACCGAGAGGCCGCCACCCGTGGTGCCGGTGCCGACTGCCATCCGCCGGCCATCTGCCGAGAGCGCGAACGAATTGAAGACGCCGGACCAGCTGGTGTCGATCCGCGTGGCGATCCCTCGCCGATCGACACGGACGAACTCCGACGTGCCGGTCCCGGCCTTGCCGCGCGCGAAGAGCAGCGTCCCGTTCCGCGAGATGGCGAGCATCGGCACCGTGCGGAAGAGGGCGTGGATCGTCGTGCCATCGAGGACCGCGGTGGCCGGTCCGGTGATTGTCAGCTTGTCGAGGTCGAAGGGCGCCACCATCGCGGTGAAGTCCGTCCGGATGTACAGCAGGTTGCCGCTCGGGAGGTACCACCCTTTCAGCACGTCGGGGAGGAGTCTCGTGAGCGAGCTCGTCTTGAGGTCGATGACGCTCAGGGTGCTGGTCGCGCAGTTCGAGGTGCAGACCGCCACCAGCACGCCGCGCGCGTCGGGCAGCGCCGTGGCGTTGAGGAGGCCGAACCCGCGCAGCACCGAATCGGCGAGCGCCAGCGTGAAGCCGCCGCCCGCAGCATTGACGCGGCGCAGCTCGGAGCCGGAGGGCGACGGATAGACGATGGTGTTGTCGTCGAGCCAGGCGAGGCCGTACTCCTGTGAGGCCGCCGAGTCGGCGAGGACCATCGACGCGCCGCCGTCGAGCCGGACCTTCTTGAGCTGGCGGTCGGCGGTGAAGGCGAGCCACTGCCCATCGGGCGAAAAGGCGGGCGACGCCCCGCGTTCGGTGCCGGGAATGGCCGTCGCCTCGAGGCGGTCGGCGCGCTTGAGGAAGATCGGCGAGTTCTGGATCGACTTCCGGAAGAGCATGTTCTCGCCGGTCGGCGAGATGGCCAGCATCGAGCCGGGCTGGTCGAATTCGAGCGAATCGCTGACGACGATCGTCTGCCAGTTGGGTGCCTCGACCGGCGCTGGGCGGAACCACGCGAACGCCGCCGCCGCGAGCGAGAGCACCGTCACGCCACCGAGCAGGGCGACGACGCGGTTGCTGCGCGGCGCGGCCGCCATGGCGCGGGTGCGAGAGGTCGCGGCGGTGGCGAGTGTCGGATTGACGAGTGCCGCGGCGAATTCGGCAGCGGTCGCAAAGCGATCGGCGGGGAGCTTCTCGAGCGCGCGCAACACCGCGGCTTCGACGGCTTCGGGCACGGCCTTCCGCTGCGAGCCGATGGCGCGTGGTTCCTCGGTGATCAGCCGCGCGACGATCGCCTGCACGGTGGGGCCGGTGAACGGCGCCTCGCCGACGAGCATCTCGTAGGTGACGGCGGCGAGCGCGTAGATGTCGCTTCGCGCGTCGATCTGCTTCTCGCCCATCGCCTGTTCGGGACTCATGTACTGCGGCGTGCCGAGACTCAGGCCGGTTTGGGTCATCCGCTGGCCGCCGGCGGACTGCACGGCGAGGGCGATGCCAAAGTCGGCCACCAGCGCATGCCCGCCCTGCAGCAGGATGTTCTCCGGCTTGATGTCGCGGTGGATGACGCCGTGTTCGTGGGCATACTGCAGCGCGTCGGCGACTTCACGGGCGGTGCGGATCGCCTCCTCGACCGGGAGCTGGCGGTCACGTTCGAGGCGGCTGCGCAGCGTCTCGCCGGTGACGAGCGGCATCACGTAGTAGAGCAGGCCGTCGGCGTCGCCGCTGTCGAGCAACGGGAGGATGTGCGGGTGCTGCAGGCGTGCCGTGGTGCGGATCTCGGAGAGGAAGCGCTCGCCACCGAGCGCCGCGCCCAGGTCCGGGTGCAGCACCTTGATGGCGACGTCACGGTCGTGCTTGAGATCGTGCGCGAGGTAGACCGTGGCCATGCCGCCCTGGCCGAGCTCGCGCTCGAGGCGATAGCGGTCGGCGAGGGCGGCGGTGAGGCGGGCTTGGGTGCTCATGGCTTGGACGCCGGGCGTTCACGGCTGAAGATGTACTTCGTGGGAAACGCTGGGTTTCGCCGGCTGCCCGGCCAGGAAAGTTCCAGGCGGCCATCCTTGAGGAGCCGGAAACGCCGTTGGACGGTGGCGAGATTCGGCCGGGCGCGTTCAAGGAACAGTTCGCCCTTCTTCCAGAATGCCCGGACGAGAAAGAGCTCCTCGCCGCCACGGTCCTCGCGGATCAACCCGTCGGTCTCCCATTGGAGTGCTGGGGCGCCGTCCCCGAGGATGGTGGTGATGTTCTCCTCGACAATGATCAGCAGCGAATCGCGCGGGTTCTGTTCGACCCAATGCGGATAGCGGGCACTGGTTTGCGGCGGCACCGAAAGTGGTTCGCTCGCGAACCGTACCAGGTCCATCCGTACCAACGGCGCCGGTCCAGTGGGCGCCTGCGATCGGGCAGGTGGACTCGGGGACACGATCGTCGAGTCATACCGGGGGTGCTTCGTGACGAGATACCAGGTCCCTGCCATCATCGGCAGTGGAGCATCGGCGGGCGATGACTGAGCAGCGACATGTTGCGCCGGGACAAGCGCCACCCCGCACGCCACCAGCAGGCGCAGGAGGAGCGGACAATCGACGGAACGGCCAGACACGCTCACAGGAGCTCTCGGGTCACAGGGGCAATTGAGCAGGCCGTCCGCGCTCCCGCTGTCGAAGAGCGGGAGGATGTGCGGATGCTGCAGGTTGGCGGTGGTCTTGATCTCGCTCAGGAAGCGCTCGGCCCCGATCACCGCCGCCAGCTCCGGCTGGAGGACCTTCACGGCGACCTTGCGCTGGTGCTTGAGGTCTTCGGCGAGGTAGACGGTGGCCATGCCGCCCTGGCCGAGCGCACGCTCAAGGCGGTAGCGGTCGCTCAGTGCTGCGGCCAGACGGTCGGAGACGCTCAGGGAGCCTTCCGGACGGGGGAGCGCGAATTGTCGGTGGGAACGAGTGAAGCTACTGCCAGATCAGGGGTTGGGGAACTGGCAGGCCGATGATCGATGATCGATCATCGATGATCGATTCATGTCTGGAACCCCAACGCCTCCGCCACCGCCCGCTGTCGATCGTCCAATGTCAAAAAGGTGAGCTCGCTCGGGTCCGGGGCCAACGAGAGGGCCGTGGCTAGGTGCCAGGCGTCGGCACCGCGGACATTGCCCGCTTCGAAGACGCGCTCCAGTTCTTCGCTGAGGGTACGCTCCTGGAAGACCCACTGGACCAGGTCGAGTTCCGCGAGGTTGGGTTCGGCCTGCTCGCGACGCAGGGCGCTTCGCCATTCCGCCTCGAGCAGCGGCGAGGCGTACAACTCGAAGCTGGTCAGCGCCTCTCGAAATCGCTCCGCGCCCGGCTGGTTGAATCGAATCGCGACGACGACAGAGGTGTCCAGGTAGGCCAGCATCAGTCGCGATCGTCCAGGAAGCGCTGTAGTGCACCCTCGCGATACTCCCCGATCGGGAACGCGCGTGGGTCGTCGGGCGTCGTCCGAACCGACGTGATCAGCCCCTTGGCGCGCAGTTCCTCGACCCGCTCCGCCAGCGTCGTCGCCTTCGGCTTCGGCTCGATCGGCCGCAACTCCGCGACCGGCTGCCCGTGCACCGTAATGACGAAGCTCCGCCCCTCGCGGACCTGGCGGACCAGCGCCGAGAGCTTCGCCTTGGCGTCGTAGATGGAATATTCTTCGGTCATGGGGTAGAATTTGGTCAGACTAGTCAGACTAGTCAAATTGTCGTAGGTCGTGAATTGTTGGTCGTAGGTCGTAGGTCGTAGGTCGTAAGTCGTAGGTCGCGGGTCGTGGGGTGTCTCGGCGAGAGCTACCTTTGGGGAACCAGCCTCAGCGTGACCTACGACCTATGACTTACGACCTACGACCATCCGCGGGCTGACGCCCGCGGCTGAACACCTCTCGCCGAGCTCCCCATGCGCCTCCTCCCAGCCCTGCTCCTCCTCGCCGCCCCGCTCGCCGCGCAGAGCGGTGGGATCGTCCCGCCCGGCATGCTCTGGGAAAAGGGCTTCCGCGCCTGGGACGCCGGCCGGTATATCGAGGCCACGGACGCGCTCCGTTCACTCCTGGTGCCCGGGGTGGCGCGGCCGTGGATCGACTCGGTCGCGGTGCTCACCGGCGAGCGGTTCGAGACCGCGGAGCTGACCCCGGACGGCGGACGGCCGACCTGGTCGGCCAACGGTCAGACGATCGCCTACGAGAGCGGACTCCCGGCCGCGCGCGTCACCCGCGTGGTGCGACGGAGCGCGCCCACGAAGATCCTCCTCGAGGTGGTGGGGAGTGGCGCGACGCTCTCGCCGACCGGATCGCTCGTGGCGTGGATCGCGCCGACGACGATGAATCGTGTACCGCTGGGCATCAAGGAGGTCGCCACCGGCAGGGAGCTGCCGATTACCGGGCTGGGCGAGTGGCTGCCGACCGGCGCCACCTTCGGCACCGACGACGCGACGCTCTTCGTGGTGGTCTCGCGCGCCTCGGATGCGACGCGCAACGACATCCTCCGCGTGACGCGGAGCGGTGACGCCTTTGTGGTGCAGGGGATCGTCGCGCCGACCGCCGGCTTCAAGGGGGTGCCGGTCGCGCTCCCGGGTGGGCGCTTCCTCGCCTACCCGATCCCGAGCGGCAACCCCGTGCGGCTCCCCGTCGGCCTCGCCGGCCTCCGGGCCTCGACACTCTTCGCGATCGTCGACCTGCAGGCCAACACGGTCCGCCGCATCGAAGGGCGCGCCGCGACCATCTCGGCCGACGGCTCGATGATGGCGTGGGTCGAGGGGAATCTGGTGGCGCAGGGCGTTACCGTGACCGATGAATCCCGGCTGATGGCCGCACCCGTCGCGGGCGGCGGCGCCATGACGCTCTACAAGGGCATTCGCCGGATCGACGCGCCGGCGCTCTCTCCCGACGGCAACCGGATCGCGTTCCAGATGATGCCGGTGCAGGACTGGGAGCTCTACACCCTCGAGATTTCGCCGACCGCCAGCGCCACGCCGACTCGGCTCACCCGCGAGATCCAGCACGATGTCCTCCCGCAGTGGCTCAACTCCACGACCGTGATGGCCGTGATGGGGGAGCCGCGGCATCGTCGCTCCTACCTCTACGACGTCGAGGCCGGAACACGAACCCGGCTCTTCCACAACAACACCGTGCGCACGATCGCGCCCGAGTATGAGTGGCTGCCGGCGCCCGATGGTTCGGCGATCCTCACCGTCGCCGAACGCGACGGCAACACCGTCTCCGTGGAGCGCGGGCTCTACCTGACCGAATTCGGCCGCCCGGTCACGCGCGAGGCGGTGATCGCGCGGCTCGAGGCCGACCGTGCCGGCGAGGTGTCGCTGCGCGACCGGGGCCTCGCCTCGTTTGCGCCGATTGCCGCCAAGGTACGCGCCGTGACGACGCAGGTGGATGTGGGGCGCGTGTACGGCTATGAGAAGGCGCTCTTCGACTTCGACTCGAAGCACATCTCGCAGCCCGGCAACGCCAAGGCGATCGACTACCTCCTCGCCACCTACAAGAGCTTCGGCTACGACGCCCAGCCGCAGTGGTTCTCGCCGCAGGGGGCGCTCGGCGGAAAGTCGGCCAACGTCCTCGCGGTGCTCAAGGGGACGGAGAATCCCGAACTGGTCTACGTGGTGAGCTCGCACTTCGACTCGCGCGCCGAGGGACCCGGGGCGGACGACAACACGTCGGGGACGGCGGCGCTGCTCGAGGCGGCGCGCGTGATGGCGAAGCATCCGCAGCCCGCGACGATCGTCTTCGCCTCCTTCACCGGCGAGGAGGCCGGATTGCTCGGGTCGCGCGAGTACGTCCGCCGCGCAGTTGCCGATTCGGTCAAGCTCGTCGGTGCGCTCAACAACGACATGCTCGGCTGGGCCAACGATCACCACCTCGACAACACCATCCGCTACTCCAACCCCGGCATCCGCGACATCCAGCACGCGGCGGCGTCACAGTTCTCGGCGATGATCACCTACGACGCGCTCTACTACAAGAGCACCGACGCGGCGGCCTATTACGAGGCCTTCGGCGACATCGTCGGCGGCATCGGCTCCTATCCGGTCCTCGGCAATCCGCACTATCACATGCCGCACGACATCCTCGAGGTCGAGAACCACCAACTGATCGCCGAGGCGAGCAAGACGACGGTGGCGACGCTGATGCTGCTCGCGTCGAGCCCGTCGCGGCTGAAGAACCTCGCGGTCGCGAACGGCGTGGCAACGTGGACGAAGAGCCCGGAGAAGGGCGTGACGGGCTACGTGGTGACCTGGGGACCGGCCGACGCACCCGAGAAGAACCGACTCCGCGTCGCCACGCCGACGGCGCGGATTCCCGGCCTGACCGCCGGGATGGTGGTGCAGGTGAAGGCGGTGAATGCGCGTGGGTTGATGGGGTGGGATTGGGCGCGAGTCGTTGTTCAGCCGCGGCCTTGAGGCCGCGGGGGTGAACGGTGAACGCTGTACGGGGCGTGAATGGTGAAACGTGAAAGGTGAAACGGACCCAACCTTCGAGGTCGTTTCACCTTTTACGTCTCACCCAGCGCGGCCGCAGGCCGCGCCCCGTTCACCATTCACCGTTCACCCAGCACCTCAATAGTTGCTCGGAAACAGGAAGTAACTCAACGTCGTCCCATCCTCCATTTGCGCCTCGACCCAGACCAGGCCGAAGCGGTGATTGGCGTGGTAGACGAACTTGCGGACGCCGGCGAGGTGCGAGTCCTGCTCCACCTTGATCGTCTTGATCATCAGCAGGCCGTAGGCGAAGTCATCCGTGGTCGACACCTTCGTCACGGTCCGGGTGATGGTGCTCCCGTCGGAGAGGGTGGTCCGATAGGTGTCGCCGACTTTGGCGTCGTAGCGCACCAGCGTCTGCAGCTTCTTGTCGGCGTTGAAGTAGTCCTGGATCCCTTCCGAGGTGATCCGGAGCTTGATGTCGGTGCTGATCGTGCCGCCCGAGAGGAAGCCGGCGACCCAGCCGCCCGGGCCGGCCAGGGAGGCCGCCATCGCGTTGACCTTGGCCTGCAGCGCGGGTGCGTTGGCGAGGTCGGCGGTCAGGTGGAGCGTGGTCAGGCCGGACTGGTTGGCAGTGACCGTCAGCGACCCGCCGACGTTGTAGTAGGTGCCGTTGAGGTTGATGGAGCCGGTCGGGATCGTGTTCCCGACGGCGCTGATGGCCAGATCGGTGTCGCCGCCGATCGGGTCGGAGCCGGTGGGGGAGTCACCACCGCACGCGACGAACAACCCGCCGATGACGGCGAGCGAGAGAAGACCACGCTTGGTCCACATAGCGCCTCCAGAGGAAGAGGAGGGGCGGGGGTGTCCTCCCAGCTGTGCGCTATCCCAAGCTAGGGTCCGGCTGGCGGGGGAACCAGAGTCGCCTCCGGTCGGGATTCGGTCGTTGCCGACCTCGCCGTGGTCCTGCTATTCTTGCCCTCGCGCCGGCGACGCCGACGGTCGACGCCCGGTGCGGGACAGCGCGTGAACGTTTCAAGGAGAACCATCGTGCTCTACTATGTCGGAATGGTGCTGGCGGGGCTCGGCGCCGGCGTGTTGATCAGCGCGCTGACCTACGTGACCATCATGCTCGGTCTGGTGATCACCTCCATGTTCGCCTTCACGGCTGGCCCGATCCTGGACAAGGTCCTCAAGGACTGACCGGCGGCTCGCCCTCCTCCTTCGCGTCGCGCTCCGGCGTGGCGGCGAGTCGGAGGGCGCCCTCGAGGTTGATCTTCACGCCGGCCAGCAGTTCACGCAGCCCGCGCACCTTCACCTGATGTCCTCCCGCGCGGCGCAGCATCATTCCCATGTAACCGAAGCCATCGCCGATCGGGGTCAGGTTCAGGGAACCGGCCTGGGCCTTGAGCTCGTCGCACATCCGGCCGAGGCCGCGGACCTGGCTTTCGTCGGCCTGCATGGTGCTGATCATCTCGATGATGCGGTTCGCCTTCTCGAGCTTGGGGGGCAGCGACTCGAGCCACGCCAACTGGGCCTGCTGCCGTGCCGTGAGCTTCGGGGCCATCACGTGCTCCTGCCGGTTGAACCTCGGGGTCCAGCAATCCGTAGTCTCGGCGGGCAGGTCGCCCACCGTCCCCGTCAAGATAGGGCCTCGCGATGAAGATTTCGGACCTTTCGATCTCCCGGCCCGTCCTGGCCACGATGGGCTCCCTGGCCCTGGTCCTCTTCGGCGTGCTGGGCTACCTGCGGCTGCCGGTCCGCGAACTTCCCGACATCGATCCCCCCATCGTCTCCGTGGAGACGTCGCTGCGCGGCGCCAATCCGCGGGTGATGGAGTCATCGGTGACCGACGTGCTTGAGGAGGAGCTGAGCACGGCGGAGGGGATCCGGACCCTGACCTCGTCGAGCAACGAGCAGCGGAGCAGCGTGCGGCTGGAGTTCGGACTCTCGCGGGACGTCGAGTCCGCCGCCCAGGATGTGCGCGACCTGGTGAGCCGGGTGCGCGGCCGCCTGCCCGAGGACGTGGACGAGCCGGTGGTGGCGAAGCAGGATGCCGATGCGCGCCCGTTCTATTACCTGGCGCTCACCTCGACCACGCTCGACCTCCTGCAGCTCAACGACGTGGCGGACCGGATCGTCAAGCAGCGGTTGCAGACGATCCCGGGGGTGGCGCGCGCGCAGATCCAGGGGGAGCGGCGCTATGCGATGAAGATCTGGCTGGACCAGAACGCCCTCCGCGCCCGAAGCCTGACGGTGCAGGACGTGGCCACGGCGATCCGCGCCCGGAACGTCGAGGTCCCGGCGGGGCGGATCGAGTCGGCCAAGCGCGAATTCACCGTGCGTTCGCTCGGCGAGCTGCGGACGCCGAACGAGTTCGCCGACCTCGTGGTCTCGAGTCAGGGCGGCGTGCTCACCAAGCTGCGCGACGTCGGCCGCGTCGAGCTCGGCCCCGCGAACGACCGCTCCGCGCTGCGCTTCGACCAGACGCCGGGGATCGGCCTCGGCGTGATCCGGCAGTCGAAGGCCAACGTCATCGAGGTGTCGAAGGCGATCCAGGCCGCACTGCCCTCGATCCAGGCGGCGTTGCCGCCCGGCGTGACGCTGGTGCAGGCGTTCGACCAGTCGGTGTTCGTCGAGCGCTCGATCGCCGATGCCCAGCGGACGCTGGTCGAGGCCGCGCTGCTCGTCGTGGTGATCATCTTCCTCTTCCTGCGCAACCTGCGGGCGACGATCATCCCCGCCTTCGCGATTCCCGCCTCGATCATCGCCACCTTCGCGGTCATGTCGGCGCTCGGCTTCTCGATCAACAACTTCACGTTGCTCGCGCTCACGATCGCGATCGGCATCGTGGTCGACGACGCGATCATCGTGCTGGAGAACGCCTATCGCCACCAGGAGGAGCTCGGGAAGAGCCCCGAGCAGGCGGCGCGCGACGGCACCCGCGAGATCGGCTTCGCCGTGGTGGCGACGACGGCGTCGCTGATGGCGGTCTTCGTCCCGCTCGCCTTCCTGCAGGGCAACACCGGCAAGCTGTTCAACGAGTTCGGCATCGCGGTGGCCGGGTCCGTGTTCATCTCGGGCTTCGTCGCGCTGACGCTGACGCCGATGCTCTGCGCCAAGCTGCTCAAGGTGCCGCCCAGCCACGGCCGGATGTACAAGGTGTTGGAGCGGGGCTTCGACGGCCTCGCCGCCGGTTACGCCCGCCTGCTGGCGCGCGCCCTGCGCCACCCGATGACGGTGGTCGCCGGGATGCTGGCGCTGGTGGTCGGGGCGACGCTGGTCTTCCTGACCCTGAAGCGCGAGTTCATTCCGAGCGACGACCGCGGCGTGATCAACATCAACATCGTCGGCCCCGAGGGCGCGACGCTGCAGTACACGGACGGGTACCAGAAACAGGTGGAGGCGATCCTCGCGACGGTCCCCGAGGTGAACTCCGTCTTCTCGGTGCTCGGCCGCGGCGGCTCGCCGAACGGCGGCTTCGTCGTCGCGCGGCTCAAGTACTGGGAGAATCGCGAGCGCTCCATCGAGGAGATCATCGCCGAACTGCGCCCGAAGTTCGCGGCGATCGCCGGCGTGCAGATCTTCGCCTCGAACCCGTCGGCGATCGGCGGCTTCGGCTCGCCGGTCCAGTTCATCGTCCGGCATCCCGACTACGACTCGCTGCTGGTCGCCAACGAGCGGCTCCTGGCGGCGGCCCGGAAGATCCCCGGCCTCGTGAACGTCGACACCGACCTGAAGAACAACAAGCCGGAGCTGACGATCGCCTACGACCGCGACCGCGCCGACGACCTCGGCGTCCCGATCGGGGACATCGCCACGACGCTGCAGTCGATGCTCGGCGGCACCCGCGTCTCGACCTTCACGCGCGACTCGCGCATCTACGACGTCTTCCTGCAGCTGGACGCGGCGCACCGGGCCACGCCGCAGGACATGGACCAGCTCTTCGTGCGCGGCCGGGGCGGCCAGCTGGTGCGCGTCGACGCGCTCGCCTCGATCAGCGAGACGACCGGCCCGCGCGGCATCGCGCACTACGAGCGGGTCCGGGCCTTCACGCTCTCCGCCTCGCTGTCGCCGACGCTCGCCCTCGGCGACGCGATCGACTCCCTCACCGCCATCGCGACGGCGCAGCTCCCGGCCAACACGACGATCGCCCTCGGCGGCGATGCGCGCGAACTGAGCGAGAGCGGCAACGAGCTGCTGCTCGCCTTCGGCCTCGCGATCCTGGTGGTGTTCATGGTGCTCGCGTCGCAGTTCGAGTCGGTGGTGCACCCGTTCACCGTCCTCATGGCGGTGCCGCTCGCCGTCATCGGCGCGATCTTCACGCTCAAGCTCGCGGGCGCGACGATCAACCTCTACTCGCAGATCGGCATGATCCTGCTCGTCGGCCTGGTCACCAAGAACTCGATCCTGCTGGTGGACTACGCCAACCAGCTCCGGGCCAAGGGGATGGACGTGGTGGAAGCGATGCTCGAGGCCGGCCGGATCCGGCTGCGGCCGATCCTGATGACCTCCGTGGCGACGATCATGGGCGCGATTCCGATCGCGCTCGGCTCCGGCGCGGGCGCCACCGCGCGTCGGCCGCTCGGGTACGCGATCGTCGGCGGCATCGCCTTCTCCACGGTGCTGACGCTCTTCGTGGTGCCGGTGGTCTGGATGCTGGCCGAGCGGATGCTGGCGCACCGACGCGGCCGCGTGGCCCAGGCGGCCGATCCGCAGCCGGCGGAGGCCGCGTGATCGCCGCCCTGCACCTGCTGGCCGCGCTGCATGGCGGCGCCGCCGACACCCTCCCGGTGGTGACGTTGCGCGAGGCCCTGCGCGAGGCGGTCCATCTCGACCCGCAATGGGTGCAGTCGGCTGGCCTGGTCGACAACGCCGAGTGGGCGCGGAAGGCGGCGCTGCTGGTGTTCGTCCTGCCGACGCTGAACGCGACGGCCGACTACTCCGAGCTCTCCACGCAGCAGTTCAACATCGGCACCGGCCGCGCCGCCAATGCCACCGGGCGCGCCTCGATCGACGCCCGGTACGAGCTCTTCACCGGCGGGCGCAAGCTCTTCGGCGCGCGCCAGGCGAGTGCCGATCTCGAGACGGCGCGCGCGGGCGAGCTGGCCCAGCGCTACGAGACGGCGCTCAATGTCGAGCGCGACTACTACGACGTGCTCGGTGCGCGCGAACTCCTCGACGTGGCCCGCGACCGGGCGGCGCGCGCGGCGGAGCAGTTCGGCACCGCACGGGCCCGGGTGACCAGCGGCGCCACGGTGCCGTCCGACTCGCTGCAGGTGCTGCTCGAGCAGCAGCGCGCCGAGGCCGAGGTGTTGCGGCGCGAGGCGGCGCTGACGGTGGCGCGGCTCCAGCTGGGGCGGCGCATCGGGCGCGCGGTGCCGGTCGATGCGGCGCCGATCGACTCGACCACGCCGGCCCCGCTCTCGATCACGCTCGAGGAGGCGGTCGCGCGCGCGGTGGAGCAGGGACCGGCGTGGCGCGAGGCGCGGTCGGCCGAGCGCTCCAGCGAGGCGCAGATCCGCGTGCGCCAGGCGAGCTACCTCCCGTCGATCACGTTGACCGCGTCGCTCGGCAAGTTCGACGACAAGTTCTTCCCGACGTTGACCAACCGGCGCAGCGTCGGCTTCTCGATCGCGCTGCCGATCTGGGATGGTGGCCAGCGCGAACTCGCCATCCAGCGCCTCAAGACCAATCGCACGGTGGCCCGCGCCATCCGTGAGGACCTCGAGCGCTCGGCCCGGCGCGACGTGACCGAGGCCTACACCGGCTACGACGTCTCGCGGCGCGAGCTCGAGCTGGCGCATGCCGGCGTCGGGGTCGCGACCGAGATCCTGCGCGTGCAGGGTGCCCGCTACCGCGCCGGCGCGGCGACGGTGCTCGAACTGCTCGATGCGCAGGCCCAGCTGGTGCAGGCCCAGGCCGACCTGGTCCAGGCGCGCTACGCCGTGCGACTGGCGCGCGCCTCGCTCGAGGTCATCCTCGGGCAGCGACTGACCCCTGATTCCGACCGGAGCACCCCGTGAGCCGTCGTCCCGTGACCGTCCTCCTGCTCGCCCTTCTCGCCGCCTGTGGCGGCGCCGACGCCAAGGATGCCAAGGGCGGTGGCGGTGGGCGCGGCGGCCCGCAGGTGCTGCCGGTCGAGGTGAGCGCCGCCTTCACCGACACGGTGATCGACGCGATCATCGCCACCGGCGAACTCGAGGCGATGCAGCGGATCGAGCTGCGCCCCGATGTCGAGGGGCGCGTGGTCGACATCCTCGCGCGCGAGGGCGCCACCGTCGCGACCGGGACGCCCTTGATCAAGATCGACGACGCCGAACTCAAGGCGCAGGTGGCACGCGCCACCGCCGATCGCGACCTGGCGCGGCAGGCGCTCGAGCGGACCCGCCTGTTGCTCGCCGAGAAGGCGGCGGCGCCCGCCGACCTCGAACGCGCCGAAGCCTCGGCCCGCGCCGCGTCGGCGTCGCTCGACCTGCTGGCGCTCCGCCTCGATCGCACGGTGGTGCGCGCGCCATTCGCCGGGGTCGTCGGACAGCGGCTCGTCTCGATGGGCGACTTCGTCAACAGCCAGTCGAAGCTGCTCACGCTGCAGACCGTCTCGCCCGCGCGGATCAACTTCGCGGTGCCGGAGCGCTACGCCGCCGAGCTCAAGATGGGCCAGGAGGTCACCTTCCAGGTGGCGTCGCTGCCGGGCAAGACCTTCACGGCGCGGGTCGACTTCGTCGATCCGGTGGTCACGCTGCCGGGCCGCACGATCACGGTCAAGGCGATCACCGCCAACAGCGGCGGCATCCTGCAGCCGGGGATGTTCCTCGAGGCACGGCTCGCGACGGCAATGCGCGCCAACGCCGTCGTCGTGCCCGAGGAGTCGATCGTCCCGACCTCCGGGGCGACCTACATCTGGGTGCAGCAGGACAGCACCGTCACGCGCCGCGAGGTCGAGATCGGCGTGCGCTCCCCCGGCTTCGTCGAGATCCGCCACGGCATCGAGGTCGGCGACCGCGTCGTGGTCGGTGGCCTCGAACGACTGGTCGAGGGCGTCACCGTGAAGGCGACGACGGTCGAGCGTCGGCCGAAGGGATCGCGCGAAGGGTGACAATCCGCGCGGCGGCCTGTGCCCTCTGGCTCGTGCCGGCCGCGCTCGGGGCGCAGGACGCCGGCACGCGCTGGGCGGTGCAGTTGCGCAACGCGGCCGGCGTGGAGTTCGCCGACCTGCGCCTGACCCGCACCGGCGGCCGCCTGCTGCTCGAATCGCACGACTCGACCTTCTTTCCGCTCACCACGCTCCAGCGCACCGGCAACCATCTCTCGTTCACCGTCGGCGCGCTCGGCCTGCGGGCCGAGCTCGACATCGATGGCGATGGCGCGATGATGTCGGGCCGCCTCCGCTACGCCGATGGCGGCGGGGCCACGTGGGAGAGCGAGTTGATCCCGGCCGGCACGGTCCGCTGGCCGGTCCGTCCGCGGGTTCGCGTGCGGCAACTCGCCGTGGGCACCAGCAGTAACGCGACGGTCATCCCGGCCGGGTGGGCGGCCGCCCTTCCCGATTCCGCCACGCTCGAGCGCGAATACGCCGCGTTGCGGACCGCGGCCGGGATGCCGGCCGTCGCCGATGCCCTGCGGCCCGGCCGATCACGCGCGATGGCGCTCGGGGCCGACGAGCCGACGCGCGCCGCCGTGCGGCGACAGTTGCAGGCGATCAGTGGCAGCACTGCCAACGACAGCACGTTCCAGCGACTCTTTCTGGTCCGCGGTGCCGGCATCGTCATCGACGTGCACGAGCGAGCGGAAGCGTTCGCGGCCAGCCGTGAGCCGCGCTACGGCCGCGCTGCCGCGATGCGCGCGCTCGGTCATGGCACCAGCGAGCAGGCGGGCGCCGGCGAGCTCGCCCGCATGCGCGAGACGGCGCTCTCGCTCTGGCCTGCCTGGGAGCGCGGTGATTCCGCGTTGCGGCAACGCGTGGCCGCGCTCGCTGCCGGCGACACCGATGCGGCGCGCTCGCTCACCGCGCTCCTGGACGGCTATGTGTCGGCGGTCCCCTGGTGGCGCGAGGCGGTGCGCTGGCTCCTGACCCATCCCTGGCTCGACACCGCAACCGGGGCGCAGTCACCAGCACAACTGCTGGCCGCCTTCTGGGGGCGCAGCGTGCTGCCACCCCCGACGCTCCTGACCGAGTGGTTCGGCGGTTTCGAGGCGATGCCGCTGGTGTCGGGTGATCGCCTCGTGCGGCAGCTGGTCGACCCGGTGAACGCCTCCGCGCGGGAATGGCTGCCGGCGGGGCGCCGCGAGGTCATCACCACTTGGCGGACCCTCGCCTGGCCGGACACGCTGACGCTCGCGACCGCGAGCGGCGATGTCGCGCTGTTGCCACCGGCCCGGACACCGAGCCTGCCGTCGCTGCTCGGGCCGGAGGACGCGGTCCGGATCGATCCCGGGATTGTCCCGCTGCTGGCGGTCGCCACCGTGATTCATGAGTGGCACCACATCCTCGCGGCCACGACGAGGCTGGAGGGGAACGGGATGACCCTCCGTGCGGGCGGCGGTGTTGTGCGGTTGATCGAGGACGACCCGTGGCTCGCCGAGGGGTTCGCCGAGTGGGCCACGGAGGTCACCCTGGGACCGGGGCGGCAGGCTGTTCCGCTACTGCTGTTGCTCGACGCCGAGAAGCGGACGGCGCTCTGGGGCGGGATGAGCGAGGAGCCGCACGCGCTCGGCTATCGGCTGGTGCGGGCCGCGGCCGCGCGCCTTCCGTTGGCGACGCGGCGCAGTAGCTTCGTCTCCCGACTGGACAATCCGGCGGCCGTCGCCCGCCTCGCTAACTTTCCCGCAACGTCGCGCGGCGCCCCGCTGCTGTTGCGCCGGCCGGTGACGGCGGCGGTGGTGCCCGAAATCACCCTGACCTGGGATGCCGGCGTGGCCGATGCAGTCACGCGCCGGCTCCTCTTTCCACTCTACCCTCCGGAGCACTGATGGCTCGCCCGCTTTCCTGGCTCGCTGGTGTCGCCCTCCTGGCCGCCGCGCCGCTCGCCGCGCAGCAGACCGTCCCCGAGCGCACCGCCGGCGAGCGGACGTCGAGCCATGCCGAGGTGCTCGCCTTCCTGGACTCGCTGGCACAACATGGCGCCGCGATCCGCGTCGGGACCCTCGGCGAGTCGCCACAGGGACGCCGCATTCCGTACGTGGTGGCGGCGCGCCCGATGGTCGCCGACCCGGCCGAAGCGAAGCGCAGCGGCAAGCCGGTCTTCTACATCCAGGGCAACATCCACGCGGGTGAGGTCGAGGGGAAGGAGGCGGTGCAGCGCCTGCTCCGCGACATGACGCTCGGGTCGCTCAGCAAGCTGCTCGACAGCGTGATCGTGGTCTGGGTGCCGATCTACAACAGCGATGGCAACGACGCCTTCGGCCCGGCCGACCGCAATCGCCCCGGCCAGAACGGGCCGGCGATCGTCGGCCTTCGCGCCAACGGCCAGGGGCTCGATCTCAACCGCGACTACGTCAAGCAGGAGGCGCCGGAGACGCGCGGCTCGCTCGCGCTCGTGGCGGCGTGGGATCCGGATGTCTGGATGGACCTGCACACCACCAACGGGTCGTACCACGGCTACAACCTGACGTGGGCGCCGGGGCTCAATCCGAACCAGACGCCGGCCAACGTCTGGCTGCAGGACAAGGCGCTTCCCGAGATCCGCAAGCGGGTCCGTGACCGCCACAAGTTCGAGACCTTCCCCTACGGCAACTTCCGCAACCAGCATCCCGATTCGCTCGTGCTCGGCTGGGACACCTACGAGTCGTACGCGCGCTACGGCAGCAATCTGATGGGGATGTCGCGGATCTCGATCCTCTCCGAGGCCTACAGCAACGACCCGCTGCTGAAGCGGATCGACGCCACCTACGCGTTCGTGCTGGAGTCGATGCGCTACATGGTCGAGAAGCAGGCCGACATGCGCCGCGTGATGGCGGCGACGGTCGCCGCGCGCCCCGACTCGGTCGCCGTGCGCAGCGCCTTCGCGCCGCCGCGGATGGACACCGTGATCGCCGAGCTCACCAAGCAGGGCGAGGGGAACGGCGGCTTTGCCCGGCGGCAGCGCACCGGCGAGATGAAGAAGGTCTTCATGCCGGTGATCGACCGCTTCGTCGCCACCCGTCGCGAGGCGATCCCGGCAGCCTACGTGCTCGACGCGCAGTGGCCCGAGGTCGTGGCGCTGCTCCGGCGTCAGGGGATCGTGGTCGAGAAGCTGAGCCAGGCGTGGACGGGCCAGAGCGCCCGCTTCCAGGTCGATTCGGCGGTGGTCGCCGCCCGCCCCTTCGAAGGGCACCGGGCGATGAAGGTCGACGGCAAGTGGCTCGCGCCGGCCGCCGACTCGCTGCCGGCCGGGACCTACCTGATCCCGACCAACCAGCGTCTCGGCATGCTCGCCGCCTTCCTGCTGGAGCCGGCCTCCGAGGATGGCTACACGACCTGGAACTCGTTCGACCGTGCGCTGCGGGCGCGGGGGAGCCATCCGGTGCGTCGGCTGACGGCCCTTCCCAGCGTGCCCCGCGCGCTGGTGCCGTGACCTCCGCAGCAATACGGATGCTCCAACCGGGGGACACGGCGCCAGATTTCGCCACGCAGGATGCCGAGGGGAAGCCGGTGGCGCTCTCGGCCCTGCGCGGGCAGCGCGTGGTGCTCTATTTCTATCCGAAGGACGACACCACCGATTGCACCGAGCAGGCCTGCGGCTTCCGTGACGCGTGGCGGAAACTCCGCCGCCGGGGGACCACGGTCCTCGGGGTGTCGCGGGACGACGTGAAGACCCATCGGAAGTTCCGCGCGAAGCACGCGCTGCCCTTTCCGCTGCTGGCCGATGACGACCACGAGATCGCCAAGGCCTACGGCGTCTGGGTCGAGAAGTCGATGTATGGCAAGAAGTACTTCGGGATCGCGCGCACCACGTTCGTGATCGATGCCACCGGCGTCATCACCCACGTGTTCGAGAAGGTGAAGGTGACCGGGCATGCCGAGGCGGTCCTGGCCGCCCTGGATGAGTGATCAGCTGTTTCCACGTACCTCGAGGTTTCCCATTCGCACTTCCCATTCGGCCGTTGTCGCACTCGCCCTCGTCGCCGGCTGCGCCACGCAGACGGCCAATCCGGTGCCCGGCAGCAAGGCTTCGACGACCTTCTACGCTCCGGAGCCGGGGGAGAGTCACTTCTCCCGCCTCCGCCAGCTCACCTTCGGCGGCAACAACGCCGAGGCCTACTTCTCGCGCGACGGGAAGTGGCTGACCTTCCAGAAGCAGCAGAAGATCTCCGAGGGGTGCGACCAGCAGTACGTCATGCGCACTGACGGCTCCGGCCTGCGGATGATCTCGAATGGCCAGGGACGCACGACCTGCGGCTACTTCATCGAGAAGGACCAGCGGATCATCTTCGCGTCGACTTTCCGCGACAACCCGGCCTGCCCGGTCCCGCCGGATCGCTCGATGGGCTATGTCTGGCCGATCGGCAGCTTCGAGCTGTTCACGGTCAAGAAGGACGGCACCGACCTCAAGCAGCTGACCGCCAACGGCGCCTACAACGCCGAGGCCACGGTCTCCCCGGACGGCAACCACGTGATCTTCACGTCGACCCGCGACGGCGACATCGAGCTGTACACGATGAATCCTGACGGGACGAATGTCCGTCGTCTGACGAACCGGGTGGGCTACGACGGCGGGGCGTTCTTCTCGCCCGACGGCTCCAAGATCGTCTGGCGGGCGCAGTACCCGGTGACCGCCGCCGACAGCGCCGACTATACCCGGTTGCTGAAGGCTCACCTGGTGCGCCCCGCGAAGCTGGAGCTCTGGGTCGCCAACGCCGACGGCAGCAACCCGAAGCAGATCACCAACCTCGGCGGTGCCAACTTTGCGCCGTTCTTCCACCCCGATGGGAAGCGGATCATCTTCTCGTCGAACCACAAGGATCCGAAGGGGCGCGGCTTCGACCTCTTCATGATCAACGCCGACGGGACCGGGATCGAGCAGATCACCAACTACGGCGACTTCGACGGCTTCCCGATGTTCTCGCCCGACGGCAAGCAGCTGGTGTTCGCCTCGAATCGCCACGGCAGCGAGCCGGGTGAGACGAACCTCTTCATCGCTGACTGGAAGAACTGAGCATGGCCAAGGGCCGCGTGGCCGGTGCGCTTCGAGTGCTGGTGGACTGGGTCAAGTCCATCAGCATCGCGCTGGTCGCGTGGTTCCTGCTGCGGACCTTCCTGATCGAGGCGTTCCGCATCCCCTCGGGGAGCATGCAGAACACGCTGCAGATCGGCGACTTCCTCTTCGTGAACAAGTTCCTCTACGGCGCCGAGGTGCCGCTGCTGAAGTCGAAGCTGCCGGCGGTGCGCGAGCCGGAGCGCGGCGACATCATCGTCTTCGACTCGATCGAGGAAGACCTCAAGGTCGTCAAGCGGCTGATCGGGATCGCGGGGGACACGCTGGAGATGCGGAGCGGCGTGGTCTATCGCAACGGGCAGCGGCTCGAGGAGCCGTACGCGGTGAACAGCGAGCCGGAGAAGTCCGAGGACCAGCTGATGCGCTCGCGGATGCGGTCGTGGCAGGTGCAGCACTTCGCCGGCCCGGTGCCGATGGGCTACGAGCCCGACCTGCACGACTGGGGTCCGGTCGTGGTGCCGCACGATTCGCTGTTCGTGATGGGAGACAATCGCGACGGCTCGTATGACGGCCGCTACTGGGGTTTCCTGCCGCGCGCCAACGTCGTCGGCACGCCGGTGCTGGTGTACTTCTCCTACGACGTCCAGAGCCTGAAGTCGATGGCGTTCCTGACCGAGGTGCGCTGGCACCGGCTCTTCAGCACGCCGCGCTGATTTCCCTCGCCCCGGCGCACCACCAGCGGCCACTCCTCATGGGGTGGCCGTTTGGCGTTCGCGCGGAAAGAGACTCGCCGCCAGCAGCAACGCCCCCGCCGCCATCGCCGCCGAGAGGCGGAACGCGCCCTCGGCCGAGGCCGCCTGCATCGTCGCGCCGGCGACGATCGGGCCGACGATCCGCGCGAGCGACGATGCGCTCTGGGTGACGCCCAGGGTGCGGCCCTGCACCGTCGCGGCGGCACGGCGCGAGGCGAGGCCGATCATCGCGGGGCCGGCCATCCCGAAGCCGGCGCCGAGCAGCGCGAGCGCGGTGTAAAAGAGCGGGCCCGGTGCGCCGAGGGTGCCGGCCGGCGGGATCAGCAGGAAGCCGACTGCCATCACGCCCGCGCCGAGGCGCGCGACGCCAACCTCGCCGAGCCGCGTCACGAGTCGGCCCAGCAGCCCACCCTGGACAATCGCCGTCGCGAGTCCCACGTAGGCGAACCAGTAGCTCACCACGCTGCGGCTCGCCCCGAAGCGCAGCTCGCCGAAGAGCGGGAAGACCACGTACATCACCGAGAAGGCCAGCGTCGCGAGGAAGAGCACCGCGACCGGCGCGGCGAGGGAGCGCCACGGGGTGCGCGCGGTCGGGGCATCGGCGGCGACCACGGCGGGGACGGACTCGGGGAGGACGCGCCACGCCAGACCCAGGTTGATGGCGGTGATGACCGCGGCGATGATGCCCGGGAGCGTGGTCCCGATCGCCGAGGTGATCCCGCCGAGGATCGGGCCGACGATGAAGCCGAGGCCGAAGGCGGCGCCGACCATCCCCATCGCCTTGGTGCGCTTTTCGGGGGTGGTCTCGTCGGCGAGGTAGGCCTGGGCGACGTTGATCGTCGCCCCCGACCCGCCGTCGAGGATCCGCGAGAGGAGGAGCAGCGGGAGGGAGTTGGCGAACGCGAAGACCAGGTACGAGGCGACGCTGCCAGCCAGGCCGATCAGCAGGACCGGGCGGCGGCCGATCCGATCGGAGACCCGCCCCCAGAGCGGGGCGAGGATGAACTGGATGGCGGAGTAGGAGGCGACCAGCAGCCCGATGTTGCCAGGGGTCCCCCCCATCCGTGCGGCGTAGCTTGGCAGGAGGGGGAGGACCATGCCGAAGCCGATGACGTCGATGAAGACGGTGGCGATGACGACCGGGATGGCGGAACGGGGCAGGGACGCAGGCGTGTTCATCGGGGGAGGATGGCCGACCCCCGAAGACAGGTCAAGCAGGGAGGACGATCAGCGAGGCGAGGTGGAGATGCCGGCTCGGTCGATATAGGCGACCAGGCGGGCGCACTGTCCGCAGGTGAGGACGACCCGGCCCAGGGTGGCTCCCCCCTCGGGGGGGCGGCAGGGTGTTCGCTCCATGGCCTCACTCCCGCAGGACGGGCAGTGGATTACCCGTCCCTCCCGGTCGGCGCTGATGAGGGCGAGAGCCTCGTCCGGCCGGTATTCCTTCACGTGGCGACGGCCCATCGTCGCTCCTCTGTGGCTCCGGGGGCCGGGAAGTCGGACCCGTGGCGCACCCTCTTAGGTACGTGTTTTGGGGGGGGCCGTCAAGAGTCCGACCGACCAATACCTTGACGGGGGGCGTCCGCGGGGCATACGTTGCCGTTTTTCCGAGGCCCGTGAATGACCGAATTGGCCGCCCCACAGATCTCCTCCCTGATGGAAGCCCTCCCGGGCATTGCGCACGTCCTCCGGAGCCCGGTCGCCAATGCGATCGTGGCGCTGTCGCGGGCTGGCGCTGGCTTGGAAGAGTATGCCATCGCCCACGCCGAAGAGCTGATGCGCTATGGCGTCCGGCGGAACCTGCTGACCCAGGACGAGGTCGAGAAGGTCCTCGCGGAGATCCGGGAGACCCCGGCCGGGAAGGCCTCGAAGCCGTTGGTGATCGAGAAGCCGAAGCGGCCCACGCCGCCGCCGCCGGTCCCTCACACCCCCCCCAAGCCTCCTGAGGCCCCGGTGGCCGCCAAGGCGGTGGGGGTGAAGGCCTCGGTGACCTCCAAGGACCCGAAGGCCGCCCGGACGGCTCCTCCGGCCAAGGCGCCGGCCAAGCCGGCCCCGAAGGCTGCCGCGAAGCCGGCCGCCAAGCCCGCCCCGAAGGCCGCCGCCAAGCCGGCCCCCAAGGCCGCCGCGAAGCCGGCCCCGAAGGCGGTCGCCAAGCCCGCCGCGAAGCCGGCACCGAAGAAGCCGGTCGCGAAGGCGGCGCCAGCCAAGAAGGCCGCGCCGGTCAAGAAGAAGAAGTAACTGGTGAGGGGAGAGGGGTGAAACGTAAAAGGTGAAACGTGCCAGGGCGCCGTTTCACCTTTCACGTTTAACGTCTCACGTCACTTCAGACGCGGAACCCGCGCACCAGCCTCGTCAATCGATCGGCGGTGTCCACCACGGTGGTCGCCGCCGTCGCGATTTCATGGGTGGCGCCTGACTGCTCGACGGCCGAGTCGGTGACGGCCTGGGCGGCGCGCGCGTTGACCTGCGCCGCGCGGGCCACATCGGCGGCCGTGGCGCCGAGGCGGTCGGCGAGTTCGCGGTGGGCGGCGGCCTCGCGGGCCACGGTCCCGGCCGCGGCGGCGACCTCCTCGACCGAGCCGACGATCTCCGCCAGCGCCGCCGTCACCCCGGCCGCCACATCCTCGACGCCGGCGACCCGCTCGGTGCCGGCCTCAACGGTCTGCGCCACCAGCCGCACCTGTTCGTCGAGCGTCGCCACCGTCTTCGCGATCCGACGCGCCCCCTCGGCGCTCGTCTCCGCCAGCTGCCGGATCTCGCCGGCCACCACCGCGAACCCCTCGCCCGCCGCGCCGGCGCGCGCCGCCTCGATCGCGGCGTTGAGCGCCAGCAGCTCCGTCTGCGCCGCGAGCTGCCCCGTGAGCGCGACGAACTCCGACACCGCGGCGGCGGCGTTGGTGAGCCGACCGACCGACGACGTCGTCTGCGCGACGACCTCGTGCAATTCGAGCAGCGTCTCCGAGGCGGCGCCGAGGTGACTGCGGTGGGTGTCGGCGGTGCGGCGGATCCGGTCGGCGACCAGCACCACCCGCTGCCCGGCGCCGGCGCTCCGGGCCGCGGCGGCGCGCAGGTCGCTGAGGAGATCGTCGCTTTCGCGCGTGGCGGTTGCCTGCTTCTCGGCGGAGACCGACACCGCGCCGATCGCGCGCGACACCTGCGTGGCACTCTCGGTGAGCTGTTCCGACCGTCGTGAGAGTGCTTCGGCATTCTCGGTCAGCGTGCTGCTGACGTCGGCCACGCTGCCGACCACGCCGCGCAGTCCCTCGCTCATCCGGCGGACGGCGGCCGCGAGGAGCCCGAGCTCCTTCGGCATCGGGCCGAGGTCCACGGGGCGAAGGTCACCCGCCCCGACGCGCTCCGTCGCCTCGACCAGTCGGCGCAGCGGCAGCACGACGGCGCGAACGGTGTACACCGCCGACCAGATACCGAGGATCAGGGCGAGCCCGAAGAGCAGCCAGACGAAGGTGCGCCGCTCCTCGCTGCTCGCGGCGAGGTCGGCGGCCCGATCGGAGGCGGCGGCCGCCTGGACGGCGACCAGCGCGCGCACGTCGTCGAGCAACGAGTCGGCGGTCGCGACCCGGCGGCCGTCCGGTGTGCCCGAGGCACTGCTGCGCTCGAGCCGGGTGACCATGGCGTCGATGCCGCGCAGCGCCTTCCGCTCCGGCTCGGTGAGCGGGAGCGCCCCGTAGCTGCCGCTGGCCCCACGGACATTGGCGAACGCCGTGACCAGCTGGGCCCGTGCGGCCGGGTCGTCCGGCGTCAGGGCGAGTGCATCTCCGATCCGGACCGCCGTCACCACGTCGCGGGTGAGCTCCTGGACCACGACCGTCGCTTCGCGGAACGTCGCCAGCTCGTCCTGCACCGCCGAATCGAGCGATTTCATCGCCGAGACACCCAGCAACGTCATCCCCCAGACCAGCAGGAGGAGGAGGACGGTGCCAGCGGTGACCCGACTGCGCAGGGAGGGGAGGTCGCTCATGCCGCGAAACGTGGGTCCGCACAAGGCACCGACGCAAGCGGGGGCCCTACCCGCGACCGCGCGGGCGGTCTATCATCACAGCATGACAACCCCGACCACCCTGACGATCCGCACCTTCGCGGACCGGGCGGAGGCGATGGCGCACGCGGTGCTGCGGGCCGGCGAGGCGCCGCGCTTCGTCGCCTTCGACGACACCATCGGCTGTCCGATGGAACAGCTCCTCGGTGCCCTCGAGTGGACGCGCGTGGTCGGCATCATGCCCGACGATGATCTCCTCCACGCGGGGCGGCTCACCAGCGACACTGCCGCCGCGGTGATCGAGCGGAAGACCGCCGAGGGACGACGCTACATCTTCCTCGGCCCGCGCCTCGACACGCCGCAGGCGTTGCCGACTGATGGCGAGGTGCTGCTCGACGAGCCGGGCGTGCTGGCGATCGGCTTTGCCGAACGCGCCAACGCCCTGGCGCACTTCCTCCGCATCACGCAGGGCGCCGGGGCGATCTTCGCGCAGCTGGGGCGCCGTGCTCCGGAGTTGCGGCACCTGCGGCGCTGGCTGCCGTCGATCGTGCAGGAACTGGATGGATCACGCCGCATGATTGCGGGCTGGTTCGCGGCCTCTGCCGGTGGCGTCCTCTTCCTCGGTGACGAGGGGACCGACGCGGGCTGGCGTTACATCGAAGTGGGGATCGACTCATGAAGTCCGGATGGTTGCTGATGGGCGCGTTGCTCGTCGCCGCGCCGCTCGCCGCGCAGCAGACGATGTCCCCCGCGGAAGCGGTGAAGAAGATGACGCCGGAGGAGCGTGCGCTGGCGCAGCGGAAGCTCAACTCCGCCGCCTCGATGCTCTACGACATTCCGCTCGACTCCGCCAAGGCGGGGATGCGCGGCCTGTTGACGGTGATGCGTGACACGTTGATGGTGGTCCAGGCGGAAGCGGCGCTGATCCAGCGGGCGTCGTCCCCCACGGTCGCCGTTTCGGCGGCGCGTCGGCTCCGCGGTGCCTGCGCCGCCGGGGCGCGGGTCATGGTCGGCGCCGAGCCGCACATTGCGGGGATGAAGGCGTCGGCCAAGGCGGGCGCCGAAGCGCTGATCGCCTTCCAGAAGGCGCTCATGACGACCCATACCGAGATGACCAAGTGCAACCGCGCCGTGGCGCTCCAGCTCGCCGCGCCGGTCCCTGGGCAGACTCAGCTCCGCACCACCGCCGCCGCTGCCGAGACCGCCGCGGCCAGCTATGACATGGCCGCCGACAACCTGCTCCGGGTGTTCGACATCCCGATGCGGCCCAAGGGAGTCCCTGGCGGATTGTAACGAAGGGCGCCGAACGGCATGTGGGGATGTGGATTAACATCTCCACATCCCGTGGAGAAAGGGGGGAACTGCCGTGCAGGTCGGCACTTCGAACCCACAATGTTGCCCACCGGACGTGAGCTAACCCGAATAAAATCAGGCACTTGCGGGTTTTCTGGGGGTCGATAGCTTGGTAGGAGCACCGATGGAGCGTGTCGCACGCTTCATCCTCTCCGATCCAGCGCCTCGGAGAGCCGTGTGGGCGAACGGTCCGCGAGCCGATCTGACCCACAGCGCTCATTCCCTCGCAACGCCCCCGAGCGTCTGCGCTGGAGTGCGAAGCGGTCGATCAGCCTGGCTGGTCGGCCGCTTCTTCGTGTTCGCCATCCTCGTCGCGCCCGAAGTCCGGGGCGAGCCGCACCAGCCAGCGATTGTCGAACTGCCAGACCTTCTTGGTCGAGGTCCGCGCGTCGCCCGGGAAGAGCTCGGTCGAGGCGTAGGCCTCGGTGATCGACGCGGTCTTGGCCGAGGCGTCGTCGGCGTAGTGGAGGATCTCCGCCTCGAGGGTCAACGGCCGCACCGGCGAACCGTACTCGAGCTGGCCATGGTGCGAGAGGATCAGGTGCTCGATCAGCATCTGCTCCTCGGCCGTGCACGGTGGCGTCGTCTGCGCGGCCATGCGCTCGCGAAACATCGCGTAGCCCTGCACCACGTGCCCGAGGAGTCGCCCGCGTTCCGTGGTGTCGAAGACACCGGTCTCCCAGCTGTAGGTCTCCAGCTTCCCGATGTCGTGCAGCATCGCGCCGACGGTGACGATCTCCGCGTCGGCGCGCGCCACGCGCGCCATCTGCTTTCCGATCGAGACGACTTCGCAGGTGTGCTGCAGCAGTCCGCCGATCGCCGCGTGGTGCCCCGTGCCCGGTGCACCGGGGCATTCCTGATAGCGGCTCCGGAATTCGTCGTCGGCGTAGAAGAGATCGACCACCGCACGGAGCCGCGGGGCGGTGAGCTTGGCACGGATGTCGTCGAGGAACTGCCAGTAGCCGTCGACGGCGCCGACCGAGGGCGCCAGGTCGGCCAGCGGGATCGACCCCTTCGGCAGCGCGCGCACCGAGGTGCAGTCGAGTTGGCGCGACTCGCGGTAGGCGGTCACCGTCCCGACCACCTGGACGATCATCCCCTTGCTGAGCCCCTTCACCTGGTCGTCGCGCCCGGACCAGAACGGCGCCGTGTCGATCCTCCCGGTCCGGTTGCCGAGGACGAGCACGGTGCGCGGATGGTCGCCCCCCTTCGCCACGACGTCGAGGACGAGGAAGGGGTGGTGGATGCTGTCGCCGACGGCGAGGGAAGCGATATCAAGCATTCAGGGGTGTCCTGAGCAGTGAGTCCTGAGTCCTGAGAGGGGTCAGCGTTCCCGACAATCTAGCGCCCCGGGGCGACGGCTCAGTCTGCGCTTCTCACGACTCAGGACTCAGGACTCACGTCTATCATTCAGTCATGCATCCCCTCCACATCCGCCTCCTCGTGACCGACCCTGCCCGTGAGGACGTCGTGGCGCTGGCCGAGACGCTGCGCGCCGGCGGGCACGTGGTGGTGTTCGAGGAGGTCGCGACGGTGCCGCCCGGGGTGGCACCGGCACCGGAGTTCGTGGTGACCGAGGCGGCGATGCTCCCCGCTCCCGGAATCGCTGGAGGCGGCCGAAGCCCGGCACCTTCGCGCCACGCTGCACTTCACCCATGGCAACCGCCGTCAGGCGGCGTTGCTGCTGGGGATTGCCCGCTCGACCCTCCTCGCCAAGATCCGGAAATACCACCTCACGGGGTGATCCGCCCCAATCGGGAGATGACCACCCGTCGGCTCGTGCCGCCCCGCGTCAGCGTGAGGGTGCGGTTCGACACGCCGAGGGCGAGCCCGGCCGCGCCGAAGAGGATTGGCCCGCCGGCGCCCGTCAGGCGGACGCCGCGCATCCCGGCGCCGTCGTGCTGCCACTGCAGGGTGGTGTCGCTGCCGGCCACGAGTTCCAGGCGGTAGCTGCTGTCGCTCAGCGTCAGGCGGGTCACCGCGCCGAAGCGGATCGCGTCGAGGCGGGCGGCGTCGAGGGCCACCACGATCTCGGTGGCCTCGTGCCGGAGCGCGGCCGCCGCTGCCACCGCGCCCAGGCGCGGCAGCCCCAGCGCGGCGAGGATGCCGAGCAGAACCAGGGTGAGGAGCAGTTCCGGGAGGGTGATGCCGCGGGTCATGGGTCCACGATAGCCGAGCGGGGTCCGGTGCCTGGCACCGAACCCCGCATCATGGCACCGATTGCCGCCGATCAGGCGCTGCGGGCTTCGTCGATGAAGACCAGCGCGCGCCGGCGCGTGATCACCGCGGCGAGCGCGCGGTGGACATCGGGAGAGATCACCGTGCCGACCAGGTCGCGCATCCGCGAGACGGCCTGCTCCTGGCTCATCTTCTCCTGATACGGCCGCGCCGTCGTGAGCGCGTCGAAGACCTCGGCGACGCCCAGGATCCGTGCGCCGACCGGGATCGCATCGCCCACGAGGCCGTCCGGATAGCCGGTGCCGTCGTAGCGTTCATGGTGCGAGCGGACGTAGCTGATCACCTCGCGGAGGTGATGCAGCGGGGCGAGGATCTGGGCGCCGATCAGCACGTGCGTCTTGACGTGGTCGAACTCCTCCTCGGAGAGCGGCCCGTGCTTGTGGAGCACCGCTTCGCGGATCCCGATCTTGCCGATGTCGTGGAGGCGACCCGCGGTGCGGGTCATCTCGATCTGCTCGTCGGAGAGCCCCATCTCGGCGGCGATCATCGCCGAGAGGTCGGCGACCCGCGCCGAGTGGCCGCGGAGGTAGGCGTCCTTGGCCTCGAGGGCGTTGACCAGCGCCTCGAGGGTGGCGACCGAGATCCGCTCGAGGTTGCCGCGCTCCCGGCGCAATTCGGCGCCGCGCTGGACGATCTCCTGCTTGAGCCACGCCTGGGTCTCGGCCTGCTCGATCAGGTCGCGCCGACGCGCCAGGGCGCGGCCGATGGCGCGCTCGAGGTCCTGGAGGTCGACCGGCTTGACGAGGTAGTCCATCGCCCCGCGCTGCATGCAGAGGGCGGCGGTGTTGGCGTCGTTGACCGCGGTCAGCATCAGGATGGCGGCGTTCGGCTCCTCCTTGAGGATCATCGGCACCATGTCGGGGCCGGACGCATCAGGGAGGCGGACGTCGAGCAGGATGCAGGCGACCTTCCGGCGGCGGATCTCGGCGAGCGCCTCGGCGGCGGTCCCGGTGGCGATCACCTCATGGCCCATCGAGGTGAGCAGCCGCTGCAGCGCCGACCGGATCGAGTCCTCGTCGTCGACCACCAGGGTCGTGACCAGGCCGATCTCGTCTGCCATCGGGTCGGGCGTATCCGGGCTCATCCATGCTCCAGGGGTGGGGGTCCAGCACCTGCTTCAATATATCGGTCGTTCCGGTTCCCGCCTGCTACGGGGGTCGCGGATCGAAACCTCCCGCAGCCGCTCGTCCCGTAGGAGGGCCGAACGTCCGCACCCCGCACCCCGAGGCCGGGTGTTAGCTTATCCGACTCGTTCCCCACCCCCCTCCCGAGGTCGTCCCCGATGAAGCGTGTCTGTTCGGCTCTGCTCCTGATGCTCCCGCTGGCCGTGAGCGCGGTTTCCGCGTCCGGCGTTCGCGACGAGCGTGGTTCGTCGCTCCCTGCCTTCGGCGCCACGGTGGCGATCGTCGGCGATCAGGCCTTCGTCGGTGAACCGCGCGGCGCCAAGTCGGGAACGGTCCACGTCTACCGCCGCGGTCCCGCGGGCTGGAAGGAGACGGGGACGCTGACCGCCCCCGCCGGCGTCCCGAACGACGGCTTCGGCACCACGCTCGTGAGCGACGGCACCACGCTGCTCGTGTCGCGGATCGACGGCTTCAACGGCGCCGACAGCGGCCGTGGCGAGGTCCACGTCTTCCGGAAGAACGCCACCGGCGTCTGGACCGCGGCCGGCGTGCTGCAGGCCGCGACCCGCGTGACCCGCGGCGACTTCGGCCGCTCGATGACGATCCTCGGCGACCTGGTCGCGATCGGCTCGCCGCGTGACGGCAACGGCGCGGTCTACCTCTATCGACGCGGCGCCGACGGCGCCTATGCCCCGGCCGGGACGCTGCCGGGCGCCGAGACTGGCGATGCCTTCGGGACCTCGCTGGCGTCGGATGGCCAGCGGATCGTCGTCGGGGCCCCGAGCCGCTCGATGCGGAAGGGCGCCGTGATGGTCTACAGCCGTCAGACCGACGGCAGCTGGAAGTCCGAGGGCGTCCTGCTCGCCTCGCGCGGCGCCGACAACGCGCAGTTCGGCGCCGCGCTCGCGATCAAGGGCGACATGATCGCGGTCGGCTCGCCCAACGCGCTGCTGATCCCGGGGCAGGGGCAGGGCGCCGTCGGGATGGTGGTGGCCTACCAGTGGAATCCGAAGACCAGCAGCTGGCGC
Organism: Gemmatimonadales bacterium; assembly: GCA_037045245.1. Taxonomy (GTDB): domain Bacteria; phylum Gemmatimonadota; class Gemmatimonadetes; order Gemmatimonadales; family GWC2-71-9; genus Palsa-1233. The sequence goes on along the minus strand of JBAOHR010000007.1, from coordinate 731,817 downwards.
GAGACCGACACGGCGGTGCCGTTCAGCTACGCCGGTGCCAACTTCGGCGCATCGGTTGCCTTTGCCGGCAACGAGCTGCTGATCGGCGCCCCGGCTGCGGCCCGGAACACCGGGCACCTCTACCGCGCCACGCTGGGCAAGGACGGCAAGTTCACCGCGCTCGCGCGGGTCGAGGTGCCGGGGATCGATCCGGGCGCCCGGTTGGCGGACGTGGTCGCGGTCTCCGGCGAGGGCGCCGCGATCGGCATGCCGCGCGACGGAGGCGGCGAAGGGACGGTCCTCTTCCTCGGCCGCTCGGTGGCCGGCACCTGGAGCGTCAAGAACACGGTGATCCCGGCCCCCGCCGAGACGTGGACGGCGATGACCGGCGCGGAAGTCGTCTGCAAGGACGGCAAGGTGAAGGACTGGGAGTGCGGCAACACCGGGCTGATGTCGTACCTGCCGATCTCGGCGATCGGCGGCAAGCGCGGCGTCGGGTTGAGCGGCAACTGGGGCTGGACCGATCCGGAGACCGGCAAGGACTACGCGCTGATCGGCCGTACCGATGGCACCTCGTTCGTCGACGTCACCGATCCGGCGCGCCCGCGCTATCTCGGCAACCTGCCGAAGACCCCCGAGGCGCAGGCGACCTCGTGGCGCGAGATCAAGACGCTCAAGCACTACGCCCTGATCGTCTCCGACGCCTCGGGCCCGCACGGCGTGCAGATCTTCGACCTGCACCGCCTCCGCGGCGTCAAGACGCCGCAGGAGTTCACGCCGGACGTGACCTATGACAAGGTTGCCTCGGTGCACGACATCCTCACCAACGAGGAGTCGATGTTCGCCTACGCGGTCGGCAGCAACGGCCCGGGCGAGAACTGCGGTGGCGGTTACCACATGATCGACATGCGCGACCCGCTCAAGCCGGTCTTCGCGGGCTGCCATGCCGACAAGCGCACCGGCCGCAGCGGCACCGGCTACTCGCACGACGCGCTCTGCCAGGTCTATCGCGGCCCGGACACGCGCTACCAGGGGAAGGAGATCTGCCTCGGCTCGAACGAGACCGCCATCTCCATCGCCGACTTCAGCGACAAGCAGAATGTGAAGATCCTCGGCCTCGCGACCTATCCCGACGTCGGCTACACGCACCAGGGGTGGTGGAGCGAGGACATGCGCTACTTCTACCTCAACGACGAGCTCGACGAGACCGGCGGCAAGGGCGACGCCGCCAAGGCGACCCGCACGCTGATCTTCGACTTCGCCAAGCTCGATGACCCCGTCTTCGTCGGGCCGTTCCTCGGCACCAGCAAGGCGTCGGACCACAACCTGTACGTCAAGGGCAACCGGATGTACCAGTCGAACTACAAGGCTGGCCTCCGCATCATCGACATCACCAACCCGACGCAGCCGCGCGAAGTCGGCTTCTTCGACGTCGAGCCGGGCGAGAACTCGCCTGGCTTCTCGGGGACGTGGAACAGCTATCCCTACTTCAAGAACGGCTCCATCCTCGTGAACAACATGGGGAAGGGGATCTTCCTGGTGCGTGACCGCACCCAGACGGTGCCATGATCCGACGGACCCTGACGGCCGGGGCGGCGTTCGCCGTCCTGGCCTGCAGCGGCGGGGGTTCCGCCCCCGCCACGGCCCCGAGCCCGACCGGCGGGGCCAAGCTGTACGTGGTGAACCAGTCCGGCGCGAGCATCACGGTGATCGACCAGCAGCGGCTCGCGGTCGACACCGTGATCGACCTGCGCGGCCTCGGCTTCACGGCCAACGCCAAGCCGCACCACATCGCCGTCGAAGCCGACGGCTCGTTCTGGTATGCCTCGCTGATCGGTGACGGCCGCGTCCTCAAGTTCGACCGCGCCAATCACCTCCTCGGCCAGGTCAAGATGGAGACGCCGGGGCTGCTGACGCTCGACCCGGTGCACGACTCGCTCTACGTCGGCCGCTCGATGACGGCGGTCAATCCGCCGAAGGCGCTCGGCGTGATCGCGCGGAAGGCGTTCGTGATGATCGAGGAACAGGAGATCCTGATCCCGCGGCCGCACGCGCTCGCCGTGACGCTCGACGGGAAGTGGGTGCACACCGCGTCGCTCGCCGAGAACCGGATCGCCTCGGTCGAGACGGCGACGGGCCGCGTGACGATCACCACGATTCCGGGCGCGCCGCGCTCGCTGGTGCAGTTCGCGCTCTCGCCCGACGGCAGGACGATGATCGCCGGGGGCGAGCTCTCGAACACGGTGCTGGTGTTCGACCTCACCAAGCCGCCGCCGTACGCGCCGGTCAAGGAGATCCCGCTCGCCGGGAAGCCGTGGGACCCGCGCTTCGCGAAGGACGGGAAGCACGCCTACATCACGCTGCTCGCGAAGAATGCGGTGGCCGAGGTGGACGTGACGACCGGCACGGTGGTGCGGACGATCGAGGGGCGGATGGCGCAGCCGTACGGCATGGTGCTCCGCGCCGACAACAAGTACGCCTTCGTCGTGAACCAGAACACCGGCGCGCTGATGCCGGGGCAGAGCGGGCACGAGATGCACGGCATGGATGGCCATGCGGCATCGGACGGCTGGCTCACGATTCTCGACCTCGCCAGTGGCACGGTCCATTCGACGCTGATGCTCGGCAACGGCCCGACCGGGATCGGCGCGGCGCGCGCCCGGTGAGTCGCGTTCGCACCCTGCTGGTGTGCGCCGCCCTGCTGCCCGCGATGCTCGGGGCGCAGGGCGGTGCCGCGTTCACGCGCCGCATCGCGCCGTTCCCGGTGGCCGACCGCACCGGCACCCCGACCCCCGAGCCGTTCCTCGGCGGCCTCGACGTGCCCCGACCGCAACTGGTCGACATCGACGGCGACGGCGACCTCGACCTCTTCCTGCAGGAACGCGCCGACGCGCTGATGTTCTTCGAGAACGTGGGCGGCAAGATGCAGTGGCGCACCGACCAGTACGGCGGGATGGCCGTCGGCGAGTGGGCGCGCTTCATCGACCTCGACCAGGACGGCGTGATCGACCTGCTGACCGAGCTGCCCAACAGTTACATCCGGTTGTGGCGCAACGTCGGCACCAGGACGTCGGCGAAGTTCGAGGCGGCGGCCGACTCGCTTCGCGACGTCGACGGCCAGCCGATCTTCGCCGACCGGCAGAACATCCTCAATCTGGTCGACCTCAACTGCAATGGCCGGCTCGACCTCTTCATCGGCCGCGTGAGCGGGACGATCGTGCACTATGAAGCGGAGTCGGCCGCCAAGGGGACCGTTCCCCGGTTCCGGCTGCTCACCGAACGGTTCGAGGAGATCGAGATCATCGGCAGCGGCAGCGAAGCGGCGCGTCCCTCGCTGCATGGCGCCAACACGATGGCGTTCGGTGACGTCGACGGCGATGGCGACCCCGACCTGCTCTGGGGCGACTTCTTCGAGCCGGGGCTGCTCCTGATCGAGAATCATGGGAGCTGCCAGCAACCCGACTTCCGCCATCCGCCCGCGCCGTTCCCGGTGACCCCGCCGCTGCTCACCAGCGGCTACAACGCGCCGTCCCTCGGTGACGTCGACGGCGATGGCGATCTCGACCTCGTCATGGGGGTAATCGGCGGCGCGTTCGGGCCGAACCGCACCTCGATCGACAACCTCTACCTGGTCGAGCAGGTCAAGCGCGGCGAGTGGGCCACCCGCACCGCGCGGCTCCTCCCGATGATCGACGTGGGCAGCGAGAGCGTGCCGACGCTCGCCGATCTCGATGGCGACGGCGACCTCGACCTCCTGGTCGGCAACCGGATCGTGCAGGGCGAGGGGGAGCGCGGCACGCTGACCAGGTTCGAGAACGTCGGCAGCCGCACGGCGCCGTCGTTTCGCGACCGCGGTCCGCTCGACCTGCCGACCGAGTTCAATCCGACCGCCGCCGTGGCCGACCTCAACGGCGACGGCCTCCCCGACCTGGTCGTGGGCACCTGGCGCGATCGGGTCCAGTGGTTCCGGAACAGCGGCACGAAGACCGCGCCGCAGTGGACGCTTGCTGACAGCGCCTTGATCGTGCTGACGCGCGGCAGCAACAGCGTGCCGGCGCTCGCCGACCTCGATGGCGACGGCGACCTGGACATGATGGTCGGCGAGGCGAGCGGTCAGCTCAACCTCTATCGGAATGTGGGCAGCCGTACCGCGCCGAAGTTCGAGCTGGTCAGCGACAATTTCCAGGGGATCGACGTCGGCCGCCGCGCCTCACCGACCTTCGCCGACCCCGAGCGCACCGGCCGCCTCGACCTCTTTCTCGGCACCGAAGACGGCGGGCTCCAGCGCTGGCGCAACGTCAGCAGCGGCAGCGAGATCCGCTTCGCGCTCGACTCGACCTTCGCCGTGGCGACGCACCGCGGGTCGGCGGCGACCTTTGGGGATCTCTTCGGAAACGGGGCGATGGTGCTCGTGGTGGGTGACGTGTCTGGCGGATTGTTGTATTTCGAGCGGCCGAGGTAGCGAGAAGCGAGAAGCGAGAAGCGAGGGACAGGGTGAAGTCATCCCGAGCGAAGCGAGGGACCTGCGTAGCAGCCTGCACGCAGGTCCCTCGCTTCGCTCGGGATGACAGTGGTCACACCCCGCTTCTCGCTTCTCGCTTCTCGATCCCTTCTACCCTACAAACTCCACTTCCACCTTGTTCGGAATCAGTCCCGCTTCCGCCGCCTCGTCGAGCAGCAGCTGGACCGCTTCGCGGCCGCGGTTGCCGTAGTCGACGGTCCACTCGTTGACGTACATCCCGACGAACTCGTCGGTGCGCTCGTCGGAGATGCCGCGGTTGTACTGCTTGGCATGGGCGAGGGCATCGGCGCGGTGGACGAGGCCGTAGACGATCGAGGCCTTGAGGTCGCGGGCGACCTGCTCGATGACCTCGCGGCCGAGGTCGCGGCGGACCACGTTGCCGCCGAGCGGCAGCGGGAGGCCGCTCTCGTCGAACCACCATTCGCCCATGTCGGCCCAGAGGTGGAGGCCGTCGTCGACATAGGTGAGCTGCCCCTCGTGGATGATCAGGCCGAGATCGACCTCACCCTTGTGGACGGCGTCCTCGATCGCGTCGAAGGCCATCACGACCGGGACGAAGTCGGGCTGCCAGAGCTTGAGCGCCAGGTAGGCGGTGGTCAGCAGCCCCGGGACGGCGATCCGCTTCCCCTTGGCGGCTTCGCGGATGATCGCGGAGTCGGCACGACGGTCGCCCGGGGGCGGCGTCAGCGAGACGAGGCGCGGACCGTAGCCGTCGCCCATCGACGAGCCGCTGTTGAGCAGCGCGTAGTCGTCGGCGATGTAGGCGTAGGCGTGGATCGAGACCGCGGAGACGTCGAGTTCCTTGTGGCGCGCGCGCTGGTTGAGCGACTCGATGTCCGAGAGCTCATGCACGTACGTGATGTCGGTCTCGACCTTCCCTTCGGCCAGCGCATAGAACATGAACGCGTCGTCGGAGTCGGGCGAATGGGCGACGCGAATGGTCGTGGTCATTTACTTGGGCCCCGGGGTGGTCTTGAAGCTCTCGAGCAGCGGGCGGTGTGCCTCGTACTCGTCGCGCTTCTTGGCGATCTCGGCGTCGTAGTTCTTGCGGAAGGTGGCCCGCGCGGCCTCGGCCTCGGTCTTCTTCCCCTGATAGTCGTTCACGATCGCCTGAAGGAAGGAGGCCATCAGGTTGTTGGGGGCTTCCTTCAGGATCGTGTCCGCCTGGGCGGCCGCCTCCTTGAACATCCCGACCTGGACCTGGATCATCCCGAGATGGTACCGCGCGTCGATGTCACGGTCGCCTTCGGGGAGCAGATCGAAGGCGCCGATCGCCATCGGGGTGAACTGGATGACCTGAGCCGTGTCGCCCTTCTCGGCGGCGGAGGTGACCCGGTCGGAGAGCCGCGTGAAGCGCTCGCGCGGCGTCATGTTGGTGATGTCGGGGGCCCCGGTGGCCCCCAGCGCGGCGCCACCGGCCGGGGCCGCGCTCCCCATCGCCGGCGGTTCGGCAGCGGTCCGGTCGGTCGCGGCGTAGATCACCGCCACCACCGCGACCACCGTCAGCAGCCCGGCCACGATCCACGGGGCCGCGGGGGTGCTCGGCGTCGGGGCCGTCGCGCCGGCCGCATGGGCCCGGGCGTTCGGGGCGGCGTGGGCCGCCGGGGCGCCACCGACGGGCGTTCCGCAGGCCGAGCAGAAGCGGACGCCCGGGGTCAGGGCCACGCCGCAGCCGGTGCAGAAGCGCTGGGCCTGGGGGGAAGCAGGGGTGTTGGACACGGATTCTCCGGGAATTTGCTGGCGGATCTCCACGACCCGCGGCGAAGCAATATAGCGGTCCCTGCTGGCGCAGGCCGTGGCCCCTCGCTACCCTTGAAACGTCTTCCGCCCCGGTGACCATGACGACACCTCCCTCCGACACGATCGACCTCTCCAATGCCGACCACATGGGCGACCTCGCCCGGGGCGGCACGAACTGGTCGGTCCACCTCGAGACGCGCCAGGACGGTCCCCTCGCCACGGGCCGGGTCCACTTCGTGGCCGGCGACGTCCGCCGCTCCTCTGCCTGGATCTTCCGCGAATGGAGCGTTCCCGACGTGAAGGCCCGATTCGCGGAGTTTTCGCCGCTGGAGTTGTGGCGGCTGTTGGAGTCGTTGAGCTGAAGAAAAACGGGATGATCGATGATCGATGATCGATGGTCGATAAGGCTCCGCGCGGTCACGGGGGCTGTCGTTCGGCGCGCGGTATCGATCATCGATCATCGATCATCGATCATCCTTGTGCTGCTCTTCGCTCCCACGCCGCTGCTCGCCCAGACCCCCGCGCCCACCATCGCATCGGTCGTCTTGGAGCGTCGCTCCATCTTCGATCCCGACGAAACCCGCTTCTGGCTCCTCAACCTCGTCAATCGGCTCCACATCACCACCCTGCCCTACGTGGTCCGGCGCGAGCTGCTGGTGCACCAGGGCGAGCCGTATGATTCGGCCAAGATCACCGAGAGCGAGCGCAACCTCCGGCGCCTCGGCGTCTTCCGGAACGTGCGGATCGACACCAGCACCGTCGATTCGGGGCTGGTCGTCACCGTCACCACGCGCGACGGCTGGAGCACGCGGCCCGACTTCCGCTTCGGCTCGACCGGCGGCCAGGTCGTCTATACCCTGGCGCTGATCGAGGACAACCTCCTCGGCACCGCGACGCAGACCTCGCTGCTCTATCGGAAGAACCCCGATCGGACCACCACCACCTTGGCCTTCCGGCAGCCCCGGCTGATCAGCGGGACGCTCGGCATCGCCGCGGCGTTCGAGGATCGGAGCGACGGCCAGCTCGTCGCCGGCACCATCGGCAAGTCGTTCTTCAACCTCGGCACCACGTCGGCGTGGAGCATCACCGGCGACACGCGGCGCGAGCGCGTCCTCCGCTTCCGCGACGGCATCGAGCAGGCGACCGACACGCTCCAGCGCCGCTATGTCCTCGGCCGTGCGGAGGTGGCGCGCGCGCTGCGCACGCCGACGCTCGGCTACCTGCGCGCCGGATTGGTGGCGCAGCTGCGCCGCGACGACTTCACCACGCAGGCCAGTTATGACAACCTCGGCATCGCCGACCGCTCGGTGACCGGCGCCGTGGGCGGCTGGATCGAGGCGCGGAAGGGGCGCTACGTGAAGCTGCAGGGGTACAACTCGCTCTCGCGCGACGAGGACGTCGACCTCAGCACCGTGGTGCGCGCCTCGGTGCTGCTCGCGCCATCGGTCTTCGGCTACGACAAGAGCGGCATCGCGCCGGCGATCGCGGGCCGCACCGGTCACGGCTCGGCGCGCGGCTTCTCGCTGCTCGAATGGAATGTCGGCGGGATGATCACCAGCAGCGGACTCGACTCCGCCACGGCCCAGGTCGCCGCCACCGCCGCGTGGATCCCGTCGCCCAGACACCTCGCGCTGGTGCACGCCTCGGGCGGCGTGCTGCGTGGCCTCCTCCCGGGGACCGAGTTCGATCTCGGGCTCGGCGCCGGGCCGCGCGCCTTCCGCTCGCACGCCTTCACCGGCGACCGTGCCTTCTTCGTGACCGCCGAGTATCGCTATGGGGCGGCGGTCGACTTCCTGAAGGTGATGGACGTCGGGATTGCGACCTTCGTGGACCATGGCGGCGCGTGGTATCGCGGCTCGTCGATGCGCACCGGCTGGGACATGGGGGTCGGCCTGCGGCTCGGGGCGTCCCGCGCGCCGGACCTCGAGGCGAACCGGCTGGACTTCGTCTACCGCGTCGGCAACGACCGCGAATCGTCGGGATGGGTCTTCGTGGTGGGGAAAGGCTTTACCTTTTCGACTGGGCTGCGCGGCGGACGCTGAGCGGCGGCGGGTCGATACCGAGGGAGGGGCACGTCATGTCCGAATCTGATGCACCGAAGAAGAAGCGCCGCTGGGGGCTGATCGCGCTGGCGGTCGTGGCGACCCCGGTCCTCCTCTTCTCGATCTACGCGGGCGCCGCGCTCAACTGGGCGTACTCCGAAGGGGAGCGCGCCGGCGTGCTGCAGAAGTTCTCGAACAAGGGCTGGCTCTGCAAGACGTGGGAAGGGGAGATCGCGATGACCACCGTGCCGGGTGTCGCCCCGGTGATGTGGACCTTCACGGTGCGGGACGACCTCGTCGCGAAGTCGATGAGCGAGGCGGTCGGCAAGCGCGTCGTGCTCCACTACGCCGAGCATCGCGGGGTGCCGACGAGCTGCTTCGGCGACACGCCGTACTTCGTCGACAAGGTGACCATCGCCCCCTGACGCCTCACTATATTGCAGGGCCTGCCTCCCTGGAGTGTACGTGATGGTGTCCAAGGTTGTCGCGATGCTGATCGGTGCGGTGGTCGCACCCGCGGCGTTGCTGTTCCACACTGAACTCAAGAGCTCCGTCCCGGAGCGTGATTCGACGGTCAAGGGACCGCCGCGCGAGGTCATCCTGACCTTCACCGGCAAGGTGAACCCGAAGCTCTCGTCGATCGCGATCGTCCGTCCCGCCGATTCCAGCGACGTGATGAAGCTGGTGATCGACACCAAGGTCGCCGGGAAGGAGCTGCACGCACCGCTGACCCGGCCGATCCCGCCGGGGCGTTATGTCGTGCGCTGGAAGACCGCTTCCGCCGACGGCCACGTGGTCCGCGGCGCGTACGCCTTCTCGGTCGACTTCGTCGAGTGAAGTCGGCGTGGGTGGTGCTGCTCGCCCTGGGCACGCTCGCCTGCGGCGAGAAACCTGATCGCGAGCTCTCCCCCGGCGGCTTCATCGGCGCCGAGGTGGTCTCGCCGCGTCCGATGCCGAACGTGGTGCTCACCGACGCCAAGGGGCAGCCGTACCCGCTCGCCGAGAAGACGCGCGGCACCGTCACGCTGCTCTTCTTCGGCTACATGCATTGTCCCGACGTCTGTCCGGTGCACCTCGCCAACATCGCGGCGGTGCTCGACAAGCTCCCCGAAGAGATCGCGCGGCAGGTCAATATCGTCTTCGTCACCGTCGATCCGGCCCGCGACTCGATGGCGGTGCTCGCCCCGTGGGTCGCCGGCTTCGATCCGCGCTTCATCGCGCTCACCGGCAGCGACTCCACCATCAAGGCGGCGCAGCTCGCCGCGGGCCTCCTCACCGCCGAGCAGGACACGACGCGCGGCGCCAAGGATTACCTCGTGGGGCATGCCTCGCAGGTGATCGCGCACACGCGCGACGGACTCGGCCGGGTGCAGTATCCGTTCGGGACGCGGCAGCGGGATTGGGCGCATGACATTCCGAGATTGGTCGAGTACGGCCGATGATCGATCATCGATCATCGATCATCGATAACGACCTATGACCTCCGCGCGCCTACTCCTGCTGCTCTGCACCACCGCTTGCGGCGCGGCGGAGGGACCGCTCAGGGTGTCGCGTCTTGAGGTGAGCATCGCCCCCGTCGGCGCGGTCGCCGCGTCGGGCTACTTCGTGCTTCGGAACGCTGGCGCGGTGGCCGACACGCTGGACCGGGTGACCTCGTCGTCCGCTGATTCCGTCACCATCCACGAATCGATGGATCATGGCGACGGCCAGGTGATGATGATGCCGCTGACCTGGCTGGCGGTGCCGGCCAAGGACTCCGTGGTGTTCGCGCTAGGTGGCCGGCATCTGATGCTCGAGCACTTCCCGACGCCGCTCACCGTGGGGTCGGCGGTGACGCTGACGTTCCACTTCCGGAGCGGGCGCACGATCGACGAGACCACCACCGTGCGTGCGGTCGGCGGAAAGGAGTAGCGAATGCAGTGGTGGTGTGCGGCGACGGGGCTGCCGTGGAGCTGGCAGTGGCAATGGTACCCCGGGGTGCACCTCGCGCTGCTGCTGCTCGCGGTGGGGTGGTGGCAGCTCGGCGTGCGGCAGCGCTGGACGCGCCGCCCGTGGGGATGGTTCGCCACCGCGTGGCTCGCGCTGCTGATCACGCTCGACTGGCCGGTCGGCAAGCTCGGCGCGGGCTACCTCGCCTCGGTGCACACCTTCCAGTTCCTGATGCTCACCCTGCTGGTGGGGCCGTCGCTGCTGCGCTCGATCCCCGAGGAGGGGTGGCTCGCCTTTGCGCCGACGGGGAGCCGACGCCACCGCGTGCTCGTCACGATGGCGAAGGCGATCCCCGGTCTGGCCTGCTACAACCTGATCGTGGTGACGAGCCACCTCCCGGCCGTCGTCGATCCGGCGATGCAGTCGCAGCTCGGCTCGTTCCTGATCGATTGCAGCTGGCTCGCGGCGGGGCTCTTCCTCTGGTGGCCGCTGGTGGCGCCCAGGGTGTTCACGCGGCTCGGCACCTTCGGGAAGATGGGCTACCTCTTCGGCGCGACCATTGTCCCGACCATCCCGGCGATGATGATGGTCTTCTCCGACTGGCCGATGTACGCGCTCTACGAGCTCGCGCCGCGCGTCGATGTCCGCTTCTCCGCCAACGAGGACATCATGCTCGCCGGGCTGACGATGAAGCTGCTCGGCGACATCCCGCTCTGGATCGCCCTGGCCGTGGTGTTCTTCCGGGGGACCGCACAGCGGGATACCGTCGACGCGTGACCCGGATCAGGCCGCCTTCGGCCCGCAGCGGTTGATGCCCAGGACCGAATAAAGGGGGCAGAAGCCGGTCAGGCCGGTGAGCAGGGGGACGAAGCCGAGCCATTGGAGTACGGTGCCGGCGGTCCCGGTGACGGTGTGGGTCCAGCCGAGGTAGAGCATGGCGAGGCCGGCGACGACACGGATCCCGCGGAACAGGGGGGATTCATTGCAGGGCATGGGGTACTCCGGAATGGGCAGAGTGGGGGGACACCCTGCCAGAGGATAACGTCCGGGACGGTCCCCCGGTTCCCCGATTCGGTGGACACCGGCCAGAGGGGCGACTAGAATCCCCCGGCATTCGGCGCCGTAGCCAAGTGGTAAGGCAGAGGTCTGCAAAACCTCCATCACCGGTTCGACTCCGGTCGGCGCCTTGGGCGAGAAGCGAGAAGCGAGAAGCGAGAAGCGTGGCTTCGCGGGGAGATCCCTCCGCTGGGCCACGCTTCTCGCTTCTCGCTTCTCGATCCCCGCCATCCCGACTCCCTCCGTGGTGAATCTTTCCCGCGTTCCGGGGTATGATGAGATTCACTTCTACTGACGAGTCTCAGATGATCTCGGATCTGCTGGCATATGGTGGCGTTGGGGCGCATCCCGTCCAACCGAAGGAACTCGCGGCGGCCCGGCCGCTCTATGAGCGGCGGGCGGCATTGCTCGCGGCGCACCTGGCCCATGTCGAGGCGACCTCGCCGGCCGACGCCGGCCCGCACCGGATCGCCTCGGCCCGTGCCCAGGGTGAGCTCGAGTGGCTCGCGGTCCGCGAGGCCGAGGAGCGGACGTACGCCGAGTACACCAGGGCGAACCCGGCGGGGCTGGGCAGGGACCTGAAGGAGATGGTCGCGAGCTTCTTCGGGCGGTGAGCGGGGATCAGTCGAGGCGACAGGTGAAACGTGAAACGGGGACTCACCTCCCGCTCACGTTTCACCTCGCACGTTTTACGGCCCACAGGTCACGGGTCACAGGTCACCCCTCCGTGGTCACTATGTTTGCCCCATGCCCCCCTCTCCCCCCGCTTCGTCGGTCGCCGCTGGACCCTGGTCGGCCTCGTCCTGGCCATGTTCCTCTCGGCGATCGAGGCCACGGTCGTGGCCACCGCCCTCCCGACCATCGTCCACGACCTCGGTGGTGACGCCCGCTACGGCTGGGTCAACATCGCCTATCTGCTGGCCAGCACGGTCGCGATTCCGCTCTACGGGAAGCTCGCCGACCGGCACGGCCGGGCGCCGCTGCTGTACATCGGCCTCCTCCTCTTTGCGCTCGGCTCGCTGGTGTCGGGCTTCGCGCCGACCTTCGACCTGCTCGTCCTTGGGCGGGTGATCCAGGGAGCCGGCGCCGGCGCGATCCAGCCGGTGACGCTGACGATCGTCGGCGACCTCTGGGAGGTGCACGAGCGCGGCAAGGTGCAGGGGATCATCGGCGCGGTGTGGGGCACGTCGGGGGCGATCGGTCCGCTGCTCGGCTCGCTGCTCGCGACGACGATCGGCTGGCGCTGGATCTTCTGGATCAACATTCCGTTTGCGCTCGCGGCGATCGGCATCGTGGCGCTCGCCTATCGTGAGCCGGCGCGGGTGCGCAGCACGGTACCGCTCGACCGACTCGGCGTGCTCTGCACCGCGGTCGGCGCCTTCGCGCTGCTGCTTGCGATCGAGCAGGTGGCCACGATCCCGATGATCGTCCTCTCGGCTGCGGCGTTCGGCGCGTTGGTGTTCGTGGAGCAGCGCGCGGCCGATCCGGTGATTCCGGTCAACATCCTGCGGTCGCCGAGGCTGGGGACGGGGATCGCGCTGCTGGGGCTGCTCGGCGCGATGATGATGGTGGTGCTCACCTGGCTGCCGTTGCGTCTGATCGCTGGCGACGGCTCGATCGCGGCGTCGGCGGCGCTCTCGCCGCTGCTGCTGGGGTGGCCGATCGCGGCGAGCCGGTCCCCTGGGCTGATGCTGCGACGCGGACGGCGCGCGACGATCCGCCTCGGCGCGCTGCTGCTCGCGATCGGCGCGCTCGCGCTGGCCGGCTTCGTCTCGAGCCACGCGCCGATCTGGGTGCTCGCGGTGATCATGTTCGTGATGGGCCTCGGCTTCGGCTTCCTCTCGACGACGACGGTGGTCGATGCGCAGTCGACCGTCGCGCATGGTCAGCGCGGCGTCGTCACCGCGCTCGGCGCCTTCTCCCGCTTCCTCGGCGGCGCGATCGGCGTCGCGGCGCTCGGTGCGCTGCGCGGGCTTCCGGGGCCAACGGCCGGACATGGGATGACGTGGGTCTTCGTCGGGCTGGCGGGGGTGGCGCTGATCACGCTGCTGGTGGCGATGGGGTACGCGCATGACATGCATGTCGAAGTTCCAGCCGCGCCTGCCTGACCTGAGCGCAGCGCAGGTTCAATGCGCGGTGATCGATGATCGATGATCGATGATCGATGATGGATGATGGATGATGGATGATGGATAATCATCTCCCCGCCCCCGAACGCCGTGCCAGTCGGGTTGGGCAACTCGCGGGGAATCACTTCCTGACGATTCGCGACCCGCTTGGTGAGCTGGCCGAGATCGGGCGCCATCTGATGTGGGAAGGGGCGCTGCCGATCTCGATCGAGGTGACCGATCCCTAGTTCGCCCCGCGATCAGCGATCCACCGCGCGATGAAGTCGAGCTCGTCCTCGCGGAAGAGCGCATGCGCGTTGCCCTGGAACCGCAGGATCACCGCGCTGGTGGCGATCGGCGCACGAGTCGCAGTAATCCGATCAATACTCTGATCGACTCGGACGCGCGCATCCTTTCCGCCATAGATGAACAGTGCCGGGCGGCGTACGCGTTCCCAATACATCATGGGGTCGAAGCTCCCCACCCGACCGATCCATCCCCAGATCGGATGGAGTGAGTCCGCCGGAAAGGTTTCGGTCACCGGTCGAAGACGAGGAGTCGCGCGGAGCTGGTCCGCAATACCTGCCTGATAGCGACTCCAGCTGACCTTCCCGAGGGCGCGGTCGAACGCCACCTGGTGGAGCCGGAGGAGGCCCGCCCGCTCCGCCGCGGTGAGCGTGAGGCCCGCCGCCCCGGCGTCCGATTCGGCCTCGTCCACGGTCTGCTGCAGCATCGAGGCGGTACCGCCGGAGATCGAGATCGCGTAGCGGCAGCTGGAATCCTGCGCGGCGAGCACGGCCGCGACGTAGCCCCCTTGGCTGAAGCCGATCACCCCGGTGCGCGTGGTGTCCACTTCGGGCCTCTTCCGCAGCAGCGCGAGTGCGGCCGAGCCGTCGGCGGCGAGGTCTTCGATCGAGGCGGTTCGCCAGTCCCCGGCCGAGGTGCCACTGCCGCGCTTGTCCGGATAGAGCACGATCACGCCGCGACGGGCCAGCGCATCCGCATAGGCCTTGGTCCAGGGATTGGAGCGGTCGCTCTTTCCCGATCCGTGCAGGATTACCACCGCCGCGCGAGGGCCGGGCCCCGGAGGGAGCATCAGCGAAGCATGCAGCGTGAGGCCGGCGCTGGTGTAGCTGACCTCTTCGGTGCGGTAGGGCAGTGTGTCGACGACGGGACGGGGTCCGGTGACAATCAGTGTCACGACCGTGAGGGCGGCAAGTGGCATTCTACCTCCGGTAACGTGCATCCCGCGGGGTGCGTCCAGACATCAGGAAAATGGGGTCCCTGAAGGCTTCCGCGGGAGTGATGTAGTGTCAAGAATAGGTGAAGGTTCACGCCTTGCTCACCCGACGGAGGTGGATACATGACGCTCCTCGCCCTGTCGCTGGGGGCCCGAGTCGGAATCGCTGTTCTGCTTTTGACAGGGATGCTCATCGCGGGGTGGCACGGTCATGGGGCTACCCGGTCGTGGACACGACGCTCGTCGGTCGTGACGACACCGTCTGGATCGAGGCGCACACCGATTCCAAGCTCATCAGGCGGTGGCAAGTGCTCACCCCGGAGGGAGAGGCGATTGGCGTCGTCGACGTGCCGCGCAACGTCACAGGCCGGTCGGCACGGCGTGATCAGATCTGGAGCACCGAGACCGATGCCGATGGCCTGGAGAGCGTGACGCGCTACGCGGTGCGGTGGCCGCAGTAGCCCGCGCGACGTACACTTTCCCCGAGGCCCGGAGACTCCGGGTTCGAGATTCCCCAACGTCGTTCGTGCCAGGAGGCATGCCGTGGCCGGCTCGGAAAAGGTGCAGGGTCCAGCGTCGTACTTTCCGTCCATCGAGAAGAAGTACGGGCATCCGGTCGCCCACTGGTTCGGCGTGCTGCAGCGCGCGGGCGATCGCAAGCACATGGAGCTGGTCGCGCTGCTCAAGTCCGAGCACGGGCTCGGGCACGGCCACGCGAACGCGCTGGTCGCGTATCATCTGGCGAAGCGGTGAGTGCCGCCCAGACACTCGTCACCGTCTGCTGTGGCGCCTTGCTGAGGATCACCCGATGCCCGCACGCCCCGCGAACGCAGTCACCGCCCTCCTGATCCCGGCGCTGGCGCTCGCGACGACGCGAACTCCGGTGTCTCCACCGTGCCTCCCAGTGAAACCGTCGGCGCCAGCGGTGAAGTCCAGCGCGATCGACCCGGCTCGCCTGGCGGGGCACTATGACCTGACAGTCATTGCCACCAAGCCCGGGCGGCGTGATTCGATGGTGGTGGGCGAAATGGTTCTCTGGCTCGACTCGACGCCGCAGCCCACTGCGCCGCCGAACGCGCGACCCCTCATCCTCGGCGAGGTCTACCCCAGACCAGGCCTCGCAGGGATGACGACGGCAGAGGTGAGGAAGGTCGGCGTCGCTGCCAGTATCGACCCGACCTCACAGCGACCGGGTCAACCCGGGATCCGTCTGCTCGCCTCGAGCCTTCGATTCGGGGCGTGTCCGGAAGGGAGCTTCTGCGAGCCCTGGCAACAGACCGACCTCGTCATCACCCAGATCGATGGCCAGGAGTTGCGTGGGAGATGGCGGATGGGAGAGCTGGAACTCCAGTACTTTCGGAGTGATCAGGCCGACTCGCCTTCGGGGTATTTCTGCGCCGTGCGGAGGCGATGACGGCGGATGGGGCAGGGGGTGGCGACTCGCTCGTCACCGTGTCGCGGTAGTTTGCATAGTCGCCCCGAGCGGGGGCCGATCCTCTTCCTCGGAGGCCCCATGTCGCCACCCTTCGACTTCACCCCGGAATCACAGCGGGTCCTCCTCCGCGCCCGCCGGGAGGCCGCCGAACTCGGGCACGCGATCGTCGGCACCGAACATGTGCTGCTGGCGCTGACCAGCGTGCGGGATGCCGGCCTCGCGACGACCTGGGCGAATCTCGGTGTCGATCCCGCAGCGGTGCGCGCGACCACGCTGACGATGCTCAGCGTTACGCTCGAGCAGCAGGCGCGCGGGTACGCGCTCGCGGTCGACGAAGTGCCGGAGCTCCCCTTCACCAACCGGATGAAGGACGCGGTGGAATGGGCGATGCGGGAGGCGCAGGAGATCGACGAGGGACCGGTGACGTCGTCCGCGTTACTGCTTGGCCTCCTGCGCGAAGGAGAGGGCGTGGCGGCCAAGGCGCTCGAGCAATTCGATGTCACGGTCGAGAAGGCGAGGCGCGCGAGCGCCATGAGCCACCACTAACAGCGAGCATCACGTGACGAGAGCACTTCGCACGCGGGTCATCCTCGGCGTCATGGTCGGCGCCGCACTCCTCGGGATCGTGCAGCCGCTGACCTCGCAGGCTCCCGACTGCACCTATGATGGCTGTGCGCTCCGGATCCGGTCGGGTCGCATCCTCCAGGGCCAGTCCGGTGCGTCGCTCGCGAAGCTCGGATTCTTTCCGGCGCGCGTCGCCGTGCTGGCCGAAGGCAACGACTCGACCCGGTCGCACTACCAGATCTATCGCGCGAGGCAGCGCACCGGCAGCATCCTCGGCGTGGTCGGCGTAGTCGTCGGCCTGGTGGGATCGGCCATTCTGAACGATGACTCGGATGACGACTTCGGCGTCGGACTGCTGGTTGGTGCCTTCGGGTTCACGATGGGCGGGAGCCTCTATTCGCGCTCGGCCGTCAACCATATGGCTGATGCCGTCTGGTGGTACAACCGCGACTTTGCGAGGCCGCGGTAGGCACGTCCCAAGCGATTCTGAGCCGCCCCCGCGCACGGAGCCCATCGATGCCTCGCCGCCTGCCACTGTTGCTGATCCTCGCCCTCCCCTCTGCGCTCGCCGCGCAGGCTCGGCCGGCGCCGCCAACCCTCGTCCGCACCGAGGCCGGCAGCTGCGCCCGCTGCACGATGACGCTTAGCTACGTCGCCACCGTGGGCTCGGCGAATGACAAGGAGCTGATCAACGATTCGGGGACGCTGCTGGCGCTGCCGAGCGGCCAGTTCCTTGTCTGGGGTGAAGGGCCGATCCTCCGCTACGCCAACGACGGGCGCTTCCTCGGCACGCTCGGTCGCATCGGCGACGGACCGGGAGAATATCGCGGGCAGAAGTCGGTCGTCCCCGCGCGCGGCGATTCCGTCTCGATCTTCTCCTACGGCAGAGTGACGACGATTTCGGTGGCCACTGGTGCTGGTCGCACCGCGCAGGCGGGCAAGCCGCTGAGCGCATTCCGGCATCTGGTGCTGCCGAGCGGCGACGCCCTCATCCAGAACTACGCTGCCCCGACGCCACCCTTCGTCCTCCTGGCGCCCGATGCCGCCGTGAAATTGACCTTCGGTCCGCCGGCGACGGAGGTGGACTTCGGCAACGGTCGCCAAGGGCCGGATTACGACAGCCAGCAGTACCTGGTTGCTCCGGCAACGGGCGACGGTTTCTGGGCGGCGCCGCAGTTCTACCACTACGGCCTGCAGCGCTGGTCGGCCAGCGGCGAGAAGCTGCAGACCATTGCTCGCACGCCGACATGGTTTCCGACGCATGACTTCGCCGCCCTGACCGAGGCGCGCCGGCGCGGGGCAGGGATCACGCCTCCGCTCCCCTTCGCCGTAGCGCTCTGGTCGGACCGCGGGCGGCTCTTCCTGTTCGGGCGAGCGGCGGACGCCAAGTGGCAGGCCGACCCGAACGCGCCCAAACTGGCGGAGATTCCGGCGGGGCAAGGCGAACGGCGAGCCGCGCCATGGGTTCCCACGGGTGGGCTCGGTCGCTACTACGACGGTGTGATCGACGCCTACGACGCTGCCGCCGCGACCTTTCTCGGGTCGTGGCGTGCCGATGCCTGGATCACCGGGGCCGTCGGGAATGGCATGCTCGCGACCCGCGTCGAATCGACCGACGGCGTGGTCTCGTTTCACGTCTGGCGCGTCGGGTTCACCGGGCCATGACGCAGGGGTGCACCGCGATCCCTCCATTGGCCCTGCTCGCCGTCACCTTGCTCTGCGCCTGCGGGAAGGCGGACGCTGATGGCGAAGCGGTCGACTCGACGCGCGTCACCGCACTCGCGGGATGCTGGGCGGTGGAGGTGGGGACGTTCAAGGGAAGCCGGGTCGATCCCGGGATGACCGTGCTTCCCACCCGCGTAAAGCTGGACACGGTGCCGGGCGTGGGCATCTCGGGTGAACCGGATTTCTGGCTTGCCCGGGGCCTGCCGAGTCCGAATGGCGCACAGTATCGCGATGGACGCTTCATGCCGCTCGGCTCGGATCGGGTCCTGATCTCGTGGTCCAACGGCTTTGCCGGCGTGACGATCAATGCGAGAGCGACTACGGAGCAGATGCGCGGCACGGCGCAGGCCTGGACGGACTATGGCGGCGAGCAGGTGGCACCGATCACCCTCACCCGCGCGACATGCCCTTGAGGGTGGAATGCCGATGATCGCCTTGCAGACCGCACGAACCGCCGCCCTCGCCGCCGCGATCTTGGCGACTCAGCCTGCGACCCGGTCGATTTCGGGGCCGCTCCCGTGGCGCTGGGTCAGCGAGCGCGTCATCGCACCACCCGAAGGCTCCAAGGGCGAGCTCGGCGAGATCACCTCGCTGGCGATCGCCGACGACGGCACCATCTACGCGATGCAGAAGAAGCCGGCCACCGTGCTGGTCTTCGGCCCCGACGGCAAGTTTCTCCGGACAATCGGCAGGGAAGGGGACGGCCCGGGCGAACTGCGGAGTGGCGTGATCGGCGTGAGGGGCGATCTCCTGGTGGTGCAGGACTGGGAGGCGAGCCGTTTGACGGTATTCCGGACGAACGGGACTGTGGTGCGGACGGTTCCGTCACTCTGCTGCCACCACGGTGCCTCGCTGCACATCGACGGCCTCGGCCGTGCGTGGGTGCCAGGGCCGATCCCGCGTCGGGGGTCGGTCTACCTCCGGATCGATATTCGGGGGCGGGTGGTCGACACGATTCCGGAACCTGCGACCACCTTCGCAAAGACCTGGAAGGCCGACGCACGCAACCAGCCGGTCCGTGCGATCTACGAGATGCCGGTTCCTGGCCATCCATTCGACGTGGCCATCTTGCGCTACGACGGGCTGATCATGCGGGGGCGCAACGATTCGATGCGATTCGTCCTTTCGCGCACGGGCCGTGATACCGTGCGGATCATCGAGGGCCCGACCAATCGATTGCGTCTGACCGCCGGGGAGAAGTCCAAGATGATTGACGAGATGGTCGAGGGGCTTCCCTCGACCGCCCTGCAAGAGGCGCTGCGAAAGGTCGCCAAGCCAAGCGACATTCCCGATCGCAGTACGGCGTGGAACGGCTTCATGGTTGATCAGGCCAACCGGACCTGGGTGTTCCTCGTGACCGCGACCGGCGACCCGGCTCGTTTTGGCGTGTTCGATCCGAATGGGAAGTACCTCGGTGAAGTTCCCTTTCCGTTCACCCGGCTGGCCCGCCTCTGGGTGATGGGTCGCGACCGGATGGCTGCCGTCGAAGAGAGCGACGACGGGCTGCCGGAGATCCGCGTGTACAAGCTCGTGATGAACGGGAAGTGAGGAACGCAATGCGATTCGTGTGCGGCCACGCCGAGCGGGCCTCGGTGGTTCCACGGGCGAGGGGCAGATGAGCTCCACGATTGCGGTGCTCATTCAGGTCGCCGGCCTCCTCTTCATCGCCGGAGGCGCAATCCACCTCTGGTTCGCGATTCGGACCAGGACATCGCACCCGGACGGGCGGCTGCTCCGCTTGGGTCTCGGCAGCTGCGGGGTGGCGGTGATCATCATCGGCGTGCTCAGCATCTTCCGGCAGCCAATGCCATTCGTCTGGCCGCTCGCGGCGATCGTCATGGCGCTGCAGGGCGTTGCGGCGTCGTTGTGGCGACGGCTGTCCTTGGTCCTGAAGCTCGAGGCGCGGGGTGGCGACTCGTCAGCCCAGCAGTCGTGGTAGGTTGGGTGGGTCGGCGGTGTCGCCACGGCATTGACGCTGGGTCACCACACGGAGGCTCGATGCTCCTTCATCGAGTGGGTCATCTGCTCGTCGTGGCGCTGGTCGCCCCCGCCGCGCTCGCGTCGCAGGGTGCGCCCGAGCCGATTCGCGCGGCGGTGAACTGCTACTCGGCGAAATTGGCAGGGGTTGAGAGCGCGAATCTCGCGAGGACCTTCGATTGGATACCAGCGCGGTTCCAGCTGAAATCGAAGACCGTGCGCCCTGAATGGAGCACCGACAAACCCGCGCAAACGGAGTTGTCGAGGTGGCGCGCCGCCGTGGTCGATCCACGGACACCGCCAAAGCCCCATGCGCATGCGCAGGAGTGGGCGTGGAGAATGCCGGCGAGTGACTCGATTCAACTGTTTTTCGGTGATGGCTTCTATTGGCTCGACCTGACGCTGCACCTCGCTGCGGACACCCTGCGCGGGGCTGCCTGGTTCGAGTCGGATGTCCGCGGCAGTGCGGTCAGTGTGCGAGTCGTCGGGTGGCGGATCCCGTGCGATTCGCCCGGCAAGCGCGGGGAGGGGAGCTGACATGACAGACGCACCACCGACCAAGCCCACGCGTCGACGCCAGGCGCTGCGCGAGCTGCTGCGCGGCCTCGCGTGGCTCGCCGTGCCGCTCATGTTCTACGGGGCGTTCCCCTTCCTGCCGTCCCTCGCCCCGTCGGCCGAGCGGACGCTCTATTTCAAGCTGCCCATCGAGGGGGTTCGCTTCCACTGGAGATTTCTCGATCCGGACGCCTTTCTCTCCGGTGAGCTGACGCTTCGCATCATCAACAAGGGCCGGGATCAGACCATCGTCGTCTTCCGTGACGGCAAGATCCAGGACGGCTGGGAGATGATCGGCGATGAGAGTCCGAGCAAGGCCTTCTACTTCGGCTTCGCCACGACCAACCGCTACCGCACCGCGGCGGATGACTCGCTCATCGTCACGCTGAAGGCGCCCAAAGACCTGCTGGGACAGGGGCCGTTCAGTGAAGGCGTGCTCGCCGCGGGAGTCTGGCAGATGAGCGGGAGCTATTCCTCGATCTACGGCGGGCGATGGAACCCGATCGATTTCTTTGTACTCTTCGGGGATCCCCCGATTGCGTTCATGGAGTGCTGGGCCGGGGTGTGGCCCATCACGATCAGCAAGGCGGAAGGTTGGAAGGGTGCGCCGCCGAAGGAAGAGAGCGCCTTCCTCCGCAGGCTGATGAAGGAGCGCGGGACCAACGGGAGAGCGTGCCGCTCCCACATCTAGCCGGTGCGCTTGCACGCGGTCGCGGCGGCCTTCAACATCCAGCACACTTCACCCGGAGAATGTCCGTGCTCACCCTCGCCATGATCGTCGCCCTCTCCGCGTCCCACGCATCGCCGACCCAGTATCAGCTCCGGATCGACGTCATCCGCGGCGCCGACACCGTGCGTACCAACTTTCGGATCGAGGAAGGCCTCGAGGGGCGCGCGCTGGTCGAGGGGCCGAAGTCGTTCACGCGCGTGCAGGCGACGGTGCGTCGAGGCGCGACCGATGGTTGCGTGCGCGTGACGGTCGCATCGGCGTCGGCCACTGACAAGGCTGCGGTCGAGCGGATGAAGGTGGAGCCGGCGCCGTTGCTCGAAGTCTGCGGCGCGACGACCGGCGAGATCGCGCTGGATGGCGTGCACTATCGGGTGACGGTGCGCGAAGCCGCCGCCTCGGAGCACGCGCCCTGAGTCGCACCGCCACCCATCCCAACGAAGCCGCCTTCCCCAAGGGGGTTGGCGGCCCGGTGCTGCGCGCGCTCGCCAACGCCGGCATCCGCTCGATGGCCGAGCTGGCGAAGTGGTCGGAAGCGGACGTCGCGGCGCTGCACGGCGTGGGGCCGAAGGGGCTGCGGTTGCTGGGGGAGGCGTTGGTGGGCGCGGGGAAGCGGTGGAAGGGGGCGCGGTAGATGGCGCCGTCCACGTTTCCCACGCGCATCGTCACCGACCGCCTGCTGCTCCGCTGCTGGCAGCCCGAGGATGCGCCGCGCCTGAAGGCGGCGGTCGACGCGAACCTCGCACATCTGCAGCGGTGGATGCCATGGGCGATGGCCGAGCCGTCACCGCTCGAAGTCGTGACCGCCCGGCTGGAGAAGTTTGCGGCCAATTTCCACGCCGGCACGGACTGGGTCTACGGCATCTTCACCCCCGACGAGCAGCGCGTGCTCGGTGGCACCGGCTTCCATCCGCGGCAGGCGCCCGGGGTGCTCGAGATCGGCTACTGGATCGACCAGGACCACACCCGGCGCGGCCTCGCCACCGAGGCGTCGCGTGCGCTGACCACGATAGCGTTCAGCGAGCCGACCACCATGGTCGTCGAGATTCGGTGTGACCAGAACAACAGCGTGAGCGCACGGGTGCCGGCTCGGCTCGGCTTCACGCTGCGCGAAGTCCTGGTGAATGAGGGCCTCACGCCCGCCGGCGCCCCGCGCGACACGATGGTGTGGGAGATGCGGCGGAGCGACTGGCCAGGGTGAGCGCCCGGCGCACCGCCCCCGAAACCAGATGTGCCGCACCACGAGACTCTCGCCGGAAACACCCCCGATGCACTGCCACAGCTTCCCGCCGATCTCGCGCCCCGACGCCCGCCTCCTGATCCTCGGCTCCATGCCGGGGAAGGTCTCGCTGCGCGACCAGCAGTACTACGCCCACCCACAGAACGCCTTCTGGAGGATCACAGCGGACGTCCTCGGCTTCGACGCCGCGAGTCCGTACCCCGATCGCGTGACGGCACTGCAATCCCACCGGATCGCGCTGTGGGATGTGCTCAAGTCGTGTACCCGCGAGAGCAGCCTCGATGCCGACATCGATCCGTCGACGATCGTCCCCAACGACTTTGCGTCATTCTTCGCGAAGCATTCCCAGATCCGCCGCGTCTGCTTCAACGGCGCCAAGGCGGCGACACTCTTCGCCAGGCACGTCACCCCCACGCTCCCCTCGACGCTCGAGCTTGAGCTGCTGCAGTTGCCCTCGACCAGCCCCGCGAACGCCGGTGTGTCGCGCGCGGAGAAGTTGCGGGCGTGGCGGGCGATTGGTCATGTTGACTAGCCTCCCCCCTCGGAGTCCCCATGTCCGGCCGCATTGAGGCCCTCTGGAGCAAGCGCGCGCATCGCGGGCCGATGGACCCGCACGCCGAAGCCACCCTGGTGCCGAATCAGGGGATGGCCGGGAGCGTGGGGCGCAGCAAACGCCGTCAGGTCACCATCCTCTCACGCGAGGCGTGGGAAGCCGCGACCACCGAGCTCGGCGTTGCGGTCGACCCATCCATGCGCCGCGCCAACATCCTCGTCGCCGGCCTCGATCTCCATGACACCCGAGGCCGCGTGCTGCGCGTGGGGAACTGCCGACTGATCATCGGCGGCGAACTCACGCCCTGCGAACGGATGGATGAGGCGTCGCCCGGCCTGCAGGCAGCGCTCACGCCGCGCTGGCGGGGCGGGGTGTTTGCGCAGGTGCTTGATGGGGGTGTGGTGCGCGTGGGGGACGTCGTGGAGTGGGTGGATGCTTTCCCCGCCCCCGACCGAAGGGAGGGCGGCGGGGCCTCCGAAGTCGCTGTACTCGGTACCTGAAAGGGTGATCGACCGAGTGTATCTGGCTCGGAGGCCCCGCCGCTCGGGCTGCGCCCGAGGGCGGGGAATCCGGTCGCGGCCCAACTTTAAATTCCCCCGCGATCTCATCCACTTCCCCTACCCGAGGCCCCCGTGAAGATCACCGTCGAAACCGTCGTCAATGCTCCGATCGACGCCGTCTGGCGCGCCTGGACCACGCCCGCCGACATCATCCAGTGGAACGCCGCCTCGGACGACTGGCACACCACGGCGGCCACCGTCGATCTCCGCGCCGGCGGTGCGTTCTCCTCGCGGATGGAGGCGAAGGACGGCAGCATGGGGTTCGATTTTGCGGGGACGTACACCAAGGTCGAGCCGCAGCGGTTGATCGAGGCGGCGTTCGGCGATCGGACGATGCAGGTCGAGTTCGAGACCGAGAATCACGGGGTCCGGGTTCGCGAGACCTTCGACGCCGAGACCACGCACCCCGAGGAGATGCAGCGGGCGGGGTGGCAGGCGATCCTCGACAACTTCAAGCGGCATGTCGAAGGGGGGCGGTGAGGGGGGGTCGCTCCACGATTGTCATCCTGAGCGGAGCAGCCCGTAGGGCTGCGTAGTCGAAGGACCTCTTTCCGGTGCGCAGGGAGAGGTCCCTTCGCTTCGCTCAGGGTAGGCTCTTCGACTGTGCCCGCTGCGCGGGCTCCGCTCAGGATGACAGCCGTCCTGCCTACCGCGTCACCTGCTTCACGTATTGCTCGATCCCATCCAGCACGCGCTGCAGTCCGAAGTCGAATGATTCCGCCATCGTCCGCCCGGGCGACTCCGGCGGTGCGGTGAGGATCGCGGCGAAGGCGGGGAAGCGCGGGTCGCCGATCGCGCGGCCCAGATCGGCGCCGACGGCTGCGCCCCACTGCCGCTCGGAGATGCCGCGCGCGCGGGCGCGTGCCAGCGAGATCGAGGTGTCCGAGGCGCCGCGCGTGTAGCCGTCGACGATGCTGATCATCTGGCCGACATCGGCCGGACGCAGCCCCGTGCGTGTGAGCGGCCGGGCGATCGCCTCGAGCCACGCCATCCAGTTCGGGCCATGCGGCGCCGCGACGAACGGCAGCTCTGCCAGCCACGGTCGCTCACAGAGCATGTCACGCTTGGCGTGCGCCCACGCCGTCACGTCGTCGCGCCAGGGTGTCTGGGGCGATGTCGGTGGTGGCGGTCCCATCCCGGCGTCGACCAGCGCGTCGTTGAGGGCGTCCTTGCTCGGGAAGTAGCGGTAGAGCGCCATCGCCGTCACGCCGACCTTCAGCGCCACGGCGTGCATCGTCACCGCACCGAGCCCGTCGGCATCGGCGATCGCGATGGCGGCCTGCACCACGTCGTCGGCCGTGATCGACGGCTTCGGCCCCCGGCCGGGGACCGAGCGCGCCTCCCACAACAACTCGCTGCGCCGCTGCAACTCCGGGTCGGGGGCCGCAGCGGACTGCATCAACGCGTCGTGCGTCAGCTCCCGGCCGACGCCCCCCCGCTCGCCCGCTCCCCTTTGTCGTGCGGCCGCCCTTCGCCGCCTGCTTCCGTGCCATGGGTCCCATCCGCCTGAGGGTTGACAAACCCTAAACTGTTTATATCATATACCACAATAGTATACGACGTATACTAATACCCGTCGGCGCGGAACGCGAGAGTCGCTCGCCCCCGCCCGGCCTCACATCGGACCCGAGGATCGCTCCATGACCGCACCCCTGACCCACCGCACCCTGGCCGCCGTCCTGCTGCTCACCGTGGCCGCCGCCCGCCCCGCCCGCGCCCAGGAGGAAGTGCCCCGCTGGCAGTTCCGGCTGGCCAACGGCTCGCTGCTCCCGACCGGCGCCCAGCGTGACGCCCTCAAGCGTGCGCCGGTCCTCGTGGCGCAGCTCTCCCGCGGGATCACCCATTCCCTGGCCGCGGTGGGCACCTTCGGCTGGGCGCGGAGCCGCGACCTCGCCACGGTCGACGCGACCAAGCTCGACATCTTCAGTGCCGACCTCGGCCTCGAGGCCACGGCCTCGGCCCGTCGCATCAGCAACACCGTCTCCTTCACGCCCCTCGTCGGGATTGGCTCTGGCGTGCGCTTCTACAGTCACCGGCCACCTCGCGGTCGACGAGACCACCACGCTCGGCGGCTACGTCGCCGCCGGCGGAGAGCTCGGCATCGGTCGGGTCGGTGTGCGCCTCGAAGTGCGCGACTACCTCACCAACTTCACGCCGCTGATCGCCGGCGGGCGCAGCACGGTGCGCAACGAGGTGATGCTGCTCGGGGCGTTGCGGCTCAAGCGGCGGTAGCGCAGGGCGGAGAGTGGGGGTCTCCCCGCCCCCGACCGAAGGGAGGGCGGCGGGGCCTCCGAAGTCGTGGCGCTCGGTACCTGATTCGGAGTGCGACCGAGTGTATCTGGCTCGGAGGCCCCGCCGCTCGGGCTATGCCCGAGGGCGGGGAAGCAGCAACCAGATCCGCGGTAGATTCCACCTCCACCCACCACCCGAGCCCGCGCATGCCCCACCTCTCCCTCGTCGCGCTGATGGTGCGCGAGTACGACCCGGCGATCGACTTCTTCGTCAATGTGCTGCAGTTCGAGCTGGTCGAGGACACGCCGTCACTCACGAATGACGGCCGGCCGAAGCGCTGGGTCGTGGTGCGTCCGGTCGGTGCTGAGACGGGAATCCTGCTCGCGCGGGCGGACGGGGCCCGTCAAGCGGAGACGGTCGGCCAGCAGTTCGCGGGGCGGGTCGGCTTCTTCCTGCGGGTCGACGACTTCGACGCCACCCATGCGCGGATGGTCGCGGCCGGGGTGACGTTCGTGACGGCGCCGAGGACGGAGGCGTACGGGAAGGTGGTCGTCTTTCTGGACCTGGAGGGGAATCGGTGGGACTTGCTGGGTGGGGCTGGCTGACGATTCTCCCCGCCCTCGGGCGCAGCCCGAGCGGCGGGGCCTCCGAAGTCGCAGCACTCGGTACCCTGTTCGGAGGGCGACCGAGTGTATCTGGTTCGGAGGCCCCGCCGCCCTGCGGGGGCGGGGAAGGAGCGACGGGGTGGCGCCCCACCCCTCCCATTCGCGCGGTAGCTTCAATCGATCCCCTCGGAGCGTCTGCCATCCCATTCCCTGACTTCGATCGCGGCACCAACCCCACGGGGCGGCTCTCGGTGCGCGCCGCGGTCGATCGCGGCCACGCGGTCATCAACCACCGGGTGGCCCAGATCATGGGGGTGCTCTTCTTGGTCGGGGTCGCGGTGGCGCTCCTCGCCGACCGGCTCTACGACGGCTTTGTGATCGCTCTCTCCGCGCCATTCGTCGCCTGGGTGTGGTGGGCGTACGCGACGCCGCGCTGGCGAGACTGGGCCCACGCCCGAGGTGTCGACGCCGAGGAGCTGCAGCGCGTGGCCGAGGCGGAGAAGCTGGTGTGGCCGGTGGGGCACTTCTTTCAGTACACCGAGTTTCGCTTCTGGCGGAAGTAGCGACCCGTACACGGAGGATGCCCATGCTGCGCTGTACCCCCTTCCTGCTGTTCGACGGCAACTGTGCCGAGGCAATGCGGTTCTATCACGAATGCCTCGGCGGAAGCCTCGTGCTGACGAAGGTCGGTGACACGCCGATGAAGGCGCAATTCCCGCCGGAGAAACATGAGCGGATCATCAACGCGCATCTCGTGAGCGGCCTGATTGACATCTCTGCCACGGACTGGATGGCGTCCCCGGCGTTCGAGCCGCTCCTCGGCAACATGTCCGCGCTGTTCGTCGTCAGCACCGACGACGCCGAGCTGCGGGCGATCTTCGACAAGCTGGCGGTGGGCGCAGAGCAGGAGAGATTTCAGGCACTGCGGGCGATGCCGTTCGGCACCTATGGGCAGTTCTACGACCGGTTTGGCGTGCAGTGGATCTTCAAGGGGGGTGCGGCGCAGTAGCGGCATTGGCGCATGCCAAGGCCGAGTCTCAAGTGAGGGCTGCACCCATGAACATCAGGATTCCCCTTGCACTTCTGGCGCTCGCTGCCTGCGCGAGTGAGCCGCCGGCTCCACCGGTGAATGGCACCAAGGCCGCGCGCGAGCTGGCTCTCGACAGTATCCCGATCCGCACCTGGGGCGAGGCCGAGGGGATGCAGTTGTCGGTGGTCTCGGGGATGGCGTTCGTCGGGGAGGATCGGGTCGTGGTGGCCGATGGTACTGCGGGGACGGTGACGCTGCTCAGTCTTGGCGATGACACCGCTCGGCGGCTTGGCCGCACCGGCTCCGGTCCCGGCGAGTATCGGCGGCCGGAGGTGCTCGGGACGACTGATGACGGGCGCATCATGATGCGGGACATGCAGCAGTTCCGGATCATTGCGTGGAATGCCGATGGCTCGTTGCACGGCACGACGGGGCCCGGGGCGAAGCGCGAGGGCGTGATCTGGTCGCCGGCTGCGGTCACTGGGAGCGGCACGCTGGTGACGACAGCGGCAGCCTATGGTGTCCCCGGGGTGGCGGGGTCGCTCCGACGGATCGAGGCGACGGTCGTAATCGCCGATGAGGCGGGGAGGGCCATCACGCCGTTGGGGAGTTTTCCCTACGCCGATTTCATCAGCCTCTACCTCCCCGGGGATGGTGGCCAGATGATCCAGGGGCCGCAGTACTTCGGGTGGAAGTTGCATGTGGCCGCCGCGCGCGATGTGATCGCGGTCGGCTCGGCAGACCGGGCGGTGATCAGCATGTTTCGGGCGAACGGCGACTCGATCGGGCGCATCCAGTTGCCGACGGATAGGCTCGCGGTCACGCCGGCGATGCGTGACGCCTTCATCGCGCGCGCGCGCGCGCAGGCGCAGGACCGGATCACGCCGGTGAGCCTGGCCCCTGAGCGTTTCGCCGATTCACTGCCGTACTTCGGCGCGCTGGTCGTCACGCGGGGTGGCACCGTCTGGGTCGTGGCGCCCTTCTGGGCGGGCCACTCACCACCGACGATGACCGGATACACGCTCGCGGGCGAGCGGCGCGGCACCTTGGCCCTGCCGCGCCACTTCATGCCGTTGGCGGCAACGGATTCACTGGTCGCCGGCTATCTGCTCGACGAGAACGAGGTCCCCACCATCGCGGTGTACCGGTTCCGGTGAGGGGCTCCCGCAACCTCACGCCCCGCGCCGCCAGGGACGCATGAGGGAATAGACGGGGACCGCCGTGGGCGACGCGCGGTCGACGGTCACGAGCCGGCGGTAGACGAGATGGGCGATCGCCGACTGCACCGTGCGCTTCGACAACCCCGTCGCCTCGGCGATGTCCAGGAGCGCCATCGCGATCTGGGGACGATGCAGGCTGACCGCCCGCCGCGTGAGCGTCAGATAGACGAGGAAGGCCGACGGCTGACGATCGTGGCCGACGAGATCCGCCATCAACGAGTCGATGATGTAAGGGTCGAGCGTGATCTGCATTGGGGTGCTCCGGTGGCTATGGCAATGACTGCCATAGTAATGATTACGCGGCTTGCGCGCCATCGGCCGGCGGGCGATGGTTTGCGGCGCACCGCATCGCAGCCCTCGACCCTGTCGCCCCCGGAGCACTCCATGATCAAGCAGGTGAAGTTCGTGAGCATTCCCGTCCACGACCAGGACCGCGCGCTGGCGTTCTACACCGAGAAGCTCGGCTTCCGCATCGCCACCGACTCGCCGATGGGGCCCGGGCAGCGATGGATCGAGCTGAGCATCCCGCGCGCGCAGACCGGCATCGTGCTCTTCACCGCGCCGGGCCAGGAGGCGTGGATCGGCGGGTTCATGAACATCTCCCTCCAGTGCGACGATGTCGTCGCGACCTACCACGAGCTCAAGGCCGCCGGGGTCGAGTTCGTGAAGGAGCCCAAGGTGGAGCCGTGGGGCACCTCGGCCATCTTCAAGGACAGCGAAGGGAATCAGTTCGTGCTCTCGACGGGGTGACCCCCGGTCGCCCCTCACCTCGCCCCTCACCCCCCGGAGACCACCCATGAACATGCGCACGCTGCGCGCGGTGTTTCTGACCGCCGTCATCTGGGGCATCGCCTGGACGGCGGTCGGCGCGGTGATCGGCGTGCTCGAGCTGTTCCGCTTCCCTCCAGAATCGTCGTACTTCCTCGCGTTGCGACTCTATTTGATCGGGCCAATGGTCGTGCTCGGCATCGCGGGGCTGCTCGCGGGTGGCACCTTCGCGGCCGTTCTGTCTCGGGCCGAGCGGGGAGAGACGCTCGACACGATCTCGCCATGGCGCGCCGCGGCGTGGGGTGCGGTGGGCGGGCTCGCCTTCTCGGCGGCCGGCGTTGGACTCGCCGCGTTCAGCTTCGGCCTCCGTGAAGTGCTCGATCTTGCGACCATGGTCTGGGCCGCCGTCGCCGCCGGGTGCGGCGCCCTCAGTGCCGCCGGCTCCCTTGCGATCGCCCGCAAGGGGACGCCCGGACTGCTCGAGGAGGCGGCGGCGATGCAGCGGGTGAGGGGGGCAGGGACAGCATCCTGAGCGAGGTCCTTCGACGTCGCGCCGGCCTTGCCGGCGCTCCGCTCTGGCTGACACGCCCCCCGTGGCGCCCCATCCCTTCCGTTCCTGCTGTACCTTCAGACAGTCCCGACCCCGGAGTCCTCCCTGAACATGCGCACCATCCGCGCGGGCCTGGTGACCGCACTCCTCTGGGGCATCGCGTGGGCATTGGTCGGGGCGATGATCGGCCTGGCCACCTTTCTCAGGAACGTCCCGCTCGGCGACGCGACGATGGACCTCTTCCTCGGATATCTGGGTGCCCCGGTCGGCGTGCTCTGCGCATGCGGCGTAGTGTCCGGGGTGTTCTTCTCGTCGGCGGTGGCGTGGCTGGAACGAGGTCGGACGCTCGATACCTTCCCGGTGTGGCGCGCGGCCGGGTGGGGGGCGGTCGCGGTGTTCTTCTTCGTCCAGACCGTCGTCGGCATCGTCGCGATCACCTTCGGGATCAGCGATGCCCTGGATCGATCGCTGCTGCACCTCTCTGGCCTCGCGGCTCTCTGCGGCGCCCTCAGCGCGGCCGGGTCGCTCGCCATCGCCCGCAAGGGAACGCCCGGTCTGCTCGAGGAAGCGGCGGAAATGCAGCGGCTTCAGGCGCCCGGAACCACACCGCGGAACGCTCCGTAGTCTGTTGACGAACTCGCCATCCCCCTCTCACGCCTCACCCTGGAGCGGACGATGATGCACATCACCGAGGAGTTCTACTACTTCCTCCTCGCCCTCCCTGTTGCCTCCTTCCTCCTCGGCGCGCTCTGGATGCGCGGGCACATCTACGCGAAGCGCCTCCGCGCCAAGGCGGACGCAACGCCGTTGCCGCTCCAGACCCCCGGCCTTGAGACGCAGCTCCTCGATGCGCTCGACTCGGTGCAGGTGCAGCTCGCCGAGCTGGCGGAGCGGCAGGACTTCACGGAGCGGATCCTGACGCGCCAGCCGAAGCGGTCGCGGATGGACGACCCGACGCCCGTCCCGACGCCGGTCTGACGATGACCGTCTCCCGCATGGACAATGTCGGCATTGTCGTCGCCGACCTCGACGCCGCGATCGCCTTCTTCCTCGAGCTCGGCCTCACCCTCGAGGGGCGCATGCCGATCGATGGCGAGTGGGCCGGCCGGGTGACCGGCGTCCGCGGGCAGCGGGTCGAGATCGCGATGATGCGGACACCCGACGGCCACAGCCGGCTCGAGCTCTCGCGCTTCGACGCCCCCGCGATCGCCTCCGATCACCGCACCGCGCCGGTCAACTCGCTCGGCTACCTGCGGGTGATGTTCACGGTGACCGACCTCGCCGACACGCTCGCGCGCCTCCAGCCGCTCGGCGCGACGGTGGTCGACGAGGTGGTGGACTACCAGGGGATCTACCTGCTCTGCTACATCCGCGGGCCGGAAGGGATCCTGATCGGCTTGGCCGAAGAGCTCCGAGGTGGGACTCCATGAAGTGGGCGCGTGCGACGGGCGCGGTGCGATTGATCGCGTTGCTCGTGGCGGCGGGATGCTTCGGCGTCGCGTGGCGACTGACGAGCCTCGGTGCCTCCGGCGTCGAGGATGTGCCGCCGCCGTTCATCCTGGTGGCGGGGGTGGCGGGGCTGGCCTTTCTGGGTGTGGGTATTGTTGGGAGGTATCCCAGCGCTGATGGGTGACAAGGGAGTGTGTTCCATGCGGTACTCGACGATCCTCGTGATGGCGTGCGCGCTGCTCTCGGCGCGCCACCTCGCTGCCCAATCGGCGGCCCAGCCGATGGTTGCCGCGGTGGCCGGCTGCTACGCTCTGACGCTGGGGCCGTGGGAGCAGCAATCCGCAAGAGCGGCCGGTTCCCCGCAGATCCTCCCTCCCGTGGTCCGGCTCGACACGGCGCTCGCCGCTCAGGTGCGAGGATGGCGCCAGCTCGGACCGACGCCGCCCTACTTCGCGCAATCCCGGCCGGGGATCAGCCCGGCGTGGCGCGTAGGCCCAACCGATTCGGTCGAGGCGTTCTGGTCGACCGGCTTCGTCGGCACAAGGTTGCGACTGGCGGTGCGAGGCGACACGCTGGTCGGTGGGGCGCAGGCGTTCACCGACGTGCGGGGCGGGCCGCCCGACCCGACGGCGACTGCGCGGGCGGTGCGGGTGGCGTGTCCGGCGGAGTTGCGGTGATGGGCGGTGGCGGATGATCCGTCGGCTGCGAGGGTCGAGAATGCCGGCACCCTTCGGAGGAGCACCGATGCGCACGCGCTTGATCCGCTGCCTCACGGCCGTCGTGTCGCTCGTTCCCCTGACACTCCCCGCGCAAACCCCCGCGCGCCCACCCCTCGCACCGGTCCTCCGGATCGGCGGCGCCGAGGGCGACGATCACACGCTCTTCAATCGCATCTCCGGCGTCGTGCGCCTCGCCAATGGCGATGTCGCGGTCGCCAATCAGGGCTCCAATGAGATTCGCTGGTTCTCGGCCAACGGGCAGTGGCTGCGCTCCACCGGTCGCGACGGCACCGGACCGGGCGAGTATCGCGGACTCGGGCGACTGCTCCTGCTGCCAGGCGACTCGGTGCTCGCCGAAGACATGCTCACGGCGCGGATGACACTGTACGATGGCAAGGGGAGGCTGGTGCGGTCGTGGACGATCGCCCCGGCCGGGGCATATGTCACCCCACCACCGCTCGGCCGGCTCGCCGACGGAAGCTTCGTCGCCACCGCGTCGCGTTCCCTCACGCCCCCGCCCGGGCACATTCACTTTCTCACCGTGCTGATCCGGTATGTCGGCGGGGCCATCGCCGACACGCTCGCGACCGCCCCCGGCGGCGAGGGTTTCTCCGTCCCCTGCGGCAACGGCGCCTGCAACCTCGGGGTGCCGTACGGGGTGCGCGCGATGGCGGCGGTCGCGCGCGGGGTGGTTTACGTCGGCAACGGCGAACGCTACGAGCTGCTGCGAATCGATCCGCGCACGAAGCGCATCGACACGCTGCGGCGCAACGTCCCCGCGGTGCCGCTCGACGCCGCGCGACGCGCCTACTACCTCGACAGCTTGACGTCCAACCTCCCGGCCGAGCGACGCGCGGAGGTCCGTGAGCGCCTCAAGGCCACGCCGGTCCGTCGGACGATGCCGTTCTTCGACGCGCTGCTGGCCGACGACCGGGGCCAACTCTGGCTCGCGCGGCCGCAGCGGCGCGATGCCGCCGTGCGCAGCTGGGACCTGCTCGACGGCGACGGCCGCTTCCTCCGGAGCGTCGACCTGCCGAGTGGACTGAACGTGATGCAGGTCGCAGGCGGGCATGTCCTCGGCGTCCGGCGCGACGCGGATGGCGTCGAGTCGGTCGAGGTGTACCGAGTGCCGTAATCGCCGCACCTGGGACGTCGTTGCGCGGGCGACCGAGCATGGCTGGCTCGGAGGCCCCGGCGCCCGGCGGGGGCGGGGAAGAAGCAGACCCTCCTAGAACCTTGCATTCATCCCTCATGCCGGAGCCGTCCATCATCATGCGCACCATCCGCGCGGCATTCGTGACCGCCCTGACGTGGGGCGTGGCATGGGCGATCGTCGGCCTTTTCTTCGGCCTTGCCGCAGTGAGCCGCGGGTGGCCCGAGAGCACCGACCTGCTGCGCACCATGTCCATCATCATCACCGGACCCACCCTCGTCCTCGGCATCGCCGGCATGCTGAGCGGCGCGACCTTCGCCGCCGTGATGTCGCGGGGCGAACGCGGCAAGACGCTCGAGGGGGTGTCGATGTGGCGCGCCGGCGGCTGGGGCGCGGTCGGTGGGCTGGTCTTTTCGGGCGTGAGCATGGTGCTGATCCTGAATCGCTTCGGGTTCGGTGAGGCCGCAGCAGGTGCGGCCGTGCGCTGGATCGGCACCGCCACGACGCTCGGCGTGCTCAGCGCCGCCGGCTCTCTCGCGATCGCCCGCAAGGGCACGCCCGGTCTCCTTGAGGAAGCGGCGGAGATGCAGCGGCTCAGCGGCCTCCGCGAGAACGCCCGATGATCTGGCGCCTGCTCCGGCGCTCCCTCCTCTGGCATGTCGTCGGCATCCTCCTCGGCGGCGTGGGCCTCGCACTTGGGTACTTCACGGCGGCCCTCCTCGGCGGGACCACCGGCACCGAGCTGATCGCCGCGTTCACGTACATGGGCGTCTACGGCCTCATCGCGTTCACGGCGTTCACGCCGGTGGCGGTCGTGCCTTTGGCGGCATGGAGCTACGGTACCGCGAGGCTGCCGAGCCTTGAACCGCAGTCGCGGTTCCGCCGGCTGCTCGTACTGTCGGCTGTCGCCGCGCTGCTGACGCTTCCCGTGACGGTCGGCACCATCCTGGTATTGGGGATGGACAGTGGCCGCGTTCCCGGATCGCCGCTGATGCGGGTGACGGGAATGGTCGTCCGCGAGTGGCGGATGCTCTTCACCTTCTTCCCGGCGTCGTTTGGGTGGTTCGTTGGGCCGAGAATGCTGGTGCCATCGCTGCGGGGGCGGTTCGAGGTCGACCCGGAGTAGCATTCCCTGCCCTCGGGCACAGGTAGCGGTGAAGGCTCTCCGAATTCCGATTCCCCCCCGCCCTCGCGCATCGCGCGAGCGGCGGGGCCTCCGAATTCGCTGTACTCGGTACCGCATTGTTCTGGCGACCGAGTGTTTCTGGCTCGGAGGCCCCGCCGCCCTGCGGGGGCGGGGAAGGCACCTCGATAGTTCACCAGCGCACCAATTCACTCACCGTAGTGCTCGCCGCGCGCGTTCCGACCCGCGACGTGCGGCGTCGCAGTGCGCCGTCACACCCCACTAGTACTTTTCCTAGTGGCCATGCTGAAACATTCGGGCCATCTTCCCTCGTCATTCCAAACTGCACCGCCCCACCCCCGACCACGACATTCCGGAGCCACTCCAACAATGTCCGACCGCCATCGGATTTCCCTCGCTGATGCCCTTGTCATGGTGCAGCGGGCCCGCAAGTCACCGCCTACAATGGTCAATGGGTGGAGTATTGACGGATCAATCATTCGCGAGATCCTCGCGCAGCCGGGCGCCGCGAGCCTGCGCGCCTATCTGGCATCGACGGACCAGGGGGTGGCGACCCTAGTCTTCCTCGCGGTGGACACGGACGGCCGGGACATGGCCGACGGCGTGATCGCGGATTACACCTTGCCCTGCCCGCCGTGGTGCGACCCCGAAAGTCCGTTCATCAAGCCATGACCCTCTACGTCCTCGGGAAGGCCACGGCCCAGGCCGGGGTGGTACTCTCTGTCCTGCCGGTGGTCTTGGGCGGCATCCGATTCAGGGCGCTCTCTCCGGCGTTCCGCATGCTGTGGGGCTGGCTCCTCTTCGGCCTCATGGTGAGCATCGGTATGTGGGTGAGCGGGGCCCTTGGGCAGAAGACCGCCATGATCACCCAGCTGACCTTCCCGATCTTCGCCACGCTCGGATTGCGGACGATCGGGATGCTCAGCGGCTCGGCCACCGTGCGCCGTTGGTGTACCCTGACCACGGTCGGCTACCTGTTATTCTGGGGATGGCGATTCCTGCACGATGAGGCCAAGCACGACTACAGCCTTTTCACGGGTCCGGTGCTCTGGGTGATCCTGACCGTAGCGTCCGCCACGTTGATTCGAGTGCGCTTGGCGGCCTCGCCACCGAACCTGTTCCGCGATCCAGTGCTCATCAGTGCCATCGCCGTCCTGGTTTCGTATGCACCACTGGCTGCGCTTGAGCCCGTGAGCGCGGCCCTGGGCGAGAAGCACCTGCAGCTGACGATGGCACTTTGGGTTGGAAAGACCGTTCTCGTACTTTTCGCCACGATTCTCTTTACCATGGTCTTCACTTGGACGCGCCCACCCCGCTCGTCGCCTGGATTCTTGTCGTCAGTGGCATCACCACCGGCGCGCTGATTGCGCTGATGGGGATGGTCTTTGCCTGGAACCAGCGCCGCCTGGCCACCGAGGCCAAGCGGTGGGGGCGCCACCTGCTGGTCGCGCAGGACGAGGAACGCCACCGCATCGCCCGGGAACTCCATGACGACCTCGTGCCGAGGATCCACCTGGTGAGGCTGGCCACGGAGCGTCAGGCGACCGGGGAGGCCGAGGCGCAGCTGGGCGATATCGCGACCAGGATGCGCACCATGGCGCATGACCTTCATCCGCCGGCCTTGCAGCACCTCGACCTCCGTCAGGCGTTGGCGGACCTCGTCAATCGGCACCAGTCGGTTGATGGGCCGGTCGTCACGCTCGATGCGATCGCCGACGCCAAGTTGCCCGGAGACTCCGCGGTTGCCCTCTACCGGGTGGCGCAGGAGGGGATCGCCAATGCCCTGAAGCACGCCGATGCGCACGAGATCCGGCTGCATCTGCTGGGTGACGGCCACTCGGTCCGCCTGGTGGTGGAAGACGACGGCAAGGGGATCCCCGCTGCCGCTGAGCGGCAGGCCTCGTTCGGGTTGCGGAGCATGCGCGAGCGGCTCGACGCCGTCGGTGGGACGCTGGCCGTGGAGCCGGCGGTGCCGACCGGGACGCGCATCGTCGCGAAGGTGCCGTTGCCATGATGATGGCGACCGCCAGCGACCGTCTTACGGTGCTGATCGCCGACGACCACTTGGTCCTCGCTGAGGGTCTCGCGGCGACGCTGGGGCAGGAGTACACGATCGTGGGTCAGGTGCACGTGCTGGAGCAGTTGCGGTCGGCGATCGAACGGAGCACGCCGGACGTGGTCATCCTCGACATCTCCTTTCATGGCGAATCCTCCCTCCGGGAGCTCAAGCGACTGACGACCGACCCCGCAATCACCGCGAAGTTCGTGGTGCTGACCGGGTTGGAGAGCCCCTGCGCTGGCAACGGCGGCCTTGAATGCCGGGGCGATGGCCTTCCTGCAGAAGGGCGTCGGCGTCCAGGAGCTCCGGATGGCGATCGCGGCCGCGGCCGCCGGCCGACGCTATTCGGATGGAGGGGAGACAGGCAGCACCGAGGAACCGGGAACCGGCGCACGCGGGGCGAGTGTGATGATTGGCGGGTTGTTGCTGCGGCCGAGGCAGGTCGAGGTGATCTGGCTCCTGCTCAGGGGATTGTCGCGGTCGGCGGTGTCTCAGCGTCTCGGCGTCACGCAGAAGACGGTCGACTACCACCTGACTGATATCCGCGAGCAGTTGGGTGTGGGGACGTCGCGGATGGTGGTCGCGTGGGCGGCGGGATATCAGGATGAATTGAGTGCAGCGTTCGCGGCGCTGCAGCGGGGTGGACCGACATCCACGAGGCAAGACCCGAAGACATAGCCCGCGTTGGCGCGAGTAGAATGAGTTCGCAATTCCCCGGCTAGGACATTTCCTAGGCCGGGGTTTGTTCGTCTTGTGGGGTTCGGTTACGCCAAGGAGGTTAGCGTAGTCACCCCGATTCTAGTTCGCTAGACACATTGCTTGGCCTGTCATATTCCGAGGGGGAGTCGATCTGGCAGAGTGACGCACTAGGTCTAGTTCGAGAAGGCCGGCTTAGCGCTGCACTGACAGGTAGGCCTCAACTGACCACAGCTACCACAAGTTGCAGGCGGGGTGGTCACCCCAGCGTGTCTCTGTCATCGCGGCAGTCGGTCGTGTCAACTGCGGCAAACAACGGGTGATCTTTGGGAGCCCGCCCAACGTGGAATGTATCACGGCGCCTATTCGTCCTAGCCACCCCGCCACGATCGCTCCACCTTACGTCGCGTAGGCCAAGTGTCGTAGTAAGGCTTCGTCGGCCCTTACCTGGGAGTCATGGTAGATGAGACAGGCTGACGACAAGACGGGCAACGAGGCTGATGGCGCGGAGCGCAATCGATTTCTCGAGGCACAGTTGCTGCACGGAGAGAATGAGATCCGGGTGCACACTCTGCAGACATCGCTTCAGGGCATTCTAGCTGATGCCGAAGAAGTCCTCTTCAGTCTACGTCGCGGGGACCCTGATGCAGTGGAAAATGCGAAGCAAGACACGATCGACCTTGTTTCGAAGATAAAGATTCTAGCCCTACAGACGCGCACGATCCGGTCCAACCTGCCTGAATTCAAGCTGGTTGTGACCAATATGCATGAGGTAACCGACTCTGCTGTTCAAATGATGAAGGGACTGGCAAGATCAAAGCAAGTTGAGCTCAAGTTTGCGAGTGACAGAATGGGCCTGGCGTCCAGAGCCCATACTTCAAAGCCACATATTGAGCATGCCATTCAGGCCATTCTCCACAATGCTGTGAAATACAGCTTCTCTGCCACGGGTAGGGCCGAACAACGCTTTGTGATTGTCACACTGTCATCCTCTCAGTCAACGTGGCTCCTCGAGGTTGAGAACTACGGCGTCAGGATTGATCCCGATGAGCTGCCGCATGTCTTCCGAGCAGGGGTGCGTGGAAGGCACGCCAAGCTGGAAGATCGTTCAGGGTCAGGGCAAGGCCTCTTTCACGCGAGCCAAATCTGCGATGAGCACAGTGGTACCATCTCCATTACTTGTAAGAGTGCGGGTGCTGGGGCAGGGGTAGTCAAGGTGCGAATGGAGATACCCCTTGAACCGCCAATCCGGGGTTGACGATGGCCAAGATTGCTTGGTTCGATGACGAACCATATTGGGTTGAGAAACTTCGTCGAAGGTTGGTCCGCGATGGTCACACGCTGAGCACCTTCTCGACCGTAGCTGAGGCGTTGGCTGGCTTGGATGAGATTCGCTCGGCCGACATCGTCGTCGTGGACCTTATCGCCTTGGGCGAAAGATCACAGAACAGCTATGAACTCTACGGTGGCCTCGAAATCATGCACAAGTTGAACGAAGGCGGCAGAGTGCCGCCGACGCTGGCCTTTTCAGTTGTGGGCTCCGAGGCGGTGCTTCGAGAGGTGCGTTTGTACGCAACGCGCATCTTGGAGAAACCAGCCTCTGCTGACACACTTTCTGAGACGATTCTGGAGATGTTGGCAAAAGCACGGGAGATCACAAATAGGCAGGGTCAGGATTAGGTCACTCTTCCATTTGCGGTGAATCGAGGGAGCTCGCGTGATTCTGTCACTCTTTTACGATCAGGGCCTTGCCCTGCGCGGGCGGGCGTAGATGAGGCTCTTCCTGGGCGGGCTGATACTCGTGGTGGCAGCGCTGCTGATGTACCCGCTTCTGCGCCCGGTTCTTCGGTGGCTCCTTGGGGGGCGGCGGTTCGGTGTCCTCAGCAACGACGTGGCCGACGAGACTGACTTGGATGACGACGGCTCAAGCTATTGGGAAAGCTACGAACTGGGCCAACACCCACGACTGCGGAAGGGTGATCCATCCGTGGTTGCCACGCTCGGTGAAATTCAGAGGCGGCGCACTTTCGATCCATCAACAGTTGCTGAGATTGTCGCAAACCTAAATCGCACTCACCACGATCAGCCGGCGTTCAATAGTCTCCTCGACCTGCTATGCGGCAATCGAGCGCGCACAAATCACACCCAGGGCAGCGAATGCCCATGACTGGTGAGAAGCGTTCAAATGTTACATGGAGCAACGTCCGGAGCTTTGGCCAACTCCGTTTGCTCGCCAGAGCATCTCTGGCGCTCCTCATCTGCACTCCACTGTTGGCGTCCGCGTGGCCTGCGGTTGCGTCTACGGGCTACGGCGCGGCGATGTTGTATCGTGCCGGGGCAGGTGGAGGTAGCGCAGCTATCAGGATTGCCCAGTTTGCAGTAGGATCAGCCAACTCACTTGTGCGTGTTCGTGCAGCTAGCACCTGTCCGGCTGCTACTCCTTGCGATTCCATCGCGCTGCTACTCGGAAAAGCAAGCCAGCTCCTGACGAATGCGGAACGGGCGCTAGGCAGTTTTCCGCAACGCGGACGGTCACTCGCGGACCTTCGGTTACCCCACACCTTGGCACTGCTCTACTTCGCTTCCCTCTGCTTTTTTGCAGGACAGGTTATCTACCAGTTGTTCGCCCCTCGAGTCGTTCAGAATTTCAAAATGGAAGAATTCATCAGTGCGCAGCTCCTCGCCTATGATAAGGCACGCAGCGTAGTGCTACTCTACAGGTACTGCGGGCTGCTCCGGAGGGTGCATCCCACTGACGGGCCTGACTCTGACTCGTTCGAGGTCATCGAGCTGGGAGCGAGGCGCGAATATCAACTGAGCGATGAAAAGAAGCGCCCGGCCGCCATCGCTGCCCTGGTATGCTTTGGGGCGGCGAGCCTTCTCGTTATGTGTGTTCTGGCCCGCCAAGCGTACGAGGTCGGTGAGGCCAGTGGCTGGTTCTAGATTGCGGACGGTTCAAGCGTTCCCCGGCGGACATAGCGCGATCATTTTTAGGAGATGTCGACTACTCCGGGATGCGGTTGTCAGGTCACCGCTGCAAGTGGCAAGCGATACTCCGGTCCCCCCGCATGCAGGCACATTTCATTCTTCCCGAGTAGCGCAAGTCTCCTATGAAAAATGACCCTCGCGGTTCGCTGTGGCGGAAGTGGGACCTACACGTCCATTCTCCAGCCTCTTTCCATTGGAATGGGCCTCGACTCACCGGCAATGAAGACGAAGACGATGTCCTCCTCGCCGCCATGGTCGACGCGATACGGACCGCCGATGCCGCAGCCTTCTGCATCATGGACTATTGGCATTTTGACGGCTGGTTCGCACTGCGGGACTATCTCACCAGGACAGGCCAATCACTTCCGAAGGCCGTGTTCCCAGGAATTGAACTCCGCCTTGAAGCTCCAACCGACTTCAGGTTGAACACTCACTTTCTATTCGATGATACGTTATCAAAGCAGCAACTGCAGGATTTTCACTCGCAGCTCAATATCGGAGTCGTGAACCGCTCCCCATCACGAGAAGCCTTCATACAGCTCGCGAAGGAATACGATTCGGGCAAACTCGCTTCACATGGATATTCGCTCGCAGACCGCACAGATGATGCCAAGATGGCCAAGCTTGGAGAGCGGACCGCGAGAATTACGCGAGATTCGTGGAGGAAGGCGCAAAAGGTACTGGCCGGGCGCATTCTTCTCATCCAGCCCTACGACACGAATGATGGATTGGAGGACCTGGACTGGAAGCGCCATCCGTATGACGATGCCGAGCTAATGCGAGCGGCAGACTTCTTTGAAACACGCAACCTGCGTCACGTCAAACTGTTTCTCGGCGTTCCACACCCCCAGAAGCCTCAGCTGCTTGAGGATTTCCGCACAACACTTGGAGGGCGCTGGAAGCCCGTCCTCTCGGGTAGTGACGCGCACCGCTTTTCAGATTATGCCTCCTTTCCGGATGGGAAGTCAGGGTGGATCAAGTCGGACACCACCTTCGCGGGCCTGAAGCAATGTACGGTAGATCCGATCGGGAGGGTATTCATTGGTACGGAGCCCCCGAAGTTGCGTCACGTCCTAGAGCATAGCACTAAGTACATCGCCAGAATTCGTGTGAGAAAGGTTCCTGGTGGAACCTTTCCTGAAAAGTGGTTCGACTGCGACCTAGCCGTCAATCCAGGGATGGTCGCCGTCATCGGCAACCGTGGTGGAGGCAAGAGTGCTCTTGCAGACGCTCTCGCTATTGCGGGCAATAGCCACTGTGCTAGTTACGAGTTTCTCAACACGCGCCGATTCAGAAAACCCTCAGACAATAAGGCGCAGCACTTTGAGGCAACCATTTGGTGGGAGAATGGTGATGATGTAACTGTGTCGCTCGCAGCCGATCCGCTTCTGGATCAACCGGAGCGCGTGCGGTATCTGCCTCAGCAGTACCTTGAGCAGTTGTGCAGTGATGTAGGCACTGAGGGCAGGACAATATTTGAGGACGAACTGCGCAAGGTAATCTTTTCGCATGTGCCAATGGCAAAGCGACTTGGGTTGCCGACTCTATCTGAGGTTGTCAGTTACCGCACGGAGCAAGCGGACGAGCACGCGGCCGGTCTCCGATACAAACTGTCGGTGATCAATGCTGACATCCATTCGGTAGAAGGAATGCTGGTCCCCGAATTCAGCGCTGCACTGGTGGCGCAAATTCAGCTTAAGGAGACCGAGCTTGCGGCTCATGATGACCGGCGCCCCCTAGAGGTGGAGGCGACTGTCGAGCGTGGGCAAGGTGGCGACGCTCAGGTGGTCCAACTTATAGACGCGCTCCGTTCAGAGGCACAGGCGAAGGGTGAACGCGTCGACCTATTGAAGGCAGAGCAGGTGCGCCTTGAGGCCGCAGCAGCTGCGGCGAGTCGACTAGTGCAGCGGCTGAGGAACATTGAGAGTGAAATCCGTCGCGTGATTGACGACGCCTCCGATGACGGGAGGGTGGCCGGCATTGACGTCACCAGTCTCATCACATTTCGCGTAAATGTTTCAGTTGCAGCAGAACGGCTCGCGGCGTTACGGGCGGAGACAGAAGGTGTTGCCCAAGCCCTATCAGTGGCCGAGGCCGAGCTCGTTGCGGCCGGGGAGACATTGGCGCTGGAGCAGGAGAAGGCCTCCGAGCCGGAGCAGAGATATCAGGCCTATCTAGAGGCGATTCAGGACTGGCAAAAGCAGCGGGATCAGATCGTCGGCGGTGGCGACCTTCCGGGCACTCTCGACTATCTCCGCACCAAGCTACGTGAGGTGCAGCAAAGCGCACCTGGACGACTTGCACTCCTGAGTGAAGAGCGCAACGCGCTGGTTAAGCAGTTATACGATGTGATCGCCGACCAATTGGAGATTTATCGTGATCTTTATGGCCCTATTGAGCTGGCGGCTAGCGGGCACGAATTCATTACTAGTCAGCTTGGGCTCGGCTTTAATGTCGTGGTCGAGGGAAGTGGGTTCGCTGAAAGGCTACTGTTGCTTCTAAATCAGGGACGCAAGGGCAGTTTCTACGGCCACGACGAGGGTGAGGCCCTCGCACGACGGCTAGTTCAGAGCGCTGACTTCAGTAATTGGGATGGGACGAAAGCCTTCATTGATGAGACGCTGAGTGCGCTACGCTACGACCAGCGCGATGGTCGCGGAAGCGCGGTGGCGCTCGCCTCGCAACTCCGAGATGGCTTTACCGTTCCCCAGTTATACGACTTGCTGTTCGGGTTGACCTACCTTCGTCCGCGTCTGACCCTACAGCTCGCTGGCAAGGAAGTTGGTGAACTGTCACCAGGGGAGCGTGGGATTCTCCTCTTGGTATTCTACCTGCTACTAGATCAAGAAGAAATTCCATTGATTATCGATCAGCCAGAGCACAATCTCGACAACGCTTCTGTCTTCCGGTTGCTCGAGCCATGCATTCGCCGGGCCAAGAACCGGCGCCAAATCATTCTTGTCACACACAATCCGAATGTGGCAATCGTTTGTGACGCCGAACAAGTCATCGTGGCGGAGATCGACAAGCTAGATGGTTACCGGGTAACGTATACCAGCGGCGCAATCGAAAATCCCACACTGAATCTTCATGCGGTAGATGTGCTGGAAGGAACGTGGCCGGCATTCGAGACTCGCGACTCTGCCTACCAGCGGCCCACCCCCACTTAGCTGGCACAGCGGTGCCTGGCAGGACGGCCAGCCTAGGTCGAGCGGGGCTCGCTTCTATTCTTGCGCGGAATCTATCCGGCTTGCCATGGTGCGGGATCGATCTCCAGGTACAATCGTACGGAACTTGTGCGCGAAGTTAACCAGACGAAACCGCAGAATACCCCCTACCCCCCAAACCTCCCCGCCACCTCCCTCACCTCCCCCAGCATCGACAGCGTCTCCAGGTGCCTACCCACCAGTCGCCGGTCCGCCCCCGCAAACGCCGCCGCAGCCTCTGCCTCGGTCAGTGGGGCCCGCCCCACCAACGCCTGCAGCGCCGCCAACTGCTCGACCGCGGTCGCCGGCCATGCTACCAATGCCGCGGGAGCAACCTCCTCAACCGCCTCTGCTGCCGGCAACTCGAGCTCCGCCACATGGTCCGGCGCGAACCGCGGGATCTGATACTCCGGCCTGAGCCAGCGGATCACCCCGCGCTGCTCCTCGGCCAAGCGCTCGTCGTGCAGCGCCACCAGCCGCTCAAGGATCTCTTCCTTCG
The DNA here is from genome assembly GCA_037045245.1 of Gemmatimonadales bacterium. GTDB lineage: Bacteria > Gemmatimonadota > Gemmatimonadetes > Gemmatimonadales > GWC2-71-9 > Palsa-1233. Next base: position 687,547 of record JBAOHR010000007.1, on the reverse strand, counting down.
CCATCGGCCAGGGCCAGCCATACGCCTCGGCGACCAGCGCGTCGAGCGCGTCGTGCATCTCCCGCAGGATGCCGCAAGCAGCGACCAGGTGAATCGCCCGCTCCTTCGGCGTCAGCGCCTCGCCGGAGCGGAGCTTCTCGACCACGTTGTACATCCCGGTCATCGTCACCCGCTCGTCGCGCGCGATGGCATTCTTGCGGTGCCCGTCGAGCTTCTTGGCCAGACTGCCGATGGAATCACGCAGAGCCGCCGAGGGGTCGGGGAAGGGGAACGCATCGAAGCAGCGAGTGTTGACATACACTGGGTCGTTGCCCACACCCAGACGACCGCCGGCCGCCAACGACCAACTCACGTGAATCAGAGACGATAAGACACCGAGGCTGAAGAGGTCCGCTGTTGCGATGCAAACGACCTTATTGTCCGGTGCTATGTGGCTGTCAAGGTGGACGAAATACCGGTGTTTCGCGACTTCCAGGGTGGCAATGACTTTTGCCTGACCTACGGTCGCATCACGCAGCGCGCGATTGGTCCTACCGAATCGCCACCAATAGGTAGCCCTAGATTTATCAGCATGAGCGAGTCGCTTTGGGCGTACCCTCGTGCGGAGAATATCGAAGAGCACTGGATATTCCCTTGCGCTGGCCTCGCTTCTGTCACCGAAGTCAATGATGTACAGTCCGCGGGGACGCGTCGCGATATCACGGCCGTTCAGGTAGGGCCGGATGATCTCTCGATGGGTATCCTCCGCCTCGAGCAGCCGTCCCGCCTCGTCTGGCTCAAGCAAGAAGCCATCGCCGATTGGCATGAAGCCGCGGAGTGCGATACCGCGATTGGCGATCAAGACTTGTGATGCCGCCGTGGCAACGTCGGCGTCGAACGACAAATCGGCGTTCAATATGTCACCGGTGGTATCACTGATGAGCGACGCGCGGTCATCCACGGTCAGACGTCTAGCGCGTCCCTGTGCTTTCGCCATAACAGTCATCGCAACGCGTACATCCGCCCCGGCGCCCTCGTCAATCCACGGGTGGTCGGGAATTGCCCAGATGACTCGCGCCCCGCTGCTGGCTGCGCGTGCAACCAACACCCGATTCTGTTCCTGGGTGATCGAACTTGTTGTAATCAACCCCGCCCTTACTGCAGTGCCACGAGCGACAGCATTGGCTGCTTTCGCCCACCAGTACATCACTAGGTCGATGCTATCGGGAAGGTCTGGGTAGGATTCCCGTAGCGCAGAGACGTATCCATCGCCGAACGCCTCTCTCTGCCTCCCCTTCCCCAAATACGGCGGATTCCCCACGATAAAATCCGCCTTGGGCCACTCCGCCTGACGCGCCCCCACATACTCTATATATGGAAGCTTCGCCGCCGGGTCCGGGACCAGCTCCCCCGTCACCGGGTGGACCAGCCTAGGCGTCGGGTCCGGCCGGTCCTTCTCCGGCCGATGCACCTGAGCATCCCACGCCAGGATCGCGTCGCGGCACTCGATCGTCCCGGTGTCCTCGAGGATCGGCACCGGCGGCGTCCGCCCCCCGTGCGCCTCGCGCCAGAACTGGTGATACCCGATCCAGAGCGTCAGCTCGGCGATCTCCCGCGCCCACCAGTTGACCTCGATCCCGTGGAACTGCCGCGGATGCACCTCGTCGAGGACCAACCCCTCCTGACCCCCATGGAGCCGAGCAAGCTCGCGCAACACCTCGAGCTCGATCCGCTTGACCGCCGCCATCGTCACGTAGAGGAAGTTGCCGCTGCCGCAAGCCGGGTCGAGGAAGCGGAGGGAGCGGAGCCAGGCGTGGTAGGACTGGACTTCCTGGATGGCTTCGGCGCGGAGCTTGGCGATGCTTTTGGCGTTGGGCTGCCGCGCATTGACATGCGCGGTTGGGGGAACCGCTGCATCGGCCTCGAGTTGCGTGACGCGCGCCTGCACCGCGCTCCACCGTTCGCGGAGCGGCTCGACGACCGTCGGCTCGACCAGGCGCTCGATGTACTCGCGCGGCGTGTACTCGGCGCCGAGCTTGTGGCGTTCGGCGGGTTCGAGGGCGCGGACGAGGAGGGTGCCGAAGATCGACGGCTCGACGCCGCTCCACTCGAAGCCGGCGGCCTCGATCAGCAGCTGCACGTCGGCCGGCTCGAGCGGCAGTGACTCGAGGGCGCGGAAGAAGTGGCCGTTGAACTGCTGGATGCGGTCGGCGCCGAACATCCCGCCCGCGTCCATCACCCGCCAGAGCGCCGTGATCGTCTCGGCCACATGGGCGGAGTCGCCCGTCTCGCGCGCGGTCTGCAGGGTGCGCTCGAAGAGCTTCTTCGGGAGGAGCCCGACATCCTCGGCGAAGAAGCAGAAGACGCAGCGCATCAGGAAGCGCGCGACCCGTTCGGGGTCGTGGCCGCGCTCCTCGAAGGCGGCGGCGAGTTCGGCCAGCTTGCCGGCAGTGTCGCGGGTCACCTGCTGCGCCTTCCCCCGGGGGTCGCGAACCTTCGGCTGGGTCCAGATGTCCTGGAGCAGGGCAATGTCGTCCGGCCGATCGGGGAGCTGGTCGAGGAGGATCCGTCGACCGGCCGCGAAGCCGCCGAAACCGCCGCGCCATCCCTCCCAGATGATCAGCTCGCGGGGGACATCGACGACCATCAGATACGGCGGGATGGTACCGGGTTCCGCGGCGACGTACTGGGTCAGCTGCTTGAACGCCTTCCGGAGCGGGACATCCTTGGGCCCCTCGCCGCCGCCGGTCGCCTTCGCCTCAACGGCGAAGTGCCCGGCCTTCCAGCAGTCGATGAAGTTGGTGGCGAGGTTGCCGTCGGCGGTGATCACCTTGACCGGCTGTTCGAAGCAGTAGGTCCCCTGCTCGTGCGGCGCGGGCTGGTCGACGCCGAGGGCGTCGCAGAAGTCACGGAACCAGGACTGGAAGGCCTGGCGCTCGCCGAGGGTGGAGGTGGCCCAGCGTTCGGCGAGGGTGCGGAGGGCGGGGGCGACCTCGGCGGGGGTGGGGAGGGGCATGGAGGAGGATGGCGTGGGAAGGGCGTGGGGGGAAGGGGTGGCGGGGTGGATGGTCATTCACCCCGCCACCCCTCCCTCCTCACCACCCACCTCCGCCAGCGCGGTGGGGGAAGCCCATCCGTCGCTGGCCTTGATGGCGAGGAGTTTCACCGCATAGTGAGCGTGTCCAGAGTGCCTCCGCCGAGCACCACCGTAATCATCCGGTGCAGCATCGCGCTGTCCGGTGCGCCGGGGAGGCGCCACCCGTTCAAGAGGATTGTCGGAGTGCCGGTTCCTCCGATTGCGCGTGCAGCCGCCGAATCGGCGTCGATGGCGGCAACGTTGCCCGGCAACTTAAGGCACGCCGAAAACTTGGCCGTGTCGGGCACTCCGGCCCGTGCCGCCAGGTCTTCAAACCTGAGCAACCCGAGCGAGTCTTGCCCTTGAAAAGCCGCGTAGTGAAATGGCTCAAATTGGCCTTGCGCCGCGGCGCACTCTGCGGCCCTGGCAGCCGGGTAGGAGAACCGGTGGTATGCCAGGGGCCAATGCCGGTACACGACAGCCACCTCGTTCGGGAAGCTCGGTAGCACCGCACGCAAGGCGTTCAGCGTAAAGACCCTGCACACGGGACATTCGAAATCGGAGAACTCCACGATCGTCACCTTGGGTGCACTCGCACCGAATCGGTGCCCGACCTCGGCGTACTGCTTCCATTCCGGCACGAAGACTGGCTTGGCAGAGGCGGGGGCTGGGGCGCTCGGAGGGAAATACAACCGCCACGTCACGGCCACCGCACACAGCACCGAAAGACCGGCGAGTGCATTTACGAAGATGGAGCCCCGCTTCTTGTCCTCAGCCATCGATGCTACCTCCAGTTGATGGGACTCTGCCTTGTGAGTTTTCCCGGGATGCCATGATTCACGACCCGATCATCACGCTCGTGCCCTGAAATTCTTCGAGCGACGCTCGGTGCCTCACGCGTCAGTGCCCGAATGCACTCGGTGAGTCACAACGATCAAGGCACTCGGTACCGGACCACGCTTTCACTCCCGTCTGCATCCGCTTCAACACCTACGATCCCGCTTTCATTCGCCGACATCCCCCTGAACGCACGCGGCAATGACACGGCACGAACCCCAGGCTTTCCACTCGAAATCAGGAGCCAGCGACTCGTTGCGTCATCGCCCCAGGGCTGAAGCCACAGGTCGCCGGTGATCCCGATGATGACTGCCTGAACACAGGGGTAGACCTTGGGGACCTCCAGGATCTTTCGCATGGCATCGGCGATCTGCGGCGTTGGTGCGCGCCCGAGGTAGGCAGCGCGCGTACTGTCGGCGACTTTCGCGGGAATAGGCATTGCCGGTATGGTGACCCGCCGCACGCTTCCCCGACCAGCTTCCGGCTCCAACGCCGACAGTTGCACCGTGCATTGGCCGGCGCCGTCCGCAATTCCTCGGGCGAGGACTGGCGCATGCCCATCCCCCTGCATGATCGGACGCTCGTTCATGCAGAACGGCTGGGACAACTGGAACTCCCCGCCAGCTGCCGATGCCGTTGCCACGCAGTGATCGGGTGCGCTCCAGCCGATCATCCGCGTCACTTGACCGTTTGCATCCACTCGAAGGATCGGCCGTCCTCCTGCCGGGAGAATCGCCGCCCACTGCGGAATCGACGCGCCTCGCCGCATCGACGCACGCACGAACGAGCCGCCGTCTTGGCTGCGACCGAGGAGCTCTGGCAAGACGAGGAGTGATGGATCTGGCGTACCCGGGGGCGGGACGAGGGGGAATGGGGCCTTCCGGGTGCCCAGATACTTTCCGCTTGAAGTGAACGAGGAGATGCGCTGAAGCGCTGGATCGAGCACCCACAGCGTGTCGCCAATCCAGCCGCGCGGCCCGAGGGCTCGGAACTCTCCCGGACCCTCCCCGCTTCGACCGACTGTGGTCACCCGGCCGCCGGCCGAATCAATGAATCGCAGGGCCCGTTCCGCACCCGATGCAACCACAAGCGCGCCCTTTGGCCCGGCACTGATCCAGGTCACCGCATCCAGCACGGTGGAGGCGCCGTCGATCAGGACTTCCTGCTTTGCCACGATGACCGTCGCGGTGCTGGCCGAGTACGACTGTTGGGCCCCGAGTGGCAATGCACTGACGATGCCAACGAATACCACTATGGGAGACCACTTCATATTGGGCGCTCTCAGAAAAGGTCGATCAAGACATGGCGCTCTACTAGCTCGATCCCGTCGGGCCTGGTGACGCGGAGCGTCAGCCGGTACTGGCCTTTGCCAAGGCGAGAGAAATCCAGAGTCCGCGTGAGTTCCGAGAAGGGCGTATCGAGCGATTGGCTGAACTTCACCTGCAGCGTCGGGGGCGATTTCTCTGCCTCGGCATCACGCATTTCGAGCTCGATGTGCACTTCTCTCACGGTGCTGTCGCGCCACATTTGCAGATAGAGCTCGATCGGCACCTTGCGGTCGAAGCGGAGCGAGGAGGAAAGCCACACGGTTCGGCTACCAAGCGGCCACGACAGACCACTGCCCTCGACGCCGAGCACGGGGTCGGAGATCCCAAAGGGGGCAACGAGCGGCGCCGACTCTCCGCGCAAGGTCACAAAGTGATCGTCCCGGCTCACCGCATGCACTCGCCAGACAAGCGAACCACCGGGGTCCGCCAGTGCCACCACGCTGTTCACCCCGCTGTCTCCCTTCACCGGCATCGTCCCACTCGACCATCGATTGGTGGCCGCGTTCCAGATGCCTACTTCAGCCGTCATCGCCGGGAGCGAATCCCCTGGCGATGCCTTCCCGGGTTCAGCAGTCAGCGGGACAAGGAGCAGCGGAGTCTGGGAGCCCGGATCGATGACCCGGAAGAGCGTCGCGGATGCCGAGAGCGCGCGAAGATCGAAGCGAGAATCCGCATAGAAATAGCATCGAACGTGACCGACTATCAGGGGGCAGGGGTTGAAGGCGCCCCTTGAGGGGACCAATGTCAGGAAGTGACGGGCAACCCGATTACCGTAGTTCCCGGTCAGAGTATCCAACGCCTGGTTCCGCCGCCGAACCCACCCCAGGAGCGCGGAATCCGGAAGAGTGAACAGTTCGTGCACCTCGGTTGGTGACATGCGCTGCCATGACTGCATGTGCTCAACCAATTCGAACTGGCCAACGTTCCGGCCGAACATGTGCCACCCCAACTCTGCCCGCGTGGCCGAATCGTGGGCGGTCGTGACCGCCACTTCGAAGAGATAATCGCCGAGTGGCACCTGCTTGGCCCGAAACGCGATCCAGGCCAGTCGGAGGAAGTGCCACGTCGAGTCATGACCCGCCGCAAGTGCTCGGTAGGCGCACTTTTCCGCCGTCGATCGATCGGAGAGGTGCAAACTCACGGCGACGCAGCCACGCAGGAAGAATGGGTCCGTCACGGAATCTCGGACGCCCTTCGCAATCGGGGCGGCGAACTTCTCGGGGCGGATGATGGCATCCGGGCTGGATTGAGGAATCAGGCCATCCGACGGCAGCGTTTCGAGCGCCAGGATGCCCAGCATTCGAGCTGCGGCGGCGTGGTCGCCCGGCGTCGCGGCGGCCTGCTCCAGCGCGGCGACGGCCCCGCCCGCCCAGGAGGTTCCCGTGGGCATGAGGAGCCCGCCCTGCGCCCGAGCATCGGCGGCGAACAGCAGCCCGCGCACGCAGGCCAGCGCATACCAGGCATCAGCAGTCTTCAGGGCGGAGGCGGAGTCCGCACGACGGCGCTCGAGCGTCACCAACTGCGCCTTCGCCGCCACCCCAGGCACGCCGCACAGCTGGACAATCCGGCGCCGCCCGATCGGCACATCATCAATGCGGCGGAAATTGCCGTGGCGGTCGACCACCGGCAGAGACTGCGCGTGTGCGACTCGCACGGTCCCGCCGGCAGCGAAGACCGCGATGACGACCCCGAGACAATGCACGCGGCTCCACGACATGAAACGGGAGCGGTGCAGAATCGCTCGGCTACCGAAGGGCGTCATGTGTTGCCTGGCATAGGAAGTACCTGGATTTCGGGGGTGTGGGCCGGGAGGCGCCCAACGCGAGACGCCGCGCATGAACATTCCTCCCGGCCAGTCAGGAGGCTACCCCTAACCTAGCTCCAGTAGCAGAGCGCACCGAGGCCAGTGCTGTTGCAGCCCGTGAACGCGCTGCACGCGGAGAACTGGAGATTGGCGGTGCAGCCGCCTGTCTCATTGCCGGCAGCCGTGCAGAGTTCGGCCGGACCGTAGTCTGCCCCACAGCTGCCGCTGCTAGGGCACGCAGCGTTTGGGCAGTTGCCCCCACCGGTCTCCGCGCGAAGCGCCCCGGCCCGCGCTCCGGCCAAGGTAATGATCGTGCACAGCGCAATGATGAACTTCGGGTTCACACGCATGACTCCTCCATCTGGTGAATTGGAATGCGGTGGGTCTTGAACTCCGAAGTTGCCGGAAAAGCGACGAATCGTCCACTAGGACAATTCCTAGTCATCCACCTCGTCGGCGGATTCTCGATCCGGGAGTCTGGGTACCGTGACGACAACGGCTCCTTCTCTGCCCTAATAGCAGATTTCTCGCTGCAGCCGGTGGAACAGGCCGGCGAGAGATCCCGAGCGGCTACTTCTGTCGCAGTGGTGTCCGAGCAGGATGGGTGGCGGTGCGTGGTTGCGCGCTGGGGATCATAGTGACGGCTACTGCTGACGATGCGTGCATGATCAGCGCTTTCAGAATAGGTCGATCACGACATGGCGTTCAACCAGCTCCACTCCGTCGGGCCCGGTCACGCGGAGCGTCAGGCGGTGCTTCCCCTTGCCCAGGCGCGAGAAATCCAGCGTCCGCGTGAGCTCCGAGAAGGCTGTATCCAGCGATTGGCTGAACTTGACCTGGAGCATCGGTGGCGTCTCTTCGGCCTCGGCATCACGCATTTCGAGCTCGATCCGGACCTCACGCACCGTGCTGTCGCGCCACATTTGCAGGTAGAGCTCGATCGGCACCTTGCGGTCGAAGCGGAGCGAGGAGGAAAGCCACACGGTCCGGCCAGCGACCTCCCAGTTGAGTTCGCCGCCCTCGACGCCGAGCATGGGATCGGAAATTCCGAAGGGTGCGGCGAGGGGCGGTGAGTCTCCTCGCAGGGTCACGACGTGATTGTCACGTCCCAGCGCATTCACTCGCCACGCGAGCGGTCCACCCGGGTCGGAAAGCGCGACGACCGTGTTCACGGGACTACCATCCTTCACTCTGGCCAAGCGACCCGACCACGTATTGGTCGCCGCGCTCCAGATGCTCACTTCAGCCGTCATCGCCGGGAGCGTGTCAAGCGCGCTCGCCTTTTCTGGTTTGGCGGTGATCGGCACGAGAAGGAGTGGGGCATGGGAACGGGGGTCGATCATTCGGAACAACGCCGCGTCCGCAGGAAGTGCTTGGAGGTCGAACCGCAATTGCCCATAGAAATAGCAGGTGCGCCCATTGGCGACGGGGAGACAGGTGTTGAAGCCGCTCTTCGAGGGGATCAATGTCAGAAAATGCCGAGCGACCCGGTCACCATAGTTGCCCATGATCGCATCAAGTTCGCGGTTGCGTTGGCGGACCCACCCCAGTAGCGAAGAGTCTGGCAGGGTAAAGAGCGCAGTCACCTCCGTAGGTGCTATCCGCTGCCACGAATGCATGTACTGCACCTGATTCCACTGGCCGACATTCCTGCCGAAAAGGTGCCACCCCAATTCTGCCCGCGTCGCTGAATCGTGGGCGGTCGTCACCGCCAACTCGAAGAGATTCTCGCCAAGCGGCAGCTGCTTTGCGCGGAACGTGATCCATGCCAGCCGGAGGAAGTGCCAAGTGGAGTCATGCCCCACCTTGAGCGCTCGGTAGCCACACGTCTCTGCCGTCGATCGATCGGCGAGGTGCAAGCTCACCGCGACGCAACCCCGAAGGAAGTACGGGTCGGTGACCGAATCCCGGACGCCAACCGCAATCGGGGCCGCGAATGTCTCGGGGCGTATGACGGCATCTGGACTGACCTTCTCGCGCTCGCCGTCTGCGGGTAGTGTTTCAAGCGTAAGAATCCCAAGCAAGCGTGCAGCACGGTCGTCCTTGCCGCGCAGTGTCATCGCCTGCTCCAGTGCCGCGAGGATTCCCCGTGCCCATGACGTGCCGATCGGCATCAGGAGCCCTTCCCGGGCCCGGGCACCACGAGCAAAGAGCAACGCTCGGGCACAGGCCAACTGATACCATGCCTCAGAACTCTTCAGGGCGGCGGCGGAGTCCGCGCGGCGTCGCTCAAGTACCGCTAGCTGGGTCGTCGTCACGACGCCAAGGACACCGCAGAGCTGTGTCATCCGTTGGCGGCCAACAGGTTGGTCATCAATTCTTCGGAGATTGCCGTGTTGGTCGATTGTAGGAAGAGATTGTGAGGGTGCCACCTGCGCGAGCACACAAACCGCGGTCAGAGCGCAGGCTAGACTGACTCTGATGTGGCGGCCCCATGAAGCCACGCAAGCCTGATCCAGGCCGGCTGGGCGTTCGCGTTTCTCCATGGGGTTTCGCGGCATTCTAGCCTACCTTCAATTGCGGGAGAACGAGCGATCACGGAGTGTTGTGCACCGAGATCGCCAATCCTGCAAGGACTCCTAGCTCCAATAGCACAGCGCTCCGAGTCCGTTTCCGTTACAGGGGGCGAACGCACTGCAGGTAGCGAACTGAAGGTTGGAGGAGCAGGTATTGCCCTGGTTGGCAACGTTCGTGCAGAGTTCCGCTGGCCCGACGTCTGACCCGCAGGCGCCGTGGCCCCATGCATCCGGGCACGCCCAGTCAGGGCAGCCATTCCCCCCAGTCTCCGCGCGGAGCGCTCCGGCCCGCGCTCCTGCCAGCGTGATGATCGTGCACAGCGCAATGATGAACTTCGGGTTCACACGCATGACTCCTCCAAGTGATGAATGGAAATGCGGCGGTCCTTGAATTGCGAAGTTGCAGGAGGCTTGGCGATGTGTCCACTGGGATATTTCCTAGTCACCCAACTAGGCAGTCAAAGTGGTAGCCGAGTGGGACTGCAGTGTGCTGAGTGTCACCGCGCGACAGTTTCAACAAGTGCGATCCGTCGACAATCTCACCATGAGGGCTATCAGAAAAGGTCGATCAAGACATGGCGTTCGACTAGCTCCACTCCGTCGGGCCTGGTCACCCGGAGCGCCATTCGATACTTCCCTTCGCCGAGGCGGGAGAAGTCCAAGGTGCGCACAAGCTCCGAGAAGGGCGTCTCAAGCGAGTGGCCGAACTTGACCTGGAGCATTGGGGGCGATTTCTCTGCCTCGGCATCACGCATTTCGAGCTCGATTTGCACCTCTCGCACGGTGCTGTCGCGCCACATCTGCCAATAGAGCTCGATCGGCACCTTGCGGTTGAAGCGAAGCGAGGAGGAAAGCCACACGGTTCGACTACCAAGTGCCCACGACAGACCACTGCCCTCGACGCCGAGCAAGGGGTCGGAGACCCCGATGGGCGCAGCGAGGGATGGTGATTCCCCCCGCAGGGTCGCGAAACGGTCATTTCGCCCCACCGCATTCACCCGCCATGCGAGCGGGCCACCAGGATCTGGAAGGGCCACCACGGTGTTCACTTTGCGATCACCGTGCACGGTCGTCATCCCACTCGACCATCGATTGGTCGCCGCGCTCCAAATGCCTACTTCGACGGTCATCGCCGGAATGGAGTCGCGGGCGTTCGCATTCCCGGGTTGAGCCGTGAGCGAGAGGAGGAGGAGGGGGCTGTGGGAGCGTGGGTCGATCACTCGGAACAGGGTGCCCGCGATCTGGAGCGCTTGCAGGTCAAAGCGCGATTTCCGTAAGGAATAGCACGCGAGCCCCGACGCGACGGGGGAGCAGGTATGAAACGCGCTCATCGAGGGGATCAATGTCAGAAAATGGCGCGCGAGTCGGTCACCATAGTTGCCTGTGGCCGCATCAACCGCCCGATTGCGCTGGCGTACCCATCCCAAAAGCAAAGTGTCTGGAAGGGTAAAGAGCGATTCAACCTCCGCAGGCGCCATCCGTTGCCACGGTTGCATGTACTGGACCTGATCGAAATGGCCGACATTCCGGCCAAACAGGTGCCACCCCATCTCCGCCCGCGTGATGGAGTCGTGGGCGGCCGTCACGGCCAACTCGAACAGATTCTCGCCAAGAGGCAGTTGCCGCGCCCGGAACGCGATCCACGCCAGGCGGAGGAAGTGCCAGGTGGAGTCGTGGCCCGCCTCGAGCGCCCGGTAGCCGCACGTCTCCGCCGTCGATCGGTCGGAGAGATGCAAGCTCACCGCGACGCAGCCCCGCAGGAAGAATGGGTCCACCACCGAGTCCCGGACGCCATCCTCAATCAAGGTTGCGAACTTCTCGGGACGCACGACGGCATCAGGACTGACCTTCACGCGCTCGCCGTCGGCGGGCAGCGTCTCGAGTGCCAACATGCCAAGCAGGCGAGCAGGGTGACTGTGGTCGCCCGGCATGGCGAACGCACGCTCCAGCGCCGCAATTGTCCCCCTCGCCCAGGTGGTCCCCGTGGGCATGAGGAGCCCATCCTGCGCGCGGGCACTGGCAGCGAAAAGAAGTCCGCGTGTGCATGCCAGGCGGTACCAAGCTTCCGAGTTCTTTGCGGCAGCGGCGGAGTCCGCTCGGCGTCGCTCCAGGGCCAACATCTGTGTGGTGGTTACCACGCCCGGCACGCTGCAGAGCTGCGAGATGCGTGGACGGCCGATTGGCTGTTCATCCATGCGGCGGAAGTTTCCGTAGCGGTCGACCACGGGGAGAGACTGCGCGTGGCCGCCGCGCGGAAGCCCGCAAGTCGCGCTGAACACGATGCACGCAGAAACACACCATGCCCGGCCCCTCAGTGTCACGAGGGCCCGTCGCAGCTTCGCGAGGCTTCGGCGTTCCGCTGTGGGGTCTCGCGGCATCTGCGCTACCAGCATTGCGGGTGGTCGGTCTAGGGGGGGGCAGGCATGTGGCGGCTTGTCCTTCAATCTATCTGTCGATCGATGGCCCCGGGGGGAGTGGCGGATCGACCGCCTCCCGACCGTGGTATCGTTGAGAGTCCACCCGCCGCCAGGCCCCACGTAGCGCTCCGACCAGGAGACCCACCGCCATGCGGTTCAATCGATCGCGGGCCTCCACCCTCCTCTATGCGCTTGAGCTCCTCGGCGGCGCTGCGACGATCGGGGCACCGGCCCTGTGCGCGCAGGCCGGCCCCAGTCCCAGCCAATTCGAGCTTGTCCGGCAACTTGAGGCCGACAAGTTCGACCTCAGCCGACTCAGTGGGTTCGTGACCAGCCCAACGGGGCTGCTCGCCGTCCCACAGGGTCAGGATTTCGCGATCCGGATCTTCACCGCCGATCTGAAGCCCGTGGCGACCGTCGGTCGGCGCGGCGCCGGACCGGGGGAGTTCCAGGCAATGGGAGCGATGGCGTGGCGTGGCGACCAACTTGTCGTCTCGGACAAGCAACTCGCCCGCGCGGCGGTGTTTTCCTCGGCGGGTAAGTACGTCCGCGGTTACAGGCTGCCGGCCGTGCCAGCGGATCCCGCGTCGAAATACAAGCAGCTGACGCTCCAACGCTTCCTTGCCGATGGATCCCTGCTATTCAGCACCGTCTATCGGGCCCAGCCCTCTGGTTGGACGAGGAAGGCCCTCGTGCTTTCCGAGACCGGGGGCTTCGTCCGAGAGGTGGCTGACATTCCGGACGACCATTGTGAGCTCGAGCGGGCCGATGCCTCGCTCATCATTCCGTATTGCCCTCGGACACTCGTCGCATACGCTCCAAGAGGCGGGTTGGTCGTCACCGGAAGGCCTCTGCGGGAACGAGCTGGACAGGCCGGTCTGGAATTGCGGATGGTGTCATCGCAGGGAGCTCAGCTCACGGCCGCAACCGTGAGGGTCCCGACGGTGCCACTCAGTGGCGCGCGGAAGGACTCGACGATGACCGAGCTGTACCGCAACGTCCCGTACGCGAAGGAGATGCTTCGCGGTGTCGATGTGCCGAGCGTGCTCCCCCCGGTGCGGGAGATGCAGGTTGGCGACGACGGTACGATCTGGCTGAAGCTGTCGCGCATCGAGCAGGGCAAAGTCCTCTGGTGGATTCTGGACCGAACCGGGCGTCCAATGGCGTCGGTCTGGTTGGCGGTTGAGGACCGCCTGGTCTGGGTCGAGGGCCGGCAATTCGCATTGATCCAATCTGATGACGGGGGGTCGGAGCGCATCGCGTGGTATCGGTTGAAGTAACGGAGTGCTTTGCCGGATCGCCCTGCTCGTGGGAGTAGTCATGTTCACCCCCGCTGACCTCGAATCCATCCACCGCGCCTCCACGGACCACCGCGAGACTGCTGGCGACGGCCTCCCGCGCGGGCTGCTTCCATTGCGGGTCGGTCTTCTCGCCGACTGAGGTCCACGAGTGGACCGACAAGCCAGCGGCCGGCGGACCGAGCACCACGGCCCTCTGCCCGCGTTGCGGCGTCGACGCCGTGCTGCCGGAGGCGGCCTCGATCAAAGTCGAGCCAGCGCTGCTTGAGGCTATCCGGGAGTACTGGTTCAAGTGATTCGTCGCGGGTGGCGGCGCGGGGCGACTCTGACTCAGGGCGTCCTCGTGCTCCTCACCTTGCTCGCCATCCCCCTGACATGGCGAGCCGCCGACGGCCAGTCCCCTCCGCGGCCGACCTACGAACTCGTGCGCGAACTCCGCATCGCGGGATCGTCGGCGAACCTGAGCCCGATCACCTTTCTCGTCCCGACCGAAGCTGGGGGAGTGGTGATCGGCCAACGGCAGGACAATGCGATCCGGCTCTTCGACTCGACCGGCGCTTCAAGGGGCACGCTCGGTCGCCGGGGTGAGGGCCCGGGGGAGTTCCGGCAGATCCTGTCCGGTGGCGTCAATCGCGACACGGTGTGGGGCTACGATGGCTCGCTCTATCGACTCACCTTCTTCTCCATTGCGCAAGAGCAGAGTTCCTCCGCAGCGTGCGCGTCGATCCCGGCACAGGCATTCCGCCCACCGTGCGCACGGTCTACGGGCCGGATTCGCTGGTGCTCTGGGGCAACGGCGCCCCACGGAACGGGCGTCGTGAGCGCGCGTGGCTGCGCGGACAGGCCGTGCGGCCTGGCCTCCTGGGTTCCGCTGCCGTGGCGCGGCCCTTCGAAGTGATCGCTGACTTCCCGTCCTTCGGCTGCTTCGCACGTGCCGAGAAGTCGGGCAGCGCGATTCCGCACTGCCATCGCCCAACCGAGGCGGTGTCAGGCAATGGGCGGCGAGTCGCCGTGCTGACCAAGCCCCAAGACGCGGCGTCGGATGGCTATCACGTCGCCGTCCTCGGTATGCGCGGTGACACGATCTACTCGCGGAGCTATCACCCTCCCAGGTTCCCGATGAATCCGCGGGTCTATCGGCGGGCAGTCGACGACCTCCTCGCAAAGGTCCCGGCGAGTGCCAAGCAGGCTGCCAGCCTGCGGGCGCAGATGCCTGCGCCCTCGCACTACCCGCCGGCCTCGTTCGCTTTCTTCGATGATCGCGATCGACTCTGGGTGGGACAGCGAACAGAAGCGGGGCAGTACTGGGAAATCATCGACCTCAGCGGTCGTGTCGTTGGCGACCTCCGGACCCCCGAGGGCGTGACCCTCGAAGCGTCGATCAAGGGATGGGTGTGGGGCGTGGAAACCGATCGCGATGGCGTCGAGTCGGTGGTGCGGTACAGGGTGCGGTGACGAGGCGCCTCGCCATCCTTTCAGCTGCCCCCTAAACCTTCACCCCACCCCCGCCATCTCAGGAAGACCCCCCTCTCCCTGGAGCCCCCCATGCGCCGCGAATCACTCGCCCTCGGCCTCACCGTCCTCAACCTTCTCCTGCTCGGCGGCATCCTCCTCGGCCGCGTCGATTCCGTCGCCGCGCGGCAGGCCTCGTCGGGCGTCCTCCGCACCGGCGGGCTCGAGATCGTCGATGCCCAGCAGCGCGTCCGCGCCTCCCTCACCGTGCAGCCCGCGACCACCGTCGCCGGCGTCCGCTATCCCGAGACGGTGCTGCTCCGCCTCATCGACCCCACGAGCGGCCCGGTGGTGAAGCTCACCGCCGCCGCCAACGGCACCGCCCTCGCCCTCTCCGATGACAAGGACGGTGGGCTGCAGCTCTTTGCCCGCGACACCGGGAGCTTCGTCCGGGTGACGGGACCGAATGGGAGGAGTCAGACGATCAGGCCGTGAGGTTCAGGAAGCCGGCGCCCCTTCCTTGACAGGTGTACCAAAAATGGTACATTCGCAACATGGATCCGGAGCTCAAGCGGATTCACGCTCATTTCTATCGAACGCCGGAGGGCAACGAGCCGGTGAGGGAGCGGTCGGTCGCACGCATGCGAAATGGAGTCGATACATGAAGAAGAAGAACATCGGTTCCAGCTTCGACAGCTGGCTCCAGGAAGAAGGCATCCTCGAGGAAACGACCGCCATCGCGGTCAAGCGGGTGGTGGCGCGCCAGATTGCCGCAGAGATGGCCAAACAGAAGCTGTCCAACACGGCGATGGCAAAGCGCATGGGGACGAGCCGTATTGCCGTGGACCGTCTTCTCGACCCGAAGAATCAGGCGGTCACCCTCAAGACGCTCTCGCGGGCAGCCACCGCCGTGGGCCGGACGCTGCACCTCGAGCTCGTCTAGCCGATTGGAAGGAAAGCAATCCCCCACTCCTCACCCCAGACCCCCATCCGCCGAGCGGGGTCCCCCGCGGTACCGCGGGCCTCCCAGCGGGCCTGTCGGAAAGTTTGTGTATGAGCCATATCCTACAGCGGGAGGTAGGCCATGGCACGACAGAGGAAAGGGGAGGATCCGCAGCAGGCCGCGGTCGAGGCGCTGGTGGCGGATGTCCGGACGCCCGAGCAGTTGGAGGCGGTGTTCCGGGCCCTGAAGCAGCGGATGGTCGAGCAGGTGCTGCAGGCCGAGCTGACCGAGCATCTGGGCTATCCGCCCGGCGAGGGGCGCGGCGCGGACGGTAATGCGCGCAATGGCACCACGCCGAAGACCGTGCTGACCGATGAGGGCGCCTTGCCGCTGGCGATCCCGCGCGATCGGGCCGGGACCTTCACGCCGGCGTTCGTGCCGAAAGGGGTGCGCCGCCTGCCGGGCTTCGACCAAAAGGTGCTGTCGCTCTACGCCCGGGGCCTCACCGTGCGGGAGCTCCAGGCCCACCTGGAGGAGTGCTACCAGGTCCCCGTCTCGGCCGATGTCATCACCGCCGTGACCGACGCCGTGTGGGACGAGGCGCAGGCGTGGCAGCAGCGGCCGCTCGAGCCGGTGTATGTCGCGGTCGCGCTGGATGGCCTGCGGGTCAAGATGCGCACCGAGGGGATCGTCCGGCAGCAGGTGGTCTACTTCGCGCTGGGCTTCCTCCCCGACGGCACCAAGGACGTGCTCGGCTTCTGGATTGCGGCGGAGGAGAGCGCCGCGTTTTGGCAGCGCGTCCTGACCGAGCTGCAGGGCCGGGGGGTGCGGGATATCCTGATCACCCTGATCGATGGCCTGGCGGGCTTTCCGGCGGCGATTGAGGCGGTGTTTCCGGAGACGGTCGTGCAGCAGTGCGTCGTGCATCTGGTGCGGCAGAGTCTACGCACCGTCAATTGGCGCGAGCGTCGGGCCGTGGCGTCCGCGCTGCGGGCGATCTACCTGGCCCCGAGCGACGCGGCCGCGCAGCAGGCCCTGGCGGCGTTTGCGGCGAGCCCGGTCGGGACGGCGTATCCCGAAATCGCGCCGCTGTGGCACCGACACTGGGCGCGCATCAGCCCCGCGCTCCTCTATCCCGTGCCGGTCCGCCGCCTGCTCTACTCGACCAACGCGATCGAGAGCCTGCACGCCACGCTGCGGAAGTCACTCAAGGTCCGCGGCCATTTTCCGAACGCCGACGCCGCGGCCAAGCTCCTGTACCTCGCGCTCCGCCACGCAACCGTCCGCTTCCAGCCGCCCCAGCACTGGCGCGAGGCGATGCGGCACATTCGATTGCTCTTCGGGGATCGCGTCCCCGCCGATGCATAACCTCGGCTCATACACAGACAAACAGACACGCCCTTCGGGGATCGCGTCCCCGCCGATGCATAACCTCGGCTCATACACAGACAAACAGACACGCCCGGGGTTGGAGGTGTCATCCCGGGCGCAGCGAGGGACCCGCGTAGTCGCGACTGCACGGAACCCTGGCCCATCCACGACCGCGCAGGTCCCTCGCTGCGCTCGGGATGACAACGCCGTGGGCCTCCTCACCCCTCACCCCTCACCCCTCACCCCTCACCCCTCACCCCTCACCCCTCACCCCTCACCCTCCTCCCTGGCGCCCCACGCGCCCCCGCCTCGCAGTAGCTTCAACGGGTCTCCCTCCAGTGAGGCCCGCAGCATGCGCTCTCCCATGATCCCGCTGCTCGTCGCGTTGCTCCTCGGGGGCGCGTCGCCATCGCGCGCCCAAATGCTGATGGTGCCCAAGGATCCTCCGGTGCCGACGCGCACTCCGGCGGAGTGTGTCGGCGTGACCGCACCGCCCAATGCCAGCAAGGACACCCCGGACTACGTGCCGGTCAGCCCGTTCGGCGTGGTGCCTTCGTTCGACGCCCTCCGCTCGGTCCGGGGCAAGAAGATCGAGGTGCACGTCCTGATCGAGGCCCGCGGGACGCTCGACAGTGTCGAGGTGGCCGGCCTCACCGATGAGAAGTTCAAGGCGCGCTACATCAAGAGTCTCAAGGAGGCTGCCGCGAAGCACAAACTCGGCCCTGCGATCTACCAGGGATGCGGCGTGGATGCGTGGTGGTCGTACACGTGGTCGATGGGCGGGGGGTGAGCTTTCCCCGCCCCCTACCGAAGGGAGGGCGGCGGGGCCTCCGAGCCCAATACACCCGGTCGCTTTCCATTAGAGGTACCGAGTACAGCGACGTCGGAGGCCCCGCCGCTCGGGCTGCGCCCGAGGGCGGGGAACAAATCTCAACGACGGCTCGCGCTGCGCCGGAGGGCTTGGAATCCATCATCCATCATCCAGCATCCCAGTGCCGATGCCCACCGACCCCACGGCCCGCTTCTCCAATCGCGTCGACGACTACGTTCGCTATCGCCCGAGCTATCCGGCGGGCGTTCTGGAGATCCTGCGCGCCGAAGCAGGGCTGACGCCCGGCTCGATCATCGCCGACATCGGCTCCGGCACCGGGATCTCGGCGGACCTCTTCCTCCGCAATGGCAACACCGTCTACGGCGTCGAGCCGAATGATCCGATGCGCCATGCCGCCGAACGCCTGCTCAGCGGTTACCCCGCCTTCCACAGCGTCAACGGCCGCGCCGAGGCGACCACGCTCCCCGATGGGTCGATCGACCTCGCCATCGCGGCGCAGGCGTTCCACTGGTTCGATGTCCCGAAGGCGCGCGCCGAGTGGCGACGCATCCTCCGCCCCGACGGCTGGGCGGTGCTCGTCTGGAACACTCGGCGCACCGAGACCTCCCCCTTCCTCCGCGCCTTCGAGGCGCTGCTCCAACGCTTCGGCACCGACTACCGGGACGTCGTCCACACCAACATCTCGGCCGCCTCACTGGAGGCGTTCTACGGCGGTGCGCACTATATCAAGCGGACGCTCGACCACCACCAGGAACTCGACCGGAATGGCATCCGTGGTCGGCTCCTCTCCTCCTCCTATGCCCCAGCCGCGGGCCACCCCAACCATGAGCCGATGCTCGCCGAGCTCGAGCGGATCGTCACCGAGCATGGGCGCGATGGGTGGGTGACGGTGGAGTATGAGACGGAGGTGTATGTCGGAAGGCCGCGAACGGTGACCAGTGACCAGGGACCCGGGGGCGCGGGGTGAGGGGCTGATCATTCCCCGCCCCCGAACGCAGTGAGGGCGGCGGGGCCTCCGAAGTCGCTGCACTCGGTACCTCACTGGGTAGGCGACCGAGTGTATCTGGTTCGGAGGCCCCGCCGCTCGGGCTGCGCCCGAGGGCGGGGAAGTCGAGATGATCCCGTCCGCGCATTAAATTCGGGCATGACCCCCCTCAATCGTCTCCTGCGCCTTCTGCCGTTGCTCCTGCTCGGGACGGCCCTGCCCGCGGCGGCCCAGTCGTCCGGCGTCACCGTTTCCGGCCGCGTCGTCGACGCGGCGACCGGCAAAGGCATCCCGTACCTGACCGTCCGGCTGCGTCGTGCACGCGACAGCAGCTTCGTCGCCGGTCGCCTCACCGACACGGCAGGCGCCTTCACGTTCAGCGGGACGCCCAAGGGTACCTACCTCTTCGACGCCCGCGTGATCGGCTATGCCCCGCTGACCCAGCAACTCTTCGTCGGCGAGCTCAGCGCCTTCCTCGACCTCGGCGTGCTGCGCATGTCGGCCGTCGCCGCCGTCCTCGGCGATGTGACGACCACGGCCACCGCCGATGAGGTCGCCGCCGCGCTGGACCGCAAGAGCTACCAGGTCGCCGACAACATCGCGCAGGCAGGCGGCTCGGTCGTCCAGGCGATGGCGGCGCTGCCCGGCGTCACCGTCGGACAGGATGGCAAGATCCAGCTCCGCGGCAGCGACAAGGTCGCGGTGCTGATCGACGGCAAGCAGTCGGCGCTGACCGGCATCGCCTCGCAGAGCGGCCTCGAGAATCTCCCCGCGTCCGCCATCGAACGCATCGAGATCATCACCAATCCCGGCGCGAAGTACGACGCCAACGCGAGCGCGGGGATCATCAACCTGATCTTCAAGCAGGAGAAGCAGGACGGCTGGAACGGCCGCCTCGGCATGACCGCGGGCGCGGGCGCCCTCTGGTCCAGGCGCGACAACCTCCCCGGCATCCGTCCGCAGGAGCTCCACACGCCGAAGCTGAATCCGTCGTTTGCCGTCAATCATCGCGCCGGCGGGACCAACACCTTCCTGCGCGGTGACTGGCTCCACGCGCCCACCTTGAACCGGAATGACTTTGCCACCCGCACCTACGACGACGGCACGGTCATCACGCAGCAGCTCCTGCGGAACCGCAGCACCGACTACCAGACGCTCAGCGCCGGGGTCGATCACGCGGTGAGCGCGCACAGCAGCCTCAGCGTCTCGGCACTGGGCAATCGCGAGAAGATCCTCGACGACGGCGACAACCCGTACTTCACCGGCGGCCTGACCAATCGCATTCGGCTGTGGCAGTTCCTCGAGGACGAGGTCAAGTACACCGCCGTGGGGTCGGCGGTGTACACGCGCCGCTTCCAGCAGCCCGGGCACACGCTCACGCTGACGGGCAACTACTCGTTCCATCGCGAGGACGAGAAGTATTTCTTCACCAACACCCTCCCGGACTTCGTCGGGCAGGACGCCTTCAAGCTGCTCTCCGACGAACACATCGGCGACCTCAACGCCGACTACGTGCGGCCGCTCAGGCAGGGACGGGTGGAGTTCGGCTTCAAGGGGCGCTACCGCTCGATCCCGGTCAACATGCGCTTCTTTCCGGGCGAGCGCTCGCCGATCGACAGCGGCGCAGGTGGCTGGGCCACCTACAAGGAGCGGATCCCCGCCGTCTACGGCACCTACGTCTTCGAGGGGCCGAAGCTCGAGGTCGAGGGTGGCCTCCGCCTCGAGCATGTGCTGGTCGACTACGACGTCAATCCCGACCACAACACCTATAGCAGCGACGGCTATCGCTACACCCGGCCGTTCCCGACGGTGCGCCTTGCGTGGAAGTTCGACGACGGGCACAAGCTGTCGCTCTTCGTCAACCGACGCGTCGACCGGCCGAACGAGGTCGACATCCGCATCTTCCCGAAGTACGACGAACCGGAGCTCATCAAGGTCGGCAACCCCGGCCTGCGGCCGCAGTTCACGACCTCGGTGGACCTCGGCTATCGCACCGCGTGGGGCCGCGGCAGCCTCTACGCCGCTGGCTATCATCGCATCGTCGACGCGACGATCACGCGCATCGCGACGCAGGCGCCGGGGAGTCCGCTGCTCTACAACGTCTTCCAGAACGCCGGGCGCAGCCGGATCACCGGGTCGGAGCTGGTCTGGCAGCAGACGGTATCGCCGGCGGTGTCGCTCAGCGCCAACGCCTCCCTCTACCGCACGAGCATCGGCGCCTTCACCGTCGTGAACCTCTATCCGGTGCCGGTGACCTTCTCGGCGGCGAAGACGTCGCTCACGTCGGGGTCGCTGAAGGTCAACGGCAACCTGCGACTCCCCGGCAACTGGGAGACGCGCGTCTCCAGCATCTACCTCGCGCCCGACCTCTTCCCGCAGGGTCGCATCGGCAGCCGCTACTCGCTCGACATCGGCCTCCGGAAGAGCGTCATGCGCGGCCGTGGCGAGTTCGTCGCCAACGCCACCGACCTGCTCAACACCATGCAGATCCGCCGAACCATCAACGGCACCGATTTCCGGATGGAGAGCACCGACTACCTGGAGACGCAGGTGGTGCGGGTGGGGTATACCTGGAAGTTCTAGGGTAGGCGGGAAGGGTGACCTGTGACCTGTGACCAGTGACCAGTGACCCGGGGGCGCGGGGTGAGGGGCTGATCGTTCCCCGCCCCCGAACGCAGTGAGGGCGGCGGGGCCTCCGAAGTCGCTGCACTCGGTACCTCACTGGGTAGGCGACCGAGTGTATCTGGTTCGGAGGCCCCGCCGCTCGGGCTGCGCCCGAGGGCGGGGGGTCGATCTCAATACCCCCTCACCGCACGCCGGCTGCGCCGGCGCCGCGCATTGACATGCGCGGCTGAAACGGACATTACATTCCGGCATGGCCTCCCTCAAACGCCTCGAACGCCTCCCGGTCGAGATCCTCGATCCGCCGGAAGCCCTCGCGCGCGCCGCCGCGCGCCGCATCGCCGACCTCATCCGCTCCCGCGCCGCCGAGGGGAAGGGGACCGTCCTCGGCCTCGCCACCGGATCGACCCCCGTCGGGGTCTACGCCGAGCTGGTCCGGATGCACCGCGAGGAGGGGCTCTCGTTCAAGACCGTCGAGACCTTCAACCTCGACGAGTACTGGCCGATGGCCCCCGACTCGCTCCACTCCTACCACCGCTTCATGCGCGAGCACCTCTTCGACCTGGTCGACCTCGACCCGGCGAAGTGCCACGTGCCGCCGGGATCGGTCGATCGGGAAGCGGTCGAGGTGGTCTGCGCCGAGTACGAGCAGCAGATCAGGGAGGCCGGCGGGATCGACCTCCAGCTCCTCGGCATCGGCAAGACCGGCCACATCGGCTTCAACGAGCCCGGCTCCGGCGCCGACTCCAGGACACGGCTCGTCACGCTCGACGCCGTGACGCGTCGGGATGCCGCCGCCGACTTCTTCGGCGAGCGCAATGTCCCGCGCCAGGCGATCACCATGGGCGTCGCCACGATCCTCGAGGCGCGCGAGATCCTCCTCCTCGCCACCGGCGAGCACAAGTCGGGGATCCTCCGCCGCGCGATCGAAGGCGAGATCGACCACCATGTCGCCGCGACCTTCCTGCAGGGGCACCCGAACACCGTCGTCTACTGCGACGGCGCCGCCTCCGCCGATCTCACGCGGATCGCCACGCCGTGGCTGCTCGACGAGATCGAATGGACGCCGGAACTCGAACTGCGCGCGGTCGCCTGGCTCTCGCAGACTGCGGGCAAGGCGATCCTCAAGCTGACCGAAGCCGACTACGCCGAGCATCATCTGTCGCCGCTGGTGGCGCGGCACGGCGAGGCGGGTGCCGTCAACGGCGCGGCCTTCAACGCCCTCGGCGCCAAGATCCGTGGCCGCTCGAAGCTGCCCAAGGGGAAGACGATCATCTGCTTCTCGCCGCATCCAGACGACGACGTCATCTCGGCGGGCGGGATCCTGCGCAAGCTGATCCTCAACGAGAACAAGATCCTCGTCGCCTACATGACCAGCGGCAACATCGCCGTCTTCGATCACGACGCGCTGCGCTACGTGGAAGTGATCGAGCGACTCGCCGAGCGACGCGCACCTCGGCCGCCGCGCGGTCGACTCGCTCGCCGAACGGGTCCGCACGTCGCTCGAGGCGAAGGCGCCGGGCGACATCGACTCCGTCGAGGTGCAGGACCTCAAGCGCGTGATCCGCGAAGGCGAGGCGGTGAGCGGCATCGAGACCCTCGGCCTCTCGCGCCACAACGCGCGATTCCTGAACCTGCCGTTCTACCAGACCGGCAAGGTCAAGAAGGATCCGATCGGCCCGCGCGACGTCGCGATCATCCGCGCGCTGCTCGAGGAGGTCGATCCCGACCTGGTGCTCGTGGCGGGCGATCTCTCCGATCCGCACGGCACGCACCGCCTCTGCAAGGACGCGATCGAGCTCGCGCTGCATGAGGTCAAGCCGCTCGGCATCACCCCCGAGGTGTGGCTCTACCGCGGTGCGTGGCAGGAGTGGCCGGTCACCGAGGCGACCTGGCTGGTGCCGCTCGCGCAGGAAGAGCTCAAGCTCAAGATCCAGGCGATCTTCAAGCACCAGTCGCAGAAGGACTCGGCGCCCTTCCCGGGCCAGGACGATCGCGAGTTCTGGCAGCGCGTCGAGGCGCGCAACAAGGGGACCGCGGAACTGCTGAACCAGCTGGGACTCGCCGAGTATTTCGCGATGGAAGCGTACGTTGTCGGATGAGCGGTGACGCACCGTGAGCCACGCCGCCTCCAACCGCGGCCGTTAGGCCGCGGTGAAACGTGAAACGTGACCTGACGCGCCGCCAGCTGCTGCTGCGCGCCGCCGGCGCCACGGTCGGCACCGGTCTCGCCGCGCTCGGCTACGCCGTCGGTTGGGAGCCCGAGTGGCTCGAGGTCGTCACGCGCGATCTCCCGATCCGCGGCCTTCCCGCCGCGCTCGAAGGAAAGACGCTGGTGCAGTTGAGCGACCTGCACATGGGGCCGCGCGTCGACGACAGCTACATCGCCAAGACCTTCGCCACCGTGGCCGCGCTGCAGCCCGACATCGTGGTGATGACCGGCGACTGGATCAGCTATCGGCGGAGCACGCAGCTGCAGGCCTTCAATCGGCTGATCCCCTCCTTTCCGCGCGGTCGTCTCGCCACTCTCGGCATCCTCGGCAACCACGACTACGGCACCAACTGGCGGATGCCGGCGGTGGCCGACGCGATCACGGCGGGCGCCGAAGCGCACGGCGTGCGGATGCTGCGCAACGAGGCGGCGACGGTCGAGGGTCTCACGATCATCGGGATCGAGGACCTCTGGGGTCCGTTCTTCACGCCGCCACCGGCGCTGCTCGCCGCGAGCGAGGCGCCGCGGCTGGTGCTCTGCCACAATCCCGATGCCGCCGATCAGCCGATCTGGAACGGTTACCAGGGCTGGATCCTCGCGGGGCACACCCACGGTGGACAGTGCAAGCCGCCGTTCCTCCCACCGCCGATCCTACCCGTGGAGAATCCGCGTTACACCGCCGGTGCGATCGCCGTGCGTGGCGAGCGCACCCTCTATATCAATCGCGGCGTGGGCTACCTGATCCGGGCGCGATTCAATGTGCGACCGGAGGTGACGGCGTTCGTGTTGCGAGGAGAACAGCGGGTGGGGTGAGGGTGGGCTTTCCCCGCCCCCGAACGGAGTGAGGGCGGCGGGGCCTCCGAAGTCGCTGCACTCGGTACTTCACCGGCTTGATGACCGAGTGTATCCGGTTCGGAGGCCCCGCCGCTCGGGCTGCGCCCGAGGGCGGGGAGCAGGTCTCAACATTCCCCGTTCACCGATCACGATTCACCCTCCGTCCCGTACCCCGCACTACCTTTCCTCCGCCCCCACCCTCGTCGCGCACGGAGTCTCCCGTGTCCTTCTCGCTGACGAAATGGTATTTCGACGTGGTGACCGAGCGTGGCGACTTCGCGATTGCCTACTGGGGCGAAGTCCACTGGGGTCGCCTCCGCCCGCACTTCTCCGCGGTGCAGGTCGGCGGGCGCGAACACGGGCCGATGCCTTGGCGCACCAGCGCGCAGGAGGTCGGCCCGCCGTGTCTCGAGGAGGGCATCCGCTGGCACGCTGACCCGATCGATCTCCTGATCGAGGGGCGTCGCGGCGCACCGAGCGTCACGCGGGAACTGCTGGTCACGCCGCAGGGGCAGGTGACTTGGAGTGCGGTACTCCCGCGCGCCACGATGCGCGTGCACTGCGGCGACCAGCTGCTCGAAGGGCTCGGCTACGTCGAACGACTCGATCTCACGCTGCTGCCGTGGCGCATTCCGGCGGACACCATTCGCTGGGGCCGCTTCATCGCCCCCGACGCCTCGCTCGTCTGGATCGAGTGGCAGGGCGATCATCCACTTGCCCTGCTGATCCGTGACGGCGTGACGATCGACGCCGACGTCATCACCGAGCAGGTGGTGCGTGCCGCCGACGGCACGACCCTCACGCTCGCCGAGGCGCAGCTGCTGACCGACGAGCGGGCGAGCGGCCTGCTGGCACCGCTCGAGATCCTGAAGACCATCATGAGTCCGATCGGCCAGCTGCACCAGCGACGCTGGCTCTCGCGCGGCACGCTGCAGCGCCCGGGATTGCCACCGAGCAGCGGCTGGGTGATTCACGAATTCGTTGAGTGGCGATGAGCATCGGCAAGGTGGCCTACGGGCTCCTCTTCGCCGTGGCGCTGCCGGCCGGCCTGGTGCTCTGGGCCGGGCGCCTGGATCGCTTCCTCGCCCTCCCCGTTCCTGATGTCCCACTGCTTGCGGTGGCGCTCATCGCGAGCGGCACCTGCTGCATCGTGGCCGCGACCGTCGCGCTCTGGCGGCGCGGTCGCGGACTGCCGATGAGTCCGTACCCGCCGGCGCACTTCGTCTCGACGGGGATCTACGGAGTGATCGCGCATCCGATCTACGTCGGCGCCGTGCTGTTGAGTGCGGGCTGCGCGCTGGCCGCGCAGTCACCCGGCGGGTTGTGGGTGGTGACGCCGCTGCTGGCCGCGTCGGCCGCCGCCTGGGTCGTCGGCTTCGAGACGGAGGTGACCCGGCGGCACTTCGGCGCGCATATCGTACCGCCCCGATTGCACCTGCCGCCCGCGAGCGACGCTCGGCCGACCTCGTGGGATCGTCTCGCCGTCGCCGCGCTCCTGCTGATGCCCTGGCTGATCCTCTACGAATCGGTCGAATGGCTCGGCGTCCCGCCGGATGCCGTCACGACCTGGCAGGCGTGGGATGCCGCGTGGCCGGTGCTTCCGTGGACCGAGCCGATTTATGCGCTCGCCTACCCCGCCGTGCTGCTCGTTCCGGTGGTCGCCGCGACCCGCAGCGACCTCCGCTGGTTCATCCAGCGCGGCTGGCTGGCGATGGTGGTGATCATCCCGCTCTACCTCCTGTTACCGCTCGTGGCAGAGGCCAAGCCGGTGACGGGCAACGGTCTCGTCGAGTCGATGATGCGCCTCGAGCGGCTGCGCGACCGACCCGTCACCGCCTTTCCCGCATTCCACGTGGTCTGGACCGTGCTGGCGGCTGCGATCTTTGCGCGCCGCTGGCCACGACTCGGCGTGCTGTGGGGACTGCTGGCCGCAGGGGTCGCGGTCAGCTGCGTGACGACCGGGATGCACTCCGTGCTCGACGTCGTCGCCGGCGTCCTCGCGGCGTGGGGCGTCGTGCGGGCGGCCCGGCTCTGGGAAGCGGTTCGCCGACGCGCCGAGCGCATCGCCAACGGCTGGCACGAGTGGACCATCGGTCCGGTGCGCTGCATCAATCATGGCCTCTTCGCGGCGCTCGGGGCGGTCGCCGGCCTGATCGTCATGCTCGCGCTGGCGGGGGCCGACCAGCTCTGGCCGCTGCTCGGGCTCGCGGCCGCGTCGGTGGTGGGGGCGGCGCTCTGGGCCCAGCTGGTCGAGGGATCGTCGCAATTGCTGCGTCCCTATGGCTATTACGGGAGCGTCGTCGGGACGATCCTCGGTGTCGGCGTGGCGGCGCTGCTCGGTGCCGACGCCTGGCTGCTGTGGGCCGCCTTTGCGATCGGCGGGTCGCTGGCTCAGGCGATCGGCCGGGGGCGCTGCCTGGTGCAGGGATGCTGTCACGGTGCCGAATGTCCGGAGTGGCTCGGCATCCACTACCACCATCCGCGCTCGCGCGTCACGCGGTTGTCGACGCTCGGCGGGCGACCGCTCCACCCGACGCAGCTCTACTCGGCGGGATGGATGGTGTTCGTCACGGCGGCCTTGCTGCGGCTCTGGACCCTCGGGGCGGCGTTGTCGTTCATCGTCGGTCTCTACTTCGTGCTCACCGGCCTCGGGCGCTTCGTCGAGGAGCACTTTCGCGGCGAGCCGCAAACCGCCGTCTGGCACGGCTTCCGATTGTACCAGTGGCTCGCGCTCGCATCGCTGCTCTTCGGCGCCGTGCTGACCGCGTGCGCGTCGAACCCAGCGCCGGCGCCGGCAGGGCCCGCCATGGAGACGCTGCTGCCAGTGCTCGCGTTCGGCGTCGTCTCGTACGTGGCATACGGTGTGGACTTTCCTCGCCTCAGTCGCCGCTTCTCGCGGCTGGTGTAGTGGCGTGGCCTCTCGCTCCTTGGAGCGTACGGCGGAATGGGGACGCGCCGGCTCGCCGATCCGCGGCGGGATTGAGGAGTAGTATTCAGTATCCCGCAACGGGAGTTGCTCGTGCACATCGAACGCCATCGCAGTGATCGCATCGGCTGGCTCCGCGCCGCCGTCCTCGGGGCCAACGACGGTCTCATCTCCACCTCCTCGCTCGTCGTCGGCGTGGCGGCCGCGGCCCCGGACCGCGCGGCGATCCTTGTCGCGGCGGTCGCCGGGCTCGCGGCCGGTGCGCTCTCGATGGCGGCCGGGGAATACGTCTCGGTCTCGTCGCAGGCCGACACGGAGCAGGCCGACATCGCGCGGGAACGGGTCGAGCTCGCGACCGATCCGGAGCCGGAACTTGCCGAGCTGACCGACATCTACGTCAAGCGCGGCCTCACGCCAGAGCTCGCCGGGCAAGTTGCCGTGCAGCTCACGGCGCACGACGTCCTCGGCGCGCACGCGCGCGACGAACTCGGCATCCACGAATTCACCACGGCCAAACCGATCCAGGCGGCGATCGCCTCGGCGGCGTCGTTCGCGGTTGGCGCGGCGCCGCCGGCGATCCTCGCCGCCGTCCTGCCGACCGGCAGTCTCTCGGCTGGCGTCGTCGCGTCGACGATCGTGTTGTTGGTGGGGCTCGGTGCGGTCGCGGCACACCTGGGCGGCGCGTCGCTGGTGCGTGGCGCCCTGCGCGTCGCCTTCTGGGGCGGCGTGGCGATGGGGGTGACGGCGCTGGTTGGACGCCTGTTCGGGGCGGTGGTGTAACGGCTCAGCGCGGCGAATCGAGGACCTGGCGGACCTGCTTCGCGAGCTCCTGCACAGCGAACGGCTTCTGCAGGAAGTTGTGGGGTGAATCCACCACGCCGCGCCGGATCATCTCCTCGGTGTTGTAGCCCGAGAGGAAGAGCACCCGACACTCCGGGCGCACCGCGAGGAGGGCATCGGCGAGTTGCCGGCCGCCGAGGTGCGGCATCACGACGTCGGAGACGAGGAGGTGGATCGGCGCCTTCAGGCCGCGGGCGAAGGTGATCGCGGCGGCACCATTGGCTTCCTCATGGACAACGTATCCCAGACTGCGCAGCATCGTCCGGACCAGGTGGCGCAGCGCATCGTCGTCCTCGACCAGCAGGATCGTCTCGGTGCCACGCGGCATCGTGCCGTGCGCGGGTGCCGGCGCTGGCGGCACCACGGTACCGGCGGCGCGCGGCAGGTAGACGCGGAAGGTCGTCCCTGTCCCGGGGACGCTATCAACGGTCACCTGACCCATCGCATCCCGGACGATCGTCGCGACTGTCGCGAGGCCGAGTCCGGTGCCCTTGCCCGGCCCCTTGGTCGTGAAGAACGGCTCGAAGAGGTGCGCGAGCGTCTCGGCGTCCATGCCGCTGCCGTTGTCGATCATCTCGAGGACGACGAACTCGCCCGGCGGCACCTTGTCGTCGGTGGCCGTCAGCGTTTCGCAGCGGCTCCGCATCACCAGGGCGCCTCCCTCCGGCATCGCGTCACGCGCGTTGACGGCAAGGTTGAGCAGCACCTGCTCGATCTGGCCCGGATCGGCATCGACCGGCCACATCGGCGACGCCAGTTCGGTGGTGAGCGCGATATCGGCCCCGATCAGGCGCCGGATCATCTTCTCGCTCTCGCCGATCACGTCGTTGAGGTCGAGGAGCCGCGGCGCCACCACCTGCTGCCGACTGAAGGAGAGCAGCTGCCGGGTGAGATTGCTCGCCCGTTTGCCTGCCTCGCGGATCTCCTCGAGCAGGTCGCGCGCCGGATGCTCGGCCGGGATCTGTTCCTGCAGCAGCTCCGCACAGCCGTTAATCACGGTGAGGACGTTGTTGAAGTCGTGGGCCACCCCGCTCGCGAGCTGACCGATCGCCTCCGTCTTCTGCGACTGCAGCATCTGCGCCTGGAGACGCGTCCGTTCCGCCGCCTGCTTGAAGGCGGCGAGGGCGAGCGAGACCGTCGGCGTGATCTCCCCGAGGGTCTCGATCAGCTCGGGGGTGAAGAACCCTGGTTGTTCGGAGTAGAGATTGAGGACCGCCGCGACACGCTCCTCTTCGAAGAGCGGGAACGCCGCCGAGGCCGCAAACCCCGAGCTCCGCCCCTGCTGGTGCCACGGCGCCGTCATCGGGGAGACGAGGAAGTCGTTCACGACCGTCCGCTCGCCGGCGAGCACCGCGCGGCCGGTCGGCCCCTGCGAAGTGGGATCGGCCGGATCGAGCGAGACGCGCAGCGTCGCGAGATAGCCGCCGTCGTTGCCAGCCCAGGTTGTCGGGACCACGAGGCCATTGCCCGGGACGCCGACCCACGCGAACCGGAACCGCCCGGTGTCGACGGCGATCTGGCAGAGCGCCTGGAAGAGCTGTTCGCGATTGGTCGCGGTGATGACCGCGCGGTTCGCCTCCGCCATCATCCGGTAGAGGATGGTGCGTGTGCGGAGGGCAACCTCCGTCCGATCCGCCGCGGAATCAGTCACTCGGGGTCCTTCGAGGCGAGTGGAGATACGATGAGAGCGAGACCACCCGGCGTGATGGCTCCGGTCGGAGTATCGCGCCCTCCCCCCCATCCCGCTAGAGCGGCGCCGCCACCCTCGTCGCGCCCACACGGGCTATTCGCGCGCGGCGCCTCGACCGTTCGATGGGGTTGGTGCCCCCACAGCGTAGGCGATTCTCAATAAGCCCTCAGGTCCCCCGCGATCCGCACCACGCCTCGGTACCCTCCGCGCCTGACCCCGGCGAGCAGCTCGGCATCGGTGCCGCCCATCCGCACGATGTGCGTCAGCAGCAGCTGCTTCACGCCGGCGCGCGCGGCGAGCGCTCCGACCTCCACGTCGCTCGTGTGCACGCTGTGCATGTACGCCGGCCACGACTCGCCGCCCGGCCGTGCCTCGGCCTTGAGGCGCACCGATGGATAGACCTCGTGCACGAGCAGGTCGGCGCCACGCGCCGTCGCGAGGAGCGCATCGCCCGGCCCGGTGTCGCCCGAGAGGACGATCGTCCGACCGGGGAGGACAATCTTGTAGCCGAACGCCACGTCAAAGGCGCCGTGTGAGACCGGGACGGCCTCGATGCGCACGCCCGCGCTGTCGTACACCACGCCGCCGCGCGACTCGATCACCGTGACGCCGGGGCCGGCCGGCTGGCCATGCTCGAGGCCGTTGATGCGCGCGGTGATGTCCTCCTGCCACGCCGTGAGGAGGCGATCGACCATGGTGCGCGTGCCGGGTGGACCGATCAGCGGGAAGGGGCCGCGGCGACCCATCGTCCAGGTGGTGAGGAGGAGGTCGGGGAGGCCGAGGGTGTGGTCGCTGTGCAGGTGGGTAAGGAAGGCGGCGGTCACGCCGTCGATCGGGAGCCCCGCCGCCGCGACGCGGCGCATGACGCCCGCGCCGGCGTCGAAGAGGAAGGTGCGATCGCCAAACACAACCGCGTAGGCGGCCCCCGCGTGGTCGGGGTCGGGGAGCGGGGTTCCCGAGCCGAGGACGATCAGGCATCCTGCCGCGCGCTGGGCCGCGGTGCATGGCGAGGTGGCCGTGAAGCGGCGCGGTGCCTGGGCGGCCACGTCGGTGGCGACGAGTCCGAGCAGGGCGGCGAGGAGTAGTGGGGTGGGGTGCATCTCAGAAATTAAGCCTCTGCGATGCGTTCCCTCCCAGCACCGTCATCCCGAGCGGAGCGAGGGATGACAGCCCCGTCCCGTTCACCGTTCACCGTTCACCTCTCCCCTCAATCCGCACCTGCACCCCATCCGCCCGCGATTCCACCAGCGTCACGCGGCGGCCGGCCGGTTCCAGCAGCGCGACGAGCGGCTCCGGGAAGAACGGGAGCAGGACGTCGAAGGAATCACGGCTCTGCTCGACGCGTTCGAGAATCACCAGCAGCGGTTCGGGGGGCGGCAGCAGTCGCAGGTCGATCACCCCGCTTGGCGCCGGCGCCACCTCGACGGTAACGGCCGGCGCACGCAGTGGCGTGTCCGCCTTCCAGAACCAGGTCGACCAGTCGTCGTCACCGAAACAGAAGGAGTGTGATGCGAAGCCGAGGTGGCCCAGGCGGGAGCTCAGCGGCGAGGGGCGAAAGGGGGAGCGGAGGTGCAGGACCTGCCCCGGGCCGAGTTGCTGGGCGACCTTGAGAATCTGCGGCAGCGGTTCGCGGCCCGCGGCGAGCTCGTCGCGTACGTCGAGATCGACGATCGTCGACGGATCGAATTCGGGGAGGGTCATGCCGTCCGGCGAGGTCATGGACACAATGTGGCGGCGGCGGAACGGAGCTGCCGTGACGGATGTCTCATCCCTCGCCCCGCGCATACTCGCGCAGTCGGGCCGTGGCGACCAGCTCGAGGATGTTGCCATCCTGCGACCGGATCAGCCCCTTCGCCTTCAGCTGCTTCATGGCGCGGGAGACCGACTCGCGCGCGGTGCCGATCGCGGCGGCGAGCTGCTCCTGGGTCCGCAGGAGCTCGAGGCGGACGCCGTCGTCCACCACCGTTCCGCGCTGGTCGGCCTGATCGGCGAGCAGCATCGCGAGCCGGGCTGCGACGTCGCGGAAGGCGAGCGTCTCCACGAGCTGCACCAGATGGCGCAGCCGGCCACCGAGCGCACGGACCACGGCGGTCGCGACGTCGGGGTCGGTTTTGAAGGCGTGTTCGAACTCGGCGCGCGGCAGGAAGGCGAGCCGTGACGGGGCCGCGGTGACCGCCGAGGCGGGGTACGGGCCGCCGTCAAAGAGCGGCAGCTCGGCGACCGGACGGCCGGCACCCTCCAGCGAGAGCGTCTGCTCGCGGCCATCGGTCGCGGTCCGGTAGATCCGCACCTGCCCCTCGAGCACCAGGTAGAGGCCGCTGCAGCGGTCGCCGCTCCGGAAGAGGGTGAAGCCCTCGCCAACCGTGCGCGGGACGCAGCGCGACGCGAGGCGTTCGAGCACCGGCTCGGGAATCTCGGTAAAGAAGGGGATACCGCGGAGGATGTCGGCGGGGGAGGCCATGCTCAACGATAACCGTGGGGGCGGGGGGGTGGCGTGAACGGTGAGCGGGGTGAGTGGGCGCGTGAAAGGTGAGACGTGAAACGTGACTGGCCAATCGGCTCCCGTTTCACGTCTTACGTCTCACCACACCCCGTCCACCGTTCACCGTTTCCCCGACCTGTGACAACCGTCACGGCCCCTCACCGCGCCTCCTGCCATCCTCCAGCTGTCCCCCAACTGGAGTGGTCGATGTTGCCAGAGATGATGCACGCCGAGACGGTGCCGACGAAGCACCCGATCGTGTCGGACGTGACCGAGGATGAGACAGGGCGGTCGTTCACGGTGCGCTTTGCGCCGCACCAGCGACTGCTTGAGCACAAGAACCGCGCGCGGATCGTGATCATGGCAATCACCGGTCGCGGCATCCTGACCGTTGACGGGCTTGAGGCGCGCGAGATCGCGGCGGGCGACGTGGTGCAGCTCGACGCGAACGTGGTGCATGCGGTCGAGGCGCTCGACGAGCCGCTGGAACTGCAAGTGGTGCTGCGCCCCAACTGCTGCGGCTCCTGCTGATGGACCGCGCCGTCATCCGCTTCCTGCGCGCCTCGCTGCTCTGGCTTGCGGCCGGCGTCTCGCTCGGCGTCGCCATGGCGGTGCACCCCGCCTGGACGCGCTATCGCCCGGTGCACCTGCACATCCTGCTGCTCGGCTTCGTCACGATGATGATCGCCGGCGTGGCGTACCACGTCTTCCCGCGCTTCGCGGCGACGCCGCTGCATGCGCCGAAGCTGCAGACCGTCCACTTCGTGCTCGCCAACGTCGGCCTGGTCCTGGTGGCGTGCGGCTTCGCGGCGCGTGCCGACGGTTCGCCGCTCGGCATCTGGTTGCTCGGCAGCGGCGGCGGGCTCTCCGCGCTGGGCGCCTACCTCCTCGGCTGGAACCTCTGGCGCACACTCGATCATGCCGCGATCCCCCCGACGCGGCTCCCGGCGGCTCGACCGATGCCCGTGGTCGAGCGGCCGGCGATGCGCTAGGCGATGTCACCGATTTCGCGTCGCTTCCTCGCGACGGCCGCCGCCTTCCTCGGCTGCGGCCTCGCGCTGGGGCTCTGGATGCTGGTCGGTCGCGAGCTCCGCGGCGTCTGGCCGTCGCCCTGGCTCGTCTCCGCGCACACCCACCTGCTCCTCGTCGGCACCATCCTCTCGACCATCCTCGGCACCGCGCTCTGGCTCTTCCCGCGCCCGCCCCGCGGCGCCCCACCGCTCCAGCCCTGGCTCGGCGAGGCGGCCTACTGGTGCCTCACCCTGGGCACCACCGCCCGTGCCATCGGCGAGGTGGCCCACGCCAGCAGCAATGCTGCAGGCTGGCGGCTGCTGACCGTCGCCGGGGGCGCCTTCCAGCTGATCGGGATGGGGTTCGGGGTGGGGGCGCTCAGGGCGAGGGTGCGGGGGCCGGCGTTGGGGTGATCTCCTCCCCGCCCTCGCGCAACGCGCGAGCGGCGGGGCCTCCGAAGTCGCTGCACTCGGTACCCGCAGGTGGGGGGACCGAGTGTATCTGGCTCGGAGACCCCGCCGCCCTCACTGCGTTCGGGGGCGGGGAACCGTCGTTTCGGGGGAATCCCAATCAGGCTGTGACAACCGTCACGGCGCCCCGTTCCGCCATGCGCGATTCTCCCTGCGTGCCACCGCGACCGCGGAGCGGCACCGGACCGGCCCCACGGGGCCCCAAGCGCATGAGGCGGGCATGTCCCTCCGCACCATCTCCCAGTCCTCGTTGCTCGCGGCGGCCGCCTTGCTGGCCGCAGGGTGTGGCAACACGGCTCCCAAGCAGCTCGTCACCGGCGACGCCGCGCAGCGCGTCTATGTCGCGCCGGGCGAGCACGACGAGTTCTACTCCTTCATGTCCGGCGGCTTCAGCGGCCAGATGACGGTGTACGGCCTCCCCTCGGGGCGGCTCCTCAAGACCATTCCGGTCTTCTCGCAGTTCCCCGAGAACGGCTACGGCTACTCCGAGGAGACCAAGCCGATGCTGGAGACCTCCTACGGCCCGGTGCCCTGGGATGACACCCACCATCCGCAGCTCTCCAAGACCAACGGGATGCCCGACGGGCGCTGGCTCTTCATCAACGCCAACAACACGCCCCGCATCGCCCGGCTCGACCTGACCACCTTCGAGACGGACGAGATCCTCGAGATCCCGAACGCCGCCGGCGGCCACGCCTCGCCGTTCGTGACCGCAAACTCCGAGTACGTCGTCTCGGCGATCCGCTTCTCGGTGCCGGTGCCGAACAAGGACGTCCCGATCGAGACCTACAAGCAGAACTTCAAGGGCTCGCTCTCGTTCGTGACGGCGAACCAGCCCGGCAAGATGGACATCGCCTTCCAGATCCTGATGCCCGGCTACAACTACGACCTCGGCCGCGCCGGCAAGGCGAAGTCCGAGGGGTGGTTCTTCTTCACCTCGTACAACTCGGAGCAGGCCTACACCAAGCTCGAGCTGAACGCCTCGAAGAACGACAAGGACTACATCGCGGCGGTGAACTGGAAGGAGGCCGAGAAGTGCGTGGCGGCCGGGAAGGCGGCGAGCGTGCCCGCCAACTATCGCCACAACTACATGGTGGCCGCGACCCGGTCGGCGGTGAGCGAGAAGAAGACGTCGGTGAAGATGCTGCTGCCGACCGACTGCCCGGGGGCGGTGTACTTCCTGCCCACGCCGAAGTCGCCGCATGGCGTCGACATCGACCCGACCGGCGAGTACATCGTCGGCGGCGGCAAGCTCGCGTCGGTGATTCCGGTGCACTCGTTCACCAAGATGATCGCCGCGATCCAGGCGAAGGCCTTCGACGGCGAGCTCGACGGGATCCCGGTGCTCAAGTACGACGCGGTGATCGCGGGTGAGGTGCAGAAGCCGGGCCTCGGCCCCCTGCACACCGAGTTCGACGCCAAGGGCAACGCCTACACCTCGATGTTCATCTCGTCGGAGATCGTGAAGTGGAAGCTGGGCACCTGGGAGGTGCTCGACCGGATGCCGGTCTACTACTCGATCGGCCACCTGATGATCCCCGGCGGCGACGGCACCGAGCCCTACGGCAAGTACGTGGTCGCGCTGAACAAGATCACCAAGGACCGCTACCTCCCGACCGGCGGCGAGCTGACGCAGTCGGCGCAGTTGATCGACATCAGCGGCGACAAGATGAAGATGCTGCTCGACTTCCCGACCCAGGGCGAGCCGCACTACGCCCAGGCGCTGCCGGCGTCATTGATCAAGGAGAAGCAGGTCAAGTTCTTCTCGCTCAAGGACAACCAGCATCCGTATGTGGTGCGGGCCGAGACCGAGACGGGCGTCTCGCGGAAGGGGAAGCAGGTGCACGTGAAGATGGTCGCGATCCGCTCGCACTTCGCGCCGGACATGATCGAGGGCGTCGAGGTCGGTGACACGGTGTACTGGCACGTCACCAACATCGAGCAGGACTGGGACATCCTCCACGGCTTCGCGGTGCTCGGGATGCAGACATCGGAGCTGGTGCTGCAGCCGGGCGAGACGCGGACGATCACCTGGACGCCGAAGGCGCCCGGGGTCTACCCCTTCTACTGCACCGACTTCTGCAGCGCGCTGCACCAGGAGATGCAGGGGTATGTCCGGGTGAGCGCCCCCGGGAGCGGCGTGCAACTGAGTGGCGGGCTGAGCCCGCGCTCGGCGACGCAGCAGGCGCGTGCCGCGGCGCTGCCGACAGCCGCCAATCCGCATGCGGGGATGAAGATGCCCGCCGGGCAGCGCTGAAATGAGCACCCGAGCGCGCCTCCTGCTGGCCGTTGCGGCCCTCCTCGGCCTGGTGGCCCTGGCGACTCCGCTGTGGGAGGTGCGCCTCGGGGCGCCGCAGTACCCCGAGGGGCTGGGCCTCCGCATCTACGCCCACACCGTCACGGGGATCAAGGAACACGACCTCGACAACATCAACGGGCTCAACCACTACATCGGGATGAAGCCGATCCAGCCGTCGTCCATTCCCGAGCTGGTGTACATGCCGTACCTGATCGGTGCGCTGGTGCTGGCCGGACTGGGGGTCGCGGCGCGCGGGTCGCGCCGCGGCATCCTGGTCTGGCTCGCGGCATTCGCGCTGCTTGGCGCGGTCGGCCTCTGGGACTTCTGGCGCTGGGAATATGACTACGGCCACAACCTCGACATGGAACACGCGATCATCATCGTGCCGGGGATGAGCTACCAGCCGCCGATCATCGGCTCGAAGCAGCTGCTCAACTTCACCGCCACGGCGTGGCCCGGCCTCGGGGCCATCGCCCTCGGCTGCTCCTTCCTGCTCGCGGCGGGCGTCTGGGTCGGGACGCGCCGCCGGGTGGAGGCCGCATGATCCGCCACTCCGCCGCCGCCACGGCGCTCATCGCCGTGCTCGGCTTGATGAGTTGCGCGCCGGCGACGCCCTCGATCGCCTGGGACGTCGACAACTGCGATTATTGCCGGATGACGGTCGAGCGACCGACGCTTCGGGGCTGCCGCCATCACCAGCGGTGGCCGCACGCTCCACTTCGATTCCATCGAATGCCTCGCCGCGTGGAGCGAGCGCCCAACCGAAGCCGCCGCGCGAACTGTGGATTGCCGATGCCCAGGCGCCGGGGATGCTGCTGCCGGTCGCGGAGCTGCGCTTCCACCGCACCGCCGCAGGGAAGTCACCGATGGGGAAGGGCTTCGTGGCGGTGGCGAAGACCGCGGGCGCGACCGAGTGGGACGGCCCGGCGCTGACCTGGGACGAGGTCCGCGCCGCCGTGATCGCCACGGAAGGAATGTCGTCCACCACCGCCCACGCGGGCGGGCACTGAGATGCTGCGCCTGATCGCCCTCCTCGCCGTGCAGGGGCCGCTGCTGGTGGCGCCCGACGGACCGTATCGGAGCATCGCCGCAGCGGTCGCGGCGGCGCCCGATGGCGGCACGGTGCGCGTGGCGGCCGGCGTCTGGCGCATGCCGACGGTGCATCTCGATCGACCGATCACGCTCGTGGGCGACGCCGGCGCGATCCTCGACGGCGAGGGAACGCACGAGCTGCTGCTGATCCGCGGTTCCGTCGGTGACGGTGCGCGGCTTCACCTTCCGCAACACCGGCCATTCGTATCACGAGGACCGGGCCGCGGTGCACGTCGACAGCGCGGCGAGCTGCACTCATCGAGCAGAACACGCTTCGACGACACCTTCTTCGCGATCTACCTGGCGCGGACGGACGGGCTGCGTCGTGCGGCACAACGTGGTGATCGGGCCGTCCGTCGACGGAGACCGCCACCGGCAACGCGATCCATTCCTGGGGGTCGCGCAACCTCACGATCGAGGACAACCAGGTCAGCGGCCATCGCGACGGGATCTACCTGGAGTTCACTCGGCACGCCGCCGTCCGGCGCAACGTGAGCGAGAAGAACTTCCGCTATGGGCTGCACTTCATGTATTCCGACTCGTCTGCCTACGAAGGGAACACCTTCCGGCAGAACGGCAGTGGCGTCGCGGTGATGTATTCGCACGTGGTGCGGATGGCGCAGAATCACTTCCTCGCCAACCGTGGTGCGACCGCCTACGGCCTGCTGCTCAAGGAGATTGCCGACGTCACGCTCATCGGCAACGACTTCACCAACAACAGCACCGGGTTGCTGGCCGATGGCGCCGAGCGGCTGCAGGCCACCGGCAACCGCTTCACGGGGAACGGCTGGGCGGTGCGGCTGCTCGCGAGCACGAGTGGCGGGCGGTTCAGCGACAATCACTTCGCCGGGAACTCCTTCGACGTCGCGGTGAATGCGCGCACGGTCGATGCCGAGTTCGTCGGCAACTGGTGGGATGCCTATCGCGGCTGGGACCTTGATCACGACGGCACCGGCGACGTGCCGCACCATCCGGTGCGGCTCTTCGCGCTGCTCGTGGAGCGGGCCCCGGCGGCGCTGATGCTGCAGCGGGCGCTCTTTGTCCGGGTGCTCGATGCGGCGGAGCGGGTGGTGCCGGCATTGACGCCGGCACAGGTCGTCGACCGCGCCCCGCGCGTGTCGCGGGGCAGGGGGAGCGAATGATCGTCACGCGTGGCGTGGTGAAGCGGTTCGGCCGGCGCACGGTGCTGGCCGGGCTCGATGCCGAGATCAGGGCGGGGCGGATCACCGCCCTGGTCGGACCGAACGGCGCGGGGAAGACCACCTTCCTCAAGGTGCTGCTGGGGCTCGCCCGGCCGACGTCCGGACAGGTCGCCATCGACGGCGTGATCCTCGACGGCAGCCCGGCGTATCGGGCGCAGATCGGCTACATGCCGCAGATCGTCCACTTTCCGGCGCACCTGCGCGGCACCGACCTGATGACGATGGTGACCGCACTGCGCGGTGGCACCGTCCAGCCCGATCTCTCGCTGGCCGAGGCGTTCGGCCTTGGCGAGACGATGGCGCGGCCGCTCGGTGAACTCTCCGGTGGCACGCGGCAGAAGATCAACGCGGTGCTGGCCTTTGCCTTTGCGCCGAAGCTGCTGATCCTCGACGAACCAACGGCCGGGCTCGATCCGCTCGCGGCGCGGGTGCTCAAGGACCGGATCCTTGCCGAGCGGGCGCGCGGCACCACGGTCCTGATCACGTCGCACGTGCTGCCGGAGCTCGAGGAGCTGGCCGATGATGTCCTCTTCCTGGCCGACGGGAAGACGGCGTGGGCCGGCGCGGTGAAGGCGCTCACGCACGGGACCGGTGAGCGGACGCTCGAACGGGCCGTGGCGCGGCTCCTGGACGGCGGCGTCCGCCTGGCGGTCGCATGAGCATCGTCCTCCGCGTCCTCCCGCCGGTGCTGCGTGACGCCCTCCGTGGCCGATGGCTCCTCGGGCTGCTCGCCGGTCTGTTGCTGATCGGGGAGCTGCTCCTCCGCTTCAGCGGCGGCGGCGCGACCACGCGCGTCTCGCTGCTGGATGTGGTGCTGATCCTCACGCCGCTGGTCGGGCTGGTGGTCGGCACCATGCAGGTGCATCACGCCCGCGAGGTGACCGAGCTGCTGCTCGCGCAGCCGATCGCCCGCGGGACGCTCTTCGTGGCGCTCTACCTCGGCACCGCGCTGCCACTCGCGGCGGTGGTCGTGGTCGGCCTGCTGGCGCCGTTCCTCTGGCACGGGATGCTGGTGGGCGAGGCGCTCGCGCCGATGCTGGCGCTGGCGGCCGCGGCAGCGGGGCTCGCGCTGCTCTCGACCGCGCTCGCCTTCGTGATCGCGCTCCGTGCCGATGATCGGGTCCGGGCGCTCGGGATCGCGCTCGGCGTCTGGCTGGTGACGGCGGTGCTCTGGGACGGCGTGGTGCTGCTCCTCGCGCTGCTCTTCGGCGACCGCCCGATCGAGTTGCCGATGCTGGTGCTGCTCGCCCTCAATCCGTTCGATCTCGCCCGCGTCCTCCTCCTCCTCGGCAGCGACGCCGCTGCACTCCTCGGCTACACCGGGGCGGTGCTGCAGCGGAGCCTCGGGACGGGCGGCGGCCGGGCGATGCTGGTCTCGCTGTTGACGCTGTGGCTCGTGGTTCCCTGTGTGATTGCGGCGCGCAGCTTTGCCCGCAAGGATTTCTGACCCGTACCTGGAAGGATCTGACCATGACGATGACCCCCCGTACCCTTGCCTTCGTCGCCTGTCTGCTCGCCGCATGCGGTGGCGCGAAGGATGCGCCTCCTGCGGGTGATGCCGCCCCCGCGACATCGCCCGCGCCGGCCGGGCCCGCCCCGACCGGCAAGGTGATCGAGATCCAGATGATCACCGACGGCGCCAGCAACCGCTTCGAGCCCGCCGAGATCGAGGCGCATCCCGGCGACGTGCTCCGCTTCACGCTGCAGGTCGGCGTGCACAACGTCCACTTCCTCGCCGACAGCAACCCGGGGATTCCCAATCTCCCCCCCGCGAGCGATCTGCTCCAGCTCCCCGGTCAGACCGTCGACGTGCCGGTCAACTTCCCGGCCGGCAAGACGCTCTACTTCCAGTGCGATCCGCATGCGTTGCTGGGGATGGTGGGGCATGTGAAGGTGGAGTCGTAGGTCGTAAGTCGTTAGTCGTTGGTCGTTAGAGGTGAAAGGTGAGACGGGAACCGTTTCACCTTTCACGTTTCACCTCTTCCCCCTCACCCCTCCCCCCTCCGCGTGGTATAGTCCTCCACACCCCTCCGTAAGCACTTCCGCCCCTCGCATCGTCCCATCGCCGTGCACTCCTTGGAGCGACCGATCACCGATCTGCGCGACGATGACCGTCTC
Source organism: Gemmatimonadales bacterium (assembly GCA_037045245.1). GTDB lineage: Bacteria > Gemmatimonadota > Gemmatimonadetes > Gemmatimonadales > GWC2-71-9 > Palsa-1233. The sequence goes on along the minus strand of JBAOHR010000007.1, from coordinate 646,911 downwards.
CAGCCTGCGCCTGACCAGGACGCCGCCTTTGCGGCCCTCGTACGGGGCGTGCGCGAGCGGATCCACGGCTGGGCGCGCCGCTTCAGCGGGGATGCCGACGACGCGGAGGACATCGCCCAGGAGGTGCTGCTCCGGCTGCACCGGAAGGCGCACACCTTCGAGGGGCGGTCGGTGCTCAGCAGCTGGCTCTACCGGCTGACCTGGAATGCGGCGCACGATCGGCGAGTCAAGCAGCGACGACGATCCGCCCTGCTGGAACGGTTTGGCGACGGCGAGGCGAGCGCCCCGGCGCCCGATGTGGCGGCACCGCTCGATCAGGATGGCATTGCCGAACTGGTGCGGAGTTACCGCACCGAGTTGACCCCGAGGCAGCGCGAGGTGTTCACGATGGCCGATCTCGAGCAGCGTCCCGTGAACGAAGTCGCCGAAGTGCTCGGCATTGCGCCATCGACGGTTCGGGTGCTGCTGGCACGCGCCCGCCAGACGATCCGCCTGCGGATGCTCGCCGAGCATCCCGACCTGCTGGAGGAGTTCGACCGATGACCTGCGAATCGATGCTTCTCCAGTTGCTCGAGGCCGAGCCGGACGAACTCCGCCGCGTGGTCGACACGCCGCTGAGTCGGCACCTCGCAGGGTGCGCGAAGTGTGCGGCGGTCGCCGATCGATTGATTGCCGATACCGCGCAACTGGCCTTCGCGGTGCGTGCGGACGCCAGGGTCGCGGCGCAGCCGGCGCGGAAGCTCTCGCGCCTCTGGCTGGTGCCCGGCGTGACGGCGGTGGCGGCGGTGGCGATGCTTCTCTGGCGTGGTGGCGAATCGCCAGTCGTGGCACCTGTGCCCGTGAGTTCAGTGGTGACGCCACCACCAGCGCCGGCGGTTGCCTCGGCACCGGTTGCCGTTGCTGAGGCGCCGCGCTCGACTGCCCCAACACCCCGGCGCCCGCTGCCGGCGCAGCGACCGATGCGGGTGCAGCCGGTGCCACAAGTGGTCGCCTTCCGTGTCGAGCCGGTCATCGTCGAACCGGAGCCGGCGCCGACGCCGGTCACGGTGACACCGATGCCCCGTGCAGGTCGCGGCCGCGGGATCGTGTCGCGTGGCGCGGTGACCGTGGAACCGCCCCCGACCAAACGTGCGACCATCCTCCGTTCCGCCGTGCCCGGCGTGACGGTCATCTGGCTCAACTGACCACACTCCGAGGAACACTCGATGATCAACATGATGCGCGGGATGACGGCGATGCTGGTACTGGCGGCGTGCGCGCCAGCGGCGGGGCAGACGACGCCGAAGAGCGCCCCCAAGTCGGCGGCGCCAACGGCACAGAGGAAATTTGACTGGCAGTTCGGCCGGGCGACGGGTGACACCGTTCATTTCCGCCTCGGCAACGGTGGCGAGGGCGGCTTCCTCGGCGTCGAAGAGCCGGCGCCACGGGACACCATCGCCGTCCGCACCTTTGCGCTGCGTTACCTCGATTCGGAAGAAGCGGCCAAGCTGGTTGGGCCGTACGTCAGGTCGCCGGGGAGCGCGGTCTATGATGGCGGGCCCAGGGTCAACGCGATCACGGTACGCGAGCAGCAGAGCATCCTGACCACGATCGACAGTGTGCTACGCGAGTTTGATCGCCCGCCGAGCACGATGGCGCTGCACTTCCAGGTCCTCGCGAACAGTGATGTCTCCGACGAACGATCCGGCGATCGCCGACGTCGACAAGGCGCTGCGTGGGGTGTTCCGCTATCCGGGGTACCGGCTTGTCGCTGAGGGGACTGCGCTGGTCGTTGATTGGTCCACCTTCACCGTGACGATGAATGGAGATTCGGTACCGATGACCGTTAGTGGCAGCGTCGGGCGGGTCCGCCTCGGTTCGTCGCCAACAGTCGTGATCATGGTTGACCTCGTGGCGGGTTCGAATCGTCGTCTGGTGGCGGATTCGATCGCGCCGTCGCGTACGGTGTCATACGCGTCGACGGTTCCGCAGCAACTGATCTCCAGCCAGATCACGATGCCAGTCGGTGAGGCGGTCGTCCTTGGCAGCGGCTCCATTCCGAATCGGAAGGGGACGCTGATCCTCGTGGTGCGTCCGTCGCTGAGGCCGCCGTTGCCGAGGTAGGGGGGAGGCGAATTCCCCGCCCCCGAACGCAGTGAGGGCGGCGGGGCCTCCGAACCGGATTCACTCGGTCACTCTCCTACAGGGGTACCGAGTGTAGCGGCTTCGGAGGCCCCGCCGCTCGCGCGTTGCGCGAGGGCGGGGAGAGATCGTACCGCGTCCATCGGCTCGGGGTGTTTCATTTCCCCCATGCCGCGCCGACTGCTGGCCGCCCTGCTGCTCCTCCCGGCTGCGCTCCCCGCGCAGGGGGCGAAGCTCGAGGCGCGGGCGTACGCATTGCTCGGGCCCCGCGGCGACACGATCGCCGTCGAGCGCTGGCTCGCGCTCGGCGGGGCGATCCGCGCCGAACAGCGGTCCGACGGTGCGCGGCGGAGCCGCTGCGGCTCCGGCTCGACGAGGACCCCGAAGCCATTGCTGGAACGGCTCACGCTGATCCGTGGCCCGATCGGCAGGCGCCGAGCGGTTCGAGGCCGTCTCCGTGCCCGGCGCCGCCTCGGTGCGTGTCGGCAGCGAGGGCCGCCCGGCGGCCCGACGTGACACCCCCGCCGGGAGTGCGCTGCTCGCGCCGAGGTCGTTCGCGCTGCTGCAGCGGCAACTGCGCCGCGCCGATCAACAGGGCGACATCTGGTACAACGGTCATTGGTTCACCCCGACCGTCACGCTGCAGGGCGACGCACTCCGCCTCGACACGCTTCGCGTCACCGCGATCGGCGTCGACACCCTGCTGGTCGAGTCGGCGGAGTGGCAGTTGCGCCTCGCCGTTGATGCCGAGGGGACCATCTCGGGCGGCGCCGGGTCGGGGCAGGGCGGCGAACGGCTCCGCCTGGTGCGCCTCGCCGATCAGCTCGCCGGTGGGACGTGGACTGCCGACATCGGGGAGGTCGCCGCACCACCCGGGGCACCGTGGCAGACCAGCGCCGTCACCGTGCCGGGCTCGGGTGGCGTCACGCTCGGTGGCACGCTCACGATGCCGACCGGCCCGGCGCCGCACGCGGCGGTCCTGCTCCTTTCGGGTTCGGGGGCGCAGGACCGCGACGGCTCGACGATGCTCGGCTACCGGCCACTCCGCGAACTTGCCGACACGCTGGCCGCGCACGGCATCGCCTCGCTCCGGCTCGATGATCGCGGCGTGGGAGCCTCGGGCGGCGACTACCCCTCCCGGACCATCTCCGAGCTCGCCGATGATGCCTCGCGGGCACTGCGCGCGCTGGCGGCGCTCCCGGGCGTCGATGCCGAAGCGCTCGGCATCGTCGGGCACAGCGAGGGCGCGCTGGTCGCGATGCAGGCTGTGTCCAACGGTGCCGACGCGAAAACCCTCGTGCTGCTCGCGGCGCCGTCGCGGCCCGGGCGCGAGCTGGTCGCGCTCCAGCAGCGCTATGGCGCCGCGCGGATGGTGCGCGACAGCGCCCCCGACCGGCAGCCGGCGCTGATCGAGGCGCTGCTCCAGGGATCGGGCGAGGCGCTCGAGGCGCTGCGCCGCGAGTCGCGCGGCTTCCGTGCGCTCCTGGGGTACGACCCGCGCACCACCGCGAAGCGGGTCCGGGTGCCGACGCTGCTGCTGCATGGCGACACCGACGCGCAGGTGCCGGTCACCCAGGCCGCCGAGCTCGCGGCGGCGCTGCGCCGGAGCGGGGCCGATGCCGTCGTCGAGCGCTTTCCGGGGGTGAATCACCTCTTCCTCGCCGATCCCTCCGGCGATCCGGCCGGCTACCTCCTGCTGGCCGAGCGGCGGCTGGCCGCCGGGGTCGCGGCGGCGGTGGCGCGGTGGCTGGAGGCGCGGCTCCCCTGACCGGGCGATATCTTCCGAGAATGCGCACTCCATCCGCGGTCCTCGTGCTCGCCCTCCTCGCCGCCTGCGGCGAGCCTCCTGCCCCCGCCCCGGTCGTCCGACTGCCGGAGACTGCCGACACGCTGATCGTGCCGGTGGTGCAGCTGACTGATGCCAAGCCGCTCAGCGATGGCCGATGGGTCCTGATCGCCACCAACGAGCTGCAGCTCGAGGTGGTCGACTTTGCGGCCAGGAAGTCGATGCCCTTCCCGGGGATGACCAGGGAAGAGGTGCCGGGGCCGAGCACGCTGCTCGCGGCGGGCGACACGATGATCGTCGGCGACTGGGGCCTGCAGCGGGTCACCTTCTGGACCGTCGGCTCGAAGCGGCTCGAGGCGGTGCCGATGCCCGAGGGCGCCAATGGCGCGCTGCCGCGGGCGCGTGACGCCGCGGGGCAGTGGTACTTCGAGGGGGCGCCGTCGCCGGGGCGCGACGGCAGTGGCCTCGCCGACAGCGGCCGGGTGATCCGCGCCGACGCGATGCTGACGAAGTTCGACACGATCGCCCGGCTGGTCTCGCCCGATCTCGCGATGGTGCAGCGCGAGGGGGGCCCGCGGCTCGAGCGACGGATCCTCGCGGGGATGGACAAGTGGGGCGTGCTGGGCGACGGCACCTACTGGATCGCCCGGACCAAGCAGAACCAGGTCGAGTGGCACAACCCCGACGGCTCAATGCGCGCGCAGACCAAGCCGCTTCCCGATCCGATCCTCCCGGTGCAGGAGATGGATCGGCAGATCTACCTGCGCCGCTTCCCCGAGGATCAGCGGCAGGCCGCCAACACCCAGGTCTTCGCGGAACTGAAACCGCCGTTCGAGGCCGCCTTCGCGACGCCCGACCGGCGGATCTGGTTGTTCAAGAGTGCCCCGGCGCTCGACTCGATCCGCACCTTCCAGGTGGTCGACACCACCGGGCTCAAGGTGGTGGTCGAGGTGCCGAGCCGGGGGACGGCGGTCGGCATCGACGGCGCGTGGATCATCATGGCGGAGGAGTTCCCCGAGGGGATCCGCCTGCTGCGCTACCCGATCCCCGCGAGCGCGAAGGGCAACTAGTCCATCAACGAGGCGTCGCCCGACCCCGTCGTTTCCTCGTCCGGAAGCGTGCTGGGGCGGCGACGCTCGCGATTCTCCTCGTACCATTCGCGGGTGATCTCGCCCGCCAGCCGCCGATTGCCGAAGCCGAACGCGAGGCCGACGGCGAGCGCGACCGCGCCCAGGATCAGCGTGAACGCCGAGGTGACGATCTCCTCGGCGACGCCGAGCTGCTGCAGCGCCATGAAGATCGCGATCACGACCACGGCGGCCTTCGCCACCTTCGCGAGCGTCGGCACCCCCTCGACGCCGCCCGCCGACGCGACGATCACGCCGCGAACGAACTCGCCGACGATCATCCCGAGGATCACGATCACGATCGCGCTGATCAGCGTCGGGATGAACGAGATCATGATCCCGAACATCTCGTTGATGCTCTCGAGGCCCAGCGCCGCCGAGGCGAGCAGGATCACGATCAGCATCATGAGCCAGAAGATCAGCTTGCCGACGGCGTGCTCGGGGTCCATCCGCGCCCCGGTGCGGTCGACCGCCTCGCGGAGGCCACCGGCTTCGGCGACGCGGTTGAAGTTGAGCCGCTTCAGCGTCGCGTCGACCCACTTCTCGATGGTCCGGGCGACGAAGTAGCCCGCCACGAGGATCAGGATGGCGATGAGCATGGCGGGGATCACCTGCCAGAGCTGCTCGGCGCCGTTGCGCAGCCGTTCGGAGAGAGCGTTCACGAAGAGACCTCTAGCACGAGTTTGCCGAATTGCTCGCCGGCCGCGAGGCGGTGGTAGGCGGCGGCCCCATTGGCGAGTGGAAAGATCGCATCAACGGGGGGGCGGAAGCGACCGGCGTTGCCGTGGGCCATGATCGCGGCGAATTCGGCGCTGGTGCCCATCGTCGAGCCGAGCAGGCTCCACTGGAACCAGAAGAGGCGGCGGAGGTCCAATTCGACGTGCGGACCGGCGGTCGCGCCGCAGGTGACCAGGCGGCCGCCGGGGCGGAGCGCCTTGAGGGAGCGGGCCCAGGTCGGCTCGCCGACGGAGTCCACTACAACCTCGGCGCCGTGGCCGAAGTGGGCCTTGAGCGTGGCGGGGACGTCGGCCTCGCCGTGGTGGATCGCCAGCTCGGCACCGAGTGCCGTGGCGCGGGCGAGCTTCTCGGGCGAGGAGGAGGTGACGGCGACGCGGGCGCCGAGGAAACGGGCGATCTGGAGCGCGGCGAGGGCGACCCCGCCGCCGATGCCCCAGATCAGGACGACCTCGCCGGGCTGGACCCGGGCCCGCGTGGTCAGCATCCGCCAGGCGGTCAGCGTCACCAGCGGGAAGGCGGCGGCCTCCGCCCAGCTCCACTCGCCCTCCAGCGCGTGCACATTGCGCGCGGGTACCACCAGTTCCTCGCGGGCGGTTCCGCTTTCGTGCTCGCCGAGCACGCCGAATTGCCGACAAAAGACTTCGTCGCCAGCGAGACAGAGGGCGCAGTGTCCGCACGAGACACCGGCGTTCACGACGACCCGATCACCGGGGCGCACGTTGGTGACTGCGGGGCCGACCTCGAGGACGACGCCGGCGGCGTCGGTGCCGACGATATGCGGGAAACCCGTGCGTGGCGCGGTCGGGAGCCCGGTCGCGACCCAGAGATCGAGTCGATTCAGGCCCGCCGCGCGGACGCCGATCCGGACCGCGTCGGGTGCCCCGAGGGGCGGCGACGGCAGGTCGAGAAGGGTCAGATGCTCGGGACCGCCGGTGGCGGTGAGACAGAGCGCGCGCATTGGTTGGTGACGACACCTTGCAGAAGCGAGGGAGTGACGCGACATATAATAGCGCTTCGACCGGTACCGGCGTGCAATGCACGTGACGACGCGGCCTCGGCGAGAGCGATCCCAACCCTTTCCCACTGCTATCCTGCAGGAGAGTACCGATGGCGATGAACGAAGATTCGCTGTTCTACGGGTCGTTGGAGTCCCAGGGCCAGAGTGCCGCCGCCATGCCGGCGTTCGACATTCCGGAGCCGGCCGTGGGCAACCTCCCGGCCCCGAAGCCGCGGAAGAAGGCGCCGAAGAAGGCGCCGGCGAAGCCGGCCCCGAAGGCTGCAGCGAAGCCCGCCCCGAAGGCTGCGGCGAAGCCGGCCGCGAAGGCCCCGGCGAAGAAGGCCGCCAAGCCCGCGAAGCCTGCGAAGAAGGCCGCGAAGCCTGCCGCGAAGGCGGCGAAGCCGGCGAAGAAGGCCGCGAAGCCCGCAAGAAGGCCGCCAAGAAGGCCGCCAAGAAGGCCGCGAAGCCGGCCAAGAAGGCGCCGGCGAAGAAGGCCGCGAAGCCCGCGAAGAAGGCCGCCAAGAAGGCTGCCAAGCCCGCGAAGAAGGCGGCGAAGCCGGCCAAGAAGGCGCCTGCGAAGAAGGCCCCGGCGAAGAAGCCGGCCAAGAAGGCCGCCAAGAAGCGGAAGTGATTCCTCTTCAGGGCTCCATGATGGCGCGCCCCGGGTCTCCCGGGGCGCGTCGTCACTTGGGGTGGTGCGCCGCCGCGCTGCTCTGGCTCGTCGGCTGCACCGGCACGCCCGCCGGCGTCGGTGTCACCGCGCTCACCGGGGCGACGGTCATCGATGTCGTCTCCGGTCGTCCGATTCCCGATGCCGTGATCCTGGTCCGCGACGGCCTGATCGTCTCGGTCGGCGCCGCGGCCGAACTCGCCGTGCCTGCCGGTGCCAACACCGTGGACCTCGCGGGACGGTGGATCGTCCCTGGCTTCATCGACGCGCACGCCCACCTGCAGCCGTGGGGGCTCGCCGCCTCGCTCCGCTACGGCGTCACGACGGTCCGCGACCTCCACGACGGCCTCCCGCTGGCCGACACGCTCCGGGCGATGGTCGGCCGCGGCCCGACGCCGCGCCTCTTCCTGGCCGGCGCGATGGTCGATGCCCCGCCGACGACCTATCCCGATGCGATCGCGCTCACCGACCCCGACTCCGCCACCGAGGTGGTGCAGCGGCTGGTGAGCACCGATGTGCAGTGGATCAAGGGCTACACGCACCTCACGCCGCCACTCCTCGGCGCACTGGTTACCGCCGCGCGCGGGCACAGTCGCCCGGTGGCCGCGCATCTGGGCCTCACCAACGCGGTCGAGGCGGCGATGCTCGGGGTCACCTCGATCGAGCACCTGAGCGGCATCCCCGAGGCCTCGGACGACTCGCTGGCCCTCAAGGCCGAGCACACGCGCGGCTTCTTCGACGGCTGGACCGCGTTCGAACTGGCCTGGGCCCGGATGGCGCCGGCCGCGCTCGGCGGCATCGCACGCGACCTCGCCGCGACCGGCGTCTTCCTGGTGCCGACGCTCGGGCTGCACGAGACCTTTGCCCACCTCGACAACTCGCTGGTGTACCGGTCGCCCGACCTGGCCGCCGTCCCCGACTCGGCCCGGAAGAACTGGAATGTTCCGGGGATGATCAAGCGCGCCGGGTGGACATCCGAGGTCTACCCACGCTTCCGCGAGGCGCGACCGATCCAGGACGCCTTCGTGCGGACCTTCGTGGCCGCGGGCGGCCGCGTCGCCACCGGTACCGATGCGTCGAACCAGCTGCTGGTCCCCGGCGCCGGTGTGCACCTCGAGATGGAGCTGCTGGTGCACGCCGGCCTCTCGCCGCTCGAAGCGCTCCGCGCCGCCACGCTCCACGGCGCCCAACTCCTCCGCGCCGATCACCTCGGCCGCCTCCGTCCCGGCGCCGCGGCTGATCTGGTGGTGCTCGGCGGCAACCCGCTGGTCGAGATCCGCAACACGCGGCTGATCGTGCGGGTGATGAGCAGGGGGGAGTGGGTGAATCGATGATCGATGGTCGATGATCGATGATCGATGATCGTTGATTGACGGGTGGAGAATTGCGGTTGCAGGCTATATTCTCGACTTGGCGCTATCGATCATCGATGATCGATCATCGATCATCCTTTTTCTCGCATCTCCGTGCTACGCCATGGCCTCCTTCCGCTGGACCCCCGAGCGCATGGAACAGTTGGAGCACGCGGTGCTCCGGCGCAAGCGCGTGCTGCTGCGGCGGCGTGGGAACGAGTACGTCGTGGTCGCCTCGGCGATCACCACGTCGCGCGGACGCGAGGCACTGGCGGGCTATCTCGCGATGACCGGGGATGACATGCTCTTCATCCTCGGCGACCTCGACCATTTCCAGGTGATCGACCCCTGACCAAGTCTTCGCTGCCCATCGCCGTCGTGCACCTCGACGAAAGCTGTCTCGGCAACGGCAAGCCGGGTGACAACCCCGGCGGCGCCGGTGGCCTCGTCGAGATCCGCACCGCCGCCGGCATCCAGCGCCGCGAGTTCTTCCTGCACTCGAAGGCGACGACCAACAACCGGATGGCGCTGGCGAGCGCGATCGCCGCGCTGCAGCTGCTGGGGCAGAAGAAGAACCGCCTGCGGCTGCTGGTGATCAGCGACAGCGAGTACCTCGTGAAGGGGATCCGCGAGTGGGCGCCGGCCTGGAAGGCGCGTGGCTGGGTGCGGAAGGGCGGCGGGATCGAGAATCTCGAGCTCTGGCGCGCGCTCTGGCAGTCGCTCGACCTGCACGACGTGCAGTTCATCTGGGTGCGCGGCCACGCCGGCCACCCGAAGAACGAATATGCCAACGACCTGGCGATCGCCGCGGCCACCAAGCAGGTGACCTCCGACGGCATCATCGAGTCGGGATACGATGCCTGGCTCGCCGGCAAGCACGCCGCCCGCCAGTATCTGGGCTACGATCCCGACGCGACCTTCGCCGCGCTCGAGACGCGGCTGGCCGCCGGGGAGCGCTTTCCGATCAAGGAGGAGTGATGACCGACCTCGAGCGTCTCGCCGCCGCGCTGCTCGCCCAGTGGCGGACCGAGGGTGGCCCCGTCGACGGCCCGATCGCCGTTGGCTCGATTCTCGACCGTACGATGCCGTACCGGGTGGCGCGCCGCCTCCTCGGGATCGACGTGAGCGAGGACTACGAGGCGCTGCTGCTCCGGCTCGTGGCGGAGGAGGAGGGGCTGGTGGTGGTCGAGCCGTCCGATGCCGCCGAGATGGCGCGCACCACGATGGCGGCGCGGATCCCTGATCTCGACGTGCTGCAACTGCTGCGCTCGGCGACGGTGACCTTCCAGCCCGGAAAGCGCGATGCGCCTCGACGGCGTCCTCCCGCTCCGGCCGCCGGCACCGACCGAGCCGTCGCCGTGGGCCCCGCCCGCGGCCCCGCCGTGCCCGAGCCGGCGGTCGAGACGCCGGTGATCCCGATCCGGGCCGAGGTGGTTGCGGATCACACCGCGGTGGCGCCGCCGCCGGCACCGGCCGGGCCCGCCCCGGCGTTCGTGACCCAGGTGCGCTTCGACGCCCCGGGTGCGGCGTGCTGGAGTTGCGACGCGGCGCTGCCGACCAGCCGCACGGTGAAGTTCTGCCCCTTCTGCGGCGCGGACCAGCGTGAGCCGACGTGTCCCGCCTGCAACGTCGCGGTAGAACGGGGGTGGAAGCACTGCCCCGACTGCGGCGAGCGGCTGCCGACGACCTGACCGCGCACCGCGCCCCCGCCCGGGGGCGCGGCGAACCAGTCCCCTCGCCATATTCCGAGGATGACGGACATCGTCTTCCTCTCCGCCGTCCGGACGGGCTTCGGCACCTTCGGTGGAGCGCTCAAGGATCACTCGGCCACCGACCTCGGCGTGATCGCCGCCGAGGGGGCGCTGGCGCGTGCGGGACTCGACCGAATGCTGGTCGACCACGCGATCGTCGGCAACGCGATGCAGACCTCGCGCGACGCGATGTACTGCGCGCGGCACGTGGCGCTCCGTGCGGGGCTCGCGGTCGAGACGCCGGCGGTCACCGTGAACCGGCTCTGCGGTTCCGGCTTCGAGGCGGTGGTGCAGGGGGCGCATCGGCTGCGACTCGGCGAGGCGACGGCCGTGCTCGCGGGGGGCACCGAGTCGATGAGCCAGGCGCCGCACGTGGTGCGCGGCGCGCGCTGGGGGATCAAGTACGGGCCCTCGCCGCTGCTCGAGGATTCGCTCTTCGAGGGACTGAAGGATTCGTATGGCGGCTGCGCGATGGCCGACACCGCGGAGAACCTGGCTGCGCGCCACGGCATCTCGCGCGAGGCGTGCGAGGCGTGGTCTGTGGTGTCACAGCAGCGGGCGGCGGCGGCGTGGGCGGCGGGTGTCTTCGCCCCCGAAGTGGTGCCGGTGATGCTCCGCGACCGAAAGACCAAGCAGGACGTGGCCTGGGCGCGGGACGAGCACATTCGCGGCGACGTCACAATCGAGGCGCTCGCGAAGCTGCCCCCGGTGACGCGCGCAGGCGGCACGGTGACGGCCGGCACCGCCTCCGGGATCAACGACGGCGCGGCGATGCTGGTGATGACGACGGATGAGATCGCCGCGCGCGAAGGGGCGACGCCGATCGGACGGTTGATTTCGTGGGGAGTGATGGGCGTGCCGCCGGACGTCATGGGGATCGGTCCGGTCCCCGCGGCGCGGCAGGCGCTGGCCCGCGCCGGGATGACGATCGACCAGATGGATCTCGTGGAGATCAACGAGGCGTTCGCGGCGCAGTATCTCGCGGTGGCCGCCGAGCTGGCGCTCGATCCGGCGCGCACCAACGTGCATGGCGGGGCGATCGCGATCGGCCACCCGCTCGGTGCGAGTGGTGCCCGGATCACGGCGCACCTGCTCCATGCGCTGCGCGCACGCGGTGGCGGGATCGGCCTGGGTGCGGCCTGCATTGGCGGCGGGCAGGGGATCGCCGTGATCGTCGAAGGATTCGGGGACTGATCGCGATGGCCAACAATCTGCCCGGACGGATCGACCGCGCCACCTTCGACCGCGTGCTCCAGCGCGCCGCCGAGCTGCAGGCGGCCTCGCACGACATCGGCGAGGGGCTGACGGAGGAGGAGGTCGTCGCCCTCGGCAACGAGGTCGGCATCGCGCCCGCAGGTGCTCAAGCAGGCCCTGCTCGAGGAGCGGACGCGCATCGCCCCGATGGAGCCGAAGGGCGTGATCGACGAATGGGTCGCGCCGGCTGAGTTCCGCGCGGAGCGCGTGGTGCAGGGGACCGAGGCGACGGTCGCCGCGGCCCTCACGGCGTGGATCGACAAGCACGAGCACTTCGTGGTGCAGCGCGCCACGCTCGGGCGGGTCACCTACGAGCCGCTCGACTCCTTTGCCGGCGCGATGCGCAAGGTCAAGCGCGTCTTCGAAGGGGCCAGCGCCAAGCCGTACCAGGGCAACACCGAGCTCCTCACGGCGGTGATCACGCCGCTCGAGGACGGCTTCTGCCACGTGGCGGTGATGGCCACGCTGCGCCGCAGCCGGCGCAACTACCTGGCCGGGGCCGCCACGCTCGCGGGGACCGGCGTCGCGCTGACCGCGGGGGTCATGGCGCTGGTGCAGTATCCGGCGGCCGAACTGCTGGCGATGATCCCGGCGGTGGCCGGCCTGGGCACCGGCGCGCTCACGGCGCAGGAGCTATCGCCCGATCGCCGAGCGGGCCCAGCTTGGCCTCGAGCGGATGCTCGACGACCTCGAGCGTCGCCCGGCGCTCGGCCCCGGGACCCCGCCTCCGCCGCGGTCGCAACAGATCGCCCGCGAGGTGGGGCAGGTGGTCAAGGACATCACCCGCGAAGTCCGCAAGGCACTGGAGGAGAAGTGAGCATCGGCACGGTCGGCGTCGTCGGCGCGGGACTGATGGGGAGCGGCATCGCGCAGGCAGCGGCGATGGCGGGCCACGACGTCCTCATTCACGACAGCAATGGCGCCCAGTGGAACAGCGCGCGGGGTCGGATCGAGTCGTCGCTCGCGAAGCTGGTCGAGAAGGGAAAGCTGACCCCGGAGGCGCTGCTGGCGGCCTCCTCCCGGATCAACTTCGTCCCCGACCTCGGGGCCTTCGCGGTCTGCGACCTGGTGATCGAGGCGATCGTCGAGTCGCTCGACGCCAAGCGCGCCCTCTGGCAGCGGCTCGAGACGATCTGTCGCGCCGGGACGCTCTTTGCCACGAACACATCGTCGCTCAGCGTGGTCGACCAGGCCGTCGGGTTGCAGCATCCGGAGCGGCTGCTCGGGATGCACTTCTTCAATCCGGTCCCGATGATGCCTCTGGTCGAGGTGGTGCGCTCGGTGCGCACCGCGCCCGACGCGGTCGAGGCGGCGCTCGAGTTCGGGCGCGGCCTCGGGAAGACGGCGATCACCAGCCGCGACGAGTCCGGCTTCGTGGTCAACCTGCTGCTGGTGCCGTACCTGGTCGATGCGGTGCACGCGCTCGAGCGCGGCGTCGGGAGCATTGCCGACATCGACACCGCGATGAAGCTCGGTGCCGGCCATCCGATGGGGCCGTTCACGCTGCTCGACTTCATCGGGCTCGACACGGTGGTGCAGATCGGCGAGATCATGTTCGACCAGTACCGCGAGGCGCGCTATGCGCCGCCGCCGCTGCTCCGGCGCATGGTCGCGGCCGGCTACCTCGGCAAGAAGAGCGGGGTCGGCTTCTACGATTGGCGCGGCGCGCAGCCGGTGCCGATGGAGCTGGGGCTGTGAGGGCGACTGTCGCCGCGTTGCTGCTGCTCGCGGCCTGCTATCCGACCACGACGCGCCCGGCGATGACGCCGGTGCCGGCGGCCTCGGTGACCGAGTGGGAGCTCTTCGTCCCCGAGGCGACCCGCGCGCTGGCGCTCGCGCTCGACGCCGACTCGATCCCGGTGTCGCGCACCGAGCCCGCCGATGGCTGGCTCGAGACGCCGTGGTTCGACGCGCGCACCCTCACGCCGACCACGCGCCGCCCGCTCGGCGAGGAAACCGTCCGCCTCCGCGCCTGGATCGATCCCTCGCAGCCCAACCACAGCGCGGTCACGGTCGAGCTCGTCTACCGCCCCGTGGCCGACCCGTCCCGCGAGGGGCGGGCGCTGGAACGCCAGGTGAATGCGGCGCATCCGGTGGCGCAGCGGGTGGCGGCGGTGTTGGGGAGGTTGACGAAGCAGTACGAGAGTAGTCGTTAGTCGTTAGTCGTTAGTCGTTAGTCGTTGGTCGTTAGAGTCTAACGACTGTCATCCCGAGCAACGCGAGGGATCTGCGTGGCAGCCAGCACGCAGGTCCCTCACTTCGTTCGGGATGACAGTGTCCACACTCCAACGACTAACGACTAACGACTAACGACTAACGACTAACGACTCCTACCCCACAAACGCCTGCAGATACTTCTCCAACATCCCATAATCCAGCGCCGCATCCTTGCACGGCCCGGCCGGCAGCGTCATGGTGAGCCCGAGGACCGGGACCTTGCCGGCGACGTCGTGGAGGCCGGTGACCATGTCGCGTTCGCACGCGACGGCGACGACGGCGCGCGGGCGCCGTTCGCGGATCACGCGGCGGGCGAGCTGGCCGCGGGTCGCGACGAAGACGGGGACGCCGTACTTGCCCGCGAGGCCGAGGACGGTGTCGAGCGTGGCGCGGGAGAGGCAGCGCGGGATCAGGAGCAGCAGTTCGCCCTGGCCCACCTTCCGCGTCCGCAGCAGCGCGAGGGTGTTGTAGACCTTGACCGAGGCGTTCTCGACGCGGTCGCGGGTGTTGAACCACGAGGCCACGGTCGAGGTGAGCCGCATCACGCGCAGGAAGATCCCGCGTTCGGCGAGCGCCGGCGGGAGCAGCGGAAAGCGGAAGAGGTAGGAGATCCCGATCAGCAGCCACCACGCGAAGACGACGATGATCAGGAAGCCGAAGCCCGACCAGAGCAGCAACGGGAGCCGCGGGTGGAGGTCGCCGATGCGCGGGTCGAGCAGGAAGAGCCCGAGCGACGCGAAGCCGAGCGCGACGATCAGCGAGGTGATCGCCCAGCCGAAGAAGAGAGCCGGCGGGGCGTCGTAGTTGCCGCCGTTGGGGAGCGGTTGCCCGTTCCACTCGTCCCACTCGTGGCCGAGTCGGCGATCGACATCGATATGGATCAGTTCCGCGCGTGGGGCAGTCATTGGGTGGGAAATCTCCGACCGGACCGTTCGGAGTCAAGGGGACGGCCGAAGTTCGCCACGGCACGCCGCGTCCCTGCCTACTTTTCGTCCATGTCACCGCCGCTTGAAACCGATCGGGACCTCCGCGCCCGCTTTGCGCAGGGGGGTGGCGTGTACCGGATCGTCCCTGCGGCCGTCGCGCGCCCGACCACGCACGCGGAGCTCGTTGCGGTGCTCGCCGCGGCGCGGGCGGCCGGGCTCGCCGTCACGCCGCGCGGGGCCGGGAGCGCGATGGATGGCGGCAATGTCGGCGAAGGGGTCGTGCTCGACCTGACCGCGTACGACACGGGGCAATGCGTCGTCGATGCCGCGGCGCGACTCGTGACCTGCTCGCCGTCAGTCACCATCCCTGCCGTCAATCGCGCCGCGGCATCGCACCGCCTCCACCTCCCGATGGACCCCTCGAGTGCCGGCTGGGCCACCCTGGGCGGCCTCGTTGGCACCAACGCCGCCGGTGCGCGCACCGTCCGCGACGGCGCCATGCGGCGCTGGGTGGAGGCACTGACGCTGGAGACCGAGGATGGGCCGCTGACATTGCGTCGCGGCGTCTCGCCGGAGGCCTCGCATCCGGTGATCCAGCGGTGGCAGCGCGACGTCGTGCCGCTGCTCGCGCGGCATCGGGCGGCGATCGAGTCGCGGTGGCCGCGCACCCGCAAGAGCAGCTTCGGCTACGACCTCGCGGCATGGTGGGAGCGCGGCGACCTGCTGGACCTCGTGGTCGGTGCCGAAGGGACGCTCGGCGTGGTGACCGAGGTGACGGTGCGGCTCGCACCGATCGCGGCAGAGCGCCTGGCGATGCGCGTGGTGCTGGCCGAGCGCGCATTGCTGGCGCCGGCACTGGAGACGGTACGCCGGTACGATCCGGCGGTGCTCGAATTCCTCGACGGGTCGTTCCTTCGGCTGGTCGAGGCCGACGTGCCGACCGGGAGCTCGGCGCTGCTGCTGGTCGACCTCGAGGGCGATGACGCCGACGCGGTCGCCTCGCGGGCGGCGTCGCTGCAGGCCGCGCTCGCCGCCCTGGGGAACGGCGTGACCGAGGCGGCGGTCGCCACCGATCCCGTGGCAGTCAGCGAGCTCTGGCGCGTCCGGCATGGTGCGTCGCCCCGCCTCGCGGCGCTCACCGACGGGCGGCAGTCGATGCAGATCATCGAGGACGGCTGCGTCCCGCCCGCGATGCTCGGCCACTACCTCGATGCCGTCGATGCCGCCTGCCGGTCGGCGCGGATCGATGCGGTGATGTTCGGGCACGCCGGCGACGGCCACGTCCACGTCAATCTCCTCCCAAACCTGCGCGACGCCGACTGGCTCGACCGCTGTCGGAGTGTCTACGGGGCGGTCGCCGCGGCGCTGCTCGCGCTCGGCGGCACCCCCGCCGGTGAACACGGTGCCGGGCGTCTCCGCGCCCCGCTGATCGAGCGCTTCCTCGGCGCCGAGACGGTCGAGTGCTTCCGGGCGATCAAGACGGCCTTCGACCCGGCGCACCGCTTCAACCCCGGCGTGATCCTCGACGACGGCCGCGATCCGCTCACCCGGCTCAAGGTCGGCGCCGACGCCGCCCCGCTCCCCGACGGGATGGCGGAGGCACTGGCGGCGGTGGAGCGGGAGGGGCGGTGGGGGGAGAGCCGCTGGACGAGCGATGATCGATGATCGATCATCGATGATCGATCATCCCGCTCCCCCTCACCCCTCACCTCGATTCGACTACATTTTGCCGAACTCCCTGACCCCTCACCGGCCCAGACTCCCATGCTGACCATCTACCGCGAACCCGTCGTCACCCTCATCGGTCGCCCGCAGTTCGTCGAGCCGACGCATCTCCCCGTGCAGTGGAAGGACGAGGGGACGGATGGCGAGAAGATCGCCGAGTTTGCCGGCCGGCTCTGCTACATGAGCCAGAGCAACCCGGCGGGGCGGAGCACGGCCGAGTACCTGGGGAACATCCTCCGGGCGGGGCACGGGTCGGTGTTCGAGCATGCGGTCTACGTGGTGCTGATCGAGGGGGTCTCGCGGTCGTTGACCCACGAGCTGGTGCGCCACCGTGCCGGCTTCGGCTATTCCCAGCTCTCGCAGCGCTACGTCGACGAGTCGACCGCGGCGTTCGTGATGCCGCCGGCGATCCAGGGTGACGAGGCGCTGGAGACGGCGTGGTCGGAGCAGATGACGGCGGCCCAGGCCAGCTATGTGGCGGCGGTCGATCGGCTCATGGAGCGCTACAGCTGGGTCGAGGACCGGGTCCACCGGCGGAAGATGGCGCGCGAGGCGGCCCGCTCGGTGCTGCCGAACGGGACCGAGACCAAGATCGTGGTGAGCGGCAACGTCCGCGCCTGGCGGACCATGCTGGAGCTCCGCCTCGGCGAGGGGGCCGAGCGGGAGATCCGGCGGCTGGCGGTCCGGGTGCTCGAGACGCTGCGGCGCGAGGCGCCCCGCTTCTTCGCCGATTTCGAGCTCTACCAGGCCGAGGACGGGGAGCGGGCCGGACGGGTGGTCTACCACAAGGTCTGACCTGGGTGGGGTGGCGCCTCGCATCCCGCACCCCACCTCCGTACATTTCCGGAATGTCCACCACATCCCATGCCTTGGAGACCCGCGCCGGGACCGGCCGGGCCGTAGCCGTCAGGCTGGGGACCGTTCGCGCGTGAGTTGGCGTCCCGCCGTCCGGATTGATCGCTGCGTCTGCCAGCGGCTGCTCTTCGCGCAGCTGCTGCCGGTCGCGCGTGCCAACGGCTGGACGCTCGAGACCATCATGGACGAGACCGGCTGCGGCGATCAGTGCGGGATGTGCCGGCCCTACCTCCGCGCCATGCTCGCCGACGGCACCACCGTCTTCCACGAGATCCTCGAGGACGTGGCCGACGACGTGGTCGTGCAGGGCGACGGGACCGTCTGAGCATGCCGACGCCCGCGCCGACCAAGCGCCCCGCGAGCGAGCGGAAGTGGCACGAACGGCTCTTCACCACCGGGCCGCTGGTCCTCGCGGCGCTGGTCACCGGCTGGCTCTCCGTCACCTTCCTCTGGCTCGACTACCGCGACCTCGGCATGAGCGCGGCGGCGGTGTCGTCGTTCATCGCGCTGGTCACGCTGCGCCGGGGCCGGGTCCTCGCCGAACACCAGAAGAACTCGCTCTCGCGGGCGCTCGCCGCGGCCGCCCGCCGCAACGGCGAACTCGAGCGGCTGCGCGACCTCGCCGCGGCGCTGCTCGCCGGCAACGACCTCGCGACGCTGAACCGCCAGGTGGCGCAGGCCGCCGCCGACCTGCTCGGCGCCGAGGGTGGCGCGATCATGCTGGTGGTGGAGGAAGGGCGCTTCGCCAAGGTGGTCGCGGGGTCCGGGCCGCTGCTGCCGGCGGTCGGCTCGCTGGTGCCGATGGAGCAGTCGCTGGTCGGCATCGTGATCTCGGAAGACACCGCGCTGCTCGTCGACGACATGGAGCAGGACCCGCGCAATCATCCGCACGAGCAGCTGGCCGGCCGCCTCATCTCGGCGGCAATGGTGCCGCTCCGCTCGGCGGGGCTCGTGGTCGGTGCGGTCTGCGCCTACAACCGCAAGGATGGCCGCCCGTTCGAGGATCACGACCGCCAGCTGCTCCAGACGCTCGGCGACCAGGTCGTGCTCGGCCTCGACCGCACCACGGTGCTCGAGGAGCTGCGCCGCAACGAGCGGATGCTCGCGGCGAAGAACAAGGAGCTGCAGCGGGCGACGCAGCTCAAGAGCGAGTTCCTCGCCAACATGTCGCACGAGCTGCGGACGCCGTTGAACGCGATCATCGGCTTCTCCGACCTGCTGCTGACCGAGGGGCTCGGGCCGCTCGAGGACCAGCAGAAGGACTTCCTCGAGGCGATCCTCCGGAACGGTCGCCACCTGCTCGGGCTCATCAACGACGTCCTCGACCTCTCGAAGATCGAGGCGGGCCGGATGGAGCTCTCGCTGGCGAGCACCGACGTCCGCGACTGCATCAACGGCGCGATCACCGACACCGCCTCGCTGCGCACCGCGAAGAACCAGGAATGCGTCGTCGAGCTCTCCGAGGGGTCGAGCCTCGACGTCCTCGCCGACGGCGTCCGGATCCGGCAGATCCTCTTCAACCTCCTCTCCAATGCCTCGAAGTTCACGGGCGAGGAGGGGCGGATCACCGTCTCGGCGGTGCGGACGGTGGCGCCGATGCCGGCCACCCCGGGAGCCGGTACCAAGGACCGGGTGAAACTGTCGACGCGCGATGTCGTCTGGATCTCCGTCTCCGATTCCGGCGTCGGCATCCAGGCTGAGGACATGGGCAAGCTCTTCCAGGAATTCTCGCAGGTCGACACCTCCGCGTCGCGCGCGGCCCAGGGCACCGGCCTCGGCCTGGCGCTCTGCAAGCGCTTCGTGGAGCTGCATGGCGGCCAGATCGGCGTCGAGTCGATCTACGGGAAGGGGAGCACCTTCTGGTTCCTGATTCCGGTCGATGGCCCGCCCAAGCGCGCCGCCGGCGGGGCCTACGGATGATCCGCTCGCGTGGTGTGGGCCGGTGGCTCGGGCGGCTCGCCCTCCTCCTCCAGGTGGGGATGGCGGGGCTGCCGGTCGTGGACGGCGCGCTCTTCCACCGCGACGCCCGCGAACAGGCCGTCCACCTCGAGGCCGTCGGCGCCAACTGCCACGCCGGTGACTGCGTCCTCGGCCAGATGCTGCAGTCCGGCGGCGAGGCGTTTCATGACGCGGCGATTCCCTCGCTGCTTGGCGACGTCGTCCTCGTCGTGGCCCGTCCCGCTGCCCACCCGATCGTGCGCCGCACGAACGGGATCCCCGTCGGACCCCGCGCCCCACCCACCCACAGCTGACCCACACTGCCTGAATCAGGATCATGGTGCCTCGCCGCTGGCGAGTCGCCGTGCCTCCTCGTGGATCATCCCTGTCGGATTGGAGTGCGCTGCATGCTCTTCCCCCTCCTGCTTGCCTCGCTCGCGGCCGTCCCGGCCGCGCCCCATCATCCCGTCTCCTTGCCGGCGCCTCGCGTGGTCGGCTCGGTCATCCTCGCCGGTCGCGTCACCGACACGCTGGGCCAGCCCATCGTCGAGGCACGCGTCGTCGTGCTCGAGGCGAATCGTTCCACCACCACGGACGTCGAGGGGCGCTTCCGCATCGGCGGCATCCCCGAGGGGACGTACGGCGTCTCGATCGCGGCGATCGGCTTCCGCCCGCGCGTCTATCGCGTGACGCTGAGCGGCACCACCACCACCCTCGATGCCAAGTTGCTCCCCTCGGTGGTGGAACTCGCCGCGATCCAGACCACCGCGACGCCGGTCGGCACCTCGGTGCAGGAGGCGCCGCAGCCCCTCTCGGTGCTGCAGGCCGACGCACTCGCCGCCGCGCAGGCGCCGTCCCTCGGCGCCGTCCTGGAGCTGCAACCGGGGCTCCGCAACTCATCCACCGGCAACGGCATCGGGAAGCCGGTGATCCGCGGGCTCAGCAGCAACCGCGTGCTGATCCTCGACAACGGCCAACGGATGGAGACGCAACAGTGGGGCGACGAGCATGCCCCCAACGTCGAGACGGCGACGGCCGAGCGGATCGAGGTGATCCGCGGCCCGGCCAGCGTCCTCTACGGCTCCGATGCGCTCGGCGGCGTGATCAACGTGGTGCAGCGCGAGCTCCCCGACGCCAAGGAACGTGGCGCGCTGCTTCGCGGTACCGCGAGCGCCACCTACACCAGCAATGGCCGTGCGCCGGATGGCTCGCTCCTGGTCGAGGGGGCGCGCGGCGCCCTGGGCTTCCGCGGCACCTTCTCCGGCCGGCACCAGGGCGACGTCGCCACCCCGTCCGGTGCGCTCTTCAACTCCGGCCTCTCGATGGTGGGAGGCTCCGGCGCCCTCGGGATGCGCGGCGACTGGGGGTCGGTGACGGCGACGGTGTCGCATCGCGCCGAGCGGCTCGAGATCCACGAGGATCCGGCGGAAGATCCGACCGCGTCGCCCTTCCAGCGGATCGGCTCGACCCGACTCGCGGTGAACGGCAACCTCGCCACCTCGGGGGGTGGGCGGCTCGACATCGACCTCGGCGGCGAGGTGAACCGCCGGCGCGAGTTCGAGGCGCGCGGCAGCAGCGATGTCGCGCTCGGGCTCCGCTCGACCACCGGCACGGCGAACATCCACCTCCACCAGGTGGTCGGCGGCGTCGCGACCGTCCTTGGCGTCGCCGCGATGCACACGGCCTTCGAGAAGTCGGGCGAGGAGACGCTGGTCCCCAACAACAGCGCCGGCACCGTCGGCGTCTACGGCTTCGGGCAGGTGGACCGCGGCCGGTGGCAGTTCTCCGGCGGCGCTCGCTACGACTATCGCCGCCTCACCAACGAGGCCGACGCGGCGCTCGCCCTCGACGCCGGAACGCGCGACTACTCCTCGGTGACCGGCAACCTCGGCGCGCTCTATCGCGTGAGCGAGCCGATCGTGCTGGTGGCGAACGTTGGCCGCGGCTTCCGCGCGCCGTCGCCCTTCGAGCTCTTCTCGAATGGCGTGCACGAAGGGACGGTCCGCTTCGAGCGCGGCAACGCGGCACTCGCCAACGAAACGTCACTCAACGTCGATCTCGCGCTCCGGGTGCAGAGCAGCGCCGTGCAGGGCGAGCTCGGCGTCTTCCGCAACGCGATCAAGAACTACATCTACCCGAACCCGAGCGGCATCGACGATCCGGCGTCGGGCTTCCAGATCTACGACATCACCCAGGGCGATGCGGTGCTGCGCGGCGTCGAGGCAGCGCTCGAGTACCACCCCCTGCCGTCGCTCCACCTGCGCGTGGGCGGCGACTACACCCGCGGGCAGAACAGCACGACCGATCTGCCGCTCGCCTTCGTGGCGCCGCTCCGGCTCACCAGCGGCATTCGCTTCGAGGGGCAGGGCGCCGGCGCGCCCCACGTGGAAGTCGGCGTGGAGCACAACACAAGGCAGACGCACCTCGATCCCGAGGACATCGCGCCGCCGGCGTACACGCTGACGTCGCTCGGCGCCGGGACGACGCTCCGCCTGGGACTCCAGACCCTCCGCGTGGACCTGCAGGTCCGGAATCTCTTCGACGTGTCGTATCGGGCGTTCCTGAGCCGGTACAAGACGTATGCGGATGATCCGGGGAGGAGTGTGGGGGTGAGGGTGGGGGTGGATTTCTAGGTAGGAGTGAGTCGTGAGTCGTGAGTCCTGAGAAGTGTCATCCTGAGCGGAGCCCGCGACGCGCGCGAAGTCGAAGGACCTCTCTCACGACTCAGGACTCATGACTCACGACTCACTTCTACCGCCACGCCCCCCGCAACTCCGCCTTCGCCGTCCACCCGGCCACGCGCGCGGCGATGATTCGCGCCGCGAGTTGGACCACCGCTTCGTCTTCCTCGCGGAACCAGGCCGGCGTTTCGCTGCCGAGACAGAGCCAGCCGACGAATTCGTCGCCGATGTCGAGGCGCGCGGCGACGAGGGAGCGGACGCGCTCGGGGTGGCTGCCAGGGAGCGAGGGCCAGGGCGTCTCGCTGAAGCGGAGGTCGGGGATCCGTGCCACGCTGCGTGAGCCGAGGTGGAAGACCAGCGCGTCGACGGCATCGGTGGTGTCGGCGTCGAGCTTGAGGCGACTGCTGGTCACGCGGCTGCTGCTGAGCAGTGCCCAGCAGTCGGGCGCGGGGGCAACGGCGATCAGTTCGCAGCGATCGTGCGGGACCTGATTGCTGAGCGCGTCGGAGACCAGCTGCACGAGGTCGCCGCCTTCGCGGGCGCGGCCGATCGCCTCGAGCACCCCTTCGGTCACGTTGGCGATGATCGCGCTGCGTTCGTCGGCGACCGGGCCGGGCACGACCCAGGAGAAGGCCGCGAGGCGACGACAGGCGGTGGCGAGCTGGGCCGCGGTGCGGTGGAGCAGGCGGAGATCGGCGAGGGTGTGGGCGTCGTTCCGGAGCGAGCCGATCAGCAGCAGCCCGACATCCTGCATCTCGGCACGGATCGGGACGGCGAGGACCGAGGAATAGCCGGCGGCGCGAAGCCGATCCTCGAGGGCGTAGAGCCCTTCCTGCGAGACCAGCGGTTCGGCCGGCGGGGGCGGCATCCGCTCCGCCGAGAGGCCGCTCGGCCCGATCAACACGGCGCCGCCGCGGGAGGGGTAGAGCCAGAGCGCCACGATGTCCGCGGGAACCAGGCCGGCGACCGTGTTGGTCAGCGCCTCATGCCAGGTCCCCAGGTCCGCCAGCGACGGACGGCGCCCCGGCCAGGTCAGGACCGGAACGAGTGCATCGGAGGCGTGCGGGTCGGCGGCGTCCATAAGGGTGGCCAAAGGTGCAGGGGGTGTGCCACGCGTGGTACCCCCTTGACATACCCCCCACCCCTATACAACTTGGAGGTGTCCTTCTCACGGAGCGGTACGATGGCGACGGTCACTTTGCATATCGAAGGGATGACCTGCGGGCATTGTCTGCGGGCTGTCCAGCAGGCGTTGACAGGCGTTGCGGGCGCGGAAGTCCAGACGGTGCAGATGGGGCGGGCGGTGGTGAAGGTGACGCCGGAGGGACCGACCGGCGAAGCGCTGGCCCATCTGGTTACCGACGCCGGGTATCGGGCGACGGCGACGGTGGTGGATGCCCACCACGACTGAGGCGCCGGCGCCTCACACCGAGGCGGTCACGCTCACGGTCGACGGGATGACGTGCGCTGCCTGTCAGGCGCGCGTCCAGCGTGCGCTTGAGCGGGAGCCGGGAGTCAGTTCGGCCTCGGTGAACCTGATGATGGCGAACGCCGCGGTGGCGTTCGACCCCGCCCGGGTGACGCCGGAGCGGCTGGTCGCGCTGGTCGAGGCGACGGGCTACGGCGCGTCGCTGCCGTCGCCGGACCAGGGGGCGATGGCGGCCACCACCGATCGCGACGACACCCTCCAGGCCGAGTATGCCACGCTGCGCCGGAAGGCGGGCTTCGCGCTGGGCGCGGGCGTCGTCGCGATGGTCGCGTCGATGCCGCTGATGGCGGGTGGCGAGCACGAGCACGGCCTGGTGGTCGACCCGTTCATGACCTGGGCGATGACGACGCTCACGCCCGCACTCCAGCGCGTCATGCCCTGGGCGTACCAGATCCCGAAGCCGGTCCTCTCCTGGGGGCTGCTTGGGCTCACCCTGGTGGTGATGGGGTGGGCGGGCCGGCACTTCTACACCCGCGCGTGGGCCGCGCTGATGCACCGCGCCGCCGACATGAACACGCTGGTGGCGGTCGGCACCGGCGCGGCGTTCCTCTACTCGATCGTGGCGACGGTCGCTCCCGACGTCTTCCTCAGTCGCGGCATTCCGGCCGACGTCTACTACGAAGCCGTCGTGTTGATCATCGCGTTCGTGCTGGCGGGGAATGCGCTCGAGGCACGCGCCAAGCGGAACACGGCGACGGCCCTGCGATCGCTCGCGGCCTTGCAGCCGGCGACGGCGCGCGTGGTGCGCCCCGAGGGCGAGGTGGATCTGCCGATCGAGGCCGTGGTGCGCGGCGACGTGATCGTGGTGCGGCCCGGCGAACGGATCGCGGTGGACGGCGAGGTGATTGGCGGCGAGAGTGCCGTCGACGAGTCGATGCTGACCGGCGAGTCGCATGCCGGTGACCAAGCAGGCAGGCGCCCGCGTCATCGGTGGGACGATGAACGGCACCGGGATGTTGCGCGTGCAGGCCACCGCGCTCGGCGCCGAGTCGTTGTTGGCGCGGATCGTCCAGCTGATGCGCGACGCGCAGGGCTCGCGGGCGCCGATCCAGGCGCTCGCCGACCGGATCAGCGG
Source organism: Gemmatimonadales bacterium (assembly GCA_037045245.1). GTDB lineage: Bacteria > Gemmatimonadota > Gemmatimonadetes > Gemmatimonadales > GWC2-71-9 > Palsa-1233. Next base: position 622,209 of record JBAOHR010000007.1, on the reverse strand, counting down.
CATCTTCGTCCCGGTGGTGATGGGGATCGCACTGCTCACGGCCATCACCTGGGCGCTGGTCGGTGGCGAGGGCGGGGCGGTGCGGGGCATCGCGGCCGGCGTCGCCGTCCTGATCATCGCCTGCCCCTGCGCGATGGGACTCGCGGTGCCGACCGCCGTGATGGTGGCGACGGGGAAGGGCGCCGAGCTCGGCGTGCTGATCAAGGGTGGCGAGGCGCTGCAGCGCGCCGGCGACATCACCACCGTGATCCTCGACAAGACCGGGACCATCACCGAGGGGTCGCCGAGCGTGACCGACCTCGTGCTCGCGCCGGGGAGCGCGTTCGACGAGGCGGCAGCGCTGGGGTTGATCGCCGCGGTGGAGGCGGCGTCGCAGCATCCACTCGCCTCCGCGATCGTGCGGGCGGCCGGGGCGCGCGGGGTGGCGGTGCCGATGGTGGAGAGCTTCCGCTCGGTGACCGGCGCGGGTGCCAGTGGGGTGGTCGACGGGCATGCGGTCGTGGTCGGGACGAGTGCGCTGCTGGCCGACTGGAGCGTGCCGACCACGGCGCTCGATCACGAGGCGGCCCGGCTCGCCGCGCTCGGCCGGACGCCGATCTTCGCGGCGGTGGATGGCGCGCTGGTGGCGCTGGTGGCCGTGGCCGATCCGCTCCGCGCAACGTCGCGCGACGCCGTGACGCGACTCCGCGCGCTCGACCTGGACGTGGTGCTGTTGAGCGGCGATCGTCGCGCCACCGCGGTGGCCATCGGCCACGAGGTCGGCATCAGTGATGTCGTCGCCGAGGTGCTGCCCGACGGGAAGGTGGCGGAAGTGGCGCGGCGGCAGGCGGCAGGGTGAGGTGGTCGCGATGGTGGGCGACGGCATCAACGACGCGCCGGCGCTGGCCCGCGCCGATGTCGGGATCGCGATGGGCGGCGGCACCGACATCGCGGTCGAGGCGGCCGACGTGGCCCTCATGCGCGCCGATCTCGGCGGCGTCGCCGACGCCATCGCCCTCTCGCGGCGCACCATGAAGACGATGCACCAGAACCTCTTCTGGGCGTTCATCTACAACGTCATCGGCATCCCGATCGCCGCCGGCGTCCTCTACCCCCGCTTCGGGCTGCTGCTGTCACCGATCCTGGCCAGTGCGAGCATGGCGCTGAGCAGCGTGAGTGTGGTGAGCAACAGTCTGCGGCTGAGGCGGTGGAGACCTGACCGCGAGAAGCGAGAAGCGTGAAGCGAGAAGCGAGAGGGGCTCCGTTGCAGCCCTCCCATCTTCTCGTGGTTCCACGCTTCTCGCTTCACGCTTCTCGCTTCTCGATCACGGAGCCCCCCGAATGCATCCCACTCCTCGCCACGCTACGCATCTCCCCGCTGAAACGAAAGACGCCCTCGCCAAGCGCCTCCGCCGCATCGAGGGCCAGGTGCGCGGGCTGCAGAAGATGGTGGACGAGGAGCGCTACTGCGCTGATGTGCTGGTGCAGATCGCCTCGGTGCACGAGGCGTTGCGCGGGGTGGGGCGGATGCTGCTGCAGAACCACCTGACGCACTGCGCCACCGACGCGATCCGCTCCGGCAAGCCGGAGGAGGCGGAGCGCGTGGTGGCGGAGCTGGTGGAGCTGTGGGGGAAGGGCTGAGAATCGTCTCGCTCCTCCCCGGAGCCACCGAGATGCTCGTCGCCCTCGGCGCGGCCGATCGCCTCGTCGGGATCTCGCATGAGTGCGACTTCCCCGCATCGATCCAGCACCTCCCGCGCGTGACCACGACGCCGATCGACCCCTCGCGCTCGTCGGCGGACATCGATCGGATGGTGCGCGACGCCACCGCCGAAGGGCGCGCCGTGATTGCGATCGATGCCGGGCAGTTGCGGGCGCTCCGGCCTGACCTGCTGGTGACCCAGGTGCTCTGCGACGTCTGCGCGGTTGCCGATGGCGAGGCGCACCGGCTGGCGGCGGTGCTCGACCCGCCGCCGCGCGTGGTGGCGCTCGGCGGGCGCACGCTCCAGGGGGTGTGGGATGACATCATCGCCCTGGGCGCAGCGATCGGCTCCGAGTCTGAGGCGTCACGGGTTGTGGCCGAACTCGAGGCCGAGGTCGCCGCACTGCGCGCGCGGTTCGCGCGGCCCGACCCGGTGCCGGTGGTGGTGATCGAGTGGCTTGCGCCCTGCTTTCTCGCGGGGCACTGGACGCCCGACCTCGTCGCGGCGGCCGGCGGCGTCGACCTGGGCGCGCAGCCCGGCGATCACTCGGTGGGGCGCGAGTGGTCCGAGGTGCTGGCGCTCGATCCGAGGCTCGTGGTGATCGCGCTCTGCGGTTTCGACGAGGCGCGCGCGCGGGCCGAGCTCGCAGCGTTCGACCATCCGGCGTTCCACGCCTGGCTGGCCGAGCGCGACGTGTTGGTGCTCGACGGGAATGCGCTCACGTCGCGGCCGGGGCCGAGACTGGTGGAGGCGATCGCGCGGATCGGGGAGCGGTTGGTCGGAGTCTGAATTCCGTTGGGGTGGTCGGGGAAAGTTCCGGCGCTCGCTAGCGCTTCCCGGTCTTCCCCACCTCGAGCACCGGCTTCCCGAGCACCTTCATGATCGGCTTGACGCCGAGGCCGGGGGCGCGCGAGGCGGCGAGGCGGCCGTGGTTCCGCTGCGGGGCGCCGTCGGCGAAGGCCACCGTGACGTAGGAGTTGAAGTCGGTCGACGAGAAGAGGAAGCGCTCCGGCGTGCTGTGCGCTAGGTGGGCGATCGCGGCGGTGGTGATGTCGCCGCCCCAGGTGTCCTCGATCGTCATCGCGATGCCGAGCGAGACGCAGAGGTCGCGGATCTGCCGCGCGCGCGTGAGGCCGCCGACCTTGGAGATCTTCAGGTTGATCACGTCCATCGCGTGGTCGTTGATTCCCCGCACGACCATGTCGATGCCGTCGACCACTTCATCGAGCACGAACGGGCGACTGGTGAGCCGCCGCACCGCGAGGCACTGCTCGTAGGTCATGCACGGCTGCTCGATGTAGACGTCGACGTCGCGCACCGCGTCGGCGACCCGCACCGCGGCATGCTGCGTCCAGCCGGTGTTGGCATCGGCGATCAGGACGTCGCCGGTGCTCAGCACCGCGGCTGCCGCCTTGATCCGCGCGATGTCCGTGTCCGGATCGCCGCCGACCTTGAGCTGGAACTTGCGGTACCCCTGCTTCCGGTACGCGCCGATCTTCTTCGCCATCTGGGCCGGCGATTCCTGCGAGATGGCGCGATAGAGCGCGAAGTCCTCGCCGACGTGGCCGCCCATCAGCGTCGCCACGGGCAGGTTGCTCGCCTTGCCGAGGAGGTCCCAGCACGCCATGTCGATCGCCGACTTGACGTAGGGATGGCCGCGCATCGCCGTGTCCATCCGCTCATTGAGCTCGCCGAGGGCCAGCGGATCGGCGCCGAGCAGCTGCGGCGCCAGCTCGGCGATGCCGGTCCGTGCCCCGCGCGCATACGCCGGCAGGTACGCGGGGCCGAGCGGGCAGATCTCGCCCCAGCCGGTCAGCCCCGCGTCGGTCTCCACCGCCACGATCGTCGAGTCGAAGACCGAGACGGCGTTGCCGCCGGACCACTTGTAGCTCCCCTCGTGGAGCGGGAGGTCGACCTGATACGCGCGGATCGCGGTGATCTTCACGAGGACGTCTCGGCAGGTGCCTGCGACGACTTGAAGAGCGTCGCGGAGGTATAGAGGAGGACGCAGACCACGACCCACTTCACCATCGTGAGCGGCAGTTCCTTCACGACGTAGGCGGCGACCAGCACGCCGGGGATGCCGCCCAGCGCAAGCCCGGTGACGACCCGCTTGTCGAAGCGGCCTGACTTGTAGAAGCGGAGCGCGGCGGCCGGGAGGATCAGCGAGGCCGAGGCCGCCATGATCGGGAAGACCGCCTTCGAGTTCATCCCGAGCATGTAGGTCATCGCCATCGTCGGGGCGTAGTTGCCGATGCCGAGCGAGGTGAGCGAGCCGATGATCAGCGAGCCGACCACGGCGATCGCGAGCGCCGCCCCGGTCAGGCCGATGGTCCCCTCGCTGAGCGAGAGGCTCATCGTCAGGCGGATCGCCATGAAGCCGGCGGTGATGATCAGCGCGATCGCCATCGCCCGCTGGATGGTGCGGCGCGGCCAGTGGACCACGATCCCCGTGCCGAACCACGCCCCGATGCCGCCGGCGAGCACCATGCTGAAGATCGTCGGCTTGTCGATCAGGCCGCCGAGCAGGATGATGAAGATCACGCACTCGAGCAGCGTCGGGATCGCATGGCCCACGTTCAGCGTCCCGGGGATGTTCTCGTCGTCGACGATCCGGAACAGCCGGAGCACGGCGGTCGTGGTCGCGAACGACCCGATCCCCAGCGTGTCCAGGAAGTCGGTGGCAAACCCGAGGCCGAGGAGGGCGGGCCACGAGCGCGCGCCGGTGGTTGGGGCTGGTGCGGTCATCACGACTCCGGAGGGGGATTGGCGGGGACGATCGGCCGGCCAAGAGTATGCCGCCGGCGTGGTGCGATGTCCAGCGACCGCGCCGAGCGGCGCGGTCGCTGGACGGCGTGGAACGTCAGCTGCCGACGAGCACCGCCGCGCGGCGGTCCGCCGGGATCGGTCGGTAGACCGGCTGATACATCCGGTCGGCGAGCCAGCCCTCGATGTCGGTCGGGACTTCGACCGTCGCGAGGCTCTCCTCGAGCGCCACGCGCACGACGGCCGCCGCGATCACGACCGACGTCGCCCGGATGCTCTCCAGCGCCGGGAAGAGCGCGCCCTGGGCAAGGTCATGCTCGCTCACGGTGCCGGCGAGCGCCCGCGCGGCCGCGAGGAACATCCGGTCGCTCACCGCCGTGGCCTGCGTCGCCACCACGCCGAGCCCGAGGCCCGGGAAGATGTAGACGTTGTTGGCCTGGCGCGGGACGAAGTCCTTGCCGTCGAGCGTGACCGGCGCCGCCGGCGATCCCGAGGCGAAGAGTCCTCGCCCCTCGGTCCACCGATACGCTTCCTCCGAGGTGCACTCCGCCTTCGAGGTCGGATTCGACAGCGCGAAGATGATCGGCCGTTCGGTGACCTCCGCCATCGCGGTGAGCACCGGCTCCGAGAAGGCGCGCGACTGTGCCGCCACGCCGATCAGTGCCGTCGGCTTGAGGACGCGGACCGCCTCCTCAAGCGTGAGGATCGGCCGATGGTCGTGCGCGAACGGCCGCTTGTGGGACTGCAGGTCGGCGCGGGACGACTCCACCAGCCCCTTCGAGTCGAGGAACCAGCAGCGTCGCCGGGCCTCCGTCTCGGTCAGGCCGTCCTCGACCATCGCCTTGACGATCAACTCGCCGATGCCGGTAGCTGCCGCGCCGGCGCCGTAGAAGAGCACCTGCTGCTCGCGCAGCGGACTGCCGATCGCCCGGCAGGCCGAGTAGAGCCCCGCCAGCGTGACCGCGGCGGTGCCCTGGATGTCGTCGTTGAACGAGCGGATGCGATTGCGGTGGGCGGCCAGCAGGCGGAAGGCGTTGTCGGTGGCGAAGTCCTCCCACTGCAGCAGCGCGTTCGGGAAGATCTCGCGCACGGCGTCGACGAACTCCGTGGCGAGCTCGGAATAGGCCTCGCCGCGCAGGCGCGGCTGCGGAATGCCCGGATAGAAGGTCGACTCGCGCAGCTCGACGTTGTCGGTGCCGACGTCGAGCATCACCGGGAGGCAGCGGGTCGGGTCGATCCCGGCGCAGGCGGTATAGAGCGCCAGCTTGCCGAGCGGGATCCCCATTCCCTGGGCGCCGAGGTCGCCGAGCCCGAGGATCCGCTCCCCGTCCGTCACCACCAGCACCTCGACCTCGCGCGTCGGCCAGTTCGCCAGCACCTCGCGGATCCGGCCGCGGTCGCGCGCCGTCACGTAGAGGCCGCGCGGCCGGCCGAAGATCTCGCCGAAATGCTCGCACGCCTCGCCGACGGTCGGGGTGTAGACGATCGGCATCAGCTCGCTGATGTGGTCAATCAGGGCGCGGTAGTAGACGGTGTCGTTCCGGTCCATGAGCCGCGCGAGCGTGATGTACTTCCCGAGCGGGGTCGCCGTCCGCCGCAGGTTGAGCAGCGTGCGCTGGACCTGCTCCTCGAGCGTGAAGACCCGGGCCGGCAGCAGGCCATGGAGCCCGTAGGCGTCCCGCTCGGCCAGGGTGAAGGCGCTGCCACGATTCAGGTGCGGGTTGCGAAGCAGATCGTAGCCGCGAAGCGAGGGGTGCGAGGACATCAGGACTCCATTCAGTGGTCAGTCCGCGATCGCCACCCGCTGCATGTCGCGGGTCACGGTGCGGAGGGCTCCCAGCATCACCACGCCGCCGATCAGGGCCACCGTCGGGAGCAGCAGGACGGCGCGATCCAGACCGAAGCGATCGGAGAGGGCCCCGACGAGCGGCAGCGCAATCGCGTCGCCCGCCAGGTGGATGAACAGAAGATAGGCGCCGCTCACCGTGGCGCCGATCCGGGCCGGCACGACGTCAAAGATGACCGCGGCCATCGGACCGTTGTACCAGGAGAGGCAGAAAAAGGCGACTACAAAGATCGGAATAAAGGTGTCGATGTCGCGCACCGTCATCAACCAGATCGCCAGCGGGCCGCCGATCACGAGGCCGAGGGAGACGGTGATCACCCGGGCCCGGTCGGTGAACTTCTGGAGATACTCGGCGATGAAGCCACCGGCCAACGCCCCGAGGGTGCCCGAGAGCAGCCCCCACTTTCCGAGGAGAGCGGCGCCCTCGGCGGAGGAGAGGGTGAAGGTCCGGGTCATGTAGGTGGGACCCCAGCCGACGATCCCGTTCATCCCGAAGGAGATCGCCGCCCCGGCGAGGAAGACGTACACGAGCGTCGGGGTGGCCAGTACCAGCCGGCCGGCGTGGACCAGGTCGTCGACCGCGCTCTCGAGCTCGGGGGTGAACGGCGTCTCCTCGCGACGATCGCTGCGCACCAGGCGGACCCATCGGAAGATCGTGAGCGCCAGGCCGACGGCGACCGCAGCGGCGAGGACGGCGGCGTCGGCCTTCGAGTCGGCGCCGTACCGGATGGTGAGGATCCAGGCCGCGACCAGCCCCGCCGTGGTCAGCACGATCAGCGCGAGGAACTGCCTGATGAAGCCGCGCACCCCGATCTCGAGTTCCGCCATGAAGGAGCGGAAGGTCATCGGGGTTTCGGTGCGGGTCGGGTCGACGAGGCGGGTCACCAGCACGGCGCAGAGGAAGCCGGGGAGCCCGACGGCCATGAACGCCACACGCCAGCCGTAGATGCTCTCCAGCCAGCCGCCGAGCAGCAGGCCGAGGACGCCGCCGACCGGGATGCCGGCGGAGAGGATCGCCATCGCGACCGGCCGCTTCTTCCCGGGGAAATAGTCGGCGACCATCGACGACGACGCGGGCCCGAAGGCGGCCTCGCCGATGCCGACGGCGGCGCGGCAGATGAAGAGCTGCCAGAAGGAGCGCACCAGGCCGCCGAGGGCGGTGAAGGCGCTCCAGACGGCCACGCCGCCGGCGATCACCGTCTTCCGGCTGCGGAGGTCGCTGAGCACGCCGAGCGGCAGCGCGGCAATCGAGAAGACGAGGATGTAGGCCGAGCCGAGCCAGCCGAGCTGGGTGTCGGTCAGCATCAGGTCGCGCTTGATCGGCTCGAACAGCGCGAAGATGACGTTGCGGTCGAGGTAGTTGAGGAGGTTGACCACCGCCAACAGCGCGAGCGCCGCCCACGAGTTGGAACGGCGGGTCGCGATGGCCTGCTCCTCGGTGTTCAGAACTCCACCGCCGTGATGCCCAGGCGGTCGCGAGCGTCCATGATCGTCTTCACCACCACCTGGGGATCATCGGTGACCGTGAAGAGGCGAAGCTCCGGGGTGGAGATGTAGCCGTCATCCACCATGCGCTGATGGATCCAGTCCACCATCCCGCGCCAGTACTCGGTGCCGAAGAGCACCACCGGAAAGTCGGTGACCTTGCCGGTCTGGATGAGCGTCAGCGACTCGAACAGTTCGTCGAGCGTGCCGAAGCCCCCGGGGAAGACAACAAAGCCGATCGCGTACTTCACGAACATCGTCTTGCGGACGAAGAAGAACTTGAAGTCGAGCGACGAGGTCAGGTACGGGTTGACCCGCTGTTCGTGCGGCAGCTCGATGTTGCAGCCGATCGAGATGCCCTCGGCCTCGAAGGCGCCCTTGTTGGCGGCCTCCATGATGCCGGGGCCGCCGCCGGTGATCACCGGGACGCCGGCCTTGGCGAAGAGCCGCGCGGTTTCCTCGGCGGCGAGGTACATCGGATGGTCGGGCTTGGTGCGCGCCGAGCCGAAGATCGAGACGCCGCCCGCGACCGACTGCAGATTCTCGAAGCCCCAGACGAACTCGCCGAGGATGCGCAGCACCCGCCACGAGTCGGATGAGCGGCGGATCTTGAGCGTCTCCTCGTCGAGCGGAATGTTGAGGAGGTTCTCGTCCTGCGTCGGCTTGCGCGGACCCTTGGGGTCGTGCGCCTGCTCGGGATGGCTCGTCGCCTGGCTTTCAGACATTCCGGAAGGCCTCCAGCATCGCGCGATGGTCATCCGCGACATTGTAGAAGTACGGCGAGACGCGGACGTGCCCTGGCCGCGCATCGACGATGAAGCCGGCGTCGGCGAGCCGCGCCACGTCGCGCCGCGGGTCGCTGCTCGGCAGCATCACGATCGCGCTGCGCACAGCGGGCGTCGCCGCGACCTTCGGCGCGAGTCCCATCGCGCGGGCCGCGTCGATGAGGTCCTCGGTGAGCGCGGAGGTCACCGCACGGATCGCCTCGGCGCCGGCCGCCTCGAGCACGTCGAGCCCGCCGAGCTGCGTCACCACCGGCAGCAGCGGCGGCGTCCCGGCCTCGAAGCGGCGGGCATCGTCGTGCGGCGCGAAGTGGCGCGGGTCGAAGGCGAACTGGTCGCGATGCGCGAACCAGCCGGTCGCGAGCGGTGCCAGTCCGTGCGTGGTCTCGGCGCGCGCGTAGAGGAAGGTGATGCCCGTGCCGCCGAGCATCCACTTGAGGCCGCCCGATGCGTAGAAGTCGACGCCTGCCGCGCCCACGTCGAGCGGCAGCTGACCCACGCCGTGGTAGCCATCGATGAACGACAGGGCGCCGTGCCGCGCTGCGACCTCGGCGATTGCCGCGATGTCCTGGATCGCCCCGGTGGTGAAGTAGACGTGCGAGGTGATCACCAGCGCGGTGCGGTCGTTCACCGCCGCCTCGAACGCCTCGATCGGCACCGAGATCCCGTCGGGGCTCTCGAGGATCACCAGCTCGACGTCACGCGGGAGCCACTGATAGGGGACGGTCGGGAAGTCGAGCGCGGTGGTCACGATCCGCGGCCGCGCGCCAGTGTCGAGCGCCGAGGCGACCACGCCGAGGATCGAGGACATCGAGGGGTGCAGGGCGATCTCGCCCGCGCTCGCGCCGATCAGGGTGGCCAGCCGGCTCCGCAGCTCGGCGAGGTCGCCCCACCAGGTTTCGTACCAGTTGGCGGCGCCCCGAAGCTCCCACTGGTCGAGATGCGCCTCGATCCGGCGGCGGGAGGCGCGTGACAGCGCCCCGAGCGAGCAGGAGTTGAGGTAGGTGGTCCGCTCGAGAATCGGGAATTCGGAGCGCCAGCTCACCAGGGGGTGCGGGAGGGGGGCGGCCATGGTCATTGGCCTGCAATATAGGGCGGCCGCCGAGTGGCCGCGAAGGGCAGAAACAGGTGGGAATGGCCCGGGAATCACCCTGCGCAATTGCTGGTGCGTGCTGGTGCTGCTGTTAGGTCGGCGGGTCCCTTGAATCTGGAACTATCCATTGCGACACTCCCCGATTGCCCTGACGTGGCCGGGCACGGACGGTAAATGCCCGACTGCCAGCGCTCGAAAAGCAGGTCACGGTGCTCGATGATTCCGCGACGGAAGGCAGCGACTCTGCGGCATCAAACGAGTCGTGCGCGCCGATATCGCGGGGCAGTCGAGCGAATTTGTGATCGGAAGGCTGGCGATTCTTCCTAGCCGCATGACTAGGATTATTCCCAGTGGACCAAACGGCCTTCGACCGGTATCGTGTTGGAGCAGTTGCCTCGCCCTTCTCGAATCCTTCCCAAGGAGTAGCAATGTCGTCCTTTCGTGCTGCCGCCCATAGGCTCCTTTGTTCGATCAGCTTCCTGATGTTGAGCGCTGGTGTCGCTCGAGCGCAGGAGGGGGACCCGATGGCTGATTGGTACTGCTACAACGGGTTCTGCTGCAAGTGGATCGACCCGAATGGGACGATCGGCGGTGTCGACTACACCGTTTTTGTCCAGGAGAGTTGTACTGAGTGCCCGGGCACCTCCAATGGGTGGCAGGGGACATTAGGTGTGCGGCCCGGCGCGTGCGACTGAGGAACTGCATGCAATCAAGTGCACGCCGCGGTGCCAGCGTGCTGTTGCCGCGGCGGTGCCCGATGGTGCTCGGTTTCTGTGCCCTTGTGGTGCTGTGGGGGTGCAGGCAAGACGGCGGCGGTATTCGGCGTGACACTGAAGCAATCGCATTCCCGGATGGCGCACTCGTCGAGTTCATCGAGGTGCGGTCCGTCCCCGTACCACCGAGTCAAGATGCTCTCAGGGCCGCCGTAAGCTTCGATGGGACTGTGGCCGTCATGACGAACGGCGACCCAGCCGTCGCTCTGTTTGGTCCAGACCTTTCGAATATTACGATGGTGGGGAAGAAGGGCAGCGGACCAGGCGAGTTTACTGCCGCAGCGGGCTATTCCGTCTTCAGTGGCAACACACTGTACGTTCAGGTGGGTTCACGAATCGTTTCAATTGCACGGTCGGGCGACAGTTGGCAAGCAGCCAGCTGGGCAATCGAACCCTCTTACCAGCTGTTGTCCGTGACTCCGGATTCCGCGGACTTCTGGGAAATCAGCGCCAAGGAAGGGTTCCCAATTCTTCGGCTCGGGATTCGCGGAAACGCACCGAGGCGTCTGCTCGGTGCTGCCGATTCATTCTACAAACGCCTGGTTACGCCCCTCGGCGGTGAGCAAGGCGAGCCTCGACGGCCGATCGTCACTTCGAATGACTCACTTCTCGTTGCGGCAGGCGGCTATACCTATGAGCTGATGCAATTGGATCTGCGAACCCGACGAGCAATCTATTTCGGGCGGCAAATGCCTCCGCGGCGACGCACCCCAATCGAGCTTGCCGAATCGCAGGCCCGCTGGGCAGGGGGAATTGTTGGGCCTGGGGGCCAAACCCTCAGATCTCCAGTTCTCCAGGCCAAGTATGATCGATTGGCGACTGACACTTTGCCGCACTTCCGCCCCGGTGGTCTCAGTCTGGTAGGTAACACCTTGCTTGTAGTTGGACAGGCAAATGACTCGGGATTCGTGGACATGTTTCGCGGTGGGGCGTTCATCGGACGAAGCATCATCCCATGCGCAACTGCTGCCTCTCCTTCCATCGCATGGCCATGGCTTGCCGTGCTTTGCACCATCCCAGAGGATTCGGACGGGCGGAAAGTCGACGTGCGCCGCTTTCGTCTTGGCATGAAATCAAGGTGAAATTGCCACGAGGCCTGGAGACAATGCCAGGAATGCGCAGAAGTCGCTTTCACTGGCTCGATCTCTTTACTATCGGATTCTTTCTGGTTGCCGGCGCGATTCTGCTCAAGACCGGAGTGCTGGCATCCCGCCGATCCGGGCCGGAAGAGGTAGCCTCAGTGAGCGGGCGCCGCATCAAGGTACTCCCGACTCCAGAAAACACTGTTCCGAGCCGAGGAGTTCGCGAGATTCAGGTCTCGGGAAGCGTGACCGTGATCTACGCTTTCCAAACGACATGCCCCGCATGCACAATGCAGTACGACGTTATCGGAGCGGCATTGAGTAAGCTTCAGGCAGAGGGCATTCGTATCATTTCTGCCTCTACGGAGCCGGATTCATTGGTCGCACCGTACTGGAATGGCAGACTCCCGCAACCTGTCAGTTTGGCCGGTTCCTTCACGGAAATCCTCGGGATCCCTGAGGTACCGGCGATTTTCGTCCTTGATTCAAGCGGCACCGTCCGAAGAGCCTACAAGGGCTACGTCCGGCGGTGGACTCCGGACCGGATCGTCTCGGAAGTGCTCAACGCCCTCAAGGAATGACGCGGAGAGGCCCGCTCGATCCCCGACCCGCCGCGCCGGTATATTCCGGGCATGGCCGAGACCCTTCCCCCCGACCCCCGGTTTCGCGGCTCCTGGTCCGCACTGGTCGGGGCGCTGACGCTCCGGGCCCTGACCTCCCCGCGCACCGCGATCGACCTGCTCCGGACCGGCTGGGCCTTCCGCCGCCGCGAGTGGTGGCGCCAGGCGCCCTTCCTTCCGCTGCCGGACGGGACCTATCTCCGCTGGCGGATGTACACTGCCTATGGAGACGAGTCGGCTGTGCCCCCGGCAGAGGACGTGGTCCGCTTTGCCCGGTGGCGTCGGGAGACGATGGGCTGCTGATGCCTGAATCGGCGCCGCGTCCGCATGTCGTCGTCATTGGCGGCGGCTTCGCCGGGCTGTATCTGGCCCGGGGGCTCGCGCGCGCCCACGTCCAGGTGACCCTCGTCGATCGGCGGAACCACCACCTCTTCCAGCCGATGCTGTACCAGGTCGCGGCCGCCGCGCTCTCCCCCAAGGACATCGCTGCCCCGATCCGCTCGATCCTCCGCAATCAGGCGAACGTCGAGGTCCTGCTTGCCGAGGTGACGCGGGTCGACGCCGACGCCCGCGTGGTGCACCTCGACCTCGGCACCCAGCTCACGTACGACTACTGCGTCGTCGCCACCGGCGCGCGCCACTCGTACTTCGGGCATACCGAGTGGGAACGCTTCGCGCCGGGGCTCAAGAGCGTCGAGGATGCGCTCGATATCCGGCGGCGGATCCTGATCGCCTTCGAGCGCGCCGAGCGCGAACCCGATCCGGCCAAGCGGCACCAGTACCTCACCTTTGTGGTGATCGGTGGCGGGCCGACCGGTGTCGAGATGGCAGGGGCGATCGCCGAGATCCGCCGCTTCGCGCTGGCGCGCGACTTCCGCCACATTGATCCGCGCGAGGCGACGGTGATGCTCGTCGAGGGCGGACCGCGGCTGCTGCCGTCGTACCCGCCCGAGCTCTCCGCGCGCGCCAAGGCCGACCTGCGCGCGCTCGGCGTCGAGGTCCGCGAGAACACGCTGGTGACCGGGATCACCGCCGCTTCCGTGGAAGCGGCCGGCTGGGTGATCCCGACCACCACCGTGGTCTGGGCCGCCGGCAATCAGGCGTCGCCGCTGCTCAAGACGCTGGGCGCGCCGCTGGATGGGCAGGGCCGCGCGCTGGTCGAGCCGGACTGCACAGTGCCAGGCCACCCGGAGCTCTTCGTCCTCGGCGACGCCGCGGCGTTCCTGCACCAGAGCGGCCAGAGCGGACCGCTGCCCGGCGTCTGCCCGGTCGCGATCCAGATGGGGCAGTACGCCGCGTCCGCGATCAAGAACGACCTCGCCGGGAAGCCGCGCATTCCGTTCTCGTACTGGGACAAGGGGCAGCTCGCGGTCATCGGTCGCGGCCACGCCGTCGCCGACCTCGGCAAGCTCACCTTCGCCGGCGTGACAGCGTGGTTCGTCTGGGCATTCGTCCACATCTTCTTCCTGGTCTCGTTCCGCAACCGGGTGATGGTGCTGCTCGAGTGGATGTGGTCGTACGTGCGCTATGCGCCGGGGGCGCGGCTGATCACCGGCGAGACGGCGGAGTACGCGGCCCGGGTGCCGGGGCGACGGTGACCGCCCTCACCCTCGCGGAAGTCCAGGCCGAGGCGGCGCGCCTCGGCTTTGTCGCGTGCGGCGTGGCGACGCTGGAGCCGAGTCGCCGCGCCGACGCGCTCGACCAATGGCTCGCGGCGGGGCGCGCGGGGACGATGCGTTATCTGCACCGGCAGGCGAAGAAGCGGAAACAGCCCGCGCTGGTGCACCCCGAGGCGCGCTCGGCGGTGATGGTGCTCGACAACTACGCCGCCGCCCCCGACGAGCGGCCGCAGCCGGGTGATGCGTTCAAGGTGGCATCGTACGCGCGTGGCACCGACTATCACCTGGTGACGCTCGGCCGATTGCTGGCGCTCAAGGAATGGCTCATCAGTCGCGGCGCGACCTTCACCAGTGCGTGGGTTGATGATGGGCCGGTACCCGAGCGCGAACTGGCCGAGCGCGCCGGCCTGGGGTGGATCGGCAAGAACGCGATGCTAATCCACCCGCAGCTCGGCTCGTGGACCTTCATCGGCTCGGTCTTCACCGACCTGACGTTTTCGGTCGAGCCGGCGTTCGGCACCGATCGCTGTGGCAGCTGCACCCGTTGCCTCGATGCCTGCCCGACCGACGCGTTCGTGGCGCCGCGCGTGCTCGATGCCACGCGCTGCCTCTCGTACCTGAGCATCGAGTTCAAGCCCGATCCGCCGCCGGAGTTCGATGGCCAGTGGGCGGAGTGGGCGTTCGGTTGCGACATCTGCAACAGCGTCTGCCCGTGGAACGAGAAGTTCGCGGTGCCGACCACCATTCCCGAGTTCCGCCGCCGCCCGCAGCCCGATCGCACGGACCCGGCGGCGTTCGACACGATCGACGAAGCAGAGTTCACCCGGCGGTATGCCGATTCTCCCCTGGCGCGACCCGGCCTGGCCCGGATGCGCCGCAACGTCCGGCACGCCACGGCGCGCCGGCAGGATCCTGCGTCATGAGCGTCACGCTCCATTCCATCGCGATCTTCGTCCACGACATCGACAAGGCGCTGAAGTTCTACAATCACCAGCTCGGGCTCCCGGTGGGCAAGCAGGGCTCCTTCGGCTTCGAGCTGCTCGAGCAGGCGCCGCACGTCGGTGTCCATCCGGCGCAGCATCCCGATGCGAAGGCGATGGTCGGGCGGCACACCGGGCTGACCTTCGAGGTCGACGACCTGCTCGCGCTCGCGTCGAAGCTGCTCGCGGAGGGCGTCACCTTCCTCGCCGAGCCGGCGCAGCAGGGCTTCGGGATGATGGCGATGGTGAAAGACCCGGATGGCAACGTGATGGCGCTCTGGGAGGACAACGTGTCGCAGATCGTCGCCGAGGGGCCGCCGCAATGAGTGTCGCGCGGGAGTTTGCCTCGGACAACACCGCGCCGGCGCATCCGGCGGTCCTCGAGGCGATGGCCGCGGCCAATCACGGGCCCGCGTACGCGTACGGTGCCGATGCCTGGACCGCGAAGGCGGTGGCGTGGTTTCGCGACGAGTTCGGCGGCGACACCGCCGTCTTCCCGGTGTGGAACGGCACCGGGGCCAACGTCGTCGCGCTCCGCGCGCTGACCCGGCCATACCACGCCGTCCTCTGCACCCAGCATTCGCACATCCAGGTCGACGAGTGCGGGGCCCCCGAGCTGCTGACCGGCTGCAAGCTGCTCGACCTGCCGTCGCCCGATGCGCGGATCACGCCGGCGCAGCTGCGCGCCGCCGTGCGGGGCATCGGCAACGAGCACGCGGTGCAGCCGCACGTGCTCTCGCTCACGCAGACCACCGAGAACGGCACGGCCTACGGGGTGGAGCAGCTCGTCGAGCTCTGCGGCGTGGCCCATGAGCTCGGCCTGCGGGTGCACATGGACGGCGCCCGGATCGCCAATGCCGCGGCGACGCTCGGCGTGCCGATGCGTGCCTTCACGCGGGACGCCGGTGTCGACGTCCTCTCGTTCGGGGCCACCAAGAACGGCGGGATCAACGCCGAGGCGGTGCTGGTTTTCGATCCGGCGCTCGCGGCCGAGCTGCCGTTCCTGCGGAAGCAGTCGGCGCAGCTGTCGTCGAAGATGCGATTCCAGGCGGCGCAGTTCCTCGCGCTGGCGGAAGGCGACCGCTGGCTCGCGAACGCGCGCCATGCGAATGCGATGGCGCGACGGCTCGAGGCGGGGCTGCGGGGCATCGCGGGGGTCGCCATCACGCAGCCGGTCGAGGCGAACGCGGTCTTCGCGCTGCTGCCGCCCGCGGTGACGGTGGCGCTGCAGGAGCGCTTCCACTTCTACGTCTGGAACGAGGCGACCGGCGAGGTGCGGCTGATGGCGAGCTGGGCGACGCAACCCGAGGACGTGGATGAACTCGTGGCGGCGATGGCGGCGGCGATGGATGAGGGATGAGGGATGATGGATGAGGGATGATGGCGCCCTTGCGAGGTGCGGCGCGTCCATTTATATCAACGTTGATGCAAACACCCCCGCGCGCCGGCGCCCTCCGGCTGGTTCGTGCCCTCGTGACGGCCCTTGATCGCTCCGCCCGCGAGGTCGAGGCCACCACGGGGATCACCAATGCCCAGCTGTTCGTGCTCCGGCAGCTGGCCGGTGGCGGCAACCTGTCGGTGAACGAGCTCGCCGAGCGGCTGCAGGCCCGGCAGAACACGGTGTCGGCGCTGCTCAAGCGGCTGGTGGCGGCCGGGTTGGTCACGCGGGCGCGGGCCGCCGACGATGGCCGCCGCGCCGAGATCTCGCTCACGCCCGCGGGCCGGCGCCTGGTGCGGCGCGCTCCGCGCGCCCCGCTCGAACAGTTGCTCGGCGCACTGGAGGCGCTGTCGGCCGCGGAGGTGCGCACGCTGTCGCGCGGCCTCGCCCCGCTGGTCGCGCGGCTTGGCGTGGCCCCCGAGTCGGCATCCGTGCTGTTCGAGCACCGCTGAGTGCCGACCCTCGGGCCGGTCACCGTGACCCTCGAGTCGCCGGACGGACCGCTCGTGACGGCGGCGGGGACGCTGCGCCACTTCACGGTGGTGGAGCGCGTGCTTCGCGCCGCAGTGACGCTGCTGGTGGGGATCGCCGTGGCGGCGCTGCTGATCCCGATCCCGATCATCCACCTGATCGGCATCCCGCTGGCGGTGCTGGGCGGGATCGGCCTGGCGGCCCGGCAGCTGCTGACGACGGTGCGGCTCGCACCGTTGCGGCTCAACTGCCCGAAGTGTGGCACGGAAAATCGGGTGGGCGGCGGCTTCGGGTATCGGAGTGCCACCGCGCCGATCACTCACCGATGCGACAGCTGCCGGCGGGAGTTGACGCTTCGCCTCCGCGGCGGGTGATCCGATGACGAGCACGGCCTCGATCGACCAACGCGACGACGGGCGCACCGCAAGCATCGCCGCGCTGGCCGTCGCGGTCGGCGTGGTGAGCGGCTTTGCGGCGGCGTTGCTGATCGCACTGATCCGCCTGATCACGCACGTGGCGTTCGAGGGGCGCGTCTCGCTCGCCCCGGCCGATCCGAGCCAGCATCATCTCGGCGCGCTGGTCATCGTGATCCCGATTGCCGGTGCCGTGCTCGTCAGCCTGATGGCGCGCTGGGGTTCCGAGGCGATCCGCGGGCACGGCATCCCCGAAGTGATGGACCGAATCCTCCACGCCGATTCTCGCATCCCGGCCAAGTTGACCGTCCTCAAGCCCCTCTCGGCTGCGGTCGCGATCGGCACCGGCGGGCCGTTCGGTTCCGAGGGGCCGATCATCGCCACCGGTGGTGCGCTTGGCTCGCTGCTCGGCCAGGTGATCCATGTGACGGCTGACGAGCGCAAGATCCTGCTCGCGGCCGGGGCGGCCGCCGGGATGGCTGCCACCTTTGGCACGCCGGTCGCCGCGGTCCTGCTCGCGATCGAGTTGCTCCTGTTCGAGTTCCGGGCCCGTTCGATCGTGCCGGTCGCACTGGCGGCGTGCGCGGCGACCGCCGTTCGGTTGATCCTGCTCGGCGATGACCTGATCTATCCGATGCCCACCGTGGCGGAACCGAGCGGCGTCGCGCTGGCGTGCTACGCACTCCTCGGGATCGCGATCGGGGCGGTGTCGGTCGGGATCACCAAGTCGCTGTATGCGGTGGAGGACCTCTTCGAGCGGCTGCCGGTGCACTGGATGTGGTGGCCGCTGCTCGGCGCCGTCGTCGTCGGGGTGGCCGGGTATCTCGATCCCCGCATTCTTGGCGTCGGGCCCGAGAACATCATCAATTCGCTGGCGGCGCGGCTCACCATCGCCGGGACGGCCACGCTACTGGTGCTGAAGTTCGTCGCGTGGGTGGCGTACCTCGGCAGCGGGACCTCCGGGGGTACGCTCGCACCGCTCTTCACCTTCGGCAGCGGCCTTGGTGCGATCTTCGGGATGACGGCGGCCGCGCTCTTTCCGGAACTCGGCATCGCCCCGCCGGTGGCCGCGCTCGTCGGGATGGCGGCCATGTTCGCGGGTGCCTCGCGCGCCCTGCTCGCCTCGGTGGTGTTCGCCTTCGAGGCGACGCGCCAACCGCTGGGCCTGTTGCCGCTCCTCGCGGGGTGTACGACGGCGTACCTCACCTCGCGCGCGCTGATGAAGCACTCGATCATGACCGAGAAGCTGGCGCGCCGCGGGGTGTTGATCCAGGACGACTACGCCGTCGATTTCCTCGCGCGGATCCCGGTCGATCGCGCGATGACCCGGATGGTCGCCACGCTGTCGGCCGACACCCTGGTGGCGGTCGCACGCGCGATTCCGGTGCACGGCGATGGCGCCGGTCACCAGGGGTTTCCGGTGCTCGATGGCGAGGGGCGACTGGTCGGCGTGGTCACGATGCGCGACCTGCATCGCCCCGACGCGCCGGCGACGGTTGGCGAGCTGATCCGGCGGCCACCGCTGGTCGCCTACCCCGATCAGTCACTGCGCGACGCGGCCGACATCATGGTGCGGGAAGCGGTCGGCCGGCTCCCGGTGGTCACTCGCACGACCCCGCGGGAGCTGGTGGGAATCCTCTCGCGCAGCGACCTGCTCCGGGCCCACGCGCCGAGGCTGCAGGCGGCGGAACAGCGGCGGCAGCTGGTGCGCCTCGATCGGTGGAGTCGGATCGTCTTCCGGCGGCGCTAGCGGAGGGTGCGCACTACCTTTCGCAGATGATCTCGCTTCGCCCCCATCCGCGCACCGTCCTCGTCCTGCTCGCGCTGTTCGTGCTGGTGTCGGTGCTCATGGTGCTCGGCGTGACGCTGCCGATCGACGAGGCAGCGATGCGCTGGCTCGGCGCCGAGCGGACGCCGGCGCGAACGGAGGTGATGCTGTTCTTCACCTTCATCGGCAACGGGATGATCGAGGTGCCGCTCGCGCTGCTCGCGGCCTGGGCGCTGTATCGGCTGGGGCGGCCGCGCTGTGCCAAGCGGTATGTCTTCGCGGCGCTCTCGGCGGAAGTCGTCTACGCGATCGCGAAGCCGCTCTTCCGGCGCGACCGACCGCAGATCATCGAGCGGCTCGCTGACGCCGGGTGGTATTCGTATCCGAGCGGCCATGCGATGCTGGCGCCGGTGATCTACGGCTTTGCGCTGGTGCTGCTCGCGAAGTCGGTGCCATCACGCACCGTGCGCCTGCTGCTGATCGCGACCTCGCTCCTGATCCCGCCGCTGATCGCGCTCTCGCGCGTCTACCTCGGCGTGCACTACCCCAGCGACGTGGTCGGCGCGCTCTTCCTCGGGAACGCCTGGCTCTTGCTCTGGACCGAAGCGCCGGAGCGGTCGAGCAGCGACGCGACGTCGTCGCTCGCGTCGACCAGGTAGCCCATCCGCTCGGCCAGCTCGCGCGCCGCCTCCAGGTCGGCGGTGAGCGATCCCGCCTCCACGCGTCCCGCCGACATCCGCAGCAACCCGACCCGCAGCGTGTCGATTGCCGCGACCGACTGCTGCAGCCGGGCGGCCCAGTTGCCCTCGGCCCCGGCCGCGACCTGCCGCCGGGCGTGCTCGGCCTCGCGTTCGAGGCGGCTCACCACCTGCGGCAGGTCGGCGAAGGCGCTGCGCACGCCATCTGGCAGCGCCATGAAGAGCGTCTCGGTGGCACTGCCCAAGGCGAGCTCCGTCGGCCGCCACTCGGCCCAGCCACTCCGGGGTGTGCGGCGCAGGCCGAACGCCGAGAGCTTCGCCATCAGGTCGCCGAAGGGGCTGTTCCACATCCAGCGACGCAGTCGCGCGAAGGGATCGGTGGGACGGATGCGGCGCCCCGGGAAGACCAGCCCGAAGCAGGAGCCGGCGAGCACGCCAATGGTGGCGACGTTGAACATCCCGAAGGCGCCGCCGGCCTCGTTGCGGGTGGTGGTGAAGAAGACTCCGTAGATGAGCGCGGCCATCGCACCGGTGAAGGCCATGTAGGTGCCGACCCGCACCAGCTTCGGGATCCAGTGGATCGGGCGGGCGACCTCGTAGCGGAGCTCCTCCTCGCGACGCGCGAGTGCGACGTCGAGCCCCTGGCGCAACTCATCGAGCGTCACGCCGGCCTCCAGTGCGCGGCGCGTCTCGTGAATGCGCCAGAGCCCGTGGCCAACCCAGGGGAAGACCGCCGCCATGCCGCAGAGGATCATCAGCACCATGGAGACGGCCGACGCCGCCGGCACCTCGGACGTGATGACGAAGGCGAGCGTCCCCGCGCCGTAGAAGAAGATCGACCAGAGCAGGTAGAACGCCTTGAGCTCGCGACCGCGTTCGACCCAGACGCGGACCGGCACCGGCAATTCCTGCGTGAGCGCGCGCGGCGGCTCCAGCGCCTCCGCCATCGCCTCGGCCGTGGGGAAACGGTCATCGGCGTGCTTGGCGAGGGCGCGGTCGATCGCCGCGGCGAGCGCGGGCCGCAACTCCGGGACCACCGAGAGGAGCGGTGGCGCCGGCGTGGTCAGGTGCTGGCTGATCAACTCGGCGACGGTGCCCTGGAACGGCGGCCGTCCCGACAGGGCGTGGAAGCCCATCGCGCCGAGGGCATAGAGGTCGCTCCGTCCGTCGACCGCCTCGCCGGCGGCCTGCTCGGGGGCGACATACTCGGGGGTGCCGACGATCCGTCCGCCGCCCTGCGCGTCGTCGCGGAGGACCGCGATGCCGAAGTCGGTCACCAGCGCGCGGGTACCGTCCTCGTCGAGCAGGATGTTGTCGGGCTTGATGTCGCGGTGCACCACGTCCTGCGCATGGGCATACGCGAGCGCGTAGGCCACGTCGCGCAGGATCGGCCCGGCCACGTGCGGGGCGAGCCGACCCTCGCGGCGCAGCCGCTCTCCCAGCGATTCGCCGGCGACGTACCGCATCGCGAAGAAGACGAAGGCGCCCACCTCTTCGACGGCGTGGATCGGGACGATGTTCGGGTGCGCGAGTCGGGCGGCCAGCCGCGCTTCGCGCAGGAAGCGCGCACGGCGATCGGGGAGCGCGGCCTGCTCGGGCGGCAGCAGCTTGAGCGCAACGGGGCGATCGAGCTGGACGTCGCGGGCGAGGTAGACGATCCCCATTCCGCCGCGGCCGAGTTCGCGTTCGAGGGAATAGCGCCCGGCCACGGCGGCCTGGAGGGCGAGAAAGAGGGCGTCGGGGGTCTGCATCGGGCGCTCTACGTCGTGGCCATGCCAATGGTGTCGCCGCGCGGTGCGCCCGGCAGCGACATCACGAAACGGGCGCCGGGGGTGGCCGACTCGACCGTGAGCGTCCCGCCATGCTGCGTGGCAATCAACCGCGCGATCGCAAGGCCGAGGCCCGTACCGGGTCGATCGGTGTCGAGGCGGGCAAAGCGGGTGAAGATCCGCTCCTGCGCCTCGGCCGGGATGCCCGGGCCATGGTCGCGCACTGCGAGCAGCGCGCGGCCCTGCTCGGTGGTCACGGCCAACTCGACCATTCCCGTGCCACCGTGGATCAGCGCGTTCTCCAGCAGGGCGACGATGGCCCGTTCGAGCAGTGCCGGATCGCCGAGGACCGGGGCCGCGTCGAAGGGGCCGAGGCGGACTTCGCGCCCGGCGGCGAGCGGCAGCGCACGGATGCGTCGCAGCGACTGCTCCGCGAGGTCATCGAGATAGAGCGGCACCAGGGTCAGCGGTCGGTCGGCGTCGCCCCGTGCGAGCAGGAGGAGGTCGGTGATCAGCTGCCCCATCCGGCCCGCCTCGGCGGCTATGCGCCCCAGCGCCTCGCGGGCACCCACCGCATCGTCGGGGGCCGCGAGGGCGGCGTCGGCCTCACTCCGGACGATGGCTGCGGGTGTGCGCAGCTCATGGGCGGCGTCGGCGAGAAAGACGCGCTGCATCTCGGCGAAGCCTCGCTCGCGTCCGAGGGCGGTTTCCAGCTGGTCGAGCAGCCCGTTGAAGGCGTCGGTCAGCTGGCGCACCTCGTCATCGGTGTTCGGCGGGATCAGTCGCGGCAACCGTGGGTCGCCGCGGCGCACGGCTTCGCCCGCCGATTCGGCCGCGGAGGCCACGTTGTTCACCGGCTTGAGGGCTGGCCGCGCCAGGACCACGCCGATCGCGCCGCCCAGGAGGAGCAGGAGCGGCAGCCCGACGGCGAGGCTCAGCCTGAGCACGCCGATCCGCGCCCGGAACGAGGCATTCGGCTGGCCCACCAGCAATCGGAGGCCGTCGGGAAGCGGCACCGCCACGACGCGCATGTCACGGCCGGCGGTGGTCACGTCGATCGGCGAGTCCGGCGTCGCGAACGGGTCGATGTGCTCGAGGTCGGGCGAGCCGGGAAGGTGCTGCGAGACGGCGATCCGCCGGCCGGTGGTGTCGAAGGCGATGATGGTGCGCTCGCCGAGCATGAGCTCGGCCACCACGTGCGAGATGGCGGCATCGGCGGTTGGATACTCCTGGCGGTCGATCGCATAGAGGTCGGTGGCCGCGTGGGCCACCTCGAAGAGCTCGCGGTCGTAGTCCTCGCGGTAGCCGCGTTCGAGCATGACGGCGAACACCGCCGCCCCGACGAGCAGCATCAGCGCGAGGCCGAGCGTGAAGGTCAGCGCGAGGCGCCACCGGAGCGGCGTCGTCACGCGGTGCGCTCGGGATCGAGGACATAGCCGGCGCCGCGCACGGTGTGCAGCAGCGGGCGGTCGCCGTCGCCGTCGACCTTGCGACGGAGCCGCGCCACGTAGACGTCGATGATGTTCGAGAGCGGGTCGTAGTTCTCGTCCCAGACCTTCGCCGCGATCCGCGTGCGCGAGCAGACCTCGCCGGGATGCCGCGCGAGGAAGGCGAGCAGGGCGAACTCGGTGGTGGTGAGCTCGAGCGGTCGGTCGCCGCGGCTGCCCGATTGCGTGGCGGGATCGAGTCGCAGCGTGTCGACGGCGAGCACGTCGGGGCGCACCGCGACCGCGCGCCGGCCCACGGCGCGCAGCCGTGCGAGCAACTCCTCCAACGCGAACGGCTTCACGAGATAGTCGTCGGCCCCTGCATCGAGGCCGGCGATCCGGTCGTCGAGCGCGTCGCGCGCGGTGAGGATCAGGACCGGGGTCGGATCGCCCTTGGCGCGGAGCTCCTGCACCACCGTGATCCCTGGCCCGTCGGGAAGGCCGAGGTCGAGGATGACCGCGTCGTAGGGGTCGAGGCCGAGCTTCCGTCGCGCCTCGACGACACTGCCCGCCACGTCGACGGCGTGTGCATGGCCACGCAGGCCACGGGCCGTCGCCTCGGCGAGTCGGCGTTCGTCTTCCACCAGGAGCACGCGCATCCTGAATTAATACCGCCCCGCGGCGTTCATCGGGGTTTCATCTGGCGGAGGTAGCTTGGGGACGTACCCTCGCCGGAGTTCTCCCCGTGCTGGTCCTTGTCCTTCCCCTGCTGTGGCAGGATACCACCCGTCTCGACGCCGGGACGGCGTTGGCTCGGGCCCTGGAGCGCGCCCCGGTGGCCGCGGCCGTGGCGGCCCGAAGCCGCGCGGCCGATGCCCTCGGCCGCGACGCCGGCCGGCTTCGCAACCTCCAGCTGGGCGTCTCCGCGGAGAACCTCGGGATGCAGCGGCAGGTCACCGGCAAGGATGGCCTCGCCGGGACGGAGGGGCAGGTGACGCTGCAGACGGTCCTCCCGCTCGGCGGCGACCTCGGTGCGGCGCGTCGCGGTGCCGCGGCCCACCTCGCGATGGTGCAGTCCGATGGCGCGGTCACGCTCGCCGGCCTCACCGGCCAGCTCCTCGCCGCGATGGCGTCCCACGACCTCGGCCACCAGCTGCTCGCCGCGGCGGCGGCGGAATCCGACGCGCTCGATCGCTTCGCCGCGGCGCTCACGGCGCGCGTCGCGGATGGTCGTTCGCCGGCGGGCGAAGGCGCCCGGGTCCGGACGGAGGCGGTACTCGTCGCCTCGCAGCTTGCGCGGCGCCGGGCCGAGCTCGCCGCGGCCGATGCCCAGCTGGCGGTGGCCCTCGGGCTCGCGCCGGAGACGCCGCTGCGCATCACGCTGCCGACCAGCTGCGAGGCGAGCGGGGCGGGCGGCGTGGGCGTCGATCAGCAGCGCGCCGCCGCGAAGCGCGCCTTCGCCGAGGCGCTCGCCGATCAAGCCGGCGCGCGTCGGGTCCCCGACCTGGTGCCGCAGGTCGGCTTCCGGCGCACCGCCGGCTTCAGTGGGGTACTGGTCGGCCTCGCGATCGATCTTCCGTTCTTCTCCTCCGGCAGCGCGGCGCTGGCCTCGGCCCGCGCCGAAGTCGATGCGGCCACCGCCGAGGTCGCGCAGGCCGACCAGGAGTCGGCGGCGGCCATTGCCGCTTCGCGCCGCACGCTGCAGGAGCTCGATGTCGCCGGAGCGCGCTATGCCGCGGGGTGGGACGCCGACCTCACGCAGGCTGTCACCGCGGCCGAGGCGCGTTGGCGCGAAGGGCAGGGGACGCTCGCCGAGCTGTTCGACGCCCGTCGTGCGCGACTCGCCGCCCTCGAAGAACATGCCACCTGGCGCGGTCGCCGCGTCGCCACCCGCATCGCCCTCGCTCGTGCGCTCGGCCAGCCGTTGACGGCGGCCCTGTTGCGCGAGGATTGCCCCGGAGCGCCCCGATGAGCCATCGCCCACTGATCGCCCTCGTCCTCCTCGCCGCGTGCGGCAAGGGCCCCGCCAGCGAGGCGCCGGCGCGCGCCCTCCCGGCCGGCACCGTCGAGTTCACGCCCGCGCAGATGGCCCAGGCCAAGCTCGGCTTCGACACGGTGCGGATCTCGGCGACCTCGATTCCGATCGCCCTCCCCGGCACGCTCGACACGCCTGATCCCGAGACGGCCCACGTCGGCTCGATCGTCTCGGGTCGCATCGACAAGGTGCTGGTGTTGCCCGGCGACCGAGTGCGCGAGGGACAGCCCCTCGTCCGGATCCACTCGCACGAACTCGCCACCGCCCGGCGCGACCTCGAATCGGCCGAGGCGGCGTCGTCGGCCGCGAAGGCGGCACTCGATCGCTCGACCCGCCTGCTGGCCGCGGGCGCGGTCGCGCGCGAGGAGGTCGAACAGCGCAACGCCGCCTACCGGGCCGCCGAGGGCGAACATCAGCGCGCGGCCGAGCTGGTCTCGCACCTGCGGCCCGATGGCGATGACGTGGTGATCGTCGCGCCGCGTGCCGGCGTCGTCTTCACCGTCGACGCCAAGCTCGGCGAGGCCGTGCTCGAAGGGGCACCGCTGGTCGAGCTCGGCGACGACGCCGCGCTCTGGGTCACTGCCTGGGTGCCCGAGGCCTCGCTGCCGCTGATCACCGCGGCGAAGCAGGTGCGCGTGACGCTCGCCGCCTTCCCCGGCGACACCCTCCCCGCGCGGGTGGTGCGCACCGGCGGCCGGCTCGATGCGGCGCGTCGGGCGGTCGACATTCGCGTCGCCCTCGAGCGTCGTCCGGCGGGGCTCCGCCCGGGGATGTTCGCGATGGTGCACATCGCCGGCGGCCAGCGCGTCGAGCGCGCGATCCTCCCGGCCGAAGCGGTGCAGCGCGTCGGGACCGCGGCCGAGGTGTATGTCGTCGATGCCCCGAACCGGTTCCGCCGCCTGCCGGTGACCGATGCCGTGCTGCTCGAGGATGGCCGGGTCGCGGTGCTGGGGCTCAAGCCCGGCATGGTGGTCGTCGGCCGCGGCGCGTACGTGGTGCGCTCGTCGCTGGACGCCGAGGCGCCCGAATGATGATCGAACGCCTGATCGATGTCGCCGTGCACAAGCGCGGCATCGTCCTCGGCGCGGTGGCGGTGCTGCTGAGCATCGGCGTCTGGGCGTTCGCCACGATTCCGTTCGAGGCGTTCCCCGACCTGACGGCGAACAGCGTCAGCATCATCACCGAGGCGCCGGGTCTCGCCCCGCAGGAAGTCGAGCAGCTGGTCACCTTCCCGATCGAGCGCGCGCTGCTCGGCCTCCCCGACGCCGAAGTGGTGCGCTCGACGACGAAATTCGGGCTCTCGATCACCCAGGTGGTCTTCAACGACGGCGTCGACTCGTGGTTCGCGCGCCAGGTGGTGTCGCAGCGACTCGGCGACGTCGCGGCGCTCCTCCCGCCGGACGTCACCCCGCAGCTGGGGCCGCCGTCGACGGCGATGGGCGAGGTCTTCCAGTACGTGCTCACGGCGAGCACGCCCGAGTGGGACCCGACCTCGCTCAAGACGCTGCAGGACTACACCATCGCCCCGCAGCTGCGCACGGTGCCGGGCGTCGCCGAGGTGAATTCGTGGGGCGGCCTGACGGAGCGGATCGAGATTGTCGCCGATCCCGCACGGCTCGCCACTGCCGGCCTCACCCTCGGCGACCTCGAACGGGCGGTGGCGCGCGAGAACCTGAACTTCGGTGGCGCCTCGATCGAGTCGCGTCAGGAGCGGTTCGTGGTGCGCGGCCTCGGGCGCTTCACGCGGCCGGAACAGATCGCGGACATCCCCGTCAGCGTGGCCGGGGAGACGCCGGTCCGGCTCGGCGACGTCGCCGAGGTGGTGCGCGGGGCGCTCCCGCGCGAGGGCGCCGTCACGGCCGACGGGCGGGGCGAGGTGGTGTCGGGCATGGTCAT
The DNA here is from genome assembly GCA_037045245.1 of Gemmatimonadales bacterium. Classification (GTDB taxonomy): domain Bacteria; phylum Gemmatimonadota; class Gemmatimonadetes; order Gemmatimonadales; family GWC2-71-9; genus Palsa-1233. The sequence goes on along the minus strand of JBAOHR010000007.1, from coordinate 595,566 downwards.
CATGCGGAAGGGCGAGAATGCCCAGCGCGTGATGGCCGGGATCGCCGAGCGGATCCGCGCCGTCGAGGCGACGCTGCCGGCCGGCGTCGCGCTGGTGCCGTTCTACGACCAGACCGAACTGGTGAAGCGCACGACGCACACCGTGGAGAAGAACCTCCTGCTCGGCGGCGCGCTGGTGGTCGCGGTGCTCTGGCTCTTCCTGCGCAACACCGCGGCCGCGCTGATCGTGGCAGTGGTGATCCCGCTCTCGATGCTGTGGGCCTTCATCGCGATGCGGATCTTCGGCTTCTCCGCGAACCTGATGTCGCTCGGTGCCCTCGACTTCGGCCTGCTGGTCGACGGCTCGATCGTGCTGGTCGAGAACGTGATGCGACGCGCCCATGGCCACGCCGACAAGGCCGGCGCGCCCGCCAGGATCCACGCGGCCGCGGTCGAAGTCGGCCGCCCGATCGTCTTCGGCATCGCGATCATCATTGCCGTGTACCTGCCGCTCTTTGCCCTCGAGGGAACCGAGCGGAAGATGTTCGTCCCGATGGCGTTCACGGTGATGGCGGCGCTGATGGGGTCGCTGCTGCTCGCGCTGACGCTGGTGCCCGCGGCCGCGCGCACCTTCCTCGCCAGCGCGGTCGAGCCCGACTGGCCGGCGTTCGAGCGGCTGCGTGTGCGCTACGAACGACTGATCACCGGCACGCTGGCCCGGGCCCCGATCATCATCGGCACCGGCGTGGTCGCCACGCTGCTGGCGGTCGTGGCGCTGAGTCGGCTCGGCAGCGAGTTCATGCCGCGGCTCGACGAGGGGAGCGTGCTGGTGCAGTCGCGGCGGCTGCCCGCGACCGCCCTCAGCGAGGGCGTGCGCTTCAGCGGGCTGATCGAGCGCGCGCTGGTCGCGCTTCCCGAGGTGCGGACGGTGGTGTCGAAGCTTGGCCGCCCCGACCTCGCCACCGAGGCGATGGGCAGCTACGAGTCGGACACCTACGTGATCCTGACCGAGAAGGAGTCGTGGCGGAAGGGCGGCAAGACGGCGATCGTCGAGGCGATGGACTCCGCCCTCCGCGACATCCCCGGCCTCTCGGTCGCCTTCACGCAGCCGATCCAGATGCGGCTCGACGAGGCGGAGAGCGGCATCACGACCGACGTCGGCGTGCAGCTCTTCGGCAGCGATGCCGACACGCTGGCGATGCTCGGCAGCCGGATCGAGCACCTGCTCGCCGGCGTGCCGGGGGCAGCCGACGTGAAGACGATCGCCGCCTCGCGGATGAAGCAGGTGACGGTGACCCTCGACCGGACGCGGATGGCGCCGCTCGGCCTCTCGGCCGACGACGTCGCACTCGAGGTCGAGCGCGCGCTCGGTGCCAAGCAGGCCGGCGCGCTGATCGATGGGGCCCGGCGGATCCCGATCGCGGTGCGCCTCGCCGAGGCGAGCCGGATCGATCCGGAACGACTCGCCGAGTTGCCGATCGCGCGGGGCCGCGGCGCCGTGGTGCCGCTCGGTGCGGTGGCGGAGATCAAGGTGGTCGAGGCGCCCGAGGCCTTTGCCCACGAGGGGGGCAGCGCCTCGTCGTCGTCGGCGCGAACATCCGCGGGCGCGACGTCGGCAGCTTCGTGGCCGACGCCGAGGCGAAGATCGCGAGCACGATCCAGCTGCCGTCGGGCTATCGGACCGAGTGGGGCGGCCAGTATCGCCACCAGCAGTCGGCGCTCGCCCGGCTCCGCGTGCTGGTGCCGGTCGCGATCCTCGCGATCTTCGGCCTGCTCTACATGGCCTTCGGCACCTGGCGCCACGCGGCGCTGATCATGTCGAACGTGCCGTTCGCCCTGGTCGGCGGCGTCGCCTCGCTCTGGCTGATGGGGCTCAACCTCTCGCTCTCCGCCTCGGTCGGCTTCATCGCCCTCTTCGGCATCGCGGTCCTGAACGGCGTCGTGATGGTGACGTCGATCAACGACCTGCTGCGCGACGGGAAGCAGCTCGGCGAAGCGCTGGTGATCGGCGCCGGCTCACGGCTCCGCCCCGTGCTGATGACCGCCTTCGTCGCCGGCCTCGGCTTCGTCCCGATGGCGATCTCGACCTCCGCCGGTGCCGAACTCCAGCGCCCGCTCGCGACCGTCGTCATCGGCGGCCTGGTGACCTCGACGCTGCTGACGCTGGTGGTGCTGCCGACGCTGTACGGGGCGGTGGAGCGGTGGGTGCAGAAGCATCCGGGGGTGGTGATCGAGGACTGAGGGCGAACGGCGAACGGCCTGGGTGAAACGTGAAACGTGAAACGGAGCTTGCCTGACGGCTCCCGCTTCACGTTTGACCTTTCACCTGATTGTGCGGTTCGCTGTTCGCCGTTACGGCCCACCCACTCCCGTCGGCTCATCCACCGGCAGCACGACGCCGTTGGCGCCGAGGGTGCGGAAGAGTCGCCATTGGGCCTGGCGCGCGGCGCCGGGGTTGCTGCCGTTGTACATCGCGGCGATCAGCAGCGTCCCTTCGGTGCGGCCGAGGTAGCCGACCAGCGTGGAGACGTTGCCGAGGGTGCCGGTCTTGGCGTGGACGACGCCGGCGGCGGGCAACCCCGAGCGGAGCGACTTCAGCGTGCCGCTGCCGTTGGCCGGGAGCAGCTGGGCGAAGTTCCGGCCACCGGCGGTCTGTGGGAAGTTCGCCAGATACGTCGTGAAGACCACCGGCGAGATCCGGTCGCGCTCGGAGAGGCCGCTGCCGTCGAAGAGCTCGATGCCGCGGGTGATCCCGGTGACGTTCCGGACGTGCTGCATCAGGCGATCGGCGGCGCGTTCGGGACCGCCGCCCCAGAGCAGCATCAGCTCGGCGCCGATGTTGAGCGATCGGCTGTTGATCTCGTGCGCGATCGAGTCGAACGGCTGCGAGACGACCTCGGCCAGCACGCGGCGTTCGCCGAAGCCCGGGGCGCTGATCGCGGAGGTGGCCTGCCAGTCGATCCCGGCCTTCTCGGTGGCGTAGTGCCAGGCGGCCTCGAGGACGGCAGTCGGATCGGTGGAGACCGACTGATACCGACGGGCCCCCGCGCGGCTGCCGATGGTGCCACTGACCAGAAACCGACCACCCGCCTGGGCCGAGACGCGAATCCGGGCGCGCTTTCCGGCGACCGTCTTGACGGTGTTGGTGATCAGCGACGCCATGCCGGCCGGGGCGTCGGCCGCAATAATGGCAGCCGCACCGGTGCGGGCGCCCGGGAGGACCGAGAACTCGACCAGGTTTTCGTTGAGGGTGACCGGGCCGACCATCGGCGCGTAGCTGCGGCCGCGGTGGCGGGCGTTCCAGGCGGCCGGGAAGACGCTGCGCGCCTCGCCGGCGCCGGTGGTCACCGAGAGCGGGCCGACCAGCCGACGGACCCCGATCGACGCGAGCTGCTGCGCCAGGGCGGAGAGGGTGGGACCGGTGCGGTCACGTCGTTCGAGGGTGGGGTCGCCGTTCAACTCCAGGCCCCAGCGCCCTTCCCAGGTGCCGGTGGCGGGGTTCACCCGGCCATCGCCGACGACGCGGGTGGCCCGGCGGGCATCGCCGCCGACCATGGTTCTGGCAAAACCCGTCGTCAACAGCTTGACGGTCGAGGCCGGGATGAGCGGCTCGTCGGCGTTGATCGACCAGAGCACCTGCCCCGACTGATCCGCGACCACCACGCCCCAGGTGCCGGGCGCGCTGCGCTTCGCCTTGAGATACCACGACTCCAGCCCCGGGGTCAGCGGTTCGGCGTCCTGCGCCCGGGCGACTGCCGGAACGGCAAGAAGAAGGCAGAGTAGTGCGGCGCGATGGGTCATGAGGTCCCAGAGTCTGCAAGATGCGTGCGGCAGCCCGACCGGGTGTCGAGATGAAACGTCGAACGGGCGATGGTGGGGTGGTGCATCCAGCGGCGCGGGGCGGACGAACCGGGGGATACCAACGCGGCCTCGGCGTCGCCGGGCCCGCGCCACGATTCGACCCCCTACGCAGGAGTTCGTCATGCAGTTCCGCAGCTCGTTCCGCCATCTCGCGGCCGCCGCCATCCTCGGCGCTGCCGTCGTCGCGCCGGCCCAGGCGCAGATGGATCACTCGACGATGGGGAAGGACATCGTCGCGACCGCCGTCGCGGCCGGCTCGTTCAAGACCCTCGCCACGCTGCTCACCGAGGCCGACCTGGTCAAGACGCTGCAGGGCGCCGGGCCGTTCACCGTCTTCGCGCCGACCGATGCCGCCTTCGCGGCGATCCCGGCCGACGCCGTCGCCAAGCTCCGCGCCGACAAGGCCGCCCTCACCAAGGTCCTGACCTTCCACGTCATCGCCGGCAAGATCACCGCGGCCGATCTCGCCAAGATGGCCGACAAGGACGGCTTCATCACCGCCAAGACCGTCTCAGGGCAGACCCTGAAGCTGCACCTGGCCGGCAAGGCCGTGCACGTGAACGTTGACAAGGGCGACAAGGCCGTCGCGAACGTCACCGCCGCCGATGTGATGGCGTCGAACGGGGTGATTCATGTGATTGACAAGGTGTTGATGCCGTAATGGAGATGTGAGTCGTGAGTCGTGAGTCGTGAGGGGTGCCGAGCGGAGCTCCGTCCGACACCCCTCACGACTCAGGACTCACTTCTCACGACTACTTGAGGACCATCTTCGCAATCGTCTGCAACTGCATGTTGCTCGTCCCCTCGTAGATCGTCCCGATCTTGGCATCGCGGAAGAACTTCTCCGCCGGGTACTCCTGGGAGTAGCCGTAGCCGCCGAAGAGTTCGAGCGACTGCGAGGCGATGCGGTTCGCGACGGTCGAGGAGAAGAGCTTCGCCATCGCCGCTTCGCGGGTGAAGGGGAGGCCGGCGTCCTTGAGGCGGGCGGCGTTGTAGACGAGCATGCGGGCCGCCTCGAGGTCGGTGGCCATCTGGGCCACCTGGAACTGCACCCCCTGGAATTCCGCGATCGCCTTGCCGAACTGCTTCCGCTCCTTGATGTAGCGGCAGGCGGCGTCGAGCGCGCCCTGCGCCACGCCGAGCATCTGGGCGCCGATGCCGATGCGGCCCTCGTTGAGGGTCTCGATCGAGATCTTGTAGCCCTGGCCCACCGGGCCGAGGACATTGGCGGCCGGGACGCGGCACGATTCGAGAATCAGTTCCACGGTGCTCGAGGCGCGGATGCCGAGCTTCTTCTCGCGCTTGCCGATCGAGAAGCCGGCGAACTCCTTCTCGACCAGGAAGGCGGTGATCCCCTTGTAGCCCTTCTCCGGCGCCACATTGGCGAAGACGATGAAGAGCCCCGCCTCGGCGCCGCTGGTGATCCAGAACTTGCGGCCGGTGAGCAGCCAGTCATCGCCGTCCTGCACCGCCTTGCACTCGAGCGCGAACGCGTCGGAGCCGGAGGCCGGCTCGGAGAGCGCAAAGGCGCCGATCAGGTCGGTGGTCATCCGCGGGAAGTAGCGCGCCTTCTGCTCGTCGGAACCCCAGCGGAGCAGGGCGTTGTTGACCAGGGTGTTGTGGACGTCGACGTAGATCGCGCTGGAGGCATCGACCCGCGCCATCTCCTCGATCGCCAGCGTCGCGAGGAAGATCGTGCCCCCCGCCCCGCCGTACTGCTCCGGCACCTCGATCCCCATGAGCCCCAGTTCGAAGAACTTGGTGAGGAGGTCGGGGCGCATCTTCGCCTCGACATCCATCTCGTGCACGAAGGGGCCGATCTCCGTTTCCGCGAACTCCCGCACGGTCTGGCGGAAGAGCTCCTCCTCCTCGGAGAGGATCGAGAGCGGGGCAGCGGCGGCGGTCAACGACATGGGCGGAGCTCGAGGTCAGAGTCGGGTCAAAGATAAAGGGTGAACGGTGAACAGTGAACGGTGAACGGGGGCAGGGGTGAAAGGTCAAACGTGAAACGGGAGCCGCTCGTCGGGCCACGTTTCACGTCTCACGTGTCACCGAACCGGTTCACCGTTCACCCCTTCAGCACCTCCACCGCCACCTCCACCCTCCCCATCGGCGCCGCCACCTGCACGCCGGCCACCGAGCCGCGCAGGGCGGCGAGCATTTCGCGCGCGATCGCGACCCCCTCGGCGAGCGCCGCCTCCTTGCCGACGAGCGAGGCGCGGCGCATCCGGTCGAGCACCACGTCGGGGACGGTGATGCCGGGGACCTCGTTCGCGAGGAACTCGGCGTTGCGCAGCGAGACGAGCGGCCAGATCCCGGCGATGATCGGGACGCCGAAGCGCTCGAGCCGCGGCAACACCGCCTCGAGCTGCCGGACGTCGAAGACCGGCTGGGTGATCGCGAAGCAGGCCCCCGCCTCCGCCTTCCAGGCAAAGCGCGCCAGCTCGCGGTCGAGATCCGGTGACGCGCGGGTTGAGCCCGACGCCGTGCACGAAGCGGGTCGGCGCGCCGATCGCGTTGCCGCCCGGGTCGAGGCCGCGGTTGAGCCGCGCGACGAGGTTGGTGAGGCCGATCGCGTCGATGTCGAAGACCGCCGTGGCGTCGGGATAGGGCCCCATCTTCGGCGGATCGCCGGTGACGATCAGCAGGTTGCGGAGCCCCGCCGCCGCGGCGCCGAGGAGGTCGGAGAGCATGCCGAGGAGGTTGCGATCGCGGCAGGCGTAGTGGACCACCGCCTCGAGGCCGGTCTCGCGCTCGATCAGGATGCCGGAGATCAGCGCCCCCATCCGGCTCTGGGCGCGCGGGCCGTCGGGGATGTTGACGCCGTCGACGCCGGCCGCCTTGAGCTGCCGGGCCTGCTCAAGCATCGGCGCCGGATCGACACCGCGCGGCGGGACGATCTCCACGGTCGTGACCCATTCGCGCGCGGCGAGCTTCGCACCGAACGCCGAGCGCTCGGCGAGCGGGACGCCGGCCACCGCGTGCATCGCGGTCTGCTCGCTCATCCCGATCGTCGTGCGCGCGGCCGGGGCCATCACCGCGGTCGCGCGGACGAAGCCGCGCAGCGCCCGAACGTGGTCGGGCGTGGTGCCGCAGCAGCCACCGACGAAGCGCGCCCCGGCCTCGACGATCCGCCGGCCATACTCGGCGAAGTACTCCGGGGAGGCCATGTACATCTTGCGATCGCCGACATCGCGGGGGAGGCCGGCGTTCGGCTGGGCCACGAGCGGAACACGCACCACCTTCGCGAGCCGCTCGATCGCCTCGAGGACACCCTGTGGTCCGATCGAGCAGTTGATCCCGATCACGTCGGCACCGGCCGCCTCGAGCGCGGGGCCGAAGGTCTCCGGTTCGGTGCCGAAGGCGGTCGTCCCGTCGACGGTGATCGTCATCTGCGCCATGATCGCGAGATCGGAGCGGGCGCGCACCGCGCGGATCGCCGCCTCCAGTTCGACCACGTCCGAAAAGGTCTCGAGGCAGAAACCGTCGACACCGCCCCGGAGGAGACCGTCGACCTGTCGGCCGAACGCCGCCTCGGCGTCGGCAACCGCCAGGTCACCGAACGGCTCGAGCCGCACGCCAAGCGGGCCGATTGCACCGAGGACGGCGACGTTCGGCCCGACCGCCTCGCGCGCGACCCTGGCCGCGGCGGCGTTGAGCGCCTCGGTCTCCGCGGCGAGCCCGTACTGCGCCAGCTTGAGCGGGTTGGCGCCGAAGGTGTTGGTCTCGACGAGTTCGGCCCCCGCCGAGGCATAGTCGGCGTGCACTTCGGCCACGAGCGCCGGCTGCCGCACGGCGAGCTCGTCGAAGCAGACGTTCACGAAGACGCCCTTCTGGTAGAGCATCGTTCCCATCGCGCCGTCGAGGACGTGGACCCGGCCGTCGTCCAGCAGCGCACGCAGTGTCGGCATCTCAGCTTCTCCGGTAACCCAGCACGGGGGCGAGCCATCGCTCGGCGGTGGCCACGTCCCACCCTTTCCGCGCGGCGTAGTCGACCACCTGATCGCGGCCGATGCGGCCGACCCCGAAGTAGCGCGCCTCGGGCCGCCAGAAGTACCAGCCGCTCACCGACGCGCCCGGCAGCATCGCGAAGCTCTCGGTCAGCGTGATCCCGGTGGTGGCCTCGAGGTCGAGCAGCTCGGCGAGTGTCGCCTTCTCGGTGTGATCGGGGCAGGCGGGATAGCCCGGCGCCGGGCGGATCCCCTGATAGCGCTCCTGCAGCAGGTCGTCCATCGAGGCGCGCTCGCTGGGGGCGTACCCCCAGTGCGTGGTGCGCACCTCCTCGTGGAGCCGTTCGGCGAACGCCTCGGCGAGCCGGTCGGCGATTGCGGCGAGGAGGATCGCACGGTAGTCGTCGTGATTGGCCTTGGCCACGGCGACCAGCGGCTCGAGGCCGAGGCCGGTCGTCACGGCGAAGGCGCCGACATAGTCTGTGATCCCGGCGGCCCGCGGCGCGACGAAGTCGGCGAGCGCGACGCGCGGCCGGCGATCGTGCCGCTTCCCCTGCTGCCGCAGCGTGTGCAGCACCGCCAGCGGCGTGGTCCGCGCCGCGTCCTCGTAGAGCGTGATGTCGTCGTTCGCGGCATCGGCGGGCCAGAAGCCGACCACGCCCCGCGCCGTGAGGCTGCGGTCGCGGCTGAGCTCGTCCAGGAGCTTGTTGGCGTCGTGCCAGAGATCGCGCGCGGCGGCACCCTGGACCTTGTCCTCGAGGATGGCAGGATACGCCACGCTGAGTTCCCAGGTGCGGAAGAACGGCGTCCAGTCGATCCGCGGCCGGAGGTCGGCGAGCGACCACGCATCGAAGGCGCGGATCCCGGTGAACGACGGCACCGGCACGGGGACGTCGAGGTCGATCGGCATCGCCGCCGCGCGCGCCGCCGCGAGCGAGGCGAGTTCGCCCTCGCGCTCGCCCTCGCGCTCGCGCCGCACCTCGGCATACTCGGCGGCGATCTCGGCGGCGAAGCTCTCGCGACGCACCGGGTCGTGCAGCGCCGAGGCGACCGGCACGGCGCGCGAGGCGTCGAGAACGTGCACCACCGGGGCGGAGTAGTTCGGCTCGATCCGGAGCGCGGTGTGCGCGCGCGATGTGGTGGCGCCGCCGATCAGCAGCGGGATCCGGAGGCCGGCGCGCTCGAACTCGCTCGCGACGAACGCCATCTCGTCGAGCGACGGCGTGATCAGGCCCGAGAGCCCGACGAGGTCGACCTGTTCGCGTTGGGCCGTTTCGAGGATCGTCGCGGCGTGGACCATCACACCGAGGTCGATCACTTCCCACTCGTTGCACTGCAGCACCACGCCGACAATGTTCTTGCCGATGTCGTGGACGTCGCCCTTCACGGTGGCGAGCAGGATGCGGCCGCGGCTGCGGGCGCCGCGATCGGCGCGCTCCGCCTCGAGGTAGGGGATCAGGTGCGCCACGGCGCGCTTCATCACCCGGGCGCTTTTGACCACCTGCGGCAGGAACATCTGGCCGCTACCGAAGAGGTCGCCGACGCGGCTCATCCCGGCCATCAACGGCCCCTCGATCACGTCGAGCGGCTTTGCTGCGACGAGCCGCGCCTCTTCGACGTCGAGTTCGACGTGATCGGCGATCCCGTGCACCAGCGCCCACGCCAGCCGCTCGTCGACCGGCAGCTCGCGCCAGGCGAGGTCGGCGCCCGGGGCGTGCGCGCTGGTCTTGGCGCGATCGGCGATCTCGAGCAGCCGCTCGGTGGCATCGTCCCGGCGATTCCAGAGGAGGTCGGCGACACGCTCGCGCAGGTCGTGGTCGAGGTCGGTCAGCACCGGCAGCTGCCCGGCGTTGACGATCCCCATGTCGAGCCCGGCGGCGATCGCGCGCTCGAGGAAGACGGCGTGGATCGCCTCGCGGACCGGCTCGTTGCCGCGGAAGGCGAAGGAGACGTTGCTGATCCCGCCGCTGGTCCGCGCCCCCGGGCAGCGCGCCTTCACCGCGCGCACCGCCTCGACGAACGCCAGGCCGTACTCGGCGTGACTCTCGATGCCGGTGCCGACCGCGAAGACGTTGGGATCGAGGATCACGTCCTCGGGGGCGAAGCCGACGCGGTCGACCAGCAGCCGGAAGGCGCGCTCGAGGATGTCGACCTTTCGCTCGACCGTCTCCGCCTGCCCCTGCTCGTCGAACGCCATCACCACCACGGCCGCGCCGTAGCGATGCGCCAGCGTGGCCTGGTGGAGGAACGCGGCCTCGCCCTCCTTGAGCGAGATCGAGTTGACCACGCCCTTCCCCTGCAGGTTCTTGAGCCCCGCCTCGAGGACGCTCCACTTCGACGAGTCGAGCATCACCGGGACGCGGGCGATCGCCGGTTCCGACGCGATCAGCCGAAGGAAGCGCGCCATCGCCGCCTCGGAGTCGAGGAGGCCCTCGTCGAAGTTGAGATCGATCAGTTGTGCGCCGGCCTCGACCTGCTGTCGCGCCACGGCCAGCGCCTCGTCGTCGCGCGACTCCTTGATCAGCGTGGCGAAGCGGCGCGAGCCGGTCACGTTGGTGCGCTCGCCGACGTTCACGAAGTTGGTGGTGGGCCCGATCGTGAACGGCTCCAGGCCGGAGAGCCGGGTGACCGCCGGGCGCGCGGGCGGGCGGCGCGGCGCCACCCCCGCGACCGCGGCGGCGATCGCCGCGATGTGCTCCGGGGTCGTGCCGCAGCAGCCGCCGACGATGTTGAGCAGGCCATCGCGTGCCCAGCCGCCGATCTCCGCCGCCATCGTTTCGGCGGAGAGGTCGTAGCCGCCGAGATCGTTCGGCAGCCCCGCGTTCGGGTGCGCCGAGAGGAAGGTTTCGGCGGTACGCGACAGCTCCTGGATGTGGGAGCGCAGCAGATCGGGGCCAAGGGCGCAGTTGAGGCCGACGCTCAGCGGCCGGGCATGCGCCACCGAGATCCAGAACGCCTCGGCGGTCTGCCCCGAGAGGAGGCGGCCGCTGCGATCGGTGATCGTCCCCGAGATCATCACCGGGACGGTGTGGCCACGCCCCGCGAAGACCTCGTCGATCGCGAAGAGCGCCGCCTTCGCGTTCAGCGTGTCGATGATCGTCTCGATCAGCAGCAGGTCGGCGCCGCCATCGAGCAGCCCGGAGGCGGCCAGCGAGTAGGAGGCGACCAGCTCGTCGAAGGTGACGTTGCGGAAGCCCGGGTCCTCGACCGACGGCGAGATCGAGGCGGTCCGCGGCGTCGGCCCGATCGACCCCGCCACGTAGCGCGGCCGCTCCGGTGTCTCCGCGGCGTCGCATGCCTCGCGCGCGACCCGCGCCGCAGCGACGTTGAGCGCGTAGGCGTAGTCGGAGGTGCCGTACTCGGCCTGGCCGATCGGCGTCGAGGAGAAGGAGTTGGTCTCGACGATGTCGGCGCCGGCCGCGAGGTACTCCGCGTGCACGCCGCGCACCACGTCGGGACGCGTCAGGCAGAGGAGGTCGTGGTTCCCCTTGAGGTCGCCCGGGATGTCGACGAACGTCGTGCCGCGATAGTCGGCCTCGACCAGGCGCGCGCGCTGCAGCATCGTCCCCATCGCGCCGTCGAGGACGAGGATGCGGTCGGCAAGAATCCCGGGAAGCCGGGAAAGGCGGGCAGCACGGGCAAGATTCGGGTCGGACACGAGGGCTCCGGAAATTCGTCGTCGCCCCGAAGGGCGGCTTAGCGGGATGTTTAACGTGGCCGCAAGTCGCGGGAAATCGCCACGGAATCAGCTGTGAGTCGTGAGTCGTGAGTCGTGAGTCCTGAGTCCTGAGTCGTGAGGGGTGTCATCCTGAGCGAAGTCCGCACAGCGGACGAAGTCGAAGGACCTCGCTTCCCTCTCAGGACTCACGACTCACGACTCACGACTATCGAAAAAACGCTCCTACCACCACCTGCTGCGCCACCCGCAACAGGAAATACGCCACCATCGGCGAGAAATCCACCATCCCGGTGCGCGGGAGGATGCGCTGGATCGGCTCGATGATCCAGTCGGTCAGGCCGCGGACGATCCGCATCCACCAGCTGTAGGGCGAGACCGCGAACCAGGAGGAGATCACCCGGACCAGCAGTGCCGCCGTGAGCAGCGAGAAGAGCGACGACACCAGCGTCGGCAGCAACGCGCCCGACTGGGCGGCGTAGCCGAGCGAGAGGATGGTGCCGAGGAGCCACTGCACCAGCTGGATCAGCAGCAGGCCACCGATGACGATCCCGCCGAGGAGCCAGAGCGGCGCCGACTGGGGGTTGCCCCCGGCGCGCACCACGCGGCCCTCGACCGGGCGCAGCAGCGGATCGCTCCAGCCGCGGACGAAGCGCGGCCACCAGCCGAACGGCGCGAGGTGCTGTCCGCGGACGGCCCAGTGGGTCGCCGCGATCACGGCCCCCACGAGGAAGGCCCCGCCGACCAGCCAACGCATCCCGATCACGACCCACGCGGCGACTTCCAGCAGGTTCACCGCCTCACTCCATCACGAATTCGCGCGCGAACGCCACTTCGAAGGCGAACGTCTTGCTGCGCGAGCGCGTCTCCATCAGGTCGGCGATCCGCCGCAGCCGCTCGGGGATGCCGAGGAGCTTCTCCTGGGCGGAACGGCCGAACTCGTCGAGTCCCTCGAGGGTCTCGATGCGCCAGTGCGCCAGCGTATCCTGGACGATCTTCAGGTAGTCGCGCGGACCGTAGATCCCCGAACGGCGGATCACCTCGGCGAACTCCTTGAAGCCGGGGATGGTGACGCCCGGCATGTCGATCGCCGGCATGATGTGCAGTGCGGAGCGGAGCGCCTCGCTGGGGTCGCGCTTCAGGATCTCGGTGAACATCCGCCGATAGAACGAGAAGTGCCGCGCCTCCTCGGTGGCCACCTTCGAGAGGATGCCGCCGAGCAGCGGCTCGTACTCGCCGATGATCCGGCCGGTGTTGGCGTGCGAGTACTGCGTGGCCCGCTCCTGCAGCGTGGTGTAGACGAAGACGCGGTACGGGTCCTTGTCCCACTCCGGCTGGAAGCCCGCCTTGATGTACTCGAACTTGAGCGACTCGAGCGTGCGCTGCTCGACGACGCCGGTGTCGCGGATGTAGTCGCTGAGCACCGCGCCGTGGCGATCCTCTTCGGCGGTCCAGAGGTTGTTCCAGTTGCGCCAGTGCGAGTCGTCGCCGAGGTGCACGGCAAGCAGCCGATGGAAGTGGGGCAGCCCCTCTTCGGTCAGCGTGTTGAGGGCCAGCGCCGCGCGGCAGGCGTCGGGGATCCCGGCCACGCGCTCGCGCAGCGTGCGGCGGTGCTCCTCGGGGTCGGCGCCCTCGGCCGGGGCGAGCAGCTCCGAGGGGAACCAGAGCTCGCGCTTGGCTTCGTGCTCGACCATCAATTCGTGCACCAAGGATTCGAGGTCCCGGAGGACCTCGACCTTGCGCCACATCGTGCGTGCTGCGTCGGTAAGCGACATCAGGGGGTCCGCATCATCCGGTGGTGCACTGCCTGGTCACCGGCGGGCGATTGTCGCACGCGATGGCATCGTTCATTCCGCTGGTCAGCGGTCCGCACGCGGTGTTCTGCGCCGACCGTGCCGCCTCGGCCTCGGTCTCGTGCGACGCCGAGGCGCAATTGCGCCCGCCGTTGTATTCCACGCACACGTTGCAGGTCGACTTCTGCGCCGACAGCGTCGAATAGGTCAGGAAGGCGATGAAGGCGAGGATCACCGCCACGGTCGTCAGGGTCTTGGAGGACATGAACGGAAATCTACAGAGGGGTGGCCGTATGGGACAGCGGTTGGCCGTGAGACGTGAAACGTGAGACGGCTCCCCTTTCACGTGTCACCTTTCACCTCTCACCTCAGGACGCGCCAGTCGCTATCCTTCTCTGATGCTCCGTACCCTCCTCCTCGTCGCCTGCCTGCTCCGCCTCGCCCCGGCTCCCGGGATGGCGGCGTCGCATTGTGCGCCGATGGTGGCCGGGGGGGAGCATCACCACGCGGCAGCCGCACCCGAGGCGCCCGCGCCGGAGCATCATCACCAGGGTACCGGCGGCGAGTGCAGCCACTGCCCGCCGAGTCACTGCGCCCAGGTCCCCTCCTGCGCGACGGCCGGTCTGGCCGGCACCGCGGCCGAGGGTGACCGCTTCGGCGTCGCCGCCGCCTCCGCGCCGCGGATTGCCGCCGAGGGCCTGATCTGGGCCTCGGCGGATCACCCACCCCCCACCCGACCGCCTGCATCGCTCCTCGCCTGATCGAGTCGCTGGTTCCTGACCTACTCGCTTCACGAGGATGACGATGTCCGCACCCGTACGAACCCTGCTGCTCGCAGGGGCCTTGGCGCTGGTCGCCACCGCCCTGCCGGCGCAGACCGATTATCGCAATCTCGACGACGAGCGGCCGGTCCGCTCGGAGGACGCCTGGGCGCTGGAGTTCCGCGCCTGGGAATGGATGATGCCCTTTCATTATGCCCGCCACACGGGGCGGGGCGAGGTGGAGTTCACCCCCGAGGTGATGTGGGGGGCCTTCCCGAACGGCCTCGTCGGCCTCAAGCTCCCGTTCCGTGCCTCCGATCGCCTCGGCGAGGCGGCGGCCGCGGGGCCGCGCCTCTTCGCGCTGCTCTCGCTCAACGCCGAAACGCCCCACGCGCCCGGGATCGCGCTCCGGGCCGACGCGATCCTCCCCGGGGGCGGCGCCTCCGGGGATGGCGTGCTGATGGTCGGCAAGGCGATCGCGACCCGCACCTGGGGTCGCCTGCGCACCCACGCCAACGCGTCGCTGGCGCTCGGGAGGGCGGAGGACGCGCCCGAGGCCGATGCGCCAGGGCGGTGGTCGGCATCGGTCGCCGCCGACTGGACGATGATGCGGCAGAGCACGCTGCTGATTGCCGAGCTCTACACCGCGAAGCCCCTCGGGCTCAGCGAACAGCATTGGGAAGTCGGTCTCGGCTTCCGCCGCCAGATGACGCCGTCGCTGGTGCTCGACGCCGGCGTCGCGCACGGCCTCCGCACGGGCGACGGGCTCGCGCTCACGCTCGGCTTCTCGCGCACCTTCGCGCTCGGCACGCCGAGTGTCCGAGGTGACCGATGATCCGGCGCCTGCTGCTCACCCTGGTCGCGCTGCCGACGGTGCTGCTCGCGCAGCAGCGTCGCGACGAAGTCCGCCCCTATCCGGGGGGATTCAACTGGCAGTTCCTTGGCCGGCACGCCGACGCGGCACGGCTCTTCAACGCCTTCGACTACGGCCACGCGATCCTCTACGAGCGGCTGCTCACCATGCCGCTGCCCGAGGCGAAGGCCGCGCTCGATCGTGACTACGACTTCCTCGTCGGCGATCTGCTGGTCAAGCCGCCGCGCTTCGCGATTCCCGAGGAGGCAATCGAGCCGAGCTACGCCAAGGTGGCGTGGCGCGCGAAGGTCACCTTCGACTGGGCGCACATTCTCCATCGGCAGATCTACGACGCCTACGCCGATCCACGTCTCACGCCGGCGCAGCGCGACGCGCTGATCGAGCGGATCACCGACTACTACCTCGAGGAGACGCGCTACGCGCTCCCGACGGTGCCCAAGGCGATGTCCTTGATGGACGACCAGCCCTTCTCGCAGATCTTCCGGCGCGAAGTGCCGCGCTTCAACGGCTTGATCTGGTCGTACCACTGGCTGCAGATCGGGCTCTACGAGGCGTTCCTCGTGAGCGACGATCGCGCGGCACAGCGCGTCGCGGTGGACCGCGTGGTGGCGCGGTGGCGGGCGATGGTGGCGGCGGCCCCGGCCGGCTTCCCGTCGGTGATGCCGATGGCGCCCGCCGTGGCGCCGCGATTCGCCAAGGCGCATCCGCGCGCCGCGGCGATCTTCGACAACCTGCACATGATGCACGACATCATCAGCGACGTCCTCGCCTCGCCGACGATCCCGCGCGCGCGGAAGGGCGCCGAGATCAACCGGCAGCTCGACCTGATGCAGGACGCCACGCGCGACCTGATGGGCGTGGAGCACTGGTGGATGATGGGCGAGATGATGGGCGGGGTGGGGAAGATGGGGGGAATAGCCGGGTTGTGAACGGTGAACGTGGTGCAGTGAAACGTCAAACGTGAAACGGTCGCCACCATTTGGCTCCTGTTTCACGTTTCACCTTTCACCTAGAATCCCGTCCACCGTTCGCTGCTACTTCGGCAGTCCCTTCGTCTCGTCGCCGCTCTTGCCGTCGGTGATCGGCGTCACCTGGGTGGACCAGCCGTCGGCGAAGGTCAGCACCAGGCGGTGTCCAAGGGTGTCCGCGGTGATCGTCTTGATCTGCGGAAACTTCTTGGCGTAGGCCAGGGCGGCATCGGCCTGCTTCGCGAAGCCGTCGGGCGTCGAGCCCGCCTCGCCCTTGCCGAACTCGCGGCCGACCGCCATCGCGATCGCCTGCTCGGGGCCGTAGGCGGCGTAGTCGTCGGCCGACATCAGGCCGTCCTGACCGGCGGCGTACTTGTACGAGTCGTACGTCGGGCAGGCCGCGAGGAGCGCGACCAGGGCGAGCGGGGCATAACGGCGCATCGAAAGGTCTCCGAACGGGATCGACACTGGTACCGACCGGGCGGGGCCCGGGTTCCCGGTCACCAGCCAAGCCGGAAAGATAGCGAGGCCGGGGCCCCCCGGCATCCTTGTCCCGGCCCCCCGGTCGCCCTACCCTTCCCGCCGACCAGATCACCCCCGGACCGGAGTCCTGTCATGAGCGCCATCGGCAACATCCCGACCCCCATCAATGAACCCGTCCTGAGCTACGCCCCGGGGTCCCCGGAACGTGCCGGGCTGCAGGCCGCCATCACGGCGCTCGGGAGCGTGGTGACCAACATCCCGGTGGTGATCAACGGCGTCGAGTACCGGCCGGGAAAGACCAACCGGGTGACCTCGCCCCAGCGCCACCAGCACCACCTGGCCAACGTCCATCAGTCGACGCCGGAGCTCCTCCAGCAGGCAATCGACGGCGCGATCGCGGCCCAGAAGGTCTGGGAGCGGTGGTCGTTCGCCGACCGCGCCGCCGTCTTCCTGAAGGCCGCCGACCTGCTCGCCGGTCCGTGGCGCCACCGGATCAACGCGGCCACGCTCCTCGGCCAGGGGAAGACCCCGCACCAGGCGGAGATCGACGCCGCCTGCGAGCTCGCCGACTTCTGGCGCTTCAACGTGCACTACGCCGAGCAGCTGCTGCACGAGCAGCCGATCTCGGTGCCGGGCGTCTGGAATCGTCTCGACTGGCGCCCGCTCGAAGGCTTCATCTACGCGATCACGCCGTTCAACTTCACCGCGATCGGCGGCAACCTCCCGACCGCGCCGGCGATCCTCGGCAACGTGGTGCTCTGGAAGCCGTCGGCCACCGCGTCGCTCTCGAACTGGCTGATCTACGACCTGCTCCGCGAGGCGGGCCTTCCTGCCGGCGTGATCCAGTTCATCCCGGGCGACTCCGCCAGCACCACCGCGACGCTGCTCGCGTCGAAGGACCTCGCCGGCGTCCACTTCACCGGCTCGACCGCAGTCTTCCAGGGGATCTGGCAGGGCGTGGCTCAGCGGCTGCCGAGCTATCGCAGCTATCCGCGCCTGGTCGGCGAGACGGGCGGCAAGGACTTCATCGTGGCGCATCCCTCGGCAGACGTCGAGGCGTTCGTGACCGCGCTGATCCGCGGCGCGTTCGAGTATCAGGGGCAGAAGTGCTCCGCCTGTTCGCGCACCTACATCCCGCGCTCGCTCTGGCCGCGGGTCAAGGAGCGGATGCAGCAGGAGATGGCGAACCTCAAGGTCGGCGACCCGGCCGACTTCTCGGTCTTCGTCGGCGCGGTGATCGACGAGAAGGCCTTCCGGAAGCACGAGGCGCTGCTCAAGGCGGTGCAGACCGATCCTGCGGTGACGGTCCACGCCGGCGGCACCTGCAACGGCTCGGTGGGATGGTTCGTGCAGCCGACGCTGCTCGAGACCAGCGATCCGCACCACCGGATCATGAAGGAGGAGTTCTTCGGCCCGATCCTCTCGGCCTACGTCTACGAGGATGCGGCCTGGGACGAGGTGCTCACCCTCATCGACGACACCGCCACCTACGCGCTCACCGGTGCGATCTTCGCGCAGGATCGTGCGGCGGTGGTCCACGCCGAGACGAAGCTGCGTCACGCCGCCGGCAACTACTACGTCAACGACAAGTGCACCGGCGCCGTCGTCGGCCAGCAGCCCTTCGGCGGCGGCCGCGCCTCGGGCACGAACGACAAGGCCGGCTCGCTCCTGAACCTCTACCGCTGGGTCTCGGCGCGGACGGTGAAGGAGACGGGGAATCCGGCGACGGATTGGCGGTACCCATACCTCGGCTAGGGGACGCTTCGTGACCGATGATCGATCATCGATGATCGATGATCGATCATCCCGCGGGGGCGCCATCACCGGAGTGCTGCTTGCAGCGCTCTTCTCGGCGCCCCCGCTGCGCGCGCAGACGCCTTCCGGTTATCTCGAATCCATCTCCTCCACCATCACCTCCCGCACCGCCACCGCCGAGCTGGTGCGAACGCTCACGCGCGAGAGCGAGTATCGGGTGAGCCGGCGTGGCGACACGACGGTGGTCGAGGCCGCCGCCGTGCGGCTGGTGGAGGAGGGGCCGCAGGGGCGGGTGGTGTTCGACACCGACGGCTTCACCGGTGGGCGCTGGAAGCTGCTGCCTGCGCCGCGCGGCGGGATGGTGGTGGTCGACGTGCCGTTCGTGCCGCCGGCGCTGGTCGAGGTGAACGACCTCGCGGCGGCGATGAACGACTTCTTCCCGCCGGTGGCGCCCCCGTTGCCGGTGAACCAGCGCGTGCGCGACGGCGCCGGGCGCGACTGGGAGCGCCTCGCCGACTCGGCGGCGGTGCGACGGTATCGCTGGACGGCGAGCCGCCGCGTCGACAGCACGGCGGTCGCGCGAGACACCGTGACACTGCGCATCAGCGAGTCGACGCGCGAGGTGTCGCAGTTGCGCCTCGATGCGCGCGGCACCCCGCTCGGCTGGTCGCGGGAGCTCGTCACCGACGTCACCTCGCGCGGCGGCGGACGCGCCGTGCAGGCCACCGTGCGGCAGCGAATCGTGGTGCGCGCGCTCCCTTGACATCCCGGTGACGCGCGCTCCCCTTGCGCCGCGTTCGGATCGGGCCAACATTGCGAGCACACCCGCCTGGAGGCCTACTGCCCATGGAGCCCTTTCTCAGCTCCGATGAGTACGACGAACAGGCCCACCAACTGTACAACGAAGCCCGCTACGACGATGCCCTCACGCTCCTCCGTGACGGGATCACCCGGTACCCCCAGGCTGTCGAATTGCACGTTGGCGTCGGGTACGCCCAGCTCGCCCGCGAGGAGTATGCGTGGGCCCGGCAGGCGTTCGAGCACGCCCTGATCCTCGACCCCGAGCAGGAGGACGCGCTCGCCGGCCTCGGCGAGACGCTTCTCGTGATCGGCCACGTCGCCGGTGCGCTGCGCGCCTTCGAGCAGGTGGTCGCGCTCGGCTTCGATGACGACCACGAGTTGATGCTGCAGATCGGTCGCGCGCTCTTCCGCGAGGGCTACTTCGTCGAGGCGCGCCGCACCTTCGAGCGGGCCCACTTCCACCATCCCGAGTCGCCGGAGATCGCCGCCTCGCTCGGCTATACCGCGCACCGCCTCGGGATGGACGCCGACGCGTACTACTGGCTGCGGCGCGCCCTCGAGCTCGAGTCGTCGTTTGCCGAGCCGCGGATCTACCTCGCCAACATCCTCTACGATCGCGGCGAGGTCACGGCGGCGATGCTGCACTTCGCCCGCACCACCCCGGATGACCACTTCGACGACCTCGGCATCTGGCGGGTGATCGAGCTCCTCAAGACTGCCCGGCAGGTCGGCGATGACGACCCAGAAGTCACCGAGTGGCTGGCGCGGCTCGCCGAGCTCGGCAGCGAAGGGACCGCCGAGGATCTGATCCTCGCGGAGATCGAGGGGATGCAGCCCGATGGCACCCCGCGCGATCCGACCCAGCTCGAGCTCTTCGGCACGCTGATGCGGGACATCCCCGGGATGTCCCGTCGTCCGCCCGCCGACGGCATGATCGGCGCGCACGTGATCGAGACGCTCGGCGGCCTGGCCCTGCGCGGCAGCTGGGACGAGCTCCTGCTGCAGTTGCAGGCGGTCGAGGGGGCGTGGGCCGACGGCACCATCACCGAGTTCATGCAGGCGTATGCGCGGCGCGGCGCGGCCGAGACCGGGGTGCGCATCCCGATCACCACGGCCGAAGCATTCCTGCGCGGATCGGCCGCGGCTGGTGTCATTCGGATCGTGGAGTGATCCGCTTCGAATCGGTCTCCAAGTCGTACACCGCCCTCGTCTCGCGCAAGCGGGTCGACGCGCTGGCCGAGTTCACGATGGAGATGGCGCGGGGCGAGGTGGTGGGGATCGCCGGCCCGAACGGGGCGGGGAAGTCGACGATGATCTCGCTGTTGATGGGGTTCCTGCACCCGACCTCGGGGCGGATCACCATCGACGGCGCCACGCCGCGCGCCTGGGTCGAGCAGCACGGCGTCGGCTATCTCACCGAGCTCGTCAACCTCCCGCCACGCTGGAAGGTCCCCACGACGGTGCGCCGGATGGCGACGCTCTCGGGCGTCGCAGCCGCCGACGTCCCCTCCGAGAGCACCGCGATGATGGCCCGCCTCGGCCTCGAGGAGCATGCGGGGAAGCGGATCAAGCAGCTCTCCAAGGGGAACCTGCAGCGCGTCGGCCTGGCCCAGGCGCTGATCGGCGACTTCGAACTGGTGGTACTCGACGAGCCGACCCACGGCCTCGATCCGCTCTGGACCCAGCGCTTCCGCGACGTCGTCGCCGCGCTGCGCCGCCCCGATCGCCTCGTGTTGATCGCCTCGCACAATCTCGATGAACTCGAGATGCTGGCCGATCGCGTCGCGATCCTCGACCACGGCCGGCTGCAGCGCATCGTCGGCCACGCGACCGAGGAGCGTTCGGAGCAGCTGGCGTGGCGGCTGGTGCTCGAAGGGAGCGTGGATGTCACCCCGGTGCTCCCGACGGCGACCCCCGTGCCCGGGCGCGCCGGCACCTGGCGCTGCCTGGCGTCACGCCGCGAATTGAGCAGCGCCCTGGCGACGCTGCTCGCCGGTGGTGCCGTGCTCGTGGAATGCGTTCCCGAGGAGGGGCGGCTCGAATCGGCCTTCCGCGAGGCGGTGCAGCGATGACCCGCAATCGGTCGCCGTTCCGCTACCTCCCGGCCCACCTGATGGACGTGGCGCAAGGGCCGTTCGCACTCTTTGCCGTGGTGGCGGCCACGCTCGTCGTGATCGTCTGGCGGCTCGGGCGGAACGATGTCAGCGCGATGGCCGATCCCTCGGCCTTCGTGCGGCAGGTGATGGCGGCGACGCTGACCCTCGCCGTACTGGTGGCTGCCGGCGGTGTCGCCGGCAACGACATCGGCCGCGGCTACTACCGCGCCTGGTTCTCGAAGCCGATGGCGCCGTGGTGGTTCTACCTGCAGCGGTGGCTGCTCGGCGGCGTGGCGGTCCTCACGATTCCCGTGCTGCTCGGCGTCGGCCTGCAGCTCTTCTTCGGCAAAGGCACCGGCATCACCCTCGAGCTGTTGGAGGTGGCGGGGCTCGCCTACCTGTTGGTCGGGGGGACGGTGCTGCTCGCCTCGGTGTTCACGTCGCGTGACTGGCTCTTCACCTTTGCGATCACCTTCACGCAGGCGCGGCTCGACGACATCATCAAGCTGATGACGATGTCCAAGACCGAGCCGCCGACGACGCTGACGTGGGCGCACACCCTGCTGCCCCCGTACCACCTGATCTCGCCGATGAAGGGTCTCCCCGCCGGCGACGACCTGCTCCACGTCGTCGGCTATGGCGTCGGCCTCGTCGCCGTCGCGCTCGTGCTCCTGGTGGTCAAGCCACTGGGGAGTGGCGGCCGCGCGTGAGCGCGCACCCTACCGACGGCGTCCGTCGCGAGGTCCTGCCGAACGGTGTCACGCTGCTGGTGCAGCGTCGCCGTGCGGCACCGGCCGCCGCGCTCGCCACGCACGTCCGCGCCGGCTTCCTCGACGAGCCCGACGACGTGCAGGGGATCTCGCACGTCCTCGAGCACATGCTCTTCAAGGGGACGCCGACGCTCGGCCCCGGCGAACTGGCGCAGCGCACCAAGGCGCTCGGCGGCTCGCTCAACGCCTACACCTCCTACGACCGCACCGTCTACTACGCCTCCGTCCCCGCGCGCCACGCCGTCGAGGCCATGGCGCTGCAGGCGGACCAGGTGCGCAATCCGCTCTTCGACGCCGACGAACTCCGGCGCGAACTCGGCGTGATCATCCAGGAGGCGAAGCGGAAGCTCGACACCCCCGGCGCGGTGACCGGCGAGACGCTGCACGAGCTGCTGTATGACCGCCATCGCATCCGCCGCTGGCGCATCGGCCACGAGGCGGTGCTCGAAGGGTTTCGTCGCGACCAGGTCGCGGCCTACCATCAGTCGCGCTACGTCCCCGCGCGCACCATCGTCTCGGTGGTCGCCGACCTCGACGAAACGTTGATGCTCGAGGCGCTGCGCGCCCAGTGGGGAGACTGGTCCCTCCCCGCCGAGCCGCTCGAGGTCGGCCCGATCGAGGGTGCGCCGGCCGGGCCGCGCGCCCGACGGCTCCAGGGCGACGTCGCGATGGCCGACCTCGCGCTCGGCTGGCGCGGCGTCGGACCGCTCGACGCGCAGGTGCCCGCGCTTGATGTCCTCGGAACGATCCTCACCGGCGGACGCGCCTCCCGCCTCGCGCGATTGCTGCGCGAGCCGGGGCTGGTCGCCGGGGTGGGTGCCGGGCACTACGGCACCACCGACGCCGATCGGCAGACGCCGGCCGGTGTCTTCGTCGTCGGTGCGGAGCTCGAGCCGAGCCGGATGCGCGAGGTGCTCGGCATCGTGGCCGCCACCATCCGCGCCGTGCGCGACGCCGGCCCCGACGCCGACGAGCTCGCGCGCGCCCAGACGCTGCTGCGCGTGCGAATCCAGCGGCGGCTCGAGCGCTATGAGGCGCGCGCCACGGCGCTGGCCGATGCCGAGGCCGAGGGTGACCTCACCCGCCTCGATCGCGAGGAGGCGGACATCGTCGCGGTAACGGCCCAGCAGGTGC
The DNA here is from genome assembly GCA_037045245.1 of Gemmatimonadales bacterium. Taxonomy (GTDB): domain Bacteria; phylum Gemmatimonadota; class Gemmatimonadetes; order Gemmatimonadales; family GWC2-71-9; genus Palsa-1233. Next base: position 572,665 of record JBAOHR010000007.1, on the reverse strand, counting down.
GTGATGCGGCGGCGCAGTGGGTCGATCCCGCGGCCGCCTCGGCGGTGGCCTACTACCCGGCGGCCAGCGCGGAAACGTTCGACCTCAATCTCCTCGCCGATGCGATGCGCGCCCCGTCGCGTCCGATGCCCGCGCTCGCGGTGCCGAGCGCGCTCGCTGCCACCCCCGCAACGCCGCGAAGCGCGACGCGACGGCGTGAGCAGGGCGTGCTGCATCTCGCGTTGCCGGGGCTTGACCTCCTCGTGGCGCGCCATGGCGACGTCCCGCAGGTGGGGATCGCCGTCTATCGGCCGCGCGCCGCGGTCCGCGATCCGGCGCTCGCGGGCCTCGACGCGCTCGGCTTCCGCGCGCTGATGCGCGGCACCGAACGGCTCGACGCGGGCCAGCTTGCGGTCGCGATCGAGGCACTCGGCGGCGTGCTGGCGCCCTCGGTCGGAGCCGATGTCCTCTCGCTTGGCACCACGGTGCTCGCCGAGCAGGTCGGTCCGGCGGCGCGGCTGCTGGTGGAAGTCCTCACCACGCCTCGACTCGACGATGCCAGCGTCACCATCGAGCGCGACCTGCTGCTCGACGATGCGCGCTCGATCGCCGACGACATGGTCCGCTTCCCGTTCCAGCTCGTGCTCGGCCACGCCTTCGGCGATCTCGGCTACGGCGCGCCGGCGCTCGGGACACCGGAATCGCTCGGCGACTTCACGCCGGCGCGGGTTCGGCAGTGGCACGCCGAATTCGCGGCGAGCGGACCGGTCACCGTGGTGGCGGTGGGGAATCAGGAGCCCGAGGCGCTGGCGGAGCTGCTGGCCGAGGAGTTCGCGGCGCTCACCTCCGGCGCGCATCGGACGATGGTGCCGGCGCAGGCCGAGGCGCTCGCCCCCGGGACGCGGAGCGCCACGCGCGATCGGCAGCAGGCGGCGCTCGCGATGCTCTTCCCGGGCCCGAACCGCGGCGATCCGGCGCGACACGCCGCCGAGGTGTGGGGGGCGATCGCGGGCGGCCTCGGCGGGCGGCTCTTCGAGTCGCTCCGGAGCGCGCGCTCGCTCGCCTACACGGTGATGGCGTCGTCGTGGCAGCGGCGTCGGGCGGGCGGCCTGCTGACCTACATCGCGATGGCGCCTGAACGGCTCGACGAGGCGCGCGACGCGATGCTCGAGGAGCTGGCGGCGTTCCGGGCCGAGCCGCCCACCGCCGACGAACTGCAGCGCGCGGTGGCGATGCTGGCCGGGCAGGAGGAAGTGGCGCGGCAATCGGCCGCCGCGGTGGGCGGGGAGATCGCCGATGCCTGGCTGCTGGGCGAGGGGCTCGCCGAGTTGGCCGACCCGGCGGCGCCCTACCGCGCCGTGACGCGGGAGGCGGTGCACGCGGTGGCGGCGGCCTTCGACCCGGCCACACGGGCCGAGGGCGTCGTCGCCCCGGAGCGACCGGAGTAGCTTCCCGGGATGGCCGACCCTGCCACCCCCCCCGCCTTGCGCCGCGGCTTTGCCCTGGCCGATGCGATCACGCTGGTCCGGATTCCGCTGGCGATCGCCTTTCCGATCTTCGGGGGGACGACCGAGCGGCTGCTGCTGCTCGGCCTCGCCGCGGCCACGGACCTGGGCGACGGCGTGGTGGCGCGGCGCTACGGCGGGTCACGGATCGGGGCCGTGCTCGATCCGATCGTCGACAAGCTCTTCATGGCGGCGGCGTTCGGGACGGTGCTCTGGAGTGGCGACCTGGCGTGGTGGGAAGTCACCGCGCTCCTGATCCGCGACATCGTTCTCTCGGTGGCGTTCTTCATCACGCTGGCGACGGGGCGGGGGACGGCGGTGCCGGCGCGGCTCGGCGGGAAGGCGGTCACGCTGTTGCAGTTGCTGACCCTCTTCGCCTTCATTCTGAAGTCGTCGTACTTCCTGCGCCCGCTGGCGTGGGCGACGGCGGCGGTGGCCCTGTACGCCATTTACGACTACAACCAGCCCTTCTTCCGGAAGCTGAAAGCCAATGACTGATCCCAATCTCCGCTTCGCCCATCTCGACTGGACGGGCGGCATGCGCTTCACCGGCGGCGCGCCGGGTGGCCCGACGATCAACCTCGACGGCGACGGCAAGGAGGCGCCGGGGCCGATGGTCGCGCTGCTCACCGCGATGGGCGGCTGCGCCGGCGCCGACGTGACCTCGATCCTCGAGAAGATGCAGGTCAAGCTCACCAGGTTCACGATGGACCTGACCGGCCGCCGCAACGAGGAGCATCCGCGGCGCTACAATCACATCGCGTTCACCTTCACCCTCGCGGGCGAGGGGCTCACGCAGGCGAAGGCGGACCGGGCGGTGGAACTCAGCGTGACGAAGTACTGCTCGGTGATGCTGTCGCTGCGGGAGGATATCGTGGTGGAGACGAAGGTGATCGTGGAGGAGTAGGGGTCACGTCGCTCGCCACTTGGTCGTGAAACGTCAAAGGTGAAACGGATGCCAGTCCACCGGCCCGTTTCACCTTTCACTTTTCACCCTGCTGTTCCCTGCTTACGCCGTCACTTCCGCCGTTTCGACTTCGGCTTCGACTTCGGCGGCCGTCTCGACCACCGCATCGGTCGGGGCCCGGCGGACCACCGGCTGGCAGAAGCGCTCGCCGAGGACGCGGAGCTGACCCTGCTGTTCGGCGGTCAGGTCGGGGTAGCGGTCGGCGACGTACTGCATGGTGTCGTCCATCCACTCCTTCTGATGCTCCGGGGCGGCTTCGAGCACGCCGCAGCGGAGGATATGGCTGAACAGCTCATCCCGTGCCGCGTCGAACGCCGTGGGCATCGCCGGGGGCCGGGGGGCCGTCTTCTTCTTGGTCATTCGCCTTCCCTGAGTGTTGCTGGGGGCGACATTGCCCCCGGATCCATCGCTTTGGATACGCGCAATATAGAGAAATCGTTCACCCGAAGGCAAACCGGGCCCCCACGAGGGGGGCGGTTCTCGTTAGATTGGTCCCCGTCGCCGACCGCCACGGGCGGGGGCGCGAGCGCGGTTCACCAGGGCAGCCGCGCGCCCACCGAGCAGGCCCAGCCGGGCCCCGCGCTCGCCGGGGGGCGCGCCAGAGGACGTCATGGCGCAGGGTCAGAAGCCGTTCTACCTCGCTCTCGGGGCGATTGCGATCGCCGGAGTCGGATTCCTCGCCTACCGGATGATGGGGGGCGGAGCGGTCTCGATCCCGGCCAACGTCGCCGTGACCGCGGCCGATACCTCGGGCTTCAACGGCTACCTCCTCGGTAGCCCGACCGCGCCGATCGAGGTCTCCGAATACGCCGACTTCACCTGCCCGGCCTGTGCGGCCTTCAGCACCGTGCAATTCCCCGATGTCCGGGCCCGGCTGGTCGAGAGCGGCAAGGTGCGCTTCCGCTACCGGGATTTCCCGCTCGAGGGCGGGATCCACAAGTACTCGCGCGTCGCCGCCCACTCGGCGGCCTGCGCGAACGACCAGGGGAAGTTCTGGGAGCTGGCCGAGCGGCAGTTCCTGCACCAGGGTGAATGGGCCATGGCGGGGAACGCCGTGCCGAAGCTCAAGGAGCTCGCGAAGGAGGCGGGACTCGACACGGGGCTCTGGCAGAGCTGCATGGAGTCGGCGAAGTATGCCGGACGGATCCAGGCGTCCCTCGATGAAGGGGCGCGGATCGGGGTCCACGAGACGCCCTCGTTCCTCATCGGGAAGCGGATCTACACCGGCCTCAACTCCGACGGCATGGTCCAGCTGGTCGACTCGCTGATCGCTGCCCAGGCCGGCACCAAGACGCCGTGAGCCACGACCGGAAACCGCCCGAGGGGAAGGCGCTGGCCGGCCTTGCCCTCGCGGCGCTGGGCGTCGTCTATGGCGACATCGGCACCTCGCCGCTCTACGCCCTCAAGGAGTGCTTCTCGGGGCCGCATGCCATCGCGCTGACCCACGAGAACGTGCTGGGCATCCTCTCGCTGATCTTTTGGTCGCTCAACTTCGTCGTCTCCTTCAAGTACATCTCGCTGGTCATGCGCGCCGACAACCGCGGCGAGGGCGGCATTCTCGCCCTCCTGGCGCTGGTCGCGCCGGGTGGCCAGTCCAAGGGCCGCGGCTTCGTCCTCATGATCGGCCTCTTCGGGGCCGCGCTCCTCTACGGCGACGGCGTGATCACCCCCGCCATCTCGGTCCTCGGCGCGGTCGAGGGCCTTGAGGTCGCGACCCCGATCTTCAAGCACTGGGTCGTCCCGATGGCGTGCCTGATCATCACCGCGCTCTTCGCGGTGCAGCGGCGCGGCACCGCCGGGATCGGCAGGATTTTCGGCCCGGTCACCACGATCTACTTCGTCTGCATCGCCGTCCTCGGCGTGCGCGGCATCCTGATGAACGCCGAAGTGCTCCACGCCCTGAATCCCTGGTACGCGTTCGAGTTCTTCCTCCGTGAGCGGAGCCATGCGTTCGTCGTGCTCGCTGCCGTGGTGCTGGTGATCACCGGCGGCGAGGCGCTCTACGCCGACATGGGCCACATCGGGGCGCGGCCGATCCGGCTTGCCTGGTTCGTGGTGGTCCTCCCGGCGCTGGCGCTCAACTATTTCGGCCAGGGCGCGCTGCTGCTGACCGACCCGACCGCGGTGTCGAATCCGTTCTACCAGTTGGTGCCGTCGTGGGCGCTCTACCCGATGATCGCCATCGCGACCGGCGCCGCCGTGGTTGCCTCGCAGGCGCTGATTTCGGGGGCGTATTCGCTCACGCAGCAGGCGATGCAGCTCGGCTTCGCGCCCCGGATGCGGCTGATCCACACCTCGGCGACCGAGATCGGCCAGATCTACATGCCCGGCGTCAATTGGGCACTCTGGGTCGCCTGCATCGCGCTGGTGCTCGCGTTCCGGACGTCCACCGCCCTCGCCGCCACCTACGGCGTCGCCGTCACCGGCACGATGCTCACCACGTCGATCCTCTTCGCGATCGTGATGCACAAGCTCTGGCGGTGGCCGACGTGGCGCGTGGTGGTGATCACGACGCTCTTCATCGTCGTGGACGTGGCGTTTCTCGGCGCCAACCTGCTGAAGATCCCCGACGGTGGCTGGTTCCCGCTCGCCGCCGCCGCCGCGATCTACCTGCTGATGAGCACCTGGAAGCTCGGGCGCCGCCAGGTCACCGCGATGCTGCAGGAATCGTCGCTGCCGCTCGACCTCTTCATCCCCGACGTGATCCGCCGCAAGCCATTCCGCGTCCCTGGCGTCTCGGTGGTGATGACGTCGATCGCCGACGTCGCGCCGCCGGTGCTGCTGCACCACCTGAAGCACAACAAGGTGCTGCACGAGCAGGTGATCCTGATGACGATCGCCTCGGAGCAGATTCCGCAGGTCCCCGAGGCCGATCGCGTGCAGGTGGTCGACAAGGGCGCCGGCTTCGTGCAGGTGTTCGCGCGCTACGGCTTCCTCGAGTCGCCCAACGTCGCCGCGATCCTCGCCGCCACCGCCGAGCAGCTGCCGCCGCCGACCGAAGGGAAGGTCCCCGCGCTCCGCCTCAACGAGGTGACGTTCTACCTCGGCCGCGAGACGCTGATCGTCGCCCCCCGCGACCGCAAGGGCGCCCGCGCCCGCGCCGCGATGCCGGCCTGGCGCGCCACGCTCTTCTCGGTGATGAGCCGCAACGCGCAGAGCGCCGCCGGCTACTTCGGGCTGCCGCCGAATCGGGTGGTGGAGTTGGGGGCGCAGCTTCAGGTGTAGTCGTGAGTCCTGAGTCCTGAGTCGTGAGAAGAGGAAGGCCGACCTCCCAGTGGGATGTCGGCCTTTCGACTCTCAGGACTCAGGACTCAGGACTCAAGACTCTCATACTCGTCTTTGAGCCTCGCCACCACCCCCGGATCCGCCAGCGTCGTCGTGTCCCCCAGCGCCCGCCCTTCCGCGATGTCGCGGAGCAGACGCCGCATGATCTTGCCCGAGCGGGTCTTCGGGAGGTCGGCGGAGAAGAGGATGTCGTCGGGCTTCGCGATCGCGCCGATCTTGTGCGCCACGTGCTCGCGGAGTTCGTCGCGCATCTCGGAGGAGGCGTGGTGGCCTTCCTTGAGCGTCACGAATGCGGCGATCGCCTGCCCCTTGAGCTCGTGCACCTTGCCGACCACGGCCGCCTCGGCGACGGCCGGATGGTCCACCAGCGCGCTCTCCACCTCCATGGTGCCGATGCGATGACCGGCGACGTTGAGCACGTCGTCGACGCGGCCGAGGATCCACCAGTAGCCGTCGGCGTCGAGCTTGGCGCCGTCGCCGGCGAAGTAGCGGCCCGGGAAGCGGCTCCAGTAGGTCTCCTGGTAGCGCGCGTCGTCGCCGTAGATGGTGCGCAGCATCCCGGGCCACGGCGACTTGATCGTCAGGAAGCCGCCGCCCACCGTGACCGGCGTGCCGTGGCTGTCGACCAGTTCCACCTCGATGCCCGGGAACGGCTTGGTGGCCGAGCCGGGCTTCGTGGTGACGACGCCCGGCGTCGGCGTGATCATGATCCCGCCGGTTTCGGTCTGCCACCAGGTGTCGACGATCGGGCAGCGGCCCTTGCCGATCTGCTCGTGATACCAGATCCACGCCTCGGGATTGATCGGCTCGCCGACGGTGCCGAGGAGGCGGAGGCGTGAGAGGTCGTGCTTGGCGGGGTGTTCGGTGCCCCACTTCATGAAGGCGCGGATCGCGGTCGGGGCGGTGTAGAAGACCGTGACGCCGTGGCGCTCGCACATCGACCAGAAGCGGTCGCGATTGGGCCAATCGGGGGCGCCCTCGTACATCAGCACCGTCGCGCCGTTCGCGAGCGGGCCGTAGACCACGTACGAATGGCCGGTGACCCAGCCGATGTCGGCGGTGCACCAGAAGACGTCGCCGGCCCTGAGGTCGAAGACGTGGCGCGTCGTCGCCGCGACCTGGGTCAGGTAGCCGCCGGTGGTGTGGACGATCCCCTTCGGCTTCCCGGTGGTGCCCGAGGTGTAGAGGATGAAGAGCAGGTCTTCCGCCTCCATCTCCTCCGGCGCATGCACGGCACGCTGCGCGTCGAGCATCCGGTGCCACCAGTGGTCGCGCCCCTCCTGCATCGGGCAGTGGGTCGGGTCGACGCCGTGGCCGCGGTGGACCACCAGGACGGAGCGGATCGAGGGGCAGTCCGCGAGGGCCTCGTCGGCGAGCCGCTTGAGCGGCAGCACCTGACCGCGCCGGAAGCCGCCGTCGGCGGTGATGCAGCAGACCGCCTGGGCGTCGTTGATCCGGTCGCGCAGCGACTCCGCCGAGAAGCCGCCGAAGACCACCGAATGCACCGCGCCGATCCGGGCGCAGGCGAGCATCGCGATCGCCGCTTCGGGGATCATCGGGAGATAGATCGCGACCCGATCTCCCCGCTTCACCCCGAGGGCCAGCAGCGCGTTGGCGGCCTTGCAGACCTCCTGGTGCAGCTGCCAGTAGGTCAGGACCCGCTGGTCGCCCGGCTCCCCCTCCCAGATCAGCGCCGCCTGGTTCCGCCGAGCCCCGGTCAGGTGGCGGTCAACGCAGTTGACCGAGACGTTGAGCCGCCCCCCCGAGAACCACCTGGCATGGGGGAGCTTCCACTCCAGCACCGACGTCCAGGGGGTGAACCAGTCGAGCCGCTTTGCCTCCGCCTCCCAGAAGCCGAGCCGGTCGGCGGCGGCCTCGGCGTAGGTCGCCTCGGTGGTCACCGCGGCGGCCGCAAAGGCCAGATCGGGCGGGAAACGGCGCTCTTCGGAGAGGAGGGTCTGGAGTTGGTCGGACATGTTGGGGTGCCGGTGTGAGGAAGGGGTAAAAGTAACGAGGAGCGAGAAGCGAGAAGCGAGAAGCGAGGGCTCCGCGGCGGGTTGTGATGGTCGCCAACGGGTCGGAGCCCCCACGCTTCTCGCTTCTCGCTTCTCGCCCCTCGTCCCTCCAAACCGTCAAATAGTTATACGCTACCCGCCGGCTTCCGTTTGGCAGACCTCTTGCTCCTGCCTATCCCCCGAGATGTCTACCTGGAGGGCTGGAGGCCCATGATCGTGACCACCGCGCAGCCATCAAAGCGAGAGCTGCTTGCCCCGGCGACCCTGGGGCTGGCGACTCGGGAAGCCTTTCGCCGCACGGCGAACGAGCTGCTCGACGAGCTGCCCGAGGGCGATGGGCAGCTGGTGGTCGACCTCTCCGGGACGCGGGAAGTGGACTCCTCGGGCCTCGGCGCCTTGGTGATGGTGCAGCGGCACGCCGCCGACCGGCGGCTCCAGGTCAAGCTCCGCGGCGTGACGCCCGAGCTCGAGTTCCTGCTGGTCCTCACCAAGCTGGACGATCTCTTCCTCTTCGAAAACCCGCGCACGGAGCGGTAACGGCGCGGCCCCCGGGCCGCGCTATCTTTCCGGAATGCCCCTGGCACCACGCCGCGGATGACCCCCGCCGACACCCCGTTGCTGCAGGTCCACCACCTCGAGCGTCGCTTCGGGGCGGTGGTCGCGTTGCGTGGGGTCGAGCTCACTGTCGCCCCCGGCGAGGTGGTGCTGTTGCTCGGCCCCAACGGGGCCGGAAAGTCCACGTTGCTCCGCTGCATCGCCGGGCTCGCGCGCCCCACCAAGGGGCGGGTCGAGGTGCTCGGGCAGAACGTGCACGCCGATCCCGAGGCGCGTCGCGCGCTCGGCTTGCTCTCCCACCAGTCGTTCCTCTACGAGGATCTCACGGCGCGGGAGAACCTGCGATTCGCGGCAGAGTTGCACGGACTCGACAGTGTTGCAACCCGCGTCGAGACGGCGCTAGCGGATGCGCGCCTCACCTCGCGCGCCAACTCGCGCGTGTTCGGATTCTCGCAGGGGATGTTGCAGCGGCTCGCGATTGCGCGAGCCACCATCCACGACCCGGCGCTGCTGTTGCTCGACGAACCGTTCACCGCGCTCGATGCCGCCGCGGCCCGGGCACTCCGGGACCGGGTGGCCGCCGAGCGCGATGCCGGGCGGGCCGTGGTCTGCGTGACGCACGAGCCGGCGGAGCTCTGGGAGATCGCCTCGCGGGTCGTCGTCCTGCGCAGCGGCACCGTCGTGGCCGACGAGCCGCGTCCGCACGACCTGGCGCACTTCCGTTCCGGCTACGACGCGCTGGTGACGCCATGAGCGTCGTCCGCATCGCGCTGCTGATCGCCGGGAAGGACCTCCGCATCGAGCGGCGGTCGCGCACCGCGATCCACACCGCCACCCTCTTCGCCGTGCTCGTGCTGCTCACGGTGGTCTTTGCTCGCGACGGCGGGGCGGTCTCGCTGGTGACGCTGGCGCCGAGCGTGTTGTGGATCACCATCGCGCTGGCGTCGCTGGTGGCGCTCAACCGCGCCTTCACGCTGGAGCGGGAGCACGCCGCGCTCGAGGGGATCCTCCTGGCCCCGGTGCCCCGGAGCGCGCTCTTCCTCGGGAAGTGGCTCGCCAACCTGGCGTTCGTCTCGCTGGTCCTGGCGATCACCTTCCCGCTCTGGATCCTCTTCTACGGCGTGGCGGTGACCCCCGCGCTGATTCCGGTCGCCGGCGTCGCCGTGCTCGCCTCGATCGGCATCACCGCGATCGGCACCGTCTTCTCGGCGATGGCCGTCCGGACGCGCCACGCCGAGCTGCTCCTCCCCGTCCTGATGCTCCCCTTCCTGCTGCCGCCGATCTACTTCGCGGCGCAGAGCACGGTGCGGCTCCTCGGCGGCCGCCCCTTGGAAGAGCTCTGGGGATGGCTCAGATTCCTTGCCTTGTACGACCTCGCCTTCGCCATGCTGGCAGCGATGCTCTTTCCCGCGGTGGTGGACGAATGACTCTTGAGGCAGCATCGGCCAGTCGGCAGATCAGCCGGGGCCGCACCCTGACCCTGGTCGGCGTGGCCGCGCTGGCCGCCCTCTACGTGATGGCGCTGCAGTTCACGCCGCCGGAGCGTTTCCAGGGGTTGGCCCAGAAGATCTTCTACATCCATCCGCCCGCGGCGTACGCGATGCAGATGGCCTTCATCTTCACCGGGATCGCCTCCCTCCTCTACCTCCTCCTCCACGACGCCCGCTTCGACGTCTTCGCCGAGGCCTCGGCCGAAGTCGGCATGATGTTCGGGACGATCGTGGTGATCACAGGCCCGATCTGGGGCCGGCCGGCGTGGGGCACCTGGTGGGAGTGGGAGCCGCGGCTGACCTTCACCGTCATGGAGATCGTGCTCTTCGGCGGCTACTTCGCGCTGCGCGGCGCGGTGCGCGATCCGGCCGAGCGGGCCAAGTTCGCCGCGGTGATGGGACTCATGGCGCTGGTGCTGGTGCCGTTCAACCACCTCACCGTCTACCTCTTCGCCTCGCAGCACCCGCAGCCGGTGGTCATCAAGACCACCAAGCCGGAGCTGCCGTTCGAGATGCTGCGCACCTTCCTCACCGGCTTCGCCGTTTTCACCGTCTTGTACCTCGGGCTGGTGATGCAGCGCTACGGCATCGGCGCCCGCCACGCCATCCAGGAGGCCGCCGATGCCTGATACCGGGAGCTACATGGTCGCGGCGTACATCGTGACGGCCGTCGTGATTGGGATCTATGTGGTCAGTTTGTGGCGGAGAGGGAACAGCAAGGGATGATCGATGGTCGATGATCGATGATCGATAGCCCACACGCGAAAATCCCCGCCTCGGCATCTGCCGGAGCGGGGATTCCGCGTTCTCGATCATCGATCATCGATCATCCAGTCGTGTCTTCCTTCGCCAGCAACACGTAGTTCCACAGCATCGCCGCGGCCACCGCGCCGACGATCGGTCCGACCCACCAGACGGCCTGCGCCTGCATGTTGCCGGCGATGATCGCGGGACCGAAGGCGCGAGCCGGGTTGAGCGCGGCGCCGGTGAGCGGGCCGCCGGCGACGATCGCGGGGATCAGCGTCAGGCCGATGCCGAAGCCGGCGATCTTCGGCGCGCTCTTCGAGACCGCCGTCGCCATCACGGCCGACATCAGGAAGAAGGTCAGGATCGCCTCGAGGGCGATGCCGGTGCCGAAGGTCATCGTGTTGTGGAGCGCCGGGGCGCCGAAGTTCACCACGCGGCCGACGTTCGGCGCGAGCAGCGTCTTGACCAGCATGGCGCCGAGCAGGCCGCCGGCCACCTGCGCGACGACGTACGCGAAGGCATCGGCAGGGGCAATCTTCTTGATCGAGAGCAGCCCGATCGTCACCGCCGGGTTGCAGTGGCCGCCGGAGATCGCCGCCGTCGCCGAGATGGCGATGGCGAGCGCGATCGCGTGGACCACGGCGATCCCGAACACGCCGTAGTCGGCACCCGGGAAGGAGTTCATCACGACGGCACCGCATCCGAAGAAGATCAGGACGAAGGTGCCGAACATCTCGGCGAGGACGCGGGGGAGCAGGGGACGCATCGGGCGAGTCATCCTGTTGGGGGTGGCAGGGATGCGAAAAGACTCGGCGAATCTACACTCCCGACCGCCGGAGGAGGAGCGTCGCGTTGCACCCGCCAAAGCCGAAGGAATTCTTGAGCACTGCCCGCGGCGCCAGGGCCAGGCCGTCGGCCGGGAGCTGGCGGAGGCCGCCCGCGGGGTCGGGGTCGAGGCAGTTGAGCGTCGCCGGGATCCAGCCGTCGCGGATGCTGCGACAGGCAATGGCCGTCTCGATGGCTCCCGAGGCACCCAGCGCGTGCGCGTGCCACCCCTTGGTGCCGCTCACGGGGAGGGCGTCGGTGTGCGCGCCGAAGACCTCCCGAATCGCGAGCGCCTCGGTGGCATCGTTGAGCGTGGTCGACGAACCGTGGGCGTTCACCCACTCGACCTCCTCCGGCGCGCACCCCGCTTCGGCGAGCGCCAGTCGCATCGCCCGCGCCGCTTCGCGGCCGTCGGGACGCGGCTGCGTCATGTGGTGCGCGTCGTTGGTCACCCCCGACCCGGCGATCTCGGCGTAGATGCGCGCGCCGCGCGCCAGGGCGTGCTCCAGCTCCTCGAGCACCAGCACCGCCGAGCCTTCGGCCATCACGAAGCCGTCGCGCGCCGTGTCGAACGGCCGCGAGGCCGTCGCCGGGTCGTCGTTGCGGGTGCTCATCGCGCGGATCAGCGAGAACGAGCCGTAGCAGAGCGGATAGAGCGGTGCCTCGCTGCCGCCGGCCAGCATCACATCCGCGTCTCCCTGGCGAATCGCGCGGAAGGCCTGGCCGATCGCCAGCGTGCCCGACGCGCAGCTCATCGCGTTGGTGTTGTTGACGCCCGACACACCATGGGTGATGGCGATGTTGCACGACAGCGCGCCGCCGAAGACGGTGAGGGCGAGCAAGGGATCGACCTCGCGCGGGCCACCGGCGATGTACTTGAAGTTCTGCTCTTCCGCGAAGCCGATCCCGCCGAGCGCCGTCCCCATCATCACGCCGACCCGGTCGGCCGATTCGTTGGCGAGGTCCAGTGTGGCGTCCTCGAGCGCCAGCCGCGTCGCCGCGAGCCCCAGCTGCGAACAGCGATCGGTGCGCCGCGCCTGCCTGGGCGAGAGCATCGCCTCGGCATCGAAGTCGTTCACCTGTGCCGCGATGTGCGAACGGAACGGCGATGAGTCGAAGCGATCGATCCGCTGCACCGCCGACGGTCCGTGCTGCAGCCTCGCCCAGACGGCGTCGCTGCCGATCCCGATCGGCGTGATCAGGCCGATGCCGGTGACCACCACGCGACGCGTCATGCGTCACGCTCCGCCGCGCGCGCCACGCCGGCAAGTGTCTGCTCGGCGATGCCGTGCACGAAGACCGGCCCGATCACGATCTCGGCGGCGAAGCTGCTGATCAGCGGCCAGGGCGGGCCGTCCCAGGTATGCACGATCGTCACGTCACTGCCGCCATCTGCGGTGGGGAGAATGCTCCAGAGCACGTCCATCCCGGTGGTGATGCCACCGATGTGCCGGTACCGAACCTCGTACTTCGCCGCGTCGACCCAGATCCGGCTGCGCCAGAACGTCGGCCAGTTGAGCGGGCCGCCGAATCGTCGATACGCCGACATCTCGACGATCCCGTCGCCGCCGGCCTCGCCCTCGGTGCGCCGCACGTAGCGATAGTGCGGCAGAATCGCCGGCCACTGCTCCACCAACGCCGCGTGCGGCCAGACACGCGCGGGGGGCGCGTGCACGAGGCGCCGGTCGACGACGCGCATCATCGGTCGGTCCGCCACGCGGCAATCACGCGCGCGCCGGGCAAGCGCCAGACGTCGACGTCGTGGCCCGTCGCCTCGCGCGCCATCGCGCGGAGCGCGGCGGGGTGGAGACCGCGCGCCAACGAGACCACCCCGTCGCTCACCGTGAGCGGATGCATCCGCAGGAACGGTCCGGCGAGCCGATAGCCCAGTGCGGCGAGCGGTGACGGCCGCAAGTCGGCGATCACCACGCCGCGCCGCGCGATCGCATCGCATTCGGCCAGCAGCCGCACCGCCGACGGCCGATCGAGGTGATGCACCATCTGGCTGATGAGGACGATGTCAACGCCCTTCCGGCGGATCGGAAGGTCACCGGCGCAGCCGAGCAGCACCGGGAGCCCGCCGCGCTGCGCGAGGTGCGCGGCCGCGGGGATCCGCTCGAGCCCGATCGGGACGATCGTCACGCCGCGCCCGGCGCCCCACCGCACCGCGTCGTGCGGCAGGTCACCGGCGCCGGTGCCGATGTCGAGCAGCGTCAGCGTGCGGCCGCGGTCGTCGCCATCGACGAGGCGACGCAGCCCGGCCCGCATCGCGAGCCGTCCGCCGAACCAGCGATTGCTGCGTGCGATGTCGACCAGCATCCGCTCGACCAGCGCCGGCGGCGTGGTGGGGTCGTCCAGTGCCTCGTGGCCGACCGGCGAGAGCGTGAGCGTGGCGGCCACCTAGAGGGTGTCGGGCTCGGTGTAGCCGCCGCGATAGTAGAGCAGCGGGCGGCCATGCTCCGCCGAGGCCCCGCCGACCACCTGGCCGATGATCAGCGTGTGGTCGCCGGCGGCGACGGTGTTGACGCGTTCGCAGCAGATGTGCGCCAGCGCGCCGTCGAGCAGGATCCGCCCGGTGGCATCCGGCGTGAAGCCGATCCCCTCGAAGCGGTCCGGGTTGCCGGAGGCGAAGCGGCGCGACAGCGTCTCCTGGTGCGACTCGAGGATGTTGATGGTGTAGTGCGTCGCACCCAGCAGCATGCCGTGCATCGAGGCCGCCTGGTCGATCGCGAGCAGCACCAGCGGCGGCTCCAGCGAGACCGACGTGAAGGAGTTCACCGTCATCCCCGCCGGACGCCCCTCGGCGTCACGCGCCGTGACGACGGCAATGCCGGTGGCGAAGCGGCCACAGAGCTGACGGAAATCGTAGCCATCCATGAGGGACCTTTCGAGAAGCGAGAAGCGAAGAACGTGACACGTGACACGTCAAACGTGAAACGGGAGCCGGGAGGTGAGACCGTTTCACCTTTCACGTCTTACGACCTACGACCTACGACTTACGACCTACGACCTGCCACCTACACAACCATCCGCCCCAAAAACCACGGATTCACCACCCGCCACGGCGACACGAAATCTCCCGTCACGCCGATCAGCGTGTCGGCCATGCCGCGCCGATCGAGTCGGGCCACGGCGCGGTCGAAGAGTCGGGGCGCCAGCATCGAGTACCCGATCAGGCGCTCGACGATCCACTTGCCGAGGAAGGCGCGACGGCGCGCGGTGCGATAGCCGGCAAGGTGGCGGGCGGTGATCGGTCCGCTGGCGGTGAGCGCCTCGCCGAGTGTTTCGGCCGCGAGTGCCGCGCCGGCCAGGGCGGTGCAGACCCCTTCGCCGGTGAACGGATCGAAGAAGTCGGCGGCGTCGCCGACCAGCAGCATCCCGTCGGCGGTGCTCTGCCGGCAGTTGGCCGCGAACGGCCCGGTGACCATCACCTCGCGCACGGTGCGCGCGGCATCGACGCGGCCGCGCACGCCGGGGAGCGTCTCGAGTTGGCGATGGAAGAAGCCGACGGCGTCGCCGCGCGCGGTGGCGGCGAGTGTCGCGGGGACGACGAGGGCGACGTTCGCGACGTTGTCACCCAAAGGATTGAGTCCGACGTAGCCCTGCTCCCCGACATGCATCTCGGCGACGCGGCCGAGGCCGGTGACACGCTCGACATGCGCGACGAACGCCACGCGCTTGAGCCATCCCTGCCGATGGAGCCCGGCCTGCCGTGCGACGACACTCCGGAGGCCGTCGGCGCCGACCACGGCGCGCGCGGTGAGGTCGCGACGATGGCCGTCGTGATCCTCGAGCGTGAGCGTGCGGCCGTGGGGTCCCATGGCAGAGAGGACGCGCAGCGTCGTCGCCTCGTGCACGGTCACGCCCGCGGCCCGCGCCGCGTCGAGGAGCGTCGCGTCGAGGATCCGGCGCGGCATCGCGAGACCGGTCGATCGATACGGCGTGCCGCCGGCGTCGGCGAAGCGACCGAGGAGCGAGGCGCCGTGCGCGGCGCGGACGCGGGTGCCCTCGAGCGCGGTGCGGCCCTGCGCATCGAGCGTGTCGAGGACACCGAGCGTGGCAAGGTGGCGGACCGTTTCGGGGGAGAGGTATTCGGAGCAGGCCTTCTCGCGCGGGAAGCGCGCGCGATCGAGCAGCGTCACGGCGTGGCCGGCGCGCGCGAGGTGGATCGCGGTGGCGCTCCCGGCCGGGCCCGCCCCGACGATCACCACCTCCGCGCGCTCAGCCACTCGACGGTTCCTCGGCGAGGAGCGCGGCGATCCGCGTGCGCAGCGCCTCGGGACATTCGGTGGTGGCGCCGAGGCGCTGCAGGCGGGCGCGGAACGCCTGCTCGTAGCGGCCGATCTGGGTGCAGTGCCGACAGCGCACCAGGTGGCCCTGCATCCGTTCGGCCGCCTCCACCGGCAACTCGCCGCGGAGGAAGGCGTCGAGCTCGGCGAGGGCGGCGGTGCAGTCGAACTGCGGCTCGTGCTCGGTCATGGGGTCGGCTCCGTGGGGCGGATCAGTCCGCTCTCTTCGGCATAACGCCGCAACTGCCCCTGCAGGATCCGTCGGGCGCGGAAGATCCGCGACTTGACCGTCCCGACCGGAATCCCGAGGGCCTCGGCCACCTCGGCGTACGGCAGCCCCTCGAGGTCGCTGAGGACCACCACTTCGCGGAATTCCTCGGGGAGCCGATCGAGCGCCGCGAGGACCTCCTCGTCAACCAGGTCGGCGAAGAAGCGCCCCTCAGGATCGGGGTCGGCCAGGTCCGGAAGTTCGGGGATCGCCTCGACATCGACCGGCTGGGCGCCACGCCGCGCGCTGCGCCACCCCGAGATGAACTGGTTCCGAAGGATCGTCACCAGCCACGCGCGGGCGTTGCTCCCGGGGCGGAACGAGTCCCAGGCCCGGAGCGCACGGAGCATGGTGTCCTGCACCAGGTCTTCGGCAGCGGCGGCATTCATGGTCAGCCGGAGCGCCACCCGGTAGAGGGTGTCGAGGTGGGGCAGGGCTTCCGATTCGAAGCTGGGCGTGGGGGTCGCCATGCACTTAAGTCTAACGTCGAGCACCCCAGCCGCGGCCGTCAGGCCGCGGGATCTGCGGAGCCAGCCTCGGGGGTGAACGGTGAACGGTGAACGGTGAACGGGAGACGTGAAAGGTGAAACGTGAGACGTGAGCCGCTTGGTGGGCCCCCGTTTCACGTTTGACGTTTCACCCTCGCCCCCGTTCACCGTTCACCGTTCACCGTTCACCCTATTAGAATCGTCGCCAATGCTTTCCTCCGTCCCCGCCCTCCTGCCGCTCTCCCTGTTGGAAGCGGTCCAGAACATCGACACCCCTGCCGACGATGGACTCGGTGCGCTCCAGGACGAGCTCGCCTCGAAGCGCCTCGGCCTGTCACCGACGGTGGCGGCGCAGGTGGCGCGCTACCGCCAGCGCGCGGTCGACGGCGAGCCGGTGGCGGCCGACGAGGTGCTGGCGGTCTTCCGGCTGGTGGGGCGGCGTCCCGATGCGGCGCTGGTCTATGCCGATGCGGGCCGGCGGGCGGCGCGCTACGCGGCGAAGGAGATCGGCCCCGGCGTGAAGGGGATGCTGGCGATGGCGCCGGGGAAGCGGACCAAGCTGGCGATCGGGCTCCGGGCGGCGTCGAAGCTGTCGCAGCGCTGGTTGCTGGCCGACCTGCAGCCGGCCGACGGCCTGGCGCGCTGCGAGATGCTGGACTCGCTGCCGATGCAGGCGCGCGAGGATGGAACGGGCTGCGCCTTCTACACCGCCGCGCTCGCCGAGCTGTTGCGGCTGGTGGCCGGGGTGGAGGGGGCGATGGTGCATCGCAGCTGCCGAGGTCGCGGCGACCGCAGCTGTGTCTGGCTCGCCGCCGAGGCTGGGGGCTACGAATGAGTGCGTTGGACACGATCGATCGCGCGATGGTCACGGCAACGCTCGAGCGCCTCGGCGCCGACGGCTGGCTGCTGTTCGACTTCCATGGCTGCAATCCGGTCGCGCAGCGGCTCCTCCCGGGCGGGATGGTCACGCGGCGGACCTTCGTCTGGATTCCGCGACAGGGGCCGATGGTGGCGATCGTGCACAAGATCGAGATGCAGCCGTTCACCGGCTTTCCGGGGACGGTGATTCCGTTCGCGCGGCACGCCGAGCTGCAGGCCGCGCTGGACGGGACGTTGCGCGGGAAGCGCGCGGCGATGGAGATCTCGCCGAAGGACGCGGTGCCGTATCTCGACCGGATCCCGTGGGGCGTGGTCGACCTGCTGCAGTCGCTCGGCGTGACGGTGGTGCCGAGTGCCGACCTGGTGACGCGCTTCGCGGCGACGTGGAGCGAGGCGGAAGCGAAGGAGCACATGCAGGCGGCGGAGCTGCTGCGGGAGATCGCACTCCATGCGCTGCATGGCGCGGTGCGCCGGGCGGGGACGGGACTCAGCGAGTCGACGCTGCAGCAGGAGGTCGTCGCGGCGATGGAGGGGGCGGGGATGTTCCTCACCACCCATCCGATCGTCGGTTTCGGGCCGAACGCCGCGAACCCGCACTACGAGCCGCATCCCGGGGCGGACCGCGTGCTGGAGCACGACCAGGTGGTGCTGCTCGACCTCTGGGGCGGGATGCGCGAGGGGGCGGTGTTCGCGGACCAGACGTGGATGGGCTTCTCGGGCAGCAGCGTGCCGGCGCGGGTGCAGACGGTGTGGACCACGGTGCGCGACGCGCGCGACGCGGCGATCGCCCGGATGCAGGGGCTGGCGGCCTCGGGGGCGCCGGTGCAGGGCTATCTGGGCGATCAGGCCGCCCGCGCGGTGATCGAGGCGGCGGGCTTCGGCGACTACTTCGTGCACCGGACGGGGCATTCGATCGACCGCGACCTGCACGGCTCGGGGCCGCACCTGGACGACTACGAGACCCACGACGACCGCGCGATGCTGCCCGGGACGGGCTGTTCGGTGGAGCCGGGGATCTACCTGCCGGGCGATTTCGGGGTGCGGAGCGAGATCAACCTGTATTGGGGGGCGTCGGGGATCGCGGTGACGCCGGGGGAGCGGCAGATGGAGATGGTCAGGCTGGGGTGAATGGTGAACGTTGAACGGTGAGCGGGTTCAAGGTGAAACGTGAAACGTGAGACGTGCCCGCCGAATGGGCTCCCGTTTCACCTTTTACGTCTCACGCCCCTTCTGTTCCCCGTTCCCCGTGCCCCGTTCACCCCGTCCGGCCGTTCCATCCGGCGACCTTCGTAGGCCCGTTGTTCGCAATCTGTTACGCTTGCTTGACACTCGCGCGGGGCGCGGGCATATTCATCTCATCCCGGCACTCAGTCGGGGCTTTCCGATCGTCACAGACAGAGTAGACCCCAGGAACCGCGCGGGTTTCACGCGTTTCGTCGTCACCCTCCCCGGTGGCTTCGAACGGTGTCGGTTCCCCGATCCACGACGCTCCCGTCGTGCGGCATCGGATTCAACGTCGCTCCACGCCAGTGGAGTGATGCAGTACGCGGTCCCGGCGTCGTTTGGCGCCGGCGACTGGCACGAAGGAGCGGCATCTCCAGTGTTTACGCCTTCGGAGGACGGTTCAATGACTCAGAATTGTGTGAGAGCCCTCGCACGTACAGCGCTCGCGCTGGCGGTGATGGCATTCGGGGCAGGCGCCTCAACCCTTCACGCGCAGGGCTCGACCGGCAAGATCGACGGTCGGGTCAAGGACGCGGGGGGAGCACCGCTGGCTGGTGCCCGAGTGCTGATCGTCGGGACCGCCTTTACGGCGACGACGAACCAGCAGGGGTACTACTTCTTCAACAGCGTCCCGGCCGGTACGGTGACGCTGCGGGCGACGTACATCGGCTACAAGTCGTCGCAGGTCGAGAATCTCCGTGTCCTCTCCGGTCAGACGTCCCCCCAGGACATCACGATGGAGCAGAGCGCGGTGAACGTCGGCGACATCACGGTGGTGTCGGCGGCGCAGCCGCTGGTGCCGCGTGACCAGGTGGCCACCAAGCAGCTGATCGACGGCGGCTTCGTCGACAAGCTCCCGGTGGACAACGTGTCGCGCGTGCTGCAGCTGCAGCCGGGTGTCACCACGACGAACGGCGGCGGCATCTCGGTGCGCGGCGGCCGGACGGACGAGCAGAACACCTACATCGACGGCGTGCCGGTCCAGAGCGGCGTGCGCTCGGGCGGCGCGGCGGGCGGCTTCTCGGCCGGCCTGAGCATCGTCGCGGTGAACGGCTTCGAAGACGCCTCGATCACCACCGGCGCCGCGTCGGCCGAGTTCGGCAACGCGCAGGGCGGTATCGTCGCCATCACCACCAAGACGGGCGGCGCGAAGTACGCCGGCAACGTCTCGTGGGAAACGGACATGCTGGCGCCGGCGCGGTACCGCGGCGGCTTCAACATGTTCCAGGGCGGCTTCGGCGGTCCGATCAAGGGGGCGCTGACGTTCTACGTCTCCGGTCGCCTCGAGGGCTCGCAGGGCGGCAACCGCGGCTACAAGCAGTGGGAGCTCGCCTCATGGGCACAGGTCGGCATCGACACGACCTTCACGCTGCCGAAGACCTTCGGCAACGTCCGCTCCGACTCGAT
This sequence comes from Gemmatimonadales bacterium, assembly GCA_037045245.1. Classification (GTDB taxonomy): domain Bacteria; phylum Gemmatimonadota; class Gemmatimonadetes; order Gemmatimonadales; family GWC2-71-9; genus Palsa-1233. The sequence goes on along the minus strand of JBAOHR010000007.1, from coordinate 552,742 downwards.
CGTCGTCCCGGTGTACCAGTACGCCGTGGTCGCGGGTGAGTGCGACAAGTTCGACTTCGTCACCAACGCCGCGCTGCAGGCGATGCGCGACAACTACGGCCAGAGCTGCCGCGCGAACTCGACCGCCAACGGCGGCGTCTCGACGCAGTACAACGGCACCGCGAAGCTGAACTACACCTTCGGCGGCGGTTCGCGCGTCTCGGCGACCTACCTCCTCTCCGGCAACCAGGCCCGCAACCGCAAGGCCGACGGCCTCACCGCTGGCTCGGAGAACTGGTCCAACGTCGCGACGCTGAACTGGAACCAGCAGCTGATTCGCGGCGCCTCGAAGTCCCTCTCGATCAACGCCTACGTGTCGTATCAGTGGAACTCGTCGCTCGCCGGCCGCATCACGGATGAGTCCGAGCAGGGCAGCCGCAACCCGGCGTTCGGCATCCTGCTCAAGAAGCTCAACTACGTCTACACGGCGGACAACTTCCCGCTCGACTCGACGCTGCTCAAGAACATCCTGACCAACAAGGTGACGCGCCGCATCGGCCTCACCGACCGCATCAACACGTCGCAGTATTCCGGCCAGGGCACGTACGGCGGCGCGCCGGACGGCATCCCGATGGGCGCCGGCGGCGGCGGTGGCTACGACAACGGCCTCAACTACCAGATCGAGAACCGCAAGGTGGCCAAGGCCAACCTCGACTGGCAGGCCGACCGCTACAACCGTGTCAAGTTCGGTGGCGAGTACACCGGTTACGACATCACGGCGTACGGCGGTGGCAACATCTCGACGTACCTGGTCAAGCCGTACCGCTACAACCTCTTCGCCGAGGATCGTATCGACCTGGGCAACGTGATCGTGGTGGCCGGCCTGCGCTACGACTACTTCCTGTCGAACGCGCGCCGCTGGAAGGACTTCCCGCGCATCTCGACCGCGCCGGGCTTCACCGCGGATTCGCTCGACAACTTCCTGACCACGGACCCGTCGCACGACTACATCTCGCCGGCGATCCAGGTGGCGTTCCCGGTCACGGACAAGACCAACTTCCGCCTCTCGTACCGCCACCAGGCGCAGTCGCCTGACCTTGGCCTCGTGCTGCAGAACTCGCTGACCGACATCGATGCCGGCGGCGCGAACTCCCGCTCGAACTGGGGCGGCGACCTCGACTTCGGCAAGACGATCCTGTTCGAGTTTGGCGTCCGTCATGCCTTCTCGGATGACATGGTCCTCGACCTGGCCGCGTACAACAAGGACAACCTGGCCAACGCGTCGTACCAGTTCGCCTTCCCGGTCGACCCGGTCGGCGGCCAGCCGACGCGCATCTTCCAGGCGCAGAACGCAGACTTCGGCAACACCCGTGGTCTCGACCTCCGCCTCGATCGCCGCATCGGCAACTACGTGAACGGCTCGCTGTCCTACTCGTTCCAGGACACCAAGAGCACCGGCTCGGACCCGACGTCGTACCGGAACTTCTACGAGCCGCTCCCGGGCAACCGTGCGCCGCTCGCCGCGACGACCACCACGTTCTCGCGTCCGCACACGATCGCCGGCTCGTTCCAGGTCACCCTCCCGGCTGACTTCCAGCAGGGCTCGATCCTGGGTACGGTCCTCAAGCGCACCGGCTTCTATGCGACCTTCCGCCTCGCCTCGGGCACGCCGTACACCCGTTGCGATCCGACGGACCCGGGTTCGATCGGCGTCCGGAGCGGTGGCAGCTGCGCCATCGAGCCGGCCCAGTCGTCCTTCCTCGGCGCGCGTCTCCCGGCGGCGAAGGAGTTCGACCTCCGCGTCACGAAGAACTTCCAGCTTGGCAAGTTCGACATGACTGGCTACCTCGACGGCCGCAACATCCTGAACCTGAAGGTCATCAACTCGGTCTGGACCACGACCGGGACGATCCAGAACGCGGCCCAGGACAAGATCAACTGGAACGCGGACTCGCTGGCCTTCGCGACCTTCGGTAACCAGAACGGCTTCCGTCGCGTCTCGGACGGCGCCCTGACGCTGCCGACGACGGACGCGGCCTGCGCCCTCTCGGGCAACGGCACCAACACCACCGGTGCCCAGTGCTTCTACTACCGGAAGTCGGAGCAGCGCTTCGGCAACGGTGACGCGGTCTACACCCTCGCCGAGCAGCGTGCGGCGTCGGACAACAACCGTGCGGCGGGCAGGCACATCAGCAACTACGTCGGCGCCGGTCGGCGTCTGCGCTTCGGCCTTGAAGTGAACTTCTGACCCCGGCCGGGGGGAGCGGGCGGTCATCCGACCGTCCGCCCTCTCCGGACGACTATATCAGACGCGAGGAATCAATGCACGCACTGCGTGGTATGCAGAAGATGTTCGTCGGGGCCGCCCTGACGATGTTGGCGCTCGGCCTCGCGCCGAGCACGGCTTCGGCCGGGCCGGCACCGGGGACGAAGCAGCAGCCGTATCGTCTCTTTGCCCGCTCCACGGGGTTCATCGCGACCAACCGGGTGTTCTACGGCCTTGGTACGCGTGGTGAAATCGGTGCCGACTCGTCGGGCACCGGCACCACTGCCGGCGGCAACTGGCCGCGCGGCACCCAGAACTCCTACATGTTCAACTCCGGCTTCCAGTTCGCCGGCATCATCCGCGGCACGAAGCCAGCGAACCCGTGGGGTGGCGACACCTCGGCGGCGCTGCTCTTCGACGCCTCGGGTACCCACAAGCACGGCGCCGAAGTCATGCCGATCTACAACGGCCAGAATGCGGAAGACGTGGCGGCATGGCCTGACGTGGCACGGGTGCCGGAGGGCGACGAGGGCGAGTTGCTGTTCGACCCGCTTCTCCGTGGCCAGATCAACGCCTCACAGGGTGACGTCTACTGGATCTCGTGGGACGGCGACCCGGCGTTCATCGCCCAGCGTCCGCACCCGCTCGGCATTCTCGCTGAGCACCGCGGCGTGGCGTGGAACTACCCGTCGGGCAATGAAGACATCCTGTACTTCATCATCACCTACTACAACATCACCTCGCTCGACCCGGCGGCGTACGCCAGCCATCGGCCGGCGATGCGCGACCTGCTGCTGGCGCAGGCGCAGAAGTTCCATGCGCTGAACAACGCCAAGTTCGGCATCACGCTCCCGACGGCCGGCTACACGATCGACCAGCTGTTCGCGGCGTACGCGGCCGACCCGGACGTCGGTCCTGGCGGCGGTGGCAACTACTCCGGCGTCAACCTGCCGTTCGCGATGGGCTTTGCCTACAAGGGTGCCTTCGACCGTCCGGCGGCCTGGGTCTATGATCCGTCGATCTTCGCCCCGCCGTTCTTCCAGGGCATCGGCTTCGTCGGCATGAAGTACCTCAAGGGCCCCGAAGGCCCGGGCGAAATCCAGCTCTTCTCGAACACCTGCAACGGCGGCTGCTTGCCCGACCCGGGCCAGGCCAAGCAGGTGTGGCGTTACCTCGCCGGCAAGAACGACGTCAACGTCGGCGACCAGGCGTGCACGATCAACGCGCCGGAAATCAACCACGTCTGCTTCGTGCACCTTGGCGCGACGGGCGTTGACATCCGGATGTTCGAGTCGGCGAAGTCGTCCTCGCTGGCCCCGGGCGCCTCGGCGTCGGTCGTCATCGCGTTCGTCCACGCGGCGCCGATCCTGATCCCCGGCTTCACGCCGACCACGTCGACCTCGATCACGCCGGGCATCCCGACGCTGACCGCCTCGGTCGACTCGATGTTCAAGTACAATGGTGCCAACAAGGTCGACTCGATCGCCGGCTTCCTTGGCTTCCAGGACAAGAACTCGGACGGCATCCCGCAGCAGGGTGAATTCTCGGTCCGTCCGAACTCGCTCTACGGCAAGGCGCTCGTGGCGCAGCAGGTGTTCGACGGGAAGTTCCTCCTCCCGTTCTCGCCCGAGCCGCCGGCGTTCTTCCTGATCCCTGGCGACGCCAAGGTGACGATCCTGTGGAAGCCGTCGGTCTCCGAGACCACCGGTGACCCGTACTTCGCGATTGCCGGTGCGGCCTCCAACGGCGCCCTGGCGAACAACCTGTACGACCCGAACTACCGCCGCTTCGACGTCGAAGGCTACCGCCTCTATCGCGGTCGTCTTGACGGCCCGGGGTCGCTCAAGCTGATCAAGCAGTGGGACTACAGCAACACGACGTTCAAGGACTACGGCGGTCTGGTGGTCGAGGGCGGCAATCTCGGCGCCGCAATCAACTGCGCCCCGGAAATCAGCGTCACGACCGCCTGCCGTGCGGCGTTCACGACGATCACGCCGGGTGTCACCTCGACGGTGTCGTTCACCTATGACCTCGTCGGTCCGCTGGTCCAGGTCAACTACGGCGGCCGCGACAAGCTCGCGACCGGCGGGATCGTGCTGAACCCGGGCGCGGCCGATTCGGCGCTGACCCGTGACAACTTCCCGGTGCTCGCCAACACCGGCGTGCCGTTCATCTACACCGACCTCGATGTCCGGAACGGCGTGCGCTACTACTATGCCGTCACCGCCTTCGACGTGAACTCGGTTCGCTCGGCACCGTCGTCGCTCGAGTCGGCGAAGATCTCGAAGCAGGTCGTGGTCGGCGCGCCGGCCGGCAACCTGGTCAACACCGCGACGATCCAGCAGGGTGTCTTCGGCCGTAGCGGCCTCCTGACGGACAACACGGTCCCGACGCTCGGCACCGACGGTCGCTTCTCGAAGAAGTTCCCGCCGTCGAACTCGGCATCGGTCTCGCTGGCCGCCTTCGCGCCGGAGCTGCTGGTCGGCTCGGGTGAAGTGTCGATCCGCTACGACTCAGCCGTCGTCACGGCGGTTGCGGCCGCCTCCTCGGTCAGCGCCACGGAGTGGTTCACCATCCAGAGCGCCGCTGGCGCCTCGGTGGTGTCGCGCTCCTACGTCAAGTCGGGCCTGAATGGCGCGGCGCAGACGGTCACGGGCACCTTTGACGCGATTGCGCCGAATGGTCCGCTCGCGGCGCAGTATGGCGGCGATGCGACCTACAAGATCCCGGGCGCGTTCTCGATCACCACGGGTGCCGGCGCCTACTGGACCGGCATCGCCGGCCGCGGTTGCGCCAACGCCTCGACCGGCTTCCGCTCTGGCCAGTGCTATTACAACGGCCCGCGGTGGTTCAACGGTGACCAGGAGACCAAGGTCAATCCGACCACGGTGTCCCCGGCTGTGCAGCTGACGGGCGCGACCACGGCGGCGTCCTATGGCAACGCTGGTGAGCTCACCGGTGTCGTCGCGGCGCACCACCCGGATGCCTACGGCTACATGGCGGGTGCGGCGTCCCGCGACATCGAGCTCTACATGTCGCCGTTCGTCTCGGCCGCGGATTACCGCCTTTACTGGGGTGCCGCTGGCCGGATCGACTCGGTCATTGATATCACGCACAACACGGTCGTGCCGTTCAAGGCAAAGGCCGCTGCGAGCTGGGGCGTGCTCAACGGCAGCGCCGTCCCGACGGCGGGTTCGCCGGATGGGCGGGCGGAATTGACTGCCACCGACTTCGGCTGCATGGACGGGCCGCGGCAGTTCTCCGCGTCCGCCCTCGGCTGCACGGCACCGGCGGTAGCGCTCTCGAACACGGCCACGCCGGGTCCGATCGCCTTCTTCACCGGCGCCCTCGGCAATGCGGCGACGGCACCGGCGGCCTCGAGCAACGGCTTCGGGCTCTACATCAAGGGCCGGATCTTCATCTTCCAGCTGACCGGCGGCGCTGTGCCGGCGGCCGGGACGGCCTGGACGATGCGTGACTACACCGGCGCGATCTCTGGTGGCAACGGCGCGGGTGGCGACTTCGGCGCCTACGCCTACACGCCAGTGATCAACCGTCCGTTCAACGCCCCCGGTGCGGCGCAGAAGTTCGCGTTCACCGTGCTCAACGAGAAGGCGGCGGTGACGGATGCGGCGCTGGCCAAGGTCCACACCGTGCCGGACCCGTACTACGTGACCTCCGCGTACGACCGTCAGGTCGTCTCGAAGGTGATCAACTTCGTGAGCGTGCCGACCGGCGCCCGGATTCGCATCTACACCACCAGCGGCATCCTGGTGCGCATCCTCGACGCCGCGCCCGATGCCATCACCGGCACCGTGACGTGGGACGTGCGAAACCGCTCCAACCAGTTCGTGGCGTCGGGTGTGTACTTCTATCACGTCGAAGCTGAAGGGAAGAGCAAGGTTGGCCGGTTGACGGTCGTCAACTTCGCCCAGTAGCGGTCGCCCGTAGGAACCACTGCCCGTCACGGGCAACCGATTCACTCGAGGTGCGGTGGCCAGCCCAGGCCAGCCACCGCACCACAGGAGACGAGACCAGATGATCCGGCATTCCGTCGCACGCGTTGTTGCCCTCACCCTGCTGGTTGGTGCCCCCTCGCTGGTTGGGGCGCAGACCACGCCGGCGAAGCGCGACAACACCGGCTACGGCACCACCGCCGCCGAGTTCCTCCTGATCGGAGCGAACGCACGCGGCATGGCCCTCGGCGGCGGCTACCTGCCGCTGGCGACTGACCTTGGTGCACTGTACGCCAACCCGGGAGCCCTCGCGCTGATCAAGCGCGCCGGCGTCCAGGGCTCGCAGCTCAACTATGTCGCCGACACCAAGCTGAACTGGGGCGGCGTCGCCACCCCGTACGGCGGCGGCTCGGGCGCCATCGGCTTCTCGATCGGGAGCTTCGGCTTCTCCAACCAGCCGGTGTACACCCCGCAGCAGCCGAACGGTACCGGCGAGTTCTACAGCGTCTCCGAGACCTACGCGGCCATGACCGTGTCCAAGAACTTCTCGGACCGCTTCTCGGTCGGCATCACCGCCAAGGGGGTCTTTGACCGCCTCGGCCAGGTGAGCGGCAATGCGTTCGCCGTCGACTTCGGCACGCACTTCCACTCGCAGCTCGCCGGCAAGCCGATTCGCTTCGCCTTCGCGCTGACCAACCTCGGCACCAACCTCACGTACAAGGGCGACCCGTTGAAGGTCACCTCGGTCCGTGACACCCTCCCGGGTGACGGTGACGTTCCGAGCGGTCCGGTGGCCTCGACCCGTCTGACTTCGCCGTTCTCGCTGCCGACCAAGTTCGCCGTCGGCCTGGCCTACGACTTCATCTCGACCTCGGACGCGCGCCTCACGGTCACGTCGGAGTTCAACCAGATGCGGTCGAACAAGGCCTCGTTCTCGGCCGGTGGCGAGTTTGCCGCCGAGCGGATCGGCGGCTCGCCGTTCGGGATCGCCGCGCGCGGTTCCTACACGTCGAACCCGTCGCTGGCCTACTCATCGGCCGGTGTCTCCTTCGAGAAGCAGGCCGACGACAAGTCGGCCGGTCTGGCCCTCGGCGGCGGCGTGACGCTGGCCTCGCGTGGCGGCTTCACCCTCGGCTTCGACTACGCGTGGAAGAAGATGGGCGCCCTCGGCGACGTCTCCTTCTACACCGTCTCGCTGGGCTGGTAATCATGTCGCTCGAGTCCGTTCGGCTGTCCGTACTCGCTGGGACGCCGGGGGTGGCGCGGTGTTGAACGCCGTCGTCCTTCTCGCCGCCTTGGCTGCCGGTGGAAGCGCCTTCCAGCGCGACCAGGGGCTCGAGCTTGGCGTGACCCGATTCTTCGTCCCGGCCTCGGGGGAGACGCAAGTCCTCTCGATGGCCGGGGTGCCGTACCTCTTTGCCTCGGCAATCGGCGCGGGTGCCGACGCCCACATCTCCTACACGGTGATGGTCCGGGTCGTCGATGCCCGCGGCACGGTGCTCACCTCCGAGTCGTTCCAGCGGAGCGCGCCAGCGATGGCGCGGATCGCGGGGGCGGCCGGGGTGGAACAGTTCCGCTTCCTGCTCAAGCCCGGCAGCTACATGATGCATGTCTCTGCCCGGGATTCCCTGACGGGGAAGATGATTGCCGATTCCGTTCGGCTCGAGGCGTATGCCTCGGCCCCGACGGCCTCGGACCTGATGCTCGCGAACGAAATGCGGCAGCTTGCGCCCGGTGACACCGCCTCGATGCCTGGGGAAGTGGCCCGCGGCAATTTCCGGATTCGCACGGCTCCGATGCTCCGGGTGGACATCGTCAACTCGAACATGGCGTACATGCTCGAGGCCTATTCCGCCGATCAGTCCCAGGGCGAGCTCCGCCTGTCGATTCGGAAGCGGGACGGCGCGACGGTGGCCGACCTTCCCCCGGTGCGTCAGCAGATTCCCGCCGGTGGCGGGCTCTTCAAGGGGCAGTTCTCGGTCGAAGGATTGCCGGACGGCGACTACCTGATGCACGCCACCCTCGCGGCGGGCGGCAAGACGGTCACGATGCAGACGCCGTTCGTGGTCTCGCCGGCCGAGGAGGCGCTCCGGCGCAGCATGGCGATTGCGCAAGCGAATCGCGGCACCGACGAGGGGTACTTCAACGCCCTCCCGGATGATTCGCTCGACGCGGCCGCCGAGGTGCTTTTCCTCACCGGGGCCCCCGCGCGTGAGCTGAACGTGTACAAGCAGGACATGTCGATGGCCGCGAAGCGGCGCTTCCTGATCGATTTCTGGGCGGCGCGCGACAAGAACAAGGCCACCGTCAACAATGAGGACCGGATCGCCTTCTACCAGGCCGTTGCCAACGTCAACCAGAAGTATGGCGAGCGTGGGCGGGTGGGTTGGAAGACCGATCGCGGTCGTGTCGCTGTGAAGTTCGGATCGCCGCCGAGTGAAATCCTCGCGCGGCCGTCCGATGGCCGGGCGCCGCCGTATGAAGTGTGGCGCTACACGGTTGGCAAGCCGATCTGGTTCATTTTCGCTGACCGAGGCAACCAGGGCAATTTCGTCCTGCTGAAGTCCAACGAGTTCAGGGAGCCGGGATCCGCGGCAAATTGGCTCGAGATCCTGACCCCCGAAGTTGCCGACGAGATTGGCCGCTGGCTTGGCGTCAACCTCTCAAATGTGCCCTGAGTCCGGGCGCCACAATGTTCACCGACGAGTGCCCGAAGCACTCCGCTCTCTCCTGAGGAGTTTGACTATGAAGAAGATGGTTCGTGGGGCGATCGCCATCCTCGCGCTCTCGGGTCTGTCTGGATGCGTGGACGACCCCCTTCTCGACCTGAACGGGGAGCCCACCGAGATCCGGGCCAACCCCATCGTGATGAACGTCAAGCAGGGTGACTCGTCGGCGGTGCTCCTCCGACTGATCAACAACCTGAACAACGGCGTGCGGACGAACTTCACGATCTCGGGCGCTGGCGCCGGGATCGCCGTCCACTACGATCCGCTCTACCGCCCCGAGTACGTCAACGGGTCGGACACGCTGATCGTGCCGGAAGAGAAGAACCAGCAGCGGTACTTCGTCGTCGGCGTCTCGCCGGGCGAGTTCACCTACACCGTCACGGCGGGCGGCCTCTCGGGGACCTTCAAGGTCCGCGTCGAGCCGACCAACCTCGGTGCGGCGCTCTCGCGCACGACGGCCGTGGCCGGTGACACCGTCACCATCACCGCGCCGGCGAACACCCGCTTTACCCAGACCGCCACGGTTACCTTCGCCACCGGCGCCAACGCGATTGCCTCGCGCTCCGCCGACGGCAAGACCATCAAGGTCCTCGTCGGTCCTGGTGTCAGCGGCGCGGCGACTGTTGCTGGCGTCACGATGGACTACCTGACGGCCGCGGGCAACCTGACGCTCGCCTCGACCAACACGGTGACGACGCCGGCGCTTGCCGCCGCCCCGACCACCGTCTCCGCCGCAGCGCCGAACGCTGGCGCCCCGGTCACCGTCACGCTGGGCGGTTCGCTCCGCTTCCGCGGCGATGGCAAGGTCTTCATCGGCGGTGTCGAGGCCGGCATCACGGCCCTCAGCGCCGACTCGTCGACGGCGACGATCGTGCCGACCTACAACTCGACCGGCGCCGTCACCTACACCGGGATCGCGCTCTCCTTCCTCCCGACGGTCGCGCTCTCGCTGCCGTCTGACGGCAAGACGATCGCGCCGACGGGCACCTTCGGCGGCACCACGCTCGCCGGCGGCACCGATATCTCGAACGCGCCGGAAATCACCCTGCCGACCATCGCCGGTCGCAGCGCCGTCGTCACCGACCAGGGCGCCTATGGCACCTACGCGACCTGCCTCGGCACGCTGGGAGGCAACACCTGCCGCATCTACAAGATCGTCGTCCCGGCCACCACGACCTACCGGGTCGATGCGAACTGGAACAACGCGGCGGACCTCGGCATCTACCGTCTGACCTCGGCCGGCGCCTTTGCCGCGACCGTCGCGGACGCGCACGGCGAAGACGCCAGCAAGAACGAGAACGGCACCATGACGTCGCTTGCGGCCGGCACCTACTACCTGGCCGTCGTCTGGTACGCCGGTTCGGAGACCCAGCCGACCACGTTCCAGATGCGCATCACCAAGAACTGATCCGCATCGCAGGACGCAGCACAACGACTCGCCCCCGTCCGGGATTCCGGACGGGGGCGATGTCGTTGTGACGAGAAGCGAGAAGCGAGAGTCGAGACGCGAGCAGCGCTGCCCACACTGTCATCCTGAGCGAAGACCGCGAAGCGGGCGGAGTCGAAGGACCTCTTCCCCAGCGCGAGGAATTAGGTCCTTCGACTGCGCGGCCCTGCGGGCCGCTTCGCTCAGGATCACAATGCCCGGGGCGACAACGCTTCTCGCTTCTCGCTTCTCGCGTCTCGCGTCAGCCCTGCTGTTTCAACGCCGCCAACGCTTCCGCCAGGTTCTCGCCGCCACGCCACTGCATCTGGAAGAGCCGGGCGTAGATCCCGCCGCGGCGGAGGAGCTCGGCGTGGGTCCCTTCCTCGACGATCGCGCCGGCATCGAGCACCACCAGGCGGTTGGCCCGCTGGACCGTGCTCAGCCGGTGGGCAATGATCAAGGTGGTGCGGCCCACCAGCAGTCGTTCCAGCGCCATCTCGACCAGTCGCTCGCTCTCGTTGTCGAGCGACGACGTGGCCTCGTCGAGCACCAGGACCGCCGGGTCCTTGAGCACCGCCCGCGCAATCGCGATCCGCTGCCGCTGGCCGCCCGAGAGCTTCACGCCGCGCTCGCCCACCACCGTGTTGTACCGCTCTGGGAGCTGCACGATGAATTCATGCGCGTTGGCGACCTGCGCCGCCGCCTCGACCTCTTCCGCTGAGGCATCGGGGCGGGCGTAGGCGATGTTCTCCCGCACGGTGCCGCTGAAGAGCGCCGGCTCCTGCGGGACGATCCCGATGGCATGCCGCAGGTCGGCGAGAGCGAGGTCGCGGATGTCGATGCCGTCGAGCCGGATCGCCCCCTGGTCGACATCCCAGAAGCGCGGCAGCAGCGACGCGAGCGTCGTCTTGCCGGCGCCTGAGGGCCCCACCACGGCCACGACCTCGCCCGGCGCGATGCGCAGTGTCAGCCCGCGGATCGTCGGCTCCAGCGCGTCAGCACGGTAGGCAAACGTGATGTCGTCGAACACCACCTCGCCCCGCACCGGATGCGGGAGCGGCACAGGATGCGGCGAGTCGGCCACCGGCGAGACAGTCTCGAGCAGCTCGAAGACCCGCTGCGCCGCGCCGACCGCCTCCTGGTACGCCGAGAAGAACGTCGCCAGCGCGCCGAAGGCAGCGGCGATGCTCACGGTGTAGAGAAGGAAGGAGACCATCTGCCCCGGCGTGAGCTGGCCCGAGAGCACCAGCCGGCCGCCCATCCAGAGCACCGCCGTCACCGCCGAGAAGGTGGTGAAGGTGATCACGCCGAAGAAGGTGGCGCGGACGCGGGCGCGGTGCAGCGAGGCGGTGACGACCCGCCCGACGCGCGCGGCGAAGCGCTCCCGCTCGTACGGCTCCTGCGCAAAGCCCTGCACCACGCGGATCTGGCCGAACGCCTCCTCGGCGAGCGCCGTCGAGTCGGCCAGCTGATCCTGCACCGAGGTGGTGATCGACTTGAGCCGCTTCCCGAAGATCAGCGCCGAGAGCGCCACGACCGGCACCACGCCGATCGCGGTCAGCATCAGCTTCGGCTGCATCCAGGTCAGCACCACCACGCCGCCGACGAGCGCGAGCATCTGGCGCGTGAAGTCGGCGAGTTGGTGCGAGAGGATCCCCTGCAGCAGACCGATGTCGACGGTGAGCCGCGATGTCAGCTCGCCGGTGCGGCGATCGGCGAAGAAGCCCGGCGGCATTTCCAGCAGCTTCCCGAAGAGCTCGCGACGGAGCCCGGCCACGGCGCGTTCGCCGGTGGCCGAGAGGAAGTAGGTCTGGATGTAGTTGAGGACGGCGGTGGTGGCAAAGATCGCGAGGAGGCCGAGGGCGATCTGGTCGAGCAGGTGGCGGTCGTGGCGTTCGAAGGCGGCGTCGAGGAGGTAGCGGACCACCAGCGGGAAGGAGAGCGCCAGACACGACGACAGGACGAGGGTGACGGCCGCGACCGCCAGGCCGGCCCGATAGGGCCGCACCCTCGGCCAGAGCCGGAGGAGCGGCCTGGGCGAGGGGGGTCGCTTCCGGGGGGCGCTCAGCTCAGTGGTCGGTGTGGGCGCCGAATGCCGCCGGTGCGGCATCGGGGTTCAGCGGCGCGGCGGCGCCGAGCTCGATCTCCTGGGCGGTGATCGCGCGGTGGCCGAACGGGACCCAGCGATCGACGGCCATGGCGACGAAGAGCAGCGCCAGGTAGGAGAGCGAGTACTTGTAGAGGCGCCAGGTCGTCGGCGTGACGCCCTCCTCCTTGGCGATCACCCAGCAGAGCTGGAGGAAGCGCGCGCCGAGCAGCAGGGCGGCGACACCGTAGAAGAGACCCTGGATGCCGACGACGGCCGGCATCAGCGTGAACGGGATCAGCATCAGCGTGTAGAGCAGCATCTGCCGCTTCGTCTCGGGGACGCCATGGACGTTCGGCATCATCGGGATGCCGGCGTTGCCGTAGTCGCGCTGCTTGTTGAGGGCCAGCGCCCAGAAGTGCGGCGGGGTCCAGTAGAAGACGATCGCGAAGAGGTAGAGCGCCCCGAGGTCGATCGAGCCGGTCATCGCGGCCCAGCCGACCAGCGGCGGGAAGGCGCCGGCGGCGCCGCCGATCACGATGTTCTGCGGCGACGAGCGCTTGAGCCACACCGTGTAGATGAAGACGTAGAAGAGCAGCCCCGCGAGCGCGAGCCACGCCGAGAGCGGATTGACGAAGGTCCAGAAGAGCGTGAAGGCGACGGCGCCGAGGGTCACGCCGAAGAGGAGCGCGGCGTTGGCCGGCATCCGCCCCGACGGGACGGGGCGGAGCTTGGTGCGCGTCATCCGGTCGTCGATGTCCCGATCGAACCACATGTTGATCGCATTGGCCCCGCCGGCCATCAGGTACCCCGCCAGCGTGACCCAGCCGATCAGCCCCCAGCCCGGCATGCCGGCGGGGGTGATGAACATCGGGGCGATGGTCGTGACCAGCAGCAGCGAGATGATCCGCGGCTTGGTCAGGGTGACGAGGTCCGCCAGCAGGGAGGGCTGGGGGAGGACCACGGCGTTCGGGGCGGCATCATTCATGGATCAATCATTCCTCATGGTCGTCGCCCCTAGGCGCGACGGCCTCATGGTGTCAGTTTTCCAACCCGGCAATCTACCCCGCCGTCGGACCCCCCTCAAGGAATTCCCCCCATGGAAGAGCGCCTCCCGCGACATCTTGGCCTTTGGAGCGCCGCCGCCGTCCTGGTGGGGACGACGATCGGCAGCGGCATCTTCCGGGTTCCCCGTGAGGTGGCCGCCGCCCTGGGCGACCCGAAGGCGATGCTGCTGATCTGGGTGGTGGGTGGCATCGTGACCCTGACGGGGGCGCTGACGATCGCCGAACTGGCGGCGGCCTACCCCCGGTCCGGGGGGATCTTTGCCTACATCCTCGAGGCGTTCGGGCCGCTGCCGGCCTTCCTGTATGGCTGGGCGGAACTGACGGTGATCCGGGCGGCCGCGATCGGCGGGATCTCGCTGGTCTTCGCGACCTATCTGGGGGAGTTCCTCCCGCTGACCGACCAACAGGAACGGCTGGTGGCCTCCGGGGTCATCCTGGTGATCGCCCTGCTGAACTATCTGGGCGTGGGGCTGGCGTCGCTGCTGATGAACGTCACCACGATCCTCAAGTACGGGGCGATGGCCGGCCTCGGCCTCTTCGCCTTCGCGGCCGGCGGGGGGACGGTGGCCAACTTCGTGACCCCGTCACCCGCCGCGACGGTGACCCTCTCGACGATGCTCACGGCGCTGGTCCCGATCATGTGGACCTACGACGGCTGGTCGAACCTCTCGTTCATCGGGGGCGAGGTGAAGGAGCCGGGGCGGAACCTCCCCCGGGCGCTGATCCTGGGGACGGTCGCGATCGTGGCGATCTACCTCTTCGTGAACCTCGCCTACCTCTACATGATCCCCGCCTCGCAGATGGCGACGATCCAGCGCGTGGCGTCGGAGACGGCTTCCCGAATCGCGCTGTTCGGGGGCGCCGGGGCGGCGATCATCTCCGGGGTGGTGATGGTCTCCTGCTTCGGGTCGGTGAACGGGTCGGTGATGACCGGGCCGCGGATCTTCTTCGCGATGAGCGAGCAGCGGCTGATCTTCCCGGTGATCGCCCGGGTCTCGCCGCGCTTCCAGACGCCGTCGGTGGCGATCTGGCTGACGGCGGCCCTCGGCATTGCGTACGTGATGCAGAACTCCTTCGCGGAGCTGGCCGACCGCTTCGTGCCGGGGTCGTGGCCCTTCTACGCGATGGCGGTGGCGGGGGTGTTCGTCCTCCGGAAGCGGAGCCCCGACGCGGAGCGCCCCTACCGGACCCTCGGCTACCCCCTCACGCCGGCGATCTTCCTGCTGGCCTCGCTCGGGATGGTGGCCAATGCGCTGCTCTCGAACCCGGCCCAGAACGGGGTGACGTTCGGGATCATTCTGGTGGGGGTGCCGGTGTATCTGGTGTGGCGGAGGTTTGGGGGCAAGGGCGCGTGAAACGTGAAACGTGAAACGTGAGACGTGACCCGTCACCTGTGACCAGGGGGTGCCCCCCCCGTTTCACCTCTCACGTTTCACCCGCTCCTCCCGGTCACTGGTCACTGGTCACTTCCACCCCGACCCCCTCCATCTCGATCCTGTGACTGACCCGTGACCCCCCCTTGGGAGGGCTTGCTTGCGCGACTTCCGATCGGGAACGACATTTCCGCAGCCTCTTTTCGGGGGTGCCGGGTCCCGGACCCAGGCCCCTGAGGTGGCCCCTCTCATCCGCAATTCTTCAGGAGCAACGATGCAACGCTTTCTTCGTTTGGCACTGGCTGTGTCGAGCGCGATCGTCGCCATGCTGGTGCTGCCGGCGGTCGGCAGTGCGCAGGGTGTCACGACGGGCGGTATCGCCGGTCTTGTGACCGATTCGGCCGGCGGCGTGCTGGCCGGCGCGACGGTGCGCATCACCAGCCCCTCCACCGGCTTCGTGCGCGTCACGACGACCCGCGACAACGGCCGCTACGTCGTCACCGGTCTCGAGACCGGGACCTACCGCGTCGCGGTGACCGCGATCGGCTTCGGCCCGCAGGCCCGCGAAGGGATCCGGGTGCTCCTCTCGCAGACGGCGCGCGCCGACTTCACGATGGGGCGCCAGGCGGTGACGCTGCAGGAAATCGTCACCACGGCCGCCGCGGCCAGCTCTGAATTCGCGCCGACGCGCACCGGGGCGCAGACCTTCATTTCCGACTCCTCGGTGCCGGCGCCTGCCGACGCTGAATCGGCAGCTGCAGGACTTCGTCCGGTTGACGCCGCAGGTCGTGACCAATCCGGCCCCGGCCAATGCGGGCGAAGTCTCGATCGCCGGCCAGAACTACCGCTTCAACGCGATCCAGGTGGACGGCACGACGCAGAACGACAAGTTCGGCCTCTCCGACACCGGCGAGCTCGGTGGCCAGGCCAACGGCCGCGGCATCTCGCTCGAGGCGGTCAAGGAGTACCAGGTCGTCGTCTCGCCGTACAACGTGACCCAGGGCGGTTTCACGGGCGGCCTGATCAGCGCGGTCACCAAGAACGGCACCAACAAGTTCACGGGGACCGGGTTCTACACCACCCGCAACCAGGACCTCGTCCCGAACGTCCCGCTCTACGCTGGCGCGCAGTTCCTCCGCCGGCAGTACGGCGGCTCGCTCGGCGGCCCGATCATCAAGGACAAGCTCCACTTCTTTGCGGCCGCCGAGGCGAACGAGGCCAGCCAGCCGGCGTTCGGTCCGTACATCGGGCAGCCGCAGGACGCGGGACAGCAGCTTCGCGTCGATCAGGCGCTGGTGGATCGCTTCAATGCCGCCCTGGCCGCCCGGGGCATGGACGGCGGCTCGGGCGCGCAGGAGTTCAACAAGAACCCGATCACCAACCTCGTCGGTCGTCTGGACTGGACGATGTCGTCGAAGAACCGTGTCGTGCTGCGCGGCATCTACAACAAGTCGCAGGGCGACGACTTCTCCCGCTCGGCCTCGACCTTCACGCTCTCGTTCGAACCGCTTCAAGCGCGACGAGTGGTCGTCGTCGATCACCGCGCAGCTGTTCTCGAACTTCGGCAGTGGCGCCACGAACGAATTCCAGGCTGGCCTGATCCGGCAGCGCTTCGCCCGCGTGTTCGACCAGATCGGCCCGCAGGTGACGGTCACCAACATCCCGTCGCCCGTGGTGGCCGGGGCCCTGGTGGCCCTGCGTGCCGGGCCGGATTCCAACTCGCACATCAATCAGCTGGACCAGGATGTCCTCGAGCTCCGCAACGACTTCACCATGCCGGTGGGCAACGGCCACCTGGTGACCCTCGGCGCACGTGCCGAGACCTACAAGGTGCGCAACGCCTTCTGGCAGAATGCCTTCGGTTCGTGGCGCTTCGAGTCGCTCGAGGCCCTCGAGGCCGGGACGCCGTTCGCCTACGGCGTCGGCGTCGGACGCGGCGATCCGGTGGCCCGCTTCAAGACCGCAAACTTCTCGTTCTACCTGCAGGACCAGTGGACGGTGAACCCGTCGCTGACCCTGACCTACGGCGTGCGTGCCGAAATGCCGTATTTCATTGACAAGCCGAACGCGCAGGCCGCGCTGGTGACGGACCACAACCGCAACACCAACGAGATTCCGGCCAACGTGAACATCAACCCCCGTCTCGGCTTCAACCTGAATCCGGGCGGCGGCAACGGCAACACGCAGATCCGCGGTGGCGCCGGCCTCTTCTCCGGCACCCCGTCGTACGTGTGGCTGTCAAACCTCTACACCAACAACGGCACCAGCGGCATCGCGCAGTTCACCTGCGCCCAGGCGATCGCGCCGGCGTTCACCACCGAGAATGTCAAGGATGCGCCGCAGGTCTGCTCCAACGGCTCGGGGCCGGGCGTCGGCAGCACCATCGGTACGGTGAACACGATCGACCCCGCGTACAAGCAGCCGCAGGTCTTCCGTGCCACCCTTGGCGCCGACCGCAAGCTTCCCTGGGGAATCACCGGCACCGTTGATGCCGTGTACACCTACGCGCTCAAGTCGCCGTTCATAGTCAACCTCGAGCTCGCCGATCCGACCACGACCGACGTCAATGGTCGCGTGATGTACGGCACGCTGAACGCCACGACGGGGGTGCCGACCACCCTCGCCAAGAACGGCGCCAAGTACAGCGGCAACTCGGGCGGCGGTGTCTATGACCTCCGCAATGCCAAGGGCGATTATTCGTGGGGCATCACCACCGGTCTGGCGAAGCGATTCGCCGGGTCGTTCGAGGCAAGCGTGTTCTACTCGTATCAGCGCTCGTACTCGGTGGTCGATTTCACCTCGTCGGTGGCCCGGTCGAACTTCATCAATGGCCGGATGCTCTCGGGCAACCAGTACGACACCAAGGTCGGCGTCTCGTACTTCGATCGACCGAACCGCCTGACGGCGTCGATGACCTACACCGCGCCGTGGAAGAACTACCCGACGGACATCTCGTTCATCTACATCGGGCAAAGCGGCACGCCGTTCAACTACACCTACTCGGGTGCCTCGAACCGCGGCGACCGCAACGCCGACGGCGTGAACTCGAACGACCCGATCTACATCGCCCCGACCAGCGCCGAGATGGCGTTCGTGGCGAACGGGACGTTCACCGCCGCGCAGCAGGCGGCGACGTGGGATGCGCTCCTCAAGGACGAGCCGTGCATGGCCAAGCAGAAGGGCCAGATCATGGCGCGCAACTCCTGCCGCAACCCCTGGTTCAACCAGCTCGACCTGTCGGTCCGGCAGTCGCTGCCGGGGATCAAGGGGCAGAAGCTGACGCTGCAGGCGGACATCTACAACTTCCTGAACTTCCTGAACCAGGACTGGGGTCAGTACAAGCAGAACAACCGCTTCTCCCAGGTGCAGTTGCTGACGGTCACCGGCCAGACGCCCGACGGTCGCCCGACGGTGACGATGGACACCCGCATCGCCGACAAGACCTTCCGCTATCCGAAGGCGCTGAACACGGTGTCGTACTGGCAAGGTCAGCTCTCCCTGCGGTACGCCTTCTGATCGGCTAGTCGGTTTCGCACCACATCAGGCCCCCGGGCGCTTCGGCGTCCGGGGGCTTGGTGCGTTCACGGGGTGCGTGGCGACGTTGACGGACGGTTGAGGTGGCTGCGCGTGCATGGGGGCACCACGAGATCACGGAACCCCGATGCCACTCCTGCACCATCGCTGGCGCCCGCATGCCGGCCCCCACGACCCGCACTGGCTCCGTGCGCGGATCGCCTCGCTGCTGATCGACTGGCCCGGCGTCACCCTTGAGGAGATCGCCTGCACCCCGCGCGGCGTGCGCCTCGCCGTGCGGGCACGCGACGCGACCGCCGCGCGAGACTTTGTCGCGGCGGTGGAAGCGGAGGTGGGGGTGGCGATGAGGAGACGGGTGAACGGTGAACGGTGGAGGGGTGAAACGTGATACGTGAAACGTGAGACGTGAAACGTGAGACGTGAAACGTGAGACGTGAAACGTGAGACGTGGGACCGGAGTAACACCCGTTTCACCTTTCACCTTTCACCTTTCACCTTTCACCTTTCACCTTTCACCTTTCACCTTTCACCTTTCACCTTTCACCTTTCACCCCTACGATCTCACCTTACGCAGAAGCCCCAACCCCACCACCAGAAAGAACCCATTCATCGCCCACGCCGCGACGGTCGGGTCGACGTACCCCTTGCCGCCGATCGCCTTCATGATCTGGGTGCCGGTGAGGTAGACGAGGGTGGTGCCGAGCGCGATCGCGAGGCCGAGGGCGGCGCCGGCGCGCGGGTTGGTGACGGCGAGCGGCGCGCCGAAGAGCGCGACGATCAGGCAGGCGACCGGGAGCGCGAACTTGAGGCGGTAGTCCACCGCGAGCATCCCCGGCTTGGTGCCGCTCCGTTCGAGGAGGTCGAGGTATTCGCGGAATTCGCCGATCCGCATCTCCTCGCCCTTCTTCCCCTCGTCGAGCAGCATCGTCGGCGTCTCGCGCATGGTCGCGAGCCGGAGCGAGCTGAAGCGCACCACGTCGACCCGCTGGCCGCTGTCGCCGACCTGGTACATCGCGCCCTGGTGCAGCACCCAGAGCTGCCGCTTCTTGCTCCAGCGGGCCGAGTCGGCGCTGATGATCCAGCCCTCGGGCTGGCCCGGGGCGGCGGTCGGCGGGGTGAGGAGGATGCCGAGCATGACCCCCTCCTTCCGCTGCAGCTCGTGGATCGCGTAGGTCCAGCCGGTCGTCGAGGTGAAGGCGAAGTTGAAGCGGCCGAGCGACGTCGAGGCGTTGGCCCGCTCCTGGTGCAGCTCCTTCTGGCGCGACGACGACGTCGCGGCCATCTCCTGCAGCGCGAAGTTCGCGGGGACCGCCAGCGTCGCGAGGGCCAGCATCGGAAGAATCAGTCGCCAGAACGAGATCCCGCCGGCCTTCACCGCGGTGAGCTCGCTGTAGCGCCCCATCCCGTTCAGCGTGAAGACGGTGGCGAAGAGGACGGCGGCGGGGAGCAGCGTCGTCATCTGGTACGGCAGGAAGAAGAGCTCGCCGAGCAGGATGTCGGGGACCGGGACGCCGCGTCGGGTCAGCGGTCCGAAGCGCTCGGAGAGGTTGATCAGCACCGCGACGACCGGGATGCCGATCGCCGAGAGGAGGAAGGTCCCGATCCACTGCCGCAGGACGTAGCGGTCGAGGGTGCCGAGCAGCTTCACGACGCCTCCGGACGGCGGCGGCGCAGCAACGCCTGGAGTGCCTCGCCGATCGCCTGCACGATGCCGCTGGTGCGCGACGTCCCCATCTCGCGGTTGGCCGAGGCGACGGACGCGAGCCCGATCAGCGTGAAGAGGACCAGCGGGGCGTACATCGCGGTCGCCGCCGAGATGTAGCCGACGTTGGCGAGGTTCTCGCCGCCGATCAGCAGGACGTAGAAGCCGAGGAAGATCACCAGCGACCCGCCGATCACCAGGCCGATGCCGCTGCGCGGGTACTTGAGCGCCAGCGCCATCGCGACGAGGACGAAGCCGAAGGCCGACAGCGGGATCGCGAACTTCTTGTGATACTCGACCGCGAACTCCCGCGTGGTCTTGAGGTTCCGCTCATCCTGGTAGCGGGCGCTGTTCACGTCGACGATGTTCGACACCAGGCCGTGGTTCGGGGTGACCTCGGTCGGAGGCACCAGGAAGCCTTGCGGCTGGGTCGCCCCGGCCTGGGCGGCCGCGTTCGGGTCGACCAGCGGGGCGGGAGCGCCGTCGACCGTCGACGCCATCACGGGGGCGGCGACCGGCGGCTGGGTGGCCGGCGCGCCGGTCACCGCGGCTCCGGTATCGCGTGGCACGACGGTCGGATCGACCGTCGGTGTCACCGCGGCGGTGGTCTCGGCCGAGATCGGCACCGGCTTCGGCTTGATCAGCGGGGCCGTCGCCGAATCGGGGGCCTTGGGGGGCGTCGAATCACGCGGCGCGGCGGAGTCGGGTGGCGTCGCGCCCGGCGCCGGCTGCCCCGGGAGCCGGTAGATCACCCCGGGGGGCGGCGTCGCCGGCGTGACAACCTGGCCCGGGACGGGCGTGACCGGCGCAACCGGCAGCGACGGCTGGTACGCGCCGGGCAGCTTGGCCGTGTCCGACGTCGGCGTCGGGGTCGGCGGAGGGATGACCGGCGGCGTGAAGGCGGTGTCGTTCTTCCCGAGGATCAGGCGCTGGAACCAGCGCTCCACCGGCGCGTACCCGGCACAGCGGGTCGGCAGCTTCGGCATCTGCCGGATCGCCTGCGGCCGGAGGTCAGGGAGCCCCGCCAGGCGGCGGAGATCGCGCCGCGTCAGCAGCTCGCGATCGCGCTTTCCTTCCTTCCGGTACCAGGCCGCCGAGTCGATCCCCATCAGCAACTCGCACCCGGTCAGCTCGCGGTCCGACCGGTCCCAGCGATCGCCACTGCGGGTCAGCTGGTTCGCGACGCCGGGGACCCGGACGCGGTTGACGGCGAAGGTGGTCCGCTCGAGGCGCCCCGGCTCGATCGACTTCACCTCGGTCGCGACGCCGTCGTACAGCGTGAGCAACAGGTCGGTGCCGTTCTGCGCCTCGCCCATCACGCCGCGCGTCGCGTGGATGACCCGCGAGCCCTGGTACGACGAGAGGTCGTAGATGGTCACGTCCCGCATCGCGCCCGAGGCGGGATCGATCTCGGCGGCGCGCAGCACGTACTGATTCGGCAGCGGGTTGAGCACCTGCGCCCGGAGTGTGAGGGTCGGGAGCTTCTGCACGACGTCCTGCTGCAACGTGGTGAAACGGGCGTTGCTCCTCGGAACAACCTGGTCGAAGATCAGGAAGTTGATGCCCGAGATCACGACCGCCGCGAGCAGGGCAGGGCGCGCCATGCGCCAGACGGAGACACCATTGGCATACATCGCCACCATCTCGAGGTCGGCGGCGAGCTGGCCGTAGGCATAGAGCGCCGAGGTGAGGACCGACATCGGGAGGGTGAGGGTCAGCAGGGCGGGGAGGGCGAGGAGGATCGCCTCGCCCATGACGGAAAAGGGGAGCCCCTTCCCGCCGAAGCGGTCGATCAGGGTGTAGAGCTGGTTCAGCAGGAGCATCCCCGTCAACGCCACGACCCCCCACCCGAACGGGGCGGCGAGGGATCGCAGAATGTGACGTGAGAGCAGGCGCATGCGGATGTCGTGGACGTGGTTGTGGCGCCCCGCGGGAGGGGCGTAGCTTTCGGGTCGGTCTCCAAGCTAATCGCTCAGTCCCCCCATTCGCGGTGCCACCCACGCCGATCGCGCTGCTCACGCTGCTGGCCCTGTTGCCCACCGCTCTCGCGGCACAGGAGCCCGCCCCGCCCCCCCCCGCCGTCGCCGCGGACACCATCCGGCAGCCGCTGACGTTCCGCGCGCCGCCGGTTTCTGTCCTCGACACCCTGGTGCGCCCGGGCGTGATGCGGGCGCCCTGGGTCATCCCGGGGAGCCTGACGCCGTGGTCGATCCGCTTTGCGTTCGATTCCACGCTGGCGGCCCGGGTCGCGGCGCGGTCGCGTGCGCTCGCGACCGAACGCCGGCTCGCGGCGCTGATGCCCCTCGACAGCACCGGTCGCGCCCCGGGTGATCGCGGCCTCTTCGGGCTTCGGCGGCAGGTGGCCGACATCTCCTTCGACGGCGATCTCCGCCTCGAGGTGTCGACGTCGCGGCAGCGGAACCTCGCCTGCACGCCGCTGCTGCTGCAGGATCCGCTGTCGGGATGTCGCGGCGGCTTCACCGCGCCGAAGATCGACAACATCCTGAACTTCCAGGCGCGCGGGGCGATCGGGCAGCGTCTCTTCCTCGACTTCAACCTGAACACGCAGGCGGATTACGGCAGCAACGAGAACCTCATCCGCGCGTGGTACCAGGGCCTCCCCGACGAGGTGGTGAAGCGGATCGAGGTCGGCAACACGACCTTCCGCGCGCCCAGGTCGCGCTACCTCACGGCCGGCATTCCGTCGAACAACTTCGGCGTCAACGCGACCTTCGAGGTCGGACCGCTCGAGCTGCAGGCGATCGCGGCGACCCAGAAGGGGAGCAACGTTGCCGACCGCACCTTCAACATCGGCAGCACCACGGTGCAGCCGCAGGACCGGCGCGCGCGCGACCTCGACTACGAGGGGGGGCGCTTCTTCTGGACCGTCGACCCGCGCACCCTCCCCGGGTGGCCGGCCGTCGACATCCTGAACCTGGAAGACGCCGGCTTCCCCGGCGGGTCGCGGCCGGTCGAGCTGCGCGTCTACCAGTATGTGCCGAGCGTGCCCGGCCAGGGCGGCCAGTACGACGGCATCACCGCGACGGGCGTGAACGGCAGCGAGCAGGCGGGGCCGTTCCGCTGGAAGCCGCTGGTGGCGGGGAAGGACTTCTGGGCCGATCCGTCCGGCCTCTGGTTCGTCCTCGCGTCGCGGATCGGGCCGAGCGACTTCCTCGCCGTCTCCTACCGCAGGGCCGATGGCGGCCTCGTCGGCACCTTTCCCTCCGACGACAATCCCGGCCGCGGCGACCAGCTGCTGCTCGTGAGCGCGCCGAATCGAGCGGCGACGTCGCCGGTCTTCCTGCACGCGATGCGGCAGGTCTACCGGGTCGCCGGGGGTGACCTCGTCCGCAGTTCGACCCGGGCGGCGCTGACCGTCGCGCGTTCGGAGCGGCCCATCGGCGGCACCGGGACGTACCTCGCGCTCCTCGGCATGGCCTTCCCGACCGACCAGGCGCTGCTCGACACCGACAACCGGCTCTTCCCGCGGCTCCGCGATCCCGGGGCCGACCAGGTGATCCGCGACGTCTTCATGATCTTCCCGAACGCGCAGCCGTTCGCCGATCCGCGGCTCACCGCGTCGGAGCGCAACGACTCGCTCTACCGCACGCCGGAGTACCTGCTCTCCTCGCAGGGCCCGCCGTCGAAGTTCGAGCTGCGGCTGCAGTACGATGCGCGCGGCGGCGAGGATCGCGGTTCGATCCTGCTCGGCGCGGTGCAGCTGCGCGAGGAGAGCGAGGTGATCGAGGCCGACGGCCTCCGCCTCAAGCGCGGCGTCGACTACAACATCGAGTACACCACCGGCAAGGTGACCTTCCTCAATCCCGATGCGCTGTTCGGTAACCGCCAGTCGACGGTGACCGCACGCTTCGAGGAGCGGGCGTTCTTTGCCGTGGCCCCGACGACGATCGCCGGCCTCACCGCCAAGTGGCAGGTGGGTCGGTTCGGTACGGTCGAGGCGCTCGGGCTCTACCAGGCCGAGGCGACGGCATTCAACCGGCCGCCGCTCGGCTTCGAGCCGACGGCGTCGCTGATCGGCGGCGCGGTGGCCGACTTCCGCTTCAACGTTCCCTCGGTGAGCCGCTTCCTGAACCGGCTCACCGGCCGCGGTTCGACGGCGTCGTCGTCGCTCGGCCTCACTGCCGAGCTGGCCTTCTCGCGCCCCGACCCGAATCGTTCCGGCGAGGCGTTCCTCGAGGAGTTCGAGAACGATGGGGCGCGGTCGCTGTCGCTCGCCGAGCTGGCGTGGATCGCGGGCTCGCGACCGAAGAGCATCAGCGGGGTCGAGGCGCTCGGCCTCGGTTCGTCGTTCGACCTCGCCGACGCGGTGCAGCTGGTCTGGCAGAACCTGATCCCGAACGGGAAGGGGGGCGCGGTCGAGATCGCGCCGCAGGACATCGACACGCTGATCGCGACGACCTCGTCGCGCGTGCGCGCGCTCGAGACGGTGCTCTACATGACCTTTCACGCCGACACCGCCGGTGGCCAGGTCGACTTCAACAACAAGGCGCACTGGAGCCAGCCGCGCCGCGACTTCCGGCCGCGCTGGCGGACGCTGACGACGTCGCTCTCGCCGACCGGCCTCGACCTCACGCGGAACGAGGCGCTCGAGTTCTGGGTGTACGAAGGGAACGACCGCCCCACGCGGAGCGCGGGGATGCGGCTGGTGCTCGACTTCGGCAACGTGAGCGAAGACGCGGTGTCGATGGCCCCCGAGACCTTCACGGTCAGCGGCAGCGACACCACCTATACCGGCCGGCAGTACGTCGGTGTCGGGAAGCTGAACACCGAGCGTTCGGCGTTCGGCTCGTTCAACGCCCGCACCGACGACATCGGCATCCTCGGCGACCGTCCCGACACGCTGCGCGGGCCCGGTGGCGAGCTGGTCGAGAAGCTGGCGCTCTGCTCCCAGCGCCTCTCGAACGAGGTGGCCGTCTATCCCTGGGGCGACCTCGGGGCGCGCTGCTCGAATGGCAACGGCGGCCTCGATGGCGAGGACCTCGACGACGATCTCGTCCTCGACGCGCTGGGGGCCAACGACAACGTCTATCGCTTCGTCGTCGATCTCGCCGACCCGAAGTATGTCGTGCGCGACCGGACCGTCGTGGACGCCTCCGGCCGACCGGCCCACTGGACGCTCTACCGGATTCCGCTGCGCACGCCCGACGCGACGATCGGCAATCCCGACCTGCGCCTGGTGAAGCAGTTGCGCCTCGGCTTCGTCACGCCGCCGGATCAGGGCGTCCCCGATCCGGTGATCCGCTTCGGGCTGGCGCGGATGCGCCTCACCGGCGCGCCGTGGATCCGCCGCAGCGACCGCCCGATCGCCAACATTGCCGGGGCGACGGCCGAGCCGCGCGGCGAGGTGCTGGTCTCCTCGATCTCGACCGAGAACGTCGAGCTCGGCTACGTCTCGCCGCCGGGGGTCCGCAACGGGCCGAGCACGATCACGGCGAACGTCGGCTCGACGGTGCAGCAGGTCAACGAGAAGTCGCTCCGTGTCATCGCCCGCGACCTCCGCTTCGGCGAGCGCGCGGAGGCGTACACCCGGCTGCCGGCCGGCTCGCAGACGCTGCAGGCCTACCGCGAGCTGCGGGTCTGGTTCCGCGGACGCGGCACCGGCTGGGAGAACGGCCAGCTGCAGGCCTTCGTGAAGGTCGGCACCGACGCCTCCAACTTCTACCTCTATCGGGCCTCGGCGCGGACCACGACCTGGGAGCCGGAAGCGATCATCGACCTCGAGCGGTGGCGCACGCTGCGCGCCGAGCTCGAGCAGCGCGTGCTGAGCAACGAGGCGCCGAGTGGTGCCGCGGAGTGCGGCGGCGATCCGACCGCGTACGTGATCTGCGATGGCCCCTACCTGGTGCACATCCGCGACCCGCGCGTCTCGCCACCGAACCTTGGCGCGATCCAGGAGATCAGCGCCGGCTTCTACCGGATCCTCGCGGGCGCCCCGACCACCGAGTCGGAACTGTGGATCGATGACATCCGGATCGCGAAGCCGGTCGCGGAGACCGGCATCGCGGCCGCGCTCGGCGCACACCTCGATGCCAGCGACGTCGCCTCGATCGACCTGGCGTACAGCCATGTGGATGGCCGCTTCCGCCAGATCGGCCAGACGCCGAGCTATCGGACCACCGGCGGCTTCAATGCGCTGGCGACGGTCCAGCTCGACCGTTTCCTCCCCGCCAGTCTCGGCCTGTCGATGCCGTTCCAGGTCAATCACTCGACCGGTCGTGTCGATCCGCAGCTGCTCACCGGCACCGACATTCCGGCTGCGGCACTGCAGGGCCTCCGGCGGCCCGAGAACCGGATCACTTCGTGGAACCTGAGCGTGCGCCGCACGGCGCCGTCGCAGACCTCGCGGCTGGTGCGGCTGCTCCTCGATCCCCTCGCCTTCTCGGCGGCCGGCGCCGGGGCCTCGACCGTCACGGAGCTGAGCGACGCGTCGTCGTCGCTCTGGAATGCCTCGGCCGGCTACTTCCTCTCGACGCCGTCGCGCGGGCTGTCGCTCGGCCTCGGCGGCCTGCGCCGCCGCTTGCCGCGCTGGCTGGCCGAGAGCGAGGCGATGCAGGGGATCGCGGGGGGGCGGTTCGCCCCATGGCCGACGTCGCTTCGCTTCGGCTCGACGCTGTCACGCTCGGTGAGCGACTTCACCTCGTACAGCGTGCCGCTCGAGCGGGCCAGCGACACGCTGCTCCGTCCGGTCACCGCGATCCAGCACCTCTGGCGCAACGACGCGGCGATCGGCTGGCAGCCGCTCGGGATGCTCGCGATCAGCGGGAACTGGCAGAGCACGCGCGACCTGCGACGGTACGCCGATTCGACCGCGCTCGGGCGGCTCGCGGGGGTGTCGCGCCGCGCGTTCGCCGGAATGGATGTCGGCGTCGAGCGCGACCGCAACATCTCCACCAGCATCAACCTGACGCCGCGCTTCACCAGCTGGCTGCGCCCGCGCCTGGGGACGTCGTCGAACTTCCTGCTGTCGCGGTCACTCACGTCGCGCAATCCGGTGCGCGTGCTCGGCGACACCGCGGGGGCCTACATCCTCCCGCAGACGGTGAACAACTCGCGCAGCATCGAGTTCGGGGTGTCGGTCGATCCCTCGATGCTGGCGCGCCGACTCCTCGGCGACAGCAGCAGCGCCTCGCGGTGGTTCTCGCGGATGCGCCCGGTCGAGGTGAGCCGGCGCCGGACGCGGCAGTCGACCTTCGACCTCGCCACCTTCGATCCCGGGATGGACTACCAGCTCGCGCTCGGCGGCTTCAACGACTTCCTGACCCGGAACGGTGAACACGCCACCGGTGCGCTCGACGCGCTCGAGGTGATGGCGAACAGCACGCTCGACCTGCCGCTGGGCCTCTCGGCGACACTGCAGTTCTCGCGGTCGGAGAGCGATCGCTACCAGCGGCTGCAGGCGGCCGGCTTCCTGGTGACCTCGGCGCGCACCACCGAGTGGCCGAGCGGGACCTTCGCCTTCACCCGCTCGATGAATCGCGGACCACTGCTGATGCTCACGGCGAGGACCACGCTCCGCAAGCAGACGGCCGACGCCCGCAATCCGCTGCTCGCCGGGGCGGGGAGCACGCGCCTCTACACGGAGTCGAACGCCTTCGAGCCGGACCTGACGCTGACGTTCCGCAACGGTCTCTCCCTCGTCGGTCGGAGCCAGCTGGAACGGGGGATCACCGAGGCCAACGGCAACGTCACCCGGCTCAACAACCGCCGCTTCACCGGCGACCTCGACTGGGCGATCCCGTTGCCCCGGCTGCTCTCGATGTCGCGCAAGCCGCTGCGCACGCAGCTGACGGTCACGCGGCTGACCAACCTGACTTGCCTTGAGCGCGTCGACGAGGGGTGCACCCCCTATTCCGACATCCGCCAGTGGGAGGCGCGCGGCGGCCTGAGCACCGATCTCCGGGGCAGCATCCGCTCCGGCCTGCAGGTCGGCTGGACGCTCAACGACGTCCGGCACCTGCAGCGCAAGAGCTCGAACCTCGCGCTCTCGCTCTTCTTCAGCTTGCCCCTTACTTCCCTGGACTTCCAATGAGACGCACCTTTCTTGCGGCCGCGCTGCTTCTGATCGCCGCGTGTGCCGATGGCAGCGAGGCGCAGCTGGCGAAGGAATTCGACGGTGCCGGGGCGCTGACCCGCGTCGAGCAGCAGCTCGCCTTCGGGCCCCGCATTCCGGGGACGGCCGGGCACGCGGCGATGGCCGCATGGCTCGACTCGCTCGCGCGCGCCGGGGCCGACACGGTGCTCGTGCAGCGCTGGTGGCACCGCACGCTGCGCGGCGACTCGATCCCGCAGATCAACATCATCGCGCGCTTCAACCCGGCGGCGACCGAGCGGATCCTCTACGTGGCGCACTGGGATTCGCGGCCGCGCACCGACGGACCGGGCCAGACCGACACGACGCAGGCGGTGCCGGGCGCCAACGACGGCGGATCGGGGGTCGCGGTGCTGCTGGGCGTGATGGACGCGCTCAAGAAGCAGCGGCCGAAGCAGGGCGTCGACCTGCTCTTCGCCGACGGCGAGGACTACGGCCACTTCACCACGCCGCTCGGCCCCGACGTGCTGATCGGCTCGACCTACTTCTCGAAGAACCTCCCCGGCCCCGCGAAGCCGCGCTTCGCGATCCTCTTCGACATGGTCGGCGACAAGGACCTGCGGCTCCCGATCGAGGGCTTCTCGCAGATCGCCGCCCCCGACGTGGTGGACCTGATGTGGACGACGGCCGAGAAGATGGGGTACGGCCACATCTTCGTCCGCGAATCGGGGCAGCCGATGACCGATGACCACACGCCGCTGATCGCGGCCGGGATCCGCGCCATCGACGTGATCGACTTCAGCTATCCCGCCTGGCACACCAAGGACGACACCATCGACAAGCTGTCGGCGGCGAGCCTGGCCGCGGTGGGGAACGTCGCGGTGGGGACGATCCGGCGGGCGGAGGCGGGCGGCAAATAGCGCGGGCTGCCGCTGCGTGCGGCGGTGCCGCCGGGCGGTGAAAGGGTCCGCTCGCCGGGTGGGGTGCAGGACAGGGTTCGCCGGTGACCCGCGCCGAACGCCGTTCCCTCCTGGTCCTTGGCCTGCTGGCCGTGAGTGGCCATCTGCTGCTCGCGGCGCGTGGCGCGGGGGATGCGCCGCCCGGGGCGGTGACACTGCTCGACCCGGCGGGTGATCGCGACCCGCTGGCCCACCGCGACAGCGCGGCCGCGCTGGCCGCGCCGCTCGGCGCGTCGGAGCGGATCGACATCGACCGGGCCGGCGTCGCCGAGCTGCAGCGCCTCCCGGGGGTCGGGCCGGCGCTGGCGAAGCGTATCGTGGCGGATCGCGAGAGCCACGGGGCGTTTGGCGGCACGGGTGGCCTCGATCGGGTTCCGGGGGTGGGGCCGGCGATGCTGGCCCGGCTTGCCCCGCACCTCAGCTTCGGCGGCCGGACGGCCGATGCTGGGGGTGTGGCCACCGGGGCCGGGTTCGACCCAAATCGCGCCGGGGTGGCAGAATGGGATGCCTTGCCGGGAATTGGCCCGGCCCGGGCCCGGGCCATTGTAGCATTTCGCGACAGCACCGGCCCGTTTCGACGTCTCGACGACCTGCGCCAGGTGCCCGGACTCCCGCCCAGCGTGCTCCGCCGCATCGCCCCGCTGCTCCAATTGCCCTGAGGAATGGGCGGTTGTCGGCCTGCCGGGTTCAAGGCATTGCCTTTGCACTTCCGGAGTGGAATGACTGCACCGACGACTACCAAGACCGCTGGCCGCGACGACGGCCCCCAGGCCGCCGAGCGGCTTGGGGACCTGCTCGTGTCCCAGGGGCTGATCAACCGGGAACAGCTGAACCACGCCCTGCACGAGCAGCGGACCACCCATCAGCGGCTGGGGCTGATCCTCGTCAAGCAGGGGATGATCCCGGAGCTCGAGCTCACCAAGGTGCTGGCGCGCCAGTACCGGATGCCGGCGGTCGACCTCTCCCACTTCGAGGCCGACCCCCGGGTCCTGCGGCTGATCCCGAGCGATCTCGCGATGAAGCGGATGGTGCTGCCGCTCAAGCGCGAGGGGCGGACCCTCACGGTGGCGGTCGCCGATCCGGCCGACCAGGGGCTGCTCGAGGACCTCAAGTTCATCACCCGCTTCGACCTCTTCCCGGTGCTGGCGGGGGAGCAGACGCTCAAGACGCTGATCGAGAAGCACTTCGAGACCGGCGACGAGCAGCTGCAGACGATCCTGAAGGAGATGGAGGGGATCGGCGAGGACGTGGAGGTGGTGGCCGACGAGGAGGAGGAGTCGACCATCGCGTTGCAGGCCGCGGTGGACGACGCCCCGGTGGTCAAGCTGATCAACGGCATCCTCACCGATGCCGTCAAGCGCGGCGCCTCCGACATCCACGTCGAGCCGTTCGAGCACGAGATCCGGATCCGCTACCGCATCGACGGCGCGCTGCTGGACGTGATGAAGCCGCCGCTCAAGATGAAGGCGGCGCTCACCAGCCGCATCAAGATTCTTTCGTCGCTGAACATCGCCGAGCGGCGGGTGCCGCAGGACGGCCGCCTCAAGCTGAAGATGGGGACGCGCGTGATCGACTTCCGCGTCTCGACGCTGCCGGTGCTGTTCGGCGAGAAGATCGTGATGCGAATCCTCGACAAGGGGAACCTGACGCTGGACCTGACCAAGTTCGGCTTCGAGCCGAAGGCGGAGAAGGACCTGATGCGGGCGATCCTCAATCCGTACGGGATGGTGCTGGTGACCGGGCCGACGGGTTCCGGCAAGACGACGACGCTGTACTCCGCGCTGCAGCGGATCAACACCGTCGAGACCAACATCATGACGGCGGAGGACCCGGTCGAGTACAACCTCCCGGGGATCAACCAGGTGCAGGTGCGCAGCGAGATCGGGCTGACCTTCGCGGTGGCGCTCCGCGCCTTCCTGCGGCAGGACCCGAACATCGTGATGATCGGCGAAATCCGCGACCTGGAGACGGGCGGGATCGCCATCAAGGCGGCGCTCACGGGCCACCTGGTGCTCTCGACGCTGCACACCAACGACGCGCCGAGCACGATCGTCCGCATGATCGACATGGGGATCGAGGCGTTCAACGTCGCCAGCGCGGTCAACCTGGTGGTGGCGCAGCGGCTCGTGCGCCGGATCTGCACCAAGTGCAAGGCGCCGGTGACGTACAGCGACGAGGAGCTGCATGCGCTCGATCCGGACCTCGAGGCGCTGCGCAAGCTCACCTTCTATCGCGGCACCGGCTGCGAGCACTGCAGCGGCAGCGGCTATCGCGGCCGCGCCGGGCTCTACGAGGTGATGGCGATGACCCCGGCGCTGCGCCGGCTGATCCTGGTCGGCGGATCGACCGCCGAGCTCCGCGACCTGGCCGTCTCCGAGGGGATGCTGACGCTCCGGATGGACGGGATGAAGAAGCTGGAACGCGGCGTGACCACGCTGGAAGAAATCGTGAAGGAGACCGCCCAATGACCGCCCCCGGCACCACCCAGCCCTCGGCGAGCGGCGGTTCCAGCGCCCCGAGCGCCCTCAACCTCCGCGCGCTGCTCGAGGAGGTCATGACGCGCGAGGCGTCGGACCTCCACCTGACGGCCGGCGAGCGCCCCAAGCTCCGGGTGGACGGCGAGATCGTCGACGCCTCGGTCGACCACGTGATGTCGCCGAAGGACACGCTCTCGCTGGCGTACTCGGTGCTGACCGAGGCGCAGAAGAAGCGCTTCGAGCAGGAGGACGAGCTCGACTTCTCGTTCGGCATCCAGAACATGGCGCGCTTCCGCGGCAACGTCTTCAAGCAGCGCGGCTGCGTGTCGATGGTGGTCCGGATGATCCCCTTCTCGGTGAAGACCTTCGACGAGCTCAAGCTGCCGCCGGTGACGGCGAAGCTGGCGGAGCGGCCGCGCGGCCTGGTGCTGGTCACCGGCCCGACCGGCTCCGGCAAGAGCACCACGCTGGCCGCGATGATCGACAAGATCAACAAGGAGCGGCGGGGCCACATCATCACGGTCGAAGACCCGATCGAGTTCATCCACAAGCACCAGAAGTGCATCGTGAACCAGCGCGAGGTCGGCACCGACACGCGCTCGTTCGCCTCGGCGCTCAAGTACGCGCTGCGCGAGGACCCGGACGTGATCCTGGTCGGCGAAATGCGCGACCTGGAGACGATCTCCGCCGCGCTGACGATCGCCGAGACGGGCCACCTGGCGCTGGCGACGCTGCACACCAACTCGGCCCCCGAGGCGATCAACCGGATGATCGACGTCTTCCCGAGCAACCAGCAGGCGCAGGTCCGCGCCCAGCTGGCGTTCGTGCTCGAGGGGATCGTGACCCAGACGCTGCTGCCGCGCGCCTCGGGCCGCGGCCGCGTGATGGCCGCCGAGATCATGATCGCGACCCCGGCCGTCCGCGCGGTGATCCGCGACGACAAGGTGCACCAGATCTACTCGCTGATGCAGGCCGGCAAGAAGTTCGGGATGCAGACGATGAACGATTCGCTCTACCAGCTGTACATGAGCCGCGAGGTCACCAAGGACGAATGCCTGCGCGTCTCCTCGAACCCGAGCGAGTTCCTGCGCGCCATCGGCGAGACGCCGATGGAAGAGCAGGCGATTGCGGCAATGCGATGAGACGTGCGTCCTGAGTCGTGAGTCCTGAGGGGTGTCGGGCGGGACGCGTCCTGCCACGGCGGAATCCTCTCACGACCCAGGACTCACGACTCACGACCACCAAGGGTTCCGCCACCACCCCGGAGCATCACCATGCCCGTCTTTGAATACACCGCGAAGAACGCCACGACCGGCCAGATCATGAAGGGGAGCCTGGACGTCGCGACGCGCGACGACCTGATCGGCCATCTCCGGAAGAACCGGCTGCTGCTGGTCTCGATGCGGGAGGCGCCGAAGGAGATCAAGCTGTCGATGCCGGGCGGCGGGATCGGCACGCGCGACGTGGTCATCTTCACGCGGCAGTTCGCCACGATGATCAACTCCGGCCTGCCGCTGGTGCAGTCGCTGACGATCCTCGCGGCGCAGACCGAGAACCAGAAGCTCAAGGACATCACGCGGGCGGTCGTCTTCGACGTCGAGGCGGGCAACACGCTGGCTGACGCCTTCGCGAAGCACCCGAAGGCGTTCTCGCAGCTCTACGTCAACATGGTCGCCGCCGGCGAGGCGGGCGGCATCCTCGACACCATCCTGCTCCGCCTGGCGACCTTCCTCGAGAAGAACGACAAGCTGATCCGGAAGGTGAAGAGCGCCATGATCTACCCGGGCGTCATCCTCACGGTGGCGGCCGGCGCGATCGCGATCCTGCTGATCTTCGTCATCCCGGTCTTCCAGGAGATGTTCGCCTCGGCCGCGATCGAGCTGCCGCTGCCGACCCGGATCGTGATCGGGCTGTCGGAGTTCCTGCAGGGCTTCTGGTGGGCGGTGATCCTGGTGATCGCCGGCCTCGCCGTCGCGTTCAAGAAGTTCTACGAGACCTCCGCCGGGAAGCGGCGCGTCGACGGCATCTTCCTCCAGATGCCGGTCCTCGGCGACGTGATCCGGAAGTCGGCCGTCTCGCGCTTCACCCGCACCCTCGGGACGCTGATCTCCTCCGGCGTCTCGATCCTCGACGGCCTCGAGATCACCGCGAAGACGGCCGGCAACACGATCATCCAGGACGCCATCATGGCGTCGCGCTCCTCGATCGCCGGCGGTGACACCATCGCCGCCCCGCTCGACAAGTCGGGCGTCTTCCCCCCGATGGTGATCTCGATGATCGCCGTCGGCGAGCAGACCGGCGGCCTCGACGAGATGCTCACCAAGATCGCCGACTTCTACGACGACGAGGTCGACGTCGCCGTCAGCGGCCTCCTCGCCCTGATGGAACCGGTGATGATCCTCTTCCTCGGCGTCGTCGTCGGCGGCATCATCGTCGCGATGTACCTGCCGATCTTCGGGATGATGCAGGCGGTGCAATAACGGCGGGCCGTCGGCCCCGTAGGGGCGAGGCATGCCTCGCCCCCGGGTCGTACGTCGTAGGTCGCCGGTCGTGAAACGTGAAAGGTGAGACGTGGCCCGCGTGGGGACCCGTTTCACCTTTTACGTTGTACCCTCCCACGACTCACGACTCACGACTCACGACTCACGACTCAGGACCTACGACCGCAGGCAATACATCCTACGCGCTCCACACCGCCCCTACGCACCCCTATCCTCCCCCCGTACCCCGCGCTATCGTCCCTCCATCCCCCACGGAGGCACCCCCGATGAAGCTCCTCCTCGTCCTGGCCGCGACCGCCACCCTGGTCGGCAGCCGCACCGTTTCTGCACCGCCCTCGTTCCGGATGGCACCGCGGATCATCATGGTCCACGGCGGCGCGGTCCCACAGCGCCTGTACCTGACCAACTGGCGGGAAAACCTGGACTTCGTGAGCGGCATCGGCGAGCCGTCGACGCCGGTCGAGGCCGCGCGCCTCGCCGGTCGGCGCTACGTCGACCTGACGCTCTACTGGGAGGTCTCGAAGTGGGAGAAGTACCTGGCCACTCCCGCCACGCTGACCCAGCTCGATCCGGCCGACAAGGCGGCCGGGCAAGGTCGACTCTACCTGCCGACACGCGACGAGCCGGCGTTGCTGGTGTACCAGACGGCGACGCGCGGGAGGGTGGTGAACGCGGCGTCGATTGAGCTGCTGGAGCGGTATGGGGTGAGTCGGTAGGAGGTCGTAGGTCGTAACCGTATGGGCGAGGCATGCCTTGCCGTCGGTCGTAGGTCGTAACCGTAGGGGCGAGGCATGCCTCGCCCGTGGTCGTATGCGTGGGATCTCGGGATGGACCCCGGGGTCCCACGGGTCATTGTCAGCATCCGGTTAGTCCGCGTCCCCCGTGCTTCGGCTGCCCCGTGATCGCGACTAGCGTACCGGGATCATTCACGCCGCCCTGAATCGGTCGCCCCAACCGACTCTCCCTGGGCGGCCGCGCCATCCACTCCTGCCAAGGACGCTTCCATGCGCCTCCCGCCATTGCGGCAGCTGGGCATCGCCGCGGGGACCGTCGCTGTGCTGGCCGGTGCCAAGACGGATCCAGTCGATCCGGCGTCGGTCGCCGGCACCTACGACACGCAGGTGTCTGTCGTCTCGGCCACGCCCGGTTGTTCACTCCCCGTCGAGAAGAACCCGACCGTGGTCGAGACGAGCAATAACAACACGGTGGTGACGCTCCGGCATGCCGGGACAACCTTTGGCGGCGCGCTGCGCCCGGATCTCTCCTTCACGACCCAGACGCGCACGGTCGTCGCCAATGGCGTCAGCTACGCCATGGTCGTGTCGGGCCGGTTTGCGAAGGCCGGGCTCGACGCCAAGGTGACGCTCGACTACGGGACCGCACCTGCGTGTCACGTGGTGGTGCGTTGGGTCGGGCCGAAGCAGGGGTAGATCGCAGAGGCGAGGCCCGCCACGCTCGTGAGTCGTGGGTGCTGACTCCTGCGTCGTGAGTCCTGAGTCCTGAGAGGACGTGGATCTCCGGACTCCGCTTCGGGGTTCCCCCAATAGACTCCTCACGACTCACGACTCACGCCTCAGGACTCATCATGCTCCGCACCTTCCTCACCGCCCTCGTGACCTTCTTCGCCCTCGACATGGTCTGGCTTGGCGTGGTCGCCAAGGGCTTCTACCGCGACAAGATGGGCCACCTCCTCCGGCCCGACGTCCAGTGGGTCCCGGCGATCGTCTTCTACCTGATCTTCGTCGCCGCGCTGGTGGTCTTCGTGGTCCAGCCGGCCCAGGAGAAGCAATCGATCCGCCACGCCCTCCTCTACGGCGCCTTCTTCGGCCTGGCGACCTACGCCGCCTACGACCTGACCAACCTGGCCCTGGCCAAGGACTTCCCGACGATTGTGGCAGTGGTCGACCTCGCCTGGGGGGCCGCGCTCTCGGCGGCAGTGGCGGGGGTGGCGTACAAGCTGGGGTAGGGAGGGAAGGAGGGTGACCTGTGACCAGTGACCGGGAAGGCGTGAAAGGTGAAAGGTGAAAGGTGAAACGTGAAACGTGGCCCTGGTGACAGGTCACAGGTCACAGGTCACTGGTCACCCTTCACGTCTCACGTTTCACGTTTCACGTCTCACGTCTTACGTCTTACGTCTCACGTTTCTCGCCCCCCCTTGCCGCCCGACTATTATCCGAGACGCCCCGGCGACCCCCCCAACGTCGGTGCCCTCCCTTTTCCGTGGAACTCCGCATGAAGGCCACTTCTTCGCTCCTCCTGCTCGTGGTCGCGGCGCTGCCGCTGGCCGGCCAGCAGGGCGCGGCGCCGCTGTCCGTTGCCGACACCTCGATCTTCGCGCCGCTGGTGCTGCCGTCGGCGAACGAGTATCGCACCGGCAGCGGGCGCCCCGGCGTCCGTTACTGGCAGAACCGCGCCGACTATGACATCGCCGCGACGCTCGACACCACCGCCAAGAGCATCAAGGCGACGATGTCGATGCGCTACACCAACAACTCGCCGGACACGCTGACGTACATCTGGCTGCAGACCGAGCAGAACGCCTTCAAGTCGAACTCGCTCAACTCCTATGTCTATCCGCAGGACTCGCGCTTCGGCGCCCGCGGCTTCGAGGGCGGCTACGTCTTCGACAAGGTGGAGCAGGTCGCGGCGGGGGCGAAGGCCGGTGCGCCGGGTCGGCGGACGGCGGTGCAGACGCGCGACCACGAGACGGTGACGAAGATCCTCCTCGCCGAACCGCTCGCGCCGGGGAAGAGCACCACGATCGAGATCGCCTATCACTTCCTGGTGCCGGAGCACGGCGCCGACCGGATGGGCCGCGACGGCCCGCTCTACGAGATTGCGCAGTGGTATCCGCGCGTCGCGGTCTACGATGACGTGCGCGGCTGGAACACCGAGCCCTACCTCGGGCAGGGCGAGTTCTATCTCGACTTCGGCAACTACAACCTGTCCATCACGCTCCCGGCCGGCTACATCGTCGCCGCGACCGGCGCGCTGCAGAACGCCGCCGAGGTGCTGACGCCGACGCAAATCGCGCGGCTCGCCAAGGCCGCCAAGTCCGACACCGTGGTGCGGATCATCACGGCGGCCGAACTGGCCAGCGGTGCGGCGCGTCCGCGCACCACCGGGATGATGACCTGGAAGTTCGCCGCGAAGAACGTCCGCGACGCCGTCTGGGCCGCGTCGCCCGAGTACCAGTGGGACGCCAGCAGCTGGAAGGGGATCATGGCCTACGGCTACTATCGCCCGAAGGCCGCCGCCAACTGGTCCGACGCCGCCGACCAGTCGCGGATGTCGATCCAGGAATACTCCGAGCGCTGGTTCCAGTATCCATGGCCGCACATCTCGGCGATCGAGGGCCCGATCTCCGGCATGGAATACCCGATGATCGCGATGGAGGCACAGGGCGAAGATGTGTTCGACCTGTACAATGTCGTGACGCACGAGATCGGGCACATGTGGTTCCCGATGATCGTCGCCTCCAACGAGCGCGTCCGGATGTGGCAGGACGAGGGCTTCAACACCTTCATCAACACCTTCTCCGAGGCGCGGCGCTATCCCGAGAAGGGCGACCAGATGGCCCGTGCCAAGCAGGAACGCGGCATCATCGAGCAGGTGATGAAGGCCGGCGTCGACAAGCCGATCGACATCGGCCCCGACCGGATCAACCCGCAGTTCCTCGGCATCGCGGCGTACCTGAAGCCGAGCGTCGGCCTGCAGCAGCTGCGGCAGGAGATCCTCGGCCCCGAGGCGTTCGACGAGGCGTTCCGCGAGTACGTTCGCCGCTGGGCGTTCAAGCATCCGACGGCCGCGGACTTCTACCGCACCATGGAAGACGCCTCGGGCCGCCGCCTCGACTGGTTCTGGCGCGGCTGGTTCATCGAAAACGCGCGCTACGACCAGGCCGTGGAGTCGGTGGTCACCCGTCCGAACGGCACCACGCAGATCACCTTCGGCAACCGCGCCCGCGGCGTGCTGCCGATCCGCGCCCGCTTCACCTTCAGTGACAACTCCACGCAGAACGTCGTCTACCCGGCCGAGGTGTGGAGCCTGAACAGCATGCGCTACCTGCGCTCGTTCACGTTCACGGGGAAGACGATCACCAAGGTCGAGGTCGATCCGGAAGGGCGCCTGGTGGACTTTGATCGAAGCAACAACGTCTGGAGTGCGAAGCCCTAGCCGCCGCGGTGGTGGCCAGTGACCAGTGACCAGTGACCAGTGACCAGTGACCCGTAAGACGTAAGAGGTGAAACGTGCCCGCATTTCGGGCCCCCGTTTCACCTCTCACGTTTTACCGAGTTTCCGGTCACAGGTCACAGGTCACCGGTCACTCTTCACTTGGCGGCCCCTGCACCGGCGGCGGCCCCATGGGCCGGCCTTGTGCCGCGCGCGGGGCCATCTGGCCACCGGCCCGTCGCTGACCTCCCGCCATCCCGCCTGCCCCCGGGCCGCGCCCCTGCCCGCGCCCCTGCGCCTTCATCGCCTTGCGGGCATGCATCGCCTGGAACTGTTCCGGCGTCAGCACCGCGCGGAGGGCGTCCTCGTGCTTTCGCTGGGCGGCGATCCGCTGGTCCTCGAGCGCCCGCATCGCGGCGCGCTGGTTGTCTTCGATCGCGCGGAGCTTGGTGCGCTGCTCGGCGGTGAGATCCGGGAGTTGCGCCCGGCCGACCGCGCCGCGGGGCGCGGGGGGCTGGGCGGGGACCTGGGCCGCCACCGGGGCGGCAATCATGATGGCCGCGAGGGCCAGGTAGGGACGCATGGTCATACGGTGCTCCGTGTCAGGCGGCTCTGCCGCGTTGGTACTCGGAGGACGCCTCGGGATGACCGGCGTTAAGGTGGCGGGAGGTGGTTCGGCCTTTGCGGTATCTTTCGGCCATGTTTCTCCCCCTGCTCGCCACGCTGCTCGCCGCTCCATCGCCCGACTCCGCCCGCTTCGCCGTGGCCCTCCGTGCCACGATCGACGCACCTCAGGTCGTCGGCCTGCGCTGGGGCGCCCTCGGCGATGTCCGCGAGGGTCTCCGCAGTGCCTACGATCGCCAGGGCTGGCGCCCGCTCTGGAGCAACGGCACGGGCCCCACCGCGGCGGCGAAGGCGGTGCTCCGCGAGCTGCGCGGGTCGCGCGATCGCGGGCTCGATCCCGACGACTACGACGCCGACTGGCTCGACACCGAGGCGGCGGCGCTCGGCGGTCGGAGCGACTCGCTCCGCGCGGTCTGGGATCTCGCCTTCTCCGCGGCCACCGCGCGGTATGCGCTCGCGCTCGACCGGGGGCGCGTCGATCCGCGCTCCTTGCACGTGACGCTGACGCTCGCACGCGAACCGTTCGACATCCCCGGCGTGCTCGTGTCGCTGGCC
Source organism: Gemmatimonadales bacterium (assembly GCA_037045245.1). Classification (GTDB taxonomy): domain Bacteria; phylum Gemmatimonadota; class Gemmatimonadetes; order Gemmatimonadales; family GWC2-71-9; genus Palsa-1233. The sequence continues at coordinate 513,285 of JBAOHR010000007.1, read as the reverse complement.
ACGTCGAGCAATCCGGTCCCGGTGCTCCGCGCACTCGAGCCGCCGTTCTATCACTATCGCCGGCTCGTCTCGGTGCTGCAGACCTACCGCCTGCTCGCCGCCGACTCGTCGCTTGCCGCGCTGCCCGACATTCCGCGCGGACTCAAGCCCGGCACGGTGTACCCCGGCGCGCCGAAGCTGCGGCGCCTGCTCACGCTGCTCGGCGACCTCACCGACAGCAGCGCGGTCAATCGCGCGGTCGAGGGCGACACGCTCTACGATGACGCGCTGGCCAAGGCGATCAAGCACTTCCAGCGCCGGCAGGGCTTCGGCCCCGATGGCGTGATCGGTGACTCCACGCGCCTGCGTCTCACGCGCACCTTCGCCTCGCAGGTGCGCCAGATCGAGCTCACGCTCGAGCGCTGGCGCTGGCTGCCGCGCACCTTCGCCGCGCCGCCGATCATCGTCAACATCCCCGGCTTCCGCCTCTACGCGCTCCGCGGCCCGACTGACGCCGAGTCGGACATGCTGACGATGGACGTGGTGGTGGGGAACGCCGTGAAGCACGACACGCCGCTGCTCGCCGTCGACCTCGTCGCGGTGCAGTTCCAGCCGCCCTGGAACGTGCCGACGTCGATCCAGCGCGAGGAGATCCGCCCGAAGGCGATCGCCGACGCCGGCTACCTCGCGAAGGAGCAGTACGAACTGCTCGTCGGCGGCAAGGTCGTGGAGCCGACCGATTCGCTGATCAAGAAGATCGGCTTCGGTGTCGCGGTCCGGCAGAAGCCGGGGACGCTCAATTCGCTCGGCCGCGTCAAGTTCGTGATGCCGAACAGCTCCGACATCTACCTGCACGACACGCCGGCCCGCTCGCTCTTCGCGCGCGTGCGTCGCGACTTCTCCCATGGTTGCATCCGGGTGTCGTTGCCGGCGACGCTCGCCGCCTTCCTGCTGCGCGACCAGCCGAAGTGGCCGAGCGCCACGGTCGACTCCGCGATGGCGGGCGATTCCACCAAGCAGGTGCGCCTGACGAGCCGCATCCCCGTCTTTCTGGTGTACCAGACGGTGGAGGTGCGCGAGTCAGGCGAGGCGTTCTTCTATCGCGACATCTACGGCCACGACCGCGCGCTCGACCGGGCGCTGCGGAAGGGCTATCCCTACCTGAAGGAGCCGACCGGGCTCAGCCTGTCGACCGGCCCCCGTATCCCGCCGTCAGGTCCACCACGTCCGTGAAACCCATCCGCTCCAGCACCGACGCGCCGATCGCCGAGCGCGCGCCGGCCTGACAGTGGATGGCCAGCGGGGTCGCGCGGTCGAGCGCGGCGAGCGTCGTCGTCACCGTGCCGAGCGGATGCAGCTCCGCGCCAGGGAGGTGCCCGGCGTTCCACTCGTTCGCCTCGCGCAGGTCGATCACGCGTCGCCCCGTGGCCTGCATCTCGGCCGCGGCGTTGATGTCGCCCTTGGTGATCGTCGCGCGTGACCCCACCAGCGCATCGAGGTCAAACGCACCGACGACGCGGTCGAGGCCGATCGACGCCAGCGCCCGCTGCGCTTCGGACGCGGTGGCCGTGTCGGGGGCGATCAGCGCGATCTCCTGGTCGTACGGCAGTAGCCACCCCAACCAGGTCGTGAATGACTTGCCGAGCGGGATGTTCAGCGTGCCGGCGGCGTGCTGCGCCGCATACTCTGCGGCCGACCGCACATCGACCACGACACCTTCACGGATGCGACGCGACAGCTCGTTCGCCGCGAGCGGCGCCGGCGCGGCGCGCACCCCCAGAAGCGGCGCCCCCTCGCGGTTGATCCGCTTCATGGTGCCGAAGTAGGTCGGCGGCGACGGCTGTCCCTCGAGGACGGAGGCCACGAACGTCGATTCGTCGTGGATCCCAAACGCCCAGTTTGTCCGCCGCTCGTAACCGAGCGTGCTGGAGGGCATCGCGCCGAGCGCCTTGCCGCAGGCGGAACCGGCGCCATGGCCAGGCCAGATCTGCAGGTGATCGGGGAGCGAGGCCGTGCGCTGCAGCGAGCGGAAGAGGTCGCGCCCGCCGGCTTCCATCGTCCCGGCCACATGCGCGGCACGCTCGAGGAGGTCGGGGCGTCCGACGTCGCCGACGAAGATGAAGTCGCCCGAGACCATCGCCACCGGATCCTCGCTGCGCGCGGTGTCGGTGACGATGAAGACGAGGTGCTCGGGGGTGTGCCCGGGGGTGTGCCAGACATCGAGCCGCACGCCGCCCATCACGATCCGGTCGTTGTCGTGCAGCAGCGTGGCGCCGGCGTCGGCGGCGTAGGCGTATTGCCAGTCCGTCCCCCCCTCCGCGGAGAGGAGGAGGTGGGCGCCGCTCTGCGAGGCGAGCTCGCGCGCGCCGGAGACGAAGTCGGCGTGGATGTGCGTCTCGGTGACGCGGGTGATCCGCACCCCTTCCTGCTTCGCGGCGTCGAGGTACTGGGCCACGTCGCGGGCCGGGTCGATCACGATCGCCTCGCCGGTGCGCTGGCAGCCGATCAGGTAGGATGCCTGGGCAAGGCGATCATCATAGAAACGACGGACGAGCATCGAACGACTCCTGGCAGGACGGCGTCAGCGGCGCAGCTCGCTCGCCACGAGGAAGGTGGCGAGCAGCAACAGAAGTATGGCGAAGGCGCGGGTCAGTGTGCGAGCCGCGATGTGCGGCGCGAGCCGCGTCCCGGCCACCATCCCGACCAGGGCGGCCACCGTGACCTGCATGGTGAGCGGCAGGTCGAGGGTCACCCGCCCGATCCACCCGGCGCCGGCGGAGGCGGTGTTGAGGGCGATCACGGCCAGCGAGGTGGCGGTCGCCGCGGCCATCGGGAGCCCCAGGACGCCGCTCAGCGCCGGAACGATCAGGAAGCCGCCCCCGACGCCCACCAGGCCGGTCAGCGCCCCCACCGCGGCCGCGGCGGCGACGATCCGGGGCAGGGGAGCGCTGGCCGTGTTGGTCGTCGGCTGGGCGCCACCGCCCATCCGGTTGGCCCGTCGCCACATCGCCGTCGCCGCGGCGAGCATCGTCGCCGCGAAGAGGATCATCCGCGGGGTGTCGGCGATCCGCGTCCCGAGGCGGGCGGCCAGGAAGGAGGTGACCATCGCGACGGCGGCGAAGCCGGCCACCGTCCGGAGCTGCAGCTGTCCGGCGCGCCAGCGGGAGAAGGCCCCGACGGCCGCCGTGATCCCCACCACGGGGAGCGACATCGGGACGGCCACCCCGGGCGCGATGCCGAGGAGGTGCACCAGGACCGGCACCGCGAGAATCGACCCGCCGCCCCCGAGGAGTCCCAGCGCGAGGCCGACGGCCACGAATCCGAGCAAGTCGACGAGTTGCAGGGGGAGCCTCGGGCGGGGGTGGGGAGGGGCGATCCGGTCGGCGGGTACGCTACCCCCCGCCGCGTGGCGGGGCAAGAGAGCCGCCAGGTTGACGACCGGGGTGGACGGGCCATCCTTTCAGGATGACCAATCCCCCCCCTGCTCCACAGCCGTCGCTGCTCGAGGAACTCCAGCAGTCCCGCCCCTTCCGATCGCTCGGTCAGGAAGCGGTCCTCGGCATCGCCCGCACCGCGTCGATGTTGAACCGCTACACCGCCTCCCTGCTGGAACCGGAGGGGATCTCGACCGCCCAGTACAACGTGCTCCGGATCCTCCGCGGTGCCGGGGAGGACGGCTTGCCGACCCTCTCGATCCGCGACCGGATGATCGATCCCGCGGCCGCCATCACTCGCCTGGTCGACAAGCTGGCCAGCGCGGGGCTGATCTCCCGCGAGCGGATCACCGCCGACCGGCGGCAGGTGGTCTGCCGCATCAATGACGCGGGGTTGGCACTCCTGGCCCGGCTCGACCCGGCCCTGATCCGGGGCGAAGAAGAGATCGTCGGGGGGATGTCGGCGGAGGAGTTGCGAGTGTTGAACGGGTTGCTGGGGAGGATTCGGGCGCGGGTACGGTAGGCGAGAAGCGAGAGGCGAGAAGCGAGAAGCGCGTCCTTTCTCGGGCGACCTACGACTTACGACTTACGACTTACGACCAGCCCTTCATACCCGGGCTTGCGTCGCAATATGTGTTGTTGACAACAATCTACTAGCGAAGTATTGTTCGGCAGCTGCTCCTGATCGCCGACCACTCGTACCTGTGAGGGCCCCCATGCTTCGCTCCCTGACCCGCACCACCGACGACATCGTGCCGTTCATTGCCCGGATCACCCTGGCGCTCTTCATCCTCCCGCACGGGCTCCAGAAGTCGGCCGGCCTCTTCGGCGGCTACGGGATCGCCGGGACGGTCGGCTTCATGACCTCCATCGGCGTGCCGACCGCGCTCGCCTACGTCGCCATCGCGGTGGAGTCGATCGGCGGGATCGCGTTGCTGTTCGGCGCCTTCGGTCGCCTCGCCGCCGCGGCGCTCGGCATCCAGATGATCACCGCGGCGCTGATGATGCACCGCGCCTCGTTCTTTGTCGGCCAGCAGGGCGGCGGCTTCGAGCTGCACCTCCTCGCGGTGGGCCTCGCGCTGATCGTGCTGCTGAAGGGAAGCGGGAAGTGGAGCGTGGACGCGTTGCAGGCGGCGTAGGGCGAGAAGCGAGAAGCGAGAAGCGAGAAGCGAGAAGCGAGAAGCGAGAAGCGTGGCCCAGCGGAGAGATCTTCCCGCCGAGCCACGCTTCTCGCTTCTCGCTTCTCGATCAGCCCTTCGCCAACGCCTCGTTCAACACTTTCGCCAGCCGCACGCTCGCGCGGAGCACACGATCCTCGAGGATCACGCGGACCTTCGCGAGGTAGCTGGGATCGACGTCGAGCGACGCTGGCAGGAAAGGGTACGCCACGTCGCGCGCGACATCATGCGATTCCATGGCCCAGTCGACGATCGAGCCGCGCGTGAGGGTTGCCAGGTCGCCGCGCTGGGCGAGTGTGCGGCCGATGTCGACCACGTAGCTCTCCTCCGGCACCCCGGTGCCCACCAGCAGCCCGGTGTCCCAGATCGAGTGCAGTGTCCACGGCTTCCCGGCCCAGGTCAGCTTGACGTCGTTGCCGCCGCGATCGCCGCGGTCCCCGACGTGGAGCGGCTGGTGCATGTCGCCCATCAGGTGCACGACCCACTTGAGCGCCTCGGCACGCTCGGCGCGCGGCCGGCTGCGGTCGCCGAGCACGGTGATCTGCTTCTCGAGCACCGCGATCACGCAGCCGCCGTCGGGGCAGACGGTCCTGGGTCGGTAGACCGAGTCCCAGATCGGAATGTTGACGTAGTGCCAGGGGCCGGTCTCGGGGCGCGAGGGGCGGATGCTGTCGGCCCAGGAGGCCACCGAGGCGAGCGTCTCGCCCGGGATCAGGTCGCGCACCGCCTGCCGCGCCGCCGGCGTGAGCCGTGCGGCCGCGACGCGGGCGATGATCCGGTGGCCGAGCTGGCCCCAGAAGACGTCGTCGTGGTCCGCGCGGGCGGGGGAAGCCGCGCCGAGCAGGAGCAGGGCGGCAAGGAGAAGACGGCGCATCGGCGAGGCTCCGGCCTGGGGTGACGCGGCGCCTCGGCGGCGACGCTGACAGATTCTAGTCGAGTCGCGGAGCGACTGTGTGCAGAGGGGCCGGCCATGACGTCCACCCCTTCCCCTGATTCGGAGTCACCGCCCGTGCGTTTCAAGTTGCTGCCGCTGCTCACCCTGCTCGCCGCCGCCCCGCTCGCGGCGCAGGACAACGTCACCCCGAACGGCTCCCGCATCACCACGCCGGGGGTGACGCGCGCCTCGGCCACGGTGGACTCCGTCTTCGTGGACAAGCGCGCTCGCACCGGCCGGGTCGACGTCGGCGATTTCACCGCCTACCTGCTGGCGCGCCTCGGCGTCCCGCCGTTCCCCGATTCGCTCGCGTTCCTCGTGACCTCCGACAGCACTCGCATCCGGATCCGCGGCCGCCTGATGGACTTCCCGCCCTCGGCGCGCGCCGAGCTCGGGCCGATCTTCTCCTTCGTCGACTCGACCTCGTCGTTCATGGCCGAGCTGTCGATGCCGCAGCGCGACAACGGCGTGATGCGCTTCCGCCTCGAGCGACTCCTGGTCCGCGACATCGCGCTGCCGGAGTTCCTCTTCCTTCCGGCCCTCGCCGAGTACGCGCGCCGCTATCCGGTGCTGACCGCCGGCGGCCGCGAGTTCCTGGTGGCGATGCCGGCGGAGGCGAAGGTGGGGATGGGGGAGAATGCGTTGGAGTTGGTGATGCCGAAAAAGAAGTGAGTCGTTAGTCGTGAGTCGTGAGAGGAGCGGAACGGTCATCCCGAACGAAGTGAGGGACCTGCGTGACCGCGGATACGCAGATCCCTCGCGTTGCTCGGGATGACGCCCTCCGCCTCTGACCACTCAGGACTCAGGACTAGGGCTCACGACAGACTCAGGACTAGGACTCAGGACTCACGACTCACGACTAGCTTTCGGCATGCACGACCCCTGGGCTGCGCTCCGGCTTCCCGACTTCCGCCGTTTCCTGACGGCCCACTTCACGACGACGCTCGGGATCCAGATCCAGGGCGTCGTCGTCGCGTGGCAGATGTACCTCGACACCCACGATCCGCTGGCCCTGGGGTTGATCGGGTTGGCCGAGGCGCTCCCCAACATCGCGACGGCCCTCTTTGCGGGGCACGTGGCCGACCGGATGGATCGGCGGCGGCTGGCGCTGCTCGCGACGGTGACGCTGCTGGCGTGTTCGCTGGCGCTGGCGCTGCTGGCGGGGCTGACCGGCGAGGCCGCGCGGCACCGCGTGCTCGGCGCCTACCTGGTGATCGCGGTGAGCGGGATCGCGCGCGCCTTCCTGCAGCCGGCGCGCACCGCGCTCGCCGCGGCGATGGTGACGCGCGACGTGCAGGCCAACGCGGTGACGTGGCGGAGCACGACGTGGCAGCTGGGCGCCGTGATCGGCCCGGCGCTCGGCGGGCTGCTGAACGTCTGGCTCGGCGCGCAGGGGAGCTACCTGGTCGATGCGTCGTTGATCGTGGTGGCGCTCGTGGCGCTGTTCGCAATCCGCTTCCGTGGCGCACCACCGGTGGCGGCGGTGGCCGAGCCGATTCGCGAATCGCTGGCCGCCGGGATCCGCTTCCTGCGCGGGCAGCAGGTCCTCCTCGGGGCGATGACGCTCGACCTCTTCTCGGTGCTCTTCGGCGGCGCGGTGGCGCTGCTGCCGATCTTCGCGGCCGACATCCTCCACGCCGGGCCGTGGGGCCTCGGCGTGCTGCGCGCGGCACCGGCGGTCGGCGCGGTGGCGATGTCGCTGTGGCTGGCATGGCGGCCGCCGATGCAGCGCGCGGGGCGCGCGTTGCTCTTCGCGGTGGCGTGGTTCGGGCTCTTCACGATCGGCTTCGGCCTGGCGCGCACGCTCTGGCTCTCGACGCTCCTGCTCGTGTGCACGGGCGCGGCCGACATGATCTCGGTGGTGGTCCGCTCGACGCTGCTGCAGCTGCTCGTCCCCGATCACCTGATGGGGCGCGTCACCAGCGTCAACCAGATCTTCGTCGGCTCGAGCAACGAAATCGGCTCCTTCGAGTCGGGCCTCGCGGCGCGCCTGATCGGCGCCGTCCCGGCCGTCCTCCTCGGCGGCGGCATCACGCTGGCGGTGGTGGGCGGGACGTGGCGGTGGGCGCCGAAGCTGCGGGAGGTGGAGAGGCTGGAGGAGGTGGGGAGATGATGGATCATGGATGATGGATGCTCCCCCACCGGTGTCATCCTGAGCGTAGCGGCCCGCAGGGCTGCGCAGTCGAAGGACCTCTCTCCGCGCGCAGGGAAAGAGGTCCTTCGACTACGCCCGCTGCGCGGGCTCCGCTCAGGATGACAAGATGCATCCATCATCCATCATCCCTTCACTCGCTTCCAGTCCATCCACACCAGCACACTGTGAAGCGTAATGGTGACGGCGGAGACCGCACACCACGGACAGAACGTCTTCAGGACGATGAACTCGCCGTACTTGAGGCGCAGCGTGAAGAGGAAGGCCGGGTAGACCATCATCGCCAGCAGCTTGGTGTTCCGCGGGTCGCGGATCCAGCGCGGCTGCACCCCGATCATGGCCGTGATGAAGACCATGGTGTAGCCGACGGCGCCGATCAGGGCGACATCGACCCCGAAGAAGTAGCCGTAGGGGGAGTACTGGGCGATTTCGCAGCCGTGGTTGGCCGTGCAGGCCAGCTGGCCGGCGAGCCCGAGCTTCCAGAGGTGGAGGTACGTGGCGACCACCCCGGAGACGAGGGCGGTCAGGGCGATCCAGTGGCGCGGCGTCAGGCCGTCATCGTCGGGGGCGGACATGGCCGGAGTCTAGCCCCGGGGCGGCCCGGACGGAACGGCGAGCGTGGTATCTTTGCCCCCCTATGGCTGACCTGACCCCCGAGGCGTTGGCGGCGCTGATCGCCCGCCGACGCACCTTCGCGATCATTTCGCACCCCGACGCCGGCAAGACGACGCTGACGGAGAAGCTGCTGCTGTACGGCGGCGCGATCCACCTCGCGGGCTCGGTCAAGGCGCGCCGGGCGGCCCGGCATGCCACGTCGGACTGGATGGCGCTCGAGCAGCAGCGCGGCATTTCGGTCACCTCGTCGGTGATGCAGTTCGAGTACCTCGGCTACCAGGTCAACCTCCTCGACACCCCCGGCCACGCCGACTTCTCCGAGGACACCTACCGGACGCTGGTCGCCGCCGACTCGGCGGTGATGCTGCTCGACAACCGGCGCGGCGTCGAGGAACGGACCCGGCAGCTCTTCGACGTCTGCAAGATGCGCCGGATGCCGATCTTCTCGTTCGTCAACAAGTGCGACCGCCCCGGCGGCGATCCCCTGCAGCTGATCGGCGATGTCGAGACCGACCTCGGGCTCGACATCCACCCGGTGACCTGGCCGGTGAACACGGCCAACGGCTTCGTCGGCGTCGCCGATCGGCGCCGCGGCGAGGTGCTGCTCTTCGATCGCGGCGGCGACCACGGCGCGGCGATGGTCGAGACCCGCCGCATCCCGCTCGGCGACGGCACGCTCGCCGACGCGATCGGCAGCGACGCCGTCGCCACGCTCCGGAACGAGCTCGAGCTGCTCGAGGCCGCCGGCCATCCGTGGGACGAGGCGGCGATCCGCAACGGGACGCTGTCGCCGATGTTCTTCGGCTCCGCGCTCACCAACTTCGGCGTCGAGCCGTTCCTGCACGACTTCCTCGCCGTGGCGCCGGGGCCGTTGCCGCGCCCGATCGAGGGCGGCGGCGAGGTCCAGCCGACCGATCCCGACTTCACCGGCTTCGTCTTCAAGATCCAGGCGAACATGGACCCGAAGCACCGCGACCGGATCGCCTTCGTGCGCGTCTGCTCCGGCCGCTTCGAGGCGGGGATGACGGTCACGCTCGCGCGCACCAAGAAGACGCTCCGGCTGGCGCAGCCGCAGCAGTTCCTCGCGCGCGAGCGCGTCGAGATCGAGGAGGCCTTTCCGGGTGACGTGATCGGCATCCTCGATCGCGGCAACCTCCGCGTCTCCGATTCGATCTCGCTCAAGGGCGACGTCGCCTTCAGCGGCATCCCGCGCTTCGCGCCGCAGCACTTCGCGCGCGTGGTGATCGCCGACCCGCTCCGCCGCAAGCACCTCGACACCGGCCTCCGCCAGCTCGGCGAAGAGGGCGCGGTGCAGGTCTTCTACCAGGAATCGATCGCCGGCCCCGTGCCGATCGTCGGCGCGGTCGGCATGCTGCAGTTCGACGTGCTGATCTTCCGCCTGCTCAACGAATACGGCGCGCCCTGCCGCCTCGAGCCGCTCCCCTTCCGCCACGCCCGCTGGGTCCGCGGCCCCGAAGAGACCATCGAGCAGATGGTCGAGGGCCGCGCGCGCATGCGCCTCTTCGATGCCAAGGGACAGTCGATCATCCTCTTCGAGGACGAATGGGCGCTGCGGCACACGATGAACAAGGGGGAGGGGTTGGAGTTCCTGGAGGCGGCGCCGTAGGAGTCGTGAGTCGTGAGTCCTGAGTCCTGAGGGGTGTCATCCTGAGCGCAGTCCGCGAAGCGGACGGAGTCGAAGGACCTCTCTCCCGACTCAGGACTCGCGACTCACGACGAACAGGAAACCACCACCTCCCCCATCCCCTCCGCCGGCCCCACCGCATACCGCTCCATTCCAGGATGCTCGTCATAGGGCGCGCGGAGCAGCGTCATCACGGCCTCGAGCGGCGCAGTGTCGCGCGCCTCGGCGGCCTCGATCACTTCCTGCGCGATCCAGTTGCGGAGCACGTACTTCGGGTTGACCGCGGCCATCGCGGCGCGGCGGCGCGGCGCGGGGAGCGTCTCCTCCGAGACGCGCGCCAGCCAGCGCGCGAGCCACGGATCGAGCAGCGCGGGGGCGGCGACCTCGTCGCCCAGCGCGGTGATGGTCTCGGGCTGGTCGGCGTCGACCGCCGAGAGGAGGCGGAAGGTGCGGGTGTAGTCGGCGCCGGCGCGGTGCATCAGGTCGAAGAGGTCGCTCGCCAGTTCCGCGTCGCCGTCGAGGCGGCGTGCGAGGCCGAGCTTGGCGCGCACCAGCCCGTCCATCGTCGTCTCGAAGGTGTGACGGTACGACTCGAGCGCGGCGAGCGCCGGCTCCTGCGGCACCAGCGGGAAGAGCGCCTCGCCGAGGCGGGCGCAGTTCCAGAGGCCGATGCGCGGCTGCTGGTCGAAGGCGTAGCGACCGCTCGGGTCCGAGTGGTTGCAGATGAAGCCCGGGTCGTAACGGTCGAGGAAGCCGTAGGGCCCGTAGTCGAGCGTGAGCCCGAGGATCGACATGTTGTCGGTGTTCATCACGCCGTGCGCGAAGCCGACCGCGGTCCACTCCGCCATCAGGCGCGCCGTGCGATCGACGATCTCGCGATACCACGCCGCATAGCGCTCCTGGGCCGGGAGGGCGAGGACGGCGGGGAAGTGGTGCTCGATCACGTGGTCGGCCAGCAGCCGCACCTCGTCGGCCTGCTTCCGCGACGCGAAGAGCTGGAACGAGCCGAAGCGCACATGCGACGGCGCCACGCGCACCAGCACCGCCGCGGTCTCGGCCCGCTCGCGATAGACCGGATAGTCGCTCGCGGCGATCGCGAGCGAGCGCGTCGTCGGGATCCCGAGGCCGTGCATCGCCTCGCCGGCGAGATACTCGCGGATGGTGGAGCGGAGGACGGCGCGGCCGTCACCCATGCGCGAGAAGCGCGTCATCCCGGCGCCCTTCAGCTGCACGTCCCAGTGCTGGTGGTCGCCGCTGTGCACCTCGCCAAGCAGGATGGCGCGGCCGTCGCCCAACTGCGGCACCCAGACGCCGAACTGATGCCCGGCGTAGATCGCAGCGATCGGCTCCGTCCCCGGGAGGGTCAGGTTGCCGGCGATCCAGGCGAGGAAGTCGGGATCGGTCGCCGCCGAGGGGGCCAGGTCGAGCAGCGCGGCGACGTCGGGATTGAAGGCGACGAGCCACGGGTCGGGGAGCGGCGTCGGCTGCACCCGCTCGCCGAAGGCGTCGGGGAGGCGGGCGAAGCGGTTGTCCCAAGTGAGCGCATGCAGGGGGCGAAGCATCCGGGAAAAGTAGGGGCGTCCGGCCCTCGGCGTTCCACTGTTGCAACGTTGCGACTTGAAACTAGTGTACCACAGACTACGTTCCTTCTCTATCGCCCCGGATTTTCCGGGGCCGCCCCTGCAGGAGGACACGATGACCCCGAAAGACTGGATAAAGATCGTCGCCGGCATGCTCGGCATCTTCATCATCGGCATGATCATCCGGACGGGCTTCCACGTCGGCGAGCGCAAGGTCGAGCAGATCACCCACAGCGCGTCGACGCTCAGCATCCCGATGCTCGGCGCGCCGTTTCGCCTCAACGATCTCAAGCTCGGGTCGCTGCAGAAGCTGCAGGTCAAGCGGAACGCGCCGGACAAGGTCGACGGCTTCGACCTGACGGTGCGGTTGAACGACAGCGTCGACGTCGAGCAGTTCGCCAACTGCGAGCTGACGGTGACGGACGCGCACCAGATCGACAACAAGATGGCCTTCGCCTGCCTGACCGAGGCGGACAGCGGCTTCTCCGACCTGGAGCAGTTCGGGACGATCACCTTCCTCCCGTCCGGCCAGCGGCACCGGCTGATGCTGCCGTCGTCGGTGGTCGAGGACCTCCGGAACGGCCCCGACGGCAATCAGGGCGACGAAGTCTCGCGCCGCGACAGCAACGGCAACGTCAACATCAAGATCAACGGCCAGCAGGTCGTCGACATCCAGGGGAGCGACTCCGGCGGCCGGATCCAGATCCGCGATCCCCAGACCGGGAAGCTGATCGTCGACATCCAGGGCGGCGAAAACGGCGGCACGGTGAAGATCGACGGGCAGACCCCGGCCAAGCCCGCGGCCAAGACCACGGCCAAGAGCGCCCCCACCGGGCACTGATTCTCCGGCAACCCGCCGATGGTGTTATGCTCCCGGCCGGAATCTCCGGCCGGGAGCATTTTGCGCCCGGCACGGCCGCTCGCCTTTCTCGTGTGATAGGGTGTCATGACGCTGCTTTCCGCCTCCAGTCTCGCCGTGATCTTCGGCTCGGACACGCTGTTCCAGGACATCACCTTCACGGTGATGGAAGGGGACCGCTGGGGCATCATCGGCCGGAACGGGAGCGGCAAGACCACGCTGATGGACATCGTCACCGGGAAGCGGGCGCCCGATCGCGGCAGCATGGCGCGGATGAGCGGGATCCGGATCGCCGTGATGGACCAGTACCGCGACCTCGGCGGCGAGAAGACGGTCTGGGACGCGGCGGCGCTCGGCTTCAAGGAGCTTTTCGCCCTCGAGCGTGACCTCGCGGTGCAGGCCGATGCGCTCGGCACCGCCGGGGACGCGCTCACGCAGGCACAACTCGACAAGTACTCGCACGACCTCGAGCGATTCGAGCGCGAGGGAGGGTATGCGGCCGCGGCGCGCGTCGACGCGGTCCTCGCCGGTCTTGGCTTCGACCCCGAGGTCTCGCGCACCCGCGACGTCGCCTCGCTGTCCGGTGGTGAACGCGGCCGGCTGGCGCTCGCGGGGCAGCTCGCCGCACCGGCCGATCTGCTGATCCTCGACGAACCGACCAACCACCTCGACATCGCGACGGCGCGCTGGCTCGAGGAGTACCTCAAGAGCATCGACGAAGCGGTCCTGCTGATTTCCCACGATCGTGCCTTCCTCGATGCCGTGGTCGACCACGTCCTGCACCTCGAGGCGAAGAGCGCGTCGGTGTACGAGTGCGGCTACTCGGAGTTCATCGAGCAGCGCGCCGAGCGCCGCAACGCCGCGATGCGCGCCTTCCGGAAGCAGGACTCGAAGATCGCGGCCGAAGAGGACTTCATCCGGCGGAACATCGCCGGCGGCAACTCGGCACAGGCCAAGGGCCGCCGCAAGCGGCTGGAGCGGGTGCCGCGGCTGACGCCGCCGCCGGGCGAGGAAGGGGCGATGTCGGTCTCGTTCACGGCGGGTGATCGCGGCGGCGATCAGGTGCTGGCGGCCGAGAAGCTCGAGGTCGCGGTCGAGGGGCGCACGTTGCTGCGGCCGTGGTCGGGAATCCTGCGTCGCGGGGATCGCGTCGGCCTGGTGGGCCCGAACGGGGCGGGGAAGTCGACGCTGCTCAAAACGCTGCTCGGTGAGCGGCCCTCGGCGGGCGGCGCGGTACGCATCATGCCCGCGACGCGCGTGGCCTATTACCGGCAGGATCTCGGCGACGTCGATCCGCAGAAGACACTGTACGACCTGATCGCCGATCGCCGCGCGATGTGGACCCGTGGGCAGATCCAGGGGCACCTCGGCCGCTTCGACTTCTCGGGCGACAGCGTGTTGCGCCGCGCCGGCTCACTTTCCGGCGGCGAACGCGCGCGCGTGGCGCTGGCGCTGATGATGCTGGCCGACGCCAACCTGCTGGTCTTCGACGAGCCGACCGACCACCTCGACGTCGAATCGATCGAGGCTCTTGAAGATGCCATCGCCGGGTACGACGGCAGCGTCCTCCTCGTCTCGCACGACCGCGCGCTCCTGCAGCAGCTGGCGACGCGGATCTGGGCCTTCGAGGACGGCATGCTGTACGACTATCCCGGCCGCTTCGACGAGTGGGAGGCCGACGCGGGCTCGCGCCGGACGGCCCGGCTCGCCGCCGAGGCGGAGGCGAAGCGTCGGGCCGCGGTCCGGCACAGCGCGCCACCCCCCAAGGACGCCTCGGCCGACGAGGGGAAGCGCCGCCGGGCCCGCGAGCGGGCGGTCGAGGAGGCCGAGGCGCTGGTCGCCAAGCACGAGGCGGAGCTGGCGGCGCTCGAGGCCTCCCTTGCCGATCCGGCGCTTTATGGCGGAGCGGACCGTGGCGGGATCAGCACGCTGACGGCGGCCCGGGACGCCGAACGGCGGAAGCTGGACGAGGCGATGGCGGCCTGGGAAGCGGCGATCGCGGCGCTCGATCGCTGACCCGCCGGGGAGGGCCTCCCCCTGTCGATCCGGCCGTCGCAATTCCGACTGTTTTACTTGGTGGCAGCACGAATCCCGACCCATTACCCTGCAATCGTTCCTGAAGGTTTCCAGGTGCGAGGCAGGGATCATTCACGGGGTCTGGAGGCGTGGGTATGAGTGCTGATGCGTCGGGTTCAGGGTCGGGAGCGGTGCTGGACGAATTCACGTACGATGATGCCGTCGTCCGCAAGTTTCTCGTCGCCTGCTTCGTCTGGGGGTTGATCGGCATGATCGTGGGGCTGTTGATCGCCCTGCAGCTTGCCGACCCCGCCTTCAATCTCGGACTGCCGATCACGTCGTTCGGTCGGCTCCGCCCTCTCCACACCAACGCGGTGATCTTCGCCTTCGCGGGCAACGCGTTCTTCTGCGGCTGCTACTACTCGTCGCAACGATTGCTGAAGACGCGGATGTTCTCCGACGCCCTCAGCAATTTTCACTTCTGGGGCTGGCAGGCGATCATCCTCGCCGCCGCCGTGACGCTCCCGCTCGGCCTGACGCAGGCCAAGGAGTACGCCGAGCTCGAGTGGCCGATCGACATCGCGATCGCGGTGGTGTGGGTGGCGTTCGCGGTGAACTTCGTCGGGACGATGGTGAAGCGGCGCGAGCGGCACCTCTACGTGGCGATCTGGTTCTACGTCGCCTCGATCGTGACGGTCGCGGTGCTGCACATCTTCAACAACCTTTCGCTCCCCGCCGGCGCCTTCAAGAGCTACTCGATCTACGCCGGCGTGCAGGACGCGTTCATGCAGTGGTGGTACGGCCACAACGCCGTCGCGTTTTTCCTGACGACGCCGTTCCTCGGCCTGATGTACTACTTCATGCCGAAGGCGGCGGGGGGGCCGGTCTTCTCGTACCGCCTCTCGATCCTGCACTTCTGGTCGCTGGTCTTCCTCTACATCTGGGCCGGTCCGCACCACCTCCACTACACCGCGCTGCCGGAGTGGGCCTCCACGCTCGGGATGATCTTCTCGGTGATGCTCTGGGCGCCGAGCTGGGGCGGCATGATCAACGGCCTGCTGACGCTCCGCGGCGGCTGGCAGAAGGTCGTGGACGACCCGATCCTCAAGTTCTTCGTGGTCGGCATCACGGCGTACGGCATGTCGACGTTCGAGGGCCCGATGCTCTCGATCAAGAGCGTCAACGCGCTGGCGCACTACACCGACTGGATCATCGCCCACGTCCACACCGGCGCGCTGGGGTGGAACGGCTTCCTGACCTTCGGCATGGTCTACTGGCTGCTGCCGCGCCTCTTCCAGGCGCCGCTGCACTCGAAGAAGCTGGCCGGGCTCCATTTCTGGATCGCCACCTTCGGCATCATCCTGTACGTCGTGGCGATCTACAGCGCCGGCGTCACGCAGGGGCTGATGTGGCGCGCCTTCGACGAGACCGGGCGCCTGATGTACCCGGACTTCGTCGAGACCGTCGCCAAGCTGATGCCGATGTACTGGGTGCGCGTCGCGGGCGGCTCGCTCTACATCGTCGGGATGCTGCTCTTCGGCTGGAACATCCTGATGACCTGGCGCGCCCGTCCGGCGACCTACGAGGTCCCGGTGATCCGCGCCGCGCCGCTCTCGAAGAGCTACGTGCCGGAGCCGGCGCGCATCCCGGCGGGCGAGGGCTTCATCGGCCGGATCCGCGCGATGCGCTACCACCGCAAGTGGGAGCGGATGCCGATCTTCTTCACCGTGCTGACGGTGCTGGCGGTCGTGGTGGCCTCGCTCTTCGAGATCCTGCCGACCTTCCTGATCAAGGCCAACGTGCCGACGATCGCGTCGGTCAAGCCGTACACGCCGCTCGAGCTCTACGGCCGCGACATGTACATCCGCGAGGGCTGCTTCAACTGCCACTCGCAGCAGATCCGCCCGCTGCGCTACGAGACGGAGCGCTACGGCGAGTACTCGAAGCCGGGTGAGTCGGTGTACGAGCATCCGTTCCTCTGGGGTTCGCGCCGGATCGGGCCGGACCTCGCGCGCGAGGGCGGCAAGTACCCGAACCTTTGGCACGTGCGCCACTTCGCCAATCCGCGGGAGCTCGCGGCGAAGTCGATCATGCCGGCGTACGCCCACTTCGCCACCAACACCATCAACTGGGACGTGATTCCGAAGCGCGTCGACGCGATGGCGATGCTGGGCGTCCCGTACGGCGACGCGATCAACAACGCGGTGCCGATGGCGAAGGCGCAGGCCGCCGAGCTGGCCGCCGAGGTCGAGCGCTCGGGCGGGCCCGCCGGGCTGGCCGACCGCGAGGTGATCGCGATCGTCGCCTACATGCAGCGCCTCGGCCGCGACATCAAGGCGGCGCCGGCCGTGGCCGCCGCGGGACGGGCGCCATGAGCCTCACCGATCTCATGAGCAATGCGGGCCTCTCCAGCTACGCCGAGGTGGCCCTGATCCTCTTCCTGGCATCCTTCGTCGGGATCGCGTGGTGGGTGTTCCGGCCCTCCGCGCGCCTCCGGTGGCAGGAGGCTGCCCGGCTTCCCCTTGAGGACGCGCCGGTGGCGCCGTCCCGTCCTTCCGCAGGAGCGTCCCATGAGTGACCAGGATCGCCTGATCGAGCACAGCTACGACGGCATTCAGGAGTACGACAACCCGATGCCGGCCTGGTGGGTGACGATCTTCTGGCTGACGATCATCTTCGCCGCGGTCTACTACCTGAACGTGATCGGCATCGGCTCCGGCAAGGGGCGGATCGCCGAGTACGATGCGGCGATGGCGGCCGCGGCGGCCGAACACCCGGTGGTGGCCTCGACGGTGACGCCGGAGCAGCTCCTCGCGATGGCGGCCGATCCGAAGGCGGTCGCCGAGGGGAAGGAAGTCTTCACCAAGAACTGCGTCGCCTGCCACGCCGCCGACGGCGGCGGGCTCATCGGGCCGAACCTGACCGATGATTCGTGGATCCATGGCGGCACCATCGACAAGATCCATGCGACGATCGTCGATGGCGTCCTGGCGAAGGGGATGCCGGCCTGGGGCCAGATGCTGAAGCCTGAAGATGTCGAGCACGTCACGACCTACGTCTGGTCCTTGCACGGGACCACCCCGGCGAAGCCGAAAGTTGCAGAAGGAGTCGTGGAACCCCGATGACCGCTCCGGCCGCAAGCGGCCGCGTCCTGCCGACCCTGAACGAGGACGGATCGCGCAACTGGATCCGTCCGAAGCCCGCCGCTGGCGCGTGGTTCACGCGCCGGCGGATCGTGGCCTACGTCCTGATGGTCGTCTTCATCGGCATCCCGCACGTCCGCATCCAGGGATTGCCGGCGATCCTGCTCGACGTGCCGCGCCGCCAGTTCACGATCCTTGGCACCACCTTCCTGCCGACCGACACGCTGCTGCTGATGCTGCTGCTCGGATCGGTGATCATCACCATCTTCCTCTTCTCCGCGCTCTTCGGGCGCGTCTGGTGCGGCTGGGCCTGCCCGCAGACCGTCTATCTCGAGTTCCTCTATCGCCCCATCGAGCGGCTGTTCGAGGGCGGACGGAGCGGCTCGTTGCAGCTGGACCGGAAGCGGTCGCACTTCCATCCGCGGCGGCTCGCCAAGTACGCGGTGTACTTCCTGATCTCGCTGGTGCTGGCGCACACCTTTCTGGCGTACTTCGTCGGGGTCGAGGCGATCGAGCAGTGGGTGCGCCTCTCGCCGGCCGAGCACCCGACGCCGTTCATCGTGATGGCGGTCACCACGGCGCTCGTCTTCACCGACTTCACCTGGTTCCGGGAGCAGACCTGCCTGATCGCCTGCCCCTACGGCCGGTGGCAGTCCGTGCTGCTCGACAAGCAGTCGGTGATCGTGGCCTACGACTATGTGCGCGGCGAGCCGCGCGGCCACTCGAAGCCGCGGCCGGCCGACGCCGGCGACTGCATCGACTGCGGCGCGTGCGTCACGACCTGCCCCACCGGCATCGACATCCGCAACGGGCTGCAGATGGAGTGCGTCCACTGCACGCAGTGCATCGACGCCTGCGACGCGATCATGACCCAGGTCGGGAAGCCGAAGGGGCTGATCCGCTACAGCTCGCAGGATGCGCTCGCGGGCAAGCCGAAGCACATGCTGCGGACGCGCGTGGTGCTCTACCCGCTCGCGCTGACGCTCTTCTTCGGCGGCTTCCTCTACTCCCTCGGCACCCGGCCCGCGGCGGACATCACCGTCCTGCGCAGCCAGGCCGAGCCGTTCCGCGTCGAGCCCGACGGCCGCGTGGCCAACCAGGTGCGGGTGCGGGTCGGCAACCGGAGTCGCGTCGAGCAGGTCTACACGATCACGGTCATCGGTGCCGACGGCGGCGAGGTGATCGCGCCGGAGAGTCCGCTCACCGTCAAGGCGAACGACCTCCGCACCACGTCGCTCTTCATCCTGCTGCCGCGGAGCGCGTTCGTGAACGGCAAGCATGACGTGACGATCCGGATCACCGCGGGGCCGGGCTACACCAGCGACACCCCGTTCAACCTCCTGGGCCCGGTTGCGGCTGCGGGGAGCACGCCATGAAGTCACCCTTCTCGCGGGAACGGATCTGGCCGACGATGATCATCACGGCGCTGCTCGGCAACGTCGTGCTTGGCGTGGTGCTGGTGCGCGTGGCCGGCGGCGATCGCCACTTCGCGGTCGAGTCGAACTACTACCAGAAGGCCGTCAGCTGGGATTCGACGATGGCCCAGGACAGCCGCAACGTGGCACTCGGATGGGTCATGGCGCCGAGCCTCGGCATGGTGGGCACGGCGGGCGGCGATTCGCTGGTCGTGACCCTGCACACGGCGGCCGGCGAACCGGTCACGGAGGCGATGGTCACCATCGAGGCGATGCCGATCGCCTACGCGGCCGATGTACGCCGCGCGACGCTGGCGGCGACTGGCGAACCCGGCCGCTATGCGGCGTCCGGCGTGATCGGTCGGGCCGGGCTCTGGGAGTTGCGGCTCACCGCGGTGCGCGGGAACGACCGCTTCACCGACAACCTGCGGCTCGACGCCTCGACCACCGCGGTGGCTGCAGTGGTGACCGCACGCCCGGGAGACGCCCCCCAGTGACCTTCGCCCTCGCCGTGCTGGTGGCCTCGCTGCTTGGCAGCGTCCACTGCGCCGCGATGTGCGGGGCGTTCACCTGCCTGTATGCACCGGCCGGCGCGGCGTGGCGCGAGACGCGGAGCGCGCACGCCGCCTACAACCTCGGTCGCCTGGCCGCCTACCTCCTGCTCGGCGCTGCCGCCGGGCTGCTCGGTGCCGGCCTCGAGCGGGCCGGGACGCTGGCCGGGGTGCAGCATGTCGCGGCGATCCTCACGGCGGGATTGCTGGTCGTCTGGGGTGCGCACGCACTGCTCGTGGCGGGCGGGGCGCGGGTCGCCCCGGTGCGCCCACCGGCCGCCTGGCAGCAGGCGATGGGTGGCGCGCTGCGGCGACTGATGGATCGGCCGCCGGTGGTGCGCGCCGCCGCGACCGGACTCTTCACGACGCTGTTGCCGTGCGGCTGGCTCTATGCCTTCGTGGTGACCGCCGCCGGCACCGGGACGCCGCTGCACGGCGCCGCGCTGATGGCGGTCTTCTGGCTCGGCACGCTGCCGATGATGCTCACCGTCGGCGTCGGACTGCAGCGGCTCGCCGGGCCATGGCGCGCGCGGCTGCCGCTGGCCAGCGCCGCGACGATCCTGTTGCTCGGCCTCCTCTCGCTCGCCTCGCACCTCGACCTCGTGCCGGCGGCCCATTGGCTCCACCGCGTGATGCCCTCGGTGCCCGTCGTGGCAGCGGCACCGCCCGCGATGCCGGCACACCACCACTGATCGCCTGATGACTGCCCCCCAGCTCGGCACCCCCTGCGCCCACTGCGGGCTCGCCGTCCCGCCCGCGCTGCTCGCGCCGGATGGCACGGCCTCGTTCTGCTGCACCGGCTGCGAGACCGCCTACGGCATCCTGCAGGACAGCGGGCTCGGGCAGTACTACGCCTTTCGCGAACGGCGCGAGGCCGCGGTGCAGAGCAGCGGGCACTCGTTCGAGGAATTCGACCATCCCGCCTTCGCCGAGCTCTACGTGCAGGCGACGTCAGAGGGGCGGGCCACGACGGACCTCTACCTCGAGGGTGTGCACTGCGCCTCGTGCGTCTGGCTCGTGGAGCGCGTGCCCCTGCTGCTCCCCGGCGTGGTGCGCGCCGAACTCGACGTCCGCCGGGCGCTGGCACGGATCGAGTGGGATCCGGCGCGGCTGCCGCTCTCGCAGGTGGCGCGCACCCTCGACCAGCTCGGCTACACGCCGCATCCGTTCCGCGGCGTCGCGCGCGACGCGATGCGCCGCCGCGAGGACCGGGCGATGCTGTCGCGGATCGGCGTGGCGGGGGCGATTGCCGGGAACGTGATGCTCCCCGCACTGGCGCTCTACTCGGGGCAGTTCGCCGGGATGGAGGCCGCCTACGAAGGACTCTTCCGCTGGGTCTCGCTCGGGCTGACGATCCCCGCGATGCTCTTCCCCGGCCGGGTCTTTTTCACCGGGGCCGTCGCGGCGTTGCGCACGCGCCGGCTCCACATGGACCTGCCGATCGCGCTCGCGCTGGGTGCGGGGTTCGTGCGCGGCGCGATCAACACCTTCGCCGACAGCGGCCCGATCTACTTCGACGGCGTGACGATCCTGATCTTCGCGCTGCTGACCGGTCGCTTCCTGCAGCAGCGCGGCCAGCGGGCCGCGGCCGATGCCGCCGAGCTGCTCTATTCGCTCTCCCCCGATTCGGCGCGCGTCGTCACCGAGGATGGCAGCGAGCGGACGCTCCCCGCGGCGGCGCTGCTGCCGGGGATGGCGGTGCGGGTGCGCGCCGGCGAGAGCTTCCCGGCCGACGGCACCATCCTCGACGGCAGCACGTCAGTGAACGCCGCCCTCCTCACCGGCGAGTCGCGGCCGGTGACCGCCGCGCCGGGTGATGTCGTGCATGCCGGCACGCTCAACGTCGCCGCGCCGGTCACGGTGCGGGTGGACGAGGCCGGGGCGACGTCGCGGCTCGCGCGTCTCCTCCGCCAGGTCGAGGAGAGCAGCGCGCGGCGCGCCCCGGTGGTCGCGATGGCCGACCGGATGGCGGGGATCTTCGTCGCGGTGGTGCTGGTGCTCGCGGCCGTCACGTTCGCGCTCTGGGTCGGGCGCAACGAGGGCGCCGCGTGGGACAACGCGATCGCGCTGCTGATCGTGACCTGTCCCTGCGCGCTCGCCCTCGCCACGCCGCTCGCGGTCACCGTCGCGGTCGGCCGTGCCGCGCGGGCGGGGATCTACATCAAGGGCGGCGACGCACTCGAGCAGCTCTCGAAGCCTGGCCACCTCGTGCTCGACAAGACCGGCACCGTGACCGAGGGGCGCACTGCCGTGGTGGCGTGGCATGGCGATCCGGCACATCAGGCGCTGGTGCTCGCGCTCGAAGAGGGCTCGTCGCATCCGATCGCGGACGGCTTCCGCCGGGCGTGGCCGGATCGCCGCGTTCCGCACGCCGAGTCGGTGGCGCATGCGGTGGGCGGCGGGATCCGCGGCGTGGTCGAGGGCCGCGAGGTGGTCGTCGGGTCGCCGCGCTTCGTGATGGCCGCGGCCACGGGTGGCGAGCGCTACGTGGCGCTGCTCGGCGGGGAGGCGCTGACGCCGGTGCTGGTGGCGGTCGATGGCGTCGTGGTGGCGGCGGCCGGCCTCGGCGACCGGATCCGCGACGGCGCCGCCGAGGCGCTTGCCTCGTTGCGGCGGCGCGGCTGGCGCACCACGCTCCTCTCGGGGGACGATCCGATCGTGGCGGCGGAGGTGGGCGCGGCGCTCGGCTTTGCGCCGGAGGCGGCGATCGGGGGTGCGACGCCGGAGGAGAAGCTGGCGCGCATCACCGCGTGGCGGGCCGAGGGCGGGTCGGTGGTGATGGTGGGCGACGGCGTCAACGACGCCGCGGCGATCGCGGCGGCCCACGTCGGGATCGGCGTCCATGGCGGCGCGGAGGCGTGTCTCGCCACCGCCGACGTCTACCTCACCTCGCCCGGGCTTGCGCCGCTGGTGGGGCTGATGACGGGTGCCGAGCGGACGATGCAGGTGATCCGACGCAACATGGTCTGGGCGCTGACCTACAATCTGGTTGGCGTGGTGCTGGCGATGACCGGCACGATCAACCCGCTGATCGCGGCGATCATGATGCCGGCGAGCTCGCTCACCGTGGTGCTCGGCAGCTGGCTCGGGCGCACCTTTGCACCGATCGCCGGGGCAGCGCCGAGCGGTGCGGTGCCGACGCCGGCGCACGCCGTCGAGGTGGCGGCGTGAGCGTCATCTTCCTGGTGTTGCCGCTGGCGCTGTTGCTGGTGGGTGTGGCGGTGTGGGCCTATGTCTGGTCGGCGCGGGGCGGGCAGTTCGACGACCTCGACACGCCGGCCGTGCGCCTGCTGCACGACGACGGCGAGCGCACCGTCACCGACGGCCGCGCAGCTTCTCCATTGCCCGCCGATCCTTCTTCGACGGCCGCCCCTCGCTGAATTCCAGCGACGGCGCGAGCCGCAGCTGGTCGGCCAGTTGGGTGCGAGCCAGCAGCGAGGCCGCCGTTTCCCGGTAGAGCTCGGCGGCCTGCGCCGCCGTGCCGCGTCGGTCACCCACCCCGGTCACCTCCAGCTCCCAGCGATACGGCGCCACCCGGACGACGACCACGTCGCCCGCGCGGACGGTGCGCGCCGGCTTGGCGCCGTCGCCATTGACGTCGACCTTGCCGCCCAGCACCGCCTCGGTCGCGGCGGAGCGGGTCTTGTAGAAGCGGGCGGCCCAGAGCCACTTGTCGAGCCGGACTGCCGTCAGCGCGTCCTCGCGTGCCATCTCGCCTCCAGGGTGGGCGTCCTCGCGGTGGATTGAGCATATTACACCGCTTGACCATCCCACCCATCCCTCCCGACTCCGCCGGCGGCCGCACCGGCGAGTTCCCGGTCGCCGCGACACCGCCCCGGGCGCTCGATCGCCTCCGCCTGCCGGGGCCGCGCGCGCTGGTCGGCGGCATCATCCTCGTCCGGCTGGTGCTGGTCGGGCTGGTGTTCGGCAGCGCCCTCGGTGCACCGGCCACCGGCGTGCCGGCCTCGGCGCGCATCGTCGCCGGCCTGCTCGGCCTGGTCGCGATCGGCTGGTTCACGGTGGTGAGCCGGGATCGCAGCGCGACGATGCCCGCGACGACGCTCTTCGTCCAGGCGACGGTGGATACCCTCCTCGTCACCTCGCTCGTCTCCGGCGATGCCACGCCGCTCGCCGCGCTCTACGTGGCACTGGTGGCGGTCTACGGGTTGCTGCTGCCGACCGGCCGCTCGCTGCTCACGACGCTCTTCGCCGGGGCGTGTTACATCGCCGTCACCCTCAGGTCGCCCGAGGCGGCGTTGGCATGGTCGCAGGTGGCGGTCATCGGATTGGTCGGGATCCTGATCGCCCTCCTGGGCAATCGCCTCACCTCCGCCTCGCGCGAACAGCACGCCCTGGCCGTGGCACTGGCGCAGGTGCGCCTCGAGGCCGAGGAGATCCTCGCGACGATCCAGTCGGGCGTGATCACCGTCGATGGCGAGGGGCGTCTTGGCTTCATCAATCCGCGCGGCGCCAAGATCCTCGGCGGCGGCCGCTTCATCCCGGGGCAGCCGGTCCTCGACGCGCTCCGCGCCTGCTCCCGCGAGCTGCACGAGGCGATCGTCCTCGGCCTGACCGAGGGGACGCGGATCATGCGGGGCGAGGCGTCGGTGCGTCGGGCGGATGGCTCGCTCTTCCCCGTGGGGCTCTCGACCACCACCTTCCAGCGTCCCGGCACCGAGCGGCCGCTGGTCACGGCGATCTTCACCGACATCTCCGATCTCAAGCGGCTGCAGGAATTCCGGGTGCGCGCCGAGCGGCTCGAGGCGGTCGCGGCGCTCAGCGCCTCGCTCGCCCATGAAATCCGCAACCCGCTCGCCGCGATCCGCAGCGCGGTCGAACAGCTCGCGCGCTCGGTCGGGCCCGACGAGGATGACCAGACGCTGGCGCGCCTCGTGATGCGCGAGAGCGAGCGGCTCAACCGGCTGCTCAGCGAGTTCCTCGACTTCTCGCGCGTGCGGGCGTCGCGCTTCGAGCGGATCGAGCTGCTGGGGCTGGTCGAAGGCGCGGCGCGGATCACCCGCGAACATCCCGAGGCGCGGGGCACCACGATCACCGTCACCGGCGAACCGGTCGAACTCGACGGCGACGAGGACCTGCTGCACCGGGTGGCCAGCAACCTGATGCTCAATGCCGCGCAGGCGCTCGCGGGCCGGGGCGAGATCCGGGTCACCGTCCGACGGGCGCGGCCTGGCGAGGCGCCGGCGGGGCGCGTCGAGCGACCGGTGATGTTGCTGGTGCAGGACGATGGCCCGGGGATCCCGGAGGCGGTGCGCGAGCGGCTGTTCGAGCCGTTCGTCACCGGCCGCACCGGCGGAAGCGGGCTGGGCTTGGCGATCGTGCAGCGTGCCGTGGACGCGCATCGTGGCGTGATCCTGGTGGATACCCTGGCGGGTTCGGGAACGACCTTCTCGATCTTCCTGCCCGCGACTTCGACTGGAGAGGAGGGAGCATGACCCAGCAGCAGCCGTCCGTGCTGGTGATCGATGACGAGTCGGGGATCCTCGACACCGTGCGCATCCTCCTCAAGAAGGAGGGCTACGAGGTCTCGGTCGCGCAGGGCGGCAAGGCCGGCCTCGAGGCGATCCGCACCGTGAGCCCCGACATCGTCGTCACCGACGTGCGCATGCCGCAGGTCACCGGGCTCGACATTCTCCAGGCCTGCAAGGAGCAGGACCCGATGATGCCGGTGATCCTGATGACCGCGCAGGCGTCGCTGCAGAGCGCGATCCAGGCGGTCAACATCGGCGCCTTCTACTACCTGCAGAAGCCGTTCTCCAACGACGAGCTGCTCGCGATCCTCCGCCGCGCCTGCGAGTTCCGGCAGATCCGGGTCGAGAACAAGCAGCTCAAGGCCGAGATCCGCCGGACCAGCGGCGGCCCGCGCCCGCCGGTGACGCGGCCGATCGGCAAGTCGCGCCGCTTCCAGGAGATCCTCCGCTTCGCCGACCTGGTCGCCCCGACCGACTCGACGCTGCTGATCACCGGCGAGAGCGGCACCGGCAAGGAGGTGCTCGCGCGGTACACGCACGACGCCTCGCTGCGCAGCGAAGGGCCGTTCATGTCGATCAACTGCGGCGCGCTCCCCGAGACGCTGCTCGAGAGCGAGCTGTTCGGCCACGTGAAGCGGCTCCTTCACCGGCGCGGTGCGCGACAAGCAGGGCCTCTTCGCGGCGGCGCGCGGCGGCACGCTTCTTCATCGACGAGGTCGGCGAGATGCCGCCGTCGCTCCAGGTGAAGCTGCTGCGCGTGCTGCAGCAGCGCGAGGTGATCGCCGCGTCGGCGCCACCGAGGCGATCCCGGTCGACGTCCGCATCATCGCGGCGACCAACCGCGACCTCGAGGAAGAAGTGCGGCGCGGCCACTTCCGCGCCGACCTCTTCTACCGCCTCAACGTCCTCGCGGTGGAGCTGCCGCCGCTGCGCGAACGGCGCGACGACCTGATCCTCCTGATCGACCGCTTCCTCCAGGATCTCTCGGAGGAACACGAGTCGGAGCCGAAGGCGCTCGCCGCCGAGGCGATGGACGCGGTGATGGTGTACGAGTGGCCCGGCAACGTGCGCGAGCTGCAGAACGCGCTCGAGCACGCCGCGGTGCTCTGCCGCGGCCCGCTGATCGAGCCGCAGCACCTCCCGGAGCGGATCACGCGGCGCAAGAAGGAACCGCTCGTTGCCGAGCGGAACCAGCCCAACCCGGAGCTCGACCTCGTCGAGCGCGCCTACATCATGTTCGTGCTGCAGGCCGAGGGCGGCAACAAGACGCGGGCGGCGGAGGTGCTGGGGATCGACCCGAGCACGCTCTATCGCAAGCTGTCGCGCTACGAGGGGACCGGGGGACAGTAGGTGTCACGGCTCGCCGGGGTCGCCGCGCGCTGGAAGGCGCTGGACTG
Organism: Gemmatimonadales bacterium; assembly: GCA_037045245.1. Lineage (GTDB taxonomy): Bacteria > Gemmatimonadota > Gemmatimonadetes > Gemmatimonadales > GWC2-71-9 > Palsa-1233. The sequence continues at coordinate 486,898 of JBAOHR010000007.1, read as the reverse complement.
GCGGGCCGATGCGGGCATCGCCCTGGTCGCCGGGATCGGCTATGCCATCCTCGGCTGGTGGCTCTGGGAAGGTCGCCCCACCGGGCTCGACGAAACGGTGATGGTGTGGCAGGCCCGGCTGCTGGCACACGGCCAGCTGGCAGCCCCCGTACCGCCGCACCCGGAGGCGGTCCTCACGCGCCTCACCGCCATCGGCCCGATCGGCATCATCGGACAGTTCTCGCTGGGGACCGTGCTGCTGCTGGTCCCCTTCGTCCTGATCGGCCAGATCTCCCTCGCCGGTCCGGTGTACGGTGCGATCGGCGTCTTCTGCTGGGCGCGGCTGGTGCGACGACTCGAGGCTGACGCCAAGACGGCGCTTGCCGCGGTCCTCCTGCTCGCGATCTCGCCGTTCTGGGCCATCCAGTCAACCTCCCAGCTCGCCCACGTCCCGCTCACCGCGCTGCTCTGCGCCACCGGCGTCATGGTCGCTCGGCTCTTCAGCGCCGCGCCGGGGCGTCGTGACGCCATCTGGCTCGGGGTGCTGGTTGGCGCGGCCGCGATGGTCCGGCCGGTCGAGGCGTTGGCGACGGCGGTGCCCAGCGCGCTGCTCGTGCTGTGGGGCGTGGCCCGCGGTCGCCTGCCGCGCCGCGTGATCGGCCAGGGGTTGCTGGGCGTCGCCGGTCCGATGGCGATCCTGCTGGCGACGAACACGGTCGCGACCGGCGCGCCGCTCCGCTTCAGCTACGATGTCGTGTCGGGCCCGAATCACCGCCTCGGTTTTCATCAGGCCCCCGATGGCGCCGATTACACCCCCGAGCGCGGCGTCCTCAAGGTGCGGAAGCAGCTGCACAGCTTCGGCATCGCCACCTGGGAATCGCGGATCTCGCCGCTGACACCGGCCGCGGTGGGCGTGCTCCTCGCGCTGCCCGCGCTGACGCTGCTCGACGGCTGGGCCCTCCTGACGGTGCTCGGGCTCTTCCTCGGGTACTGGACGTATTGGGGGAATGCGGAGTGGCTGGGCCCCCGGTTCCTGTTGCCGATCCTGCCGTTCGTGCTGCTCGCGGTGGCCCGGCTCCCCAGGTTGCTCGGGCGTTGGCATCCCGCGCTCGGCGCCCTCGCCGCCCTCGCGCTCGTCGGCGTGGTGGCGGAAGGGCTGTTCCGCGGCGCGCCCGTGACGTTCCGCGAGTACGACGGCCTGGAGCGCTCCACCACGCGCGACATCTCGCGGCTGCTGATCGGAACGCCGCGGCCCGGATTGATCATCGCCCGCGGCGACGTGCGGCGCACCAACGAGGCGCGCGTGCGCGCCCTCCGCAGCAAGGCGAGCGGGGGCCCGACGATCGTGCGGGGCGAGAACCAGTGCTCGGTGCTCTGGACGGTGCGGTGGCTCGAACGCGGCGTGCAGCCGGCGCCGCCGATCGCGCCGGCATGGCGCGACTGGTGCGCGGGGCCGGACTACAAGCAGTGGGAGCTGGTCAGCGCGGACGTCCTCGGCGCGGTGCTGCTCTTCGACGCCCCCAATCGACCGATCCTGCGCGACCTCGGCGCGCGCACCGCGATCCTCGCCGACAGCATCACCTTCCGCACCAAGACCCGGCTGCTTTACTGGCAGCGGATCGGCAAGGAGCAGTGGCGCCCGCGCCTCGAGCCCTTCAACTACGACAGCGCGCTGGTCAGCTGGGCGCGCGAAGACAGCGCGTTCGCGCTGGGTCAGCGACAGGTGGGCCGATGATCGGTCGCTTCGCCGCGTTCGTCCTGCTCGTCCTCGGCCTCCTGCCGATCGCCAACTGGATTCCTGGCGGGCACGCGGCACCCTGGTATGCCGATCGGATCGACGCCTGGAGCAGTGGCGGGGCGATCGTCCTCGGCATCGCGGTGATCGCGTGGATCCTGCTGCGCGGTCGACCCGGGCTCTGGCCTGCCGGGGCGTGGGGCACCGCCGCGCGACAGTGGCATCGCGCCGACTGGGCGGCCGACCTGGGCATCGCGCTCGCCGCCTTCGGGCTGTACGCCGCAGTCTCGCGACTCGTCCTCTCCGCCTCGCCGCTGCTGATCGACGAGATCATCCAGGTCTACCAGGCGCGAACCTTCGCGGCTGGATCGTTCTGGCGCGTGGCCCCCGCGCACCCCGAGTTCACCGGTGCGATGCACCTGATCGACTGGGGCGGCAAGGTCTACGGGCAGTTCCCCGCCGGCGGACCGGCGATGCTCGCCCTCGGCACGCTGGCGCACGCCGAGTGGCTGGTGGGGCCGTGCTTCGCGGCGATCGGGCTCTTCGCGTTCGCGCGGATCCTGCGTCGCATCGAGGGCCGCCACGGCGTCGCGCTCGCCGCGCTGCTGCTCTACGGCTTCGCCCCGTTCACGATCTTCCTCAGCGGTTCGATGATGAACCACGTCACCACGGTGACCTGGCTGCTGCTGGGGACGTGGGCGCTCGCTGCCGCGACCGCGACCGCCGCACCGCGCGCGGGACTCACCTTCGCGATGGGGCTCGCCTTCGCGGTCGCCGCGACGATCCGACCGCTCGACGGCGCCGTCTTCGCGATCCCCGCGGGGGCGTGGCTCCTCGGGCGGGCACGGCGCGGTGGCGGCCATGTCGTCGCGCTGCTGGCGAGCGGCGTCGGGATCGCCTTGCCGCTCCTCCTGCTCGGCGTCATCAATGCCGCGCAGACCGGCGATCCGCTCCGCTTCGGGTACATCGAGATGTGGGGGCGCTCGCACGAGCTCGGCTTTCACGAGGCGCCGTGGGGTTTTCCGCACACGCCGGCGCGGGGGCTCGAGCTGGTCAACCTCTACCTGCTCCGGCTGCAGACGTACTTCCTCGAGACGCCGGTACCGTCGCTGCTCTTCGCGACGGGCGCACTGGCGTTGGTGCGGCGGGTCAGCGCCTTCGATCGCTGGGCGCTGATCGCCTGCGGCGGCATCGTGCTGGCCTACTTCGGCTACTGGCATGACGGCTTCTATCTCGGGCCGCGCTTCATGCTGCCGCTCGCGCCGTGGCTCGCCCTCTGGACGGCGCGCTTCCCGGCGGAGCTCGGTGAGCGCACCCCGTCGCTCCCGCTGCGGCACGCGGTGGTGGTGGCCGGCCTCTCGGCGCTGGTGATCGGCAGCACGCAGCTGCTGCCGCTGCGCGCGCGGCAGTACCGGAACGGGATGCTCTCGATGCGCATCGATGCCGATTCGGTCGCGGCGGCGCAGGGCGTCCGCGGGGCGATCGTCCTGGTGCGGGAGAGTTGGGGGGCGCAGGTGATCGCGCGGATGTGGGGGCTGGGCGTCTCGCGCGTCGAGGCGGAACAACTCTATCGCAGCGTCGATCTCTGCCGACTCGACGAGGCCGTGGCTCGGGTCGAGGCCGCGGGGGGTGGAGCGCCTGCGCTCGCCCAGGCGGTGGCCGCCGACCGCGCCGACTCCGCGCAGCTGATCCCGTTGCGCGTCTCCGTCGACACCACGGGGCGGGTGATGCCGGGGTCGACCCTCACGCCATCGTGCACGCGACGGGTGCTGGAGGATCGGGCCGGCTACACGCTCTTCCCGCCGCTGCTCCTCGTGCGCGATTCGACCAATCGATACATCCGCGACCTCCATGCGCGCGACACGCTGCTCCTCGCCTCCGAGCCGGGTCGTCCGGTGTGGCTGCTCACGCGCGCCACCGACGTCGGGAGTCCGCTGCGCTTCGAGCGCGTCAACCTCGATTCGGCGCGGGCGGAGTGGCGCGCCACGGGAGGGAATCCATGACGCTCGACCGGATGGCGTTGGTGATCCCGGCCTGGAACGAGGCGAGGCGGCTCGATGACGCCGCCTTTGTCGCATTTGTCGCCTCGCAAGAACTGGTCGACCTCCATTTTGTCGATGATGGCAGTCGCGACGCGACGCCGGCGCGCCTCGCCGCGCTCGCGGCTGCGGCGCCGGGGCGGATCACGGTGCAACGCCTCGATCCGAATCGCGGCAAGGCGGAGGCGGTGCGGGCCGGGCTGCTCGCGGTCCTGGCCGAGGGGTATCCGCTCGTGGGTTATCTGGACGCCGACCTCGCCGCGCCGCTCGACACCGCGCTGCTGCTGCGCGACGAGCTGGTCCGCTGGCCGTCGGTGTCGATGGTGCTCGGGTCGCGCGTCAAGCTGCTGGGCTGGCGCATTCGCCGCTCGGAACGCCGCCACTACCTCGGTCGTATCTTCGCGACCTGCGCGTCGATCACGCTCGCGCTTCCGGTGTACGACACGCAGTGCGGCGCCAAGGCGATGCGCGGCGGCCCGGCGCTCGTGGACGCGCTCGCCGCCCCGTTTCTCTCGCGCTGGCTCTTCGACGTGGAACTGATTGCCCGCTTGCGCGACGCCATGGGGGAAGCGGCGTTGCGCGAGCTGCCGCTGCCGCGGTGGGAGGATCCGGGCGGGTCGAGCGTGGGACTCCGCGACTTCCTGCGGGCCCCGCTGGAACTCTGGCGGATCTGGCGGCGCTATCCGCCGACGGCCGGGGGGGGCTGAGGGCCGTTCGTTCCGGTGCCCTGCAGCGCGACGATGCGCGTGAGTTCGCCGAGGTCGCGCTGCAGCCGACGCAGCGTCGCGGCGGTCGTGGCGAAGTGGAAGAGGCAGAAGACGATGAAGAAGTAGAACATCAGGTCGGCGCCGCGCCCGATGCCGAGCATCGCCGCCGCCCGGTTCGTCAACTCGGGGTTCAGCACCAGCCCGGCGCCGACTGCGGCGAGCGCGAGGTACATCAGTCGATCCGAGGCCGTGCTCCGCATCCGGACGATGTACAGGATGAAGAGCCCGATCATGCCGAGGAGGACGAACTGCGAATTGGTCATGGGCTGTTACCTGGCACGGGTCAGGAGGAGATCCCAGAGAATCGTCACGGCATCGATGAGGCGTTGTCCCTTCGCGACGGAATACGCGCTGTAGCGGACGACGACGGGCACCTCGCGGACGCGGGATCCGGTGCGCGCGAGCTGCGAGAGGATCTCGGAGGCGTGCGCCATCCGGTCCTGGGTGAGCCGCAAGCGCGCGAGCGCATCGCGGGAGAAGGCGCGCAGCCCGTTGTGGGTGTCGGTGAGCGGGAGCCCCGTGGTCAGGCGCGCCATGGCGGTCGCGAGGCGGAGCAGCCGCCGGCGCAGCGGGGGGACGCTGGCGGTCGCGGCGGGGTCGAGGAACCGCGAGCCAAGCGTCACGTCGGCCTCGCCGCGGAGCAGGGGCGCCAGCAGGGCGCGCACCGCCTCCGGCGCATGCTGCCCGTCGGCGTCGAAGGTCACGACCCAGCGGGTCCCCGGATCGGCCAGGGCGAACGCGAAGCCCGTCCGCAGTGCCGCACCTTGCCCCAGATTCACCGCATGACGCACCACCGTCGCACCGGCCGCCCGCGCCTCGGCACCGGTGGCGTCGGCCGAGCCGTCGTCGACGACCACCACCCGCCAGCCGAGGTGCCGAAGCCCGCGGACGACGTCCCCGATGGCGGCGGCCTCCTGATAGGCGGCCACCACGACCCAGCAGCCCTCGCCGATGGCATCATCTTCGCGCTGGGACTCCACGTTCTCATGCCCTCGCCGATTCAGGTCGAGTCCCTTCTCCTGCGAGTCTGATGCCACCTACCGCCGTCTTGCTCGCCCTGGTGCTCGTTCTGGCGCTCCTGCTCCTAGGGCGGCGCCGGGTGACGCCGTGGCCGGATGCACCGGCGTGGCTTGGCGGTCCGGCCCTCCCATTGATTGCCGGCCTTTGCACGGCGGGGCTGACGGTGTGGATCTGGGGAGGACTCCGTCCCGAGGCGACCTGGCACGACGAGGCGGCGTACCGGCTGCAGGCCGAGATGCTGGCGCACTTCCGACTGGCGCGTCCCGGCGTCGCCATTCCGACCGCCTTCACCCAGGCGGCGGTGCTCGTCACGCCGGTGGTCGCGCCGAAGATGCTCCCTGGACACGCGCTCCTCCTCGTGCCCGGCATCTGGCTTCAGCTCCCCGGGCTGATGCCGGTGTTGCTGGTCGGGGCCGCGGCCGCGATGCTGGTGCTGCTGAGCCGCCGGCTCGCCGGCCCCGGCGTCGCGATCCTCGCGCTCGCATGCTGGACCACGCAGGCCGGCCAGCAGCGGTGGCGCGCCTCGTACATGTCGGAATCGACCACTGCCCTCTGCTGGCTCGCGGGATGGTGGTGCCTGCTGGAGTGGCGCCAGCATCGACAGACCCGCTGGCTCCTCGCGCTCGCGGTGGTGACCGGTCTCGGCGCGATCACCCGTCCGCTGACGATGCTCGCCTTCGCGATCCCCGTCGGGGTCGTAGTGCTGCACGACACGATCCGTTCCCGTCGCTGGCCACCGCTGCTCGCTGCCCTCGCGCTCGGGACACTCTGCCTCGCCGCCGCGCCGGTGCAGAACCGCGTGACGCTCGGCGCGTGGCGCCAGAGTCCCCTCACGCTGTACACCGCGCAGTATCTGCCGTTCGACCGACTCGGCTTCGGGCTCGACACCACGCGGGGCACGCTCGCGCTGACGCCGGACCTCGACCGCGCCATGCGGGAGTTGCGTCTCCGGCATCAGGAGCATGTCCCCGCGCGGTTGCCCGCGATTCTCTGGCAGCGACTCCGCGTGATCGGAGGATCGCTCTTCCTCGGATGGCGCGTGGTGCTGCTACCCGCCGCGGTGGTCGGGCTCGTCGTGCTGCCGATGGCCGGGTGGTTTGCCTGCGGGACCGCGCTGCTGCTGCTGCTCGGCTACCTGAGCTACGCGCATGAGGCGAGCTGGACAGCCTACTACGTCGAGGCGATGCCGGTCGCCGCGTTCGTCATCGCGCTCGGGGCGGCGGCGCTGCTGCGGCGACTGACGCGGACCCCGCGCGTCCCGCCGCTCGTCGCTGGCGGGGCCGCCCTCTTCCTGATCGCCGCGATGGTGCCAGAACTCCTGTGGGCCCGGCACTTCAGTGCCGCGCGACAGGCACCCGTGCGCCGCTTCACCGCCGCCGTGCACTCGGCCGGTGCAGCGGGCGGGCTCATCTTTGTCCACTACGCCGCCGGGGACGATCCGCACGTGAGTCTGGTGCGGAACGTCGCGGACCCGCGCACTGCGGAGGTGATCACCGTGCATGACCTCGACACGGCGACGAATCGGGCCGTGATGGCGACGATGCCGTCGCGCCCGACCTGGCGCTACACCGTCGCCACCGGTGCGCTGGAACGGTGGACCCCGTGACCGGCGAGCCGATCGACTCGCTGGAGCGGATCGTGCCGAATGCACTCGACCACGACGACGTGACGGGACGCGCCACGCTCGCCCTGCACGTCGAGCGATACGCGTGGGCGATTCACCATCTGCCTGCGGGGCCGACGCTCGACCTCGCGTGCGGCGTCGGCTATGGCAGCGTGATGCTGGCGTCGCGCGACGACATCTCCCGTGTGGTCGCGGGTGACATCGCGGCTGCCGCCCTCGCCGAGGCGCGCCGGAGTTACCGACACCCGCGAGTCGCGCACGTGCGCGGCGATGGTGCCGGATGGTGTCGGTCGGAGGCATTCGCGGCGATCGTCTCGCTGGAGACGGTCGAGCATGTCGCGAGTCCGAGGGCGCTGCTGGAGGACTTCGTGCGGCTGCTGCGACCGGATGGCGTGTTGGTGACCTCGGTGCCCGTGACCCCCTCGGTCGACGCGAACCCGCACCACCGGACGGACTTCACCGTGGGGTCGTTGCTGGCCCTCGGCCGATCGGTCGGCCTCGAGCCGATCGCGCAACTGCGACAGGTGCAGCGCTATTCACCGGTGGCGGTCGTCTCGCGGTCGGAGCGACGCACGCGAGACCTGCGGCCGTCGCTGTTGCGCTATTACCTGCAGCATCCCGGCGCGGCGTGGCGTCGGCTCGCGGCCACGCTGCGCTACGGCTTCACCAATCATTACCTCACGGTGGCGTGGGTGAAGCGCGGCGCACCGCCGCGCTGACCCACCCGGCCAGAAGCCGCGAGCGGAAGTCCGTCACCGGCCGCTGGGCGAGTCCCGCCGTCCGCCGCTCCCAGGCCTGCACGTCGGCCGGATCGCCGAGGCGCAGCGCCGCGATCACGGCACCGTCGTGCAGTTCGTCCCCGCCAATCCACTCGAGCGGCCGCACGCCGGGCACGATCAGGCGTCCCGCCGCGCGCAGCACGCCGACGTCGTCCCAACCCTGCACGGCGCGACGGAAGGCCAGCACGTCGAGCACTTCCGGCGGTGCGCCGTGCCGCACGGCGAAGCCCATCGCCTCGGTGGCGAGCGTCGTGTCCACCCATCCCGCCGTTCCCCCCTCACGAGTCTCTGCGACGCGCTGGAACTGCGCCAGCCACGGCCGCCAGTCGGCCGGTGGCGTGTCCTGCGCAAGCACCGCGTCCCACGCGAGTGCATCGTAGCGCAGCTCGTGGAGGAAGCCCGGGGCATCGGGAGGGAGCGTACCGGCACGGCGTTGCCAGGTGCGCCGCCACTGTGCCGATTCCCGGCGCATCCCGAGCATGGTGAGCTGTTCCGCTTCGCGCGGCGGCACCATGGTGCGCGTCAGGGCGTGGGTGGGATTCAGCCAGTCGTCGCCGAGGGCCATCATCCCGACCGCGGCGCGCCGTTCGAAGCGGCGCCGTTCCGCCTGCAGGTCGAGCGTCGGGTAATAGTCGGAGTTGGGCTGCCCCACGAGCGCGACGACGGGACCGAGCAGCCGCCGGTCGGCGAGCAGCGTCGCGTCGAGCACGGCCGGATCGAGCGGGAGGTAGTGACAGAGGTCGCGTGCCAGCGCGGGGAGCGACAGCACCGACGTCCAGTTCGGCGCGGGGAGCGCGCCATTGGCGGAGCCCACCAGGACCAGGTCACCGGCGCCGACCTGATGGACGCGATAGTCGGGAAAGACCTCGTGGAACGCGGCCAGGACGGACAGCACGAGGTCGTCATCGAGCTCGTAGGTCTGCAACCACTGCGCGAACACGCCATTCGGAGCAAGCTGCCCGCGGATCCGTCGGTAGAACTCCACCGTGAAGAGGCCCGAGACGCCGCTCACCCAGGGATTGGACGGTTCGGAGACGATCAGGTCCCAGCGCCGATTCGAGGAGGCGAAGTAGGCCTTGGCATCCTCGAGCACGATCGTCGAGCGGGCCGCGTCGAAGGTGCGACGATTCGCCGGCCGGAAGAACTGTGCGGCGGCGAGCATCTTCGGCTCGATCTCCACCGTCACCACCTCGCGCAGCGCCGGCGCGCCGAGGAGCACATGCGACGTCACGCCGGAGCCGAGCCCGATCACCGCGGCGCGGCCGCCCTCGGGGTGATAGGCCATCGGGATCATCCCGAGCAGCAGCTGGGTCACCTGGTCGCCCTCGATGCGGCGACGCACGGTCGAGTCGGTGCATGCCTCGCGTGCGAAGGCGGTGAGTGATGCGTCCGCCTTGCCGTTGGTCGCGAGCACGCGGAAGCCGTCCGGACTCTCGCTGAGCGACACGGTCGCGGTGCGGCCGTCGGCGTAGAACGGCAGCGTCACCGATCGGGCGACGGTCAGCGAGGCACCCCGGAACACGCCCGAGACCAGCACCGTCCGGTCGAGCGGCGTCGCCACGCCGATCGCGATCACCACGACCACTGCGGCGACCCCGGCACGCACGGCCCGTGCGCCCCCGGGCGTCGCGCGGAGCAGCGCGATGCCGACGCCGATGTCGACGATGCCGGCGGCGACCGCGAGCCCCTTCAGACCCAGGAGCGGCAGCAGCAGGAGGCTCGCCGCGACTGCCCCGAGGATCGATCCGAGCGTGTTCACGGCGTACACCCGGCCGATCGCCGCCTCGCCCTCGCCCCCCGCGATCAGCGCGCGCGTCAGCAGCGGCAGCGTCATCCCGGCGCAGAAGGTGGCCGGCAACATGATCACCAGGCAGAGCAGGTATCGCACGAACGAGAACGCCGCATACCCCTCGGCACTCCGGCTCACCGTCGTCAACAGCACCGACATCGCCGGGAAGGCGGCGGCATAGAGCGGCAGCGTCGCGACGGCGAGCACACCCATCGTCACCTGGATGGTGCCGAGCTGCAGGAGTGGATCGCCGCGGCCATCGCTCCGACGCCTGATCCAGAAGGCACCGAGTGCCAGGCCGAGGATGAAGGCGGAGAGCATCAACTCGAACGAGTGGGTCGCGCTGCCGAGCACGAGCGACAGCATCCGGATCCAGTCGATCTCGTAGCAGAACGAGGCGAATGCGGTCAGTCCGGCGGCCCAGAGGAGGAGGCCGCGATGCGGTGCCCGCGAGGTCGGTGCCGCGTCGTGGGCTGCGGGTGGGGCGGCGCCCGCGCCGCTCCGAGCCAGCACGACCGCGAGCAACGCCACCAGCAGGTTCGCCGTTGCCGCCGCCGCGAGCACGCCGGGCAAACCGGTGCGCTCCACCAGCACGAAGCCGGCGAGCAGCACGCCGATCGCCGCGCCGAGCGAGTTGGTGAAGTAGAGCCAGCCGAGCACGCGGCCCGGCGCAGCAGGCGCCAGCCGGAGGACGGCCGCACTCATCAAGGGAAAGGTGGTGCCGAGAAGGATCGACTGCGGCAGGATCAGCAGCGCGGCGATGCTCCAGGTCGCGGCGGTGCGCATCGAGCCGCTGGCGAGGGCGGGGAGCAGGCTGTCGTAGGCGGCCGCCGTCACCGAGGTGAAGACGCCGTGAAAGCCGAGGCCGATCCGGCCGGCCACCGCTTCCATCACCGCGTAGGCGAGCAGCGGATTCGCGATCGTCCGCGCGTGGCGTGACACGAGTGCCGCGCCGAGCGACATCCCGCCGAGGAAGATCGCGAGGACCAGCACCTGCGCGTAGGCGGCGTGTCCGACGAAGAGCCCGAGGTAGCGACTCCAGACCGATTCGTAGCAGAGGCCGGCGGCACCGCTCAGGAGGAAGAGCCCGTAGAGGAGCGGGACCGTTCGGGCAGGACGGGTCGTGGTCATCAGCGGGGGAGCGGGGGCAGTGGCGGCTGCAGTTGCCAGACGCCGGGCTCCTTGGCCTCGGTCGTCATCAGGGCGCCGGCATTCGGCGGCGCGAAGCGGGTGTGGCGACGCGGCTGCTCACGACGCACCTCCTCGAGCCAGCGGCGCCAGGCGAGGAAGGAGCGCACGCCGTAGCCGCTCCGCACGCCCTGCAGCGCCTCCGCATAGGCGAGGTCGTACTCTCCTTCCCACGTGAGACAGCTGAGATATTCGGAGCGTCCCGGTGCGAACTCCTTGAGCCGCAGCGCGTGCTGGAAGTGCGGGATCGCGAGGTCGCAGTGGTTGCTCCCCTGGTACCCCTCGGCGAGGCCGAACAGAATCGCCGCGCTGGGATAGATCGCCATCGCGCGCTCGGTGAAGCGGAAGCCCATTGGCCGGACTTCGCGGCGCTGCATCATCGATCCGAGCGCCACCCACGCGCGATAGCTGTCGGGGGCGTCGATCACCGTCTGGGTCCAGAGCCCGAGCTGCGTGCGCCAGACGTGATAGCGCGACCAGCTTCGCGAGGCCCCGAGCACGACCGCGACGACCAGCAGTGCATGGACGAGCCGCGTGACGGCGGGGCGGACCGACGCCACGTTGTCACGCATCACGCCCGCGACCAGTCCCGCGACCACCAGCATGGCGCCGATGCTCGGGAGGAAGAGGGTGCGCTCGGCGAGGACGATCCCGCTCGGCACGAGGACGTTGTGCACCGGGGCGATGCCGATCGCGATCCACGCCAGTCCGAAGGGGACCACCGGCGTGCTCTTTCGCGTGCGGATGGCGAGGATCACCACCAGTATCAGGATCAAGGCGCCGAGGGACTGGGCACTGCCCCAGCTCATGGTGCCGACGATCTCTCCCGGCGAGTAATCGGCCTGCAGCGAGGCGGGCCAGAGCAGCAACCGCAGGTACTCCGGCACGACGCCGAGCATGGTGAGCGCCCGGCCGCCGAGGCCGAGGCCTTCGAGCCCCTCGGCGGTGAAGGTGCCGCGGGTCTCCCCCTTGAGCACCCAGTCGCGAATCCAGACGACGATCATCACCGCGAGGACCTGGAGCAACACCGTGGGGCGGAGCTGGGCGAGGCGCTTCCGCCACGACTGGTCCGCGAGGAGGCAGAGCTCGGCGGCGACGAGCAGTCCGGGGAGGACCACGCCCGTCTCCTTATACAGTGTGGCGATGAAGATCACCGCCATCAGGACGATCCGGTCGCGCCAGGTGACATCGCGCTGTCGCCGGACGCGAATGTACCAGGCGAGCACCAGGGCATAGCCGCCGCCGATCAGCAGCTCGGCCTGGTTGATCGCGACGGCGACGGCCTCGACGTGGACCGGGTGGATGGCGAAGGCGAGCCCCACCAGGACGGCCCACCAGAAGGGCAGCAGCTCGAGGGCGAGGATGAAGACCGCGAGCGAGGCCGCCGCGAGGATCGTCATCGACATGATCCGGAAGCTCGACGTCGCCCCGCCGCCCATCGCCCACTCGACGGCGAGCGTCAGCGTCGTCATGGGCCGGTGATGCCCGGCGGCGCCGCCGGCGGGCCAGAACGGGGTGGTCAGGATGTTCCGGATATTGCCAAGATCGTGGATCCGTGCGTCTTCCCGCACCAACGGGACGTCGTCCTGGGTCCAGTCATTCCACAGAATCGGCGAGGCGGTGCCCGCAGCGGCGATCACGATGAGCGCGCCGAACCACAGTTGCAGGCGGTGCAGGGACACGCAGGACTCCGGACGAAAGGCGCGATGGTGGTGGCGATGTGGTGCTTCGGGACTCGGAGTTGCAAGGAACCCGCCAACGGGGGACGTCCCGGCACGGCGACCCCATGGATTCGGTGATGGTGGTGCCGGTCGGGGGCGAGGGCTATGCAAAGTGCGGGGGAGCGGGCGGGGGCGTCCGCCGGGGCCGGTCGCCGGGGACCCGCGTAAAGCCTTGTTGGAGCGAGAGTTATCCGAAGCCCCGCGAAATTGGCATTGCTTGTGCTCATCTGCAGGGCAGCGCCGGAATGGGCGCTTGGGAAACGCCCAAACATTGAGTCCCAATTCACGCCCAAGGAGAATCACACCATGCTGTCCACCAACAAGAAGGGCTTCACGCTGATCGAACTGCTCATCGTGGTCGTCATCATCGGCATTCTTGCCGCGATCGCGATCCCGAAGTTCGCGGCCACCAAGGACAAGGCCAAGCTGGCGTCGGTCAAGACCGACCTCCGCAACATCATGACCGCCGAGGAGGCCTACTTCTCTGACGCGTCGGCTGGCTACACCTCGACCCTGGCGACGACGATCTTCGCGCCGTCGGCCGGCAACACCTTCACGGTCACCGGCACGGCGAGCAGCTACACCGCGACCGTCACGAACGCGTCGATCACGGTGAACCCGAAGTCCTGCACCGTCACCGTTGGTGGTTCGGCGGCGAACGACGGCCAGATCAGCTGCTAAGGATCGGGCACACTTCACCTCTACCACGGTGATCTCGTGACACTTCGGCTCCGCACGCGCGGTGGCCAGCCAGCCGAGGGGCAGTCGCTTCTCGGCTGGTGTCGTCAACGCGACGGCTTCACGCTGATCGAGTTGCTGATCGTGGTGGTGATCATCGGCCTGCTGGCCGCCATCGCCATCCCGAAGTTCGCGGCAACCAAGGAACGGGCCTACGTGGCGAAGATGCGCGCCGATCTGCGTAACCTCGCCACCTCGCAGGAGGCCTACTTCGCGGACTATCGCGCCTACTACGGCGGGACGGTACCCTCGAGCCAGTTGGTGTACAATCCGTCGCCAGGCGTCTCCATCACGCTGGCAGTGGGGACGACGGGCTGGGGCGCCACCTCGTCGATTGTGGGGACGGCCAAGACCTGCGCCCTCTATTTCGGCGACGGCGGCCCGTTGGCGCCGGCGACGGTCGAAGGACTGGTCACCTGCGACTCGTAGGCTGACAGGATCGATGCACCATGGCGCGCTCCCGAGGTTGGGGGCGCGTTTTTCTTGTCCCCGCTCCATGGCACCGCGTCCCGACACTTCGGCCATCCCCGACCGGAGTCCGTCCATGCGCCGCGGCGCCACCCTGCTGGAACTGCTCGTTGCCCTCTTCCTTCTCGAACTGATCGGCCTCGGCGCGCTGAGCGCCGCGCTGACGGCCGATCGGATCGGCCGCCGCCTCGGGCTGGCCACCCAGACCGACACCGAGCGGTGGGCCCAGCTGCGCGCAGCGCAGGTCGCGCCGGGCTGCGCCGACACGCTGGCACCGCGCCTCGGGACGGTGGCGTGGGCCGCGACTCCGGAACGACCGGCGGCGACCCTGGCGGTCCGGTGCGGCCGATGAGGCGGCGCGGCGTGACCCTCCTCGAGCTCCTGCTGGTGCTTGCCCTGCTCGGCATCGTCGGGAGCATGGTGACCGCGATGGTGACGGCCGCGAGCCGGATGGGCGCGCGCGCCGTGACGCAGCTCGCCGCCGAGCGGACCACACAGGTGGCGGCGACCTTCTTCCGGCATGCGCTGGCCGCGGCCACCTGGCCCGAACGTGGCTGTGGCCGTCGATTCGGTGGCCCTCCTGCGGCCCGTGGGGGAGGGCGCGGTGTGCGCGGCGAACGGCATGGAGCTCTGGATCCGGCAGGTCGACTGGACGGGAGAGCGGGCCCCCGATCCCGCGCGTGACCAACTGGTCGTCTGGCCGTTGGGGAGCATCGGTCCTGTTCGTGAGGCAATGGTCGGGGTGGTGGGCTCGTCATGCCCCGATGGCGCGGCGGCATGGCGGGTGACGCGCGGCGCCGGCGGCGCGATCGGCGCCTGGGTGCGCGTCGAGTCGCCGGCAACGGTCCGCCGATACCGGGTGGGTAGCGCCGAGTGGCTCGGCCTGGTCGAAGGAGGCGCGACGGTGCAGCCCTTCGCGGGGCCGCTGGTGGTGGGAGCCTCCCGCTTTGCGGCGATCGGCGAGGTTCTGCAACTCGATCTCGTCACACCAGGCGGGAATCGGGCGATCCCCATTCCGCTGCGAGCGGGCCCGTGACCGCCCGCGAGCCGCGGCGCGGCGCCGCGCTACTGCTGGCGCTGATGGTGGTGATCCTGCTCGAGGGGATTGCCGCGTTGACGCTCAGCGCCGCCTTCAGTCGTGCGCGGCTGGTGGCGGCAACGCAGGATGTGGTGGACGGGAACGCGGTCGCGCACCACGCGCTGGCCGTCGCGCGAATCGATGGGGACAGCGCCCTGCGCGCACTTTCCGACGGGGAGGTGCGCGTGCTCGCGGTCGCGAGTCCGCTTCCCGCGTGGCAGGTGCGCGTCGACGCGGAGCGGTTGGGAACCACGGTGCGGCTCAACGCGGTGGCCACCCGGACGCGTCCCGATGGCCGCGCGGCCGCCGCCCGGCGTGCGACCCTCCTTCTTCGGGTGAACGGTGCCGATACTCTGCGGGTGATCAGTCCGTAGGCCCCCGGATCGGGGTGTGGCACAGGGAGTGCTACCGATCGGTGGGGTCAGCCGGGGTTCCCCCCTCGCTTCGGGCCGGTCGCACATGGCGTAAGTGGTATGTGGGTAACGGGTTGCTCTACCGGACCTCACTTGACTTCTCGGGGTCACTGGCACTACCGTACACCAACCCTCCACCGCACAATCCGGGCTCCTATGGCGCTCTTCCCGCGCGCACGATCCACGGTCGGTCTCGACATTGGCAGCGGCTATATCAAAGCCGTCGTGATCAATCACGGCTCGGGGCAACCCGTCCTTGAGAAGGTCGCGATGGCTCGGGTGCCGGATGACGCGATCGTCGAAGGTGAAGTGATGGACCCTTCGCTCGTTGCGGAGACGGTGCGCGGCCTCCTCGACCGCGCCCAGATCAAGACGCGCGAGGTCGCGGTGGCGGTCGGTGGCCGCGACGTGATCATCAAGAAGATCCTGATGGATCGGATGCGTGACGCCGAGGCCCGCGAAGTCATGCCGTGGGAAGCGGACCAGCACGTCCCCTTCGACAAGGAAAACGTCGAGCTCGACTTCCAGATCCTCGATCCGGACGGCGATGGCCTGCAGATGCAGGTGTTGCTGGTCGCGGCGAAGCGGGAACTGGTCGAGTCGAAGCTCGTGCTCCTCGCCGAGATCGGGCTCGAGGCGAGCGTGATCGACGTCGAGGCCTTCGCGCTGCACAACGCCTTCGAGCGCAGCTATCCCGAAGCGATGCGCGGCGTGGTGGCGCTGGCCAACGTCGGCCACGAGACCACGACGATCAACCTGCTCGAGGACGGCGTGCCGGTCCTCACCCGCGACCTGCCGGTGGGCGTCCGTCGCCTCCGCGAGGATCTGCAGCGTGAGCGCGGCCTCGCCGCCGACGCCGCCGATCGGGTGGTGCGTGGTGCCGACCTCGATCCGTCGCTGACCCCGCACGTGGCCAATCGCGGCGAGGAGCTGGCGCTCGGCATCGAGCGCGCGGCGGCCTTCCTGCAGACCTCGTCGCGGCCGGTGGCCGCGCTGTCGCGACTCTATCTCACCGGTGGCGGCTCGCGCGTCCCCGGCCTCGCGGGGGTCCTCGCCGATCGCCTGCGCATTCCCGTGACCCAGGCGCACCCGCTCGAGCGGCTCAACGCGGCGCCCGGCGCCTTCGGCGAGCTCAATGTCGACGAGGTCGCGCCCTTGCTGATGCTCCCCGTCGGGCTCGCCCTGCGGACCGCGGACTGAGGAGGCCGGCACCATGATCACTATCAATCTCAAGCCCGGAGTCCGGCGCCAGGTCCAGAAGGGACCGGCGTTCGGCGGGTTGCAGGAACGGCTCAAGGGCCTCGGCACCGGGATCAAGGAACCGTGGCTCGCGTTCGCCATCGGCGCGTGGGCCGTCGTCCTGATCGGACTCGGGGCGCTCTTCGCCATGACCAGCAGCAAGGTCGGGGCGCTGGAGCCGAAGCTCGAGGCCGCCCGCACCGAGCAGCGGCGCTACCAGGGCTTCCTCACCGAGAAGCGGCACGCGGAGCGCCAGCGCGATTCCGTGCTCGCGCAGATCGGCACCATCTCCGCCGTCGATCGCGACCGGTACCTCTGGCCGCACATCCTCGACGAAGTGGCCAATGCGGTCCCCGACTTCACGTGGCTGGTCGAGGTCTCCCAGGTCGGCACCGGGACGCCGAGCACCACCGCCGACAGCACCGGCGCTGCGCCGCCGCCGCCGGTCGTCAAGATCGTCGGGCGGACCAACGACCTCCAGCACTACACCGCCTTCCTGCGGCAGCTCGAGGCCTCGCCCTGGCTGTCCGACGTGATGGCGATCGATGCCAAGACGATCGTGGTCCAGAACCGCGCGCTGACGCAGTTCACGTTGCAGGCCTCCTACTCGCGGGCCGACAGCACGCACATCCGCACGGTACCGATCCTCGAATCGGTGGTGAGGTAGCCGATGGCCGACACGCCGAAGACCACTCCCATCCTGCTCGGGCTGATCGCCATCGTGATCGGCTATGCCGGCTGGAGCGGCGACGGGATCAACCTCCTCGGCATCGAGGGGTTGAAGGCCCGCAACGAACACGCGGCCGCCCTGCAGGACACGCTGACGGCCCTTGAGGCCCAGATCGACACCGCCAAGCGCGACCTCGCCAAGGAATCGGTCGAGGACGTCAAGAAGCGGGCGGCCGCGTTCTCCTCGTCGCTCCAGATTCTCCGCGCCCTGGTGCCGGAGCAGCGCGAAGTCGCCAACCTGCTCGACGACATCCAGATCCGCGCCAAGGTGCGCGGCGTCACCGTCGCCGACTTCACGGTGCTGCCGACCTCCGAGGGCCCGGCGCCGTTCGACACCTACGCCTACCAGATGGCGGTCATCGGGCGCTACCACCAGGTCGGCTCGTTCCTGACCGACGTCGCGTCGCTGCGCCGGATCATGGTGTCGAGCGACCTCAAGCTGGCGGCCGCGAACGTGGCGCAGGCGCGAGTGCTCGGCGACACCACGGCGATGATCGAGGCGCGCTTCACCATCCGGACCTACGTCAAGGCGAAGGTCGACAGCACTGCCGTGGAGGCGCCCGATGCGCAGTAGTCCACTCCTCATCCTGGTGGCGCTGGTCGCCGCGTGCGGCGGGGGCAAGGGCGCCACGGAGATCGCCGACTCGACCAACAAGGCGCAGGCGGACGCCGCCGAGGAAGCCACCGTGGCGACGGCCAAGAAGGCCGCCGACGCGAAGCCGGTGGTCAAGGCCGAGCCGATCCAGCTCGACACCGCCGGGCTGGCCGGGGATCACCCGCTCCTCCGCGAGAGCTTCGGCTACGACGTCGCCTCGCGCGATCCGTTCCGCCCGATCATCACCGGCGAGGCGCGCGGCCCCGAACTGCCCGACCTCCGGCTCGTCGGCATCATGTACGACGAACGGTCGCCGGCCAACAGCGTCGCGACCTTCCGGGACATCGGCAGTTCGCAGCGGTACAACGTGCGCCCCGGCGACCGCATCGGTCGCCTCCTCGTCGCCTCCGTCCAGGCCAAGGACGTGGTGCTTCGGATGAACGACTTTGGCACCGTCCGAGAACAGACCTACTCGCTCCGCAAGACGGAGGACGCTCCATGATGACCCGCTCCCTTTCGTGGCTCCTGCTGCCGGCCCTCGTGGCCGCGGCACCGGCGTCAATCCGCCCCCTTCCCGATGCGGCCGTCACGGCGCTCGCGCTTTCGAGCGGCGGGGGCACGGCACGCCTCGCGATCACCGTCTCCGGCGCCGTCACCGTGAAGGAATCGACCCTTCCCGACCCGGCCCGCCTGGTGCTCGACGTCCAGGGCGCCAAGGTCTCCGACCTCGGCCGCTACGACGGCCTCCGTCGTGGCCGCGTCGTCGACGTCCGGGTCAACCAGTACACCACGGACGTCGTCCGCATCGTGCTGGAACTCGATCGCCTGCCGAGCTACACGGTGGACCGCGACGTCCCGGGGGTGATCACCGTCACCTTCGCCGACGAGCCGTTCGCCACGTGGACCGCCGGGCAGGGCGGCGCGAAGAGCGCGACGGTCGCGATGCAGGCGCCGGCCGATGCCGCGCTCGCCCCCGCGACCCGGGCCTCGACGCGCGCGCTGCCGCCGGCGGCCTCCTACGCCCAGACCGAGGATCGCTTCTCCAGCGGGATGAAGCTGCCGGTCGCCGGCCAGGGCCAGGACATGCGGCCGATCACCGTCAACTTCGACAAGATGCCGATCGGTGACGTCCTCGCGCAGTTCGCCGTCTACTCGGGTCGGTCGATCGTGCCGGGCAAGGGCGTGACCGGCGACGTCACCATGACGATCATCAACCAGCCCTGGCCGTACGCGCTCGAAGCCGTGCTGGCGCAGCAGGGCCTCTCGGCGATGGAGATGCGCGGCGGGATCATTCGCGTCGACGCGCCGGGCGAACTGGGCAAGCTCGATTCCGTCGAGGTCCTCGAGGTCCGGCAGAAGCGGCTCAACTATGCCAAGGCCGGCGACGTGGCGAGCCTGCTCAAGGGGATCCTGACCAAGAACCGCGGCGCGGTCCAGGCCGACTCCGCGACCAACTCGGTGATCATCACCGAGACGCGGACCAAGATGCAGACCGTGGTCGACTTCATCGACCAGCTCGACATCCGGACGCCGCTCGTGGCGATCCAGGCCAAGCTGATCTACGTCGACCGGACCGACCTGCAGCAGCTCGGCCTGAAGTACGACATCGGCACCGGCGAGCAGTTCTTCAACAAGCTCGTCTCGCGCATGGACCCGCTCACCGGGCAGCCGTACAACCCGAACGTGAACGTCGTGAACCTCGGCGGCAGCGCGGTCTCCGCGATCTCGAATGCCGACGCACTCATCTCCGGGTCGGCGCTCGACCTGGTCTTCTCGACCGCGATCGGCGGCTTCTCGGTCACGTCGTTCCTCTCCGCCCTCGAGCGGGTCGAACTGACCGACGTCGAGGCCTCGCCGCTGGTCCACACGCTCGACAACAACGAGGCGACGATCTGGTCCGGTGAAGAAACGCCGGTCCGCGTCATCGACGCCTCGTCGTTCGGCCAGGTCAACCAGGCGCCGCGCGCCAACGTGACCTTCAAGGAGACGGGCATCAAGCTGATCGTCCGCCCCCACGTCACGGCGAACCGGCAGATCTCGATGGAGATCAAGGCGGAGCGGTCCTCGATCCAGCCGCTCGCCGCGGCCGACCTCGGCTTCACGATTCCGAAGCAGTATGCCGAGACCCGCACGCTGGTGAACGATGGCGAGACCGCGATGCTCGGCGGCCTGACCATCACCACCGTGACGCGCAACCGGAACGGGATCCCGCTCCTCTCGGGGCTGCCGTTCATCGGCAACCTCTTCTCCTTCACGGAGAACCGCGAGAACCGCAAGGACCTGATCATCCTGGTCATGCCGCGGATCGTGGACGACGCCCAGCACATCGTCCCCTGAGCCACGTCGGCCCGCGGGACCGAGGCGCCCGGCTCCGGCCGGGCGCCTCGTCGTTTCCCCCCTCCCATGGCTGCCACCCCCGGGTGTTAGCTTCCCTCCACTATGCCACTGACCTTCCGTACCGCCGGAGAATCGCACGGCAAGGCCCTGCTCGCCCTCGTCGAGGGCGTCCCCGCGGGGCTGCCGATCACCGCCGAGGCCGTCGACCGCGACCTTGGCCGCCGCATGCAGGGCCATGGCCGCGGCGCCCGCATGAAGATCGAGCAGGATCGCATCGAGTGGATCTCGGGCGTTCGCGCCGGCGAGACGATCGGCTCGCCGATCGCGATGCTGATCCACAATCGCGACTGGGCCAACTGGGAAGAGGTGATGTCGGCCGAAGGGACGCCGGGCGAACTGCGCCGTCGCCGCGTCACCCGCCCGCGTCCCGGCCACGCCGATCTCGTCGGCGTGCTCAAGTACGATCGCGTCGATGCGCGCGACATCCTCGAGCGCGCCTCCGCGCGCGAGACCGCGGCGCGCGTGGCCGCCGGCGCCGTCGCCCGCCGACTGCTCGCCGAATTCGGCATCGACATCGGCTCGCACCTCGTTTCGCTCGGCGGCATCCGCGCCACCGTGCCGGCGGTGCTGCCGACGCCGCTCAATGATGCCTCCGATGCCTCGCCGGTGCGCACGCTCGACCCGGTGGCCGGCGCGGCGATGATCGCGCGGATCGACCAGGCCAAGGCCGACGGCGACACGCTCGGCGGCGAGATCGAGGTCGTCGCGCAGGGGCTTCCCGTCGGCCTCGGCTCGCACGTGAGCTGGGATCGCAAGCTCGATGGCCGGCTCGCCGGCATCCTGATGTCGATCCCCGCGGTGAAGGGCGTCGAGATCGGGATGGGGTTCGAAGCCGCGCGGCGGCCGGGGTCGGAGGTTCATGATCCGATCATCGCGAACGAAATCGATGATCGATCATCGATGATCGATCATCGTGCGGGATTTGCCCGCGTCGGCAACAACGCCGGCGGGCTCGAGGGCGGGATGACGACGGGCGAGCCGCTGGTGGTGCGCGTCGCGATGAAGCCGATCTCCACGTTGATGTCGCCGCTCAAGACGGTGAACCTCGCGACCGGCAGCGAGGCGAACGCGGTGAGCGAGCGGTCCGACGTGACGGCCGTCCCCGCGATGGGGGTGATCGCCGAGGCGCTCGTGGCGATCGTGTTGGCCGATGCGATGATCGAGAAGTTCGGTGGCGATTCGCTCGCGGAGATGCGGCGCAATCACGCCGGCTACCTCGCCTCGGCGGGGGCGCGCTGGGTCGCGCTGCGCGATGCGCCCGCCCCGGAGGAGGAGCGCTGAGCACGCCGCGGTCGCTGATCCTGGTCGGGTCTGCCGGGGGCGGGGAAGAGCACCGTCGGCCCGTTGGTGGCGGCCGAGCTGGGGGCGCGCTGGTGCGACCTCGATGAGAGGATCGTGGCCGACGCGGGGCGGTCGATTCCCGCCATCTGGGCCGACGAGGGAGAAGCCGGATTCCGGCAGCGGGAGCGGGCGGCGATGACCTCGGCACTGGCCGAGGGGCCGCAGGTCATCGCCGCTGGCGGGGGATGGATTGCCCAGCCCGGCAACCTGCTCGAGGCCGAACCGCTGGCACTCGTACTATATATGTCGCTCGATCCGGCCGATGCTGCGCGCAGGGTCGCCGGCCAGGGCGGTCGTCCCCTCCTCGAAGGGGAGGACGTGGAGGCGAAAGTCCGCGCGCTCCTCGCGGAGCGGGAGCGGTGGTATCGCCTTGCCGGAGTGGAGGTTGCGGTCGGCATCGCACCCCCGGCCGCGGCCGCCGAAGCGATCGTGGTGGCGGCTCGGCAGTATGGCGGCTGGTAAGGCGTTGAAAAGACGTAACTTGCGGTGATGGCACTTGCCGGGAGTTGGGCGGCGAGGGTATTTAGCAGGTCCTGAGTCCTGAGTCCTGAGTCCGGGAGAGGTCCTTCGACTCCGCGACCCCTTCGGGTCGCTCCGCTCAGGATGACAGCCTCTCAGGACTCAGGACTCAGGACTCACGACTAAGGACTTCCAATGGCCACTCGCCCCACCAAGCGCCCCACCCCCAAGTCCTCCTCCGGAGGGCTGGGGAGCCGTGCGCTGGTGATCGTGGAGTCGCCGACGAAGGCCAAGACGATTCGCGGCTTCCTCCCGGCGGGCTTCACGGTGGCGGCCTCGATGGGCCATGTCCGGGACCTGCCGCGGAAGGCCGCCGAGATCCCGCCGAAGTACAAGGACCAGAAGTGGGCCAAGTACGGCGTGAACGTCGACGAGGGGTTCGAGCCGCTCTACATCGTGACCCCCGACAAGAAGGGGACGATCCGCGAGCTCAAGGAGCTCCTCAAGGACGCCGACGTCCTCTACCTCGCGACCGACGAAGACCGCGAGGGGGAGAGCATCTCGTGGCACCTGCTCGAGGTGCTGCAGCCGAAGGTGCCGGTGCACCGGATGGTGTTCCACGAGATCACCAAGGAGGCGATCCTCGACGCGCTCGCCCATCCGCGTGACCTCGACGAGAACCTGGTCCATGCGCAGGAGACGCGGCGCATCCTCGATCGGCTCGTCGGCTATACCGTCTCGCCGATTCTCTGGAACAAGGTCGGCGGCAACGGCCTCTCGGCAGGGCGCGTGCAGTCGGTGGCGCTTCGGCTGATCGTCGATCGCGAGCGCGAACGGCTCGCCTTCAAGACCGGCTCGTACTGGGACCTGACCGCGACGCTGGCGCACAAGAGCGCCGAATTCGAGGCGGGCCTGGTCTCGCTGAACGGCAAGCGCCTCGCGACCGGCAAGGACTTCGACGAGCAGACCGGCCGCATCGCCGCCGGCAAGGATGTCCTCCTCCTCGACGAGCAGCAGGCCGGCGCGCTCGCGGCGCGGCTCAAGGATGCGCCGTGGCGCGTCGAGTCGGTCGAGGAGACGCCGCGCACGCTCCGCCCCTATGCGCCGTTCACGACGTCGACGCTGCAGCAGGAAGCCAACCGCAAGCTCCGCTTCGGCGCGCGGCGGACGATGCAGGTTGCGCAGAAGCTGTACGAGAACGGCTACATCACCTACATGCGAACCGACTCGACGGCACTGTCGGACCAGGCCGAGAAGGCCGCGCGTGCCAACGTGACGCGGTTGTATGGCGATGAGTATCTCCCCGATGCGCCGCGTCGCTACACCAACAAGGTGGCGAACGCGCAGGAAGCGCACGAGGCGATCCGCCCCGCCGGCTCCTCCTTCCGCACGCCGGAAGAGACACGCCTTGGCGGCGAGGAGCTTGCGCTCTACTCCCTCATCTGGAAGCGCACCGTCGCCTCGCAGATGAAGGACGCCAGGAAGACCAGCACCACGGCCGAGATTGCAGTTGGTGAAGCGCGCTTCAAGGCGAGCGGGATCCGCACCGATTTCCCGGGCTTCCTCCGCGCGTATGTCGAAGGGTCCGACGATCCGGATGCGGCGCTCGAGGATCGCGACAATCCGCTGCCGCCGCTCAAGGTGGGCGATGCGCCGACCTGCACCGATCTCGAACCGGTCGGTCACGAGACCAAGCCGCCGGCGCGCTACACTGAGGCGTCGCTGGTGAAGGCGCTCGAGGAGAACGGCATCGGTCGTCCGTCGACCTACGCCTCGATCCTCGGAACCATCCAGGAGCGCGGCTACGTCGTGGCGCAGGGACAGGCGCTGGTGCCGACCTTCACCGGCTTTGCGGTGAGCGACTTCCTCGTCCGCCACTTCTCGGAACTCGTCGACCTCGCCTTTACCCGCAAGATGGAAGGGCGCCTCGACGACATCGCCGGCGGCGACGAGCAGTGGCGCGAGTACCTCGGCCAGTTCTACTCGGGGCCGACCGGTCTCGCGGCGCAGGTCGAGCAGAAGGCCAAGCTGCCATCGAATGAGGGCCGCACGATCGCGCTCGAGGGCGTCGAGGGCGTGGTGCGCATCGGCCGCTTCGGTGCCTACATCGAACGCGAACTCGACGGGCAGATGGTCAAGGCCAATCTCCCGGCCGATGCGACGCCAGCCGACCTCGACCCCGAACGGATCGAGCAGTTGCTGCGGCAGCGCGCCGATGGCCCTGCATCGCTCGGATCGCATCCCGACAACGGCGAGTCGATCTACCTGCTCGACGGGCAATACGGCCCGTACGTGCAGCTCGGGCAGCAAGTCGAGGGGAGCAAGGAGAAGCCGAAGCGCGCGTCGTTGCCGAAGGGCGTGACGCCGCCGCAGGTGACGCTCGAGATGGCGGTCGGCCTGCTCGCGCTGCCGCGCCTGCTCGGTAACCACCCGGTGAGTGGCCGCCCCGTGAAGGCCGGCCTCGGCCGCTTCGGCCCCTACATCCTGCACGACCTCGGCAAGGGCGAGGCGGAGTTCCGCTCGCTCAAGGCCGGTGATGATGTCCTCACCGTGACGCTGGACCGCGCCGTGGCGCTGCTCGCCGAGCCGAAGCTGGGTCGTGGTGGCCGGGCCGCGGCGACGCCGATCCGCGAGATCGGGGCGCACCCCGTCGACGGCAAGCCGGTGCAGCTCTTCGAAGGGAAGTACGGCCCCTACGTCAAGCACGGCGACCTCAACGCCTCGGTCCCGAAGGGCGTCGACCCGATGACCTTCGCGCTCGACGCGGCGGTGGAGCTGATCGCCGAGAAGGGGAAGGCGCCGAAGAGCCTCAAGGCAAAGGGCCGGACTGGCGCCAAGAAGGCGGCCCCGCACAAGAAGGCCGCGAAGAAGAGCGCCAAGAAGAGCGCGAAGAAGACGGCCAAGAAGGCTTCATGAAGGCGACCATCATCGGTGGCGGACTCGCGGGCTGCGAAGCGGCCCTCGCGCTGGCCGCGCGCGACGTGGATGTGACCCTGGTCGAGATGCGGCCGGTGGTGAAGACCGCCGCGCACCAGACCGACCGGCTCGGCGAGCTGGTCTGCAGCAACTCCTTCAAGTCGATCGAGCTGCAGAACGCGCACGGCCTGCTCAAGCAGGAACTGCGCGACCTCGGCTCGCAGCTGCTCCCCTGCGCCGACGAGGCGCGCGTCCCCGGCGGCGCGGCACTCGCGGTCGACCGCGAGGTCTTTTCGCAACTGGTCGACGCACGCGTCAAGGCGACGAGCCGGATCACGGTGGTCCGCGAGGAGGCCGTGGCGCTGCCCGATGTCGGCATCGTCGCGACCGGCCCGCTCACCTCCGACGCCCTCGCCACCGCGATCAGCACGCGCCTCGGCACCGGCGCGCTGGCGTTCTTCGACGCGATCGCGCCGATCGTCTCGCACGACTCGCTCGACCACAGCCAGCTCTACGCGCTCAGCCGCTGGGGGAAGGGCGACGGCGATGACTACCTCAACGCGCCGATGGACAAGGCAATGTACGAGGCGTTCATCGACGCGCTGGTCGCGGGCGACCAGTTCCAGGGCCACGCCTTCGACGAGGTGCCGTACTTCGAGGGGTGCCTGCCGGTCGAGGAGATGGCGAAGCGCGGCCGCGAGACGCTCCGCTTCGGGCCGATGAAGCCGATCGGCCTGCACGACCCACGGACCAATCGCGAGCCGTACGCGGTGGTGCAGTTCCGGCGCGAGGACAAGGCGGGGCAGATGTGGAACCTCGTCGGCTTCCAGACGCGGCTCCGGATTCCCGAACAGCAGAAGGTCTTCCGCTCCATTCCGGGGATGGCCGAGGCGGAGTTCCTCCGCTACGGCTCGATCCACCGGAACAGCTACCTCAATGCGCCGGCCGCGCTCGGCCCCGCGTTGCAGGTGAAGGATGGCGCCGCGCTCTTCTTCGCGGGGCAGCTGACCGGCGTCGAGGGATACACCGAGTCGCTCGCGACCGGGCCTGCTGTGCGGGATCAACCTCGCGCGGGTGCTGCATGGCGAGGCGCCGAGCGTGCCGCCGCCGAGCACGATGCTGGGTGGCCTGCTGCGCTACCTGCAAGAGGCGGAGCCGGCGCACTTCCAGCCGATGAACGCCAACTTCGGCCTGCTCGACCCGATCGAGGGGCGCGCCACGAAGGTGGAGCGGAAGGCACGCGCGGTGGAGCGTGCCAGGCAGGACTTCGCGGCATGGCGGTCCACGCTGTGAGAGCGCCACTGGTGCACGAGTTCCTCGAGCACCTGGAGAAGGCGCGGGACCAGTCGCCCAACACCCTCGTCGCGTATGGCCGCGACCTCGACGCCTTCACCGAGTTCCTCGCGCGGCGGGCGGCCGGCGCCGCGTGGAGCTTCGAGAAGGTCGATCGCCTCGCGCTCCGCGGCTTCCTCGGCGAGCTCGAGCGGCGCGGCCTCGCCCGGCGCTCCGCCGCGCGCACCCTCTCCGCGATCCGCTCCTTCTACAAGTGGCTCCACGTCCATCACGACGTCGACATCCCCGCGATCCGCGCAGCGAAGCTGCCGCGCCTCGAGAAGCGGCTGCCGGGCTATCTGCTGCAGGAGCAGATCACCCGGCTCTTCGCGTACGCGGAGGAGCAGGCGGCATCAGGCGAGCTCGACGACGTGCGCGACCTCGCGATGCTCGAGCTCTTCTATTCGTCGGGGCTCCGGCTCTCGGAGTTGCGCGGGCTCGACCTGGATCGGCTCGACCTGCTGAGCGACCAGGTCAAGGTGGTCGGCAAGGGGCGCAAGGAGCGGATCGTCCCGCTCGGCGCGCGCGCCTCACGCGCGCTGCGGCATTATCTGAATCTGCGCGAGACGGTGATCCGGCTCCCGGGGGCCGACAAGCCGGCGGTGTTCGTGGGGCGGCGCGGCAAGCGGCTCTCGCCGGTCACCATCCAGCGGCGGATGCACCGCTTCTACGACGCGATCGGCGCCGACGGGATGGTGACCCACTCGATGCGGCACACCTTCGCCACGCACCTGCTCGATGGCGGCGCCGACCTGCGCGCGGTGCAGGAGCTGCTCGGCCATGCCTCGCTCAGCACGACGCAGATCTACACGCATACGTCGGTGGAGCGGTTGAAGCAGGTGTATCGGGATGCGCATCCGAGAGGGAAGAAGACGTAGTACAGCCGCGCATGCCTGCCCTGAGCGCCGCGAAGGGTCAATGCGCGGCGGTGAACGGTGAACGGTGAACGGGGCGCGGCCGATGGCCGCGCTGTGTGAGGGGTGAGGGGCGAGGGGGCGTTGTCATCCCGAGCGCAGCGAGGGACCTGCGTAGTCGTGGTTACGCAGATCCCTCACGTTGTTCGGGATGACAGCTGACCGCCCCGTTCAACGTTCACCGTTACCCGCCCACCACGCGCCGCGCATTGACATGCGCGGCTGTAAATGCCCCTCACCGAAACCTCCACGCCTCCACTCGATTCACCCCTGTCCCAATCCCCACTGAATCGGTCACGGTGCGTCCGGCTCGCCCGCAGCCGCTCCGGCGCGCTCGGGCCGTTCGCGAAGCTGCTCGGCCGGAGCAGGAGCCAACCGGCTGGCGTCGTGGCATCGGGCCACTGCTTGATCTCGGGGACGGCGAGCGCCTCGCCGCTCATGCGCGCGTAGTAGCGGAGCGGGAGGGCGGTGAAGCCGTCGAAGACGTAGACCGGCTGTCGTGGGGCACGCGTCAGCAGCGTCTCGGTCACGGTGCGCCAGGGAATCCGCCAGGTCGCCGGGGTGATCGCGCCCCACGCCGAGAGGGCGAGGAGCGCGGCCGTGCCGAGGAGGGCGCCGGGATGCGCGGTGTCGCTCCACTCGCCGATGAGCAGCGCGAGCGGGACGACCGCGCCGATCAGGTAGCGCGGGTCCCAGAGGCCTACCCCGAAGACCCACCCGCCGGCGAGGAGCGCGAGCGGTGGCGCGATGACGAGCAGTGCCAGGTCGCGTTGCGCCGGCGTCCGCAGCGCGTTGGCGAGCAGCAGCCAGCCGAACAGCGCGGCGATCGCCATCGCGACGATCGGCGTGCGGTCGGCGAGCAGCGTGCCGGGGAAGTGGAGCGCATCGCGCAGCGTCGGGTGGTGGCTCCACGCCAGCTGAATCCCGACGCTGCTTCGCGACGTCGCGGCGAGGGCGACGGCCCACGGGATCGCGGCGAGCAGGGAGGCCCCGCCCACGAGGAGCCCTTCGCGCCCGCGACCCCGGCGGGCGAGGATCAGCACCAGGGCGAGGACGCTCGGCCAGGCGAAGTAGTGGGTCCAGGTCGCTGCGATCGCGGCGGCGACGAGAATCGCGCGATCGGCCGGTCGATGGCCCTCGGAGGTCGTGAGCCGACGCACGGCCCCGATGGCGAGCGCGAGCAATGTCACCAGCAGGATGGTGCCCCGCAGCTCGGCGCCGGCCTCGAAGACGATCGGCGAGACCGCCACCGCGAGGGCGGTGAGGGCACGGCCCCTCGGTGAGAGCGCGGCCGCCGCCCACCAGCTGGCGAGGATCGCGGCGAGGTAGAGACCGAGGGGGAGGAGCCGGAGGGCGGCGGGGGTCGGCTCGACCACTTTGAGCCAGCCCCAGAGGGTCAGATAGAAGAGCGGGGGGTGGACCCGGTCGGCTACGGCGGACGCCCAGAGCTGGGGGAGGTCGCCCAAAGCCGTGAATACCGAGTAAAGTTCGTCATACCAGAGGTCGTATCGGAGCAGGGTCGACGCGCGGAGCGCCATGGCGCCGACGATCAGCACCACCACGAGGACGGGCCCCAGACGATGCTGACGACTTTTCACGGTACCACAATCCTAGCGGTCCGGAAGGATGGCCGCTTGGCCCTGGGCGGCGACGGCCAGGTCTCGATCGGCGACACGATCATGAAGGGCCACGCCGTGAAGGTCCGCGCGCTCAAGGGCGGGCGGATTCTCGCGGGCTTCGCGGGCTCCGTGGCCGATGCGCTGACCCTCTTCGAGCGCTTCGAGGAGAAGTTCGACCGCTACCCCGGCAACCTGACCCGCGCGGCGACGGAGCTGGCCAAGGATTGGCGCAGCGACCGCTACCTGCGCCGGCTCGAGGCGCTGCTGGTCGTCGCCGACCTCGACCACGTCTTCCTGCTCAGCGGCACCGGCGAGCTGATCGAGCCCGATGACGGGATCCTCGCGGTCGGCTCCGGCGGCACCTACGCGCTCGCCGCCGCCCGCGCCCTCCTCCCCGACGAGCGCCTCTCCGCGCGCCAGATCGTGGAGCGGAGCCTCGGCATCGCGGCGGAGATCTGCGTGTTCACGAACACGAATCTCACCATTCTCGAGCTGCCGCAGTAACTGGATGATGGATGATAGATGATGGATGATGGATACGGGCCAGAACCCTATCCATCATCCATCATCTATCATCCATCATCCCGCCCTGAGGCTAGATTCCCCGCATGGCCACTACCCCTCCCGCCGCCGACGCCTCCGCCGACCTCCCCCCGCCGCTGCCCTGGCTGGAGGAGCTGCCGCCGCGCCAGATCGTGGCGGAGCTCGATCGCTACATCGTCGGGCAGGCGGCCGCCAAGAAGGCGATCGCGATCGCGATCCGTAACCGCTGGCGTCGAGGGCAGGCGCCCGAGGGGATCCGCGACGAGATCACGCCGAGCAACATCATCCTGATCGGCCCGACGGGTGTCGGGAAGACGGAGATCGCGCGCCGGCTGGCGCGGCTCGCAGGGGCGCCGTTCGTGAAGGTCGAGGCGACGAAGTTCACCGAGGTGGGCTACGTCGGCCGCGACGTCGAGGCGATGATCCGCGACCTGGTCGACGCGGCGATCTCGCTGGTGCGCGCCGAGCGCGAGGACGAGGTCTTCCCGCAGGCCGAGCAGCGCGCGATCGAGCGCGTGCTCGACCTGCTGCTCCCTGCGAGCGATGGTGATGCCGACGATGCGGCACTCGCGAAGCGGCAGGCCGCGTCGCGCGAGAAGCTCAAGGCGATGCTGCTCGACGGGAAGCTGGATGATCGGGAAGTCGAGGTCGAGGTGATGCCGGCGAACTATCCCAACCCCGACGCGATGCGCGCGCCGGACGGGATGGATGCGCCGGAGTCGTCGTTCGCCGACTGGCTGATGGACATGTTGCCGAAGAAGCCGAAGCGGCGGCTGGTGAAGGTCCCCGATGCGCGGCGGATCCTCGAGGACGAGGAGCTGCGTGCGATGGTCGACATGGACGACACCGTCTCCGAGGCACTCGACCGCGTCGAGAATCACGGCATCGTCTTCATCGACGAGATCGACAAGATCGCCGGGGAAAAGGGCACCAGCGGGCCCGACGTCTCACGGCAGGGCGTGCAGCGCGACCTCCTCCCGATCGTCGAAGGGAGCACGGTACAGACGCGCTACGGCCACGTGCGGACCGACCACATTCTCTTCGTGGCGGCGGGTGCCTTCCACGTGACGAAGCCGAGCGACCTGATCCCGGAGTTGCAGGGGCGCTTCCCGATCCGCGTGGAGCTGGAGCCGCTGACCGAGAAGGACTTCGTCCGGATCCTCACCGAGCCGGAGAATTCGCTCACGCGGCAGTACGCGGCGCTGGTGGCGGCCGAGGGGTGCGTGCTGGAGTTCTCGGACGAGGCGGTGAGCGAGCTGGCGCGGATCGCCTGGCTGGCGAACGACCGGATGGAGAACATCGGCGCGCGGCGGCTGCACACCGTGATGTCGACGCTGCTCGAGGACATCCTCTTTGATCTACCCGATGGCGGCAAGACGACCAAGCTGCGGCTCGACGGGGCGGCGGTGCGGGAGCGGCTGTCGAGCGTGGTGCAGGACGATGATTTGAGGAAGTACATCCTGTAGCCCTGTCATCCCGAGCGCAGCGAGGGACCTGCGTACTCGCATGACACGGAATCCCGGCCGTTCGCGATCACGCAGGTCCCTCAGTCGCTTCGCTCCTTCGGGATGACGGAGATCCATGTCATCCAGAGTGCGTCCACGCCTCCCTCACCCCGGGTGCCGCATGTCGACCTCTCGCGCCGTTCTTGCCGCGCTTCTCGTATCTGCTCCGCTCCCGGCCGCTTCCCAGGCCCCTTCACTCTGGCCCGTCGGCACCAAGCCATCGGTGGCGATCGGCGTCGAGGAGGGCGAGCTCGAGTACGAATTCTCTGGCGTGACTGGGGTGCGCAAGCTGGCCAACGGCATGGTGGTGGTCGCCAACACCAAGCCACTGGAACTTCGACTCTTCGATGCCAAGGGGAAGTTCGTCCGTCGGATCGGGCGCTCAGGGAATGGTCCGGGCGAATTCCGTGGCGACCTCCGGCTCTTGCCTGCCGGCGGCGATTCGATTGTCGTCTTTGTCAGCGGCCGCCTGCGCAACGTCATCTATCGCCAGGATGGGACGCTGCTCGGCGAGACGGTCTTCGAGCGCAATCTCTCGCCGATGCTCACCACGAGTGCCCTCGCGTCGCGCACCTCGATCTGGTCCGGTGGCGCGCCGATTTCGGGATGCGTGCGCCCCGTGCTCGCGGCAATTCCCAAGGGTGACGAGCCGATGCTCCACGAGCTCTACTCCGATCAGGCTGGGCGGAGCTGGGTCCGTGACTTCGGCGCGCGGCAGTTCACCGTTTACTCCCCGGCCGGACGCAGCGTCGGGCGCGTGGTGTTGCCCGCCAGCTTCGAGCCGATGCAGATCGAGCCGACCTTCGTCGCGGGCGTCGGTCGCTTGACCGATGACGTCGAGCAGATCCAGGTGTGGCCGGTGACGACACCGGCTGCCGTCAGGCCCGCGTGCATGTCGACCGTCGATTCGTTCCCGGTGCCGAGCTCGGTCCGGCTCGCGGAACTCAAGACGCTGATCCGGAATGCGGCCACCGCGAGCGAGGCCTCCTACGCCCGCTATAACGTACGTGTATTCCAAGGACTCGCTTGAGCTCGAGGTCCCGTCCGACATGACCTACCGGACGCTCCGCGCCACCGGGAACGGCTGGGCGATCTCGGTCTTCGACAAGAAGTCGACGCTCTTCTGTGTCATGGGTGTCGGCGATGCCGCGCCGGCGGCGTGGGGGAACGGGATGTTGCGGTGCGGGTCGTGAGGGGCGGGGTGGCGCCGTTGACTTCGCGGCTGTGGTGCGTCGCACTGCTCAGCGCCTCCCCACTCGTGGCCCAGGAGGAAGGGATCACGCTTGGGAAGGTGATCGTCAACACGGGGTCGGATTCGTCGAGCCTCTCGAATGCGAGTCAATTCAGCCGATTGACACCTGACGGCGGTGTTCTGGTTGCCGACCACATCACGCAGACGCTCTACCACTACGCTCCTGATGGCGCGCTGAGGTGGCGTGCCGGGCAACGCGGCGAGGGCCCCGGCGAGTTTCGTTCGCTAGCCAACTTCGGTGCCGACGCAGGTCGCGTGATCGCCCTGGATCGGGCGCTCCGCCGGACCACGATCCTCTCGCTCAAGAGCGGGAAGCTCATAGAGACACGTCCCTTTCCGACCCCACCACCAACGCTCGTCGCGCCGGTGCTTTGGGCGGAGACTGGCGCATGCAGCGCGTGGCTCGCCAAGGAGCCGCAGACGACCTACCTCGGGTTGGCGATAGTCTCGGACAAGGGGGAGCTTCGACGAGTCTCGCTGGGCGGGGCCGCCACCCAAGCCGTCACGATCCACCATCAGGGTCAGGATCGCAATTTCTTTCCACCCTACATGATTGTTCCCCCCGCGGCCCTTGATGTGGTGCGGGGTGATCTCGCCCTCGTCTCGAAGCCACAGATCACTGCGCGGAGCGTCCGGTTCGAGTTGACGCGTCTCGACGCGTGCGGCCGGCCTACCTTTGCGGCGCGGGCGATCGAATTTCCCGCCATCCCCTTTCCGCCAGGCGAGCGCGAGCGGCATGTGAAGGCCTGGAATGAGGCGGGAGAAAGGGCGGGCATTCCGGCGTCGGAGATGCGCGCCGCAATCGCCAAGGGACTCCAACTACCGCCGGCCTATCCACCGGTGCTTTACGCCACGCTTGCGACCGATGGTCGCCTGATCGCCCGCCGGACTGGGGAGACCGTCGAGCCAATCAGTTCGGTCGCGCGGCGATGGTGTCCTCATCCCGCCCGTCGGAGGACCGATGGTCGAGTTCGTGACGAGACGGAGCATGACCGTCCTCGACGTGGTCGGGAAGGATGTCCTGATCCGTGACCTACCCAACGGTTGGGGTGGGGCGGAGGTGATTCGCCTCGCGAGGCTGCCGTGACTCCCTCTCGGGACACGTGCACCTCCATGCCGCTGTGCTCGCTCGCTCTCCTCGCCGCGATGCTCGGCTGCACCGCTGGTAAGCCAGCGGGAGAGGCACCGGATGAGGTGCTTGCCGTTCCCATCGATACCCTGACGAGCCAGGAAGTCGCGACCTCACCGTTCTTCGGGAGCCTCACTGCCAGTCGCGGTGGTCGACGATCGCATCCTTCTGGTCGACGGCAGCGGCGAGCCATTTCTCCATGTTGTCGACCCGGCCACCGGCACCGTGCTGCGCTCGATGGGCCGCCATGGACAGGGCCCAGGGGAATTTGGCGTGGCACCAATGGTGGTTGGGCAGTGGACCGGAGCTCGCGGCCGGGTCGCCCTATTCGACCCGATGATCGGTCGACTCACCGAGGTGTCCATCGGTGAGGCAGCGGCCAGCGCGGGTGAATCCCAACCAAGGTCTCTTCCTGAGCTGCCAGTGCTCCAAGTGCGACTGAATGACGGTGGAGGTTACGCCACCACCAGGTGGGATGCAGCAAAGGGGTTGCAGGTGACGCAATACGACTCGCTGGGAACTCGCACGGCATCACTCGATAGCCTCGCAATGGACGACGGTCGCTTGCCCCTGCGCGCAACTCTCCGCGCTGCGTATTCGCACACTCTATGCGTACGTCCGGAGTTCCGTGACATGGCGCTTGTCTATCGCTACGCGGCCCGAATCGATCTCGTGTTGGCCGACCGGCCACAAGCGGTGCGAGCAGCGCTTCCCTTCACCTTCCTGCCCCACCTGACACCCAATCCGCTGACCAGTCAGCTCGCCTTCAAGAGCGGTGAGGCAGGCACTCGACGCGCCCCTACCTCGGCTGCGTCGGGAGCGTGACACGACTGTACGCATTGTTCGACGGCGGCTTCAATCACCTGCGTGACCAGAATACCGTTCCGACCAACTCCATCGTCCATCTGTTTGATTGGAATGGGAAGATGCTCGACGCCATCCAACTTGATCATCCCGCCCGTGCCATTGCGATCGACACTGCGGGGCGTGTCCTCTATTCCGTGACCGGCAACGCGTCGGAGCTTGGCCCGTCGCTTCGCCGAACCAACCTGGAGGCGGTGACATGGTAATTCCATCGGCCGGCGAACGCCGAGGCAGCGTCGCGCTCAAGCTGCTCGCCGGGGTGGTGATGCTTGGCCTGGTCGGTGTGGTCGTCTTCAACCAGTTCATCCTGCCGACGCTCAAGCCCACCTCATTCGTGATCGGGAGCACGACTGGGTATCGCGTGGGGAGCGGCCGCGCCGATTCCGTAACCCAGGCACGTTGGGACAAGCTCGGACGCCGCGTCGGACCGGATGAGCCGGTGGTCCGAATCGTGGCATTCCTGCCGGCGGGGTGCGCGGAGTGCGCGGCGCTTGAGGCCGCGATCGACACGGTGCGGAGCCAGCTCCCCGACATCGTCGCCTCAAACGCGATCGCCGCAGGTTCGCCCGATCACCCTGCCGAGAGCACCGAAGCCCAGCAGCAGTCGGTCGGGGCCGGACCGGTGGTCTTCGTGAATGGTCGCCGTCTCACCACGATGCCGACGACCGCCTCGCTGAAGCAGGCCGTCTCGGAAGAGCTGGTCGGCCGGGCGACTCGCTAGCCCCCGCGGCCTGATGGCCGCGGCTGATTCAATCATCGAAATCTCCCGCGGCCTGACGGCCGCGGCTGTAAACCGCCACCCGCTTCCCCCACCCCACCCCCCGGGGCTAGACTCCACTCTGCCATTCTGGCCGATTTCTCCAGATCGAGTGGACCATGTCGCCTCGTCACTTCCTCTCCTTTGCCGACATCACCCGCGCCGAGCTTCGGACCCTGCTCGACACCGCGCGGGCGATGAAGCGCGGGGAATACCGCGACAAGCCGCTCGCCGACAAGCACATCGGCCTGATCTTCGCCAAGAGCTCGACCCGCACCCGCGTCTCGTTCGAGGTCGGGACCCGCCAGCTTGGCGGACACGCGATCTTCCTCTCCGCCCGCGACATCCAGCTCGGCCGCGGCGAGCCCCTCAAGGACATGGCCCGCGTCCTCTCCCGCTTCGTCGACGGGATGATGATCCGGACCTTCGCCCACGCCGACGTCGAGGAGCTGGCCGCCTGGTCGGCCGTCCCCGTCATCAACGGCCTGACCGACCTGCTGCACCCCTGCCAGCTCCTCGCCGACCTCCTCACCATCGACGAGGCGATCGGCTCGCTCGACGGCAAGGTCGTCGCCTGGGTCGGCGACGGCTGCAACATGGCCAACTCCTGGATCGAGGCCGCCGGTCTCCTTGGCTTCGAGCTCCGGATCGCCTGCCCCGAGGGCTACGAGCCCGACAAGGCGATCTACGACGCCAACCGGACCCGCACCAGGATCGTGATCACCGAGGACCCCGACGAAGCCGTCGCCGGGGCGCACGTGATCAACACCGACGTCTGGGTCTCGATGGGACAGGAATCGGAGATCGCGGTGCGCAAGCAGGCATTCAAGGGCTACATCGTCGACGAGGCACTGCTGACCCGAGCCGATCCGTCGGCGATCGTCCTCCACTGTCTCCCCGCCCATCGCGGCGAGGAGATCAGCGAGGGTGTGCTCGAAGGGCCGCAGTCGCGCGTCTGGGATCAGGCCGAGAATCGACTCCACGCCCAGAAGGCCCTACTCGCGATGCTCTTCACATGACCGATCTCCTCACGCAGTACCGCGCCCTCACCGGGGGCGCGGCCTCGTGGACCGCACCAGGCCTCGGTCAGTTCGAACTGACCGGCTCCGACGCCCACGCCCTCGTTCACCGTCTCACCACCGCCGACATCACCCAGTTGCCGCCGGGCCGCTTCGTGCACGCGCTGCTGCTGCGCGACGACGCCACGATCCTCGGCCGCGTGACCATCTATCGCTTCCCCGACCAGCTCATGTTGCTGGTCGATGCCGCGCAGAAGGAGGCGGCGTGGGAGTTTCTCGTCGCACGGAAGCGCGGCACCGTCCGCATGCGCGACATCTCCGATGACGTCTGCGTCGTCACCGTGCGCGGCCCCGCCGCTGCGGTGCGTCTCTCGCGCCTGCTCGAGCCGATGCCGACCGAAGGCGGCGATGTGGTCGGTGCGCGCCTCGCCGGCGTCGACCTCTTCGCCGCGCGCGCCACGCTCGACGGTCCCGAGGGCTTCGACTTCTTCTGTCGGCTCCGCGACCGCGCCTCGCTCGAATCGGCCCTCAAGGGCGCGGCGGTCGAGCCGGTCGGCGAGGAGGCGTGGCAGCTCTTCCGCGCCGAATGGGGCACCGCACGCGTGGGCCACGAGATCGACGCTGAGGACACGCCGGTCGAGGCGGGGCTCGAGGCGCTCGTCGCCGAAGGGAAGGGGGCACCGTTCCCCGGCGAGACCGCGCTCGCGGCGCGGCGCCGGACCGGCGCGATCAAGCGACTCGCGGGCTTCATCGTCGCCGGCACCGAGGCGCCGCCGGTCGGCGCTCTGGTGCGGGTCGGTGGCCACGTGGTCGATCGCGTCCGTTCGGTGGTGACGTCGCCGCGGGTCGGCATCATCGGGATGACCGCGCTGCCGACGTCGACCGAAGCCGTCGGCACGTCGCTGGTGATCGAGTCCGATGGACGCAGCTGGACCGCCGAGGTGGTGCGCCGTCCGTTCGTGTCGCGCAGCACGCCGCCGCTGGCCGCCGAGGGGTGACGATGCGTGTCGCCGTGCTGACCATCTCCGATGCGGCCTCGCGTGGCGAACGCGAGGATCGTTCGGGTGCGGCGATCGTCGAGTGGATCGGTGAGCATCAGGCGCACCTCGCCGCGCGGGCACTGGTGCCCGACGAGGCCGACCAGATCTCGACGCAGCTGCTCGCCTGGTCGGACGGCGGCGCGGTCGACGTGATCCTCACCACCGGCGGTACGGGCCTCGCGCCGCGTGACGTGACGCCCGAGGCGACGCGGGCAGTGCTCGATCGCGAGGCGCCGGGGATCGCGGAGGCGTTGCGGCGCGCGGGACAGCCAGCGGTGCCGACCGCGATCCTCTCGCGCGGCGTGGCCGGGGCGCGCGGCGCGACGCTGATCGTCAATCTTCCCGGGTCGCCGGGCGGCGTGCGCGATGGCCTCGCCGCGCTGCTCCCGATCCTTCCCCATGCCGTGCGTCAGCTGCACGGCGACACGGCGCACTGATCATGGCTGCCCAGGTCGTCATCACCCTCGCCGATCTCGAGCTCGCCGTCCCGCTCGATCGCGCGCTCGAGAACGCCGGCGTCGCGAGTGCCGTCGTCGTCACCGCCGACGAAGGCCGCGCGGCGATCCGTCGCGAACATCCCGACCTGCTGGTGATCACCGGCGCGCTGCACGAGCCGAGCATCGCGGCGCTCGCGAGTTACGCGCGCGAGCATGAGACGGCGGTGCTGGTGCTGCACGAGCCCGGCGATCGCGAGCGCGGCGAGCGGCTCGGTGCCACCGAGATCGTGACCAAGCCGCTCGCGAGCGACGACCTCGTCGCGACCGTGCGGCGCATGGTCGATCGTCACGGGCTGCAGCGGCGCACCGGGATCTTCGGCGACTCGCCGCCGGTGCACGAGGTGCTGGTCAAGATCGAGCAGATGGCGCCGGTGTCGAGCACGGTGCTGATCCAGGGCGAATCGGGCACCGGCAAGGAACTCGTGGCGAAGGCGATCCACGACCTCTCGCCGCGCCGCGGGCGACCGTTCATCGCGATCAACTGCGCCGCGCTGCCGGAGACCTTGCTCGAGAGCGAACTCTTCGGCCACGAGAAAGGGGCCTTCACCGGCGCGGCGGAGCGGCGGCTCGGTCGCTTCGAACTCGCCGACACGGGGACGATCTTCCTCGACGAGATCGGCGAGATTCCGCCGAGCGTGCAGGTCAAGCTGCTGCGCGTGCTGGAGACGCGGTCGTTCTTCCGGCTCGGCGGCGTCTCGCCGATCAAGGTCGACGTGCGTGTCGTCGCGGCGACGAACCGGGCGCTCAAGGATCAGGTCGCCAACGGCGCCTTCCGCGACGACCTTTACTATCGCCTGAACGTCCTCTCGATCTATCTGCCGCCACTGCGCGAGCGGCGCGGCGACATCCCGTTGCTCGTGAAGCGCTTCGTGAAGGAGTTCACCGCGCAGCACGATCGCCCCTTCCCGGGGATCAGCAGCGAGGCGATGCAGCGACTGGTGAACGCGCCGTGGCCCGGCAACGTGCGCCAGCTGCGCAACCTGGTCGAATCGATGGTGGTGCTCGCGCCGGGGAACGAGATCCGCGCGAGCGACATCCCCGCCGACATCAACGACGGCGCGGTGAGCGTCCTGCCGATGCGGATGCCGGTGGTCGGCACGCGCGAGACGGGGGGCTGGCCGTCGGCGGCGCGGAGTTCGAGTTCATCCTGCGGAGCCTGATGGAATTGCGGATGCAGGTCGAGGAGCTACGCCGGCGTCTGGAAGATCGCCACACTCCCGTGCACGTCATCGAGGTGTCGGAGCCACATGGTGTCGCAATTCCGGTCAGTGCCGGCTCGAGCGCCGGGGCGATCGAGGCCATCGGGGCCGTTGGGCCGGTCGATCCGGAGGTTGAGGAGCCCGAACCGGAGCAGCAGGTCCTCTACCGCCCAGGGATGACCATGGCCGAGGTCGAAAAGGCGACGATTCTGGCGGTTTTGGAGGAGTTCCGGGGCAATCGGCGGAAGGCGGCCCAGGTCCTGGGGATCGGCGAGCGGACCCTGTACCGCAAACTGAAGGAGTTCGATATCGTCTAAGTCGTGACATTTCAAACCTTTGGGCCACCTCACCTCTTGACACTTCTCAGGCGTCTTGCCAACTTGCAGGGAGCGCTGGACCCACCTCCTCCCCAGAGCGCCCTTGCACCTCGCCATTGACCCCTCGCGTTGCGTCGCTTGTCTGGCCTGCGTTCGCGCCTGCCCGACCGATGCGATTGCCCTCCCGCCAGAGGCGCGCGTGGTCGAAATCGTCGAGGAAAACTGCATCCGGTGCGGCGAATGCATCCCGTCGTGCCCCCATCAGGCGATCTCGTCCTCCGGAGCGGTCGATCGGGCCCTGGCAATCGCCGAAGGCGGCAACGGCGCGCTGATTCTGGCACCCGAGGCGGTGGTCCATTTTCATCCGGCGTCGCCCGAGCAGCTGGTCAACGCCTGTTACGAGGCCGGCTTCCGGCTCGTCTCCCGGGGCGTGATCGGCGACGAACTGGTGGCGCAGCAATACCTCAAGTTGTGGGAGGATCCCGACTGGGGGACGCTCATCCGGAGCACCGATCCGGTGGCCGTGGCCGCCATCACGGCCCACTATCCCGAGCTCGTCCCCTATCTGGCCCCCGTGACCTACCCGTGCGTGGCCGAGGCGCGATTCCTGCGTCGTTTGCATGGGGATTCCCTCCCGGTCGTGTATGCCGGGGTGAGTGCCCCGGGGGGCACGGTCCCCGAACTCGACGCCCTGCTCTCCTTCGCGGACCTCGAGCAGCTCTTTGCCTTGCGGGAAGTCCGGCCGGAGACGCTCCCCCGGACCCATTCCCGGGTGCCGCCCGAGACGCGCCGGCACATGTCGGTTGCCGGGGGGCTCCCGCTGGAGATGGTGGTGAGCGGGTCGTCGCGTGGTCGGCGGCTCCTGGCGGTGCGGGGGCTGGAGAATGTTCCGGCGCTGTCGCGGGCGGTGGGGCACGACCGGATCGACCTCGGCTTCGTCGACTTCCTCTCGCATGCCGGGGCGCTGGGCCATCCGGCGGCGGGGCCGAAGGACGAGCTGTTCCGGCGGCGGATGCTGGTGCAGCAGTACGAGTTGCCGCGGAGTCGGCAGCCGGTGGTGCCGGATCATCCGGATGTGCAGGTGGGCGCGGCGTTCGCGTTCGGGCATCGGCGGGAACAGGCCGAGCCGACCGCGGTGCTGACGATCCTCGAGGCGATCGGGACGGGACCGAACGGCAAGGCGTGGGATTGCCGGGCCTGCGGGTATCCCTCCTGTCATCGCTTCGCCCAGGCGGCGGCATTGGGCCGCGCCTCGCTGCGGCAGTGCGTGCCGTGGCTGTCGAAGCGGGC
Source organism: Gemmatimonadales bacterium (assembly GCA_037045245.1). Classification (GTDB taxonomy): domain Bacteria; phylum Gemmatimonadota; class Gemmatimonadetes; order Gemmatimonadales; family GWC2-71-9; genus Palsa-1233. The sequence continues at coordinate 446,607 of JBAOHR010000007.1, read as the reverse complement.
CGAGGATGCGTCGCGCGACGCGAGCACGGACGCCCTGACGGGGTTGGCGAGCTATCGCTCGCTGCAGCAGCGGCTGTCGCACGAGATGGAGCGGAGCAAGCGGAGTGGCGATTCCTTCGCGGTGCTCTTCATCGATCTCGATCGACTCAAGGAGTTGAACGATCGGTACGGCCATGAACGCGGCAACACGGTGCTGCGTAGTGTGGCTGACGAGATCCGGAAGACGATCCGGGCGACCGACCTGGCGGCGCGGTATGGCGGCGACGAGTTCGTGGTGTTGCTGACGCGAACCGACCGGGCGGGTGCCCTCCGCGTCGCCGATGCGTTGCGGGACCGGATCGAGCAATCGGGTCGGCGGCTGGGCTTCCTCGCCGGGCAGATCACCGCCAGCGTGGGGGTCGCCGAATACGATCCGTCGCAACCGAATGAAGGACCGCTGTTGGAGCAGGCTGATCGCGCGCTGTACCTGGCCAAGTCGGCCGGCCGGAATACCGTCGCCTAGGACTGGCACGACCGTTTACCACGAGGCATGCCCGTGACCGCTTCACCCTCGCAGTTCTTCGACGCTTCGGCTTCCCGGCCGGGCGGCTCGCCGATCGATCCGGCGACCGACCCCTGGGGCGTGCGTCGGGCCGAGAATCTCCTGACGTCGCTCGAGGGCGTCCTCTCGGCGCGCGTCGTGACGACGCCGCTGGGCGAGGTCAGCGAGATCCACATCCTGGCGCAGGCGGGACAGGCGCCGAAGCAGGTGGTGCGGAACGTCGAGTCGGCGTTGCTGGCGCACCTCGGGCTGCGGGTGGATCACCGGAAGATCTCGGTGGCGCAGACGGCCGATGTCCGCCCGATCGACGCGTCGCAGCCGGCGGCCGCGCCGATGCCGGCGCAGGACGGGCTGGTCAAGCGGATGGTGCTGTTCGACGACCTGGTGATGGCGTCGGCCCCGGGGAAGCGGAAGGTGGCGGCGACGGTGACGCTCTCCTGCGAGGGCCGGCTGGAGTCGGCCACCGAGGAAGGGCCGGACACCGCGCGGAACAAGGTGGAGACGGCGGCGCGGGCGGCCGTGGCGGTGCTGGAGCGGCTGGCGGACAAGTTCTCGCTGGCGCTCGAAGGGGCCACGATCCAGGAGGCCTTCGGCCGGACGTATGTGATGGTGGGCGTGCACACGGTGGGCGGACGCGAGGCGAAGCTGCTCGTGGGGACCGCCGAAGTCATCGAGAGTGCGGAGCACGCGGCGGTGTATGCGGTCCTCGACGCGACGAACCGGTGGTTCGCGAATCGGCGGGGGCGGTAGGGCGCAAGTAACAAGTCACCAGTAACCAGTGACCTGTAACCAGTAACCTGTAACCAGTAACCGGTGCACTAAGGCGCACCAGAAGGAGAAAGAGGGGAGAAGAGCCGATAGGGATCCGATACCAAGAGCGGAGCCGAGCGGTCGACATAGCGAAGCGTCTGGTGGACCATAGCGGGGTCTGCCACCTCCAGAAGTAACTGATTGACCGGAGAGGAGGTGACGCATATGCTGGAGTGGTTGGCTGCGGCCGTCGACTTCATCGCGAGTATTTTCCTCGCGGAGACGCAAACCTGGGTCTAATCGGTAGCTAGCGGTTCTTCTTTCCTTCCTTTTATGTCTTTCAATAGGTCGGTTAGCACCTACGTAGCCTTCATGGTTGTCGCTGCGGTCGCGATGCTCGGATATACGAGCACTCTCGGGCCGGAGCCGATCACTGCGTGGGCGCTGTTCTCGTTGGTGCTTGTCGGGTTCCTGTTGGAGATCTCTGGTACACGTAGCGTGCAGGGCGGGGTCGGTGGTTCGCTGGTCTTTGTGTTCCATCTTGCGATCGGCCTTGTGCTTGGTGGGATGTGGGGCGGCCTCGCGGCTGGCGTTGTCAAGGCGCTCTCGCAAGCCTATCAGCGAACCAATCTGATCAAGGCGATCTTCAATGTTGCCGAGCGGGTGCTCAGCGTCACGCTGACTTTCTCGGTCTACCATTGGCTCGACGGACAGAATCCACCCCTCTTTCTCTCCCCGGTGGGTGCGGCCGGTCCTGTAAGCTTCGAATTCGCCCTTCGCGAGATCGCGGTATATCTGGCTTCCGCGGTGGTCTATTTCATTGTGAACTCGATTGCGGTTAACACCGTTGTCGCGCTCGCTTCGAATCGACCGTTGTGGTCAACCTGGCGCGCCAACACGCTTTGGGTGCTCGGGTACGACATGGCTGCGAGCCTCTTGTCGCTTCTCGTCGCATTCGTGTTCGTAAAGAGCAACACTGGGAGCGGGCTTGAGCGGTTCGGATTCCTTGCCTTGGTGCTCCCTCTCATTGGTGTGCGCCACATCTACAACAAGCTGAACGAGGTCGAGGGCCTTTATAGCGAGCTTGATAGCGCTTACGAGCAGCTAGAGTTGAACGTCCGAGAGCAACTCGCGATGATGGTCAAGGCAATCGAAGCTCGTGATCCCTACACGTCCGGTCACTCGCGGCGTGTATCGGGCCTCTCGCGCGCGATCGCCGTCGATTTGGGCCTCACGCCAGACGAGATTGAGGATATCGAGAACGCTGCACTGCTGCACGATGTAGGCAAGATTCACGCGGAGTTCGCTCCCCTCCTTCAGAAGGAAGGGAAGCTCACGGACGAAGAGTGGGAGGTCATGAAGACTCACTCTGCACGAAGCGCGGAGCTCGTTTCGCTCTTCTCGCGGTTCCAGGGCTACGTCGTATCGTGCGTCCGGCACCACCACGAACGGTGGGACGGGCGAGGGTATCCAGATGGGATCGCAGCACGAGAAATCCCGCTGGGAGCTCGTATCATCACGATCGCCGACACGATCGACGCGATGACTACGAATCGTCCCTACCGGAATGCACTCAGCCTAGAGGCTGTCGTGTCTGAGCTCAACAAGTGCCGCGGAACTCAGTTCGACAGTGAGCTGGTCGATCTTACGGTGAACTCCGTCACGGTCCGCCGCCTGATTTCCGACCCGACGACGATTCCCGAGGCGCTTTCGAAGCCACGGGTCCGTACGCGCGCCACTCGGCTCGCGGCGCACCGTGCCGGCGGCGGTGAACTCGGCCTTGGCAAAGGCGGGAACTAGGCGCCGTTCGCGGGCATGGTGCCCAGTCGTCGCATGAGTACCTCGACGCCGATCGGTAGAGTACGAAGCCGCTCCCGAACGATATCCCACATTTCGGTTCCCGCGTCCCCGCTAGCACACCTCATTGTCGCATGCGCTGCCAGTATCTCGGCCTGATCCTTGGGGTCAAATGCCGTGATGTCAGCAACCAGCCTCCCCACCTGATCGCTTGATCCCTCCTCGCCCCGATCCTCGCGGCTCAATAGCGCCACCCAACGGGCGAAGAGTCCGGCATAGGCTTTGTCGTGAAGCTGAGAGTGCACCCCCGAGGTGGCCTGGCGAGCAAGATGCTTCGCTCGACGATCATGACCGGCGAGTGCGAGCACATCCGCGTCGCAAAGAAGTGACGCTTGCCGTAGCCAGTTTGGCGCCCGTCCTGTGATTCTGCTCTTCCGTTCCAGCACACTTGCTGCCGCTTCGCCGTAGCGCTCCTGGCTGGCCAATCCCAAGCCTAGTTCGTAGTTCGCGCCTATGACGGAGGCACTGCACTCGCCGACAGGGAAGGCGGCGATGGCTTTGCGAGCCCAGTCAACTTGGGCCGAATGCTGTCCGAGCCTGCCCTCAACAAGCGCGAGTTGTGCGGCGCATTCGCCGAGGAGTGTGCGATTGTCGAGGCGCGTTGCACCTGCGTGCGCTTCGAACAGTGGGGTCGCCGCGTCTGTGTATCTCCCCATGATGGATAGCAGGTTGCCCTTCCCGATGAGGAGACGAACCTTGATTGAGCTGGCAACATTCGTGTCGGTCGCAAGATGGAGAGCCTGGTCCAATAGCTGAAGAGCACTTTCAAGTTCACGGCGATTCCCGGCGAGCCACGCTTGAACGAAACCGAGATGAATGCGCTCGAAGCCGTCCATGGGAAGCGACACCATCGATTCCGCAATCGCTGACAGCCGAGCAAGGCGTTCCGGCTCTCGAGTAATGCCGAGCACCCGAATTCCCGCTGCTAGCGCCTTCACCCTGACTTCCGTCTCGCTTGAGCCTTCGGCGATACCAAGAAGTGTGTCTGCCTCATAAGGGATTGTGTCCGGCGTCAAGTAGCCTAGCCACCGCCGCGCAACAATCTTCAACACCTCCCGACAGCACTCCTCCGATTCCGAGAACGGCTCCCGCGCGCCCTCGAGCAGCCGCAGCGAGTCCGCCCATCGGCCGAGCTCCTGCTGCGCCTCGGCGAGCAGCAGGATCGCCGTGCGGCGCGGCTGCCCGGTGAGGGCCGGGAGGCCGGTGGAGAGCGCCAGGTCGGCCTCGTGCGGCGCCCCGCGCCGGATCGACTCCTTGCCGCCGGCCAGCAGGAACGGGATCGCCTCGTGGAGCCGGTCCGCGCGCACCAGGTGCCAGGCGATCTCCAGCCCCGGGATCGCCTCGTCGCCGCCATCGGCCAGCAGCAGCCGCTCGGCGACGAGTCCATGCAGCATCCGCCGCATCGGCGCCGCCGTCCCGACGTAGCACTGACCCCGGATGAACTCGTTCGCGAACTCCAGGTGGCTCCCTGCGTCGCGGAGGATCCGGTGCGAGGTGAGCGAGGTCATCGCCCGCATCGTGCGCGCCACCGGCAGGTCCACCATCGTGTACATCGTGAGGTCGTTGAGCCGCTGGCCGAGGATCGCGGCGAGCTCGACCACCGCCCGCTCCTCGCCGTTGAGCGCGGCCAGCGTCCCCTCGACCAGCCGCTGGAAGGTCTCCTTCGGCGGCCGCTCGGCCCGCGGCGTCATCGCACTCACCGACAACGCCAGGCAGCCGTCGCCCCGACGACGCCAGTCGCCCACCAGCAGCTCCAGCACCATCGGATTACCCCGCGCCCCGGCCAGCACGGCCCGACGGATCGCCGGCCCCGGATCGCCACCCTCCACGAGGAGCAGCTCGAGCAGCTCTGCCGATTCGCCATCACTCAGCGGCCCGAGCACCAGCGGCAGCAGCGACAACGACGCCGCGTTGTCGAGGAAGCGCCGCGAACTCGGCGTCTCCGCCTCGGGCGCGCTCGACGCGGTGAGCATCATCATCAGCGGGATCGCCTCGAGCCGGCGCAGCATCAGGTGCAGCACCGTGAGCGAGGTGGCATCGGCGAGGTGGATGTCGTCGATCACCAGCACCACCGGATGCTCCTCGGCGACGGCCCCCACCAGCGCCATCACCGCCTCGGTGTAGAGGATCCGCGCGCTCTCGCCGCTGGTCTCGATCGGCGCCGGCAGCGACGGATAGCGCTTCCGCACCTTGGGCGTCAGCCGACCGAGCTCGGCAAGCTGCTCCGGCGGCGTTGCACTCGCGCCCGGCAGGTCGAGCAGGTGATTCACGAGCGAGCCGGTCACGCCGAACGGCAACTCGCGCTCGAGCTCGTAACACTGCACCCGCGCGACGCTCGCCCCTTCGAGCGCCATCGAGGTCGTGAGTCGTTCGACCAGCGTCGTCTTCCCGATGCCGCTCTCGCCGCGCAGGAGCAGGTGCTGTGGCTCGCCGCGCTGCACCCGCTCCCAGCGATCGTAGCAGGTGCGGAACTCGGCGCCGCGCCCGATGAAGGCGCGCTCCTTCCACTGCTCGGTCGGCACCGGCGCGAGCAACGCGATCGTCGGGCGCTGCCATCCGCCGCGCCGAAGCCGCTCGGCCATCCGCTCGAGTTGCGCAGAGGGATGGGCACCGAGCTCGTCGGCGAGTCGCGCGCGCCAGCGATCAAAGGAGCGGAGCGCCCCGATCCGGTCGCCGGCCATGGCGCGTGCCTCGAGCACCGCGCGCGCCGCCTCCTCGGAGAGTTCGTCGATCCGCTGCAGTCGGTGACCGAGTGCCTCCATCCGGCGCGAGTCGCCGCGACGACGACTCTGTTCGATCCGCGAGGCCATCGCCGAGTGAATCGAGGGAAGCAGGCGTGCGTGCTGGCCGTCCTTCCATTGCTGATAGTCGACGGCGTCGGGGATGTCGAACTCCTCGAGGAACGGGCCGAGCGGGCCCTCGTCGAGGTCGTCCGGATCGGGCTGGTCGAGCCCCTGGAGGTCGGTCACGATCCGCCCCGGCATCAGGCGCACCGTGTCGCGGTCGGTGTCGAGCAACTCGGCGCCGAGGCGGCCGCGGATCATCGAGAGGGCGGTGGCCAGGGAGTGGCGCGCCTCGTCGACGTCGGCGGCCGACCAGAGCAGGGTGGCGAGCCGGTCCCGGCGGTGGGGGATCCCCGGCTCGACCGCGAGATAGAGGAGGAGGGCGAAGTGCTTCCGGGTCCGGAAACGGATCGGGTCGCCGTCCGGGCCATAGAGGACCGGGGGGCCGAGGCAAGTGAGTCGGAACGGGGCCATCCGGCTGGACACTCCGCGAGAGGGAACGCTCCGATGATAGTCCCACCGAATCAACGGATCGTCAAATCGAGCGGCGCCCGATCGGGGACCGGGCGGCGCTAGGCGGATCTCCGGAAGGGTCGGTGACTGGGGGAGCTTGGCGGGTTTGACCCCCCTCGTCGACGGTCTGCATGAAGGTCCGAGCAGTTTTGAGAATCCTCGCCCACGACGGATGGCGACTTGCCAGAATTCGTGGCAGTCACCGACAATTCAGGCATCCAACCAAGCCCGGGCTGGTGACGGTGGCGGGTCACGACAACGCTGACATTGCCCCTGGAACCTTGAACAGCGTACTCAAGCAGGCGGAATTGAAATGACGCGACTCCTGATCGTGGTTGAGGAAACGCCGACCGGATATTCAGCCTACGCGCCCGATGTGCCGGGCTGCGTTGCCACCGGAGCAACCAGCGCTGCGGTTGAATCGGCCATGCGCGAGGCGATCGCGTTCCATGTCGCGGGGCTGCACGAGGAGGGGCTTGAGACCCCGGTGCCGCACTCCTACGCGGTCATGGTCGAAGTCGCGGCCTGAGGCCGCCGCGCGGATGCTTACCGACTCGCCGGTCGCGCCGGCGGACGCGTCGCCGGTGGAGGCACCGGTGGCGGCTTCTCCCACCGTGCCTTCAACGCCATCGTCCACAGGTCACTCTCGGCGCGCTCCAACGTGAAGAAGAGTCGCCGCCCATCGGTCGCGAACTCGACCCGGTTCGAGATCCGTTCCGGATCGTCGAGTCGCATCAGCAGTCGATCGCCAGTGCCGTCGCGCTGCACCTCGCGGAACGACGAGACACCAAGGCTGTCGACGGCGCGGTAGATCAGGCGCCGGCCATCCCGGCTCCACTCGATCGTCGCCGGAAAGGGACGCTCCGGCGCGCCACTTCCGCGCAGCAGGGTCCGGGCGGCGCCACCTCCGACCGGCATCACCCGCACGGCGTTGCTGTCCTGCGGCGCGAGATAGGCGATCTCCCGACCATCCGGCGACCAGCGCCCCGATTGCCCTCCCTCGGTGGTCAGCTGCGTGAGCGCGCTCCACTGCCGGTCCGCACCACGCACGATCCGGAACAGCTCATAGCGACCACCCACCCAGCGCGAGACCAATATCGCCGCGCCGTCCGGTGACCAATCGGGGTCGCGGGTGTCGGTGCTGTCGAGCGTCACCGGATGGCTCACGCCCCCGATCGCCGGCATCACCGAGATCTGTCGCACGCCCCGCCGAAAGACGTGATACGCCACCTCTTGGCCATCGGGCGACCAGGCCGGCAGGAAATCGTCAAACGTCGTGCCGCCCAGCTTGCTCGCCTCGCCGCCCGGCGCCGCGACCTGCCAGATGTCCTGCGTGCCGTCGCGATCGGAGTCGAAGGCCAGGTGCTGGCCGTCGGGCGAGAGGGCGATTCCCTCGATCAACTGCGTGCCGGTGGTGACTGGCGTGGCGGCTCGCACCGACACCTGGCCGCCGTCGATCGCGGCCATCCAGATGTTGCTGCTCTGCCGGAAGAGCGAGTAGGCGAGTGTGCCGCCATCGTGGCTCAGCGCGATGCTGTGGGCGCCGAGGCCCGTGGTGAGCCGCTCGGCCGGCGCCACCAGTTGCCCCTTGGTGTCGATCTCCGCCATCCAGACATCACGGCTGCCGTCCGCGTCCGAGAGAAAGAGGAGATGGCGCGCATCGGGCGCCCACACAGGCGAGACGGCGAGATGATCGCGCGCCGTGATCGCGACCGGCGCGCCACTGTTGACGCGCACCGGCAGGACGTAGATGGTGCTCGGGGCGCGATTGCCGAGGTTCGCGCCCAGCGTCGCGGGCGCGCGCGAACCGAGGGTGAAGGCCGCATTGCCACTCACCACGGCGATCCAGCGCGAGTCGGGCGAGAATGCAATCGCGTGCGGATCGTCGAGCGTGGCCACCACCCGCTCGCGACCGATCGGCACGGTGCGGATCATCAACCGGTCCTGGCGGATGTAGGCGAGTGAGCGCTTGTTCGGCGACCAGGCTGGCGAGTGCGGCGCGCCGCGCACCGAGTCGAAGGCGATCAGCACGCGCGTCGGCCCACCGAGTGCCGGCACGCCGTAGATCGCGTCACGACCACCGATCGCGAGCGTCTGCCCATCGGGCGACCAGCGCGGCGTGCGCAACGGCCCCGGGAGGTCGGTCGCCACTTCGATGGGGCGACCGCCGGCGAGTTGTCGCACATAGATCCGCGTGTTGCCGGCCTGCCCCGCCGCATAGGCGATCATCGCACCGTCGGGGGAGAGATCGGGGTCAAGCTCGAGCGAGGCATCGGCGGTGATGTGCGTCGTGCGGCCGGTGACCACGTGCGGCCCCGAGCCCACGAGGCGATCCCGGAGCAGCCACGCGGCGGTGCCGACCAGGGCGATGCCGACCAGGACGACCGGCCACCGACGTCGATGCTGCACCGGCAGCGCTGTCGCCGCCGGTGTCGTCTGGTGCACCTCGACCGCTCCCTCGCGCGGCGGGGGCAGCGTCACCGCGGTCGGTGGCGTGATCTCCGGAGCGGCGATCGTCGGCGTCCGATCGGTGCGCAACCGTTCGGCGAAGTCGGCCACCGACTGGTCAGGCGGTGCGTCCAGTTCCTGCTCGAGCAACATCGCATGCACCCGGGCGTGTTGCACCGCGCCCTGCCGGTCACCGCTCGCGGCGAGCGACTTCATCACGCCGATGGCCACGCGCGCCGAGAGGGGCTCGGCCGCGGCAAGCCGGCGCCACCAGGCCACCGCCGCGGCGTGGTCGTCGCGCGCGTCCGCTGCCGTCGCCAACCCCTCGAGCATCGCCGCGTGCCGATGGTGCAACGCGCTCCGCTCGGCATCGACCCAGCGATTGAACTCATCTGCCTCATCGAGGACGACGCCATCGAGGAACGGGCCGGTATAGAGGGCCGCCGCCTCTTCGGGTCGATTCGCCTGCAGCGCCTGATCGAGGAGGATCGTGTCGGCCGTGATCCGGTCGGGATCGAGCAGCAGGGTCTGCTGGCCGGTGATCACGTCGTCGTCGCCGAGGTCGCGGCGGAGGGCGTAGAGCGCCTGGTTCAAGGTGCGGCGGGCGCGCTCTTCGTCATGATCGGGCCAGAGCAGGGCGATGATCTTCTCGCGGGCCACGCCGCGCTCGCCCCCACGGGCCAGCAGGGCGAGGATGGCGAGCCGGCGTCGTTGTGCGGCGGCGCCCGTCATGATGACGCCGTCGCGCGCGACAGAAAGGCCGCCGAAGGTCCGAATGATCAGCATGCCACGAGGGGGTGGGGGAGGGGCACCCTAGAGGGTACGGGCCAGAGGCCAAGTTCACAAGTCGTGGCGGGGCAACGAGTTCTGGTGAGGTGATTCCGGGGTGATTGGGCGGTGGCGGCGGCTCCTAGCTTGGCCCTCGTCTGACCGGACCGATCCGGCGACCCCGAGGGCAACCCCCTCGTGCCCGATACCTGTGCTTAGGGAGTTTCCAATGACCTCGATCTTCCGCCACCACGTCCTGCTGCCCACCGTGTTGCTGGGTTCCCTGTTGACCACGGCCTGTGGCGATGACAGCATCGCCGGCCCGAACGCCAGCGACGCCGTCCTCTCGATTCACAACGCGTCGAACAACTCGGTGATGTTCATCCGGACCCGCCCCTGCGGTGCCACCGCCTGGGGCAGCGACATCCTCGGGAGCAGCATTCTGTACAAGGGGGAGACCATCAACCGCACCTTCGCGCCGGGATGCATGGACATCCGCCTCACGCCATCCGAGACCGGCGCCGATTACCTCTACATCACCAACGTGGTGCTCGAGGGTGGGAAGACCAAGTCGCTCAACGTGACGGCCTTTCCGGCGGAGTAGGACACCTCGGGAGGCAGCCTGACGCACCGGTCGCGATGCCGCGGCCGGTGCGGTCGCTGCGCCGCCCTACTCCGCCACATACCGCCACGGTTGCCCAGGCCCGGCGCGCCGCCACACGGTGAAGAACGGGAAGCCCTTCGCCTTGCTGCCATCGGCGGCGGGGGCGTTGGGGTAGATCATCCCGATCGTCACGCCCAGGTCGCCGCTCGAGGCCGCGATCACCCGATCCGGTCCCCACGACACCGGCGACGTCTTCGACGTGTCGCCGTCGCCGATCTTGGTGCCGATCGCCTCGGCGCCAAAGGTGAAATTGCTGTCAGCCTGCGAGCCGAGGTTCATGGCGTCGCTGCTGCCAAACTTGACGAAGGCAGGGCCGAGGCCCATCGTCTGCGCCTCGCGCGAGAAGGTCCGCTCCGCCTCGGCGAGTGACTCCTCGATGGTGCGTTGTGCGGCGGCATCGCTCCGCGGCGCGATGTAGGCCGGCGGGATCGCGGCGGTCCGCATCGTGGCGGGCACCACCGGCGCGGGGGCGCGGAGCCGCTTGTACACCGCGACCTGCCAGCCGCTCTTCCCCTTGACCCAGTACGCCAGATAGCGGAACGGCACCGTGGTGCCGTCGCCGTTGGTTTGCGTCATCGCGCCGAAGGTGAAGCCCTGGGTGCCGTCGGCCGAGATGCCGCCGCGCATCGGGGTCCAACTGCACTTCGCCGTGGCGAAGCCGGGACTTGCGGCGTAGAGGGCGAGGACGCTGTCGCGCCCCTGCAGCAGGCCGCGAGGCCCGGCCGGGATGGTCACGTCGGCGGTGAACATCTCGGTGAAGACCGTGCCGCAGCCGCGGACCTTCGCGGTCTCCGAGTAATCGCGGTCGGCCGAGATCAGCCCTTTGACGAGGGCCTCGGGAGCGGGCTGCTGGGCGGGGAGGGCCGCGGGCAGCGCGAGGAGCGCGAGTGCGACGGTGGTTCTGAAATGCATCGGGGTCTCGGAGGTGTCAGGACGATTCGGTCCGTACGGCGAGGCGATCGCCGTGTTTCCGGACGATACCGGCCCGGTCCGGGGTGGCGCCACGGACCTTTCCGTTCCCGTACAATGGGAGGTACTCTCCGAGACCTCTTCCGGAGCCCCCGTGTCCTTCCGAAGCCGCCTCGTCGCCGGGCTGTCGTGTGCACTCGTGCTGGCCTCCCCGCGCGCGGCGCGGTCGCAGGGGCCAGGGCCGGATCTCGACGCCTTGTCGGAGCGTGTCACCGCCGGCGAGGTCAGCGCACGGAAGGAGTTGATGCCGATTGCGCGGCGGATGCTGCTCGACTGGAACGAGAAGCCGCGCCGGGGCGACACGGTGCGCCAGATGGTGACGGTGCTGCTCGCGATGGCCCAACCGCTCACGCCGCTCGACCAGCCGCCCCGCGAGAACGAGGTCGATTGGCGCGGCCCGGCGGTGCGCGGATTGCGCTGGCTGGTGGCGAAGGACAGCGGTGATGTCGCGAGCCTCGACCGCCTGATGCGCATCGCGCCATATCCCTATGTCTGGTTGCCGCCCGAGAAGGAACTCGCGCACCTGCGCGCGGCCGCCTCCCGCCACGTCACGTTGCCGACGCGTCTCGGCCTCGCCTGGTTCGGCCTCGAGTTGGAGGTCGGCAAGACGGCTGGTGCCGCGCGCGCGCTCGCGAGCATTCCCGCCGACTCGATCTCGACCGCCGTGCGTCAGCACCTCCGCACCCGGCTTGCGTATGCCGAGGGCGACTCCGCGCGCGCACTCGACGCGTATCGCGCCGGTGCGGAGGCGATCGCCTCGGCGAGTGATGCGGAGTGGTACTTCGGTGATCTCAATTGGTTCGCCAGCAACGCGGAGCGGGCACAGTGGCAAGCGTTGCCACTGCAGCCCGGGAGGCATGCGAGCTGGCTGGCGGACTTCTGGGACCGTCAGGATCTCGAGGACGGTCGGATGCCGGGGTCACGACTCGCCGCGCAGTTCGAACGATGGCGCTACGCGTTGCGCGAGTTCCGCTGGGATCTTGACGGCAGTGTGGCCGAAGGGCTTCCGGTGCCTCGGGATGCCGCGCTGGAACTCGGTTTGGGCGACGTCGGCTTCCAGAAGGATGCCGGTACGGCGCAGGTCATGTACGACAATCGCTACGCACCGGTCGATCGGGTGCTCGATGATCGTGGCCGACTCGTGATGCGGCACGGGCTGCCCACGGAGCGCATTCTCACGCCGGGGATCACCAGCATGGCGCAGGAGACGCTGGTCTGGTCGCGTGGCGACGGGCAGGTCCTCGTCTCCTTCTCTCGGCCGGCGATGAGCGGCACGGTCACGCGGCTCGGGATGATCGCGCGCAACTATCCCGTCGGCGACCTGATGACGCTCTGTCGCCGTCAGGCGGCGCTCTGTACCCTGGCCGGTCTTCCCCCGGACGCACAACGCTTCCGCGCCGAGGCGATCCGGCAGCAGTTCTCGGCTGCGCGCGAAGTCGCCGAGCGGACCGAGGGAAATCCGGAGCTCTATCGGAAGGGGATGACGGGGATCTTCCAGGCATACGGCATCGCGGGGGGCGGTGTGCTGGTGACGATGGCGCTTCCGGTCGAGGGGCTCCGTTCCGGCAAGGGGATCGCCGACGGCGCCACGTCCGCGACGTGGCGTGTGGTGGTGGGCGATGCAACCACGGGGCGGATCGTGGCGACGCTCGACACGGTGCGACGGTGGCGGGTCAACGGGTCGGTGAAGAACGGAAGCTATCTGAGCGCGTACGCGCTGCTCCCGACGCCGCCCGGCGAGTATGTGGTGACGATGGTGGCGGGCGACTCGGCGAAGCGGGTCGGCACGGGCGGACGGCTCGTGAACGTGCCGGTGATTTCGCGCGATGACGCCACGCTGCAACTCTCCGACCCGATCCTCGGGCGGCTGGGAAGCGGCGTCACCTGGCAGCACGGCGGGGAAGGGGTCTCGCTGAATCCGACCAACGCCTGGAGCCGCGACGACGAGGCGCCGCTCTATTACGAGCTCGCGGGACTCGTGGTCGGCCGGAGATATGCGCTGGACGTGGAGATCTGGGAGGGGAGCGGGAAGGCCAAGGCGCCGAGTGCTCGCGTGAGCTTCTCGCTGGCGGCCACGGCCGCGCACCATCGGGGTGAGCAGGTGATGTCCTTCAAGCAGTTGTCGCCCGGCGACTACCGGCTCGTGTTGCGTGCCCGCGACCTGGTGAGCGGGACCGCGGTGGAGCGGAGTCGGAGCGTGGCGGTGCGGTGACGCCTACGCGCCGGGCTCGCTGACGAGGATCGGCTCCACTTCGGTCACGTAGCACGACGGACAGATGCCATGGCTGAACTGCGTGTCGGTGTGGGTCTGGATGTACCCCTCCACGCTGTGCCAGTAGTTCTCGTCGTCTCGGACCTTCTTGCAGTAGGAGCAGATCGGGAGGATCGCCTGCAGCGTGCGGACCTCCGCGAGGGCCGACCGCAGCTCCGCCACGAGCCGGTCGCGTTCCGTTTCGGCTTCCTTGCGCTGGGTGATGTCGCGCGCCACCGAATAGATCGTCTCGCGATCGACGTCGGCGATGGCATTCCAGAGGAACCACTTGTACGACCCGTCGGCGCAGCGGTACCGGTTTTCGAAGTGCACGGCGCGCCCGCCGGCGCGCACCTCGCGATTCATCGCGATGGTGCGTTCGCGGTCGTCGGGGTGGACGAACTCGAACATTGGTCGTGACTGCAGCTCGGCGATCGTGTAGCCGAGGGTGCGTTCCCACGCCGGATTGAGGTGCTGGAAGAAACCGTCGAAGCGAGCAAAGCAGAGCATGTCGAGCGACAGCTCGAAGAAACGGTGTTCAGCAAGTTGGTCGGGCGACGCCGCAGTGGTCAGGGTCGAAGTCATGGAGAAAAAAATAGTGGACCACCACCGCATTCCCGATGACCAGAAACTGGTGACCGGGAGTTGGACGGTCGTCTACACTTACCTCGGCAACCAGCTCCCCCCGCCCACCAACTCCGCCACCACATCCTCGCTGGTCCGGTCCGCCGCCTCGGCGGCGAAGCTCGTCATCACCCGGTGCCGCAGCACCGCCAACGCCACGCTCTTCACGTCGTCGAGGTCCGCCTGCGGCCGGCCATCCATCGCGGCGCGCGCCTTGGCGCCGAGCACCAGGTACTGCGACGCGCGCGGCCCCGCACCCCATTCGACGTACTCGCGCACCAGCGGCGGCGCCTCGGCCTCGTTCGGCCGCGTCATCCGCGCCAGCAACACCGCAGCAGAAATCAGCGACTGACTCACCGGAATCCGCCGCACCAGCGACTGCATCGCCGAGAGCTCGGCGCCGTCGAAGACCGGCTTGACCGTCGGCATGCGCGAGCCGGTGGTCTGCGCGACGATCGCCTCCTCCTCGGAGCGCGACGGATAGCCGAGCCGGAGCTCGAGCATGAAGCGGTCGAGCTGCGCCTCGGGGAGGGGGTAGGTCCCCTCCTGCTCGATCGGGTTCTGAGTCGCCAGCACAAAGAACGGGGCGGGGAGGGGGTAGGTCTGCCCGGCCACCGTCACCGTCCGCTCCTGCATCGCCTGGAGGAGGGCAGCCTGGGTCTTCGGCGGGGTCCGGTTGATCTCGTCGGCCAGGACGACCTGGGCAAAGATCGGCCCCGGGACGAAGCGGAAATGCCGCTTGCCGGTCGCCGGGTCCTCCTCGACCAGCTCCGTCCCGGTGATGTCGCCCGGCATCAGGTCCGGGGTGAACTGGACCCGGTTGAAGGAGAGGTTCAGCGCCTCGGCCACCGTGGAGACCAGGAGGGTCTTCGCCAGCCCCGGGACCCCCACCAGCAGGGCGTGCCCCCCTCCCAGAATGGCCGTCAGGACCCCGTCGACCGCCTCGGTCTGCCCCACCACCCGCTCGGCGACCTGGGTCCGGAGGGCGGTGACGCCATCGGCGAGCCGCCGGAGCTGGGTCAGGTCATCTGGGGCGGCAGGAGCGGTCATCGGAGGTCCGGTGGGTGGAGTGGTGAGGGGGGAAGATAGGAGAGGACGGTGAGGGGTGAGGGGCGGGGACGGGGGTGAAACGTCAAAGGTGAAAGGGAGCCTGCTCCGCGAGCACGTTTCACGTCTCACGTTTTACCCCACCTCCCCCTCACCCCTCACCCCTCACCGTCCTCCCCTGTTACGCCCCCCTCCCCGACCGAGTTTCGGCCCCCTTTTTCGCTTGCGAAATATTTCACAAGCCCGTACCTTCCCGCCCGTGAAACCCCGTGATTCGGGCAATCGAGCCATGGGAGAGGGGTGGGTCTACGTGTCCCACGGGATCACCTTCGCGGTGGTCGTGACCCTCTCCGCGCTGGGCGGCGTCTGGCTCGATCGGCGCCTCGGCACGATGCCGCTCGCGACCCTCGTCGGCACCATCGGCGGGACGGCGTGGGTCGGGATCTGGCTCTTCGCCAAGTTGCGCGGCGGGAAGGGGCCGACGGAGCCGCCCACTGGGTAGCCGAGTTGCTGGTCGGGGCGGTCGCGACGGCACTGGTCGCCGCGGTGGCCTGGCTGGCGGGTGGTGCGGCAGGGGCGACGGGTGCGGCCACGGCCGGCCTCGTGGCGACGCTGCTTTCGCTGCTGGCGCTCCGCCTGGTGACGCGGACCGGACGCGAGCCGACGGTGGACCAGTTGATGGTGTACGGCATCGGCGTGGTGCTGCGGATGCTCGGTGTGCTGATCATTGCGGTGCTGGTGGTGCGGGACGCGGAGCACTTTCCGCCCTGGCCCACCGCCCTGGGATATCTGGGAGTGATCCTCCCGCTTCTGTATCTGGAGACACGGCTGCGATCATGAGTGGCGAGAGCGAAGGGTTCAGCATTGCCGATATGATGTTCCACCACACGGCCGACGCCCATGAACTGGACTTCGGCGGGTACATCATTGAACTCCCGCGCTGGGAGCCGGTGCACATCGGCAGCATGGCGATCGACCTCTCGCCGACGCGCCACGTCGTCTTCCTCCTGCTGGCCGCGATCATCGTCGTCGCGCTGATGTGGATCACCGCCAACGGCGTCGAGAAGGCGCGCAAGGCCGGCGTTCCGCCGAAGGGCTTCGCCGGGATGATGGAGATGATCGTCCTCTACGTGCGGAACGACATCGCCATCGCCAACATCGGCGAGGAAGAGGGCCGTCGCTGGGCCCCCTTCATCATGTCGCTCTTCTTCCTGATCCTCGTCTCGAACTTCCTCGGCCTGATTCCGTTCGGCTCCTCGCCGACCGGCAACCTCGCCATGACCGGCGCGCTCGCGTTCATCGTGCTGCTGGCCATCGAGATCGGCGGGATGTTCAAGCTCGGCTTCAAGGGCTACATGGGCACGATCTTCCCGCATGTCGAGGGACTCCACGGCGTCGGCGCCGTCGCGATGTCGGTCGGCATGGCGCCGATCGAGGTCCTCTCGAAGCTGGTCAAGCCGTTCGCACTCGCCGTCCGACTCTTCGGCAACATGGTCGCCGGCCACTTCGTCCTGCTCTCGCTCTTCGGCATCGTCTTCATGTTCAGCGGCCTCGGTCTCGTGGGCAGCGGCGGCATCGCGCTGATCACCGGCGCGGTGGTCGTCGGCATCATGTTCCTCGAGCTGATCGTGGCGTTGCTGCAGGCGTACGTGTTTGCGCTGTTGAGTGCGGTGTTTATCGGGATGATGCAGCACGAGCATTGAGAAGTGAGAAGTGAGTCCTGAGTCCTGAGAGGGTGTCATTCAGGACTCAGGGAGTCGAGGGACCCCTCTCACGACTCAAGACTCACAACTCAAGACTGGCACGACCCCGGCCCTCCGCGCATCCCGGAGTTCCGGTCCCGAGGCGGTGACCGTCACCGCCCAGGAGGTTGGGCCGCTTGGGCCCGCTGACCTCCATCGTATGGCCCCTCGTTCCGGAAGAGACGAGATGGCTGGCGAGCGATGCAGACCCTTGATTCATCTTCCCTGGCTTTACGGACTATCAAAATGATGATGAACCTCCTGATGCAGACGGGCGAGATGTCGGAAGCGGCGGCGAAGTTGATCGGGGCGGGCTACGGCCAGCTCGGCGCCGGCATTGCCGTCGGCCTCGCGATCCTCGGCGCGGGCCTCGGCCTCGGCCGGATCGGTGGCCAGGTGGCCGAAGGGATCGCGCGTCAGCCGGAAGCGGCCGGCGAGATCCGCGGCGCGGGCCTGCTGATCGCCGTCCTCCTCGAAGGCGCCACGATCATCGCGCTCGTCTTCGCCCTGCTCTTCAAGGTCATTAAGTGATGTTGCCGACGCTGCTCCTCAGCACGGAAGGGGCAGAAGGGGGCCTGCCCGGCCCCTTCAACCCGACCCCGGCGCTTGCGGTGTGGACGGTGGTGGTCTTTGCGGTGGTGCTGTTCATCCTCGCGAAGAAGCTCTTCCCGGTGATCGTCCGTGCGACGGCCGACCGCGAGGAGACCATCCGGCTGCAGCTCGCCGAGGCGAAGCAGATGCATGCGGACGCCAAGGCCGCGCTTGAGGAGCAGCGTCAGCTGCTGGCCGGCTCGCGTGGCGAGGCGACGGCGATGCTGGCCGAGGCCCGTCAGGCGGCCGAGCGCGAGCGCACGCTCGCCGTGGAGAAGACCCGCGCCGAGCAGGACGAGATGCTCGCCCGCGCCCGCCGCGAGATCGAGGCGGAGAAGGGCCGCGCCGTCGCCGAACTCCGTCGCGAGGCGGTGGACCTGGCGATCGCCGCGGCCGGCAAGGTCGTCGGGCAGTCGCTCGACAGCGCCGCCGACCGCAAGCTGGTCGAGGATTACCTCGCGACCGTCGGGAAGTCGTCGTGAGAGAGATCACCATCGCCCGCAACTACGCCGAGACGCTGCTGTCGCTGGCGAAGCATGCGGGGGCCCCGGAGGCGTGGGGCACCCTGATGGACGAGGCGACCGCGGCACTGGGCACCCCGTCGATCGAGGCGGTGATGATGTCGCCGCGCGTCACCAAGGAGAAGAAGGTCGAGATCATCCGGCATGCCCTCCAGGGCGCGCCGGCGACCTTCATCCTCTTCCTCGCCGCAGTGGTCAAGCGCGGCCGGCAGATGCTCCTCCCCCAGATCGCCGACGAGTACCGGACGCTGGTGGACGTGCAGCTCAATCGCGTGCGGGCCGGGGTCACCCTGGCGCGCGACGTCGATGCCCTCACCCGTCAGGTGCTGGTGGAGCGGCTGAAGACGGCGATCGGGAAGGACGTGATCGCGGGCTTCGCGGTCGATCCGTCGCTGCTCGGTGGCGTGGTCGTGAAGATCGGCGACCGCGTCTACGACGGCTCGGTGAAGAAGCGCCTCGCGCGTCTCCGCACCCAGCTGATCCAGGGTATGCGTTGACTTCGGTCGGTTGACGAGACACTCTTCTGCATCTGAAGTTGTCCGTCGTGACTCGTCCATCCTGACCGGGTTCCAGGTCACCATGCTCCGCAGTCGCTGGATCTCGCTCCTTCTCATCGGACTGATCACCAGCTCGCTCGTCGAGCCGGTGATCGGTTCGGCGTGCGCGGAGCAGGCCCATCCCGGGGCTCACACGGTCGCCGATGCCAGCCAGGCTAGCAGCTCCCTCGTTGACGTCCATAATGGGCGTCCCGTCGAGCATCCCGGGCACGGGAGCAGTGCTGACCACTGCATGCACCAGCATGGGACCCTTTTCGGATCGGTTCCGGCGCGGCTCGCTGTGACAGTGGTTGATGTTGATGTATCCGCCGACGCGATCACCTCGACGCCCCCGCGCATCGTGCTCCCTCCCCCGTTTCACCCCCCGCGAGCCTGACCCTCTTTGGCTGATGTCGTGACGCGTCGCGTCACGTTTCCGGTCGCCGCACAACCACAACACAACAGTGTACACCACGCGCTCTCGCGTGCGCTGGGGCATTGCGGCTATTCCGCATCGGCCGGCTGCACGTGTTATCGGGGATGAGAGGAGAAGGCATGCATGCATTTCTGGTGTTTCCCATGCTGGTCATGGGGAGCCTGCCACACGCAGGGCAGATCGCCGCGTCACACCTGGGCAGCGTATCGGTGCGCACTTCCTCAACTGTGCGGGGCGATACGGTGCGACTCACGCTCGCGGAGGTAAGCCGCCTTGCGCGGACCCACGGGCTCGATCTCGACGCAGAGCGGCGATTGATCGCGATGGCGGGCGGTGACCTCCGCCAAGCCAAGGTGGAGGGACTCAACCCGAGCGTCGGCTATCAGCGCTTCGAGTCAACGCGGTCGGGACGCCCTGCCGAATTTGGTGTCACGCTCTCCCAGAGCCTCGGATGGCTCGTCGAACGGGGGCCGCGCGTCGGCGCCGCACGCGCGGCCCTCGACCGGACGGTCGCGGAGGTCGATGATGTGGAGCGCTTGGCGGTTCGCGATGCGGGACAACGCTTTGTGGCTGCCCTCGCGGCGAATCGTCGCCTGGCACTCGCCGAGCAGATCGCCGCTGCCACGCAGCGCCTGTACGACATCACGCGCATTCAGCTCCGAGAGGGTGAGATCAGCCTCCTCGAAGCCAATCTCGCCGAGATCGAGTACGGGCGCGCGGAGGCCAAGGCGCTTGCAGCCGGCCGCGAGGTCCTCGCCTCATTGCTCGAGCTTCGGCGCCTGACCGGCCTTGCCCCGATGGTGCCCATCGTGTTGGTGGAGACACCGGACTTCGATCCGCCCCCGGGTGCATTGCCCGAGGACTCGCTGGTCACGGTTGCGATCCAACGGCGACCCGATGTGACCGCACGTCGCCTCGCCGTCGAGGAGGCGTCACTCCGCCAGCGGTTGGCCAGGCGTGAAGGGATGCCTGTCCCGAGCCTCAACGGGTTCCTCACTCGCGATGATGGGGAGAGTGGATCGCGACTCGGTCTCGGCGTCAGCCTGCCCGTCGCGCTCTTGGATCGCAATCAGGGGCGCGTCGATCGCGAGGCCGCCAGCCTTGAGCGGGCGCGGATTCGGCTCGAGGCGGCCCAACTCGCGGTCCGGTTGGAGGTGCGCGAAGCGCGACTCGCCTATCTCTCGGCCAGTGAGGAGTCCGCCCGCCTTGAATCCCGCGTGCTCGAGCCGGCCCGCGCCAACATCGCGTTGGTGGATTCTGCCTACCGGGCCGGCAAACTCGGGCTGCCGACCCTCTTGCTGCTGCGAAACCAGCTCGTCGAAGCCGAGCTCGACTATTGGCAGGCCTGGCAGGCGAGACGTGAAGCGCTCCTGCGCCTCCGCGCGGCAGTAGGCCTTCCGGCGGCCCCCGACGACCCGACGACCACGCTTCCCCCCAAGGACACCCCATGACGCACCCCACTGCACCCGGGTCCTGGCTGGCGTATCGCCTGGCCGGCGTCGCCCGTTCGCGATTCATCACACTGTCAATCGGACTGGCGCTTGTCACCGGCGCCTGTGGTCAGGACGCGCCACCGACCAAGGAGCTCGCGAAGGAGCGGGCGCCCGACACCACGGAGGTCGATGTGGTGACGGTCGACTCAGCCACCATGACCTCGGTGGGGATTCGCCTCGCGGCCGTCACCTCGGCTCCCGCGAGCGCGCTCGCGGTGACCGGCACGATTACCTACGACGCAAATCTGGTGAGCCACATCGGGTCGCGTACCGCGGGGCGGGTGGTGGATCTGCGCGCCGATCTTGGTGACGTCGTCAGGAGCGGGCAGGTCCTGGCCGTCCTCGAAAGCCCCGAAGTCGGGCAAGTCCGTAGCGAGGAGCTCGAAGGCGAAGCACTCCTGGCCATCGCGCAAGAAAACTTCGACCGCGAAAAGCGACTTGAGACGCAGGGGATCTCCAGCCGCAAGGAACTGCTGGATGCGCAGGCCGACCTGCGGCGTGCCGAGGCGGCGCTGCGCTCGTCGCGGGAACGCCTGCGGGTGCTCGGTGCGGGGCATGGCAACGGTGGCGAGTTCGGTCTCACCGCGCCGTTCGCCGGCGTGGTGGTCGAGCGCCAGGTGACGCGGGGGGAGATGGCGACTCCGGAGGACCAGCTCTTCGTGGTCGCCGACTTGAGCCGGGTCTGGGTGCTGCTCGATGTGTTCGAACGCGATCTCGCCACCGTCCGGCTGGGACAACAGGTACAGGTGACCACCACGGCCTGGCCGGGCCGTGAGTTCGCCGGACGCATCGTCCATCTTGGGGCGGTGCTGGACACCACGACCCGTACAGTCCGCGCGCGCATCGAGGTGCCCAACGGCGATCGAGCGCTCCGACCGGGGATGTTCGCGACGGCGCAGATCAGTGCCGCGGATTCTGGTCTGGCCCGGCCCGTGGTGCCACGTGATGCCGTTCAGGACCTTGGGGGGAAGCCCGTGGTGTTCGTGCCGACGGGGCACCCGGGTGAATTCCGTCCGCGAGCGATTGTGCTGGGAGCTGCGGTTGGCACGAAGTTGGTGATCATTTCGGCTGGCCTCGCGATCGGTGACACGATCGTCGTTTCCGGCGCCTTCATGCTGCGCTCCGAGCTCGCCAAGGGTGAGATCGGCGAGCACGGCCACTGACCCGGGGGACGCATGCCAGCACTCATCGGATTCGCCCTTCGCAATCGTCTGCTCGTCATCGCGATGACACTCGGCCTCATCGGGCTGGGTGTCTGGTCAATGGTGCGGCTGCCCATCGACGCCATTCCCGACGTGACCAACGTCCAGGTGCAAGTCAACACCAATGCACCGGCCCTCTCGCCGCTTGAGGTCGAGCGACAGATCACCTTGCCGGTCGAGTTGGCGATGTTTGGCCTCCCGCAACTCGCCGAGATCCGCTCCCTCTCGAAGTTCGGCCTCTCGCAGGTGACGGTGGTCTTCGAGGATGGGGCCGACCTCTACTTTGCCCGTCAACAAGTCCAGGAACGGTTGCAGATGGCTCGGGAGGAGATCCCCGCATCGCTCGGTACACCGGAAATGGGACCGATCAGTACCGGCCTCGGCGAAATCTTCCAGTACGCGGTCATCGCCGACTCCACCACAGCGCTGGACTCAACCGAGCTGCGCACGATCCAGGACTGGAATGTCGCGCTCCAACTGCGGGCCGTGCCCGGGGTCGCCGAGGTCAACGCGTTCGGCGGGTTCGAAAAGCAGTACCAGGTGCTCGTGCGGCCCGAGGCCCTCATCCAGTACGGGATCACCCTCGAACAAGTGCTCGACGCGGTGGTCGCGAACAACATCAATGCCGGCGGCGGATACATCACCCGCGGGGCCGAGCAGTTGGTGGTGCGCGGCGTGGGACAGGTGCAGGACCTCGAGCAGATCCGGAACATCGTCCTGACGAGCAGGGAAGGTGTACCGGTCCTGGTGCGCGACGTGGCGGATGTCGTGATTGGGCACACCATCCGACAGGGTGCCGTCAGCAAGGATGGAGAAGGGGAAATCGTGACCGGCATCGTAATGATGCGAGTCGGAGAAAATGCCAGGACGGTGATTGCCGGCGTCAAGGAACGCTTCGAGGCCGCCAAGGCGACACTCCCAGAAGGCGTTCAGCTCGAATCGTTCTATGATCGCACCGAGTTGATCGAGCGTACCATCGGGACCGTGCAACGCAACCTCCTTGAGGGTGCCGTCCTCGTCCTCGTGATCCTCTTTATGTTGCTCGGCAATGTGCGCGCGGCGCTCATCGTGGCGTTGGCCATCCCCCTGTCGATGCTCTTTGCCTTCAGCGCCATGGTGCAAGCCGGCATCGCCGGCTCGCTGATGAGTCTTGGCGCGATCGACTTCGGATTGGTCGTGGACGGTTCAGTGGTCATGGTGGAAAATGCGATGCGCCACCTCGGGGAGCCAGACCACGACAAGAAGGGATTCCTGGCGCGCGTCCGGGAGGCGTGCACCGAGGTGGCACGCCCGATCCTCTTCGGCGTCGGCATCATCATCGTGGTCTACCTCCCGATTCTGTCGCTGCAGGGTGTGGAGGGCAAGCTGTTCCGCCCGATGGCACTGACGGTCGTGTTCGCCCTCATCGGATCCCTGGTGCTCACCTTCGTGCTGACACCGGTGCTGATCTTTTTCGGCCTCCGAGGCCGGATCGAGGAGAAGGATGTCTGGCTGATGCGCCGGGCAAAGGCCCTCTATGCCCCCACCCTCGAATGGACGCTCCGACACGGTCGCCGGGTGGTCATCGGATCCGCACTTGCTGTCGCCGCGGCCGTTGCGACGTTCCCGTTCCTCGGCAGCGAATTCATTCCGCGCCTCGATGAAGGATCCTTCGCCATTCAGGTGATGCGTCTGCCCAGTGTGTCGCTCGAGGAATCCGTCCGCCAAGCCACCATCATGGAAACGCGGCTGCTGAAGGCGTTCCCCGACGAGGTGCGTGACATCGTGAGCAAGACTGGTCGTGCCGAAATCGCGACCGATCCGATGGGCGTCAATATCTCGGATGTGCTTGTCATGCTGCGTCCCCAAGATGACTGGGTGCGCGCCGACACGAAGGAAGAGCTGGAGGCACGCATGTCCGAGGTGCTCGAGGCCATTCCTGGACTGGTGTATACCTTCAGCCAGCCGATCGAGCTGCGCGTCAACGAATTGATCGCCGGGGTGCGCTCCGACCTGGCGATCAAGATCTTCGGCGACGACCTTGCGGTACTGCAAGCCAAGGCCGCGGAGACCGTCGTCGCCGTCGCGGCACTCCAAGGCGCGACCGGGTTCAAGGCCCAGCAGTTGGCGGGACTGCCGCAGCTGGAGATCGTCGTGCGCCCGAAGGAGCTCGCCCGTTATGGCATCAACGCGGCCGACGTGATGCGCAGCGTGGAGGCGATCGGGGGTGTCATCGCCACGACGGTGCTGGAGGGTCAGCGCCGGTTTGCGCTGGCGGTGCGATACCCTCCGTCGGCCCGAACCGATCCGGAAGCCGTGGCATCCCTCCTCGTGAGCGCGCCAGGGGGACAGCGCGTTCCACTGGGCCAACTCGCGGACATCGCCATCGTCCAAGGACCGTCCGACCTCAGTCACGAGAACGGCTCGCGACTCGTCATTGTCGAGGGGAACGTGCGTGGGCGTGACATGGGATCCTTCGTCGGAGATGTCAAGGCGCTGTTTGCAGACGGCACGATCGAACTGCCCCCAGGCTATCGGGTGGACTTCGGCGGACAGTTCGAGAACCTCGAACGGGGTACGCGGCGGTTGGCGCTCGTGGTGCCGCTTTCACTGCTGCTGATCTTCGTCCTCCTCTTCGCGACCTTCGGAACGCTCCGGCAGGCGGCGCTGGTCTTTACTGGTATTCCGCTGGCCGCCGTGGGTGGCGTGCTGGCCATGTTGCTGCGTGGGATGCCTTTCAGCATCTCCGCCGGTGTCGGGTTCATCGCGCTGTTCGGGATCGCGGTGCTGAACGGTGTGGTGTTGGTGAGCTACCTGAATGAACTGCGCGCCCGCGGGAGGCCGCTCTCTGACGTCGTCCGCGAAGGCGGCATGACGCGGCTCAGGCCAGTGCTGATGACGGCGCTTGTGGCGGGCATCGGCTTCCTGCCGATGGCCCTCTCCCATGGATCAGGCGCCGAGGTGCAACGCCCCGTCGCGACGGTGGTGATCGGCGGGCTGGTGACGGCCACACTGCTGACGTTGTTGGTCCTGCCGCTGCTCTACTTCCACATCGAAACGCGCGCAGCCCGGCGCAGCAGCCTGGCTGAGCCGGAGGACACGGTATGAGTGAACGCGTCCGGATGGACCTCGAGGTGCTCCTGCCCGGAGGGATGCAGGGATGCGATGACTGCGCGAGACGCCTGCAGAAGCGGATCGCGGGCCGGGACGGAATCCTGGAAGTCCACCTTGTTGGGGAACCGGGGCTGGCGGGTCGGCTCTGCATCCATTTCGATCCGCGTCAGACCACGTTGGTTGAGGTGCGTCGGTCCGCACAGGCCGTCGGGGTCGAACTGTCGGAGCGGTACGGGCACATCACCATTCCCGTCGAGCGCATCGGGGCGGAGGATAGCGGCGCTCGTCTCGAAGGCGGCCTGCGGCAAGTCCCTGGTGTCCTGACGGCGTCCGTCAACATGGCGGCGCAAGCTGCCACCATCGAATTCGATCGCGAGGCCACTGGACCCGAAACGATCCGGCTGGCCTTGGATGAGCTCGGGGCGGCCCCATCTCGCGACGAGCGCGCGTTGCGCGACGAGGAGGAGGCGCCCGAGTCGTGGTACCAGCGCAACCGGGAACTCGTCTGGAGTCTGGTGGCCGGCGCCATGCTGGTCGTCGCATGGGGTGGTGGGCGTTGGTTAGGGTTGGCACCGGGCCTGGCGATTGCGCCCTTT
Organism: Gemmatimonadales bacterium; assembly: GCA_037045245.1. Lineage (GTDB taxonomy): Bacteria > Gemmatimonadota > Gemmatimonadetes > Gemmatimonadales > GWC2-71-9 > Palsa-1233. The sequence continues at coordinate 421,182 of JBAOHR010000007.1, read as the reverse complement.
GTGGCGTCATACGCGTTTGGTGGCTTCGATCTCGTCCGCCACTGGGTGGCATCGCTGCGTGCTGGCCGGGTGTCATTCGATATCGACTTGCTCATGCTGCTGGCGGCAGTCGGCGCGGCGGTGCTGGGGGCGTGGGCCGAGGGCGCGTTCCTCCTCTTCCTGTTCTCGTTCGCGCACGCGTTGGAGCACTACGCGCTGGGGCGGGCACGCAACGCCATCAAGGCCCTCGGCACCCTGGCGCCGAGGCGCGCCTTGATCCTGCGAGCTGGCGCCACGGTGGATACGGCGATTGAGGATGTCCGGCCCGGTGACGTCGTGGTGGTGCGCTCGGGTGATCGCATTCCCGTCGATGGCGAGGTGGCATCCGGCAATTCCTCGGTGGACCAGGCACCCGTCACGGGCGAATCGGTGCCGGTCGACAAGGGGCCGGGCGATACCGTCTATGCCGGGACCGTCAACGGCGAGGGGGTGCTCAACGTCACCACTACCCTCGCGGTGGGGGATCGCACCCTCGACCGTGTGGTCAAGATGGTCGCGGAGGCGCAGACCCAGAAGGCGCCCACACAGCGCTTTACTGAGCGGTTTGAACGGATCTTCGTACCCGCCGTGCTGGTGACGGACCTGCTTCTCATCTTCCTGCCTCCACTCCTCGGCATCTGGGATCTGTCCACCTCGTTTTATCGCGGAATGGCGCTCCTGGTGGCTGCCTCGCCGTGCGCTTTGGCGCTGGGAACGCCAGCCGCCGTCCTGGCTGCCATCGCGCAGGCCGCGCGGTCAGGTGTCCTAATCAAGGGGGGGGCGCACCTCGAGCACCTCGGCATGGTCAAGGCAATTGCCTTCGACAAGACCGGCACACTCACCGAGGGCCGGCCGGAGGTGGTCGAGATGGGTGCGACCGAGCCGGGCGAGGACGAACTGCTGCGGGTTGCCGCGGCGGTCGAGCAGCACTCGCAGCACCCCCTCGGTGCGGCCGTGGTCAGGGCGGCAGAAGCCCGAAAGCTCTCCCTCCCCGCAGTCGGCGTTGTCGAGAGCGTCACCGCGCGGGGCATTCGGTCAACGATTGAAGGCGCGCCGGTCGCGATCGGCAACCTGCGGCTGTTCCGCGATGCAGAGGTGCCGGTCCCGGAGTCCATTGGCCAATCGGTTGCTGACATGCAGGAGCGTGGTCGCAGCACGATGGTGGTGCGTCACGGCGAGCGGTGGCTCGGTGTGATCGGGATCGCCGACAAGCCGCGGCCAGGCGTGCGGGCGGTCCTCGAGGAACTACGCCGGTTGGGGATCGGCCGCCTTGTGATGCTCACGGGCGACAATGCCGGTGTTGGCGCTGCGGTGGGCCGCGAGGTGGGCGTGGACGACGTGCGGGCTGGCCTGCTTCCGGAGGACAAGGTGACGGCCATTCAGGAATTGCTCACGGAACACGGGATGGTGGCGATGATCGGTGACGGCGTCAACGATGCGCCCGCGCTGGCGAACGCAACGGTGGGCATCGCGATGGGCGGGGCTGGGACCGCCGTCGCGCTCGAAACGGCGGATGTCGCACTCATGGCCGATGATCTCGGTCGGCTGCCGTTTGCGGTGGGTTTGTCGAGGCAGGCACGCGCAGTCATTCGGCAGAACCTGTGGCTCTCGATGGGAGTGATTGCGGGTCTCGTGATTGCGACAGTCGCGGGGGGTGTCGGCATCGGTGCGGCTGTGCTCGTCCACGAGGGCAGTACGCTGGTGGTCCTCGCCAATGCGCTGCGACTGCTCAGATACTCGGGGTGATCGGGGGAGCTCATGATACGACGGCTCGATCATGAAGCGGTTGGCACGGCTCCGCCCCCGCAGGACCCTCCGACGCCGCCCCGGTTCCCGGTGCGGCGTCGCTCGTTTCCGGGTATCCTTCGGGCCATCCCATGACCCTGCTGCCCCCGCGCTTCCTGCTGATCGCCGCGCTCGCGCTGCCCGCCGCCCTCGGGGCGCAGCGGCCCTTTCCGGACGCCTGGTACAACGACGCCGGCGGCCTCACGCTCGGCGTCCGGCTGCGGTCATCCGCCAGCGAACGCGGCGAGCGGCACACCCTCCGGCTCGGCTGGTCGACCGGTCTCCTCTCGCCGCAGGACCAGACCGTCAAGACGCTGCAGGCGTCGCTCACGCTGGAGAATCCGTTCCACCTGCGCGGCGACGACGTCGAGCAGCGGATCGACCTCTTCCGCCTCGATGGTCGGAGCGGGGTCTTGGCCAGCATCGGTCAGCGCGACCGCTTCGGGGCTGCCCTTCGCTGGGTCGCGGTGCACGACGATCGCTTCGTCCTGAATCCCACGTGGGAAGTCGGCGGCACCGTCGAGATTCCGGTCTGGATCGAACGCCACGGCACTGCCGGCGCCTGGGAGACGCGCGCGCGCGGCACCGTCACCGGCGGCGTCGAGTATCGCCGGCCGGGCGACGGCATCACCACGCGCACGCGCTACGACATGCAGCCGTGGGGCAAGCTCGCGCTCGAGGCCACGGCACATCGCGCACTCACCGGCAACGTCACGCTCGCGGTGCGCGGCGCGCACGCGTCGCTCTTCAGCGCCGATCCGCTCCTGCCGCAGCGGCGGCTCTACGTGGCGGGCGCTGACCCATACCAGCAGCTCGCGAATCCGTTCCTCCGCGCCGACGGCGCCCCGCTGGTGCGCGGCGACATGGCGGGCCACTGGCACGAGCCCGGAGGCGGCAACCTGCGCGGCTTGGCGCAGACGTTGTCGACGAATCACCTCACCTCGGTCAATGTCGAAGTGGTGGCCACCGTCCTCCGCCCGAAGACGCCGCTCCTCTCGCGCGTGGCGCTGGTCGGCTTCGGTGATGCCGCCCGACTCGGCGGGGAGCGCGGCCCCGGGGGCGACGGGACGTCGCTGGCGCTCCTGCTTCCGGTGCGTCGCATGCTGGTCGATGCCGGCGCCGGGCTGCGCCTCACGCACCGGCTCTTCGGGATGGAATTCACGAGTCGCCTCGAGCTGCCGTTCTACGTCAACGATTCGCCCTGGGCCGCCTCCGAGCCGATGGACCGCGTCTCCGCGAAGCGTTGGCTGATCGGCATCGCCCCGGTGATCCGATGACCGACTTCGCCGGCGATCGTCGCACCTTCTTCCGCCGCGCCCTCGGCAACGCCATGGAGCAGGTGGCCAAGGCCACGGAAGAACGGATCGTCCAGAAGCGCTATGTCCGGCCGCCGGGCGCCCTCGCCGAGGTCGGCTTCCTGACGGCGTGCACGCGGTGCGGGCTCTGCGCGGCGGCCTGCCCGGCCGGGGCCATTCTCCACGTGCCATCGAGCGGTGGGCTCGCCGCGGCGACGCCCTATCTGGAGCCGGCGCGCATCCCCTGCATCGCCTGCCCCGAGATGCCGTGCGCGGCCGCCTGCCCGACCGATGCGCTCACCATTCCGGCCCATGGCTGGGAGGGGCAGCGACTCGGCTGGATCGAGTTTCATCCCGATCGGTGCGTTACGTTTGAAGGCAAGGAATGCGGGGTCTGCGTGCGCAGCTGCCCCGTGGGAGAGCGGGCGCTCGCCCTCGACGAGGACGGTCGCCCGGTGCTGAAGGTCGAGGGGTGCGTCGCCTGCGGCGTCTGTGTCCGCGACTGCATCACCGTTCCGTTGTCGTTCACCTTCCATATGCCGGGGTCGTGATGGCCGAAGTGCCGAGGCGCGTCGAGAAGCCGTGGGGCCATGAGCTCATCTGGGCCCACACCGATCGCTACGTCGGAAAGGTGCTCCACGTGAAGGCGGGGCACATTCTCTCCTGCCAGTACCACCACAAGAAGGACGAGACGATGCACGTCTTCTCCGGCGAGTTGATCCTCCGGATCTGGCCGCACGAGGGGGCGGAGCCGGTCGAGCGGCCGTTTCGCGCCGGCGACTCGGTGCACATCCCTGCGCTGACCATCCACCAGATCGAGGCTGTCGTCGACAGCGACGTGCTCGAGGCCTCCACGCCGGAGCTCGACGACCTGGTGCGCATCAACGACCGTTACGGACGAGGCTGACCGATGCAGGTGATCATTCCGACCGCAGGGAAGGGCACCCGGCTCCGGCCGCACACCCACCTGATCCCGAAGCCGATGCTCAAGGTGGCGGGCCGCCCGGTGATGGACTGGGTGATGGACAAGCTGGCCGGCCTCGATGTCGAGGAGCTGATCTTCATCACGGGGCACCTCAAGGAGCAGGTCGAGGCGCACGCGCGGAGCAGCTATGGTATCCCCTCGCGCTTCATCGAGCAGAAGGTCCAGGACGGCACCGCCGGGGCGATCAACCTCGCGCGGCCGTTCATCCACGGCCCGGTGATGATCATCTTCGTCGATACCGTCTTCGAGGCGGATCTCTCGCTGGCGCAGACGGTCGACGCCGACGGGATCATCTGGGCCAAGGAGGTCGAGGACTACCAGCGCTTCGGCGTGGTGGTGACCGATGCCGACGGCTACATGACGAAGATCGTCGAGAAGCCGAGCGAGCCGATTTCCAAGCTGGCCAACATCGGCCTCTACTTCATCCGCGACGTCGAGGCGCTCTGGGCCGGGATCGACCACGTCCTCGCCGCACCGGCCAACAAGGGCGAGTACTACCTGACCGACGCCTTCCAGCACATGATCGAGCACGGCCGGAAGATCCGCACCGCCGAGGTCGGCGGCTGGTACGACTGCGGCCAGCTCGAGACGACGATCGAGACCAACGGCATCCTCCTCGCGCAGGGGGCCGCGCGCCACGGCGCGGTCGGCGCCGACGTGACGATCGTCGAGCCGGTGCTGATCGAGCCGGGCTGCACGCTGGAGCGCTGCACCATCGGCCCGAACGTCACGCTCGAGGGCGGCAGCACCATCCGCGACGCCAAGGTCGCCAACGCGATCGTGGGCCCCGGCTGCACCATCGAGCGGAGCACGCTCGATCAGGTGATGCTCGGCGAGAAGGTGAAGCTCTCCGGCTTTTCCGGCTCCGGCAGCTTCGGGGCGCATACCGAGGTGCATGGCGCATGACCGCTGACCTGACCGCGCTGCTCGCGTCGTACCTCGACCTGGCGCGCCACCTCGACCCGCTGCGCCATCCCGACGGTGCGCCCGCCGAGACGCAGCAACGGCTCGGCCGCTTCGATGCTCCCTGGCTGGTGGCACAGGCCGCCGCGCTCCGCAGCATCGCCCACGCGATCGAGGATCTCGATGACGTCGAGGCGCTCGCCGACGAGGTCGACCGCACCGCCCTCCTCGACACCATCCGCGACGACATCCTCGCCCTCGAGGCGGTCACGCAGGCCGATGCCGCCGATCCGACGCTGCCGCTGCGCCACGCCGTGGACGCGCTCGCGGTCCTGATGGACGAGAGCTTCGACGCCGAGGCCGAGGCAGCGCTGCGCGGCCGCATCGCGGCGCTGCCGGAGTTCCTGGGTGGCGTGCAGGCCGATCCGCGCCCGGTGCCGGATCAGACCGCCAACGATGCGCTCGCGCTCGTCGGGCAGCTCGGCGACCTCCTCGACGAGGCCTCCGAATACCTCGACGATGCCGCGGTCCAGCCCGCCCTCGTGGCACTCGCCGAGCACCGCCGCTGGCTCGAGTCCGAGGCGCCGCGTGGCGGCGAGCCCGGTCTCGGGGAGGAAGCGCTCGAGCGCAGGCTCGCGATGCTCACGCACGAGCCGGTCGGCATCCGCGGCACGCTGCGGATCCTCGAGCTGCGCCGCGCCGGCGTCGAACGTTCGCTGCACGCGGTGGCGCTGGTGCTCGGCTCCGAGCAGCCGCTCGCGCTCGTGAGCGAGCTGCAGGAGAACGGCGAGATCGACTTCGAGGAGCTGCCGACCGAGTGGACCGACACCTGGGAGCGCGTGCGGGGCGAGATGATCACGCTCGGACTCCCTGCGACGGACGCGCCGTGCACGGATGATCCCGTCGATGCCTTCGATCGCCATGCCCTCGGTGGCGAGGCGATCCGGGCGCACGCCGAGCTGATGCAGGAAGCCGCGCGGGCCGAGCAGGCGAGCGTGATTCGTCGCGTGCTGGTGGCCCCGGGGCTCGGGATGGGATGGGGCCGCACCGTCTCGGCGCTGCTCCGCACCACGATCGTCGGCGGCAGCGAGGAGCAGCAGTTGATGATGTGCCATCGCGCGCTGATCGAGAGCGCGGCTGCCGAGGTCGACCTGCACCTGCAGGCGCGCCGAATGGATCGTGAGGCGGCCACGGCGTTCGTGCGCGAGGTCACCGGGCTGTCGGAAGTCGAGGCGCGGCTGGTCGTGCAGGAAGTGGCGTCGCAGCCGCTCGAGGCGCTGGCCGCCGCGCTCTCGCACGAGGCGTGGCAGTCGTGGTATGCCGAGCAGGGCGGCGATCCGGTGGCGTTCATCCGGCGCGCGCTGGATGGCGGCGGCCTTCCGGTCCGACTGGCTCGCTGGGCGCTTGGCCAGGAATGATGCTCCACTCCCGCGCCGCGTGCGCGGGCTGTCGCTGGTCTCGGGGCTCAACGACGCCTCGAGCGAAATGGTCTACCCGCTCCTCCCCGCCCTGATCGTCACCACCCTGGGCGGGTCGGCCACCTCCCTTGCCGCACTCGATGGTCTCGCGGACCTGACCGCCGCGCTGCTCCGCCTCCCGGCGGGGAAGCTCGCCGATCGGCGCGAGCGGCGTCCGGTGCTGGTGCTCGGCGGCTACCTGATCGCCGCAGTGGCTCGCGCGCTGATTGCGCTCGCGAGCTCGGTCGGCATGGTCATCGGCCTCCGAATGACCGATCGCGTCGGGAAGGGGCTCAGGTCGCCCGGCCGTGATGCGATGCTCGCCGAGGCGGTACCGGCGGCACAGCGCGGACGCGCGTTCGGTTTCCACCGGGCGTTCGACCATGGCGGTGCCGTCGTCGGCTCGCTGGTCGGGTGGGCGCTGCTCCAGTACGCCGGGCTCACGCCACGTGCGGTGATCGGCTGGAGCGTCGTGCCGGGTGCGCTGGCCATCCTCCTGCTCTGGTGGACCGTGCGCGGGCGGGATGCCACGCCGGTCGAGGCGGCGCCAATCCGTCGCAGCGCCTCGGCGGAGCGCGCCGCTGCCGCCGCCTTCTGGCCGCCGATTCTGTCGCTGACCCTGCTGGTGGTGAGCCGCCTTCCGGAGACGCTGTTGCTGCTGCACCTCCAGCAGCATGGCGTCGCGCTGGCGCTGATTCCGCTCGCCTGGGCGGGGCTGCACGTGGTCCGGAGCGCGTCGGCATACCCGGCAGGGTGGTTGGTGGACCGGGTCGGGGAGCGCGGGGTGGTGATGCTCTCGGGGACGCTGGCCGCCGCGGGCGCCTGGGCCCTGGGCGCGGTGACCGCCCCTGCGGCGATGGTCGCGATCTTCCTGGCGTTCGGCCTGGTGACGGGCATCGGCGAGCCCGCGGAGAAGAGCACCGTGGCGCGCCTCGCGCCGAAGGGGGCGGGGAGCGCCTTCGGGCAGGCGCAGGCCGTCACCGGCATCACTGCGCTCGGCGCGGCGCTGCTCTTCGGCTGGGTCGTCGACCGGAGCGGTACCGCGGCCGCGCTCTGGCTCTCGGCCGTGGCGGGGGTCGGCGCAACGATCGGCTGGTGGCTGGTCACGGGGCCGCAAAAGAAATAAGCCGTACAACGAAATCAGCCAGCAGCGGCGTCGCCTCGCGCAATGTCGCTATTTGGCTGATTTTTTGACATTTCATAAGACGGACAACAATAGTTGCACCAGCGCCGAGGGGCGTTAGCTTGGCCCCATTCGGATGGCCGAGTGTGCCATCCCGCCTCACCCCAAGCCCAGGATCTGCCCGTGTCCGATTACACGCCGAGCGACGCCGGTCGCGTGGACGCCCTCTTCGGGGTGGACACCTTCTCGAAGTCCGTGATGCAGAAGCGGCTGCCCAAGGCCGTCTACAAGTCGCTGCTCCGCACGATGGACCATGGCGAGCCGCTCGACCCGCAGGTCGCCGACATCGTCGCGGCCTCGATGAAGGATTGGGCGGTCGAGCGCGGTGCGACGCACTTCACCCACTGGTTCCAGCCGCTGACCGGGCTGACTGCCGAGAAGCATGACTCGCTGGTCGTCGCCCGACGGAATGGGCGGGGTGATCTACAACTTCTCCGGCGCCGACCTCACGCAGTCCGAGCCGGACGCGTCGTCGTTCCCGTCGGGCGGCCTGCGCGGCACGTTCGAGGCGCGCGGCTACACGGCGTGGGATCCGACCTCGCCCAGCGTTCCTGAACCGGAACGGCAAGGCGGTCACCCTCTGCATTCCGACCGGCTTCGTCTCCTGGACCGGCGAGGCGCTCGACACCAAGATCCCGCTGCTCCGTTCGATGGAAGCGCTCTCGAAGCAGGCGATGCGGATCCTCCGCCTCTTCGGCTCCGACACCGGCGTCTCGCGCGTGCTGACGACCCTCGGCCCCGAGCAGGAGTACTTCCTGGTCGACAAGGAGCTCTTCTACCGCCGTCCCGACCTGGTGACCTGCGAGCGCACCCTCTTCGGGGCGCGGCCGCCGAAGGGGCAGCAGCTCGAGGACCACTACTTCGGCGTCGATCCCGGCCCGCGTGCTGGCGTTCATGGCCGAGGTCGAGGAGGAGCTGTTCCGCGTGGGCGTGCCGGTGAAGACGCGCCACAACGAGGTCGCGCCGGGGCAGTACGAGTTGGCGCCGCTCTTCGAAGTGTCGCACATCGCCTCGGACCACCAGATGGTCACGATGGAGATCCTCCGCCGCGTCGCCGAGCGCCACGGCCTCAAGTGCCATTTTGCACGAGAAGCCGTTCGCCGGCGTCAACGGCAGCGGCAAGCACAACAACTGGTCCATTGCCACGGACACCGGCGTCAACCTGCTCGATCCGCAGGATGACACGCACACCAACATGCAGTTCCTGGTCTTCCTCTGCGCGGTGATCCGCGGCGTCGACATCCATGCCGACCTGCTGCGCGCCTCGATCGCGGCCGCGGGCAACGACCACCGCCTCGGCGCCAACGAGGCGCCGCCGGCGATCATCTCGATCTTCCTCGGCGAGATGCTCTCCGACATCCTGGCGCAGGTCGAGCAGGGCCTCCCGAAGCGCACCATCAAGGGCGGCACGATCGACCTCGGCGCGAAGTCGCTGCCGCAGATTCCGCGGCACTCGGGCGACCGCAACCGCACGTCGCCGTTCGCGTTCACCGGCAACAAGTTCGAGTTCCGCGCCGTCGGCTCGACGGCCTCGGTGGCGTGGCCGACGATGGTCTTCAACGCGATCGCCGCGGAGTCGCTCGACTACATGGCGACCGAGCTCGAGAAGGCCGCCGGCAACAACCCGACCCCGGCCAAGCTGCAGACCGCCGTCCTCGGCGTCCTCAAGAAGGTCCTCAAGGAGCACAAGCGGATCGTCTTCGACGGCGACGGCTACTCGCAGGACTGGCACAAGGAGGCCGAGAAGCGCGGCCTGCCGCACCTCCGCGACTCGGTCGAGGCGTTCCCGGTCCTCAAGGCGAAGAAGACGGTCGACCTCTTCAAGAAGTACGGCGTGCTCAACAAGGCCGAGGTCGACTCGCGCTACCACATCTCGGTCGAGAAGTGGGTCAAGCAGTTGACGATCGAGGCGGAGATGATGGTGTCGATCGCGCGGACGCAGATCCTCCCGGCGGCGCTCAAGCACCAGACGCTGATCGCCGAGGCGGCCACGGCCACCGAGGCCGCCGGCGTCGATTGCGAGGACACGGTGCAGGCGCTGGAGCAGTTCACCGGCCTGGTCACCGACTTGCGCACCTCGCTCGCGACGCTCGAGTCGGCCGTCGCCCACGAGGACGCCGACCCGATCAAGCATGCCCAGCAGATCAAGACCAAGGTCCGGCCGGCGATGGCCGTCCTGCGCACCGCGGTCGACACGCTGGAGACGCACGTCGACGCGAGCCTGTGGCCGATGCCGACGTATCGGGAGTTGCTGTTCCTCAAGTAGGTTGAGAAGCGAGAAGCGAGAAGCGAGAAGCGTGGCCCGGCGGAGAAATCTTCCCGCTGGGCCACGCTTCTCGCTTCTCGCCTCTCGCCCTACGGCGTCACGACATTCGGCAGCAACGTCACATGCACATAGTTGTCACCCTTCAGGAAGCGCTGGGCGGCGGCGCGGAGGCTCTCGGTGGTGAGTCCGTCCACCAGCTTGCGATAGCCGAGGATGCTGCGCGGGTCCTCGCCGTACTGGTACGCGGTGCTCAGCTGCGAGACCCAGAAGAAGTTCGACTTCAGGTTGATCTCGCGGGTGCGGATCTGGGCCTCCTTGACCTTGGTCAGCTCCTCCGCGGTCGGGCCTGATTCCCGCAACGACTTGATCTCCGCCAGCACGGCCTGTTCGAGCTCGGCACTCCGCTCCGGGGCGCTGCCGAACGAGATCGTCGCGGTGAAGACCTTGCTGTCGTCCCGGCTGCCGGTGATCCGGGCGCTCACGCCGTAGGTGCCCCCGAGCTTCTCGCGGATCTTCTCGATGAGCCGGTTGGTCAGCACCTCGCTCAGCGAGGCCAGGAGGTAGTCGTTCTCCGCGCTGTACTGGTACGGGCCGCTGAAGGCCATGAAGGTCTGGCTTTGCGGCTCCACGCCGCGCCGGACCACCTTGTCGATCACCCCCGTCGGCGGGCGGATCCCGAGATCCCGAGGCGCTTCCTTCCGGTTCAGCGAGGGGAGGCCGCCGAGGTAGCGCTCCACCAGCGGCTTGATCGAGTCGACGTCGAAGTTGCCCACGATCGTGAAGGTGAAGTCGCTGGCATCGGCAAAGCGGTCGCGGTAGATCGCGAGGGCGCGGTTGAAGTTGACCTCGTCGAGGGTCGAGCCCGAGATCGGCCGCGCCCGCAGGTTGTTCTGCGACATCGTGACCTGCACGGTGTCGGAGAAGGCCTTCAGCGGCGAGGCATCGGCGTTCGCCATCGAGGCCTGCATGCTCTGCTTGAACGCGATGAACGCGCTGCTGTCCGGGCGGACCGCCGTGAACCGGAGGTAGACCAGCTGGAACATCGTCTCCAGGTCCTTCCGGGTCGCGTTGCCGCCGACGCTCTCCGACCGGGCGCCGATCGAGGCGTAGGCACTGGCCGCCTTCCCCGTGAGCAGCTTCCGCAGGTCGACCGCGTTGTAGTTGCCGACTCCGCCCGCCGAGGCAATGGTCGAGGCGAGCGACGCGGAGATGAAGAGGGAGTCGGGCACCAGCGAGGTGCCACCCGGCGAGGTGCCGGTGAGGATGATCTCGTCGGCCATGTAGTCGGTCGGCTTGAGGACCACGCGGACGCCGTTGGCGAGCTTCCATTCCGTCACGTTCAGGTCCGCGAGCACCTGGGTGGACAGGATGGCGCCCGGCGTCGGCAGCTTCGCGATCAGCGGCCCCGTGACGACGTTGTCCTTGTACGGCTCGAGCTGTTTCGCCTTGACCGCCTGCATGACCGCGAGGAACTGCGCCTCGGTGGGCACGTTGGCGCCGGCCTTGTCCGGGGCGTTGACGGTGATCACGCGGTTCTGTCCGGCCAGCATGGCGCGGGTCACCTGGTTGACCTCGGCGAGCGTCACGGTCGGCACGATCTGCACATACATGTTGTATTCGGCTTCGGTGCCGAGGACATCCTCCTGCTGGAGGAAGTTGCGGAGCAACTCGCTCGCGCGCTCGGCCGAATAGTGCTTGTCCTTGTTCGCCATCAGCATTTCCTGATTGCGCAGGCGCGACGCCTTGGCGCGCTGCAGCTCGCTGTCGGAGAACCCGAATCGGGCGGCGCGCTCGATCTCGGTCAGCACGGCCTCGAAGCCGGGCAGGAGGCCGCCTTCCTTGACGCCGCCGAAGACGGAGTAGGTGTCGGCCGCGCGGATGAAGTAGCCGCGCGAGGCGCCGGCGGCAGCGAACGGCGGGTTGGGCTTCTGCGTGATCTCCGACATCCGGGCATTCAGCATGTCGAGTCCGAGCCGCTCGACATAGCGGTCACGGAAGGCGCCAAGCGTCGACATGTCCCGGCGTGGCAGGACGTTGTAGATCGAGAAGGAGGAGTTGGTCGCCTCGCGATCGGTCGCGATGGTGATGTAGGTCGAGTCGTGCGGCGGGACCGGGAAGGCCGGGCGCGCCATCGCGCTGCGCGCCGGCAGCTGCGAGAAGCGCGCGCGGATGAGCCGCTCCACCTCGGCCTTGTCGAAGTCGCCCACGGCCACCACCGCCATCATGTCGGGGCGGTACCACTGCTGGTAGAATCGGCGGAGCGAGGCGTGCTTGAAGTTCTTCAGGTGGTCGATCGTCCCGATCACCATCCGGTCGGCGTACTTCGACCCCTTCAGCAGGGTCGGGAACTGCTGGTCCTGCATTCGCGCACCGGCGCCACGGCGCAGGCGCCACTCCTCGCCGACCACGCCGCGCTCGGCCTCGACCTCGGCGGAATCGAAGGTGACCCCGCCGGCCCAGTCGCCGAGGATCTCGATGCCCGTCGCGAGGAACTTGCCGCTGTCCGTCGGGACCTGCAGCATGTACACGGTCTCGTCGAACGACGTGTAGGCGTTGAGGTCGGCGCCGAAACGCATCCCGATCGACTGGAGGTACTTCACCAGGTCGTTCTTGGGGAAGTGCTTCGTCCCGTTGAAGGCCATGTGCTCGACGAAGTGGGCCAGGCCGCGCTGGTCATCGTCCTCGAAGACCGAGCCGACGTTGACCGCGAGCCGGAGTTCGGCGCGCTTTTCCGGGAGCCGGTTGGCCATGATGTAGTAGCGCAGGCCGTTGTCGAGCGTGCCGACCGTCACGAGCGGGTCGAAGGCGAGCTTCTGGCTCCGATCGAGCGGCGGACGGGCGGGGGTCTGCTGGGCGGACATCGGTGGGGCGGTGGCCAGGGCGAGCAGGATGGCCAGGACGGACAGGCGAGGGGACATGGAGCCTCCTGGGAGTGGCGAAGCCAAGGGGAGTGCCATCCTGACAATACCGGCGACCCCGGGGGAGGGGAAGCTGGCGTGTGGCGGGGGCTTATGGCCCGCTCCCGATCAGTCGGCACCAGGTCTGACGGTCGCCGGGGAGCGGACGGCCCGTCCGCGTCATGACAAGCCTATGACATTCGTCTCGCGATTCCGCACGTACTGTGGGGCAGACAGTCCGTTCCGCCCCCCAAGCCCGGAGTCGATCCTGTGCCGCACCGCCTTGCCCTTCTGTTGGTTGCCGTCTGCGCGCCTCTCCCCTCGCTGGCGGCACAGGCCCCGGCGACACCTCGTCCGAAGGGCGCCGTCGAACTCCGTGCGGATTCGCTGCTTCGCGCCGGGAATCCGGCCGAGGCGGAACGGCTCTACCGCCAGGTGGCGCAAAGCGACAGCACATTGCTCCGCGCCTGGTATGGCGTGGGCAACGCCGCGGTTGCACAGCAACGGATCGCCGAGGCGGCCGAGGCGTTCGAGCGCGCCGCGGTCGGCGGCCGCCTGATTGCGGCCGTCTACAACGCCGGTGCGATGCACAGTCGCCTCGGACACGTCGATCAGGCCTTCGTCTGGCTCGAGCGGGCCGTCACGGCAGGTCTGGTGCAGCCGAGCCAGTATGCCTCGGATCCGGACCTGGCCGCCGTGCGGGCCGACCCGCGCTTCGCCGGCCTGATGCAGCGGGTCCAGGCGACCTTCGCCCCCTGCGAGAGCGATCCCGACGCGCGCCGCTTCGATTTCTGGGTTGGGGAGTGGGACGTGTCGCCGAGCGGTGCACCCACCGTGGCGGCCGGCCGGAGTTCGGTGCAGCGCGTCAGCGGCGGATGCGCGTTGCTGGAGAACTGGACGGCCAGCAACGGCTCCGTGGGGAAGAGCCTCAATGCCTTCAACAAGGCCACGGGGCAGTGGCAGCAGTACTGGGTGGGGCAAGGGGGCGGGGTGGTGGAATTTCGCGAGAGTCGGTGGGATGGCCCGACGCTGGTCTTGCGCACCGTCGGCGGGACACCGTGGCAGCGCCTGAGCTTCACCCCCATCGACAGCAACACGGTCCGGCAGTTCGGCGAGACCTCGAGCGACAGCGGCAAGACCTGGCAGGTCGGCTACGACTTCCGCTATCGGCGTCGGCCCTAACGGGCGCGCCGTTCAGCAGCAGCGGTTCAGGCCGCCTTCATATCGCGCCTTCAGATACACCTCGAAGTATTCCCGCTCACTCGGCAGGGGCATCCCCGGATGCGCCTGCCGCACGTGCGCGCAGTACGCCGCGTAATCCGGCATCCCGAGGATCCGCCGCACGCCGGCAATGATCGCGTCGAGGCGGCTCCGGTTCACGCCGTGGCTCCCACGCTTCTCGCTTCTCGCGTCTCGCTTCTCGTCGTTCCCGATGTCCACACGCGAATGCCGCTCACCACCACCGCCCACGTCACCACCACGAACGCCCCGCAGAGCGCGGCATTGATCCGGTCGTTGAGGATCAGCCGCGACGCGGTGGCTTGCACCATGGTGCCGTTCGCGGCGTCGGCGGCGAGCTTGGCGGCATGCGCCAGGAAGCCGATGCGCGGGTCGGCATGGAAGAGCTTCTGCCACGATGCCGTGGTGGTGACCAGCAGCACCCAGCCGAGCGGGAGGATCGTGGTCCAGGCGTAGCGTGCACGACCGCTCCGGATGATCAGCGTCGTCGCGACCGTGAGCGCGACGGCTGCCAGCAGCTGGTTGCTGATGCCGAAGAGCGGCCAGAGGGCGTTGATGCCGCCGAGCGGGTCCTGGACCCCCTGCAGCAGGAACCATCCCCAGGCGGCGACGATCGCCGCCGACGCGAGGACCGTCGCCGGATACCAGGAGGTGCGGCCGAGCGGCTTCCAGACGTGCCCCGCGAGCTCCTGCACCATGAAGCGGCCGACGCGCGTGCCGGTGTCGACGGTGGTGAGGATGAAGAGCGCCTCGAACATGATCGCGAAGTGGTACCAGAGCGCGGTGAGCGAGGGCCCGAACGCGCCGGCGAAGACCTGCGCCATGCCGACGGCGAGCGACGGGGCGCCGCCGGTGCGCGCCAGCAGCGAGCCCTCCCCCATCTGGGCGGCGAGCGCCTCGAGTTGCCCCGGCTGCAGGGTGAAGCCCCAGCCGCGGATGGTGGTGATCGCCGCGTCGATGTTGCCGCCGAGGATCGGCAGCGGGGCGTTCATCGCGAAGTAGACCGCCGGGTCGAGCGACGCGGCCGCGATCAGCGCCATGATCGCGACGAACGACTCGGTGAGCATGGCGCCGTAGCCGATCAGCCGCGCGTCGCTCTCGCGGTCGACCATCTTCGGCGTGGTCCCGCTGGCGACCAGCGCGTGGAAGCCGGAGATCGCGCCGCAGGCGATGGTGATGAAGCAGAACGGGAAGAGCGAGCCCGCGAAGATCGGTCCGCTCCCGTCGGTGAAGCGCGTGAGCGCCGGGAGGCGGATCTCGGGCAGCGTGAGGAAGATGCCGAGCGCGAGCGCGAGGATGGTGCCGACCTTGAGGAAGGTCGAGAGGTAGTCACGCGGACAGAGCAGCATCCAGACCGGGATCACCGAGGCGACGAAGCCGTAGGCGATGATCGCCCAGCCGATGGTGAGGCCGTCGGCGGTGAACATCGGCGCGAGCGTCGGCGACGCGGCGACGTAGCGGCCGCCCACCAGCGCGGCCATCAGCATGATGATGCCGAAGATCGAGGCCTCGACCGTCTTTCCCGGCCGCCAGACCTTCATCCAGAAGCCCATGATCAGCGCGATCGGGATGGTGCAGAGGATCGTGAAGACGCCCCACGGCGAGTGCTCGAGCGCACGCACCACCACCAGGGCCAGCACCGCGAGGAGGATCACCATGATGGCGAGGATCGCGATCATCGCGAGGATGCCGGTGGTGGCGCCGAGTTCCTCCTTCGCCATCTGGCCAAGCGACTTGCCGTCCTGCCGCATCGAGCCGACCAGGATGACGAGATCCTGGACCGCGCCACCGAGGATCACGCCGACGATGATCCAGAGGGTGCCCGGGAGGTAGCCGAACTGCGCGGCGAGCACCGGTCCGACCAGCGGGCCGGCGCCGGCGATGGCGGCGAAGTGGTGCCCGAAGAGCACCCACTTGGTCGTCACCACGAAGTCGCGTCCGTTGGCGTGGCGATGCGCCGGCGTGACCCGCGCGTCGTCGAGCGCGAGCACCCGCGTGGCGAGGAAGCGCGAGTAGAAGCGCCAGGCGATCAGGTAGGAGCCGATCGCCGCCAGGAGGAGCCACGCGGCGGAGATGGTCTCGCCGCGGTGCAGGGCGATCGCACCCCACCCGGCCGCGCTGGCGAGGGCGGCGATGAACCAGAGGATGTTGGGCATGGCCGTGAAGGTAGCGCGGGCTCGGGAGCGGCGCGAGGCTCGAGGGGGGGCGCTTACGGCAGTGGGTGCGAGGCCTCCGTCCGCACCAGCAGGAAGACGGCGTCAAACTCGCGCGCCAGCGCCACCTCCTGCTCGAAGCCGTAGTCCACGGCGGCGTACCCGATGCTGCGTGTCGGTCGACGTTGCCAGAGCCAGCGTGCAGCCGGCATCGCCGCGGTACCGCGCAAGTCGCTCAGGCTGCCGACATGACCGGCCGTTCGCGGCAGCCGGGCGAGGACTGCCTCGTTGCTCCCAACCGGCGCCGGAAAGGCCCGGACGCTCCCGAGCGTGTAGTCGGTGAGCGATCGCGTGCCCGTGAGGGTGCCACCGGCCGTCAGCAACCCGAAGGCGCGGTATCCCTCGCCATAGCGTCGACGCAGGGTGGCGCCCATCTGGACTCCACCGCTGTACGACTGCTGCGGGTCGCCGCCCATGCTGACATGGCTGTCATGCGCCCACACCACCACGCGCGCCCCCGGGTGCAGCACGTCGATCAGCCAGTGGATGTTCTCCGCCATCAGCGAATCGCGGCCGGGATTGTATGCCATGCTGTTGAGGAATGCCGCCTGTCGGTAGAGCTGTGCGCACTGCATGACCCAGAGGACGTCGACGGAATAGGCCGTGCGGGCGGCCTCGCCCAGCCAGCGTGTCCGGCGCTGCGCCGTCTCCAGCACCAGGGAATCGGCCTCGGCCAGCCACCGTCGCCGGGTGGAATCGGCTGCCTGTGGCGTGAAATAGCCCGGCCGCGCGCGATAGTCCGAGGTGAGCTGGGTGAAGCGTGGCAGGTAGGCGGGGTCACGACGCTGCAGGAAGGCGCCGAGCGAGTCGAGTGGAGTGCGATGGTCCTGCAGGTCGTAACCTGCGACCTGCACCGGCCGGTCAGGATGCGCCGCGTTGTACGCGCGCATCCACTCGAGCAGCGCCGCGACCTCCTCCGTGACCCACACGGCGAAGAACCCCCGCATCGCTTCGCGGACGGTTCCTGCTCCGCCCAGCACCCAGGCGTTGGCCCGGCGCACCGCGACCTGGTTCGCCTCGAGGG
The DNA here is from genome assembly GCA_037045245.1 of Gemmatimonadales bacterium. Classification (GTDB taxonomy): domain Bacteria; phylum Gemmatimonadota; class Gemmatimonadetes; order Gemmatimonadales; family GWC2-71-9; genus Palsa-1233. The sequence continues at coordinate 403,917 of JBAOHR010000007.1, read as the reverse complement.
CGAAGAGCCGGAATCCCTTGGTCTCGACCAGGTGCGCGAGGAGCCGGTGCTTCAGCCGAAAGAAATCGCCGGTGCCGTGGGTGGACTCTCCGAGGCCCACGACACGGGCGTCACCAACGACCGCGTCGAAGAGGCGCAGGTCGCTGGCGTCCGCCGTGGCGGGCGATGTCGTGCGAAGCGACATGCTGCGACCGGCGAGCCACCCCAGGTCACGATCGCCCGGTGGTGCCGGTGCCGGCAGGGTAGTCATCGGGACGCCGTTGACGCGCAATGCGAGGCCATCGAACCAGGCCGTCCCCTGTCCGCGCAGGTTCAGCATCAGGACGAAGGAGTGAATCTCGGCATCGGCGGGGATGGTCACGCGGAGTGTAAACGGCGTCCACTCCGGGCCTCGCCGGATCGCGATCGAGTCGGCCGCAGGTACCACGCGGTTGCCCCACGCCTCCAGCGCCACGGTCGCGGCGACCGCCGCATCGACGACGCGTACCCGCCCCGTGAGTTGCAACGTCTTGCCCCGCACGGCGGTGGCGGGCAGTTGCAGCATCAGCCCTGGCGGCGGGGCGCTATCCGGGGCCGTCGTGCCGAGACGAAGGCTGCGGCGACCGGAGACGACCACCCCGCTGTCCAGCGCGACCCGGAGGACGTTCGGATCGAAGGAGGCCTGCCACCCGGTGACCCAGCCCCAGGGCCGCTCGGGCTGGGCGATGCTCGCCATCTCGAAGTCGAGGTTGAGGGGGCGCTGGGCCACGAGGGGAGCAGCATGCAGCGCCGCGAGCATGGCCAAGAGCCGAGGAGTCGGTCGCATCAGTGCCCGGGCGTGAGAGGGGATGCTCGTTCGACGGGCGTGAATGGCCAAGGGTTGCAGTTGCCGCAGACGCGTCGGGCCCGGGACTACTTCGCCGTCAGCGCCGCCACCGTCTCGTCGACCCAGCGCGCCATCGGCGGACGCATCCGCACCGCCGAGGCGTTGACCATCAGCACGACGGTGATCTTCGAGGCGGGGTAGTAGCGCAGCTCCGTGAGGTAGCCCGGGAAGAAGCCGCTGTGACCACGGACCGGTCCGGCCGCCGTGCTGTCGCGGAGGATCATCCCGAGGCCGTAGCTGGTGCCGGCGCCGAGCATCCGCGCCGGCGTGCCCTGGGTCGCCTGGGCGAGCAGCGAGTCACCGTGGATCGCGCCACTGAAGTACGCCGCACCCCAGCGGGCCGCGTCGGCTGCGCTCGCCGCATAGCCGCCGCCGGCGCCCTCGAACTGCGGGTTCACGATCATCACGCCGCCGTCGAGCATCGCATCGCGTCCGCCGAACGGATTCTGCGCGCCGGCATAGCCCTGCACCACGCCGGGAAGGCGTCGCGCATCGGAGGGCAGCGTGTTGGCCAGCTTCATCGGCACGAGGAAGCGACGGCGGATCTCGTCGTCGATCGGCTTCCCGGTGATCCGTTCCAGCACGAGCGCGAGCACGAGGTAGTTGGTGTCGGAATAGTCCCATCCGGCGCCCGGGGCGAACGGCGGCGTCGCGCCGTGCAGGTAGCGCACCTGATCGCGCGGATCCCAGACCCGATCAGGGGTGGCGGTGAGTGCGGCGGTGAACTCGGGACGGAATTCGTAGCGGACGATCCCGGACGTGTGCGTCATCAGCTGGCGCACCGTGACGCTCGACGCGTTGGCGACGGAGTCCCACCACCCCTGCCCCCCCACGTAGCGGCTCACCGGCGCGTTCGAGCGAGAGCTTCCCCTCGCGCACGAGCTGCATCGCGACGGCGGCGACGTAGCTCTTCCCGACGCTCCCCATCAGCAGGCGGGCATCGGGGCGCATCGGCTGCTTCAGGGCGGTGTCGGCCATGCCGCTGGCGACGGCGATGACGCGACCATCGGGGAAGGCGACGCCGAGCACGGCACCCGGCACGCCGCTCTGGCTGCGATAGCTGTCGAGGCGGGCCTGCAGGGTACGCTCGACCGTGTCCTGCGGGGCGAGCGTGGCGAGCGCGAGGAGGAGGAGGGATGTCATGCCGAAGGATACGACCGCGACCGGGGCCGGGTTTCCCCGACTCCGGTCGTTCCGGTCACTTCGTGGTCGGCGCCGCCGCGACGAGGCCTCGGGCGGAGCCGATCCACTCCACGGCCAACCCGCGCGCGGCGAGGCGGGCAATGAGCGTGGCCTGCTCCGTCTGATGCGTCGGGGCGCCCGCCGCCGGGAGGTAGAGCCACTTGAGCGTCGGCGAATAGACCGCCATCGCGCCGACCAGGTCGGGCGCCGTGAACGGCTCGAGCCAGAGCGAGTCGCTGCCGACCCGGATCCAGCGCGGCGTCGTCACGACCGTCCCCGCGGCGGCCCGCCCGGTGACGCGGCGGAGGATCGGCGCCGCACCGGGCGCCACGTAGAGCGGATGGCTCCTGCCCATGAACCACCGCGCGCCGCCGTTCGAGGGCGCCGGCATGGTGGCGATGCCGGCGCCGACCGGAACGCCCGGCGCGACCTGGCCGAGCCACGCCGTGATCAGCCCCACGGCACCCTCGTGCTGCGCCGTCTCCATCAGGACCCATTGACCGCCGATCTGCACCGCGCCCGGCGACCCCAGCATCGGCGGCGTGGTGGCAAAGCGCTCACGCACGACCTTTCCCAGCGACGCGAGATCGACTTGCCACATCGGACGATGTTCGGTGGCGAGATAGACGCGCGCCAGCGAGTCGCTCACCGCGAACGAATCGGCCGGGGCCGGGGCGTTCACCGCCATCGCGAGCACCGTCATCCGCTTGTACGGCACGCCGAGGCGGCGCACGTCGCGTTGCCGTGGGAGCAGCACGCCGGGGGCGACGCGCTGCCACCCCGAATACCAGAACTCGACCTCGTGGCGCCCCCACGGCGCGAGGCCGAAGTCGGCGATCTCGTCGGCGTGGAAGCGGATCATCGTCGGCAGCGCATCGCCCTTCCGGAGGAAGATCGTCGCGGGCCAGCCGTCGACCGTCGCCTGGAGCCGCGCATGTCCCTCGCCGTCGATCAGGGTGTCGGGCAGCGCGCGCAGCGCGGGGTCCTGGCGCAGCTGCAGCACCAGCCGCTCGGGGGCGAACGCGAAGAGTTCGCGCCGCTCGTCGACGTAGGCGAGGTTGAGCGCGCCCCATGTCGGGGCGGCGTTCGGCGCTGCGGGCATCAAGCGCACAGCGATGGTGTCGCGCACGACGTCGACGATCGCCGTCGCCGGCCCGCCGCCGAGGAACTGCCGCGTGTTGCGCCACGAGCCGCTGGCGTAGTCGCGCAGCTCGACGTTCCGCTCGTACGACGGGAGGTCCGCGAACGGACGCGACGCGAAGGTGGTTCGCGCCCACTGCGTCATCATGTCGAGCCGGAGCGACCGGATGCCCCGGAGCGCCGAGTCGCCCCCCATCCGCGCGATGGTGCGATCGAGGAGCGCGGTGGCGCTCGTCGGCGACTGGGCCGGCAGCACGGCGGGCGGCGCGAGGAGGAGCAGCTTGAGGAGCAGGGCGGGGCGACGCATGGGGCCTCAGGGGAGAGGGAAAGGCGACCAGGTGAAACGTGAAAGGTGAAACGGGAGCTGCGCGGTGAGTCACGTTTTACCTCTCACGTCTCACGTCGCCGCCCGGTCACTTTCGACGCAGAGATCTCACCCCCCGCTCGCCCGCCCTCAACACGCCATGGGGTAGTTCGCGTCCCCGCGGGGCGAACCGCGTCCCGACCGATCGATTCCGGCGCTAGCTTCTTGGCATGGCACCTCCGGCGATCCCCCCGTCGACGGTGGCCCGCGCGCCGCGCGCCGCCACCTGGCTCCTCCTCGCCGTCTTCGGCGCGCTCACGCTGCTGACCGCCGCGCAGGGCTACCTCTCGCGCAAGGCATCGGGCGAGGCCGCGCCGCTCGGCGACGTCCTCGCGGTCGGCGCCGCGGCATGGGTGGGGTGGCTCGCGCTGGCGCCGCTGATCATTGCGCTGGGCCGTCGGGTGCCGTTCACCCGCGCCACGTGGCTTCGGGCCACCGCAGTGCACGCCGCGGCGATGACCGTCTGCTATGTCCTCTCCGTGACGGCGCTGATCTGGATCTCGCTCACGCTCCTCTCCCCGACGGAGACGATGACGCGCGAGATGATCACGCGCACGCTACTCACCTCGTCGCGACTCTCGCTGGCGATCTTCACCTACGTCACCATCCTCGCGCTCGATCACGTCCTGCTCACCCGCGAGGCGTTGCGCCTCCGCGAGCTGCAGGCCTCGCGCCTCGAAGCCACGGCGACCCAGGCCCGACTCGACGCGCTCGCCGCGCGGCTCGAACCCCATTTCCTCTTCAACGCACTGCAATCGGTGAGTGCGCTCGTCGACCAGGACCCGACCCGAGCCCGCACGATGCTGGCGCAGATCGGCGACCTGTTGCGCGACGCCCTCGCCGCGCCCGAATCGGGCGACGTGCCGCTCCGCGAGGAGGTTCGCCTGCTCGCACGCTACCTCACCATCGAGGAGACGCGCTTTGCCGACCGGTTGCGGGTCGCGTGGGCCATCGCCCCCGACACCGAGGCGCTGAGGGTGCCGCGCTTCGTGCTGCAGCCCATCGCCGAGAATGCGCTGCGCCATGGCCTCGCGGTCCGGCCGGAAGGGGGGCAGCTCCGCATCTCGGCGGCGCGACACGCCGATCGACTGCGGCTGGTGGTCTGGAACGATGGTGCCGAGCTCCCGCACACCCCGAGCGAGGGGGTGGGGCTCGCGACCACGCGCGAGCGGCTCGCGGCGCGCTACGGCGCGGCGGCATCGCTGACGTTGCGTGCCGCGGACGGGGGTGGCGTCGAGACGGTGATCGAGGTCCCCGCGTGAGCGCGATGCGGGTGGTGGCCGCCGACGACGAGCCGCTGCTGCTGGCTGACCTGGTGCGGCTCCTCGCGGCGCTCCCCGATGTCGACGTGGTGGGCGAGGCGAAGAACGGCCTCGAGGTCCTCGATCTCGTCGAGCGCAATCACCCCGATGCGCTCTTCCTGGACATCCGCATGCCGGGGCTCGATGGTCTCGGTGTCGTCGCCGAGCTGGACCCCGCGCATGCGCCTGCCGTCGTCTTCGTCACCTCGTTCGATCAGTATGCCGTCCAGGCCTTCGAGGCCGAGGCGGTCGACTATCTCCTCAAGCCGTTCGACCCCGCGCGGCTCGCCAAGGCGGTCGACCGGGTGCGCAGCCGACTCGGGCGGGACCAGGGCGAGGCGCTGGCCCGGAGCATCGCGGCGCTGGCTGCCCAGCGCGGGTCGGCGCCGGTCGAGTATCTGGCGCGGATCGCGGCGCGCGGGGTGGGCCGCACCACCGTACTCGACGTCGCGGAGATCCGCTGGATCGAGGCGGCCGACAACTACGTCCGGCTGCACACCGACGAGGGGGTCCACCTCTCCCGGCGGACGATGCGGGACCTCGAGGCGCTGCTCGACCCGCGGCACTTCGCCCGCGTCCACCGGTCGGCGATCGTGGCGCTCCGGCGGGTCCGCGAGCTCCGCCCGCTGGGCGACGGCGACCAGGAACTCCTTCTCGAGGGGGGGACGACCCTGGTCCTCACCCGCTCGTATCGGGAGGCATTCGAGGCGCGGTTCGGCGGGATCGCCTGACCTCCGGCGCGTTTCCCGGTGCCCTGCGGCGTCCCCCGCCGTTGCCCCCTGCCGCTTCGGCCCGTAGCTTCGCTGGATATGTCCCCGTACCCTGGCGCCGCCCCCGATCCCTGGTCGGCTGCCCTTGCCGCGTCGGTCGCCGAGCCGATGCCCGAGACCGAACCCCGCCCGGCGGCCACTGACGCCGTCTCGGCGGGGCGCGTCGTCGTGGTCACCGGCGGCGCCACCGGGCTGGGCCGCACCATCGCCCTCGAGTTCGGACGGCTCGGCTACAAGGTCGCCTTCTGCTGGTTCGAGATGGGCGGGCGGGACGTCGAGGCGACGGCGCTGATGACCGAGGCGACCCTCACCACGATGGGGGCTGAGGTCTATGCGGCGCGGTGCGACGTCCGCGATCGGGCCCAGGTCGAGGCGTTCATCGCCGAGGTGGTGCGCCGGTTCGGGACGGTGGACTGCCTGATCAACAACGCCGGCATCGCCCGCGATGGCGCGCTCTGGCGGATGACCTCCGAGGCGTGGGCCACCGTCTTCGAGACCAATGTCACGGGGGCGTTCCACTGCGTCGCGGCGTGCGCGCCACACTTCCGTCGGCAGCACTGGGGGAAGGTCGTCAACATCTCGGCCCACCAGGCCGGGCGCCCCGGCTTCGGTGTCGCCAACTACGCCGCCAGCAAGGCCGCGCTGGAAGGCTTCACGCGGGCCGCCGCCGTCGAACTCGGCCCGTCGAACGTCAACGTCAATGCCGTGGCGCCCGGCTTCGTCCATACCGAGCGGCTCGACGAGTTGCCGACCGACGTGATCGAGCGGGCCCAGAAGCGTGCCGTCCTTGGCCGCCTGGCCGAGCCCGAGGACGTCGCCGCGGTGATCACGTTCCTCTGTTCCGATGCGGCACGCCACGTCACCGGGCAGGTCATCGCCGTAGACGGCGGGCTCTCGCTGGAATAGCTTTCCGCGGTGAAATTCCCCGCCTCCCACCATCGCGCGATTCGTCTCGCCGCCGCGCTCCTGTTCGTGGCGGTGCCCGCGTGCGCGCAGGCCACCAAGGAGGGGAAGGAGCCGAAGGTCGCGCCGGCGCCGGCCCTGCTGCTCTCGCCGCTCGCGGGGCAGTCGATTCCGGTGCTGCCGCTCACGTATGTCGTCGCCGATTCGGCCGCCGGTGCAGCGATGCCCGCCGACCTGCACACCCGGCTGCGCTGGGCCGACTCGCTGATCGGCGAGGTGCTGCAGATGCGCGGCCCCGAGGTGACGTGGCTGCTCGGCGACGAGTTGCGCCGGATCGCGCGGCGCGCCCCCGGCACGATCAGCGACCCCGACAAGATGGGGCAGGCGATGCTGCGGGCCGACGGCCTCAAGCGCATTCCCGATCCACTCTTCTCGCAGCTGCGGATGCTGGCCGCCCTCACCAACGGCCGCCAGGTGATGGTGCCGGCGGCGGCCCGCTTCCAGTCGGTGCCGGGCGGCATCCGCGCCGAGGTGGTGCTGGTGCTGGCCGATGCCCGGAGCGGCGCGCTGCTCTGGCGCAGCACGCCGTTCGCCATCGCGGCGACGCCGTCGGCCGCGCTTGCGGCCGCCGTCGCCAGGATCCTCCCCGATTTCAACTGAGTTCATGACGCACTCCATCACGCTCATCCCCGGCGACGGCATCGGCCCCGAGATCACCGATGCCACGCTGCATGTGCTCGCGGCCACCGGCCTCTCGTTCGCTTGGGATCGCCAGCTCGGCGGCATGGCCGCGGTCGACGCCACCGGCGATCCGATGCCTGCAGCGACGCTCGACTCGATCCGCCGCACGCGCCTCGCGCTCAAGGGACCGCTGACCACGCCGGTCGGCGGCGGCTTCCGCTCGGTGAACGTCGCGCTTCGGAAGGAGTTCGCGCTCTTCGCGAACGTGCGCCCGGCGAAGACGATCGTCCCGGGGGGGCGCTTCGACGGGATCGACATCGTGCTGGTGCGCGAGAATCTCGAGGGGCTCTACATCGGGCATGAGCGCTACGTCGAGGTCAACGGCGATCCGCATGGTCAGGCGGAGTCGGTCGCCGTCGTCACGCGCGCCAACTCGGAGCGGGTGATCCGCTACGCCTTCGAGTACGCCGTGCGCCACGGCCGCAAGAAGGTGTCGCTGGTGCACAAGGCGAACATCCTCAAGTACACCACCGGCCTCTTCCTCGAGATCGGGCGCGAGATCGCGGCCGAGTACGCGGGGCGCGTCGCGTTCAACGACCTGATCGTCGACAACGCCGCGATGCAGCTGGTGCTCAAGCCGGAGCAGTTCGACGTGATCGTGACGACGAACCTCTTTGGCGACATCCTCTCGGACGAGATCAGCGGCCTGGTCGGTGGCCTCGGCCTCGCGCCGGGCGGCAACATCGGCGAGACGGCGGCGATCTTCGAGGCGGTGCACGGCTCGGCGCCGGACATCGCGGGGCAGGGGCTCGCAAATCCGTCGGCGCTGATCCTTGCCGCGGCGATGATGCTCGACCATCTCGGCGAGCAGGCGGCGGCCGACCGGGTGCGCCGGGCGCTGGTTGCCACGATCGTCGCCGACGGGGTCCGCACGCGCGACCTCGGCGGGAGCGCATCCACCCAGGAGTTCGGCCGTGCCGTCGCCGCTCGGGTGGCCTGAAGTCCCCTGCGGTGACTGTGGCCGCCGGGTGCCCGACATCGATTTCAACGAACGGTGCCCGGATTGCCAGAAGCGGTGGCAGCGCCGGGTCACCGGGGTGGCGAGGCGGTCGGCCCTGGTCGGCGGCGCGGTCACCGCGGCGTGGAGCATGATGCACCCCGCGACGTCTCCCGAGGGCCAGTGGTATGCCGTGGCCGCCGTTCCGGTGGTCGCCGTCCTGGTCTACAAGATTGCCGGCCGCGTGGCCGGGGAGATACTGCGATGACCCGATCCCTTCGACTCGCCCTGCTCGCGCTCGCCGCGCCGGCTGCGCTGGTGGCGCAACAGCCCGCCGACGCGCCGTCGGTGACGCTCTTCAATTCCGGCCGCGTGCTGATCCGTCGGACGCTGCCCGCGGCGATCGCGGCCGGCACCAGCACCGTCTCGCTGCCGCTCGGCATCTTCGAGCCCGCCTCGCTCATGGTGCTCGAGCCGGGCGTCAAGCTCGGCCGCGTGAGCTTCGACGGCGCCTCGACCGAAGAGGCGCTGCTGCGCCGGCACATCGGCGAGGAATTCCAGTTCGAGCGCTACAACGGGACCGCACTCTCGGTCATCTCCGCGAAGCTGATCGCGCTCCAGCCCGAGCGGTGGCTGGTCGGCAGCGCGATCGTCTTCGCCCGCCCCGGCCAGATCCGTTGGGAACCGTCGCGCGTGCCGTCGACGCCGGTCAGCGACCTCACGGTGACGAGTGATCGCGCCCGCAACGGCGTCAAGCTGATGTATGCGACGAACGGCGCCTCCTGGGGCGTCTCGTATTCGCTGATCCTCGGCGCGGCTGGCCGCATCGAGGGCGCGGCGTCGATCATGAGCGGCACGCTCGACCTCGCCAATGCCGAGGTGCAGCTGCTTGCCGGCGACATCGGCGTGCAGGCGCCGAGTCCGTCGCCGCGTGCGTATGCGATGTCGGCGAAGGTGGCGAATAATGCCTTTGAAGATGCCGCGCCGTCGCAGGAAGCCGTCGGCGAGGCCCGGCTCTACACGTTGCCGGGGCGGATCACCTTCACGCCCGGGACGCAGCTGGTCACGCCGCTCTTCGATCCGACGCCGGCGCGCGCCGAGCGGAGGTTCACCGTGTCGGGCGGGATTCCGTTCTGGGGCGGCTTTGCGCAGGAAGAGGACGAGCGCGAGGTGCCGGTCGCCGTGACCTACCGCCTCGAGCGGAAGCTCGGCACGACCTTCGGCGACCTCCCGCTCCCGGCTGGTGGCGTGCAGGTCTTCGACACCGACAAGGCGGGGCGGCTGCAGTTGATCGGGATGGGTGCGATCGGCCACACCGCACCGGGTGAGGAGCTGAACATCTCGACCGGCACCGCGTTCGACGTGACCGCCAAGCGCACCCAGACGGCCTTCACGACGACCCGCGGCACCGCGCCGAACACCAACCGCACCATCGCGATGGCGTCGTATCGTGTGGACCTGCAGAACGCCAAGGACTCGGCGGTCGTGGTCGAGGTGCGCGAGGATCGCGGCGGCGAGTGGTCGATCGTCGAGAGCTCGGTGCCGGTGCAGAAGCGCTCCGCCACCCGCGCGGTCCTCCCGGTGACGGTGCCGGCGAAGGGGAAGGCGACGCTGACCTACCGCGTGCGAGTGGTGTGGTAATGCGGCACGCGGTGCTGGGCCTCGCGCTGTTGATCCCCGGACTCGGCGCTGCGCTTCCTGCGCAGCGGCCTGTCGTCACGATCGCCTCGAACGGGATCGTGCGGGTGTCGCAGCGTCTGCCACTCACCATCCCGGCGGGGCGGTCGGAGCATCGCGTTGTCCTGCCTGGTGCGATCGCGGTGTCGCTGGCGAGCGCCACCGATGGCGTCCAGATCATCGAGGTACGCCGAGAGCTGGTGTTTGATGGGATCGAAACCCTGCGCAAGTCAATCGGTCGCGAGTTCGAATTTGCGCAAGCTGACGGTACCACACTCAAGCGTCGGCTCGTCGGTGTGAATCCCGACCGATGGAGCCACCCGTCTGGCGCGATCGATGTCGCTCCGTCAGGAAGGATGCTATGGCCCGCAGATCTCCTCGCCCCGGTCGAGGGGCTGCTGGTCACCTTTGCGTGCGATCGAGCGCGGCAGGGGCTGACGGTCGAATATGAAGTTCCTGGCAGCGCATGGGTCGCGTCCTACGAGCTCCGACTTGGCAGTGCATCGTCGCTGAGGGGAACGGCCGTCCTGGGCACCGGGGCGTTGCGGCTAGATACCTCAACGGTCCGACTCCTCGCAGGGGATCTGGGTTATGGCGCACGCACACTCCCCAGTCTCAGCGTCCGGTACCCGGATCTCACTGACGGCGCGATGGCCGGGCTGCTGCCGATCGACAACGTCTCGCGAGTCCTTCAACTCCAGCCGGGCCGACGCGACGAAGCGAACACGTACATCGACGGTGTGCCCGTTGCCGCCGGGTCGACTTTGAACGGGCAAGTCTATCGCTACGAGCTGCCCTCGCCAGTCGTCTTCCTTCCTGGCCGGGAAGTGGCCGTGCCGTTGCTGGCGCAACAGCGGGTAGCGCCCATCCGAAGTCTCTCCACCGGAGGCGCGCTCCCACCCAGTGGCGAAGTCGAGCTGGCTCCCGGCACCCAGTCGCTGCGTGTGCTCGTGAGCTACGAAATCTCGCGTCGCCTGGGTACCCCCTTCGGCGACGCCCCGCTGCCTGGTGGGATCGTGAGCGTGCTGAAGGTTGGCGACGATGGCACCACGACGCTGATTGGGCGGAGCACGATTCGGCATGTCGCCTCGGGGGCACCGCTTGAGGTCGACCTTGGGAGTTCATTCGACGTGAGTGCAACGCGAGTGCAGACCGCTTACCAAATCGATGGTCGGAACGATCGGGGTGCGCCCATTGCGGCCACCGTGGCGTACAAGGTCAGCTATCGAAATTCGAGCGACAGCGCTGTCACGGTCACCACCTACGAGTCCCGATTTGGCGAATGGTCCGTGCTCGAATCATCGCATCCCGCCAATCGTCAATCGAGCGGCAGTGTCGCGTTCGCCGTCGTGGTGCCCGCGCGCGGCGAGGCGACGCTCACCTACCGCATCCGGGCGTCGTGGTGAGCCCCATCACGCTGCTGCAGTGCTCCGACCTGCACTTCGGTCGGGACGCCGACCTGGCGCAGGTGGCCGGGCTCGAGGCGTTGGCCACGGCGCTGTCGCCGTCGGCGGTCGTCGTCGCCGGCGACCTGACGCAGCGCGCCCGCCACGGCGAGTTCCAGCGCGCGCTCGACTTCGTGCAGGCGATGCGCCGGATCTCGCCGACGCTGGTGGTCCCTGGCAATCATGACGTCGAATGGTGGACCACGCCGTTCGACGTGATCGGCGCCGCCGCGAAGTACGAGAAGTACACCCGCTACTTCGGCACCGAGCTCACGCCGACGCTGGTCATCGATGGCGCCGTGCTCTGCGGCGTGCTCACCTCCTACGGCGTGGCCGCCGGGTCGATGACCTACAACCTGAACGACATGGCCGTGAAGGGGCACCTGCCGGCGCGCGAGACCGAACGCGCCGGGACCCGCTTCGCCGAAGAGCCCCCCGAGATGCTCCGCATCATGGTGATGCACCAGAACCTGCTGCGCGGGCGGATCTCGCAGCGGATGGGGCTCGCCCGGTGGCGCGCGGCCTGGCGGCAGGTCATGGCCGCCGGCACCGACCTGGTCCTCTGCGGCCACGATCACGAGGAGGCGGCGGGCACGCTGCCCAACGGCGCCGTCGTGGCGACCTCGAGCACCCACACGTCACGCACCCGCGGTCATCGTCCGTCGGCCTGCAACGTCATCACCGCGGACGACGAGTCAATCACCGTGCGTCACTACATCTGGGAAGCGGCCCTCGGCCTCTTCCAGCCCGGCCCCGAGCACGCCTTCGCGCGTCCGCGCGTGGCCGACCCCGCTGCCGCCCGTGGCTGAGGTCGCCGAGCGCCTTGGCGGCCTCGCCGCCGAGCCGCAGCTCTCCCTTGGTCTCGATGTCGATCCCGAACGCGCGCTGCCGGACCGCCTCTTTCGCCTCGGCCTCGCGCCGGGGACGATGGTGACGCTGACGCGCAATCGCACCGTGCTGGTGAGCCACCATCCGCGCTACGGCCTGCGGCTCCACGCCGGCTATGCCTGGGCACCGGATGAGGTCCTCTCGGCGATCCTCACCTTCCTCCGCCCGCGCGTGCCGAAGGCGGAACGGCTCGCCGCGCGGCGCCGCTTCCTCGCCTTCCCGGTCGACCGGCACGCGCCATCGCGCGCGACGCCGCACCGCGGGCCGCGGCCCGTCGCGCCGGAGCACGAGGTGATCATCGGGCGCCTGATGCGACTGCACGAGATCCTCAACGCGCGCCACTTCCAGGGCGCCTTGGGCACCATCCCGATCCGTCTTTCGGACCGGATGTCGACGCGTCTGGGCGAGTTCCGCGCCGACCACGACAATCGACCGGTCGAGATCACCCTCTCGCGCCGGCACGTGCGCCGCGATGGCTGGCCCGCCGCGACCGAGACGCTGCTGCACGAGATGGTGCACCAGTGGCAGTGCGAGAACGGCCATCCGCTCGACCACGGGATCTCGTTCCGTCGGAAGGCGAAGGAAGTCGGGATCCGGCCGAACGCCACGGCGCCGGCGGGGTATCCCTCGCACCTCGATCTCTACGGAACGATTGCATGAAGCCGCTCGCCCCCCTGCATCCCGCCCCCCTGCCGCCCTTCCGGCAGGTGGACCTGATGAACACCGAGTCGCTGCTCACCGACGAGGAGCGCGCGCTCCGCGACCGGGTCCGGGCCTGGGTCGACGCCGCGCTGATGCCGAACATCTCGCAGTGGTACTTCGACGGCGTCTTCCCGCATCACCTGGTCGGCGAGATGGCCGGGCTCGGACTGCTCGGCCCGACCATCCCCACGGAGTATGGCGGGCCGGGGCTCTCGGGCGTTGCGTACGGGCTCATCATGCAGGAGCTCGAGCGGTGCGATTCCGGCATCCGCTCCTTCGCGTCCGTGCAGAGCTCGCTGGTGATGTATCCGATCTGGGCCTTCGGGTCGGAGGAGCAGAAGCGTTCGTGGCTGCCGCGCATGGCGCGCGGCGAGGTGATCGGCTGCTTCGGCCTCACCGAGCCGGAGTTCGGCAGCAACCCGGCCGGAATGATCGTCAACGCCGACGAGACCGCCGACGGCTGGACGCTCCACGGCACCAAGAAGTGGCTCTCCAACGGACCCTCAGCGCATGTCGCCGTGGTCTGGGCCAAGACCAACGGTTCCGACGACCCGAAGTCGATCCGCGGCTTCCTCGTGCCGACCAACACCCCCGGCGTGACGGTGCACCGCGTCGACGACAAGCACTCGCTCCGTGTCTCGGAATCGAGCGCGATGACGTTCGACCAGGTGAAGCTGCCGAAGGACGCGATCCTCCCCGGTTCGGGCGGCGTGAAGAGCCCGCTGATGTGCCTGACCCAGGCGCGCTACGGGATTGTCTGGGGTGCACTCGGCGCCGCGCTCGCCTGCTTCGACGAGGCGCTCCAGTATGCCCTGCAGCGCGAGATGTTCGGGAAGCCGATCGCCGCGACGCAGCTCCAGCAGGAGCGCCTCGCCGAGATGGCCACCAAGGTGACCAACGGGCAGCTGCTCGCGCTCCAGCTCGGGCGGCTCAAGGACCAGGGCATCATGACACCGGTCCAGGTCTCCCTCGCCAAGCGCCACAACGTCGACATGGCCTGTGATGTCGCTCGCGAGGCGCGCCGCCTGCTGGGGGCCAACGGCATCCTCGGCGGCTGGCACGCCATGCGCCACATGGCCAATCTCGAGAGCGTCTACACCTACGAGGGGACCCATGACATGCACACGCTGATCGTGGGGCAGGAGCTAACTGGTTTCCCTGCATACAGATAGCGCGGTTGTTCGAGGAGCGAGAAGCGAGAGGCGAGAAGGGGGAACGCGATGGTCCCCGTTCACGTCTCTCGCTTCTCGCTTCTCGCTTCTCGTCATTAGATTGGCGCGTCCCTAACGGAGTCTCATGATGGCAGGTTCGTCGGAATTCACCGGGGTCGACTTCTACGACATGGACGCTCTCCTCTCGGAGGAGGAGCGGGCCGTGCGCGATACCGTGCGCTCCTGGGTCGACGACCAGCTGATGCCGGTCATCGGGGAGTGCTATCTCGAGGGGCGGTTCCCGAAGCAGCTGATCCCGGGGATGGCCGAGCTGGGGCTGTTCGGCGCCAACCTGCCGGAGGAATACGGTTGCGCGGGGCTCAACAACGTCGCCTACGGCCTCATCATGCAGGAGCTCGAGCGGGGCGACAGCGGGATCCGCTCCTTCGCCTCGGTGCAGGGCGCCCTGGTGATGTATCCGATCTACGCCTTCGGCAGCGAGGAGCAGAAGAAGCACTGGCTGCCGAAGCTCGCCGCCGGCACCGAGATCGGCTGCTTCGGTCTGACCGAGCCGGACTACGGCTCGAACCCCGGCGGGATGATCACCACCGCGCGCGAGACCGCCGATGGCTGGGTGCTCAACGGCACCAAGATGTGGATCACCAACGGCTCGCAGGCCACGGTGTCGATCATCTGGGCCAAGACCGGCGACCTCGACGACCAGAAGTCGATTCGCGGCTTCATCGTGCCGACCAACACGCCGGGCTTCACCGCGAAGGACCAGAAGGGGAAGCTCTCCCTCCGCGCCTCGGACACCAGCGAGCTGCACCTGCAGGACGTCCACGTCCCGAAGGACGCGCTGCTGCCGAACTCCGGCGGGCTCAAGAGCCCGCTGATGTGCCTCACGCAGGCGCGCTACGGCATCGCCTGGGGCGGCGTCGGCGCGGCGATGGCGTGCTACGACGAGGCGCGCCGCTACGCCGCCAACCGCGTGATGTTCGCGAAGCCGATTGCCGCGACGCAGCTGCAGCAGGAGCGGCTCGCGGAGATGCTGACCGAGATCACCAAGGCGCAGCTGCTGGTGCTCCAGCTCGGCCGCCTCAAGGACGAGGGGAAGGCGACGCCGTCGCGCGTCTCCCTGGCCAAGCGCAACAACGTCAACATGGCCTGCGAGTGCGCCCGCGAGGCGCGCCGCCTCCTCGGCGGCAACGGCATCCTCGTGGAGTACCACTCGATGCGGCACATGGCGAACCTCGAGAGCGTGTACACGTACGAGGGGACGCATGACATGCATTCGTTGATTTTGGGGCAGGAGATTACGGGGATTGCGGCATACTGAGATGTGAGTCGTGAGTCCTGGGTCGTGAGAGGTGTCATCCTGAGCGAAGTCCGCGACTCGGACGACGTCGAAGGATCTCCCTCCCGCCTCAGGACTCAGGACTCACGACTCAAGACTTTCTAGCAATGGAGCTCCACGCACGTGAAAATTGCCATCTGCCTCCGCCGCGTCCCCGACACGACCGCGAAGATCGCGATCGGGCCGAGCGGCACGACGATCGATGAGACCGGGGTGAAGTTCGTCCCGAATCCGTACGACGAATACGCGCTCGAGGCCGGGATCGCGCTGCGCGAGGCGGCCGGGGCGGGGGAGACGGTCGTCGTCGCCTTCGGCGGCGACGCCGTGCAGGAGACGATGCGGACCGCGCTCGCGATGGGCGTCGACCGCGCGGTGCACCTGCAGGGGACGCCGTCGGCCGACGGTCTCGCCAACGCGCGTGTCCTGGCCGACCACCTGCGGGATGGCGGCTACGACCTGATCCTCTTCGGCAAGGTCGCCGTCGACGACTACGGCCAGCAGACCGGGGCGATGGTCGCCGAGCTGCTCGGACGGCCGTGTGCCACGGCGATCACCTCCCTCGTCATCGACGGCGGCACCGCGAAGGTCACGCGCGAGGTCGAGGGCGGAGTGGAATCGGCGCACTGCGCGCTGCCGGCCGTCTTCACCTGCGACAAGGGATTGAACACGCCGCGCCTCCCCGGCCTCAAGGGGATCATGGCCGCGAAGAAGAAGCCGCTCGACATCGTGCCGACCACGGCGGGTGCGTCGCGCGTCACGATCGTCTCACTCGCGCTGCCGCCGGAGCGGCAGGCGGGGCGGATCGTCGGTGAAGGGGCGGCGGCCGTGCCGGCGCTGATGGCGGCACTCACGACTGAAGCGAAGGTGCTCTGACCATGGCCGACATTCTCTGTGTGATCGAACAGCGGGGCGGCGCCGTCCGGAAGGGCGCCAACGAACTGCTCACCGCCGCCCGCCAGCTCGCCGACCAGCTCGGCGGCCGGGTCGATGCGCTCGTCTGCGGGGCCGGGAGCGTCAGCGGCATCTACGGCCTGGGCGCTGCGGGTGCCGATCGGGTCCTCACCGCCTCGCACGACGCCTTTGCACAGTATGCGCCCGAGGCGATCGTCGCCACGGTGCAGTCGGTGGCCGGGCAGTATGCGGCGGTGCTGGTGGCCGCGACGTCGACGGGGAAGGACCTCGCCCCGCGGCTCGCCGCCGCGATCGGTGCGCCGTGCGGGATGGACGTCACCGCGGTGAGCGCCAGCAACGGCGCGGTCCGCGTGGTGCGGCCCGTCTACGCCGGCAAGGCGATCCAGACGCTCGAGTTCAACGGCACCGCGGTCGTCGCGGTGCGGCCGGGGGCGTATCCCGCCGCGGCCTCGGGGAAGGCCGGCGCGGTCGAGTCGATCGCGGTGCCGGCGTTCACGCCGCGCCTCGTGGTCACTGGCATCGCGGCGCCCGAGAAGGCGACGCTCGATGTGGCCGAGGCGCGCGTGGTCGTGGCCGGTGGCCGCGGGCTCGGCGAACCGCAGCACTTCGGACTGCTTGAGCAGCTCGCGGCGGCGTTCGGTGGCGAGGCGGCGGTCGGTGCGTCGCGCGCGGTGGTCGATGCCGGGTGGATCGAACACGGGGCGCAGGTCGGCCAGACCGGGAAGACGGTCGCGCCGGAGCTCTACATCGCCGTCGGCGTGTCCGGCGCCATCCAGCACCTCGCCGGGATGCGCACCGCGCGCACCATCGTCGCGATCAACCGCGACAAGGACGCGCCGATCTTCAAGGTCGCCGACTACGGCATCGTCGGGGACCTCTTCGAGGTCGTGCCGGCGCTCACCGCAGCGGTGAAGGCTGCCAAGGGGCAGTAGCGTCTTGCCCCGTCCCCTGGTTGTCGGCACCGGGATCGCCGGGCTCTGGTCGGCCTGGCGACTCGCCTCGGAGGGCCATGCGGTCCTCCTCGTCACCAAGGGGACGCTGGCCGACTCGAACACCGCGTGGGCACAAGGGGGGATCGCGGTCGCCATGGGCGACGGCGATTCCCCCGCGTCGCATGCGGCCGACACGATCGCGGCGTCGGGCGGCCTCACCGATCCCGACGCCGTCGACGTGCTCGTCCACGAAGGCCCCGACCGCATTCGCGAACTCCTCGGCCTCGGCGCGGAGTTCGATCGCGCCCCCGATGGTTCGCTCCGCTTCGGACTCGAGGCGGCGCACTCGCACGCCCGGATCATCCACGCCGAGGGCGATCGCACCGGCGCGGCGCTGGTGGCAGCGCTCAGCCGCGTCGTGCGGGCGGACCCGCGCATCGAGCTGCGCGAGGCGACGCGCGTTCGCCGCCTGGTGATGCACGACGGTCGCGTCGTCGGCGCCATCCTGCTCGACGCCCACGGCGAGGCGACTGCCGTCGGCGCCCCGGCCGTGATCCTCGCGACCGGCGGCGTCGGTCAGCTGTTCGAGGTCACCACCAATCCGCCGGTCGCCACCGGCGATGGCTGGGCGCTCGCCTCGGCGGTCGGCGCCGAGCTGAAGCACATCGAGTTCCTGCAGTTCCACCCGACGGCGCTGCACCTGCCGGGCGTGAACCCGGCGCCGCTCCTCACCGAGGCGTTGCGCGGTGCAGGCGCCTGGCTCGTCGACGCGGCCGGCCGGCGCTTCGCGTTCGATGCCGACCCGCGTGGCGAGCTGGCGCCGCGGGACATCGTGGCGCGCGCGGTGGCGGGGCCGTCGCTGCGGGGCGAGGCGTTTCTCGATGCACGGCACGTCGTCGATGTCGAGGCGCACTTCCCCGGCGTGGCGGCGCTGGTCGCGCTTCACGGGCTGTCGCTGGCGCGCGACCTCCTCCCGATCGCGCCGGCGATGCACTACGCCATGGGCGGCATCCGCACCGATCTCGACGGTGCCTCGACCGTCCCCGGCCTCTGGGCGGTCGGCGAGTGCGCCCAGACCGGTGTGCACGGCGCGAATCGGCTTGCGTCCAACTCCCTGCTTGAGGGGCTTGTCTTCGCCGATCGTGCCGGTCGCTCGCTGAGCCGCGAACTCGCGGCGCGCGAATGGCGTCCGGCCTCGTTCGCCCCGGCGCCCGACGATCCCGACAACGGTCCAGACCAGGGCGCCGCCACCATCCTCACCGCGATGCGCCGCTGCATGACCCGTGACGTCGGCCTCCTCCGCACCGAGCACGGCCTCGCCGAGGCGGAGCTCGCGCTGGCCGACCTGCGCGACGCCGTGCCGCCGGGTGCGTGGCACGTGGCCGACCAAATCCGCATCGCGATGCTGATCGCCCAGGGCGCGCGTCGCCGGCGCGAGAGCCGCGGCGGCCACCGTCGCACCGACTTCCCGAACCCCCGGAGCACCCCGTGACGAAGGCCCTTCCCGTCATCGAGCCGAGCACCGACTCCCCCGCCGAGGTCGCGGCGCTGCAGGCGGAGATCCGCGCGCTCGCCGCGGAGAAGCGGGCGATCATCCTGGCGCACAACTACCAGCGCGCCGAAGTGCAGGATGTCGCCGACTTCGTGGGTGACTCGCTCGGCCTCTCGCGGCGCGCCGCCGGCGTCACCGAGGACGTGATCGTCTTCTGCGGCGTGCACTTCATGGCCGAGACGGCGAAGGTCCTCGCGCCCGAGAAGGCGGTGCTGCTCCCCGATCTGGCCGCTGGCTGCTCGCTCGCGGACACGATCACCCCCGAGGAGGTCCGTGGCTGGCGCCAGGACTTCCCCGACTACGTCGCCGTCGGCTACGTCAACACCACCGCCGCGGTGAAGGCCGAGCTCGACTACTGCTGCACCAGCGGCAACGTTCTCGAGGTGATCGACGCGATCCCGGAGGACCGCGGCATCCTCTTCCTCCCCGACATGTTCCTCGGCGCGCACGTCCGCCGGATGCGGCCGCATCGGCGCGTCGAGGTGTGGATGGGGGAGTGCCATGTGCATGCGGGGATCGACATCGTGAATCTCGAGGCCGCGCGGGCGGCGCACCCCGGCGCCGAGGTGCTGGTGCACCCGGAGTGCGGCTGCGCATCCCGGCTGCTCTACCGGATGGCCGACGGCGACCTTCCGCCCGAGGGCATCCACATCGCCTCGACCGAGGGGATGATCCAGCTGACCAAGACGCTCGCGGCCGACACCTTCATCATCGCGACCGAGACCGGGATCATCCACCGGATGGAGCAGATGGCACCGGGCAAGAAGTTCGTTGCCGCCGACCGCGCCGCCGAGTGCGCCTACATGAAGACGATCACGCTGCGGGATGTCCGCGACGCGCTGCGTCACCATCAGCACGAGATCGACCTCCCGGCCGAGATCCGCACCCGGGCCAAGCTCGCGATCGACCGCATGGTGGCCCTCGGTGCCTGATCCGCGCGATGCCGCCGTCGTGGCCGCGGACGCCGCGCGCGTCGCCGCGCTCGCGCTCGCCGAGGATGGCACCGACGACGTGACCTCACGCGTGACCGTCGCCGCGGCACAGCAAGGCGTCGGCGTCATCGAGGGTCGCGCGGCGCTGATCATGGCGGGGCGCGCCTACGCCGACGCGGTGATCGCGGCCTGCGGCCTCGATCGGGTGGAGTGGTCCGTCGCGGACGGCGACCACCTCAGCGCGCCGACGGTGCTCGGCACGATGCGCGGTCCGCTCCGTGCGATCCTCCGCGCCGAGCGTCCGCTGCTCAACCTGCTGCAGCGCGCGTGCGGCGTCGCCACGATGACGCGGCAGTACGTCGATGCCGTCGCGGGGACGAACTGCCGGGTGCTTCACACCCGGAAGACCACGCCGGGACTCCGTACCTTCGAGGTGCACGCGGTCCTCGCCGGCGGCGGCGCGTTGCACCGCACCGACCTCGCCACGACGGTGATGGTGAAGGACAATCACTGGCAGGCGCTCCGTGCCTCGGGCCGCTCCCTTCGGGAGGCGCTCGCGGAGGCCGCCGCCAGCGGCGTCACCGGCCTGCAGGTCGAGGTCGAATCGGTGGGGCAGCTGGACGAGGCCGTCGCCGCCGGGGCGACCCGCCTGCTGATCGACAACCAGACGCCCGAGACGGTCCGCGCCTGGGCCACCCGCGCCCGCACGGCCCGCCCGACGATCGAGATCGAGGCCACCGGCGGCATCACCCTGGCCACGATTGGGGCCTACGCCGACGCCGGCGCTGACTATGTCTCGACCGGGGCGCTGACGCATTCGGTGGTGGCGGCGGATCTGGGGCTGGAAATTCGATGATCGATGGTCGATGATCGATCATCGATCATCGAATCGCCCTTATATTCCACTTTCCCTGTTTCTCGGAGTTTCGTCCGTGGGCGTTGTCCTCCCCGTTCGCCACCAGCCGTCGCTGCCCGCCACCATGATCCGGGCGGAGACGCCCCATCCCGAGGCGATCGAGCTCGAACGTCCTCGTGGTCGGGGCCGGTCCTGCCGGGCTGGCGTGTGCCATCAAGCTGGCCCAGGCCAACCCGGAGCTGGCGATCGGTGTGCTCGAGAAGGCCGGCGCCCTGGGCGAGCATTCGCTCTCCGGTGCCGTGATCAACCCCTCGGCGTTCCGCGCGCTCTTTCCCGACCTCAAGGACGCCGACTTTCCGTTCCGGCAGCCCGTCTCCGGGGAGGCGGTCTACTACCTGACCGAGGGCGGCGCGACCAAGCTGCCGACGCCGCCGACGATGAAGAACCACGGCAACTTCGTCTGCTCGCTGTCCGAGGCGGTGCGTTGGCTGGGCGAGAAGGCCGAAGCGATGGGGATCAACATCTTCCCGGGCTTCCCGGCGGAGTCGTTGCTGGTCGACGGCAAGAAGGTGATCGGGGTGCGCACCACGCCGAGCGGTCTCGATCGCGAGGGGCAGCCGACCGACGTCTATCAGGAGACCACCGACCTCGTGGCGCGCGTGGTCGTGCTCGCCGAAGGATCGCGCGGGCCGCTGTCACAGGCGTGGCGCGAGTGGCAGGGCGTGGGATCGCCGAATCCGCAGATCTTCGCGCTCGGCGTGAAGGAAGTCTGGGAGGTCACCAAGCCGCTCGACCGGGTGATCCACACGCTGGGCTGGCCGCTTCCGAGCAGCGCCTTCGGCGGCTCGTGGTGCTACCCGATGGGGCCGAACCAGGTGTCGATCGGGCTGGTCGTCGGCCTCGACTATCACGACGCCTCGCTCGACGTGCATGAGTCGCTGCAGCGGATGAAGCTGCACCCGCTCTTCAAGGAGATCCTCACCGGCGGCACCATGCTGGAGTGGGGCGCCAAGACGATTCCCGAGGGCGGCTTCCATTCGCTCCCCGAGCGGCTCTTCGGCGACGGCGTCGTGATGATCGGCGACACCGCCGGGTTCGTCGACGTGCCGTCGCTCAAGGGGATCCACTACGCGATGGAATCGGGGATGCTCGCCGCGACGACGATCGTGCAGGCGCTCGCGACCGAGGGGCGCGTCCCCGCGGAGCGGCTCGCCGGCTACGACGTCGCGGTGCGGCAGTCGCGGATCGTGCAGGACATGCACAAGACGCGGAACATGCGGCTCGCCTTCAAGGACGGCTTCGTCCCGGGCGCGATCAAGGCAGGGCTGATGACGCTCACGGGTGGCGCCTTCCCGGGCGGTCGGATCGCGATGCCGGCCGACGCGGAGGCGCCGCGCGCGAGCGGCCCCAAGGCGCCGTTCGTTCCCGACAACGTCCTCACCTTCAGCAAGGTCGACGCGGTCTTCAAGTCGGGGAATGCGACGCGCGATTCGATTCCGTCGCACCTGATTGTCGGCCGCGACGTGAGCGGCGAGGTCGCCGATTTCTATGCGGCGCTCTGTCCGGCCGGCGTGTACGAGCGCGAGGGCGACACCCTCCGCGTCAACGCCCCGAACTGCGTCGACTGCAAGGCCACGGACATCCTCGGCCCCCGGTGGACGCCGCGTGAAGGGGGCAGCGGCCCCAAGTACCGGCTGATGTGACCGCACCCACCGCGCGGCGCAGCACGCTGGCCCGGCTCGGTGCGTGGATCACCTCCCCGCCCGACGAAGCCTTCGCCGACGCGGCGCGGGACGGCGAGCTGCTGGTCGCGCGGGTGCGCACCTGGCTCACCTTCTTCCTCCTCCTCGCCCCGATCCTCTCGCTGCTGCTCGAGCCGGGCGACAGCCAGCACTACGTCGGGCTCGTGGTCACCCTCATCGCCGTCACGGTGGCGGTGGTGCTCGAGCGCACCATCCAGCGTCGCACCTATCGACAGGGGATCGCCTTCGTCTCCTCGACGGTGGACGTGTCGCTCGTCTCGATGTCGCTCTTCGCATTCTGGCTGGTGCAGCGCCCGATCATCACCACCAACTCACGGGTGGTCTGGGAGGCGTACCTCATCGCGATCGCCGCCTCCGCGCTGCGCTATGACCAGCGCGTGACGCTCGTGACCGGCATCATGGCGGCGGCACAGCACCTGGGCCTGTCGGTGCTCACCTGGGCCACGCACCGCGGCGACGGCCTGCTCGTAGGCAGCGACGAGTACGGCGCCTTCTCCTGGGCCGCGCAGGTGTCGCGACTCGTAATCATCGGGGCGATGACCGTCGTCGCCCTCTCGATCGTCGGCCGCACGCAGCGCCTGCGGCGGATGAGCACGAACGACCGGCTCACCGGCCTCTTCAACCGGCTGTACGCCGAGGAGTACCTGGTCAACGAGGTCCTGCGGACGGCGCGCACCCGGAACGCCCTGGTGGTCGCGCTGCTCGACGTCGATCGCTTCAAGGAGTTCAACGACACCCACGGGCACGCCGCCGGCGACGCCGCCCTGCGCACGCTCGCGACGGTGCTGAAGGACCGCTTGCGGCGCAGCGACATGGTGGCGCGGTATGGCGGGGAGGAGATCCTGATCGTGCTGCCGGGGGCCGATGTCGAGAGCGCCCTCGAGGCGCTCGATCAGGTGCGCGTGGCGGTGGGGCTCACCGACATCACGCTGCCCAAGGGCGGGACTGCGCGGGTCCAGGTCTCGATCGGGATGGCGGCGTGGGGGGTCGATGCGCGGACGATGGACGGCCTGCTGGAGATTGCCGACGCGCGGCTCTACGAGGCGAAGGCGGCGGGCCGGAACCGGGTCGTCGGTCCCGGCACCGCCGGCATGCTGTCACTGTTCGAGCAGGCCTGACGCCACCAACAGCTCGGCGTTCTGCACCGCGGCCCCGGCCGCTCCCCGCACCAGGTTGTGCCCCAATGCCACCAGCCGCAGATGATGCAGCGGGCAGGGGCGGACACGTCCGACCGTGACCGTCATCCCGCGCCCGCGATCGAGGTCGAGCCGCGACTGCGGCCGGTCCGGTCGATCCTCCACCTCCACCGGCAGCGCGGGCGAGCTCGGCAGCGTCGGCACCGGATCGGTGCCGCGGAAGGCGCGCAGCGTGGCGATCGCCTCCTCGGGGGACGGCGCGCGGTCGAACGCGAGCGAGGCGCTGACCATGTGCCCGTCGACGACCGGGACGCGGTGCACCATCGCGCTGGTCACGATCTCCGCCTCGACGATCCGCTCCCCCTCGACCCGACCGAGGATCTTTCGCAGCTCGGCCTCGATCTTCTCCTCCTCGCCCCCGATCAGCGGGATCACGTTACCGAGCAGGTCGAGTGACGGCACCCCCGGATACCCCGCGCCGGAGGCGGCCTGCAGCGTGGCGACGACCGCCTTGCGGAGGCCATAGGCGCGGTGCAGCGGCGCGATCGCCGTGACCAGCGCGGCGGTCGAGCAGTTCGGGTTCACCACGATGGCGCCGGTCCAGCCGCGCTCGCGCCGCTGCCGGGCGAGCAGCGCGAGGTGATCGGCGTTGACCTCGGGGATCAGCAGCGGGACGTCATCCGCCATCCGGAACGCCGAGGCGTTGCTCACCACGAAGATGCCCGCCTGGGCGAAGGCCGGCTCGACCTCGCGCGCGACCGGCGCGTCGAGCGCCGAGAAGGCGATCCGCACCCCGGCCATCGGCGCGACGGTCGTCATCTGCATATCGGCGATGTGCCTGGGCAGCGGCGTCAGCTCGCGCCAGCGCACTTCGTCGCCGAAGCGCTTGCCGTCGCGAGCCGCCGAGGCGGCGAGCTGGACGATCTCGAACCAGGGATGCTCCGCGAGGAGCGCGATGAACTTCTGGCCGACGGTGCCGGTGGCGCCGAGGATGGCCACGGGGAGCTTGGTCATGGAGAGAAGCTACACGGTGGATGGCCGAGGGTGAACAGTGAACGGTGAACGGGGGGTGGTGAAAGGTCAAACGTGAAACGGTGCCCGCTCGCTGGCTCCCGTTTCACGTCTCACGTTTCACGCCTGCCCGTTCACCGTTCACCGTTCGCCGCTTACGCCGCTTCCGCCGCCGTCTTCCGCATCGACAGCCACACCGACCCCGCCAGCGTGAGCACGATCACGCCGAGCGAGGCGAGGATCGGCAGGTGGATGTAGCCGGAGATGGTCATCTTGATGCCGACGAAGACGAGGATCAGGGCGACGCCGGCCTTGAGGTAGTGGAAGCGGTCGAGCATCCCGGCGAGCAGGAAGAAGAGCGCGCGAAGGCCGAGGATCGCGAAGATGTTCGACGAGTAGACGATGAACGGATCCTTGGTCACCGCGAAGACGGCCGGGATCGAGTCGATCGCGAAGACGAGGTCGGTGGATTCGACCACCAGCAGCACCAGCAGCAGCGGGGTGGCGTACCACCGGGCATGACTGCGGGTGAAGAACTTCTCCCCGTCGTAGGCGGCGGTGAAGGGGAAGAGCTTCCGCGCCAGCTTCACGATCGGGTTCTTCTCGGGTTCGATCCGGTCCTCGCCGTCGCTGCGGAACATCCGGATCCCGGTGATGATCAGGATCCCGCCGAAGACGTAGATGATCCAGGCGAAGCGCTGCAGCAGCAGGGCGCCCAGGCCGATCATGATCGCGCGCATGATGATCGCGCCGACGATGCCCCACTTCAGCACCTTCGGCTGCAGCTCCGACGGCACCGCGAAGTACTGGAAGACCAGGATGAAGACGAAGAGGTTGTCGACCGAGAGCGACAGCTCGATCAGGTAGCCGGTGAGAAACTCGAGCCCGTGCGCCGACCCCTCGCGGATCCAGAGGAAGGCGCAGAAGGCCATCGCGAGGGCGACCAGCGACCCCGACCAGCGGGTCGCCTCGCGGGTCGTGAGCACGTGCGAGTGGCGGTTGAGGACCCCGAGGTCCAGCACCAGCAGCACCAGGATGACCAGCGTGAAGCCGATCCAGACCGCCGGTGGGTGGACGCTCAGGGCGGTCATGCGGCGGCCCGCTCCGCGTCAAAGGCGAGCAGCGCGGCGACCCGCTCCTCAGTCGGCGGGTGGGTGCTGAAGAGCTTCATCAGGCCCCCCGCCTTGAGCGGGTTCACGATCGCCAGCGCCGCGAGCGACGGCGAGACCGGCAGCTCGATCTGCTTCGCCATCGCATCCATCCGCGTCAGTGCCTGGGCCAGCGGTCGCGCCTTGCCGACGATCTCGGCCCCGGTGCGGTCGGCGGCGAACTCGCGCTGTCGCGAGATCGCGAACTGCAGCATCATCGCGACGAACGGGGCGAGGATCATGAAGGCGATGTCGCCGATGCCGCCATGGTCGTCGTCGTTGCGCCGCATCACGCTCCCCACCAGCCAGGGCAGCACGCCGATCATCGAGCCGATCCCCGCCGCGACCGTCTGGATCAGCATGTCCTTGTTCTTGATGTGCGCCAGCTCGTGCGCGATCACACCCGCAAGTTCATCGCGCGGCAGCGTGCGCAGCATCCCTTCGGTCACCGCGACGATCGCCTTCGCCTCGGAGCGGCCGGTCGCGAATGCGTTCGGCTGCAGCGACGGGATGACGGCCACGCGCGGCATCTGCAGCCCCGCCCGCTGGCGCAGCTCATCCACGAGGCCCACCAGGTCGGGGGCCTCGGCGGCGGTCACGATCCGCGCGCCGTAGCCGCGCATCACCATCTTGTCGGAGAACCAGAACGACACGAACGCCATGATGAGGCCGATCGATCCGCCGAACATCAAGCCGGACGTCCCGCCCACGAGCTGCCCGCCCACCATCAGGATCGAGATGAGGCCGGCGAGCAGAATGAACGTCTTGGCACTGTTGACCATGGTACTTCCTCCTGCAAATGAACGAAGGCGAGACTTCGTCGCCCCCGTTCGAACGGGTGGTGACGAAGGTCTCGCCTGAACAGCCGTGCTGGCTTTCCCGGGGCACCGTGCACACCGGAGGTGTGCAGTCTTGACGATGCCGCCGACCGCCTGGATTCCGGCGGCTGGGCTACTCCCCTTCTTGAGGCTGAAGGCTAAGGGCGCAGCCCTCGCGGATCAACTCCATCAAGGGAACGCGATCGCTTGGAGGAGGGTTCCCGCCGGGACCGTTCCGGCCCCTGCGGGGACCTGCACGAGGAACTCGGCCCCCCGCATCGTCGTCATCAGCGCCGACCCGACCGGGCCGGTGGCACGGAGCAGCGGGGGGCCGGCACCGTCGGCACCGGCGCGGCTTGCCCGCAAGTAGAGGTCAAGCACCCGGTCCCGCTCGACCGGATCCGCCAGCGCCACCGTCCGCTGGGGCCGGACCGGCGCGGCGTCGCCGAGCAGGCGGCGGATCGCCGGCCGCACGAAGAGCGTGAAGGTCACCATCGCGGAAACCGGATTGCCGGGGAGGGCAATCCAGAGCCGGCCGTCGGGGAGTTGCGCCGCGGTCGTCGGTCCGCCGGGGCGCAACAGGACACGGCGGAAGAGCAGCCGCGCGCCGAGGCGTTCGAGCACCGCGGGGACATGATCGTGATCGCCGACGGAGACGCCGCCGACCGTGACGAGCAGGTCCGCGCTCGCGGCGTGCCCGATGGCCGCGATCAGCGCGTCGGGATCGTCGGGGACCGGACCGAGCGGCACCGGGGTGCCGCCCGCAATATGCGTGAGGGCGGAGAGTGTCGGCGTGTTGCTGTCGGCGAGGCGCGTGCCGGCACGAACCGGTGCCGGATCGTCCAGCGAGGCGAGCTCGTCACCGCTGCTGATAATCGCGACGAACGGCGGTCGGTGCAGCGAGGGGGCCGTGATCGCGAGCGCGGCGAGGAGCGAGATCTCGCCCGGCCCGACGTCGTGCCCGCGTGGCAACAGCAGTTGGCCGGCGGCTACGTCGCTCCCGGCGCGGCGCACGTGGCGCCCGACGTCGCGATCGTCGTGGAAGCGCACCGACTCCGCGCCCAGGTCGCTGTCCTCCTGGCGGATGACCGTGTCGGCGCCGTCGGGGACAGGTCCGCCGGTGAAGATCCGCATCGCCTCACCCCGCGCGAGGGGGCGTGGCGTGGCGGTGCCTGCGGCAATGTGCGCCACCACCGGCAGCACGACGGGATGATCGGGTCGCGCGCCACGCACGTCGTCGCCGTGGACGGCATAGCCATCCATGGCGGCGTTGGTCCACTGCGGCAGCGCGAACGGTGCGATCACGTCTTCGGCGAGCACGCCGCCGAGCGCGTCGCCAAGCGGGACCGGCAGTCCCGGGAGCGGCGCAACCTCGGCGAGGATCGCCGCGACGGCGCCATCGACGCTCAGTCGGGCCGCGACCATCAGCGACTCAGTACCGGCGCCCGCGTCGCTTCTCGAGCACGACGTCGAAGCCGACGAGGATCGAGGGGAGCGTCTTCCAGACGGCGCCCGTGGGCGGGGCCGCGCCCTGGTACGCCGAGGGCCCCGTGACGACTGGCAGGCGCAGCGCGGTGTAGCGCAGCTCGGCGCGGAACTGGTAGCCCGGCGAGGACGAGGTCGCGATGCCGACCATGATGGACCCGGTCGGGCGCAGCTGACCACCGCCGCCCTGCGGGTAGATGGTGACGGCGGTGTCGCCGAACTCGCCGATCGTGGCCACCGTGCGCACCGTGCCGCGCAGTGCCAGCGCGACACCCACCACGCCGCGGGCATACGGCTGGATGAAGCTGCGACTCGAGGGGCGCACCACCAGCCCGCCCGCAATCGACACCGCCGAGGCGGGTCGTTGATAGTCGCGCAGCGTGTTGCAGACGATCCGATTGAGCGGGTCACCGCTGGCCGTCACCAACGTGCAGTCGTCGACGGTGCCGAGCCCGAGATAGGTGACCTCGCCCGTGACGCCGAGGTTGCCGCGGGGATACCAGGTGCCGGTGCCGGCGAAGGTGACGTTCGACCGGAGCCGACGCTTCAGGTCGAAGACATCGACCGCTTCGGTCGTGGTGAGCATCGGTTGCGCCGAGACATGCCAGAGGTCCGTGCCCCCGATCGATCCCGCCGAGACGCCGATGACGAGGCGACTCTGGTCGCCGGTGGCCTGGGCTGCGGCACGGGCCGAGGGGAGCGCCAGCAGCGCGAACAGCGCGCCGCACGTGGCGAATCGCCTCGAGGGGAAACGACACATCGGAGCCTCCGGGGGGAACGACCAATCCAGCGGGAATGAACGAGGGGTCAGGCGGGTCCGCGACACTCGGCCCAGAGGGTGGCGTCTTCGGCCACCAGGACGCGCTGCAGTGTCACTCCTCGGGGGAGACGTTGTGACACGCGACCGAAGCACCATGCCGCGATCGCCTCGCACGTCGGCAACTCGCCGCCCGGGGCGAATGTCGGCACCGCGTCCCCAAGATGGCGCCCTGCCAACGGGGCCGCGACCGTTTCGGTAAGGATCGTGTCAAGCAGCGGGAGGTCGATCACCATCTGCGTCTCGGGATCGAGCGGACCCGCGACCGTGACCTCGACGCGATAGAGGTGCCCGTGACCGGGTGCCGCCGAGGTCCACCCGAAGCGGCGCTGGTTCTCCGCCTCGGACCACGCCGGCTTGTGATAGCGGTGCATCGCGTGGAAGGTCAGCACCCGCGTCAGCGAACAGTGCATCGCGCCGTCGTCAGAACTTGATGCCGAATCCGAACAGGAGCGCCGGGACCGGCGTGTACTCGCCGCCCTTGCCGCTCGGGTTCACCGCATTCGGGGCATCGGAGGTGCCGGGCGCCTGCGCCGGCTCGTCGGCGTACGAGTTCGGGTACTTCAGGTTCCAGAAGTAGGCCCGCGCTTCCGCCTTCAGGAAGAGGCGCTGCCCGAGCATCAGCCGCGTGCCGACGTTCGGTGCGAAGTAGAGCTTGGTGCCGAAGCTGTACCCGGAGGTGTCGGCGGCCGGCGTCTTGGCGCCGTGCACCAGGCCCAGGCCGAGGCCGGCGTACGGCGCGAGGGCGTGCCAGGTCTTGCCGCCGGTGAGGTTCAGCTGCAGCGTGAACTCGCCGCCGATCAGCCGATGGTCGATCGGGCCGGAGACGCGCGTCGCGGGCGGCTTGTCCGCATCGACGATGTAGCGCTCGGCGGCCGCCGTCCAGCCGCCGAGGGCGAGCTGCAG
Organism: Gemmatimonadales bacterium; assembly: GCA_037045245.1. GTDB lineage: Bacteria > Gemmatimonadota > Gemmatimonadetes > Gemmatimonadales > GWC2-71-9 > Palsa-1233. The sequence continues at coordinate 374,226 of JBAOHR010000007.1, read as the reverse complement.
CGAGTGGTTGCCGCGGAAGTTCAGCCGCGCGCCGAGGATCCGGCCGTCCTGCGGGCCGACCTTGATCGGACCGCCGTTGCCGAAGAGCTGGCCGCCCTGGCAGTTCGAGCGTCTGCCCGAAGCGGATCTCGCGGGAGAGGGCGACTTGGCGGGGAGATAGCCCACCTGTGCGACCGCGGCCGCGGCGGGCGAACAGAGCGCCACGAGGGCGAGCAGGGCAGAGCGGCGACGGGACGAGAGCATCAGCACCAAGCTACACCTCAGGCGAGGAGAAGGGATCGGCCGGTCATCTCGGCGGGCTGGTGGATGTCCAGCAGGCTGAGGATGGTGGGGGCCACGTCGCAGAGCGCGCCACCCGCGGCGCGCAGGGGGGCGTCGTGCCCGACCGTCAGGAACGGGACGAGGTTGGTCGTGTGGGCCGTGTGCGGCCCGCCGGTCACCGGGTCAATCATCATCTCGGCGTTGCCGTGGTCGGCGGTGATCAGCACCCGCCGCGCCGACGGCCTCGGCCGCGGCGAGCACCTGCGTCAGCGCCCGATCCACGGTCTCCACCGCCTTGATCACCGCCGGGATGACGCCGGTGTGCCCGACCATGTCGGCATTGGCGAAGTTGGCGAGGAAGAAGTCATGCTCGCGCCGACCGAGGGCGCGGCAGAGCACATCGGCAATCCCTGCCGCACTCATCTCGCGGCGCCAGGTCGTACGTGGCCACCTTCTGCGAGGGGACGAGCTCGCGCTCCTCGCCCGCCCACGGCACTTCGTTGCCGCCGTTGAAGAAGTAGGTCACGTGCGGGTACTTCTCCGTTTCCGCGGTCCGGAACTGCGTCCGGCCGATCACGCTCAGCGTCTCCGCGAGGATCATCGCCATCGAGAACGGCGGGAAGGCGGAGGGGATCGGGAAGGTCTGGTCGTACTGCGTCATCGTCGCGGCCGTGAGGGTCGGGCGATCGCGCACATCGAAGCCGTCGAAGGTCGGGATGCAGAGGGCGCCGACCAGCTGGCGCATCCGATCCGAGCGATAGTTGACGAAGAAGATGCCGTCGCCGTTCTGCAGCGTCGCGACCGGTGCCCCGTTGGCCGTCATCACCAGCGGCTTGATGAACTCGTCGGTCTCGCCGCGGTCGTAGGCATCCCGGATGGCGGCGAGCGGATCGTCGACGCCGAGCCCGACGCCGTGCACCATCGCGTCGTAGGCCAGCTTCAGCCGTTCCCAACGGCGGTCGCGGTCCATCGCGAAGTAGCGGCCCACGAGCGACGCCAGCACGGTCCGCCCGCCGCCGAACTTCGCCATGTCCTGCTGCAGCCCTGCCACCACCTCGATGCCCGAGTTCGGGGGGGAGTCGCGGCCGTCGAGGAAGCCGTGGATCGCGATCCGCGGGACCCCCGAGGCGCACGGCCGCATCGATCGCGGCGCGGAGATGCCCATCGATCGCATGGACGCCACCCCAACCGAGCAGCCCCGCGAGGTGCAGCGTGCTGCCGGCGCGCACCACCTCGGCGCAGACGGCGGCGAACGCCGGGAGGGCGAGGAACTCGTCGCGCGCGATGGTCTGGTTGATCCGGACGAGATCCTGCGGCACGACCCGGCCGGCGCCGAGGTTCAGGTGCCCGACCTCGCTGTTCCCCATCTGGCCCTCGGGAAGGCCGACCGCGAGGCCGCTGGCATCGAGCAGGGTGCGCGGGGCGCGGGCCACGAGGCGATCCCACGTCGGCGTGTCCGCCATCGCGATCGCGTTGCCGGTGGTCTCCTCGCGCCATCCCCAGCCGTCGAGGACGACCAGGACGACCGGCGCGGACTGCTTGCGGGCGTTTGACATGCTCCTCCGCGACGTCTACACTCTCAATCCGTGATCGGCGCGCCGCAATCTACCCCTGCCAGAATCCGCCTACCAGCCTGCATCATGCTGCTGTGGGCCGCGTTCGCGTGGCCGTCCGGCCCGCTCTCCGGGCAGGCGGTCGGGCCGGCCAGGATCGGGACCGAGACGGAGTTCCAGAAGGAACCCAACGGCACCGCGCTCGGCCGTTTGATGGTCGGGGCGGGCGTCACCACGAACAGCGTCAAGGGCAACTGGGCCGAGGTCCGCTTCGACGGCTGGCTCGCGGCGAAGGCGCTCCGCGACGATCGACGCGACGGCTACGACGTCGCGGTCGCCCTTGCGGCCGGCAGCACCCTGCGCACCGCCGCCGGGGCGGGTAGCACCGTCGCCTCGCTCCGGGCCGGTGCCCTCTTCAAGCGCCTCGAGACCAAGGGGGAATGGGTCCGGGTGCAGCGCAGCGCCTGGATTCTCAAGAGCGCGCTGAAGGGCGCCGACGCCAAGGCGCCGGAGACGGCCCCATCCGCGGCCGCCAAGGCGCCCCCGGCCGCCGCCGACACCACGCCCAAGGCGCAGGGCGGCTCCACCTCGACCCTGAGCGGCGGGGCGACGCTGTCGGCCAGTTCCGGCGGCCCCCCGGTCGCGACCTTCGAGGTCGCGGCGCCGGCCACCGTGCTCGAGCGGAAGGGGGGCTGGGCCAAGGTCCAGGTCGAGGGGTGGGTCCGCGAGGGGAGCCTCGGCGAGGGGACCCCCACCGGCGGCCCGTCGGCGGCCGACATCCGCGCCAATCCCGACCGCTACATCGGGCAGACCGTCGAGTGGACCATCCAGGTCCTCTCGATCCAGAAGGCCGACGAACTCCGCCCGGAGCTCCCGCCCGGCCAGCCGTATGTGCTGGCCCGCGGGCCGATCCCTGAAACCGGATTCGTCTATCTGGTCGTCAGTGCCAAGGAGGCCGACCAGTTCCGCGCCATGGAGCCGCTCGCCAAGCTGCGCATCCGGGCCACGATCCGCGCCGGGCGGAGCCGCTTCCTCCCGACCCCGGTGCTCACCTTCGTGCGCCGGCTCGACTGAGCCCCGGAGGGGCCCGTGAACGAACAACTCCGCGACCGGATCCTGCGTCGCCTCGACACCCTGCCCGACGAGCGCGGGCTCCAGCTGCTCGACTACGTCGAATTCCTCGAGAGCAAGTACGCCGAGCGCTCGACGCCGTCGAACCTCTTTGCCCGCCTCAGCGACACCGTCCAGGACACCATGCGCGCCGGCAAGCTCCCGCTCGAGGCCATCTCGGGAACGGTCGGTTTCCTCGATTCGGCGTCGAAGGTCGTGAAGGGGCTCTCCGCGGCCGCCTCGGCGGTGGTGGAGGAGGCCTCGAAGACCGCGCAGACGCTGGCGACCCCCGCGCCACCCAAGGACGAGAAGCCCGCCGTGCCGCCTGCGGCGACCGGGCCGGGTTGATCGGACCCGGCGCGAGGCACTAGGTTTCGGGATGATTCCCACCTGCACGCCGCGCACGCCGGTCGGTCGGCCGTGAGCCGCATCCGCACCACTCCCGGGCTGACGTTCGACGACGTCCTCCTCGTGCCGCGCCACTCGCTGGTGCACCCCCGGCAGGTCTCGACCGCCACCCGCTTCACCCGCGCCATTCCCCTCCACATCCCGTTGCTCTCGGCCGCGATGGACACCGTGACGGAGTCCGAGATGGCAATGGCGATGGCCCGCGCGGGCGGCATCGGCGTGATCCACAAGAACATGTCGATCGACCGGCAGGCCGCCGAGGTCGACCGCGTCAAGCGCAGCGAGAGCGGGATGATCCTCAACCCGATCACGCTGGGGCCCGATCGTCCGATCCGCGAGGCGCACGCGCTGATGCGTCGCTTCAAGATCTCGGGCGTGCCGATCGTCGATGGCGACGGCCGCCTGATCGGCATCATCACCAATCGCGACCTCCAGTTCGAGCGCGCGCTCGACCGGCCGATCGCCGAGGCGATGACGCGCGAGGGGCTGGTGACGGCGCCGATCGGGACCACGCTCGACGAGGCCGAGGCGATCCTGGCGCGGCACCGGATCGAGAAGCTTCCGGTGGTCGACGGCACCGGCGTGCTGAAGGGCCTCATCACGGTCAAGGACATCTTCAAGCGTCGTGATCACCCGGACGCGAACAAGGATCAGCACGGTCGGCTTCGCGTCGCCGCCGCCGTCGGCGCGGGCGCCGAGGCGATGGTGCGCGCGCGTGCGCTGCTCGATGCGGGTGCCGACGTGATCGTCGTCGATTCGGCGCATGGGCATTCCGAGGGCGTGCTCGAGACGATCGCCGCGCTGCGCGATGCCTACCCCGACGCCCAGCTCGTCGGCGGCAACGTCGCGACGGAAGCGGGCGCGCGGGCGCTGGTCGAACGCGGCGTCGACGGGATCAAGGTCGGCATCGGCCCCGGGTCGATCTGCACCACCCGCGTCGTCACCGGGGTCGGCGTGCCGCAGATCACCGCGATCATCGATGCGGTCCGCGGTGCGGGTGACGTGCCGGTGATCGCCGACGGCGGCATCAAGTACTCGGGCGACGTCGTGAAGGCGCTCGCCGCGGGCGCAGCGTCGGTGATGATGGGCTCGATGCTCGCCGGGACCGAAGAGAGCCCGGGGGAGAGCATCCTTGCCGAGGGCCGTCGTTTCAAGTTGATCCGCGGCATGGGCTCGCTCTCCGCGATGCAGGACGGCTCGGCCGACCGCTATTTCCAGGAAGGCGAGGTCTCGGCGTCGAAGATGGTCCCCGAAGGGATCGAGGGACGGGTCCCCTACAAGGGGCCGGTCGCCGAGGTACTCTTCCAGATGGTGGGCGGGCTGCGGAGCGGCATGGGGTATTGCGGGGTCGGCGACATCGCGACGCTCTGCAGCGATACCGAGTTCGTGCAGATCACCTCTGCCGGGCTGCGGGAATCGCATCCGCATGACGTGACGATCACGAGAGAAGCGCCCAACTACCAGAAGTGACTAGAAGATCGATGATCGATGATCGATGATCGATGATCGATGAGGCTGCTCCAACGAATTTCGTCACGTTTGCGTAGGCTCCACCACCACCGTCATCCGGTCGTCCCCCTAACCCCAGAGGCCCCCTGTGGCTGAAACCGTGCAACGCGAGCAATGGGGCTCGCGCATCGGCCTGATCCTCGCCATGGCCGGCAACGCCGTCGGTCTCGGCAACTTCCTCCGCTTCCCGCGCCAGGCGGTCGACAACGGCGGCGGGACGTTCATGATCCCGTACTTCATCGCCTTCCTCCTCGTCGGCATCCCGCTGATGTGGATCGAGTGGGGTGTGGGTCGGTACGGTGGCGTGCGCGGACAAGGCAGCACCCCGGGGATGTTCGACGCCCTCTGGAAGAACCCGGTCGCCAAGTATCTCGGCGTACTCGGCCTCTTCATGCCGATCATCGTCCTGATCTACTACTGCTACATCGAGTCGTGGACGCTGGCGTGGACCTTCTTCTCGGCCACGGGCCAGACGCAGGGCCTCGACCAGGCCGGGATGGCCTCGTTCTTCAAGTCGTACGTCGACCTGCAGAACGGCACGGTGCACGGCTTCTGGGTGCCGTTCGGCTTCTTCTTCGCGACCGTGGCGGTGAATTTCTGGGTCGTGAGCCGCGGCCTGACGGCCGGCATCGAGAAACTGGCCAAGATCGGCATGCCGATCCTCTTCATCTTCGCGGCGATCCTCGTCGTCCGCGTCCTGACGCTCGATCCGGTGACCATCACCCACGACGGCATCACGACGACGCAGGGGCCGCTCGACGGCCTCCGCTTCATGTACACGCCGGACTGGTCGGCACTCGGCTCGCCAAAGGTCTGGCTGGCCGCGACGGGCCAGATCTTCTTCACGCTGTCGGTCGGCATGGGCTCGCTGCAGGCGTATGCCTCGTACCTGACCAAGAAGGATGACCTCACCCTGTCCGGCATCGCGACCGCGGCCACCAACGAGACGGCGGAAGTCGTCCTCGGCGGCTCGCTGGCGATCCCGGCCGTGGTCACCTTCTTCGGCGTCGCCGGCGCGGTGGCGGTGGCGAAGGGCGGGTCGTTCGACCTCGGCTTCATCTCGATGCCGCTGGTGTTCAACAATCTCCCGGGCGGGCCGGTGGTGGCCGCGATCGCCGGAATCATGTGGTTCGGGCTGCTCTTCTTCGCCGGCATCACCTCGTCGGTCTCGATGGCGACCCCGGCGCTGGCGTTCATCGAGGAGAACTTCGGCTGGACCCGGAAGCGGAGCGCCTGGACGCTGGCGGCGGTGGCCGTGCTGCTCGGCTGCCTGCACATCGTCTACAACACGCGCGGCTTCCTCGACGAGTGGGACTATTGGGCCGGCACCTTCGGCCTCGTGATCCTCGCGCTGGTCGAGACCATCATCTTCGTCTGGATCTTCGGCCCGGACAACGCCTGGAAGGAATTGCACGAGGGCGCGGCCTGGCAGATTCCGAAGTTCTACAAGCCGATCATCACCTACGTGACGCCGCTCTTCCTGCTCGTCATGATGATCTGGTGGACCGTGCAGGACGCGATTCCGACGCTGATGATGACCGGCGTCCCGGCCGAGAACGTCCCGATCAAGTGGGCGTCGCGCGGCCTGATGCTGCTGATCCTCGTCTTCGAGCTCTGGCTGATCAAGAAGGCCTGGGCGAAGAAGGCCCTCAAGGGAGGGACCGCCTGATGGATACGCTCGCCACGGCGGCAGGGACACTGCCGCCCAACACCCTTGGCACCAACGCGCTGCTGTTCATGGCGCTGGCATGGACCTTCGTCCTGAGCCTGATGCTCTGGTCGTTCCGCAAGCTGATGAGCACGCCGCAGGATGAGAAGCTGCCACCGCCGGGCTCGATCCCGTGAGCCTGTTCCGCACGAAGTCGATGACCGACGTGATTCCGGATGACGAGGGGGGACCGAGCCTCAAGCGGTCCCTCACCGCCATGAACCTCACGCTGCTCGGCATCGGCGCCATCATCGGCGCCGGCATCTTCGTCCTCACCGGAACGGCCGCGGCCAACTTCGCCGGCCCGGCGATCGTCTTCTCGTTCATCATCGCCGGCTTCGGCTGCCTCTTCGCGGGGCTCTGCTACGCCGAGTTCGCGTCGATGATCCCGGTCGCCGGCTCCGCCTACACCTATGGCTACGCGACGCTTGGCGAACTGGTCGCGTGGATCATCGGCTGGGACCTGATCCTCGAGTACCTCTTCGCGGCCTCGACGGTCGCGGTGGGCTGGTCGGGCTACTTCACCGCCTTCCTCTCCTCGGTCGGCATCCACCTCCCGGCGGCCTGGGCGGGGGCACCCTTCACGGTCGAGGGAACCCACACGCTGGTGCGCGCGCAGCTCTGCGTCGATCCGGCGACCGGCGGCGTCGCCGTCGACGCGATCACCCGCACCGCGATCACGATCGAGAATTGCGTCGCCTCGGGCTTCACGCTCGGGCAGGGCGTGCTGAACCTCCCGGCGATGCTGATGGTGCTGGCGCTGACCGCCCTGCTGGTGCTGGGCATCAAGGAGTCGGCGAAGTTCAACAACATCATCGTGTACGTGAAGGTCGCGATCGTGTTGCTGGTGATCGCCTTCGGCATCAAGTACGTCAACACCGCCAACTGGCATCCGTTCATCCCGCCCAACACCGGCGAGTCGGGCCACTTCGGCTGGAGCGGCATCCTGCGCGGTGCCGGCGTGATCTTCTTTGCCTACATCGGCTTCGACGCCGTCTCGACCGCGGCGCAGGAGGCGAAGAACCCGCAGCGCGACCTCCCCATCGGCATCCTCGGCTCGCTCGCGATCTGCACCGTGCTCTACATCGCGATGGCGCTGGTGATGACCGGCATGGCGCACTACACCGAGCTCAACGTTGCGCACCCGGTCTACGTCGCGATCGAGAAGGCCGGTCCGGCGCTCGCCTGGCTCGGCTTCCTGGTGAACATCGGCGCGATCGCCGGGCTCGCCTCGGTCGTCCTCGTCATGCTCATGGGCCAGCCGCGCATCTTCTACGCGATGTCGCGCGACGGCCTGCTGCCGAAGATGTTCGGCAAGGTGCACCCGAAGTACGGCACGCCGTGGATCGCCACGATCATCACCGGCATCGTCGCCGCGCTGGTCGCCGGCATCTTCCCGATCGCCCTGCTGGGCGAACTGGTCTCGATCGGCACCCTGCTCGCCTTCGTGATCGTTTGCGGCGGCATCTGGGTCCTCCGCGTCAAGCGGCCAGAGCTCGACCGGCCGTTCCGCACCCCGCTGGTGCCGCTGGTTCCGATCCTCGGCATCGCCATCTGCGGCTACATGATGTACGGCCTCCCGGTGGACACCTGGATCCGGCTGGCGGTCTGGATGGCGCTCGGCCTGCTGATCTACTTCGGCTACGGCATCAAGCATTCCCGACTCCGGGACAGCTGAGCAGGCACCGTTCGACTATTTTGGTCGCATGACTTCAGCGACCCCCATCCCGCCCAGCGCCGCCGCCCTCGAGGTGGCGGCGTTGTGGCGTCCAGGCATGCGCATCTGCCTGACGACCCACGTGAATCCCGATGGCGACGGCCTCGGCAGCGAGGTGGCGATGGTCCACCTCCTCCGCGGCCTCGGCGTCGAGGCGATCATCACCAACCCGACCCCGACGCCCGACCGCTTCGCCTTCCTCTTCGCCGATCTCCCTGGCGTCGACCGGAGCGACAAGGCGGTGAAGGAGCTGCGGCGCGCCGACGCGATCCTCGTCCTCGACATCGCCGACCTCTCGCGCCTCGGCATCCTCGCCGAGACGGTGCGCGAGCGCGGCGTGCCGGTGGGGTGCATCGACCACCATGTCAGCAAGGGCGATCTCCCTGCGGGGCCGCGCTACGTCGATCCGACGGCCGCGGCGACGGGCGAGCTGATCCATCGCCTCGCCACCGAGCTCGGCTGGACCATCACGCCGGAGGCCGCCCGCGCGATGTACGTCGCGCTGGTCACCGACACCGGCGGCTTCCGCTTCTCGAACACCAAGCCGGCGACGCTGCGCGCGGCGGCGGCACTGCTCGAGTGCGGCGTCGACACCGAGCAGACCTACGTCGACATCTACGCCTCGGCACCGGTCGGCCGGCCGCGGCTCCTCGCCGAGGTGCTGCAAACGCTGGTGGTCGAGGACGAGTGCGGGCTGGCGTGGGTCACCGTGCCGCCCGGGGCGCTGGAGCGGCACGACGTCGACCCGGACGACCTCGACGGGATTGTGGAGCACGCCCGCTCGGTGAAGGGGGTGCGGCTCGCGCTGCTCTTCCGCGAGATGTCGGGAGGGCGCGTGAAGGTCTCGCTCCGGAGCGTCGGGAAGGTCGATGTGGCCGCGCTGGCCCGTCAGTTCGGCGGAGGGGGCCACACCAAGGCGGCCGGGGTCGCCATCGCCGGGACCCTCGGCGACGTCCAGGAAACGATCCTGGCGGCGTCACGGGCCTATCTTCTCGGAACGCCGGCGGCCGCGGGAGGGTTGTAGGGCCGACCGGTCATGATAGCTTTCGGAAAGCCGAGTAACGCAGTCGGAATTAGCAGTGGAGCAGCCGTGGACATCGTGGAGCGGATCGAGGAGGCCCTCGAGGGCATCCGGCCGTACATCGCCTCCCACAAGGGGTCGGTCGAGGTGATCGACTTCGACCCGGTGGAAGGGCATCTCCTGCTGCGCATGGGCGGCACCTGTCAGGGCTGTGCCGCGGCCACCATCACCCTCAAGCATGGCATCGAGACGCGCCTCAAGCAGTCGGTCCCCGAGGTCCGCACGGTCGAGGCAGTCTGAGCACATACAGGACGCAACAATGAGCACCACGCAGGCAGACGAAGTTCGCGCGATTCTCGACCAGGTGCAGAACCCCCGCACCGGGAAGGGACTCGTCGCGTCCGGGATGATCCACGACCTCACCGTCGACGCCGCCACGAAGGAAGCGTCGTTCACCTTCATGCTGCGCCGCGACGACCCGGCCACGCTGGTGCGCCACGCGCGTCAGGCGCTCGGCAACGCCGGCTATCCGCAGCCGAAGATCAAGGTGACCGATCCCGCCGGCCCCGCGCCGACGACGCACCAGCCACCGCAGAGCGCCGCGGCCGGCGTCCCTGCGCCGACGCCGATGGAAGTGCCGGGGATCGCCAAGGTGATCGCGGTGTCGTCGGGGAAGGGCGGCGTCGGCAAGTCGACCGTCGCCGTGAACGTCGCGATCGCGCTCGCCGAGCGCGGCTTCAAGGTCGGCATCATGGACGCCGACTTCTACGGCCCGAACCTGCCGCGGATGATCGGCGTCTATGAGCGGCCGATGGTCGAGAACAGCCGCATCATTCCGCTCGATGCCTACGGCGTCAAGCTGATGTCGATCGGCTTTCTCGTGGACCGCGATGCGCCTGCCATCTGGCGCGGTCCGATCATCACCAAGATCATCCACCAGTTCCTGCACGATGTCGCCTGGGGCCAGCTCGACTACCTGATCGTCGACATGCCGCCGGGCACCGGCGACGCGCAGCTCTCGCTGGTGCAGCAGGTGCTGGTGAGCGGGGCGGTGATCGTCACGACGCCGCAGGAAGTGGCCGTCGGTGACGCGCTCCGCGGCGCCAAGATGTTCGAGAAGGTCAACGTGCCGGTACTGGGCGTGGTCGAGAACATGAGCGGCTTCCTCGACCCGGTCACCGGGATGCGCCACGACCTGTTCGGGAAGGGAGGCGGGACGCGGCTGGCCGAGGAAATCATGGCGCCGCTGCTGGGCGAGGTGCCGCTGCAGCCCGGATTGGTCGAAGCGGCCGACGCCGGCCGACCGATCATGGTCGAGGCGCCGACGTCAGCCGCTGCGGTGATGCTGCGCGAGATCGCCGACCGGATCCACGACCGGGCCGGCGAAGTCGGCGTCTCGCTACCGACCCTCGACTAGCACACCGATCGCGGTTGGTCCCGCTGCGGCCGTCAGGCCGCGGCTAGTTGGGGAGCCAGGCCACGGTGACGCCAGCCGCCGAGGCGTTGACCGTCACCGTGAGCTTGCGCTTGGCCTGATCGAAGCCCGGCGTGGTCCAGGTGTCGCCGGTGCGCGTGAACCCCTCGGCGTCGAGCGACGCGAGGAAGCGCGAGGTCACCAGCCGGACGCCGGTGCCGCGCGGGATGTGCAGCGTGAGACCACCCATCGCGAGCGACACCTCGGCCTTAAGGTCACGCCGCCAGGTGCCGTCGAACGACAGCTCCGCCTTCCCGACCCCACCATCGACGCGAATCTCGGCACAGCCGGCGTTCGCGAGCCCGGTCACGTCGAGTTCCGCCGCACCGAGCGCGAAGTCGGCGCGGGCGCACTCGCCCTTGGTCGGCGTCGCGAAGGTCACCGTGCTGCGACTCGCGCCGCCGCGCACCGTCAGCGAAAGGATCGTCATCCCGCCGAGGTCGAGGGTGGCATCGCTCGAGCCGAGGTTGGCCTCGAGGATCAGCGGGACGCTCGGGGAGAAGTCGAAGTCGGCACGCTGCGCCATCTGGGCGCGCGACGTCACGCGGAGCCCCGCGCTGCCGTTCCCCTCGAGCCCGAGCCGGAGCATGCCGGTGCGCGGGTCGTAGCGATGCACCGGCGCGTTCCGCTCGCCATCGTAGCGCAATTGCATCCGATAGAGGTCGGTGCCCTTGGCGGCGCCGAGATGCACCACGCCGGCCCCGAACTCGACCATCGCATGCACGACGCGCTCGCTGCCGATCGGACGCGAGGTCGCGACGGTGCGCATCGACTGCGCACCCAGGGGCGCGGCCGCGGCGGCGGCGCCGCAGAGCGCCAGGAAGGAGCGCGGGTTCATCACTTGGAATCCTTGGGCGGACGCTTCACTGCCGGGACGCCGAACTGCGGCGTGGCCCAGAGGTACTCGTCGGTCATCAGTTCGGGCGGGAGAATGCGGCCCGCGAAGTGTTCGCGCACGCCGCCTCGAGAGAGCAGCGCCGCGCCGAAGCCCACCGTTGCCACGCTCCACGTCAGCAGCACCGCGCCGGCGAAGACGAACCCCCCGGCGACCGGCACCCAGCCGAAGCCGACCCACGCGAGCCAGATCGTGGCGAGCGAGGCAAGGCCGGTGATCACGTAGCGGTAGGCGTTCGGCGAGACCATGATCCCCTGCGCCATGCGGCGCCGGGTGATCGTCTCGCCCATCGCATGCGCCACGGCGAGCAGGCCGCCGACCAGCGCGATGATCGCGATCAGCACATAGACCACCGCCGCGAACGGCACCAGCACCGTCCCGGCGATGGTCAGCACCAGGCCGACGATCAGCATCCCGAAGGTCGGCAGGATCAGCACCTGACCGAGCAGCCCGACGAGGAAGGCCCGCCCGAAGGAGTGGACCACCGTGTCGGAGACGATCTCGAGGTTGGGGCGGCCGAAGGTGACGACACCGAGGCCGAGGATGATCAGCGTGAGGCCGACGCCGAGGAGGCCGGCGCCGCGCCGGGCCACCTGCGCCGGGATGGAGACCGCCGCTTCGGTCGGGGCGGCCTCGACTTCCATCTGGCTGCCGTTGATGAGACCACCGAGCTGGCGCACGTGACCGCCGATCGACATGACGTCGCCAGTGACGACGGCGCCCGGATGCAGGACGACATCGCCATCGAGGGCGACGACGTTCCCTTCGATGCGGCCGTGAATCTCCGCGTTGCCCTTGAGGACCACCACGTGGCCCGTGATCCGTTCCGCCGAGCCGACCGAATACTCTCCGAGTCGGGCGGTGCCGCCGGTGACGGTGAGTCGGGTGTCGGAGAGGGGCGAACGGAGCGCCGCCCGGAGGTCGCGCTCGAGGGCGGCGGCATTGTCGAGATTGGCTGGATTGACCGTCGGGCCCTGCGGCGCGGCCGCAGGGACGGCCTGGGGCGTCACGATGGGGCTCAGGAAGAAGAGCGCCGGCGCGAGGCTGCGGGCGCGATACGAGAGCTCTTCGAGGGCACTTGGGGCCGAGGCCGCGTGCAGCGGACCGGCCTGGAGGAGCAGCGCGGCGACGAAGAGGGTCGGGAGCCGGTTACCAGCCCGCATCGGTCGCGGGCTCGGCGAGGAGTCGGCTGAGTCCGGTGAGCCCGATGGCGTAGAGCCCGGCCCCTCCGACGACGAACGGCAGGGCGCGGAGGGGTGTCGTCAGCGCCTCGCGCACCGTCCCGAACCAGGGCTGCTCGGCCGTGTTGGCCGCCAGCGCCTGTACCGACAGCCAGAGCGATTCGCCGACCCCACCCATCGCGGCCCCGCTCCAGCCGGTCGCCGTGGCGGGGTGCGCCGCGGCCCAGGCGAAGCCGGCCGCGATGGCACTGCCACCAACGAGCGAGAGACCGAGAATGCGCCGCTTGGCCGCCACCTCGCGGGGGGTCCGCGTCGGGGCCGTGACCACCTTGACGGTGCCGTCGGCGATGGTGACCCGCGCCATCACCCGATCGGAGAAGCCGGCCGACGGTTCGATCGCCGGGAGGCCGCCGAGCAGGGCGACGACCCGGCGATCGAGGGCCACCATTTCGTCGCAGAGGGCGCATGTTGCAACGTGGGACAGCGCGCGCGGAGAACTCAGACCCTCTACGAGGGCATCGAGTTCATCGGCGGTCAGGTGCTGCATCGCGGGCTGTGTCATCTGGCTCTTCTACGTCCGGGTCAGAGGGGGAGTTTCAGGCGTCACGCGTGTCGGCGAGCAGGATCCGGAGCTCATTGCGAGCCCGGTGGATGTAGGTCTTCACGGTGCCGAGGGGGAGGTCGAGCATCTCGGCGATTTCCTCGTACGGGCGCCCCTCGACATGCCGCAGCAGGATGCAGGCGCGGTACTCGGGACGCAGCTTGGCGATGGCCACTTCGATCTGCTTGCCGAGCTCGCGGGCGGTGACTTCCTCGAGCGCGGATTCGGCGCCATCACTGATCTGCAGCGTGGTCGCCTCGACGGCGTCGGCGCTCTCGGCATGGGGCGAGCCGTCGAGCGAGAGGGTGTCGAGGTTGCGGCGACGCAGGTGATCGATGGCGGTGTTGTTCGCGATCTTGAAGATCCAGCTCGAGAACTTGAACTCGGGCCGATAGCTCTCGACGGCGTTGAGGACCTTGACGAAGGTCTCCTGGGCGAGATCCTCGGCGAGTTCGCGGTCGCGCACCATCCGGTAGAGCAAAGAGAAGACCGGGCGCTGGTACCGCCGGATCAGCTCGCGATAGGCGGCCTCGCGGCCCGCCACGGCGTGGCGTACCACCTCCTGATCGGAGAGGCCCTTCCAGTCGACGATACCCTGGGGACTCACGCCGGGATCCCTCCGGCGCCACTGGGCCGGAGATGCGCGGGATTGGGGGCTCCGGTAGCTTTCCCCGCGATGCCAACTGCCAACGAGGCGCTACCGGTCACGGGCGGGGATGCCAAGCGCGAGTACGTGCGCGGCGTCTTCACCGACATCGCTCCGCGCTATGACCTGCTGAACCACGTCCTCTCCCTGAACGCCGACACCCGCTGGCGCCGCACGGCGGTCGACCGCCTCGGCTGGGAGCGCGCGCCCGACGGGACTTACCTCGACCTCTGCGCCGGCACCCAGGACCTGGCGGCCGAGCTCGGCAACCGCCCCACCTTCCGCGGACGGGTGATCGCGGCGGACTTCGTCCCGGCCATGCTGGTGCGTGGCAAGGGGAAGTCGGCGCGCGTCCGCCCGGCGGCGGCGGATGCGCTCCACCTGCCGTTCGAGGATGGCACCTTCGACGGGGCGACGGTCGGCTTCGGGGTGCGCAACCTGATGGATCTCGATGCGGGACTCCGGGAGGCGGCACGGGTGCTGAAGCCTGGGGCGCGCTTCGTGGTCCTGGAATTTTCGACGCCGCGGTGGCAACCGCTCCGCAGCCTCTACCTGACCTACTTCCGTCACATCCTGCCTCGGGTGGGACGGCTCGTCTCGAAACATACGAACGCCTACGACTGGCTACCAGCGTCGGTCCTCGCCTTCCCCGAGCCACCCGCCCTGGCGGCCCGGATGACGGCGGCCGGTTTTGCCCAGGTGCAATGGGAAACGCACTGGGGGGGGATCGTGGCGGTGCATGTGGGGGTACGGGAGGCATCATGACACTCGACACCATTGCCGACTACATCGCCGCGATCGAGCGGATGGGTGAACTGGTCCGCATCAAGCAGCCGGTGCGGACCCACCTCGAGATCGCCGAGATCGCCGACCGCACGATGAAGCTCCCCGGCGGCGGCCCCGCGCTCCTCTTCGAGCGCCCGATCCTCCCCGATGGCCGCGAATCGAGCATTCCGGTCGCGATCAACCTCTATGGCTCGCGGAAGCGGATGTGCCTCGCCCTCGGCGTGGAGCGCCTCGACGAGATCGGCGACCGGATCGCCGAGATGGTGCAGCTCAAGGTCCCCGAGGGGATCATGGGGAAGCTGTCGATGCTGCCCAAGCTCGCCGAGATGGCGAAGTACCCGCCGAGGACGCGCTCGGGGAAGCCGGCCTGCCAGGAGATCGTCTTCCGCGGCGACGACATCGACCTCGAGTCGCTGCCGATCCTGCAGACGTGGCCCGGCGATGGCGGCTGCTACCTGACCCTGCCGATGGTGATCACCCGCGATCCGAAGACCGGCGGCCGCAACGTCGGGATGTACCGGGTGCAGGTGCAGGGGAAGCGCGACCTCGCGATGCACTGGCAGCGCCACAAGAGCGGGGCCGCGCACTGGCGCGACATGGCGGCCCGCGGCGAGACGATGCCGGTGGTGATCGCGATCGGCGGTGACCCGGCGTCGGTCTACTCCGGATCGGCCCCGCTGCCGCCCGCGATCGATGAATTCCTGTTTGCCGGCTTCCTCCGGCGCGAACCGGTCGAGCTCGCGAAGGCGCTCACCTGCGACCTCGAGGTCCCGGCCGAGGCCGACATCGTGATCGAGGGGTACATCGATCCGAGCGAGGAACTGGTGATGGAGGGGCCGTTCGGCGACCACACCGGCTTCTACTCGCTCGCCGACCGCTATCCGCGGCTGCACGTCACCGCGGTCACGATGAAGAAGCAGCCGACCTACATCGCGACGCTGGTGGGGCGACCGCCGATGGAGGACTACTGGCTCGGCCATGCGACGGAGCGGATCTTCCTCCCGCTGCTGCGGCTCACGGTGCCCGAGATCGTCGACTATCACATGCCGGCCGCGGGGATCTTCCACAACCTCGTCTTCGCGAGCATCGACAAGCAGTATCCCGGCCAGGCCTACAAGGTGATGCACGCGATGTGGGGCACCGGGCTGATGTCGCTCTCGAAGGTGCTGGTGATCGTCGACAAGGACGTGAACGTGCAGGACCAGGAGGAGACCTGGTGGGTCGCGCTCAACAACATCGACCCGAAGCGCGACGTCGAGTTCGCGCGCGGGCCGGTGGACGTGCTCGACCACGCCTCGCAGCACTTCTCGTTCGGCAGCAAGATGGGGATCGACGCCACGCGGAAGTGGCCCGAGGAGGGCTTCACGCGCGAGTGGCCCGACAAGATCGTGATGGATGAGGCGACGAAGCGGAAAGTCGACTCGTTGTGGGGGAGTCTGGGGATCACGGCCGTGAACGGTGAACGGTGAACGGTGAACGGGAACGACCGGGCGAGGCGAGTAGCATCGTGAATGAACGAGACCCCCGTTCACCGTTCACCGTTCACCGTTCACCTCGCGAAGGCCAGACCTTCACCGGCGGCTCCGCGCTCGCCCGCTGGGCGTCGTTCGTCAAGCTCCCCCACACCCTCTTCGCCCTCCCGTTCGCCTTCCTCGGCGTGCTGGCGGCGAGTCGCGTGGCGCCGGTCACGTGGGGCACCGTGGGCTGGGTCGCGCTGGCGTTTTCCTCGGCGCGCTTCGCGGCGATGGGCTTCAATCGGATCGTGGATCGCGCCTTCGACGCGAAAAATCCGCGCACCGCGGCGCGCGAGCTGCCGAGCGGGGCCATCGGGGTTGGTGCGGCGAAGGTCGCGGTGCTGGTGGCGGCGGGGCTCTTCGTCTTCGCGAGCTGGCGGCTCAACCCGCTCTGCTTCTGGCTCTCGCCGATCGCACTCGCCTGGGTCCTCGGCTACTCGTACGCCAAGCGCTTCACCTCGTGGCCGCACCTCTGGCTCGGGCTGTCGCTGGCGATCGCGCCGGTCGGCGGCTGGCTCGCGGTGACCGGGGCGTGGAGCACGCCCTGGTGGCTGCTGCTGGTGATCACGCTCGGCGTGATGACCTGGGTGGCGGGCTTCGATGTCTTCTATGCGCTCCCCGACGAAGGCTTCGATCGCGATCAGGGGCTCCGGAGCGCCGTCGTGCGCCTCGGCCAGACCCGCGCGATCTTCTTCGGCAAGCTGCTGCACGGCATCACCATCCCCGCCCTCGCCGTCTTCGGGTGGGGCGCCGGCTTCGGGACCTGGTACTTCGTCGGCGTCGCGGTTGCTGCGGCGATCCTGACCTACGAACACCAGCTCGTGAAACCCGGCGACCTCTCGCGCCTCGACGCGGCGTTCTTCACGATGAACGGGGTGATGAGCGTGACGGTGTTTGCATTCGCGATGATTGATGTCGTTGTTGGATGATGGATGATGGATGATGGATGGTCGTGGATGAAGAACCGGAGGCCCGTCATGCACATCCATCATCTATCATCCATCATCCATCATCCCCTCTCGATGCGAGTTCTGCAATGACCGCCCTTCCCGTCGTCCTCGCCATCACTGGCGCCTCCGGCGCTCCCTACGCCGTGCGCCTCCTCGACGTGCTCGCGCGGGCGCAGGTGCCGGTGGACCTGATCGTCTCCTCGCATGGCTGGCGCCTGCTGCAGACGGAGTCGGGCGTGGCCGACGAAGCGGCGCTGCGCACGGCGACGGGCGGCGATTGGTCGAGCATCACCGTCTACGACGACGGCGATCGCGGCGCGAAGCCGGCGTCGGGCTCGTACCGGACGCGCGGCATGGTGATCTGCCCGTGTTCGATGGGTACCGTGGCGGCGATTGCCGGTGGCACCTCGCGCTCGCTGGTGGAGCGCGCCGCCGACGTGATGCTCAAGGAGCGTCGCCCCCTGCTGCTGGTGCCGCGCGAGACGCCGTTCTCGCTGGTCCATCTCCGCAACCTCACGGCGGTCACCGAGGCGGGCGCCACCGTGATGCCGGCGGCGCCCGGTTTCTATCACCAGCCCACGGCGATCAGCGACCTGGTGGATTTCATGGTGCAGCGGATGGTCGATCACCTCGGCCTCGACATTCAGCTCGCCCCGCGCTGGGAGGGCTGAGATGCGCCTGGGCGTGATTGCCGACACGCACGGTCTCCTGCGGCCCGAGGTCTTCGAGGTCTTCGCGGGGGTGGATCACATCATCCACGCCGGCGACATCGGCCCACTCGACATTCTCACCGAGCTCGAGGCGATTGCGCCGGTGACCGCCGTCTTCGGGAACACCGATGGCTTCGACGTGCGTGCGAAGTTGCACCGGGTGGCGCGAATCGAACTCGACGGCTTCGACATCGTGGTGACCCACGGCGACCAGTTCGGGCGGGACGTGCCGAGCGAGGCGTTCCATGACGCGTATCCGACGGCGGACATCCTGATTCATGGGCACACGCACATTCCCAAGCTCGAGTTGGTGGATGTGGTGGTCACCGTGATGAACCCGGGCGGGGCAGGGGCACGACGCTACGACATTCCGGCGTCGGTGGGGATCCTGGAGCTGGAGGCGGGGATTCCGCCGCGGGGACGGCTGGTGCCGTTGACGGGGGCGGATGAGGAGTGAGTGGTTGGTTGTAAGTCGTAAGTCGTAAGTCGTAAGTCGTAGGTCCAGGTCATGCGCCGGCGCCCCGTGGGGTGTCGGCGCTTGGTGGCTTTGGCGTTCCCGTGTGTAGCGTGGACTCGGCAGGTGTGGTAGGGCCGATGCAGGACGAGACGTGTTCCGACCGGAATGGTCGGGATGGCAAGGGCTGAAGGGAACAGGAGTTGACGCAGAAATGATGGGTCATCGTCGTTGTGGAACGGCTCCTGCGTGCGGGAGGGCGGAGCACTGTCACACCCTGCTGCGAGCTTGTCTCCTCCCCTTCTCAGGAGCACTGCATGAAGTCCCTCAGTCGGCCCACCATGGCCTTCGCCCTGCTGCTTGCGTTCACGGTTGCCGGAACGGCCAGCGCCCAGGGTTACGTCGCGACCGATCGCTTCGGTTACAGCGGCACCATCTCCCGGTATACCAACCAGACCGATGCCCTCAACGGGGTCAACGCCGTCTCGGGTTCGCCGTTCGTGGTCGGCGCCCGCGACCTTGGCCTCTACATGGTGGACGGGAACCTCGGATTCGGCGGTGCCACCTATGCCAACTCGGCGATCTTCCTCTCGGCGTGGTACCTGAACGGCGGCAACACCCCGACGAACCAGAACGACGGGTTCGTCCAGATG
Source organism: Gemmatimonadales bacterium (assembly GCA_037045245.1). Classification (GTDB taxonomy): domain Bacteria; phylum Gemmatimonadota; class Gemmatimonadetes; order Gemmatimonadales; family GWC2-71-9; genus Palsa-1233. The sequence continues at coordinate 355,075 of JBAOHR010000007.1, read as the reverse complement.
TACGATGTCGAGGGCGGCTCGGTCACCTCGATGACCACCGGCTGGACCGATGCCGGCATGACCTCGTTCGCCTTCTCGGTGAGCGGCGGGCCCACGGTCGCGGGTGGCTGCGATGGCTCCGGCGATTGCGGCCGCCTCTGGAACGCCGGCTCGGCGTCGGGCCCCGCGTCGGTCACCGGCGGCGTCTTCTGGGCCTACAGCCTGAGCTTTGTGGCCTCTGGCCTGGCGCCGGCCATCTGGAACGCCGGGACCGGCGTCTATGAGTCGAATTCGAACCCGACCGGACTCACCGGCTCGCTCTGGGCCCTCTTCGAGAACACCAACCTGACGGACCCCGCGTCGAACGGCTGGTATGTCGCGAATCTCAACATCGACCTCAACTCGCTCTACGGTCAGGGCAGCGACTCCTACTTCGGTTCCGACGACGTCGTCCCCGAGCCGGCGACGATGACGCTGCTCGCGACCGGGCTCGCCGGCATTGCGGCGTCGCGGCGGCGGAAGGGGAAGCAGGCGTAGGTCATAGGTCATAGGTCGTAAGTCATCCCGAACGAAGTGAGGGACCTGCGTGCAAGCCGTCACGCAGGTCCTTCGACTGCGCCCGCTTCGCGGGCTCCGCTCAGGATGACATCTTCTCACCGACACGACCTACGACCTACGACCTACGACTTACGACTTCCGACCTCTCACGACTCAGGACTCAGGACTCAAAGCCCATCCGGCTTCGGCGCGGCACTCTTCGGGTTGATGCCGCTCCCGATGATCTTCCCCTCAGGCGTCAGCAGCCAACGAATGACCACCGGCTCCGGCGCGAACTCGCTGAACTCGGCCTCGTACCAGTACTGCGGCTGCCCGTTGCGGTAGGTCAGCTTTTCGGCCACGACCTTGGTCGGGAAGCCGGCCTTCTCCGAGATCTGCTGCATCATCTCCGTGATCCCGACCACCCCGTTGACGCGCTCGAGGAGCTTGGCGTCGAAGACGGACACCAACGAGTCTGCCGCACCGGCCAGGAACCAGCGCGTGTAGGTCTTGCCCAGCGCCGTGAGCTTGGTCTCCTGCTCGGCGGTCAGCTTGACCGGGGCAGGGGCCGCCGCCGGCGGTGCGGCTGGCGCAGGGGTCTGCGCTGCGAGGGGGGCAGCAGCCAGGAGGGCAACGAGGGGGAGCAGGGTGGGGCGCATGAGTGAGTCCGGTTGAAGGTTCCGACCAGACGGGGCGTGGCTGGATATGGTTTCAGTATGGAACCGATGGCCGAAGACCGAATACCGAGGACCGGTCACTGGTCACCGGTCTCTGGTCACCGCGGACTGACGTCCGCGGCTGAAGTCGCACCCGCCCATTCGGAGAGCGGGGTCGTCCACCGCCACGCGTTCGGACGGTTCCGGAACCACGACATCACCAGCAGCCGCTGGTGGAGCCGCTCCGGGGAGACCCGCCCGATCGGCTCCGGCGGCCGGGCGAGTTCGGTCGTGACCACGCCGGCGAAGGCCTCGCGCTCGATCGGCGAGACGGGGTCGGGGTAGCAGGTGCGGACTTCGCCCCGCACGATCACGAAGGCCCGCGCGTCGCCGCGTGCCCCGGGGTCTCGGTACACGAACGAGAGCGCCTCCAGTGACGCGCGACTGCGCGCCACCGCGGCCATCAACCACTCCAGGGACTCGAACTTGCCGCGCCAATAGGCCGCGCGCTCGAAGTCCCCATCGTCGGCCCGCTCGGTCATCGACGCGACGACGCGATCAATCGGCGTGATGCTGCGCCCCTCACAGAACGCCGCCGCCAGGTCCGCTCGCGTCCGATACGCCGGCTCAGCGACCAAGCCGGCACAGGGACCGAGGCAGGTGCCGAAGTCGTAGCGCGGGCAGGCCGCGCGCACCGGTTCGGCGAAGAGGTCCTGCTGGTCGGCATAGTGGACCGGCATGTCGGCGCGACAGTCGCGGATGCCGAGGAGGTCCATCAGGACCCGGGCCGCATCGAGGGTGCGAGCGCGCGAGGGGAAGGGGCCGTAGATCCGGCCGCGATAGCGCTCCGGCGCCGCCGTCGAGACCAGCCGTGGCGCCCGCTCGTCGGTCACCACCAGGAAGCCGGCGGCCTTGGTGCGGTTCATCGCGACGTTGAAGGGCGGACGGAACTTCCGGATCAGCTCCAGCTCGGCCAGCGCGGCCGCGAACTCGCTCGGGGTGGGGTCAATCCGGATGTCGCTCGCCGCATGGAGGATGCGGGCCCCCTTGTCCTCGGGGTACGACGCCCGGAAGTAGGAGAGCAGCCGGGTGCGCAGCGCCTTCGCCTTCCCCACGTAGAGGACGCGCCCGTCATTCGCGAGCATCCGGTAGGTCCCCGGACGGTCGTCGGCGAGGCGCTTGACCCGAAAGCGCAGCGCTTCGAGGTCGGTCGCGGGGAGGGGAAGCGCGAGGGAGCGCATGAACGAAGATACCGGGGGTGGCGAGTTTCGGTGAAGCGGGATCATGGATGATGGATGATGGATGATGGATCGAGCCTTCGTCCTCCCGTCGGCATCGGCGCTCGCCTCGATCACTATCCATCATCCATCATCCATCATCCATCATCCATCATCCGCTTACGTCTGACACCTCCAACACAACACCGTCCCCCGTGCATCGATGTCGTGCGTCATCACCAGCCGTGTCCCGCAGACCTTGCAGGGCTCGCCGTCGCGGCCGTAGACGTAGAGCTCGAGCTGGAAGTTGCCGGGCGCGCCGGTGGAGGAGACGTAGTCACGGAACGTGGTCCCCTCGCTTGCGATGGCGGCGTCGAGGATCCGGACGACATGGCCGTGGAGCGCGAGCAGCTTTGCCTCCGGTACCTTGTTCGCGGGCTTCGACGGATCGATCCCGGCCGCGAAGAGCGCCTCGGTCGCGTAGATGTTGCCGACGCCGACCACGGCGCGCTGGTCCATCAGCACCTTCTTGATCGCCGCGCGCGACTTCGCGAGCCGGGTGGCGAACAGCTCCGCCGTGAAGGCCGGATCGAGCGGCTCGGGGCCGAGGCGCGATGCGTACTCGGCCCAGGCCGCCGCATCGCACCAGCGCAGCGTCCCGATGCGGCGCACGTCGCGATAGACCAGCAGCGCGCCGTCGTCGAGCGTGCACACCAGCACCGCGTAGTGATCCTCGTCCTCCGACATCGGCCGGTCGTACACCAGCAGCGAGCCGGTCATCCCTGGCTGGACGGCGAGCAGCTTGGTGTCGGTGTGCAGGAGGGCGTGCTTGGCGCGCCGCGTGACGTCGGTGATCGTCCGCCCCGCAAGCCCGCGCAGCAGCACTCCCTTCGTCACGCCATCGAGGACGTTGTCGTGCCGGAGTGCCGCCGACTCGATGCGTCGCCCGACGAGGCGCGCGCGCAGCTGACGAACGAGGGTTTCGACTTCCGGTAGTTCAGGCATCTGAATCGATGATCGATGATCGATGATCGATCATCGATTGGCCTCGCGCCATCCGATGTCGCGTCGGTACTGCTTCCCTGCGAACGTGATCGCCTCGGCGGCGGCGCGGCTCTTCGCCTGCGCCTCCGCAAACGTCGCGGCGACCGCCGTGACCGCGAGCACCCGGCCGCCGTTGGTGACGAGCGTTCCATCCTCCCGCCGCGCCGTGCCGGCGTGATAGACGGTGACGCCCTCGCCGAGGTCGGCGGGGATGGTGATCGCGTCGCCCTTGCGACTCGACTCGGGATAACCGGCGCTCGCGAGCACGGTGGTGACGGCGGCCTCAGGGCGGAGGTCGAGCGGCGGCAGCGGATCGCCCTTGGCGGCCGCGTCGAACAACGCCGTGAGCCCCGAGCGCACCAGCGGCAGCACGACTTCGGTCTCCGGGTCACCGAGGCGGCAGTTGAACTCCACCACGTTGGGCGTGCCGTCGGGATGGAGCATGATGCCAGCGTAGAGCACACCGCGGAACGGGGCGCCGCGGCGCTCGAGTTCGCGCAGCGTGGGGAGGAGTACCTCCGCCTCGATCCGCGCCATCGCCGCCGGCGTCGCAATGGCGACTGGCGTGTAGGCTCCCATGCCGCCGGTGTTCGGGCCGGTGTCGCCCTCGCCGATGCGCTTGTGATCCTGCGCCGGCGGGAGGATGCGGACCTCACGGCCGTTGGTCACCGCGAGCACCGAGAGCTCCTCGCCCACGAGGAACGCCTCGATCACCACGACGTCACCGGCGGTGCCGAGCTGATGCGAGCCCATCATCGCGTGGAGCGCGTCGCGCGCCTCGGCGCGCGTGGCGCAGACGACCGCCCCCTTGCCGGCGGCGAGGCCCGATGCCTTCACGACCAGGGGCTCGGCGTGCGTGTCGACGTACGCGAGTGCGGCGGCGAGGTCGTCGAAGGTGGCGCTCGCGGCGGTGGGGACACCCGCGGCGACCATCACTTCCTTCGAGAACGCCTTCGACGATTCGATTTGTGCGGCCGCGGCGACCGGGCCGAAGACGACGCGCCCTTCGGCCCGCAGCCGGTCGGCGAGGCCGAGCGCGAGCGGGATCTCGGGGCCGACGACGACGAGGTCAATGGCGTGCGCGTCGGTGGCATCGGCCAGGCGGTCGATGTCATCGGCGGCGATCGGGAGGTTGGTGGCGAAGGTGGCGGTGCCGGGGTTCCCCGGCGCGACGTAGACCTGATTGGACGGATCGTCCTGCACGAGCGCGAGGGCGAGCGCGTGTTCGCGCCCGCCCCCGCCGACGACCAGCAGCCTCACGCGGAACCCTTCGCGCGCGCTTCCTGGAAGGCTTCCTTGGCCCGCTCCGTGGCACGCTTCGCGGCGTTCTTCAGGTGCTCGCCCACGTCCTTGATCTCCTGCTTGTAGTGGTCGGCGGCCTCGCGCATGTCGTCCCGGAGCGGCCGCTCCGCCTGCTCGGTGCCGCGCCGCACGTACTCGCCGCGCAGGATCCGCTCGTAGTCGCCGCTCTGCACCCACTTCTGCACCTCGGCAGCGCGAACCACGTTCATCGGGTGCGTGAGCGCGAGCGTGCTGAGGATCTTGTAGACGATGTCGAGCCCGTCGTTCGACGAGGCATACTCGTTGGCCTGCTGCATGAACGGCTCGAGGTTGAGATCGCCGGGCCGGATGTTCGTGGTGTTGCCACCGCCGGCCATCTTCATGAAGAGGCGCATCGTCGCCTGCAGGTCCTGCGAGCCGAGCAGCGAGGCGCGGTCGGCCGAGAGCTCCGACTTCCGCGACCACTCGAGGAACGCGAACTTGACCGGCAGCAGGATGATCGAGGCGAGCATCGGCAGCGCCCCGAGGCTGACCATCACCATGATCGCGGCGATCGTGCGATAGAGCGAGTGGCCGCTGATCACGTGGCCGAGCTCGTGCGCGAGCAGCACGCGCTGCTCGTCGGTGTCCAGCAGCTCGAGCGCCGAGGAGTGGATCACGATGAACGGGTTGTCGATCCCGTAGGCGCCGGCATTGAAGATCGGCGTCTGGGTGACGTACAGCTCCGGGATGGTCTCCCACCCGAAGGTCTGGCAGTTCTCGACGTGCAGCGCCCAGAGGAGCGGGAACTGGGTCGGACCGACCCGGACCGCGTTCCCCTGGAAGAGGAGGCGGATGCCGCGCTCGCCGCCGAGCATGCCGAGGATCTTGCGAATCACCTCGTCGACGCCGGGGACGGCGCGGAGGGCCTGCAGGGCGGCGCGGTCCGCCGGATGCTCCCACGCCACCGCGGCGATCTCGGGGAGGGCAATACGGGGACGGGCAGCCGGAAGCGAGGTCATCGGAGACTCGTGCGTTGAGGTTCCGTCCCCTTACGTGCGGGGGGACGGCCCTGTTTCATCGTGCATCGTCAGGCCGACAGCGCCCGGTCCAGGTCGGCCTGGAGGTCGCCGAGGTCCTCGATCCCCACCGAAAGCCGCACCAGCGAGTCGGTCAGTCCCATCTCATCGCGGAGCGCCTTCGGCACCGACGCGTGCGTCATCGTCGCGGGGTGACCGATCAGCGACTCGACGCCGCCGAGCGACTCGGCGAGCGCGAAGAGGTGCGTCGATTCGACCACGCGGCGCGCCCGTTCGAGCGATCCGAGCTCGATCGAGATCATCCCGCCGAAGCCGGCCATCTGCGCCTTCGCGAGTGCGTGCTGCGGATGGTCCGGGAGCCCCGGGTAATAGACATGCTGCACGTCGGAGCGTGCGGCGAGCCAGGTCGCCAGCTTCCCGGCACTCTCGCAGTGCGCTCGCATCCGGAGCGGCAGCGTCTTGATCCCGCGGAGCGCGAGCCAGCAGTCGAACGGCCCGGGAATTCCGCCCGCCGCGTTCTGCAGGAAGCCGATCCGCTCGCCGAGATCGTCCCGCCCCGTCACCAGCGCTCCGCCGACCATGTCGGAATGGCCGTTGAGATACTTGGTCGTGGAGTGAAGGACGATGTCGGCGCCGAGCGCGAGCGGCCGCTGCAGGATCGGGGTCGCGAAGGTGTTGTCGACCACGAGGAGCAGGCCATGCGCCTGGGCGAGATCGCCGACCGCCCGCAGGTCGGTGAGGAACATCATCGGGTTGGTCGGCGTCTCGCAGTACAGCATCCGCGTCGTGGGCCGGAGCGCCGCCTCGATGTTCGCGACGTCGCGCATGTCGACGAAGGTGAAGGCGACCCCGAAGTTGCTCGTAGACGCGCTGCATCAGGCGGTGAGATGCCGCCGTAGACGTTGCTGCCGACGATGACGTGGTCGCCCGACTTGAGGAGCTTGAGGACCGTGTCGAGCGCCGCCAGCCCCGAGCCGAAGGCGAAGCCGTGCGTCCCGCCCTCGAGCGCCGCCAGGTTCCGTTCCAGCGCCTCGCGGGTCGGGTTGGCGGTGCGGGCGTACTCGTAGCCGTTGTGGGGCACGCCGAGGGCGTCCTGCACGTACGTCGAGGTCTGGTAGATCGGCGGCATCACGGCGCCAGCGACCGGGTCGGGGTGCTGGCCTGCGTGGACTGCCAGCGTGGCGAGCTGGTGCGTGGTGTGCTGCTCGGGCAAACGGGTCATCAGACGACCGGGCGAGAGAAGGCCGAAGCTTATGTCCCGCACCAACTTGGGGCAAGGCGCGATTGCCGAAGACGGACCGGACCCGGTAGCTTGCGTCGCGTCAACGTGCGCGTGACTTCCCAGGCCCGAGGCTGGTCGAGCGATGTCCGAAACCCTGATGATCTCCGTCTCCGGCATGCGCGGCCATGTCGGCACCGACCTCACCCCGGAACTGGTGGCGCGGTACGCCGCCGCGCTCGGCGCCTGGGTGCGCAGCCGTGGCGGCACGAGCGTCGTCATCGGCCGGGACGCGAGGACATCCGGGCCGATGTTCACCCTCGCGGCCACGGCGGGCTTCCAGTCGGTCGGCGTCGACGTGATCGACGTCGGAATGGTCCCGACGCCGACCGTCCAGATGGCGGTGGAACATCATCATGCCGGGGCTGGGCTGATCCTCACGGCGAGCCACAATCCGATCGAGTGGAATGCGCTCAAGTTCGTCGGGCCGGATGGAATCTTCCTCGATGCCGAGTCCGGTGCCCTGGTGCGCCGGCTGGCCGACGAGGGGCCGCCGCGCAGCGGCTGGGACACCATCGGCACGCGGCGAGAGGACCCCGAGGCGGTGGCCCGCCACCTCGATGCGATCCTCGCCCTCCCCGAGATCGACGTCGCCGCCATCCGGGCCGCAAAGTTCCATGTCGCCCTCGACTGCGTCCGGGGCGCCGGGGCGCCGACGATGCTGGCGCTCTTCGAGCGGCTCGGTGTCCGCGTGACCGGGATCAACCTCGAGACGGATGGCCGCTTCCCGCGCGAGCCGGAGCCGATCCCGGAGCATCTGGGCGAACTCGGCGAACTGGTTCGCGTATCGGGAGCCCACCTCGGCATGGCGGTCGATCCGGACGTGGATCGCCTGGCCCTCGTCGACGAGTCCGGCACCCCGATCGGGGAGGACTACACCCTCGCCGTGGCCACCCGGGCGGTGCTCGCCCGGCAGCCGGCCGGAAGCGGCCCCCACGCCGTGGTGGTCAACCTCTCGACGTCGCTGGTGGTGGAGGATGCGGCCCGGTCGGGCGGGGCGCGGTTCGTCCGGGCGCCCGTGGGGGAGGCCAACGTGGCCCGGGCGATCGTGGCCGAGCACGCGGTCATCGGCGGGGAGGGGAATGGCGGGGTGATCCTGCCGGCCCTCCACGTGGGACGGGACGCCCCCCTGGGGGCGGCCCTCATCTTGCAATACCTGGCCGCGACCGGGGAACGCCTCGGGGCCGTGGTGCGTTCAGCCCCCAGATACGTCATCGTGAAGGCGAAGGCAGCCCGGGGTGGCGATCTCGTGGCCCAGTACGCCGCCCTGCGGGCCCTGTGGCCCGAGGCCGAGGCGGATGACCGCGATGGCCTGCGGTTGGCCTGGTCGGATCGCTGGCTCCATGTCCGCCCGTCGGGGACCGAGCCGATCGTCCGTTTGATTGCCGAGGCGCCGACGGCGGCCGAAGCAGAAGCCCTGATTGCCAAGGCCCGCGCCACGCGCTGAGGCCCCCAAGGAGTCGAGCCATGTGCGGTATCGTCGGATATGTGGGACCCCGTCAGGCCTCCAAGATCCTCATGGACGGCCTCCGTCGGATGGAATATCGCGGCTATGACTCCGCCGGGATCGCCGTCCTCGACCAGGGGACGCTCGATATCCGGAAGGCGGCCGGGAAGCTGGGGGTCCTCGCCGCGGAGATCGCCGGCGACGAGCCGAAGGGCACCACCGGCATCGGCCACACCCGCTGGGCGACGCATGGCGGCCCGACGACGCCGAACGCCCATCCGCACACCGACCACAGCGGCCGGATCGCGCTGATCCACAACGGCATCATCGAGAACGCCGCCTGCGATCAAGACGGCGCTGCTCGCGCGCGGCCATGTCTTCACGTCGGAGACCGACACCGAGGTGCTGGCGCACCTGGTCGAGCAGCCTTCTATGACGGGAACCTTGAGGAGGCGGTCGCCTCCGCGCTTCGCGACGTCGACGGCGCCTACGGCATCTGCGTCATCTCGAGCGACGAACCCGGCGTGCTGATCGCCGCGCGGAACGGTTCGCCGATCATCCTCGGCATCGGCGACGGCGAGAACCTCGTCGCCTCGGACCAGTCGGCGCTCCTCGAGCACACCCGGTCGGTGATCTACCTCGACAACGGCGAGATGGCCGTCCTCACCGCCGAGGGCTACCGGGTCCGCACGCTGACCTCGCGCGCACGTCGACAAGCCCGGTCAACCAGATCGAGTGGGACCTCGCGACGATCGAGCGGGGCGGCTTCGAGCACTTCATGCTGAAGGAGATCTTCGAGCAGCCGGAGTCGCTCGAGAACACGATGCGCGGCCACCTCCTCGAGGAGAGCGGCAACGTGCGCGTGTACGGCCTCAAGCTCTCCGACGAGGAGGCGAACGACGATCAAGCGGATCGTGATCACCGCCTGCGGCACCTCGTGGCACTCGGCGCTGATCGGCAAGTACATGATCGAGGAGCTGGCGCGGATCCCGACCGAGGTCGAGTATGCCTCGGAGTTCCGCTACCGCAACCCGATCGTCGACGAGGGGACGCTGGTGATCGCGATCTCGCAGTCCGGCGAGACCGCCGACACGCTCGCGGCGCTGCTCGAGGCGAAGCAGCGCGGCGCGCGGACGATGGGGCTGGTCAACGTCGTCGGTTCGACGATCGCGCGCGAGGTCGATGGCGGCCTCTACCTGCGCTGCCGGCCCCGAGGTCGGCGTCGCCAGCACCAAGGCGTTCACGTCGCAGGTGGTCGCGCTGGCGATGGTGACGATTCGCTTCGCGCGGCTCAAGCACATGTCGCTGCTCGAGGGGCGTCGCTACGTCGAGGCGCTGACGAAGCTGCCGGGCCAGGTGCGCGCAGATCCTCGCCCGTTCCGAGGAGGTGCGCGTCCTGGCCGAGCGCTTCGCCACGACGACCAACGCCCTCTACCTCGGCCGCGGGGTCAACTTCCCGGCGGCGCTCGAGGGGGCGCTCAAGATGAAGGAGATCTCCTACATCCACGCCGAGGGCTATCCCGCGGCGGAGATGAAGCACGGGCCGATCGCGCTCATCGACGAGAACATGCCGGTGGTGGTGGTGGCCCCGCGTGACGCGGTGCACGGCAAGATCGTCTCGAACATCTCGGAGGTCCGTGCGCGCGGCGGGCAGGTGATCGCGATCGTCAACGACGGCGACGACGAGATCGCCCGGCTGGCCGAGGCGACGTTCATCGGTCCCCGCGACGCTCGACCTGCTCACGCCGGTGCTGACGGTCGATCCCGCTGCAGCTGCTTCTCGTACTACGTGGCCGTCGCCCGCGGCTGCAACGTCGACCAGCCGCGCAACCTCGCGAAGTCGGTGACGGTGGAGTGAGCCGGACCGGGGGTGGCGCCCCCGGGACCCCACAACTACATTACTCTCTGGTTGTATGGTAATCTGACGCCGGAGCGGTGATGGGCAAGATCACGATGACACCCGCGGTCCTCGACTGGGTCGCCGAGCGCTTCAAGGTGCTGGGCGACCCGACCCGCTTGCGGCTGCTGCAGGCGCTCCGCGAGGGCGAGGCCACGGTGACCGACCTGGTCGAGGCCACCGGCTTCGGGCAGGCCAACGTCTCGAAGCACCTGCAGCAGCTCCATGCCCACGGTTACGTCGCCCGCCGGAAGGAGGGCCTCTTCACCTGGTACCGCCTCTCCGATCGCGAGATCGTGCAGCTCTGCGACCTGATGTGCGGCCGGCTCGAGCGCGACCTCGCCGCCCAGAAGCGACTGCTCGGCGGCGGGCGCTGAACTCGCCTCACGGCCGCCACCCGAGTCCGAACCCCAGGTTCCACCGCCGCCCGGCACGCACTGCGTAGCCGGGCGGCAGTTCGTCGGCCCCGAAGAGCGCCCCGCTCCGGCCGACCTCTCCCCGCCAGACGACGCGCCAGCGCGCGGTCAGCGGCACCGCCCCCTCCAGTGCAGCCAGCGCCACGACGACCGTGCGCGGGTCGCCCCCGGTGACCGGAAAGGTCGCGCGCTCCACGGCGACGCCGAGGAGGGCGTGCACGGTGGGCACTTCGGGGGCGCCCACGAGGCGACGTCCGGCATCGACGCCGAGACTCCACGAGCGGACCGCCGCGCGGGTGAGGACGGCGCTGGAGGTGCCGCGGATCGCGAGGTCGGCCTGGACGTGGCGCAGCCGGAGCGCGGCGCGCCAGGCGCGCTGATCCTGCACCGCGGCGACCTCCCAGCCGACCGGATGGTCGGGGGTGATCGCCGGGCGGTCCGGGTCGGCCTCGGCACGGGCGTGGCCTGCCGCGTTGCCGGTGAGGGCCAGCAGCGAGATCGACCGCTGCGCGGCGAGCGGGGTCGCGGGCAGTACCGTGAGCACGAGCGACACGACGAGCAACCACTGACGGGCCATGACGACTCCGAGAGGAGGGAGGCGGGACGATGCCACCGTCCCCTCAACGCTCCCTCAACGGCGCCCCGGCTGCCATGACCGCCTCGGCTATCTTTTCGCCATGCGCATCGTCCTGCAGCGAGTCTCCCAGGCGTCGGTCACCATCGATGGCCGTGTCACCGGCGAGATCGGCCGGGGGTTCCTTCTGCTGGTCGGGATCGCCCCGGGCGACACCCGGGCCGAGGTGGCGTGGCTTGCCGAGAAGGTGGTCGGGTTGCGGCTCTTCGGTGACGCCGACGGGAAGATGAACCTCGACCTCGCGGCGGTCGGCGGGGCGCTCCTCGTGGTGTCGCAGTTCACGCTCTACGGCGATGCGAGCAAGGGACGGCGCCCGTCGTTCATCGGGGCGGCCCGGCCCGACGAGGCGATCCCGCTCTATGAGGCCTTCCTCGCCGCGCTCCGCGCCACCGGACTGCCCGTCGCCAGCGGGGAGTTCGGCGCCGACATGCAGGTTGCGCTCGTCAACGATGGTCCCGTCACCCTGCTGCTGGAGCGTTCCCCCGCATGATGCCGACCCTGGTGCTGGCCTCCGCATCGCCGCGGCGGCGCCAGCTGCTCGAGATGCTCCACCTGCCGATCCTCGTGATGCCGGCCGACGTGCAGGAGATTCCCCTCCCGCGCGAGACGCCGTCGGCTTACTCGCGCCGCCTGGCGCGCGACAAGGCGCGCGCCGTCCCCGGGGAGCTCGTCCTCGGTGCCGACACGATCGTCGTCCTCGATGGCGAGATCCTCGAGAAGCCGGTCGACGCCGACCACGCCGTCGCGATGCTCTCGCGGCTGCAGGGCCGCCGGCACACCGTGATCACCTCGATCTGCCTGATTGCCCAGGGGCAGGAGTTCGAGGCCAGCGACGAGACCGCCGTGGTCTTCCGCCCAGCCGACGAGGCGCACCTGCGCGCCTACGTCGCCACCGGCGAACCGATGGACAAGGCGGGGAGCTATGGCATCCAGGGCTACGGCGCGGCGCTGGTCGAGCGGATCGAAGGCGACTTCTTCAGCGTGATGGGGCTGCCGGTGCGGCTGGTGATTGAATTGCTGGAGCGGGCGGGGTATCGATACTCGTTCGGGTCGTAAGTCGTAAGTCCTAAGTCGTAAGTCGTAAGTCGTAAGTCGTAGGTTGTTAGTCGTTAGTCGTTAGTCGTTAGAAATGATCGGTCATCCCGAACGAAGTGAGGGACCTGCGTGATGGCGATACGCAGATCCCTCGCGTTGCTCGGGATGACTAACGACTAACGACTAACGACCAACGACTAACGCCTAACGACTCGCCATCGCCAACCCCAACGCCGTCACCACCGCCCCCGCCTTCGCCTCCGTCTCCTCGAACTCCGCCTGCGGCACCGAGTCGGCCACGATGCCGGCGCCGGCCTGCACGTACGCGGTGCCCCCGCTGAAGACGACGGTGCGGATCGCGATCGCGGTGTCGAGCGTCCGCGCGCCGTAGCCGACATAGCCGACCGCGCCGGCGTAGGGGCCGCGGCGTGTCGGCTCGAGCTCGTCGATGATCTGCATGGCGCGGACCTTCGGTGCGCCGCTGACGGTGCCGGCGGGGAAGGTGGCGGCGAGGGCGTCGAGGGCATCGAGTCCGGCGCGCAACCGGCCGCGGACCTCGCTCACCAGGTGCATCACGCGCGAGTAGCGCTCCACCACCATCAGCTGCACCACGCGCACCGTGCCGTACTCGGCGACCCGGCCGACGTCGTTGCGACCGAGGTCGACGAGCATCAGATGTTCGGCGCACTCCTTGGCATCGGCGCGGAGCTCGGACTCCATCGCCGCATCCTCGGCCGCGTCGCGTCCGCGCGGGCGCGTCCCGGCAATGGGCCGCACGGTGACCTCGCCCTGTTCCACCCGCACCAGCACTTCAGGCGAGGCACCGGCGATCTGCATCGGACCGAGCGCGAGGTAGTAGCAGTACGGCGCCGGGTTGAGCGCGCGGAGCCAGCGATAGGTGAGGAAGGGTTCCGGCGCCGGATGCACATCCATGCGCCGGGAGAGGACGATCTGGAACGCGTCGCCCGCGGCGATGTACTCCTTGCACCGCGCGACGTCGCGGCGATACGCCTCGTCCGCGTAGGGCGCGGTGGGCGTGATCCGCGGCGCGTCGTGCGGCATCAGCGGCGCGAGCGTCCCGGCTGCCGAGAGCCGCGCGATCCACGCGGTCATCCTCGCCTCGGCTTCGGCGATGCGGCGCTGGAGTTCGGCGTCGTCGAGCCCGGGCGCGACGGCGACGTTGGCGATCACGTGGGCGCGGTGGAAGAGGTTGTCGAGCACGAGCAGCGTGTCGACCACCATGGCGATCGCATCCGGCAGGTCGCGATCATCGGCCGGGGCATGCGGGAGATGCTCGATGCTGCGGACCACGTCGTAGCCCCAGAAGCCGACGGCACCGCCGGTGAAGCGCGGCAGCCCCTCGACCGGCATCGCCTCGTCGTGGCGGAGCAGTGCGCTCAGGTGGTGGAGCGGATCGCAGGGCGCCTCGAGCGGCTCCCAGCGATCGGCGTCGACGCGCCGCTCGGCGGTGGTGCCGCGGTAGCGGTAGACCGCCTCGGGTTCGGTCGCGAGGAAGCAGTAGCGTGCCCACCGTTCGCCACCCTCGAGCGATTCGAGCAGGAAGCCGTAGTCGCCGCGATGCAGCTTCTCGAAGGCGGAGACCGGCGTGTCGCCGTCGAGGACGACGGCGCGCGTCAGCGGTACGCGGGTAAAGCCGGCCGCCGCGGCATCGCGGCACCGTGTCAGGGCATCGGTCATCGAGGAGCCGCGAGGAGATAGGTGCCGGGGGCGACGATCGCGAAACGGAGCATGTCGCCCGCGGGGCGCTCGCCCGGGAGGAACCGTACCGTCGTGCTGTCGACGAGGTGCGCCGCGCCCATCGCGGCCTCGAAGCGGGTGGCCGTCGGGTAGCGCCCCTGGGCGCCTTCGGGAGCGGCAAAGTGCACCGCGTACGAGAAGGTGCCGACCGCCGCCGTCGCGAACGAATCGGGGGAGGTGACGGTCACGCCGTAGCGGCCCGGCGTCGGCTGCAGTTGCACCGTCACCGTGTCGCCCTGACGCGCGCGCATCGCGCCCGGCGGGAAGGTGACGATCGCGAAGATCGAGAGGTCGGGCCGGGGATGGCGGAGAACGATCGTGCGCCCGATGGCGGCCGCGAACCGCACCGTGGTGTTGGTCGGCGAGGGGCCGAGGCGCTCAAGCGGCCACACCGAGGCCAGGGCCTGCGGGCCGCCGCTGCCGACCGTCGGCACCGGAGCGCCCACCGGAGCCGTCGCACGCGGACCCCCGCACGCCGCCAGCGGCAGGAGCAACGCTAGCTTCCACGCATGCCTGTCCCGCGTCGTCGCGTGATCATCCTGCTCGGGGCGCTCCTCTGCGGCGAGGGGCGCCTCGCCGCGGCGCAGGCGTGGCATCGCGGGGACTCCCTGCCGCTGCTCCAGCGCGCGACGCTCCATCGCCTGACCCGCGACGCCGACACCCTCCTGGCCGCCTGGCAGGCCCGCGCCCACGGCGTCGTGCGGATGGCTTCGGTGGTCGAACACGGGGGCACGTCCGTGGAACGGGTGATCCGGGCTGATGAACTCGAGGTCGAAGTGTACGGGGAGGCCCCGAACCGGCACAAGCAGATCATCGTGGCCTGGCGCGATTCCTCCTTTCTCCCCAATCGCATCCGCTACCATCGCGACCATCTCGGTATCGTCGCCAACGACTTCGGGGCCACGCTGCGCCTGGGCGAGGGGGAGGAGGTGCGCGATGTCCTCCACCCGCTCTCCCCCGCGGGACTCGCCAGCTACCAGTTCGCCGAAGGCGACACCCTCACGATCGCCGGACCCGGCGGCACCGTGCGCGTGGCCGCGGTCGAGGTCCGTCCGGTCGATCCGAAGGCCCCCGGGGCGGTCGGGACGCTCTACATCGACATCGACCGCGCGGCGCTGGTCCGGTTCCGCTTCACCTTCACGCCCCCGTCGTACCGTGATCCCTCGGTGGAGGACATCACGGTCACGCTGGAGAATGCGTTGCAGGAGGGCACGAGGTGGCTCCCGTGGCGCCAGTCGATCGTGATCCGACGCGGCGAGCCGTTGCTCGACCTGCCGCTGCGGACGATCCTGCGCGCCGACTGGACGCTGAGCGATTACGAACTCGGCGTGACCCATACCCCGATGCGCTTCATCGGCTTCCTGGTCGATGGCCTTCGGCGCCCGGGCGGCGACTCCACCTGGCGCGAATCGCTCGCCGATCGCCTCGCGCCCCTGCCGAATGCCGACGCGGCGATCGCCGAGGCGCAGCGGGCCGCGATGCAGGCGCTTGGCGGTCGACTGCTCGATGGCCTGCCGCACACCCGCCTCGCGGCGGTCGGCGTCTCCGACTTGCTGCGCGTGACGCGGGTCGGTGGTGTCACGCCGATGCTCGGCGTTCGGCGACAGCTTGCAGGCCGCGTGACGCTCCGTGCACGACTCGGTGTCGGCACCAGCGACGGGCGCGTGCTTGGCGGGCTCTCGCTCGCGCGCTCGCTCGCCGGTGCCCAGTGGAGCATCACCGGCGAGCGGCGCCTGGCCGATGTGGGCGATGCACCGAGCGGGAGCGGCGTGGCCAGCTCCTTCGCGAGCGTCATCGGCGGCGCCGATCTCGGGGATTGGACCCTGCTCGAGCGCGCCTCGCTCGAGATGCGCACCACACTGGCAAACGGGACATTGCACCTCGCGATTGCGCGTGAGTGGTCGTGGTCGGTGGCGGCAGCCTTCGCGCCGCTGACCGGGTCGATGCGCGCGAATCCGACGCTCGGCGTCGGCGCGGTGACCCTGGCAACGGTGAGGTACAGCCATCGCGCGGCGACCGGCGATGGGTGGCAGCTGGCGACCGAGGCGGGGTCGGGAACCGCCAGGTGGGGGCGCGCGGAGGCGTCGTGGCGCGGCGGCACGCCGCTCGGCCGCGGTCGGCTCGGCGCGGCGATCGAGGGTGGCGTCGCGACGGAGGAGGTGCCCGGGTACCGCGGCTTCGTGCTCGGTGGTCGGCACACGCTTCCGGGACTTGCCTACCGCGCGTTGGGTGGGCGTCGAATGGCGCGCGCCGAGATCGGGTGGACGGTGCCGATTGACGTGCCCACCCCGCCGATCCCTAACGCCCGCGGTCTGCGCCTGCCGAGCACCCTCACGCCGTTCCTCGCCGCGGGCGTGGCGGCGGGTGACGACGCGCGCTGGCCGTGGCGGGCGACCGGGCGGATTGAGCCGGTGGCTGGGCTGCGGCTGGACCTCTGGGGGCCGCTCGTGCGCGTCGAGGCAGGGGTCGCACTCCGGTCGGGGCGGTTCGGCATCGGCCTGGACGCCCATCCGGATTGGTGGCCGGTGATGTAAGGATCGCGTTTGACGCCGGTGACGTCGTCACCCCGGGAGAAACCGGCACTCCCGCAGGCGCGTAGCAAGGCTCATCACCGACGACCGCCCTGGTTGTCGCTCCGTTCCACTCCCTCCAGCCCCGGCTCAGGATTCAGGCGCTCTACCTCCTGCCTGCTCCGGCCGCGGTGCCTCCGATCCGGTCACCATGCGGGAACGATGTGCCCGTCATTCCTGGCCGACTGGACCAGTGCCCCCGAATCGAGGAATGCCACCGATGCGCCTGCGTGCCGTCCCTGTCTGTCTCGTGCTGGCCGGAGGCTTGGGGATCGTCGGGTTCTCTCGTCCTCCCATGCGCCCCGGTCCCCCGGACGCGCCGACGAGTGCGGAGTGGTTGGCGCGACTTCCGGATGGTGAGGAGAAGCGGCAGTTCATCATCGACTGCACCAACTGCCACCAGCTGGATGCCCGGTACCTTCGTCCGGCCGGGAGGGGCCGCTCCGTCGAGGGCTGGGTGACGGCGGTCCAACGCATGCTCGGCTACGCCGGATCGACCACCGGCTTTCCCGTGATGTCACGCGGACGCGATCCCCAACGCACGGCCGAATGGCTGGTGCGCAGTCTCGGCGAGGTGCCAGAGCCGACGGCGCGGACCCCGCTGGCGGCAGCGCCCGCCGAGATTCGCGAGTACCTCCTCCCCGACTCCGCTGACCTGCCCCATGACGTCGCGGTCGAACGCACGGGGCGGATCGTGGTGACCGGGATGCGCTCGCATGCGATGCATCTGCTGGAGCCTGAAAGCGGGGCATGGTCAACGGTCGAGATCCCGGTGGCGAAGTCCAATCCCCGGGCCGTGGAGCTCGATGCGTCGGGCAACTGGTGGGTCGTCCTCGGTGCTCCGCATCAGCTGGCCCGCTACGACGGCAGCGAGTGGACGACCTGGGACGTCGGGATGTACGCCCACAGCGTCGCGCTCGATTCGGCCGGGAGCGCGTGGGTGAATGGGCACTTCACGCAATCGCCGGAACTGCTTGCCTCGATCGCGCGTGCGGGGGGCGTCCGCACGCATCTCCTTCCGCCGCATCCGACGCTGGCGACCGGCGATGGCGGGCCCGTGCCGTACGAACTGCGCACCGGTCCGGATGGCACGATCTGGATGAGCGAGCTGCAGGGGAATCGGATCGTGGCGTTCCACCCGAGTACCGGCAGGTCGGACGTCTACGAGATGCCGACCTCGGTGAGCGGGCCGCGCCGGCTCGATGTGGACCGCCAAGGGGTGGTGTGGATTCCGACCTACGGCGCCGGTGGCCTGGTGCGCCTCGATCCATCGGCGGACCCGAAGGATCGATTTCAGGAGATCCCGCTGCCACTCAAGGATGCGGCGCCGTACATCGCGCGAGTGCACCCGCGCACCGGCGTCGTCTGGATCGGTACGGGGACCGCCGACGCGGTGTTCGCCTACCATCCTCGCGAGCGTCGCTTCGACTACTACCCGCTCCCAAGTCGCGGCGCGCTGGTGCGTCACCTGAGCTTCGACCCACGCTCCGATGACGTCTGGCTTGCCTATGGCGAGTCGCCCGGCAAGGGACCCGCGCGAATTGCCCGCCTCCGTCCGCTGCCGTCGCCGACCGTCGACACCATCCGCCTGGCGCCCGGCACCGCCCTCACGCTGCACAACGCGCGCGCGGCGTGGGTGCAGCATCGCGGTCGTGAAGCGCTGCACCTCCTTCCGCTGGCCGGCCACGAGCAGGACACCGACCAGGAGATGAGCGCCGTGCTCGTCGACTCCGATTTCGAGGACGGCGTCATCGAAGTCGATGTCTCCGGCGCCCGGCGGTCCGGCTACGCGACGGACAACGCCAGCGCCTACAAGGGCTTCGTCGGCGTGTCGTTTCGGGTGCGGGGCGATTCGTCGGAGCGATTCTACATCCGACCCGAGAACGCCCGGCTGGACGACCAGCTCTTCCGGAATCGCAGCGTGCAATACGAGGCGAGTCCCGACGCGCCGTGGAACGTGCTCCGGGAGCAGAGTCCAGGCCTCTATGAGTCCTACGCGGACATGGAAGCCGGAGGATGGACCCGGTTGAAGATCGTCGTGACCGGCCACCGCGCGCAGTTGTACATCAACGGGGCGAGTCAGCCAGCGCTCGTGGTGAACGACTTGCGGCACGGGGCTGGCCACGGCGCGATCGCCTTGTGGACCCGCATCAGTTCGGACGCCTTTTTCTCGAACCTGCGGGTGACGCCGAAGTGAGCGGTGCCGATGGCAGGAACGCATCCCGCCGCGCGCGGGCTGATGTCGCTGGCGTCTGGCACCGTGCCGTCGCGCTGCTTCTTCTCACCACCCTCGCGGGTGCCACGCCGGGCTCGGGGCAAGGCGGTGCGGTTGCCGTCCCGAAGTTGCCCGCCATCCTCGAGGTCGTGAACGGCAGGGCGGAGGTGGTCACCTATCGCGGCGTGCGAGCGATCAAGTTGACGGCCACGCCGGGGGCCGTCGGGCAGGACGTCGACATGCTCGCCTTGCTCGATGGCGCGGACTTCGGGGACGGCACCATTGAACTTCAGGTTGCCGGAGCGCCACTGCCGAGCGCCGATTCTTCCTTCCGGGGCTTCATCGGGGTCAGCGCACGCACCGGGCCCCATGGGGCCTGGTCGGAGGTCTTCTACCTGCGCCCCACGAATGGTCGATCGGACGATCAGCTTCGGCGAAACCACTCGGTCCAGTACGCATCTGATCCGGAATACCCCTGGCATCGACTGCGGGCGGAGCACCCCGGGGTCTACGAATCGTACGCGGACCTCGAGCCGGGTGTCTGGACCACGATGCGGCTCGAGGTCGATGGCAACCGAGCCCGCCTCTTCATCAACGGCGCAGCACAGCCGACGCTGGTCGTGAACGACCTCAAGCGCGGTCGCAGTCAGGGGCGCATCGCCCTGTGGGCCCACGTGCAGACCGAGGCGTATTTCGGGCCGATCACCGTCATCCCCCGGTGAGTGGCCCATCCAGCCCGCACCACTGCAGCGGTCATGCGGTCGGCTCGTCACCCACCTCTCCCTGAGGGAGGCTACATGAAACCGTCATCACGACGTGCCCTGCTGCCACGCCTCAGCCTCCTCGGGGTGGTGCTCGGCACCGGCCACGCTGCGGCGCAGGGCACGGCTGGTTCCGCGACGGGCCGAGTGAAGGTCGTCGGACCGAGCTTCGCGGCGCTCTCGGTGCCGGACCTCGCCGCGAGCATCCGCTGGTATCGCGACGTCTTCGGCGGGGAGGTCGTCTTCGAGGCGGCGTCACCCGACTCCTCGACCAAGGTGGCGATGGTCGCCGGCTCGGGCGTGCGAATCGAGTTGGTGTGGCACCGCACCGCGCGTTCGCTCTCGGCGCACGCTGGCCGGCAGTTGCCACCGGATCAGTCATTCGGGCCGGCGAAGATCGGCTTCTTCGTCACCAACCTTGACAGTACGCTCGCCGTGCTGCGTGCCCGGCGCGCCACCATCGAGGGGACCTGGTTGGAGAAGCCGGCCTCGCTGCCGGCCACGGACACGCTCTGGACGCGCAACATCCTGGTGCGCGACACCAGCGGGACGTACGTGCAGTTCTTCGAGCGACGACCCATCTCATCTCGGGGAGGGAACGAATGAAACAGGCCACTGCGCTGGCCCTGAGGCTCGCCCTTCCCGTCGCGCTGAGCGCGCAGGAGAACGGCCCCGGCCTCGTCGTGCCCGTGCCGTCGGCGGCGGCGGTGATCCTCACCGTCGACTCGTTCACGACGCCGACAGGAGCGCGCCGTGAGCTGCAGATCGTCCGGCCGCGCGCCGCTGGTGAGACGGCGATCCCGGTCGTCATCTTCGCCAACAACGGCGGCCCCGGCCTGATGCGTGCACGCAGTTATCAGGAATGGGCGCGCCTGGTGACGACGCGGCAGCTCGCCGGCGTGCTCTACGAGGGATCGCCGTTCGATCCGCAGCAATCGATGGAGGCGAGCATCGGTGCGGCGGTGGCCCATCTCGATTCCGTCGTCGCGGCCCTCCATCGGCGGCGCGCGACGCTGCACATTGACCCATCAACGCTGGTGGTCTGGGCCGGCTCGGGCATGACCTGGTCGGGGACACCCTTTGCGCTCTCTGGCACTCGCCCGATCAACGGGTATGTGCTGTACTATGGCGCCGGGAACGTGATGCAGCCGCGGATCGACGTCCCGGTCCTCATGGTGCGCGCCGGTCTCGACGCGCCGGGGCTGAACGCCTCGTTCGATTCGCTCGCGCGCCGACTGACCGACGCGGGAAGCCCCGTGACGGTGGTCAGCCATCCGGCAGGGACCCATGGCTTCGACCTCAACGACAGTACGGCGACCAGCGCGAGCGTGATCGGCCAGACGCTCGACTTCATGCAGCGGGCGACGTCGTCGACACTGCACGAGGCGATGCGCGCCGAGGTGCCCGAGGCGGCGGCAGGCGCGGCGCTGGCGGCGGAGCGCTGGGCGGAGGCGGAGCGCGCCTACCTCGTGGTCTCGCAACGGAAGCCGGCCAACCGCGCGGTCGCCTGGAAGCTCGGCATGGCGCAGCTCGGCAACGGCCACCCGGCGGAGGCGCTCGTCTCGTTCGATCGCGCCAAGGCGCTGGGGCAGGGTGGAGCACGCGACATCGGCGTGCCGGCGATTCGTGCCGCCCTTCGAAGCGGCAACGAGGCAAAGGCTGCGGAATGGGCGGCCTGGGCGTTGCGGGCCTATCCCCGCATCCGCGACGAGATCGCGGCGGACCGGGAGTTGGCGCCAGTGCTGGCGTTGCCGGCGCTCAGGGCGCCGTAGGTGCGGGGCTACGGCTGGGGATTCAGTCGTGCCGCGGCCGCGGCGACCATGTCGTCCAGCTCTGGCTTGTCGAGGTAGCGTCCCCCGACTGCGACGGCGCGGATGTGCATGGTGTTCCGGATGTCCGCCAAGGGGTCGGCGTCAAGCACCACCAGGTCGGCGCGCTGCCCCACCGCGACCTGGCCGAGGTCGCGCTCGGCACGGAGATACCGGGCCGGGACCGTGGTCGCCGACTGCAGCGCCTGAAACGGCGTGAGCCCTGCGTCGACGAGCATCTGCAGCTCGCGATGCAGCGTCCATCCGTACCCCATCAGTCCACCCGGACCGTCGGAGCCGGCCATGATCGAGCCGCCGGAGTCGACAATCGCCTTGACCATGCGATTCCGCACCGCGATGTAGCGTGCCCGGCGCGCTTCCGTTGGCGGGTTTCGCCAGAGCACGGCGTGGCTGCGCTCGTAGAGGGCGCGCATCGCCGGCGGAATGTGGGCGAAGTCGGGGCGGGCGCGGAATTCCGCGTCACTCGTCGGCGTGGCAAACCAGAGTCGGAAGAAGGCCAGGGTCGGGGTGACCGGTACGCCGGCACGCGCGGTCGCGCCGGCGAGCGCCTCGACCTTCCGGTCGTCCACGTGGTCGAGGGAGGCCCAGTTCGCGACGCGGTACGCGCCGACATCAGAGACGGAGACTCGTGACGGCGCGGAATCGGCCAGCACCGATTCCATGTAGTTGTCGAGGTGCTCGATCTGCTGACCGGCCTTCAGCGCGCGGGCCACGCCCACGCGCGGATCGACGTGCCCCACCACGCGAATGCCGCGGCTGGCGGCCTCGGCGATGATCGCGTCGTACACCTCCGGCGAAATGTCGGTGGTGACCTTGACGAAGTCGAACCCTGAGTCGGCGACCTCGCGTACCGCCTGGCGCGCGGCGTCCGGCGTGGTCACCTGCCGGCCGTGCGCCTGCTTCTGCCCCGAGAGCTCCGGGCTCGCGACCCAGAGCTGCGGGCCCGGCACACCTCCCGCCTCGATCGCTCGTCGCAGCGTCTGATGCAGCGGCGTCCCGATCATCAGTCGCGCGGTCGTGACGCCGTTGGCGAGAAAGACGCCCAGCTCGTACCGGCCGACGGAATCCGGCACCCATTCGTCCGCATAGAGATGGGCGTGCATGTCGGTCAGGCCGGGGATGACGAACTTCCCCCGCCCGTCGATTCGTCGAACGCCCGGCGGGACCGCGACCCGGCCGGCCGGGCCGACCGCGGCGATCCGGCCGTCGCGGACGAGGACCGTGGCATTGCGCAGCACGGCCCCCGGTGAGGCCATCGTGATCACCGAGGCGCCCACGATCGCCCAGGTGCCGGGGGCCAGTGCGGTGCGCGAGGCTTGTGCAAGGCCCGGCGCCGGCAGGGCGCTGGCGAGGAAAGCGGCGGCGAGGGCGGCGAGCCGGGCCGGGTGACGGTGGCAGGGGAGGGGCATCGAGGGATCCGGGATCGAGCGAGAAGTGCCCCAGCGTACGGGCCCGCCGTGCCCTCGGTTTCGGCGCGTCGCGCGCGCGTCCGCGCCCCCGCCTCGGCCGAGTCGCCATCATGGTGCTCCCGCTCACCAACGCGCCTAGATTTCCCGCAGGCGGGGATGCGCTCCGCCACGTCTCGACCGACGGGGACCGCACGCACGTGGCGAGTTTCAACGACGAGTGGCTGGCAACGATTCTCGGTCCCCTCCTGCCGGCGGGGGCGCTGGAGCGCGCGCAGCAGCAGCAGGGCGGGAGCAACGACTCGCTCTGGGAGCGCGTGCTCGACGCCCGCCTGCTCCCCGAGACCGACGTCCTCGCCGCCCTCTCGGCGCGATGCCGCCTCCCGATCGCCGACCTCTCCACGATGGACGCGCACAGTCGCGATGCGCTCCCCGAGGCACTCGCGCGCCGCTACCGGGTCGTCCCCATCAGCGTGACCGATGCGCTGCTGGTCGTGGCCACGGCGAACCCGTTCGACGTCGGCGCGGAGCAGGCGCTCGCCTTCGCGACCGGGCGCGAAGTCCGCATGGCGCTCGCCTCGCCGCCGCGCATCCGCGAGAAGCTCGACGAGCTCTACGGCACGCATGTCAACGACGGCACCGTCGCCGACATGCTCTCCGGACTCGATGGCCTCGAGGGCGCGGAGCTCGTCGAGGACGTCGCCGACGACGAGACCGACCTGCTCGCGGCGGAAGCGAGTTCGCGGCCGATCATCAAGCTGGTCAACGTCCTCCTCGCCGACGGCATCATCTCGCGCGCCAGCGACATCCACATCGAGTCGGGGGAGCAGTCCGTCATCGTGCGCTACCGGATCGACGGCGTGCTGCGTCAGGCGATGACCATCCCGCGCAAGGCGGGCATCCCGCTGATCTCGCGCGTGAAGATCATGGCGGGGATGGACATCGCCGACCGGCTCCGGCCGCAGGACGGCCGGGCGCGCGTCTCGCAGGCCAGCGGCGCCCCGGTCGACCTGCGCATCTCGACGCTGCCGGCGACGCACGGCGAGAAGGTCGTGATCCGCATCCTCAACACGCAGAGCACCGCGCTGGCGCTACCGTCGCTCGGGCTCTATCCCGACGAGCAGGATGGCGTGCGCCGGATGCTCGGGCACAAGGAGGGCGTGGTGCTCTGCA
Source organism: Gemmatimonadales bacterium (assembly GCA_037045245.1). GTDB lineage: Bacteria > Gemmatimonadota > Gemmatimonadetes > Gemmatimonadales > GWC2-71-9 > Palsa-1233. The sequence goes on along the minus strand of JBAOHR010000007.1, from coordinate 330,922 downwards.
CCGGCCCGACCGGCTCGGGGAAGACGACCACGCTCTACGCCTGCATCCGCGAGATCCAGCGCGAGGGGATCAACATCATCACCGTCGAGGATCCGGTCGAGTACCGCCTCGGCCGCAACATCGTGCAGGTCCAGACCAACGACAAGCAGGGGCTCACCTTCGCCGCGGCGCTGCGCTCGATCCTGCGACAGGACCCCGACGTGGTGCTGGTCGGCGAAATCCGCGACCTCGAGACGGCGCAGATCGCCGTGCAGGCGTCGCTGACGGGCCACCTCGTGCTCTCGACGCTGCACACGAACGACGCCCCCAACACGGTGACGCGTCTCGTGGACATGGGGCTCGAGGCGTTCAAGATCGGCGCCGCCCTGCGCGGCGTGATTGCCCAGCGCCTGATGCGCCAGCTCTGTCCGGTGTGCCGCACCACCCAGCCGGTGGCGGAGTTGCCGGCACGCGTCCTCCCGTACGTCCCGGAGGGTGCGCAGCTCTTCAAGGCCGTCGGCTGCGGGCAGTGCACCCAGACCGGCTATCGCGGTCGCTTCTCGATCGTCGAACTGCTGGAGATGACGCCGGACCTGGAGCGCCTGGTCGGCTCCAACGCCACGGCCCACGGGATCGCCGAGATGGCGCGCGCCAACGGGATGCAGACCCTCTTCGATTGCGGGTTGCGCCACGTCCTCGATGGCCACACCTCGATCGACGAGCTGCTCCGCGTCACCGACATCCCGTCCCATGCCACCCCGGCACGCGGCGCCGGCGAACTGCTCGCGGTGGCCGCGGCTCCCGTGCTGGCGCCGCCGGCCCCGGCACCGATCGTCGCGCCTCCACGCAGCGACGCGTTCCTCGACGACCTGGAGTTGGTGGACGACCCGCCCGCTGAGGAGGGCGATGCCTCGCCCGCCGTGGCGCGGGCGACGATCCTGCTGGTGGAGGACGAGGACACCCTCCGTCGGGTGATGCGGGACCTTCTGGAGCAGGAGGGGTATGTGATCTGCGAGGCCCGAGACGGGGCCGAGGCGCTCGAGCAGGTCGATCGCCACAATCCCGACCTGGTCCTGCTCGATCTCAACCTCCCGAACGTGGACGGCTATTCCGTGCTCGCGCAGCTGCGCTCTCGCCCCGCGACGATGGACCTCCCGGTGGTCGTGCTCTCCGCGCGCGGCGACGAGGACAACGAGGTGCGGGTGCTGCGGCTCGGGGCGACCGACTTCCTGACCAAGCCGTTCCGGCCCCGGGCGCTCGCGGCGCGACTCGAGGCGACCCTCGGTCGCCGCCAGCCATGACGGCTGGGCCCTCCCCGCGTCCCGATCCGCTCGCGGCGCTGCGTCTCATCAAGTCGAGTGTCCGGGGGCAGGGGGCGTACACGCTCGCCGCACCCGTGGCGCGGCACAAGATCAACCAGAACGAGGCGCCCGCCGACCTCGACGCCGACCTCAAGGCGGCGATCCTCGAGCGCGCCCGTGCCCGGCCCTGGCACCGCTACCCGGAGTTCACGCCGCGGTCGCTCCTCGATCGCCTCGCCGCGCATTACGGGTGGGACGCCGAGGGGATCCTGGTCGGCAACGGCTCGAACGAGCTGATCCAGGCGACGCTGGCGGTCACGCTCGACCGCGACGACGTGATCGTCGCACCGGCGCCGACCTTCTCGCTCTACCGTCTCCTCGCGGCGGTGCATGGCGCGCACTACGTCGGCGTCCCGTTCGCCCGCGACTTTCGCTACGACATGCCGCGGCTCCTCCGCACCGTCGATCGCGATGGCGCCAAGGTGCTGGTCCTCAACACGCCGAACAATCCGACCGGCTCCGCGGTCACGCGTCGTGAGGTCGAGGCGGCGCTCGACGCCTTCGACGGACTCGTCGTCTGCGACGAGGCCTACGTCGAGTTCGGTGGCGAGACGGCGATCCCCCTGCTCGCCCGGCATCCGCGCCTCGTCGTGCTGCGCACCTTCTCGAAGGCGGTCGGCCTCGCCGGGCTCCGCTTCGGCGTCGCGCTGGCGCATCCCGAGGTCGCCCGCGAGATCGCCAAGGCGAAGCTCCCGTACAACGTGAACCTCGTGACGCTCGAGGCCGCCGAGGTCGTGCTCGACCACGCGGACCGGATCACGACGCGCGTCGCCGAGATCTGCGATCGCCGCGACCGGATGCTGCTCGCGCTCCGGGCGATCCCCGGCCTCGTGGCCTACGACAGCGCCGCGAACTTCTGCATCATCCGCTGCGAGGCGCTGCCGGCTCGCGAGGTCTTCCGCCGCCTGCTTGAGGAGTTCGGCATCCTGATCCGCGACGTCTCGTCGGCGACGGACCTCGAGCAGTGCCTCCGCATTTCCGTCGGCACCGAGGACGACATCACCGCCGTGCTCGCTGCCTTGCGCACCATCTTCGGGGAGGCCGCATGAGCCGGTCCGCCACCATTGAACGGATCACCGCCGAGACCGAGATCCGGGTCCGGCTCGAGTTGGACGGCACGGGCGAGGCCTCGATCGAGTCGGGCATCGGCTTCTTCGACCACATGCTGACCGCCGTCGCACGGCACGGGCTCTTCGACCTCGTGGTGCATGCCGAGGGCGACCTCCACGTCGACGGGCACCACACCGTCGAGGACACCGGGATCGCGCTGGGGCAGGCCATTGCCGAGGCGCTCGACGATCGTGCCGGCATCCGGCGCTACGGCGAGGCCACGGTGCCGCTCGACGAGGCGCTGGTCCGCGTCGTGGTCGACTGTTCCGGCCGCCCCCACCTCGAGTGGCACGCCGACCCGGTCGCCTGGCAGATGCTGGGCGAATTCGACGTCGCCCTGGTGCCGGAATTCTTCCGCGCGGTGTCGGTGCACGGCGGCCTCACGCTGCACATCGACCTGCTCCGCGGCCGCAACGCGCACCACATCGTCGAGGCGACTTTCAAGGCGTTCGCGCGCGCACTGGATGCCGCGACCGCCATCGACCCGCGCGTCGAGGGCGTCCCGTCCACCAAGGGCGTGCTGTGATTGCTGTCGTGGACTACGGGGTCAACAACCTCGCCTCCGTGGTGCGCGCCCTTGCCGCCGCAGGCCATCCCGGCACGCTCACCGCCGATCCGGACGTGGTGCGGCGCGCCGATCGTGTGGTGCTGCCGGGCGTCGGCCACTTCGGGCGGGCCGCCGTGACGCTCGCGGTCACCGGCCTGGGCGACGCGCTCCGCGAGGTGGCCACTGCCGGCCGCCCGCTGCTCGGCATCTGCCTGGGCATGCAACTCTGCCACCGGGAGAGCGAGGAGGCCCCCGGTGCGACCGGGCTTGGCCTCCTCCCGGGCCGGGTGATCCGCTTCCGCACGTCGCGGCACGTGCCGCACGTCGGGTGGGCCGAGGTCCGTGCCACCGATGCGGGCCGGCGGCACGCCGTGGCGGGGCCGCTCCTCGGCGAGACCGGACAGTTCTACTACCACGTGCACTCGTACCATCCCGCCGAACTCCCCGAGGAGGCGATCCTCGGCGTCGGCGACTACGACGGGCGCTTTCCGTCGCTCGTGGGGCAGGGGAGCGTCCTCGGCGCCCAGTTCCACCCCGAGAAGTCGCAGCAGGCCGGGATCGCCCTGCTGAAGGCCTTTGCGGAATGGACGCCATGACGACGATCGCCGTGTCACTGGTCGATGTGGTCGTGCTCCGGGGCGCGGGGCCCTCGCTCGAGGTGCTGCTGCTCCAACGTGGCCCCGATGGCCGCTGCCCCGGCTCGTGGGAGATGGTGCACGGCCACATCGAGGCGGGGGAAACGCCGGCCGACGCGGCCCGGCGCGAGGTGCGCGAAGAGACCGGTGTCGAGCCGGCGCAGTTCTACAACCTCTCGCGCGTCGAGCTCTTCTACCAGCATGGCCCCGACGAGGTGGCGATGGTGCCGGTCTTCGTCGCCTTCCTGCCCGCAGGGGCCGAGGTGCGGGTGAGCCACGAGCACGCGGCGGCGCGTTGGCTCGCGCCGGACGAGGCACGGGTGCGCTGTGCCTGGGCGCGCGAGGCCCGCGCGCTCGACGATGCCATCCGCATGCTCGGCAGCGGCAGTGCCGGCCCCATCGAGGACGTCCTCCGCCTATGCTAGCGCGCCGCATCATCCCCTGCCTGGACGTCGCCGATGGCCGCGTCGTGAAGGGCGTGCACTTCGAGTCGCTGCGCGACGCCGGCGACCCGGTCGAGCAGGCGGCGCGCTACGATCGCGAGGGGGCCGACGAGCTGGTCTTCCTCGACATCACCGCGTCGTACCGCGAGCACAGCACCACGCTCTCGATGGTCGAGAAGATCGCCGAGACGATCTTCATCCCGTTCACCGTCGGGGGCGGCATCCGCTCGGTCGACGATGCGGGGGCGGCACTCCGGGCCGGCGCCGACAAGGTCGGCGTCAACACCGCCGCGATCCGCGATCCGGAGCTCGTCTCGCGGCTGGCCGATGCCTACGGCTCGCAGTGCGTGGTGGCGGCCGTGGACGTGCGCCGCGAGGGCGACCGATGGATGGTGGTGGCCAATGGCGGGCGGGAGGCGACGGGGCTGGAGGCGCTCGCCTGGCTGGCCACGCTCGAGCGCCTCGGCGCCGGCGAGATCCTGCTCACCTCGATGGATCGCGACGGCACGCGGAGCGGGTACGACCTCGACCTCACCGAAGCGGCGGCGAAGGCCGTCGGCATTCCGGTGATCGCCTCGGGGGGCGCCGGATCACTGGCGCACCTCGCGGATGCATTCGAGGCGGGAGCCCATGGCGTGCTCGCCGCCTCGATCTTCCACTTCGATGGGACCACCATCGCCGACGCGCGTGCCTTCCTGACCCGCCGCGGGATTCCGGTCCGCCCCCCGACGCCCTAGAACTCGTTGTTGTAGCTCACCAGCTTCACCCGGCCGTTCCGCTCGATCATCGAGCCGAAGAGCTGCCGGGTGATGGTGCTGTCCGCGGTCCGGTAGCGCACGCGGCACGGTCCCCAGATCGTCGTGGGCCCCCGCAGCATCTGGAGCGTGTCGACGCCGCACGTCAGCTGCTCGAAGGTGAGTGGCCGACCACCATAGCGCTGCAGCACCCGCTCGACTCCCTTGCTGTTCTCCGCGGTGATCTGCAGCCAGAAGATTCCCGGGTCGAGCTCGTAGGGCGGTTCGGCGTAGCGATGATCGGGGAACATCAGCCAGGCGAACTCCGCGCGCGTCAGCAGCATGCCACGCAGCGCCGCCGTGTCGCGCGTGGCAATCGCGCCAATGAAGCGCTTGGCGAGCGCGTCACGGGACGCCGCACCGCCCTCGAGCTCCGTCGGCTCCTCCAGGCCCACCCGGAACCGCCGCACCAGCTCGGGCATCGGGAGGATGGAGTCGACCTTGTCCCCCGGCTTGGCCCACGGGCGCGAGGTGTCCACCGCGACCGCCGCCGGCTTCTCGCCCGACCCACACGCCATCAGTCCCACCAGACCCACCACGAGCACCGAAGCACGCATATCCGTCACTTCCCGAAGTAGGAGAGCCGCAGGCCGGCTGGATGCCAACCTGCGACCCGTAATCCTAACGCCTAACGCCTAACGACTAACGACTGCTCTCACTTCTCAGGACTCAGGACTCAGAACTCAGAACTCAGTTGTTGCTGTACGACGTCCACCCTTCCCACCACTTCGCGCCGGCCGGATCCGCCGCGCCGCGATAGCTCGTGCCGGTGATGAAGGCGCCGGCGCGAGTGAGCAGATCGCCGGTGAAGGTGGTCACGCCACCCGTGCGCGGGGCGACGGCGGCGGCAAGCGACCAGTCGAAGTCGCCGACGGCGGTCGGGGCGGCCGGGAGCTTGGTGAACAGGGAGACCGCGGTCGTGCCGCCCTGGAAGTCGATGTCGGCCACATCGCCGGCGTAGGTCTGCTGCCCGGCCTGGAAGGCCACCGGCGACTCGGCGATGAACACGCCCTTGAACGAGAGCAGGCCGGCCGTCTCGCGCGCCTTGGAGGCGGCGTCACGGTAGCCGATACCGGCGGAGGGCCAGCGGGCAAAGATGCCGTTGATGTAGTGCCCGCCGGTGCCGCGGCGGAGGATCGCGCCGTAGCCGCCCGAGGCGCCGACGACGCCCGGACCGGTCCCGACCAGCGTGAAGTTGGCGACCACCGGGACGGTGAACGGCGTGGTGTCGAAGCCGTTGTCGCAGCCCGAGCCGTTGCAGCCGTCGTTCTCGATCCCCTGCGGGTCGGCCGAGACGTTGCCGGCGCCGGCGCGCGGGATCAGCACCTTGCTCTGGAAGCCGACGAGGAACTGCAGGCGGCCCTGGTAGCCTTCCGACATGTCGAAGTGGTCGTCGCCGGCCTGGTACGACACGAGGAACTTGGCGTCCACCGCGCCGCCGAAGATCTCGAAGTGGTCATCGAGGCCGTTCAGCGCCTCGAGGTGGTCGAGGACGGTGCCGCTGCCCAGAGCCGCGAGGGTGAAGGAGTTGAGTTCGGCATCCTGCGCGGGCCCGAATCCGGCGTACTCGACGCGCACGTAGCTGAGGCGGCCGCTGTTGTCGGCGTTGTTGTTGCCGCCCGAGTACGGCACGAGGGCGTTGTCGGCCGAGGTGCCGGTCCCTTCGATGTTCACGACGCCCGAGCGGTTGATGATGCCGTTGCCGACGATGATCAGGCCGCCCCAGTCGCCGGACTGCCGGGTGCCGGCGGTCTGCGACGAGGTGAAGACGATCGGGTTCGTCGCGGTGCCGTTGGCGACGATCCGCGCGCCGCGCAGCACGAAGAGCGACGAGCCGACGGTGGCGAAGTCGCCTTCGATCCGTGTGCCGGCCTCGATCGTGAGGGTGGCGCCGTTGGCGACCTTCCGGAAGCCCTTGATCCGGTAGACGTTCGCGGCGGTCCAGGTGGTGTTGGCGGTGATGTCGGCCGTGACTTCAATCGAACCGACGCCCGCCGTGGTCGCGGTCGCTTCGGTCGAGTAGGCCGACGTGCCCGCTGCCCGCACCGCGGCGAGGCGGTAGCGGTACTGCGTGCCGAGGGTCAGCCCCGTGTCGTCGTACTGGGTCGCGGTGCCGGCCGGCGAGGTGATCGTCGCGAAGGCACCCGCCGCCCCGGTCGCGCGCTGCAGGACGAACGACGTCGCGGCCGTCGCCGGCGCCGTCCAGGTCACGCGGATGGTCGTCTGGCCGGTGGCCGCTGCGGCCAACCCGGTCGGGGCATCATTCGCCGGCGGGGTCACCGGATCCTCGGAGCAAGCGCCGAGCAGGGCAAGCGTCAGCAGCATCGCCGCGCGCGTGGTCGAGCCATGGCCAAACATCATCGTCGTCCTCGTGGTGGGTGGAACCAAACGGCGAAACGCCGACATCCGAAGGGAAGAAACCCCTGGGGTGTCGGCGTTTGGTCGTGATCGGGTCACAAGGTCGTCACAATCCACATATTCGATGATCGATGATCGATCATCGATCATCGATCATCGATTACTGCTTCCAGCTGAACCCGATGCTCACCGTCCGCCCGCCGCGGTACTGCTCGCGAATCACGGCGCCCTGCAGGATCGTGTACGGCGCGTCGAGGAGGTTGCGGGCGTCGAGCCGGGCGCTGATGCCGCCGACCATCGGGAAGCGCAGCGACAGGTCCAGGACATTGCGCGGCTGCTCGACGACGTCCGGCAGCGGCTGCTCGCCCGCCTCGGTGATCCGCTCGCCGACGCGGTTGAAGAGCAGCGTGGCCGAGGCCGGGGCGGTCGGGTGCGTCCAGGTCAGCCCCGCGTTCAGCACGTAGGGCGCCTGGCCGACCATCTTGCGCGAGGCGCTGGTGATCGAGCCCGACGTCGGGTCGATCTCGATCGTCGACTTCATCACCGTGGCGTTGGCCGCGACCGAGAAGGTCTTCAGCGCCGAGCTCAGCGCGGCGAGTTCCTTCCGCACCTCGACTTCCGCGCCGTAGTTGTTCGCCGACTTGGCGTTGACGTAGGTGATGATGCGCGTTCCCGACGTCCCCTGGTAGATCCGCTCGATCGGGTGATCGAACTGCTTCGCGAAGACACCGAGCGACAGGATCTCGCCGCGGCTCGGGTAGAGCTCCCAGCGCAGGTCGTAGTTCTGGATCAGGGCGCGGGTCAGGTTCGGGTTGCCCTTGACGTTGTCCGAGCCGATCACCTCGCGGAAGAGCACCGGCGACAGCTCGCGGTACTCGGGGCGCGACAGCGTCTGCGTCGCCGAGAGGCGGAGCGAGGCCCGCTCCGAGAGGCGCAGGTTCATCGCCAGCGACGGCAGCACGTCCGTGAAGGAGGGCGTGGCAAGCGACGGTTCGCCGGCCGACGAGCGCGACGACACCTCCACGTCCGAACGCTCCACGCGCGCGCCGCCGATCAGCTCGAGCGAGCCCGAGAGTGGCCAGGTGATCATCGCGTAGCCGGCCCCAAGGCGATCGCTGGCGGTGTACGAACCGCCCGCGGCGAGCGGCACGATCCGCAGCGTCTGCTGGTCGCCGGTGGTGAAGCGGCCGTCGAACAGCTCCTCGGCCGGCAGGGCCAGGTCGGCCGCGCCGAGGGCGCGCGCCAGCGAGAGCGAGTAGGAGGTGTTCACGGCGTCGCGGTCCGTCGTGCGGTAGAGACCGCCGACGCGGAGCGAACGCCCAACCGATGCGGCACCGAGCGCGAGGCGCCAGTTCACGTTGGCCTCGATCGACGTTTCCTTGAGGTCGGCGAAGGTCCGGACCGCGGCCTCGTTCGAGAAGCCGAACCACTGCGGTGCACCGCCGCCGTCGGGCAGCGAGTAGACGATCTCCGAGCGATCCGGCTCGCGGCGGGTTACGCCCGAGGCCGTGACGCCCCAGTCGAGCTGCTGGCCGCGGCCGAGGTCGTGCGTCAGCGCCAGCTGCGTGGAGCGGACGTTCCGCTCGACGTACCGGAGCCGCTGGATCTGCAGGTTCTGCGACAGGTTCTCCGAGCGGCCCGTCTCGAGGCGCCCCTCGTTGTCCATGGTGCGGTTGTAGGTGTTGTTGAGCGAGATCTTGCTGCGGCTGCCGACCGTGGTGCTCAAGTTGGCGATGCCGCCCCAGAGCACGCTGTTGCGGCCGAGATCGCCGTCGTAGCGGTCGAGTTCCTCGGCCGTCCCGGCGCCGGAAACCTGCGCCAGCGCGCGCCGTGCGCCCGCCCGCGTCTCCTGGGTGAAGGAGTAGGTTCCCGAGAGGAGGTAGCTGACCCCGGTGCCGCCGGTCGGCAGGTTGCCGCCAAGGGTCATCCCGAACCCCGCGTTCGGCGCTCCGGTCCGCGACGTCGGCGACCAGACGTTGCGCAGCTGGCCGATCAGCGCGTTGGCCTGCGAGGCCGGCAGCTGCTGCGAGAAGTCGGTGCTCGAGATCGCGCTCGGCAGGCGGCGCGCCGCCCCGCCCAACGCCAGCCAGTCCCGTCCGGTCGACTGGCCGAATCGGCCCGACTGGCCGGTGATCGCGTCATTGGCGCCGGTCGTGATCGAGAAGGCGGTGAAGCGCTTCCCCGAGAACTCCTTGGTCTTGATGTTCACCAGCGCGCCGGAGAAGTCGCCCGACTGGTCGGGGGTGAACGTCTTCGACGTGGTGATCCCTTCGAGCAGCGACGACGGGAAGAGGTCGAGCGGGACGACCTTCTTCTCCGGCTCCGGCGACGGGATGCGGGCGCCGTTGAGCGAGGCCTGCGTGTAACGGTCACCAAGCCCGCGGACAAAGACGTACTTGCCGTCCTGGACCGTCGCGCCGCTGACGCGCTGCACCGCGGCGGCGGCGTCGCCGTCGGGCGAGCGGGCAATCTGCTCCGACGAGATCGCGTTCACGATCCCGACCGCGGTCCGCTGCTCGTCGAGCGCCGCCGAGACGGAGCCGCGCTCGGCGGCCGCGGTCACGGTGATCTCGGTCAGCTGCACCGCCTGCGCCGAGAGGGTGATGTCGAGGGTCGTGACGCCGCCGTCGGTCACCGCGACTTCGGTGATCGTCTTCGGGGCGTAGCCGATATTGGTGATCCGGAGTGACACCGTGCCCGCGGGGACGTTGGTCAGCGAGTAGCGACCGTCCACGGCGCTCTGCGCCATCCGGGGCGTGCCGACGATGGCGATCCGGGCGCCGCCCAGCGGGATGCTGCCGTCGGCATCAACGATCCGGCCGACAATCCGTCCGGTGCCCTGGGCCGAGAGGCCCGCCGGCAGGAGAAGGAAGAGTACCAGGCCCAGCCGCCGCGCGAATCCTGCCGTCATGAAGTCCGTCCCAAGGTCCGTGTGGTCCTGGGGATGTGTCCGCTTGTCGGCGCACCTCCCCCCACAGCACGACAAACCTCGCCGAACCCCGTGACGGTTCGGTCACGGGCCCCGCAACGATTGTGTCACAGAGTGCCACCGCCACCCCCCCAAGGTGCCAAGGGGGTCACGGCGGGGTCACGACTCGGGGTGGCGGGGGGTCCGGACGGTGCTGGTGTGGGCGGTCGGGGCGTTCGGCTTGACCCGGATCGACTTGGCGGGAATGCCGACATGGACATGGTAGGGCCGCACGTCCTTGGTGGCGAGGGCGTTGGCCCCGACCATCCCATTCTCCCCGACGTGGACCCCGGCCAGCACCGTCGCGTGGTAGGTGATCCGGACGTCGTCCTCGAGCACGGTGCGGAGCGTGGTGACGTCCTTCTGCTCGACGATGCTGTGGGTGTGGGAGTAGATGTTGGCGTAGTCCGAGATCGACACCCGGTTGCCGAGCGTGATCCCGCCGCGGTCGTCGAGCAGCACATGGCGGTGCACCACGACGTCGTCGCCGACCTCCATCGCGTAGCCGAAGGAGAACTCCACGTGCTGGAAGCACTTGAACCGCTCGCCGACGCGCGCGAAGATGTGCGGCGCCAGCATCCGCCGGAATTCGATGCCCAGGTCCACATGCTGCCCGCCGAGCGGGAGGCGGTCGAACGAATACCAGAGCCAGAGCAGCGGCTTGACCCGGGCAAAGCGCGCCTCGTCCACCTCGGCGTAGTACTCCGGCTCGAGGGTGACATGGCGCGAGTCGAGCGATTCGAGGGCGATGCGGGCGGTCAGCGGGAGGGCGGGGTCGGCGAGCCGCTCCGCGAGCGTCCCCTGGCCCGGATAGCTGAGGCCGAAGAGCGTCTCGGCGGTGATCGCCGACCAGTCGGCGCCCGGTGCCACGAGCGCGGCCTGCAGGTCGGCGAGCCAGGCGTCGCGGTGCTGACGCATCGCCTCGGGCACGCTCACGCGCCGAAGGGGGCGGAGCGTCATGGGACCCGGCGGCCCGTGTCGGCGAGGGCGGGCTTCCGCCCGAGGATCCGCGCGCGCTCGGCGTTGAGGCGCTGGAGCTTCCGTTCCCACTCGCTGCTGCTCGACGAGAGGTAGCTGACCGTGAACGGCTCGAGCACGGGCAGCGGCCGCTCGTACACGATGATCGCCGTCGCCTGGCCGCGGGCCTCGAGCTGCTGGTTGGAGAAGCCCGGCGAGAGCGGCAACACGCCGACCGGCCGGAAGAGCTGGTTGCGGCCCATCACCGTCAGCAACTGCGGGTCGAAGCGGGTATTCGGGGCGAGGCCGTAGAAGGTCACCAGCGTGAGGCCCGGCTGACGCAGCCCGCGGGCGGCGCTGAGCGAGTCGATCCGCTTCTGCTCGCCCGCCACGAGGTTGGTGAGCGCCTGGTAGCCGTCCGGCGAGAGGAGGCGCATCAGCGCCTCGTCCAGCGGCACGATCCGGATGTCGAGCGAGCCGGTGCCGAGACGGAGGGTGATGACGTCCTGATTGAGCCGACCCTGGCCGACCGGGATCATCCCCGCGATCGAGTCGGTCGGCGCGGCGACCTGGGCCGAGAGCGTCGGGGTGCCGGCGAGAGCGAGCGCCAGGAGGACGGCGCCGGAACGGATGCGCATCAGGCCGCGGGCTCCGTGGCAGCGGCGAGGAGCGAGGCGCCAAGCTCGGCGATGCCGTAGCCGGTCTGGGCGCTCACGACCTGCACCTGGTCGAGGGGGAAGCCGATCGCGTCGGCCCGCTCGGCGGCGGCCTTGTCGCGAGCCGATCGGGTCAGCTTGTCGGCCTTCGTCAGCACCGCGAGCACCGCGCAGCCCGACTCGGTCAGCATGGCGTGGAAGTCGCCGTCGTCCTTCGACGGCTTGTGACGAATGTCGAGCAGCCAGACCACGCCGGTCAGCGTGGTGCGCTTCCGGAGGAAGCTCTCGAGCAGCTTCCGATACGCGAGCCGCGTCCCCTTGTCGGCCTGCGCGAAGCCGTAGCCCGGGAGGTCGATCAGGTAGAGCGACGGCAACTGGTAGATGTTGAGCAGCTGCGTCTTGCCCGGCGTCTGCGACACGCGCGCGAGGCCGCGGCGGCCGACCAGCGCGTTGAGCAGTGACGACTTGCCGACGTTCGAGCGGCCGATCATCGCGAACTCGGGGAGCGGCGGGTCGAGCCGATGCATCGGGTCCGGGAAGGAGCCGAGGAACTCGATCGGGAGCCGGGCGAGGGGCGAAACCTCGGCCGGTGCCGCGGGGCCGCTCACGCCTCCTTCTTCTGGCGGGCCCGCTCGGTCACCACCAGGGGCGAGACGCCACTCACGATCGACTCGGGCGTGATGATCACCTCGCGCACGTCATGTCGCGACGGCAGGTCGAACATGATGTCCGTCATCACCGACTCCAGGATGGCGCGGAGGCCGCGCGCACCGGTCTGCCGCGTCAGCGCCTTGCGGGCGACCTCGCGGAGCGCCTCGGGGTCGAAGGTCAGGCCGACGCCCTCGAGCTCGAAGATCCGCTGGTACTGCTTGGTCAGCGCGTTCTTGGGCTCGGTGAGGATGCGCACCAGCGCCTCTTCGTCGAGGGCCTCGAGCGGCACCAGGACCGGCAGGCGGCCCACCAGTTCGGGGATGATGCCGTAGCGCAGCAGGTCGTCCGGTTCCACCGCGGCATAGCCCTCGAGCGGCACGGCGGGACCGCCGCTCGCCGACGGCGCCTCCTCCTGCGCGAAGCCGATCCGCTGCCGGCCGAGCCGCGCCTCGATGATCTTGTCGAGGCCGTCGAACGCCCCGCCGCAGATGAAGAGGATGTCCTTGGTGTTGATCTGGATGTATTCCTGCTGCGGGTGCTTGCGGCCACCCTGCGGCGGCACGCTCGCCACCGTCCCCTCGAGGATCTTCAGCAGCGCCTGCTGCACGCCCTCGCCGGAGACGTCCCGCGTGATGCTCGGGTTCTCCGACTTGCGCGCGATCTTGTCGATCTCGTCGATGTAGACGATGCCGCGCTCGCACTCGGCGACGTTGAAGTCGCCCGCCTGCAGCAGCCGCACCAGGATGTTCTCGACGTCCTCGCCGACGTAGCCCGCCTCGGTCAGCGTGGTCGCGTCGGCGATCGTGAACGGGACGTCGAGAATCCGCGCCAGCGTCTGCGCCAGCAGCGTCTTGCCGGTGCCGGTCGAGCCGAGCACCAGGATGTTGGACTTCTCGAGCTCGACATCACCGGCCTCGCGCGGGCCGGCGGTGATGCGGCGATAGTGATTGTAGACCGACACCGAGAGCGACCGCTTGGCGCGCTCCTGTCCCACGACGTACTGATCCAGCGTCGCCTTGATCTCCTGCGGCGTGGGCACGGTGCGCTGTCCGTCGGTGGTCTCGCGCTCCTCGTCCTCCGCCAGGATCTCGTTGCAGAGCGTGATGCACTCATTGCAGATGTACACGGACGGGCCGGAGATGAACTTCCGGACCGAGTCCTTGCTCTTCCCGCAGAAGCTGCAACGGAGGTGCTTGTCGTTGGACATCAGGCGCTCCAGGTCATCCCTTGGTGGGCGGGGCGTCCACCTTGCGGGGGGTGAGGATGGTGTCGACCAGGCCGTATTCGACCGCCTCCTCGGCACTCATGAAGCGATCCCGCTCCATGTCCTTCTCGATCCGCTCCAGCGGCTGCCCCGTGTGCTTCGCATACAGCTCGTTCATCCGGCCGCGGAGATAGAGGATCTCGCGGGCCTGGATCTCGATGTCGGCCGCGGTGCCCTGCGTGCCGCCCGAGGGCTGGTGGATCATGATCCGCGCATGGGGGAGCGCCGCGCGCTTCCCCTTGGTCCCGGCCGCGAGGAGGAAGGAGCCCATCGAGGCCGCCATCCCCATGCAGATCGTGTTGATCGGCGCCCGCAGGTGCTGCATCGTGTCGTAGATCGCCATGCCGCTCGAGACGATCCCGCCAGGCGAGTTCAGGTAGAGATAGATGTCCTTCTCGGGGTTGTCGGCCTCGAGGAAGAGCAGCTGCGCGATGATGATGTTCGCGACGTCGTCGTTGATCCCGGCGCCGAGGAAGACGATCCGGTCCATCAGCAGCCGCGAGAAGATGTCGTAGGTCCGCTCGCCGCGGGCGGACTTCTCGATAATGTACGGCGGATAGATCGCGCTGTGGGTCACGCCGCACCCTCGGTGACGGTGGACTGGCCCAGGAGCCAGCTGAAGGTCTTTTCCTCGGTCAGGCTGCGCTCCAGCTCGCCCAGGCGGTTGGCCTGCTGCAGCGAGGCGTAGAGCTTCCCCGGCTCGACCCCCCGGGCGGCGGCCAGTTCGGCCACCCGGGCGTCCAGGTCCTGCTCCGTCGCGTGCAGGTTCTGGGCCGTGGCGACCGCGTCCAGCACCAATTCCCGGCGCACCTGCGACTCGGCGATCGGGTGGAAGGACTGGGCAAACGTTTCGAATTGCTCCTTGGGGATCTGATACCCCTCGGCATAGGCGTGCAGCAGGCGATGGACCAGGTTCTCGGGGGCCGGGACGCTGTTGGCCTCGACGATCTTCTGGACCAGCTGCTCCCGGACCGCCTGCTCGGCGTTCCGGGTCGCCTCGGCGGCGACGTCCTCGCGGACCTGCGCGGTCAGGGCGGCGGCCGATTCGAACTCGCCGACCTCCCGGGCAAAGGCGTCGTCGAGGGGCGGCAGAAGCTGCGACTTGACCTCATGGAGCGTCACCCGGATCCGGCGGCTCTGGCCGCGGCGGGACGCGTCGGGATGGTCCTCGGGGAAGCGGACGTCACCTTCGGAGGTCTCGCCCGGCTTCAGGGTCAGGATCCGCTCCTCGAGCTCCGGGATCGCCTGGCCCTGGCCGATCACCAGCGAGTAAGGTGCCCCTTCGACCGGCTCCTTCCCCTCTTCGATGGTCGTCACGCTCACGGAGACGAGGTGGCCGGGCGCCGGTTGCACGCCCTCGAGCGGGGTCCAGGTCGCCTTCTGCTCGCGCAGCCGGTCCAGCTGTTCCTCGACCATCTCGTCGGTCACGGCCACGGCCGGACGGCTGAGCGCAAAGCCGCCCACGGTGGCGAGCGCCAGCTCGGGCCGGATCTCGACGAGGATCTCGAACGAGAGCGGCTGCTCCGGCTCAAAGGTGACCTTGCGGATCTGCGGGTCGGCGGTCGGCTTGAGGTTGGCCTCCTTCAGCACGAGCTCCCAGCCCTGACGCAGCGAGTCCTCGAGGACCCAGCGCTTGATCTCCTGGTCGAACTTCTTCCGGACCACCGCCTCGGGGGCGTGGCCCTTCCGGAAGCCCGGGAGGCGGATCTGGCGGGCGTATTCGCGGACCGCACGGCGTTCGGCATCGGCCAGGCGTTCAACGGGGACGGTCACCTCAACAGTCTTGGAGGCGACATCTTCGGCGGCAATTCGGTAGGTGATTTCGGTCATAGCCCGGAAAGCTACCCGCCGCGTGGCAGGGGGGTCAATTCGGCCGGCACACTTGACGCTGGGGAGCGGGGGAGGGTTCTTATGGGGGTGAGCGCTCAAATCCTTGTGGTAGACGATGATCCCGCGATTCGACGCGTCCTGCGCCGGACCTTCGAGCATCATGGCTACCGGATCATCGAGGCGGCCTCGGCCCCCGAGGCCCTGCTCCAGCTGCAGGTCGAGCCGGGGCCGGACGCCGTCGTCTGCGACGTCCTGATGCCCGAAGTGAGCGGCATCGACTTCTACCGGCAGCTGGTGGAGGTCGCCCCGGCCCTCCGCAGCCGCGTGGTCTTCCTGACCGGTGCGAACCGCGACCCGGCCGTGCATCAGCCGATCGAACGCCTCGGCGTGCCCCTCCTCGGCAAGCTCGACGACCTCGAACTGGTGGTCGACGCCGTCCGGATCGCCCTGCTCCACCCCCCGATTCACTGACCCCGCGGCCCCCGGCCGCCGTCCTCTCCGCGGACCACCCAGATGTCCCTCCGCCCTGCGCTCCTGCTCCTGCTCGCCGTCGGCACAGCGTCGGCCCAGACCCCCGCCACCTTCACGCACGCCGACACCCTCCGGGGGAGCAACGGCCCCGGGCGCAGCTGGTGGGATGCCGCGTTCTACGACCTGCACGTCCGGGTCTCGCCGGCCGACAGCACCATCCGCGGCCAGAACACCATCAGCTATCGCGTCCTGCGACCCTCGCGCGAGATGCAACTCGACCTCCAGACGCCGCTCGTGGTTGACAGCGTCCGCCAGGATGGTCGCGCGCTGGCCCATCGGCGGGATGGCAACGCCTTCTTCGTGACGCTCGCCACCGCGCAGCAGGCCGGCGCGATGAAGCGCCTCACGGTGTACTACCACGGCAAGCCGCAGGCGGCGAAGAATCCGCCCTGGGACGGCGGCCTGATCTGGAAGAAGGACTCGCTCGGCCGCGCGTTCGTGGCGACCGCCAACCAGGGGCTTGGCGCCTCGGTCTGGTGGCCGCTCAAGGACTATGACGGCGACGAGCCCGATTCGCAGCGCGTCGCGATCACCGTCCCCGATCCGATGGTGAACGTCTCCAATGGTCGACTGCGCCGCACCACGTCGAACGGCGACGGCACCACCACGTGGGAGTGGTTCGTCACCTCGCCGATCAACCTCTACGGCATCGCCATCAACGCCGGCAGCTACGCGCACTGGAGCGAGAACTTCGCCGGCGAGGCGGGCAACCTCACGCTCGACTTCTGGCCGCTCGCGATCCACGAGGACACCGCGCGGGTGCAGTGGCAGCAGGCGCGGCCGATGATCGCCTGCTTCGAGCACTGGTTCGGGCCGTATCCCTGGTACGAGGACGGCTTCAAGCTGGTCGAGGCGCCGCACCTCGGGATGGAGCACCAGAGCGCCGTCGCGTACGGCAATCGCTACAAGAACGGCTATCTCGGCCGCGACCTCTCGGGCACCGGGCTCGGGCTCAAGTGGGACTTCATCATCGTGCACGAGAGCGCGCACGAATGGTTCGCCAACAACATCACGGCGAAGGACCAGGCCGACATGTGGGTGCACGAGTCGTTCGCGAACTACGCCGAGGGTCTCTACACCGAGTGCCAGCAGGGGAAGGACGCGGGGGCGAAGTACGTGATCGGCACGCGCAGCGGCATCCGCAACGACACGCCGATCATCCCCGCGCGCGGCGTGAATGCCGAAGGCTCGGGCGACATGTACCCGAAGGGCGGGAACATGCTGCACACGATTCGTCAGATGGTGGGCGACGACGAGAAGTGGCGCGGCATCCTGCGCGGCCTGGGCAAGACCTTCTGGCACCAGACCGTCACCGGCCAGCAGATGCGCGACTACATCTCGAAGGGGGCGGGGATCGACCTCGACCCGATCTTCCGGCAGTATCTCGAGACGACGATGATCCCGACGCTCGTGCTCGAACAGCGCGGGAATCAGGTGGCCTACAAGTGGACCAACGTGGTGCCGGGTTTCGCGCTGACCCTGCCGGTCGGTGTGACGCGCGGGCAGGTCGACCACCTGGTGGAAATCAAACCGACCACGGAGTGGCAACTGCTGGAGGGAACGGCCGCCACCCTTTCTGTCGACCCTGATTACTACGTCAAGGTCGAACGGCCCAAGGCCCCCTAGGGCCTCAGGCCGCTGTCCGCCGTCAGGATGCGAGCGCCGGGAGTCGAACCCGGACCCCTTTCAGGACAGGATCCTAAGTCCTGCGCGTCTGCCAGTTCCGCCACGCTCGCGTGGGCCTGCCCCCCGAAGCTAACGCGCCCCCGCCACCGGTTCCACGTCCGGCGGCGGGGGCGCTATCTTACGGCGAGGTTCACCCCCGTACCACGAGGATCAGCGTGAAGCATGGTTGGCAGACCCGGGCCGTCGTGGCCCTGCTCGGTGTGGCGGCACTCTCCGCATGCGGCGACAGCCGGCTCAAGAAGCTCTCGGCCGGCATCGGCAAGGACAGCGTTGCCGTCCTGATGAAGACCGACGCCCATTCCATGGCCTCCTACGCCACTGGCGGGAAGCTCTGGGAGATCCAGTTCTATACGCTCAAGGAAGTCGCCCTCACCGACTCGGTCGACTGGCGCGCCATGAGCCCGGTCGTGTACGCCGACGGCAAGGTGACCGGCTGGGGCTGGAACTATTGGGAGAAGGAAGCGGCGATCCAGAAGATTCCGGTGCCGCCGAAGAAGTAACAGGCGGCGAGCGGCGAACAGCAGGTAAAACGTGAAAGGTGAAACGGGCCAGTCGATCGGCACACGTTTCACCTTTAACGTTTCACGACTCCGCGGTTCGCCGCTCGCCGTTCGCTGTTCGCTACTTGTTGATCACCCGCACCCGCTCCAGCCGGGTAATCCCGCCGCCGTCCGGATTCACGATCAGCAGCGTGACGACGCCGTTGCGGGCGCTGCCGAGCGCGGCCTTGAGGTCGTCCTCGGTGCGGACGGTCTTCCCCTCGACCTCGGTGATCACGTCGGCGCGCGGGTCGCGGTCGGCCGAGAAGAGCTTCCCTTCGGCCGGCGAGCCGTGGTTGATCGAGCGGACCAGCAGCCCCTTGGTGTTGTTGGGGAGCCCGAGCTGCCGCACCGTCACGGCCGTGAGCGGCTCGACCGCGATGCCGAGGCGGTTGGTGTTCGGCGTGGCGGCCTTCTTCTCGACCGGCGCGGCGGCGACGTCGTCCGGGTCGCCCGGGATCGCCGCGATCCGCACCGTGAACTCCTTCTTGCCCGTGCCACGCGCGACCGCGACGGCGACCGTGGTGCCCGGATCCTTGAACGCGATCGCCTGCTGCAGCTGCGCGGTGTACTTGACCGGCTGGCCGTCGACCGCGACGATCACGTCGCCCGGCAGCAGGCCGGCGCGCTTGGCGGGCGAGTCCTCGCCGAAGCCGTCGACGCGGACGCCACCGACGCTCTCGAGCCCGACGTACGCGGCGTCTTCGGCGTCGGCATCCTTGACCGTGATGCCGAGCGCGGAGCGGACCACCTTGCCGTGGCGGATGATCTGGTTCATCACGTTGCGGGCCAGGTCGATCGGCACGGCGAACGCGTAGCCGGCGTAGTAGCCGGTGTACGAGGCGATCGCCGAGTTGATGCCGATGACTTCGCCGCGGACGTTGATCAGCGGGCCACCCGAGTTGCCGCGGTTGATCGCGGCGTCGGTCTGGATGTAGTCGGCGATCTCGCGCTGGTTGCGCGTCGGGTCGTTGCGGTCGAGCACGCCGCGCCCCTTGGCGGAGACGATGCCCTGGGTGACCGAGAAGGTCAGGTCGGCGCCGAGCGGATTGCCGATCGCCAGCACCCACTCGCCGACGCGCACCGCGTCCGAGGAGCCGAGGGCGGCCGGGACCAGCCCGGTCGCGTCGATCTTGAGCACGCCGACGTCGGTGTCCTTGTCGGAGCCGACGACGGTGGCGTCGAAGGTGCGGCCGTCGAGCAGGCCGACCTTCACGCTGCTGGCGCCCTCGATGACGTGGTGGTTGGTGATGATGTAGCCATCGGACGAGACGATGAAGCCCGAGCCGCTGGAGACCTCGAACTGGTCGCTCTCCGGGGCCCGACCGCGCGGCTTCGGCATCTCGAAGCCCGGCGGCAACCGGTGCGGGGCGATCACCTGCCCGTCAGGCCGCTCCGAGGTGATGAACACCACCGAGGGGCGGACCGCCTCGACCACCGACGCGTAGGCCGTCGAGATCTCGGCGAGCGGCTTGGCGGAGGGGATGCGCGGCGCGTCCACCGGAACGATCGGCGGTCCACCGGCCCCCTCTTGCTGGGCCAGGGAGGAGTGCGGGAGGTCGAGCAGGCCGGCGAAGAAGAGGCCCAGCACGAAGGAGAGCCCGACCAGGACGGAAAGCTTGAGCCAGTTGCGCGTGTGGTTCGACATCGATTTGCGGTCCGTGGGGTGGATGTTCGGCAGGCCGGGTCCCCTCAGGGATCCCGGCCCACTCTGCCTACATAATACTCGGATGCGCGACCGAAAGATTCGGTCGCGCGGTTCCGGTTACGCCTTCGGGGTGTCGTCCACGATCTCGTAGTCGGCCTCGACGGCGTCGTCCTTCGGGGCGCCACCCTGGGCGTCGCCACCGGCCGGGGCCTCGGCCTCCCCCGACGGGGCGTTCTGGTAGAGCGAGGCCCCCGCCGCCGAATAGGCGACGTTGAGCTCGTCCAGCGCCGACTTGATCTTCTCGGACTCGCCGGTGCGGAGCGCCTCCTTGCCCGCCTCGACGGCCTTGTCGAGCCGCTCCTTCACGTCGGCCGCCAGGCGGTCGACCCACTCCTTGGAGTCCTTCTCGACCTTGTAGACGAGGCCGTCCAGCTGGTTCCGGGCCTCGATCTGGTCGCGACGCTCCTGGTCTTCCTTGGCGTTCGCCTCGGCCTGCTTGACCATCTTGTCGATGTCCGCGTCCGACAGCCCGCTCGACGCCTCGATCCGGATCTTCTGCTCCTTGCCGCTCGCCTTGTCCTTGGCCGAGACGTGCAGGATGCCGTTCGCGTCGATGTCGAAGGTCACCTCGACCTGCGGCATCCCGCGCGGAGCGGGCGGGATCCCCGTCGAGCTGGAACTTGCCGATGGTGCGATTGTCCTGCGCCATCTGCCGCTCGCCCTGGAGGACGTGGATCTCGACCGTGGTCTGGTTGTCCTCGGCCGTGCTGAACGTCTCCGACTTCTTGGTCGGGATCGTCGTGTTGCGCGGGATGAGGACCGTCGCGACGCCGCCGAGGGTCTCGATGCCGAGCGACAGCGGGGTCACGTCGAGCAGCAGCACGTCCTTGACCTCGCCGCCGAGCACGCCGCCCTGGATCGCCGCGCCGATCGCCACGACTTCATCCGGGTTCACCGACCGGTTCGGCTCCTTGCCGAAGAAGGCCTTCACGACCTCCTGGATCTTCGGGATGCGGGTCGAGCCGCCGACGAGGATGATCTCGTCGATCTCGCCCGGCTTGAGGCCGGCATCCTTCAGCGCCATCTCCATCGGCGGGATGCAGCGCTGCGACCAGGTCGTCCACCAGCTGCTCGAACTTGGCGCGGGTGAGCGGCAGGTTCAGGTGCTTCGGGCCCGAGGCATCGGCCGTGATGAACGGCAGGTTGATGTCGGTCTGCGTGGTGCTCGACAGCTCCATCTTCGCCTTCTCTGCGGCTTCCTTGAGGCGCTGGAGCGCCATCGGATCCTTCGAGAGGTCGATCCCCTGGTCCTTCTTGAATTCGGCCACGAGCCAGTCGATCAGGCGCTGGTCGAAGTCGTCGCCGCCAAGGTGCGTGTCGCCGTTGGTGCTCTTCACCTCGAACACGCCCTCGGCCAGTTCGAGGACCGAGATGTCGAAGGTGCCGCCGCCCAGGTCGAAGACCGCGATCTTCTCGTCCTTCTTCTTCTCGAGGCCGTACGCGAGCGCCGCCGCGGTCGGCTCGTTGATGATGCGCAGCACCTCGAGGCCGGCGATCTTGCCGGCATCCTTGGTGGCCTGCCGCTGGGCGTCGTTGAAGTAGGCCGGGACGGTGATGACCGCCTTGTCGACCGTGTGGCCGAGGTAGTCCTCGGCGGTCTGCTTCATCTTCTGGAGGATCATCGCCGAGATCTCGGCCGGGGTGTACTTCTTGCCCTGGATCTCGACCGCCGCGAGCGCCGTTGGCGCCGTCGGCGACCTGGTACGGCACGCGGCTCGCCTCTTCGCTTCACCTCGGCGTGCCCGACGGCCCATGAAGCGCTTGATCGAGAAGATGGTCTGCTTGGGGTTGGTGACGGCCTGCCGCTTGGCGACCTGACCGACGAGCCGCTCGCCGTCCTTCGGTGAAGGCGACGACCGACGGGGTGGTACGACCGCCCTCGGCGTTGGGGATGACGACGGGATCGCCGCCTTCCATCACGGCGACCACCGAGTTGGTGGTTCCAAGGTCGATCCCGATGATTTTCGAGGCCATATCCGCTCCTGGGGCGTCGGCGTCACAATGGCGCCCAGGCGAATCCCGGACGCGATTGCCCGAGGGAAAGGCAATCGGCGTACCGGGATTGACTGCCGGAATGGCAGAACTTTCAGCGGCGCAGGTCAATGCGCGGTGGCGGATGGTGGACGGGGCCCGTGAAACGTCAAACGTGAGACGGTGCCGACTCTCCGGGCACGTCTCACGTTTCACGTTTCACCACTCGGCTATTCGCCGTTCACTGTTCGCCCGTCAGGGAATCCACCTCTTGGCCAGCGCCGTCGCCGCATCCAGCTCCTTCCGGAGCACGGCGGCCCGCTTGATCGCATCCAGGCCGACCTTCTGGTCCGCCCCGCTCGTCATCCCGGCCAGGTAGGAGATGTGGGCCTGGAGCCCCGGCTTGCCGTAGCGGACGGCCTCGGTGTTCAGCGTGGCGGCCAGGCTCTGGACCGCCTTGAGGGTGTCGGCGGCGGCCGGTCCGGCCGCCTTGAGCCGGGTCTCGGCGGTCCGGACCTTCCCGACCAGTTGGGTTACCTCGGTGGTCATGCCGCGCATCATCTTGTTGTGGCGGTACTGCGCCACCAGGTCGGCCTCGGTGACGCCCCCCGCGGCGACCCGCGGGTCGATCCGGAGCCGGAGCGGGGCGGTCCGGACGGCCGGCTCGACCGTCAGCTTGACCTGATACCGACCAGGAGGCGCGCCGAGCCCATCGCTGGTCCGGGCGTCCCAGGTGAAGCGGTTGATCCCGGCGTTGGCGGTCGGCCTCGCCCCCCCGCCAGCCCCACCCCTGCCACCGCGCCCCGCCATCATGGCGGCGTCCGGATCATCCGGGTCGGCCGGCGCCGCGGCCGGTCGCGGCGCCGGGGCCTGGTTGCCACCGGCCGGAGCGACGCTGCTGTACGTGTTCACGACCGCGCCGGCGGAGTCGAGGATCTCGAGCTTCACCACAGCCCCCGCCTTCGGCAGCCGGTACTCGATCATCGGTCCCAGTACCTCGGCATTCGTCCGGGTCTTGTACCCATCGCGCGGGGTGAAGAGCACCACCGAATCCTGCGGCGTGGTCGGCCGCAGTTGCTGCAGCGACGACAGATTGTCGAGGATCCAGAAGGCGCGACCCTGCGTGGCGATGATCAGGTCCTTGCGATAGACCTTGATGTCGTTGATCGGGACGTTGGGCAGGTTGAGCTGCAGCGACTGCCAATGGTCGCCGTCATCGAACGAGACGTACATCCCGAATTCGGTGCCGCCGTAGAGCAGGCCGGCGCGATCGGGGTCGGCGCGCAGCACGCGGGTCGGCTCGTCACCCGGGATCCCGCTCACGATCTTCCTCCAGCTGCGGCCGTAGTTCGTGGTCCGGTAGAAGTACGGCGCATAGTCGCCGAGCAGATAGCGATACACGGCCGCGTAGGCGACGCCCGGTCGGGTCGGCGACGCCTCGATCCACTGCACGCGGCCGCCGGTCGGGAGGTCCTTCGGCGTCACGTTGGTCCAGGTCTTTCCGTTGTCGCGCGTCACGTGGATCGGGCCGTCGTTGGCGCCGGTCCAGATCACGCCACGCTCGATCGGCGACTCGGTGATCGCGTAGAGCGTGCTGTAGAACTCCTCGCCCGTCACGTCGCGCGTGATCGGCTCGCCGCTCGCGCCCTGGCAGCAGGCGGGCTTGGCGGTGAGGTCGGGGGAGATCGTCTCCCAGGTCACGCCGAGATCGCGGGTGCGGTGCAGGTACTGTGAGCCGTAGTAGAGCACCGACGGATCGTGCGGCGAGAGCGCCATCGGCGAGACGCGCTGCATGCGCCAGATCAGGTCGGAGGCGGGGTTGCCGTACAGCGACTGCCCGCCGATCCAGTAGTTCTTCGACTGGCCGGTGCGCAGGTCCATCACGCTGTACTGCCCCTTGCACGAGCCGTAGATGATGTTCGGATCGGCCGGATGCGGGATGATCGGCCCGGTCTCGCAGCCCGGCATGTTGCCGAGTTCCTCGCGCGGGCCGGGGCACCGATTGCGACGAAAGCCGGACCGTGCTGTTGTCCTGCTGCGCGCCGTAGAGGTTGTACGGGAAGGCATTGTCCATCCAGACGCCGTAGATCTCGGCCGTCGGCTGGTTGAGCTGCGTCGACCAGGTGCGTCCGCCATCGAATGAGATGTTCGCGCCGCCATCGTTCGACTGGATCATCGTCTGCCCGTTGGTCGGGTTGATCCAGATGTCGTGGTTGTCGCCGTGTGGCGTGCGCATCGTCGTGAGCGTCTTGCCGCCGTCGACCGACTTGTAGAAGCTCTCGGCGCCGGCATAGACGACATCGGCGTTGGTCGGGTCGGCGCCGAGCGTGGTGTAGTAGAACGGCCGCTGCACCAGACCGCTGTTGGCGTTCATCAGGTTCCAGGTGAGGCCGGCGTCGTCGGAGCGGTAGAGTCCGCCGCCCGGCTTGGCCTCGACCAGCGCATAGATCCGCCGCGGGTTTGCGGCCGTCACGGCGAGGTTCCCCTTGCCGATCAGGTCGGTCGGCAAGCCGGCCGTGATATGCGTCCACGTGGTGCCGCCGTCCGTGCTGCGATAGAAGCCGCCCTCGCGCGCGCCGGAGATGATCGTCCACGGCTTCCGCTCGATGCGCGAGAGCCAGGCGTAGACCACGTCCGGATTGCCGGGTTGCAGCTCGACGTCCATCGCGCCGCTCGAGTCGGTCAGGAAGAGGGTGCGCTGCCAGCTCTTCCCGGCGTCGGTGCTCTTGTAGATGCCGCGATTCGGCGACGGCTTGAAGGCGTCGCCGTTGGCGGCCACCCAGAGCGTGTTCGGGTCGCGCGGATGGATGCGCACGGCTCCGATCTGGCCGACCTCACGAAGGCCGGCGAACTGCCAGGTGGCCCCGGCATCGGGCGAGCGATAGACGCCGCGGCCGGTCGAGACGTTGCTGCGAAGGCCGTCGGATCCGGTGCCGAGGTAGACCACCTTCGGGTCGCTCTCGGCGACCGCGATCGACCCGGTCGAGCCGAGCGGCACCTGGCCGTCGGTGATCGGCACCCAGCGCTCGCCGCCGTCGGTCGTCTTGAAGACGCCGCCGCTTGCCACGCCCATGTAGAAGGTGCGCGGTTCCGACGGGACGCCGGTCACGGTGGTGACGCGACCGCCGCGCGACGGTCCCACGAGGCGATAGCGGAGCCCCTGGAACAACCCCGGGTCGACGCCGCCCGTGGGGGCGGCGCGGTCCTGAGCCGAGAGCATCGCGGGGAGGAGCGCGAGCAGGGCGAGTCCTGCTCGGGAGACGGGGTGCAGCATGGGACGGCCTCGGATCGGGAGAGGGGCGGGAAGCCCCAAAGCTACTTCCGACCCGAGTGGCGGTCCACGTTCAGCGCACGATGAAGCGTTGCCGCCACCGTGCCGGCGGTCCCAACGTCGCCGAGAGCTCGTACGTTCCGGGTTCGGTGGGGGTGAACTCGAAGTCGTAGGTCTCGCCGGCGTCGATCCGCAGCTGGGCCGGCCCCACCGTGCGCTTCGCCGCGGGGAGGTCGGCGCCGTCCTTCGCGAGCGCGCGCCAGCTGCTGACGGTGGTGTCGCGCCGCATCGCGAACTGGAGCACCCCCGCCGGCCCGATGTTGATGAACCGCATCCGGTGCGGCACGCCGAGCGCCAGGGGCTGGGGCGCGCCGGCGAGCGAATCGCCGTTGAACAACATGTTCGGCACACCGGTTGAGTCGTAGTCGACGCCGTTCCAGTGCGCGAGGAAGATGTGGTCGCGGCTCGGGTCGAAGCGCTGCCCCGGTTCGAGCACGATGATCGCGCCGACCGCGCCCCCGGTCACCTGCTCGATGTCGTTCATGTGCGTGTGGTACATGAAGGTGCCGGCGCGCGGCGTCAGCAGTCGAGCCTGGAAGGTGCCGCCCGGCATGATTGGCGGTGCCATCGCCGGGCCGTTGCTGCTCCACCCCACCACGCCGTCGGACCAGCTTTCGAGCTCGATGCCATGCCAGTGGATGCCGCCGGCTTGGGTCGACCGGTTGTGCACCGTGATGTCGGCGCGCTCGCCCCTGGTGAGAAAGAGGGTCGAGCCGACCCGCTGCATCGAATCCACCGCCGGGGCCTTGCTGCCGTTCTGGAGGATGTAGGTGAAGGTCGACGGCGCCCGGCCGCGAGGTCCGCCCTGGTCGACGAAGAGGGTGAGGTTCCGGATCCGGGTCGGCGCCACCGGCTTCGCGTCGTTCGGCGCGACCGTGAGGCCGAGCACGAGCCCGGCCATGTGCGTCATCGGGTCGGTGGAGTGGGTCTGGTGTGCGTCGGCGGGGCCGAAATCCAGCCGCGTCTCGGGAACCACGTGAAAGGTGATGTGGCAGTGGAAGAGCCAGTTGCCTGGCCGATCCGGCGACCAGACGATGTCGCGCGTGCTCCACTTCCGGTACGAATCGGTGACCGCGAGCGACTGCTCCTTCGCCGGAATCGTCGTGGCGGCGAGGCCGGTGCCGATCGCCGTGGTGCGGAAGTAGAAGCCGTGCATGTGCATCGGATGCCCGCGGGACGTGGCATTCACCACGCGCCACCGGAGCGAGTCGCCGACGGTCATCGCGAGGCGCTCGGTGTAGGGCCACGACTTGCCGTTGACGCCGAGCGCCTCCTTCACGTGGGTGCTGTCGATCGGCTGGAAGGTGATGTTCATCACGAAGATCCGATCCGGCGGCGAACCGCCGACGGGATCGACGACGAACGCCCCGCCGGCGGTCTCGTGCTCCGCCTCGCGCGTGTCGGGATCGTTGCCGATCACGGCGCGATAGAGGTAGGTCCCGGGTACGCCCGCACGGAACGTCACCACCGTCGAATCGCCCGGCTTCACCGTGATGGTGTCGATCGCCGCGATCGGATGCGGGGCGAAGCCGATCAGGTTGGCGGTCGAATCGGGGAGCGCGTTGCGCACCGTCGCGTGGATGATCGTCCCCTCGCGCACGCGGATCAGCGGCGCCGGGATGCTCGGCGCCTTCCCCGCCTCGCTGAACGCCTCGACCGTCACGTGCGGCCCGTCCTCCGCCTCGGGGTACCACTCGGCGCGCTGCAGCACCAGCGACAGGTGCAGCGTGTCGCGCACCTGCGTGCCGGCGGCGACGCGATTGTCGTTCGGCACCACGCGCGGGGCGGCGTCGGGCGAGGGACCCGGCACCATGACGACCGCGGTGGCGAGGGCGAGTGCGAACGCGGGCACCTTCATGCGGACTCCGGGGCGCGGGGAACGGCGCGGCCGACGATGATCGTGATGTTGTCGGTGCCGCCACCGTCGAGGGCCTCCTGCAACAGCGTGTCGCAGGCCTGGCGGGACGAGGTCATCGTGCGCAGGCACTCGGCGATCCGTTCATCGCTGACGTGCTTGGTGAGGCCATCGCTGCAGAGGAGGTGGATGTTCTCCCAGTCCGACGCGATTCGGGTCACGACGGGCGCGGTCTGCTGGCCGCCGATCGCGCTGGAGAGGACGTTCGCCCAGCGCGACGCGAAGGCGACCGAGCGCGTCATCACCCCCTGGTCCACCAGCTCCTGCGCCATCGTCTGGTCACGGGTGACCTGCGTCAGGACGCCGCGGCGATACTGGTAGTAGCGCGAATCGCCGACCTGGATCAGGAAGGTCCACGGCCAGACGCCGAGCCAGAGGGTGAGGGTCGTCGCCATCCCCTGCAAGTCGCGATCGGCGGCGGCGCGTGCCAGCAACTCCTCGTGACTCCGCATGACCGCGTCCTGCAGCAGGTCGACGAAGTCGTCGGCGTGCGCATCGGCGGAGTAGTAGCACTGGAGGCTCTTCGAGACGTAGCGGGTCACCGACTCGAGCGTCACGCGGCTCGCCTCTTCGCCCGCCGAGCGGCCACCGACACCATCGGCGATCATCGCGAGGAAGGCGAGCCGTTCATCCGTTCCCGGGAAGTGGTGCCCCTGCGGCAACGACGTGGTGAGGATGTCGAGGTGCTTGTGCAGCGAGCCGAGGAGGAAGTGATCCTCGTTGCTGGGCCGCACCTTCCCGGCGTGGGTTACACCCCAGACGTCGAGCTCGTCGTCTGCCGGTTTGCGTGGAGGAGGGGATGCCTCGGCCATTCGGGACTCCCAGGGGGGATGGGGCGGCGCGGGCGGGTCGGCTGAATATGCGGGCCGGACGGCGGTCCGGTAAGGTGGAGCGCGTCAGGGCTCGGTGGCGAACTGCTCCGGATAGCGGGCCATTGCGGTGGTGAAGCGCCGGCGCAGGGCGGCGGTGTCGGCCCTGGCGTCGTCGGTCGGCTCGAACAGCGTGCCGATTTCGATCACGCGGCGGCTGTAGTCGATCGCCACTGGCAGGATCGGGACACCGGCGCCGTGGGCGACCCGATGGTAGCCGGTCTTCCAGTGCGAGATGCGCCGCCGGGTGCCTTCGGGGGCGATGGCGAGCACCCACTGCGGTCGATCGCGGAACCGTTCGATCGCGGCCCCGACCACGCCCAGCGGGGCAGCGCGATCGACCGGTTCGCCGCCGAGCCATCGCAGCAGGCCGCGTACGGGAAAGCGGAAGAGCGTGTGTTTCCCGAGCCACGTCAGCTGCAGGCCGACCGTGAACATCGCGAAGATGCCGAGCGGGAAGTCCCAGTTCGAGGTATGTGGCGCGACGATCAGGACGAAGCGCGGCACATCGGGCAGGGTGCCCAGCATCCGCCAGCCGAAGAGGCCGAGGATGCGTCCGGCCAGCGCGCGACTCCGCGGCGTGCCGCGGCGCGGACAGCCGAGGCGTGCCTTGGACGGCGACGGAGGGGATGATCGATCATCGATCATCGACGATCGATCATCCCCCATCGTCATCAGTTGACGACGACCGTCTGCACCATCCCCTTCATCACGTGCGGCTTGCCATCGGCCGGATCCGGGACGAAGCAGAGGAGCAGGTAGGTGCCCTTGGTCAGGGTGACCGTGAGGTAGTTCGAGCCGCCCGCCGAGATCGCGCCGTTGCCACCGACCGGCTTTCCAGGAGGCGGGCCCTTCGCGCCCGGCGCCATCGCGGCGAGGAAGGACTCGGCGGTCGCGCCCTCATCGAGGCGGGCCAGTGCAATCTCGTGCGTCTGCTTGCCGTCGTTCACCACCTTGATGGTGTGGGTGCCGGCGGTCAGCGTCGTGGGCGAGAACGTGAACTCACTCAGGTGGACCTCGACGTCCGCCGTCGGCGCGGCCGCCCCGTTCGACGTGCCGGCCACCACGATCTCCTTGAGCATCCCCTTCATGATGTGCGGCTTGCCGCCATCCGTCGGATCGGGGAGGAAGCAGAAGGCGACGTACCGACCGGGGGCAAGGTCCGACGTCGCGCCGGAGGAATCGGCAGGGCCGATGCCGCCTGCGCCGCCGCGCCAGGTGAGCCCCTTCGGTTCGGCATTCGGGTCGGCCTGCATCGCGGCCATCACCGACTCGAGGGTGGTGCCTTCGGCGAGCTCACCGAGGATCAGGTGGTGTTCCTGCTTCCCGCTGTTCACCAGGCGGATGGTGGTCATCCCCGGGGCGATCGTATCGGGGCCGGCGAAGGTGAAGTCGGAGGCGGTGTAGGTAACAACCTGGGGCGCAGCGGTCGGCTCGGCGGGCGGGGTTTCCGCGGGCTTGCTGCAGGCGGCCAGCAACAACAATCCGGGCAGGGCACGGCGAAGCATGGGGGGCTCCGTGGGTTGTGGTGAGAGAGACGGAATGATCACGTCGCTACGCGAAACAGGGAAGGGGGACGCCCGGCGTCAGGCGCGCCCCCGCACCATCGGCTGCCTGATCCGGTAGGTCAGGCTGCGCCACAGCCACTCCATCGGTCCGAAGCGATACCGGGCCAGCCACCACTGACTGAACAGCGTCTGCACAATCAGGATCAACAGCGCGAGCAGCGGGAACCAGGTGGCCCCCAGCCGCGTCCCCAACCCGAAGCCGATCCCGTAGAAGAGGGTGATTCCGATCAGCGTCTGTGTCAGGTAGTTCGTGAGCGCCATCCGCCCTGTCGGCGCGAGCAGGACGAGGCGGCGCTGCCACGCCGGGTGGCGCCAGAGAAGCACGAAGCCGGCGGCGTATCCCATCGCGAGCGGGGCGACGCCGAGGGCGTAGAGCGTGCTGTCGACCACGACGCGCCATCCCGCGAAGGTGGTGCCCTCGGGGAGGCTGGCGACCCACGCCTGACCGAGTGACGCGGGGAGCCCGAGCGCGAGGCCCCAGAGGAGCACGCGCCGGACCAGCGGCATGTAGTCGGCGAGGCGCTCCCACGCGCGGTGCCGACCGATCAGCAGGCCGAGGAGGAACATGGCCAGTACCTTGAACGGCCGTCCCAGAGTCGAGGAGGTCGCCGTAGCGAAAGCAGATCGCCGACGAGGTTCCCCTTCATCACGGTCGGCAAGTCGCCACGAATGAAAATGTCGGTGATGAGCGTCGGCGAGCTGAGGTCGAAGCCGAACCCCTCTGGCGACGAGTTCCGCCGGGATGAAGAACGGCAGGCCGAGCGTCAACATCGGACTGATCACCTTGGGGAGCGCGAACACCACCGGCATCAGCAGCAACAGGACGACCCAGCGCAGCAGCCGGCGATCCTCGAAGTGCCGCAGCCGGAGCAGGACCATCCCCATCAATCCATAGAAGAGCAGGATGTCGCCGATCCAGAAGAGCGCGAGATGGATGAAGCCGATCACCATCAGGATCCGCAGTCGTCGGCGGTAGACCGTGAGCGCTCCCGCCTCGTCGGTGCGGCGGGTCAGCTGCAGCGCGAAGCCGAGGCCGAAGAGGAGCGAGAAGATCGAGTAGAACTTGCCGTCGACCAGGGCATGGATCAGGAAATGGGCGGCGTGGTCGCTGGGGAGCTGGAGCGCCGAGGTGTCCGGGGCGTGTGCGGTGGGGGTCCACCAGGCAAAGCCGGTGAGGATGTTGCCCAGGCAGACGCCGAAGAGGGCGAAGCCGCGGAGGGCGTCGATCAGGGTGGCGCGATCCTCGGGCCGGGCCGGGGCGGCCGGGCTGGAGGCAACGACGGGATCGATGGCGCGCAGGGGGGAGGCCATGGAGTCTCGCGGGGTCTCGGGAGTGGAAGGCCAGAATATGCGGCGGTATCGCCACCCGGGTAAGGCAGGACGCCCCGGGCGGTATATTCCGCGGGCCATGTTTCCCTATCGTGACGACAATCCCTCGATCCTCACCCCGGTGGTGACGGTGGCGCTGATCGCCGCCAATCTCGCCGTTTGGGTGGTGGTGCAGGGGCTCGGGGCCCCGGAGCGGCTGGCCGCGTCGGTGTGCGAGCTCGGGCTCGTCCCCGGCGACCTGATGGGCCGCCTTCCGGTGGGCTTCGCCTTTCCGGTGGCCGACGGGATCGCCTGCGTGGTGGAGCCCGGGCGCCCCTGGCGGACGGTGCTCACCTCGATGTTCCTGCACGGCGGCTGGCTGCACCTGCTGGGGAACTGCTGGTTCCTCTGGATCTTCGGCAACAACGTCGAGGATGCCATGGGCCACCGCCGCTTCCTCCTGTTCTACCTGATGGCGGGGGTCGTGGCGGCGCTGACCCAGGTGGCGGTCGGCCCGGGAAGTGCAGTGCCGATGGTCGGTGCCAGCGGCGCGATCTCCGGCGTCATGGGGGCCTACATCGTCCTCTATCCCCGGGTCCGGGTCCACACGGTGGTGCCGCTCCTGATCATCTTCTTCCGGCTGACGGTGCCGGCGTGGCTGATGCTGGGGCTCTGGTTCGTGATGCAGGTGGTGAATGCGCAATTCGACCAGGTCGGCGGCGTCGCCGTCTGGGCGCACATTGGCGGCTTCGTGACCGGCGCGGTGCTGGTCACGCTCTTCCGCGATCCGAAGCTTTGGGCGCGTCGCGAGGCCTTGCTCGCCGCCCAGGCCTGGGGGGAACCGACCCGATGACCAGCACCGATCTCCGCGCCCGCACCGGGCGCAGCGGCCCCGAGTACGCGCCGCGCATCGATCCGCCCGCCGGCGCCCTCGCGCGCAATCCGGGCGTGCCGCTCGATCTCGACTGGGTGCAGGAGCTGCGCGTGAATCGCAGCGCCGTCGAGCGCCGCGCCGCGACCATCCCGACGCGACGCTCGGTCAAGAGTGCCTGGCAGGCGGGCTGGCTGCTCCGTGCCATCACCCTGATGGACCTCACCACGCTGCCAGGGCGATGACACCGCACGGCCGCGTCCGCGCGGCTCTGCGCCAAGGCGCGGCAGCCCGTCCGCGCCGGACCTGCTCGAGGCGCTCGGCATGGCCGACGCCCCGATTCACGTCGCGCGCGGTCTGCGTCTATCACGCCTTCGTCGCGCACGGCCGTCGAGGCGCTCGCGGGGAGCGGCATCCCGGTCGCCGCGGTCTCGACCGGCTTCCCGGCGGGCCTGTCGCCGTTCCGCACCCGGCTCGATGGAGATCGAGGCCTCGGTCGCCGACGGTGCGCACGAGATCGACATCGTCATCACCCGCGCCCATGTCCTCACCGGCGACTGGCAGGCGCTCTATGACGAGGTCCGCGCCTTCCGCGAGGCGTGCGGCGACGCCCACCTCAAGGCGATCCTCGCCACCGGCGAACTCGGCACCCTCCGCGACGTCGGCGCGCGCCTCGGCCGTCGCGATGATGGCGGGCGCCGACTTCATCAAGACCAGCACCGGCAAGGAGCCCGTCAACGCCACGCTGCCCGTCGGGATCGTGATGGCCGCGCCTGATCCGCGACTACCGCGAACGCACCGGCCACGTCGTCGGCTTCAAGCCGGCCGGCGGCAT
Organism: Gemmatimonadales bacterium; assembly: GCA_037045245.1. Classification (GTDB taxonomy): domain Bacteria; phylum Gemmatimonadota; class Gemmatimonadetes; order Gemmatimonadales; family GWC2-71-9; genus Palsa-1233. The sequence continues at coordinate 298,237 of JBAOHR010000007.1, read as the reverse complement.
CCGCAAGGCGAAGGAGTCGCTCGACTGGCTCGCGATGATGAAGGAAGAGCTCGGCGATCGCTGGCTCCGGCCCGACCTGTTCCGCTTCGGGGCGAGCTCGCTGCTCACCGACATCGAGCGGCAGCTGGAGCATCATGTGACGGGGCGGTACTCGGCGAATCATCGGCATCCGCTCGCCTGACGATGATCGATCATCGATGATCGATCATCGATCATCGGCACACCGCAAACTCGGGTTCTTGCGATGACCTCAGTACGTGATGCGTTTGAATCGATGGCCTGGAGCCCGGCACCGGAGTCGGCAGCGCTGGCCAACGAATGGTTGGAGCGGCACGGTCGCCGTTTTGGCCAGTACGTCGGCGGAGCATGGACGTCGCCAGTGGATACCTTCGCGACGGTGAACCCGGCCACGGGGGGGGAGCTGGCGCAGGTGAGCCAGGGCGACGACGCGCTGGTGGCCTCGGCCGTGGCGGCGGCACGCGCCGCGTTGCCGGCCTGGCAGGCGCTCGGCGGCCACGGCCGTGCCCGCTGGCTCTACGCCCTCGCCCGCGGCGTGCAACGGCACGCGCGGCTCTTCTCGGTGGTGGAGTCACTCGACAACGGCAAGCCGATTCGTGAGTCGCGCGACATCGACATCCCGCTCGTCGCGCGCCACTTCCTGCATCATGCCGGCTGGGCGCAGCTGCTCGACCGCGAGTTCCCCGGCATGGGCGCGGTCGGCGTGGTGGGGCAGGTGATCCCCTGGAATTTCCCGCTGCTGATGCTGTCGTGGAAGATCGCGCCGGCACTGGCCGCCGGAAACACCGTCGTGCTCAAGCCGGCCGAGTTCACGCCGCTCACCGCGCTCTGCTTCGCCGCGATGCTCGACGAGCTCGGCTTCCCGAAGGGCGTGGTCAACATCATCACCGGCGACGGGCGCACCGGCGCGGCGCTGGTGAACCACCCGGACGTGGACAAGGTTGCCTTCACCGGGTCGACCGAGGTCGGCCGCGCGATTCGCGCGGCGACCGCGGGGAGCGGCAAGAAGCTCTCGCTTGAGCTCGGCGGGAAGTCGCCGTTCATCGTCTTCGAGGATGCCGACCTCGATTCCGTGGTCGAGGGCGTCGTCGACGCGATCTGGTTCAACCAGGGGCAGGTCTGTTGCGCCGGGTCGCGCATTCTTGTCGCCGAGGGCGATCGCCGAGCGACTGACCGAGAAGCTGCGGGCCCGGATGGAACGGCTGCGCGTCGGCTCCCCGCTCGACAAGTCGGTCGACATCGGCGCGATCGTGGCCCCGGTGCAGCTCGAGCGGATCGGGGCGATGGTCCAGCAGGGGATCGCCGAGGGCGCCCGCTGCTGGCAACCGTCGTGGCAGGTGCCCACCGAGGGGCTCTTCTATCCGCCGACGCTGTTCACCAACGTCCAGCCGGCGGCGACGATCGCGCAGGAGGAAATCTTCGGACCGGTGGTCGTGCTATTGACGTTCCGCACCCGCGACGAGGCGGTGGAGATCGCCAACAACAGCCGCTACGGTCTCGCCGCGTCGGTCTGGAGCGACAACCTGAACCTCGCCCTCGACGTGGCCCCGCGGCTCAAGGCCGGAACCGTCTGGGTCAATTGCACCAACCTCTTCGATGCGTCGGCCGGCTTCGGTGGCTACCGCGAGAGCGGCTACGGACGGGAGGGTGGGCGGGAGGGGATGTACGAGTATCTGGCGCCGTTGCATGGCGAGCGGGTGGAACGAGAAGCGAGAAGCGAGAAGCGAGAAGCGAGGGGGGATGCGACGGCCGTCGGTGCCGATGGGCTGCCATCGGTGGATCGGACGCCGAAGCTTTATATCGGGGGGAAGCAGGCGCGTCCTGATTCCGGCTATGCATTGCCGGTGTTCGGCGCGGGCGGCCACCGGGTCGGCGAGGTCGGTCGCGGCAACCGGAAGGACATCCGCAACGCCGTCGAGGCGGCGCACGCGGCGCAATCGAAGTGGGGCGGTGCGACCGCGCACCTGCGCGCGCAGGTGCTCTACTTCCTCGGTGAGAATCTCGCGGCACGGCAGGCGGAGTTCGCCGCGCGGCTGACCGCGCTCACCGGGGTGGCGGGCGACGCCGAAGTCGAGGCGACCGTGCGGCGCTGCTTCACCTGGGCGGCGTGGGCCGACAAGTACGACGGCGCGGTCCATCACACCCCGCTCCGCAACGTGACGCTCGCGATGCCGGAGCCCCTCGGCGTGATCGGCATCCGCTGCCCCGACGAGGCGCCACTGCTCGGGCTGCTCTCGACGGTGCTGCCCGCGATTGCCATGGGCAATACCGTCGTCGCGATGCCGTCGACCACGTCGCCCCTGGTGGCGACCGACCTGTACCAGGTGTTCGACACCTCGGATCTCCCCGGCGGCGTGGTGAACCTGGTCACCGGGACGGTCGCCGAGCTCCTGCCGTCGCTCGCGAGTCACGACGACGTCGATGCCTGCTGGTGCTTCGGGACGCGGGCCGAGGCTGCGGACGTCGAGCGGCTCTCGACCGGCAACCTGAAGCGGACCTGGACCGAGTGGTGGCTCCGTGACTGGCAGGACCCCGCCGCCGCTGAAGGCGCCGAGTTCCTGCGCCACGCCACGCAAGTCAAGAACATCTGGGTGCCGTACGGTGCCTAGTCTCTTTGCGTCCCCGGTGGACCTCGGATCCGGCGAGTCGGATGGCCTGCTCGCGAGCGTGTATCGCACGATCTTCGAGCAGTCGCCGGACGCCTCGCTCGTCTATGTGGGAACGCGGATGGTCACCTGCAACGAGGCCGCGGTCCACATCTTCCGCGCCCGGGACCGCGCCGACCTGCTGGCACGCCATCCGTCGGAGCTCGCGCCGGAAACCCAGCCCGGCGGCCGTTCCTCGGCGGAGATGGTCGCGGCCAACAACCTGGCGATGCAGGCCGAGGGGCTGATCCGGATTGACTGGCTGGCCCGCCGACTCGACGGGACCACCTTTCCGGCCCAGGTCACCCTGACGGCGGTCGACCTCGGCGGGGAGCGCGGCACGCTCACCATCGTGCATGACCTGACGGAGCAGGTGCGCCAGGAGGAAGCGCTGCGGGACGCCCGCAATCGCGCGCTCGCCTCGGCCCAGGCACGCTCGGAATTCCTGGCGTCGATGAGCCACGAGATCCGCACCCCGATGAACGCGGTGATCGGCTTCGCCGAGCTGCTCGAGACGATGGAGCAGGACGCCACCAAGCGCGACTTCATCCAGACCATTGCGCGCGCCGGGAAGCAGCTGCTCGGACTGATCAACGACATCCTCGACCTGTCGAAACTCGAGGCCGGGAAGGTCACCCTCGACCCGCAGCCGCTTGACCTCCGGCAGGCGCTCGAGGAGATCGCCTCGTTGCTGGCGCCGCGTGCGGCGATGAAGGGCGTCGACCTGGTCTTCCGCTGGGCCCCCGGGACGCCGGAAGGCGTGATGGCCGACGGGCTGCGACTTCGCCAGATCGTCACCAACCTCCTCGGCAATGCGATCAAGTTCACGCCGCATGGCACCGTGCTGCTCGATGTCACCGCCGAGGACGGAAGCTTCTCGATCGTCGTGGAGGACACCGGCATCGGCGTCTCCGCCGACAAGCTTGACCGCATCTTCGGCCGGTACGAGCAGGCCGAAGCCGGCACCGCCACCCACTATGGCGGCAGTGGCCTCGGCTTGTCGATCGTCCGGCAATTGACCGAGCTCATGGGGGGCGAGGTGACCGTCACGAGCACGGTCGGCGTGGGCAGTCGCTTCCGCGTGCGTGTCCCGTTGCCGGTTGCGCCGGACGCCGCCCCGGCGCCGCTGCCGGTCCCGGTCGGCGGCCGCGGCGTGGCGGTGCTGGTCGGCATGCCCGGGTGCCAGGCCGCGACCATCGAGGAATGGCTGGCCGCGGATGGCTTCGTGGTGCAGCGTGTCGAGGAGTGCCCGCCGCTCGAGGCACTGGACGGCGTCGCGCTCCTGGTGGCGGGGTGGGATGCCGCCGGGCGTGGCCAGTGCCCGCCGCCGGGACACCCCGTGCGCGCGGTCGCCGTGGCGCGCGAGCATGTCGAGGAGGCGTCTCGCCGCGTGGGTGACGCATTCGACCTCATCATGCCGGTGCCGCTGCAACGCAGCGCGTGGACCCAGTTGTTGCGCGCGGTGGACGCGCGCCGATGACACCCGCCAGTCGCGCTCCGGCGGCTGGCCTCTCGCCTGCGTATCGCGCGTCCGTCATCGCGGGCATCTACGTGGTGGCCGGCAGTCTCTGGATCCTCTTCTCCGATGAGGCGGTCGCGGCCATGGCGCGCGACCCGGCCACGCTCACGCGACTCCAGAATTGGAAGGGGTGGGCGTTCGTCGTCGTGACCGGAGCCCTGGTGTACACCCTCGTGACGGCCGCGCTGCGCTCCGAGCGCCACCTGCAGGAGGAGTTGCGCCGCGCCGACGCCCATCTGCGCCATTCGCAGAAGCTGCAGGCGATCGGGGAGCTGACCAGCGGCGTGGCCCACGACTTCAAGAACGTGCTGTCGGTGATCACCGCCAACGGTGAACTGGTGCGCGGCACGCTCGCCCCCGGCTCCGAGCCCGCGACGGCGATGCAGGACCTGCTGCTGGCATCGGATCATGCGGTCAAGCTGGTCCGCACGCTGCTGGGGATCGCGCGCCAGCGCGACCTCGCGCCGGTGCCGACCGACCTCGCCGTGCTGCTGGAGCGCTATGCGCCGATGCTGCAGCGCCTGCTCTCCTCGCGCTACGACCTGATCGTGCAGCGCGAGGGCGAGGCGAGCGTGGTCGTGGTCGACCCGGATGCGATCGAACAGGTGATCCTCAACCTGGTGACCAATGCGCGCGACGCGGCGCCCGAGGGCGGGCCGATCGTGCTTCGCCTGCGTGGGCCCGTCACCGAGCTCGAGGCGGATTCGCCCGGGGCCGCGCCGCTGTTGCGGTTCGGCGCGGAGGAGGCCGAGGGGGCGGGGCCGTTCGTCGTCCTCGAGGTGGCGGACCACGGCTGCGGCATCACCGACGCGGTGCGGGAGCGGCTCTTCGAACCCTTCCACACCACCAAGCCGGTCGGCCTGGGCACCGGCCTCGGACTCTCCATGGTGCTCGGCCTGATGCGCCAGCAGGGCGGCTTCGTGACGTTGCGGACCACGCCGGGGCGCGGCAGCGTCTTCGGGCTGATCTTCCCGGCGGCGATCGGCGCGGTGCCCTCGGTGCAGGACGCGGTCGACGAGGGACCGGGGCCTGACGAGGGCGGCAGCGAGACGATTCTTCTCGTCGAGGACCAGCCCGAGCTGCGCCGCACCGCCTCGCGCCTGCTGCGGCGAGTCGGCTACGGCGTGCTCGAGGCGGCCGACGGCGCGGAGGCGCTCGCGACCTATCGGCGCGATCGCGAGACGATCGACCTGGTCCTGACGGACCTGGTGATGCCGGGGATGGACGGAATGGAATTGATCGCCGCGCTGCGCGAGGCCGGCGCCACCATGCCGATGATCCTGACCAGCGGGCGCAGCTTCACCCCCGCCGAGGGCACCAGCGTCGTGCACGGGCCGGATCGGCTGTTGCCGAAGCCGTGGACGATTGCGGAGTTGATGTGTGGGGTGCGGGAGGCGCTGGATAGTCGTGAGGCGTGAGTCCTGAGTCGTGAGTCGTGAGAGGGTTCCGCCGCGATCCTCTCCCGACTCAGGACTCACAACTCACGACTCAATTCACAACCCCGCCGCCAACACCACCTCCCGCCCCAACGCCTTCTCCAGCACATCCGACTTTCTCGACGCCCCCCAGACTTCCAGCGAGATGTCGGTGCCCTCCATGCGGGGGAAGGCGCGGATGACGCAGCGGTCGTCGAGCAGGGTGGCGGTGACGCGGTCGACCGCGGCGGTGTGGCCGCGATCGAGGCCGTCGGCGACGCGGAGCAAACCGCTGATCCGGCGCACGATCGCCTGATCCTCCGGCGGCAGCGCGGCGAACTCCTCGTGCTTCCGCTTCGGTCCCGACTTCCGGTGGTAGCGCGAGGCGAGCGCCACCAGCTTGCGGTCGCGCGCGCCGAGGCCGATCCGCTCGGCGTGGGTGATCAGCTGGTAGCTGTGGCGATGGTGTCTTGCGTACGAGACGAGTTGCCCGACGTCGTGGAGCAGCGCGGCCGCCTCGAGGAGCCAGCGCTCCTCGGGTGTCGCCTCGAGCGCGGGGGCAAGCTGGTCGTACAGCGAGAGCGCCAACAGCCGCACGTGCTCGACATGGCGGCGGTCGGTGCGACAGCGATCCATGAACTCGCGGATGAGGCGGAGCGGGTCGGCCGGCCGCGCCGGTCCCTCATGCCCGACCATCTCGAGCAGCAACCCCTCGCGGAGGCCGAACGCCGAGACCGTCACCCGGCGGCCGTCGATCAGCGCGAGCAATTCCGCGGTGACGGCGAGGCCGGCGAGGATGATGTCGGCGCGGTTCGGATTGAGGCCCGTCACCGCGGCGCGCTCGGCCGGCGTCTTGGTGCAGAGCCACTCGAGCAGCGCCTCAACCTCGCCGGTGTGGACGGTGGTCCCGTGCACGGTCTCGGTGGAGTGGCCGCGACGTGCCGTCGCCATCCGGGCGAGGTTGGTGAAGGTGCCGCCGGACCCGATGAACGTGGCCTGGATCCAGTCGCGCCATGGGAGCGCCTTGCGCAGCACCTGGCGGATGTGGCGCCGGAGCGAGGCGACCTCCTTCTGCGGGTCGCGCTTTCCGGGCAGGTGCGACTCCGTCAGGCGCACCGCGCCGAGCGGGAGCGAGGTGGTCACCTCGACGAGGCCGTCGACGGCGCCGATCAGCTCGAGCGAGCCGCCGCCGATATCGGCGACCAGGGTGCGCGTGTCGCTGAGCGGGAAGTGGTGGGCCACCGAGCGCCACGAGAGGCGCGCCTCGCGATCCTCGTCGATGATCTCGAGCGGAATGCCGAGTTCGCGGCGGATCCGCGCGGCGAAGGCGGGGCCGTTGCTGGCGTCGCGCATCGCGGACGTCGCCACGGCGGCCAGCCGGGTCACGCCGCGGCGTTCGGCGACGCCCTTCATCCGGCGCAGCGCCTCGAAGGCCTGCTCCATGGCGTCGGGGTCGAGTGCACCGGTCTGGCCGACGCCGCGCGCGAGGCGCGGCATGTCCTTCACCTCGTCGATGACCTCGAGGCCGCTCGATGGGTCGTGTTCCGCGACCAGCAGGCGGATCGAGTTGGAGCCGACGTCGATGGCGCCGAGTCGCTCACGCCCCAGGGCGGGGGTGCTCACGTGGCCGCGTCGCCGCGATCCTCGGCGTGGTGCTTGATCGACTTCCCCTCGACGAGGAAGACCACGTCCTCGCCGATGTTGGTGGCGAGGTCGGCCACGCGCTCGAGGTTGCGGCTGACGAGGAAGAGCTCCATGCCGGCGCCGATCATGTGCGGATCCTCCATCATGTGCGTCAGCAGGATCCGGAAGACCGACCCGTGCAGCGCGTCGACCTTGTCGTCGCGCCGGCAGACCTCGCGGCCCGCCGAGGCGTCGCCGCGGATGAACGCCTCGAGCGCGTCGGAGAGCATCCCGCGCGCCAGGCGGGCCATCTCGACGATCTCCGGCTCCGGCGTGATCGGCCGGCTCTTGGCGAGCCGCTCGGCGGACTGGGCGATGTTGACCGCGTGGTCGCCGACCCGCTCGAGGTCGTTGGCGATCTTGAGCGCCGAGGTGAGCATCCGGAGGTCGCGGGCCATCGGCTGCTGCAGGGCGAGGAGGTTGATGCACTGCTCCTCGATCTCGACCTCCATCGCGTCGATGGTGCGGTCGCCGTGGATCACCCGCTCGGCCTTCACGGCGTCGCGCTCGAGCAGCGCCTCGACTGCCAGGCCGAGCGCCGCTTCGGCCTCGCCCGACATCGTGAGGAGCCGCACCTTGACGTGGCTCAGCTCCTCGTGGAAATGGCGATGGGTCTCGACGCTCATCCGAACCTCCCGGTGATGTACGCTTCCGTCCGCTCGTGACGGGGGTTGGTGAAGATCTGCCGGCTGTCGCCCAGCTCCACCAGCCGCCCCCGGTCGAAGAACCCGGTGAAATCGGAGATGCGTGCGGCCTGCTGCATGTTATGCGTAACGATCACGATCGTGTAGTCCCGCTTCAGCCCGACGATCAGTTCCTCGACCTTCTGGGTCGCGATCGGGTCCAGGGCGGAGCAGGGTTCGTCCATCAGCAGCACCTCGGGAGCGTTGCCGAGCGCCCGGGCGATGCAGAGCCGCTGCTGCTGGCCGCCCGAGAGGGTCAGTGCGCTCCGGTCGAGCCGGTCCTTGACCTCGTCCCAGAGGGCGGCCTGCCGGAGCGACCGCTCCACCAGGTCCGGCACGTCGCCAGGGGCCACCAGGCCGTTCAGGCGCGCGCCGTAGGCAACGTTGTCAAAGATGCTCTTGGGGAACGGATTCGGCTTCTGGAAGACCATGCCCACCCGGCGCCGGAGGGCGACGACGTCGGTCCCCGGGGCGTAGATGTCCTTGCCGTCGAGGTCGATCGCCCCGACCTGCCGGGCGCCCGGGACGAGGTCGTGCATCCGGTTCACGGCGCGCAGGAAGGTGCTCTTCCCGCAGCCCGAGGGGCCGATCACCGCGGTGACCTGCCGCTGCCCGATCGTGAAGTTGAGGTCGGCGAGCGCCTGGGTCGCCCCGTACCAGAACGAGAAGCCGCGCACGGCGATCGCCACCCCCTGGGGTTCCGTCATCCGAACCGCCCGGTGATGTAGGCCTCGGTCTGCTCGTGCGCCGGTGCCGTGAACATCTGCTTCGTCGCCCCGCTCTCGACCAGCCGGCCCATGTAGAAGAAGGAGGTCGTGTCCGATGCCCGCGCCGCCTGCTGGAGGTTGTGCGTCACGATCACGATGGTGAACTCCTGCTTCAGCTCGAAGAGCAGCTCCTCGATGTGCTGCGTCGCCTGCGGGTCGAGCGCGCTGGTCGGCTCGTCGAGCAGGATCACCTCGGGCCGGGCCGCGATCGTCCGCGCGATGCAGAGCCGCTGCTGCTGTCCGCCCGAGAGACCGAGGGCGCTTTCGTGCAGCCGGTCCTTCACCTCGTCCCAGAGCGCGGCCTGGTGCAGCGCCTTCTCGACGATCTCGTCCATCTCGCCCTTGCTGTGCCGGGCGCCCACCCGGAGCCCGGCGGCGACGTTGTCGCGGACCGAGAGCATCGGAAACGGCGTCGGCTTCTGGAAGACCATGCCGACCCGGCGCCGCAAGGCGACGACGTCGACGTCGTCGGCGTAGATGTTCGCCCCGTCGAGCAGCACCTTCCCGGCGATCCAGCCGCCGCCGCTGATCTCGTGCATCCGGTTGAGGGTGCGCAGGAAGGTGCTCTTGCCGCAGCCGGACGGTCCGATCAGCGCGTGGACCTGGTTGGCCGCGAACTGCAGCGTGATGTCGTGCACGGCGGTGAACTTGCCGTACATCGCGGTGAGCTTGTCGGTGGCGACGCGCGCCGGGGTCGCGGTCGGGTCAGCCACGGCTGTCGAACCGCGAGCGCGTGGCCCACCGGGCCAGCAGCGAGAGCACCAGCACGACCAGGATCAGCACCAGCGCCGTCGCCCAGGCGAGCGCGTGCCATTCCTCGTAGGGACCGGTCGCATAGGAGAAGACCACGAGCGGAAGCGCCGCCATCGGCTGATTCAGGTCGGTCGAGACGAACTGGTTGCCGAGCGCGGTGAAGAGGAGCGGCGCCGTCTCGCCGGCGATCCGCGCCACCGCGAGCAGCGACCCGGTGACGATCCCCGGGAGGCAGGTGCGCAGCACGATGGTGAGCGAGGTGCGCCAGCGCGGATAGCCGAGGGCGAGCGCCGCCTCGCGCAGCGCGTTGGGCACCAGCTTGATCATCTCCTCGGTGGTGCGCATCACCATCGGAATCATCAGCATCCCGAGCGCCGCACTGCCGGCGAGCGCCGAGAAGTGCCCCTGCTTCGCCACGATCCAGGTCCAGGCAAAGACGCCCACCACGATCGACGGCGTGCCGTTCATCACGTCGGCGACGAAGCGCGCCACCGTGCTGAGCCGGTGATGCGGATACTCGGCGCAATGGATCCCGGCGCCGATGCCGATCGGCAGCCCCGCGAGGCAGGCCACCCCGACCATCATCAGCGTTCCGACCAGGCCGTGCAGCACGCCGCCGCCGACCGAGCCGATCGGGCCGGGCGGCCGGGTGAAGAACGCCAGCGAGAGCGACCCGGCGCCCTTGGCCACCAGCGTGGCAAGGATCAGCAGCAACGGCAGCACGGCCACGACGACCGCCGCCACCGTGAGGGCGACCATCACGTTGCTGACCGCGAAGCGGAACGCCTGACGATTCACGACGGCGTCCCTCCGGCCTTCCGCGAGACGCGCCAGATCAGCAACCGAGCGGCGGCGTTGACCAGCACGGTGACGGCGAACAGCACCAGCGCCACGTAGGTGAGCGCGGCGAAATGCAGGTCGGTCGAGGCCTCGGTGAACTCGTTCGCGATCACCGACGCCATGGTGTAGCCCGGGGCGAAGAGCGACATCGAGATCTCGTGGCGGTTGCCGATCAGCATCGTGACGGCCATCGTCTCGCCGAGCGCGCGGCCCAGCCCGAGGATGATCGCGCCGATGATGCCCGACCGCGCATACGGCAACACCGCCCCCGTCACCGCCTCCCAGCGCGTCGCGCCGAGCGCGAGTGCCGCCTCGCGCTGCGCCACCGGCACCGCGAGCAGCACCTCGCGCGAGACCGACATGATGTAGGGCATCACCATGATCGCGAGAATCATGGCGGCCGTCAGCATCGACGGGCCGTAGATCGGCCCCTGGAAGAACGGCAGGAAGCCCAGCGTGGAGCGGAGGAAGGGGAAGAGCGTCGCGCGGAGGAGCGGGATCAGGAAGAAGATGCCCCACAGCCCGTACACCACCGACGGGATCGCCGCGAGGAGCTCGATCACGAAACCGATCGGCCCGCGGATGACCTTGGGGGCGAACTCGACCAGGAAGATCGCCACGCCGAGCGACAGCGGCACGGCGATCAGCAGCGCGAGGAAGGCCGAGAGCAGCGTCCCGACGATCAGCGGCCAGGCGCCGAACTCCCCGGCGACCGGGTCCCAGATGTCACTGGTGAGGAAGCCGAGCCCGAACCGATCGATGGCCGGCGCCGCGCCGATGTAGAGCTCGTAGACGAGGAAGCCAAGCAGGATCGGCACCGAGAGCGCGGCCAGCGTGACGAAGCCGCGGAAGAGGCGGTCGCCCCAGATGCCGGTCGAGTGGTGCACGCCGCTCACGGAATCGGCCGACCGTTGGCTCGCAGCGTCGGCAGCCGGGCGGCGACGAGGTCGACCACGACCTTCGGCAGCGGCGCGTAGTGCAGCCGTTCTGCCTGGGCCTGCGCCTCGGGGGTCAGCATCCAACGGAGGAAGTCGCGGAGCTGGCGCGCGGTCGCCGGCGACTTGCTGTCGCGATAGATCAGCAACCAGGTGAACGACGAGATCGGATAGGCGTCCTTCCCCGGCGCGTTGGTGATCGACACGCGGAAGTCGGTGCTCGCGGTCCACTCGAGCGACGCGGCCGCGGCCTGCGCCGACTTGAGGGTCGGGATCACCCACGCGCCCGCCTGGTTCTGCACTTCGGCGAAGGCGAGCTTGTTCGCCAGCGCGTAGCCCATCTCGACGTAGCCGATGCTCCCCTCGAGCAGCTTCACCTGCGCCGTGACGCCTTCATTCCCCTTGCCGCCAAGGCCGGCCGGCCACCGCACCGCGGTGCCCCGCCCGACACGGCGCAGCCATTCGGGCGAGACCTTGGCGAGGTAGTCGGTGAAGACGAAGGTGGTGCCCGAGCCGTCGGAGCGTCCCACCACCACGATGTCGAGCTTGGGGAAGACCATCCCCGGATTCAGTGCCTTGAGCCGGGGGTCCTGCCACGAGGTGATCCGGCCGAGGTAGATGTCGGCGATCGTGGGGGCATCGAGGCGCAGGCGCCGCGCGCCGAGTCCCTTGAGGTTGTAGGTCAGCACGACGGAGCCGATCACGGTCGGCAGCTGGAGCACGTTGCCGTGCACCGCGGCGATCTGCTCGTCCTTCATGCTGGCGTCGGAGGCGCCGAAGTCGACCGTCCCCTTGATGAACTGCCGGATGCCGCCGCCCGAGCCGATCGACTGGTAGTTGATCCGGACCCCGGTCCGCTGCTGGTAGCTGGCGAACCAGTTCGAGTAGAGCGGATAGGGAAAGGTGGCGCCCGCGCCGGTCAGGATCTGCTGGGCCGGCGCCCGGCCGGGGAGCAGGAGGGCAAGGGCGAGGAGCAGGGCCGAGGCGCGACGAAGAGGCATCCCGGAAAATTAGCGCCACGGGGCAGGCGCCGTCGCTATCTTCGTCACGATTCCGTCACAACCCGGCCGTTTTCCTGGAGCGTTCCTGCGATGTCCCGTCGTCTGCGCCTGCCCCTTTTGGCCTCGCTCGTCCTTTCGATCCCGCTCTCCCTCGCCGCCCAGTCGGCGCCGGGGGTCACGGTCGATGGCAAGGGCGTGACCTTCAGCTCCCCGGACGGGAAGAACCGCATCACCATGCGCTTCCGGATCCAGGAGCTGATGACCATCGCCTCCTCGGACGATGACGCCTTCAATCCAGACCAGGTGGCGTTTCAGGTGCGGCGGGCGCGTTTCCGGCTTGGCGGCTCGCTCCTCGACCCCCGGCTCGGCTTCAACCTCCAGCTGTCCTTCACGCGGGGGGACCAGGACTGGGCCGATACCGGCTTCCCCAACGTGCTTCGGGATGCGACGGTCTCCTGGCGGTTCACGCCGCACCTCCAGGGGATCGTGGGACAGACCAAGCTGCCCGGCAACCGGCAGCGGGTGATCTCCTCCGGCGACCTCGAGTTTCCCGAGCGATCGATCGTGAACAACCGCTTCACCTTCGACCGGGACGTCGGGGTGCAGCTGTGGTGGGCCGATACCCTCGGCGGCACACCCGTCCACCTGCGCACCGCGCTGAGCGGTGGCGAGGGCCGCAATCCCGCCGGCAATGACGACGGCGTGGCATGGACGGCGCGGGCCGAGGTCCAGCCGCTCGGCGCCTTCGCCGACGGCAGCGACGATTTCGAAGGCGACCTCACCCGGCAGCCGGCACCCCGTCTTGCCCTGGCCGTTTCGGCGCAACAGAACAACAAGACCACGCGGGTCGGCGGGCAGCTCGGGCTGCCGCTCCACGCGCCGCGGACGATGCGGACGCTGGAGGCCGACGTGCTCTTCAAGCACCGTGGCGTGGCACTCTACGGCGAGTTCGCCAAGCGCACGGCCGACGACCCGATCACCACCCATGCCGGCTCGGCGAATCGCTACGTCTACACCGGCACGGGTCGGCTGCTCCAGGCGAGCTACGCGCTGGCGAGCGGCTGGTCGCCGCAGCTCCGCTGGGCCGTCGTGACGCCGGACGACGAAATCGCCGACGAGGTGGGCGCCGCGCGCGAGGAACAGATCTCCGTGGGGCTGACGCGCTACTTCAAGCGGCACCGCATCAAGAGCACCGGCGAGTTGCTGCACGACCACATCGCGGCGAATGCGGCGGGGGCGGCGAAGAAGGGGTGGATTGTGCGGTGGGCGGTGGAGTTGGGGATTTGAAGGAGTCGTGAGTCGTGAGTCCTGAGTCGTGAGAGGGGCCCGGATGCGGCGCTGTCTTCCTCTCACGACTCAGGACTCAGGACTCACGACTCAGCCGGCCACCAACTCCGCACCGCCGTCCCCTCCCCCAGCGCGCTCTCCGCCCAGACCCGTCCGCCGTGCGCCTCGACCATGTGCTTGACGATCGCGAGGCCGAGGCCGGTGCCGCCTTCGTCGCGGGAGCGCGAGGGATCGACGCGATAGAAGCGCTCGAAGATCCGCGGCAGGTGATCGCTGCTGATGCCGCTGCCGTTGTCCTCGACGCTCAGGACGATGCCGCCGTCGGCGCGCTCGCTGCGGCAGGTGACGGTGCCACCGGCGGGGACGTAGCGGAGCGCGTTGTCAACGAGGTTCTGGAGCAGGTGGCGGATCGCGTGCGGGTCGGCGTGGATGACGGTCGCGTCGGGCGCGAACGTGCGCACGAACGTCACCCGCCGCGCGGCCGCGCGATCGGCGAACATCGTCCAGCATTCGTTCGCGGCCGCCTCGAGCCCCACCGGCATCGGTTCCGGGACCCAGCGCCCGGCCTCGATCCGCGACAGGTCGAGCAGGTCATCGACCAGTCGCTGCATGCGGGAGGCGTTGCTGACGATCGTCGCGAGGAAGCGCTTCGTCGTGGCGGGGTCGACGCCGCCGTCCGCGAGCGTCTCGGCATAGCCGGAGATGGAGGTCAGCGGTGTCTTGAGCTCGTGCGAGACGTTGGCGACGAAATCCCGGCGCACCGCCTCGAGCCGCCGGACCTCGGTCAGGTCGTGCAGCACCAGCACCGCGCCGCCGGTCGGGAGGGGGCGCGCATTGAGCGTGAGCGTCGCGCCGTCGAACTCCACTTCGCGGTCCTGCACCGCCTCGCCCGTGAGCACGGCGTCAACCGCCGCGCGCGCTTCCTTGACGCGGAAGAGGGTGCGCAGGTCGGGGAGCTCGGCGTCGTGCGCATAGCCGAGCAGCCGGCGCGCCGCCGGATTCGCCGTGACGATCCGCCCGCGCGGATCGGTCGCGATGACGCCCTCGACCATCGCGTTGACGATCGCGGATGCCTCGGCCTTCTCGCGCTGCACATCCTCGAAACGATCGGCGAGCTGGCGGTTCATCTGCCGGAGCGCCTGCACCAGCGCATCGACCTCGGGAATCCCGGAGCGCGGGAAGGCGGGGAGCAGCCCCGAGGCGATGTCGCCTGCCGCCTTGGAGAGCGCCACCAGCGGCTGCGCGACGGCGCGGCCGGTCAGCGTGGCCAGGCCGAGCGCCACCAGCAACGCGAAGAGCGCGGCCCCGGTCATCGACCAGCGTTCCGCGCCCCAGAGCAGCAGCAGGAGGGTGAAGGCCACCACCGTGATGGTGCCGAACACCAGGCGGCTGGTCAGGCTCACGCTTGGCGGCTGCCGCGCTCGGGCGACTTGAATCGGTAGCCGAAGCCGCGCACCGTCTCGATCATGTCGCCGACGGCGCCGAGCTTCGAGCGGAGCCGCTGCACGTGCATGTCGACGGTCCGCGTCTGGATGTCGGGCTGGGCATCCCAGACCGTTTCGAGCAGCTGCGGACGCGACTGCACCCGGCCGCGGCGCTCGAGCAGCATCACCAGCAGCTTGTACTCGGTGGCCGTGAGGTTCAGCTCCTCGTTCTCGAGCAGGACCTTGTGGGCCGCCCGGTCCACTACGAGCCCCTCCGCCACCAGGGTCGAGCCCTTGGCGACGGCCGGGGCGGCGAGGCGGCGGAGCAGGGCCTGGACCCGCAGGGCGAGTTCGGCGGGGGAAAACGGCTTGGTGAGGTAGTCGTCGGCGCCGAGGGAGAGGCCGCGGATCCGGTCGGGTTCGTCACGGCGGGCCGTCAGGAGGATCACGCCGACGTCACGGGTCTCCTCGCGCTTCCGGAGCTCGGCGAGGACGTCGTAGCCGGAGAGGCCGGGGAGCATCAGGTCGAGCACCACCACGTCGGGGCGCTCCTCCTTGGCGGCCTTGAGGGCATCGGGGCCGTTGGTCGCAGTCGAGACCCGAAACCCCGCCTTGGCCAGGTGGTAGGCTACCAGCGCGGTGATATCGGGTTCGTCGTCCACCACCAGAATGCGATGCGTCATCGGGGCTCCGGACCGGTCCATGGGCGGGTCGACCGGCCTCCCCGGGGGAGGCGGCGCCGCCATGCTGGGCTCAAACGAACTCTCCCGTGGCCGGGGGGGCAAGCGCTGCGGCGTTGCAGGAAGGGGACTTGTGACCGGATATTTACCCGCGTGACTCCAAACCTCATCCCGATCTTCGTCAACGGCCGCCCGCTCCGCGTGGCTCCGGGCCGTTCCCTCGCCCAGTCCCTGGGCGATCATGACCCCGACCTCCTGGCCTTGCTGCTGGGCGGCTCCATCGCCACCGACGCCCGGGGCCTCCCGGTCGACGCCGACGCCCCGGTGACCGCGGGTGCCATCTACCGGGTGCAGCGCTCCGCCCGGGTCGAGGACGCGACGGATGCGTGAGGCACTCCGGCAGATGCCGAAGGCCGAGCTGCATGTCCACCTCGATGGGTCGCTCCGGCCGAGCACCATGCTCGAGCTGGCGGCGGCCTACGGCACCGCGCTCCCGGCCACCGACGCCGAGTCGCTCCGCCGCTGGATGTTGGTGGACGACGCCCGCAACCTCGAGGACTATCTCGCCCGCTTCGACGTCACCATCGCGCTGCTGCAGCGTCCCGAGGCGATCGAGCGGGTGGCGTACGAGATGGTCGAGGATGCCGCGGCCGACGGGCTCAGGTACCTCGAGATCCGTTACTGCCCGCAGCTCAGCACGCGCGAGGGCCTCTCGCTCGACGAGGTGATCGAGGCGGAGTGGCGCGGCCTGCAGCGGGGCCTGGGGGACTTCGGCGTCCCGGCCCGGATCATCAACTGTTCGCTCCGGCATTACGACCCCGAGCTCTCGCTGGTGATCGCCGAGC
This sequence comes from Gemmatimonadales bacterium, assembly GCA_037045245.1. Taxonomy (GTDB): domain Bacteria; phylum Gemmatimonadota; class Gemmatimonadetes; order Gemmatimonadales; family GWC2-71-9; genus Palsa-1233. The sequence continues at coordinate 281,742 of JBAOHR010000007.1, read as the reverse complement.
ATTCGGTGCGGATGCGGAGTCACGGCGTGGTCGGCTTCGACCTGGCCGGCGGCGAAGCGGGCCGGCCGTGCGAACTGCATCGCGAGGCGTTCGACATCGCCGCGCGCGGCGGCCTCGGGATCACGGTCCATGCCGGCGAGGCCGCGGGGTGGGAGAGCATCTTCGAGGCAATCCACAGCTGTCGCGCGGTGCGGATCGGCCATGGCACCCGGCTCCATGAGAACCCCGCGCTGCTCGAGTACGTGCGCGACCGCCGCCTCTGCATCGAGGTGAACATCACTTCGAACCTGCAGACCCGCGCGGTGGCGACGGCGGCCGAACATCCGGTGCGGCAATACTTCGATGCCGGCATCCCGGTGACACTCTGCACCGATTCGTGGCTGATGAGCGGCGTGGTCCTGACCGACGAGTATCTTCTGGCGCAGCAGGCACTCGGCTTCACCCCCTCCGAGCTCGAGACGATGGCCCTCACCGCCTTCGAGCATGCCTTCCTCCCCTGGCCCGAGCGCCTCGCCCTCCGCGAGCACGCCCTGGCCGCCCTCGCGAGCCGCCCGTGACCCTCCTCCATCTCGCCCTGCAGACGCAGACTGCCGCCGAACGGTTCGCCGCGCTCAAGGATGGCCTCGACATCCCCTTCACCGACCGCCTGATGGGAATCGTCGGCATGGTGACGATGATCGGGCTCGCGGTGCTGATGAGCTACGACCGGAAGCGGATCAACTGGCGCCTCGTCGGCAGCGGCGTGGCGCTGCAGGTCGGCTTCGGGCTGGTGGTCCTCAAGACCGACATCGGCCGGGCGTTCTTCCAGACCGTCGGCGGCTGGATCACTTCGCTGCTCGGATTCCAGGAACAGGGGGCGCGCTTCGTCTTCGGGAACCTGGTGCAGAGCAACGTGCCGGTCGGCATCCCGGGCGCCACGGGGGCGCTCGACACCAGCGGCGGGATGATGGCCAACACCGGGGCGTTCTTCGCCTTCTCGGTGCTGCCTACGATCATCTTCTTCTCCGCGCTGATGTCGGTGCTCTACTACCTCGGCGTGATGCAGTACATCGTGAAGGGGCTCGCCTGGGGGATGCAGAAGACGCTCGGCACGTCCGGCGCCGAGACGCTCTCGGCGTCGGGCAACATCTTCCTTGGCCAGACCGAGGCGCCGCTGCTGATCAAGCCGTTCGTCGCGAAGATGACGCAGTCGGAACTGCTGACCGTGATGGTCGGCGGCTTCGCGACGGTCGCCGGGGGTGTGCTGGCCGCGTACGTGGGGATGCTGTCGGGGATGCTGCCGGGGATCGCATCGCACCTGCTCGCGGCGAGCGTCATGAACGCGCCGGCGGGGTTGTACCTGGCCAAGATTCTCCGGCCCGAGACCGAGGTGCCGGTGACCGCCGGTTCGCTCGAACTCGACATCGCCGAGACGAAGGCCGAGGCGCCGCAGCTCGAGACGCCCCGCCGCTTCTCGTTCCGCAGGAAGTCCACCTCGGCGGAGTCCAGCGTGATCGAGGCCGCGGCGAACGGTGCCGCGCAGGGTGTCCAGCTCGCCATCAATGTCGCCGCGATGCTGATGGCGTTCGTGGCGTTGATGGCGATGCTGAACGCCGGCCTCGGCTGGGTCGGCGGGCTCGTCGGCATCGAGAACCTCTCGCTCCAGTTGATCCTTGGCACGCTGCTGCGGCCGCTCGCCTTCGTCATGGGCGTCCCCTGGGCGGACACCGCGTACGTCGGCGGGCTGATCGGCCTCAAGACGTCGCTCAATGAGTTCGTCGCGTATGCGCAGTTTGCCGGCGACCTCGGCACCGGGATGCCGCTCTCACCGCGCTCGGCCGTCATTTGTACCTACGCGCTGCTCGGTTTTGCCAACTTCTCCTCGATCGCGATCCAGATCGGCGGCATCGGCGGCCTCGCGCCCGAACGCCGCGGCGAGATCGCCAAGTTCGGCCTCAAGGCGATGATCGCCGGCAACCTCGCCGCATTCATCTCGGCCTCACTCGCGGGGATGCTGGCATGACCAGCAAGACGCTCGTCGACCACGCGGCGATCGCCGCGCACACCATCACCGAGGCGATCGGCCCGCGGAAGCCGACCGTCGCCATCGTCCTGGGCTCCGGTCTCGGTCGCCTCGCGGACTCCGTGCAGAACGCCGTGCGGATCCCGTACGACATGCTCGCCGGCTTCCATGTGCCGTCGGTGGTGGGTCACAAGGGCGAGCTGGTGGTGGGGACGCTCGGCGGCACCGAGGTGATCCTGCAGAGCGGTCGCTTCCACATGTACGAGGGCCACAGCGCGCAGGAAGCGGCGCTGCCGGTGCGCGTCGTCTCCTTGCTGGGTGCCACGACGCTGATCGTGACCAACGCCGCCGGCGGCATCCGGCGCACCTTCCAGCCCGGCACGCTGATGCTCCTCAGCGACCACATCAACCTCACCGGCCGCAACCCGCTCGAGGGCCCCGTCTTCCCGGGTGACACCCGCTTCCCCGACATGAGCGTGGCCTACGATGCCGCGCTCCGCGCCCGCGCGAAGCAGGTCGCCGCCAGCCTCGGCGTCACCATGGAGGAGGGTGTCTACTGCGGCCTGCTCGGCCCGACCTACGAGACGCCCGCCGAGGTGCGGATGCTCGAGCGTCTCGGCGCCGACGCGGTGGGGATGAGCACGGTGGTCGAAGTGATCGCGGCGCGCGCGCGCGGGATGCGCTGCCTCGGCATCTCGCTGGTTACCAACCCCGCCGCTGGCACCTTCGCGGGAACGCTGGACCACAGCGAAGTGATGGAGGTGGCGGGGAAGGCGGGGGAGACGCTAGCCAGGATCGTTGCGGGGGTGGTTTCAGAAAGCCGATGATCGATGATCGATGGTCGATGATCGATGATCGATCAGGCGATGGGTCGCGGGCGTGCAATGGTCTTCAAGGTGAGCTATCGATGATCGATCATCGACCATCGATCATCGGCTTTTCACTCCGTGCCACACCGGCCCATTCCCCCCACCCAGCCCCGGCGCCGCGTGGATGGCGGCCTGCAGGTAGCTCAGCGCGTCTGGGACGGCACGCTCGAGGTCGTTGCCGAGGGCGAGTGAGGCGGTGATCGCGGCGGAGAGGGTGCAGCCGGTGCCGTGGGTCGCGCGGGTGTGCTGGCGGGGGCGGGTGTAACGCTCGATACCTTCTGGCGTGACGAGCACGTCGACCAGGATGTCGCTCTCGAGGTGGCCCCCCTTCACGAGCGCGGCGCGGGCGCCGAGGTCGAGCAGCGCCTTGCCGGCGTCGGCCATTGCGTCGGGGGTGCGGACGCTGCGACCAGTGAGGATCTCGGCTTCGTCGAGGTTCGGCGTGACGCAGGCGGCGAGCGGGAGGAGGCGGTCGCGCACGGCGGAGACGGCGTCGAAGTCGAGCAGCCGATCGCCGGAGGTCGCCACCATCACCGGGTCGCAGACGTAGCGCTGCCAGCCGCGCGCCCCGATCGAGGCGGCCACCAGTTCGACCAGTTCGCGGGTGGCGAGCATCCCGCTCTTGCAGGCGTTGGGGGGGAGGTCGTCGGCGACGGCGATCAGCTGCGCCGCGATCACCTCGCCGGGAACCGGATGGACGGCGGTCACGCCGAGGGTATTTTGCGCGGTGATCGCGACGATCACCGAGGTGCCGTAGACCTCCCAGGCGGCGAAGGTCTTCAGGTCGGCCTGGATGCCGGCGCCGCCGCCCGAGTCCGACCCGGCAATCGTCAGTGCGATCCGCCGCGAACCGTTCATCACCGACCTCCGAGCCCATGGCCCTGCTGAGCACGATCCGCGACCTGCACCGCCGCAAGGCCCGCGAGCGCCGAGGATTGGCGTTGGCGGAAGGGGTGCGCCTGGTGGAAGAAATGCTCGCCGCAGGGGTCGCGTGCAAGGGCGCGGTGGTCGGCCCGACGCTCGAGGCGACGCCGCGCGGCGCGGCGCTGCTCCAGTCGCTGGAGGACGCGGGCGTCACGGTCGAGCACCTCAGCGACGAACAGCTCGACGACGTCGCCGCGACCGAGCAGCCGCAGGGGGTCGTCGCGGTCTATGCGCCACGGAGCTGGACCCTCGACGCCATGGTGCCCGCGGCGAAGCGGCCGGTCGTGGTGCTCGACGGCGTGCAGGACCCCGGCAACGTCGGCACGATCGCGCGGACCGCGCTCGCCTTCGGGGCGGCGGGGATCGTGGCGCTGCCCGGCACGGTGGACCTGACCAACCCGAAGGTGGTGCGCGCCGCGATGGGCGCCCTCTTCCTGATGCCGCACCTGCACGCCGACGACGTGGCCACCTTCGCGTGGCTCAAGCAGCACCATGTGGCGCCGTGGGCCACCACGATGGACGGCGAGCCACTCGCGGCCGCCCCCGCAGGACCGATCGCGCTGCTGCTCGGCAACGAAGGCGCGGGGCTCCGCGCCGAACTGCTGGCACACGCCGAGCGTCGGGTGGCGATTCCGATCGCGCCCGAGGCCGAGTCGTTGAATGTCGCGATCGCGGCGGGGATCCTCCTCTACCAGGTGACGCGGTGAGCTTCACTCCTCCCGGTGGCGATCCGTGGTGGCCGCTGGTGGCCTTTGCGGGGACGTTCGGCCTGCTGCTCGGCTCCTTCCTGAACGTCTGCATCACACGCTGGCCGGCGGAACTCTCGGTGGTGAAGCCGAGGTCGCGCTGCCCACGGTGCGGCTACCAGATCACCTGGTACGACAACATCCCGGTGCTGTCGTGGTTGATGCTCGGGGCCAAGTGCCGGCAGTGCGCGCTGCCGATCCCGATCATGTATCCGCTGATCGAGCTGGCCACGGGGGTGATCTGGGCGCTGGCGGCGGGGTGGTACGGCTTCGAGGTCGAGACGCTCCGCGCGGCGACCTTCGGGACGCTGCTGCTTGGCATCGCGATGACCGACGCGCGCGAGTACATCATCCCCGACGAATTCTCGATCGGCGGGACGGTGATCGGGCTCGGCTTTTCCTTCCTGGGCGGCGCGCTCGGCTGGCAGCCGGCGCTGATCGGCGCGGTGTTCGGTTACGTGCTGCTCTACCTGATCGCGGTGCTCGGCCAGAAGGCCTTTGGGCAGGAGGCGATGGGCGGCGGCGACATCAAGATGATGGCGATGCTCGGCGCCTTCCTCGGCTGGCAGGGGGTGCTGATGACGCTCTTCCTCGGCGCCCTGATCGGCACGCTGATCTTCCTCCCGATGAAGCTCATGGGGAAGGAGAAGCTGGTGCCCTTCGGGATCTTCCTCGCGATCGGCGGCGCCGCCTACTGGATGGTCGGCGACGCGATGGTGACCTGGTACCGCGTGAGCGTACTGGGGATCTAGGGGAGCTTCGGCTTCTCGATGATCCGGTAGAGCTGCAATTCCGTCGGCCAGTCGCCGCCCTCCACTTCGCATTCCAACACCATCCAGCCGCCACGGCCAAAGGCGACGCGTGTCCCATAGGGACTCGCGTAGCAGGGCAGCATCACGCGCCCGACAAACGTCGTGTCGGAGAAGAGATCGACCGCCGTCGAGTCGCGTGAAAGGCCCACCACCCAGAGCCGGCCGAACTCGTCGACGTGGAGCGGGTTGCGCGTGAAGTGGCGGATCTGCTCGCGCTCGAGGGTGTCGAGGCGACCGCGCTCGTCGGGGAGGTCGTACCGCTTGCCGTCGGGACCTCGCGTGGATCGCGGCGCCTTCATGATCCGATCGCGAGTCTCCGCGAGGGCGCGCGGGCCACGTCTGTTGGGTGGTACGTCGTGCACGAAGTCGTTGAGCAGCCGACCATCGCTGCTGAAGGTCGAGATGCGATAGTTCCATGAGTCAGCCAGCCAGATGCGGTCTTTGGTGGCGAGGTATGGAACCGTCATCGACGGATTGCGCTCGGGAGGCCGCTTCGCGATTGCATTGGCGAAAAGGACATTGCTGGTGTCGAACACGACCCGACCGTCCTGACTGCCGAGCGGCGACCGGATCATCGCGCCGCCACGCTGCCCGGGGAGAGGGAACGGTTGAAAGTGATCGACCGAATCGCCGAGCCAGGCCATCGCGAGGTCGTAGATGAGCGCCCGGCGCTCGCGGAGCAGCTTGCCGTTGAGCGTCATCTCGATCAGAGCGCTGCGGTCGGTGTTGTAGATCTGGAGCGTGTCGCCGCGCACTTTGAGGTGGGCGAACCCGCGCAGTTCGCCTGGACCCTCGCCGTCGCGAACGAAAGCACCAATCCTTCCGCCGGTCGAATCGACCCGACGCAGGATCGGCCCCTCGTCGAAGGACGCTTGATAGATGACCGACCCATCCGACACGACCCCGAACATCAGGTACCGCTCCTGGGGCAGGTCCTCCTCCGCAATCGCCAAGGGCCGCCGCTCGAAGGTCGGCATCCCGCTCCCGGCCACGCTCGGGACGGCCGGCGGGGCGGGGGCGTCCGGGGCGCAGCCGCTCGCTCCAAGGAGCAACAGCGCGGCGGCGGGGTAGCATCGAAGCGGCATGGCGGTCTCGGGGTGCGGTGAATTCACCAGCGGGGCCTGCTACACTTCCGGCGACTCATTATCGGGTGGGATACCAGTGAAGCTAATGCGCGTCCTCGTCTGCAGCCTGATCCTGATCGCCGGTGCCTGCCGAGGCGAACCGGTGGCCGATGCCCAGTCGCTCGACCAGCGGGAGCTGGCGGCGTTGGTCGATTCGCTCATGCCCGGCGTGTCCAAGGCCACCGGTCTCGCCTTCAAGAGCACGCCGGTCACGGCGGTCCGCACCCGCGACCAGGTCCGCAGCTATCTCCTCGCCAAGCTCGGCAAGGAGCTGCCGCCGGCGCGCCTCGACGGCATCGTCACGACGTACCGCCTGTTGGGGCTGATCCCCGACACACTCGACGTGCAGAAGCTGTTCGTGGATCTTTATACCGAGCAGGTCGCCGGCTTCTACGATCCCGACTCCACCAAGCTCTTTGCCGTCGCGGGCGGCGATCGGGCGCAGTTGCGCCTGGTGCTGGCACACGAGCTGGTGCACGCGCTGCAGGATCAGTACGTCCCGCTCGATTCCATCCTGGGGAGCACCGACGATGCCGACCGGCTCGCCGCGGCGCAGGCCGTGCTCGAGGGGCAGGCGACGCTCGTGTCGCTCACCGCGATCCTCCCGGGGCAGGACTTCGTCAACGACGACGGCTTCTGGGAGAACTTCCGCGACCAGCTGCGCGGCAACGCGTCGAGCATGAAGGTCTTTTCGACGGCGCCGCTCATCCTGCGGGAGGGGCTGACCTTTCCCTACGTGCAGGGGGCGGAGTGGCTGCGCTGGTTCGCCAAGAACCACGCCGGTGATCAACCGTTCGGTGATCGGCTGCCGCGCTCGACCGAGCAGATTCTCCACCCCGATCGCTACGCCGCGAAGGACATGCCGGTGGTGGTGCGCTTCACCGACGACACCACGGGCGTCCTGCACGAGGACACCTTCGGCGAATTCGAGATCGCGGTGCTTCGGTCGGTGTTGGTCGGCATCAATGAAGTGCCCACGCAGGTGGCGTTCGGGTGGGGCGGCGACCGGATGCGGCTCCTCGCGTCGTCCGAGGGCGCTGCATTGGTCTGGGTGACCGTCTGGGACGATTCGCGCGTCGCGGCCCGCTTCAAGACGCAGATTGCCGATCGGTTGGCAGCGCGCGTGCGCCCGGGATACCGCACCACCGCGGAAGCGCTGGACGTCGGCGGCAAGGCGGGGGTGCGGGTGGTGGTGGCGCCGACGGCGTGGGCGCGGTGGAGTGCGCTGCCGGGGGTCGAGCTGCGCTAGAGGAAGCGCGACAGCGTGTAGATCACCAACCCCGCCGCACCGCCCACCAGCGTGCCGTTGAGCCGCACGAACTGCAGGTCGCGACCGACCGCGAGTTCGATGCGACCCGCCGCGACTTCCGGGTCCCAATCCGCCACCGTCGCGGCGATCAGGTCGGCGATCTCCTGTCGATGCTGCTCCAGCAGCGACGTGATCACCTCGGTGATGAAGCGATCCACCTCGGCACGCAGCTCCTCGCTCCCCGACAATGAGTCGCTCAGTCCCGCGAGAATCTCCTCGAGCGGCTCGAGCGACGTTCCTTCCGGATCGGCGCGGTAGCCCGCGGCCGCGAGTCGCGTCTTGTCCCACACGCTCGACACCAGTTCCTCGACGATCGGGTGGCCGAGGAGATCGACCTTCATGCCCTCGATCTTGGCAATCATTTCGGGCGACGTCTTCATCCGGGTGATGAAATCGTGCACGATCCCGTCGAAGCGCTTCCGCATCGGATGGAGCGGGTCGGCGAGCATCTCGGTGATCAGCCGCTCGACACCACCGATGAGCCGGTCGGCCACCGCGTCGCGCAGTCCGACCGGGACCCAGCGCGGACTCTCGATCCGCACCCGCTCGCGGATCGAATCGTGTCCGTCCTTGAGCGCACCCCCGATCAGCTTCATCACTTCGTTGAGGAGTTCCTGCGGCCGTCCACCGGAGGCCGCCACGGTCATCATCTCGCTCACCAGCGGGGCGAGCTTGACTCCCTCCAGCTTGCTCACGGCGCTGCGTTGGACAAACTCGCGTACCTCGACCTCGGGGAGCGCCTCGACCGCCCGGGCCAGCCCACCAGCCAACTGCTTGGCGAGTCGGCGGCGATTGGCCTCCTCGCGCATCCAGGTCGCCGCCCGTTGGGCCGGGTTGATCCCGGCCAGGCGCGCCTCGAGCACGGTCCTCGACAGGAAGTGATTCTGGACAAAATTGCCGAGGATCTTGCCGACCCGGTCCTTCTGCTTCTGCATGATGGCCGTGTGCGGGATCGGGATCCCGAGCGGATGGCGGAAGAGCGCCGTGACCGCGAACCAGTCCGCGATCCCGCCCACCAGCGACGCCTCGGCGGTGGCCCGCACGTAGGCCAGCCAGGGATAGACGTCCTCGTTCATCTTGGCCACGATGAAGACCACCAGGGCCACGACCAGGAGCCCGGTGGCCGCCATCTTCATCCGCTCCAGGGCGGCTCGGCGGGTGGCTTCGTCGGGGAGGGGGAGGGGGGTGGGGATCATATGGGTGGGGAATCTACGGAGGGCCGAGGGGGGACGGTTTCATTCGGGAACATAGGCGATGATCGATGATCGATGATCGATTTTGAACAGGCCCGTGTTGTTGATAAGGAATTCTCCCCTAAGGCGATCGATCATCGACCATCGACCATCGATCATCGATCATCGTCTCTTCTCTTCCCTTTTCCACACCCGCGGCGCTATTTTGCCGGGCTATGTTCGATGAGCTCTCCTCCAAACTGACCGATACCCTGCGGCGCCTGACGGGCCGCGGGGCGCTCAGCGAGGAAGCCGTTCGGGAAGGATTGCGGGAGATCCGTCGCATCCTCCTTGAGGCCGACGTGTCGTTCGAGCTGACCGGCGAGTTCCTCGCGCGGGTCCAGGCGGCGGCGGTCGGGCAGGAGATCATCAAGTCGGTCCGGCCAGGGCAGATGCTGGTCAAGATCGTCTATGACGAGTTGGTCACGCTGCTCGGCGAGAAGCAAGCGCCGTTGGCCTTCGTGTCGGTGCCGCCCACCATCGTGCTGATGGTCGGCTTGCAGGGCAGCGGCAAGACCACGACGGCCGGCAAGCTCGCCAAGAGGCTCAAGGCGGAGCAGAAGGCACCGTTCCTGATCGCGGCCGACGTCTACCGTCCCGCCGCCATTGATCAGCTGCGGACGCTGAGTGAGCAGGTGCAGGTCGGCTTCCATGGTGAGCCGGGCGTGACGGATGTGGTGGCGATCGTGAAGCGCGGCATCGAGGCGGCCTCCAAGGCGCGCGCCCGCTCCGTGATCGTGGACACCGCCGGCCGGTTGCAGCTCGACGACGCGCTGATGGACGAGTTGGTGCGACTCAAGGCGGCCATCAAGCCGCACGAGATCCTGCTCGTCGCCGACGGCATGACCGGTCAGGACGCGGTCCGCATCGCGAAGGGGTTCCACGACGCGCTCGGCATCACCGGCGTCGTGCTGACCAAGATGGATGGCGACTCGCGCGGTGGTGCGGCGCTCTCGATCTACGGGGTCACCAAGGCGCCGATCAAGTTCGTCGGCACCGGTGAGCAGCTCGATGCGCTGGAGCCGTTCCATCCGGACCGGATGGCGGGGCGGATCCTCCAGCAGGGCGACGTCCTCTCGCTGGTCGAGAAGGCGCAGCAGAACGTTGATGAAGAAGACGCCAAGCGGCTGGCGCGGAAGGCGACGTCGAAGAAGGGACTCGATCTCGACGACTTCCTCACCGCCATGCGGCAGATGCAGAAGCTCGGACCGTTGAAGAACGTGCTCGGCATGCTCCCCGGGGTGAACCCGGCCATGCTCAAGAACGCCAACGTGGACGAGAACCGGATTCGGCATGTCGAGGCGATCGTGCTCTCGATGACCAAGGCCGAGCGGAGTGACCCGGAGGTGATGAACGGGTCGCGCAGGATGCGGGTTGCTCGCGGGTCGGGGCGAACCGTGCAGGAGGTGAATCAGTTGCTCAACCAGTTCAAGCAGATGCAGAAGTTCATGAAGGTCGCGGGCAAGCCGGGGGCGAAGATGCCCTTCGGTGGACGTTCGTTCCCCCCGCGCTGAACCGCTCCAGGAGAGTTCGAGATGGCCGTTCGTATCCGCCTGCGCCGCGAAGGGCGCAAGAAGTTGCCGATGTACCGTATCGTGGTCGCCGACAAGGAAGCACCGCGCGACGGTCGCTTCATCGCGACCATCGGCTCGTATCGCCCGAAGGAGGAGAACAACCTCCTCACGCTCGACGTCGAGAAGGCGCGCGAGTGGGTCGTCGAAGGGCGCGGTGCCGAGCGATACCGTCGCGGCGCTGTTCAAGAAGGCCGGCGTCTGACCTGATGACCGACACCGGCTGCGCCCCCGATCGTGGTAGGGCGGGTGCGGAAGCCGCACGGACTGAAGGGTGAGCTGGCCATCTTCCCGCTGACGGACGATCCCGAAGGGGTCTTCGTCGCGGGGCGCGTGATGACGCTGCTCGACCTCCGGGGCGACCCGGTTGGGCGAGATCGCGATCGAACAGGCCCGTGTCTATCACCGCGAGGTGTTGATGCGGATCGCATGGCCACGCCGACCGCAACGCGGTGGACGGATATCGAGGGCCTCTTCCTCGCGGTGCCGCGTGACGTGCTCGACGCCGCTCGCCGAGGGTGAGGTCTATCAGCAGGAGCTGGTGGGGTGGGCGGTGCGCAACGTGGCCGACGAACCCCTCGGCATCATCTCCGCGGTGTACGACATGCCGCAGGGATTGCTGATCGAGGTGCAGGGTCCGAAGCGGGAGTTTCTCCTCCCCTTCCGGAGCGAGACGGTGAAGGTGACGGACCGGGCCAACCGCAGGCTGGTGGTCGAGGTTCCGCCCGAACTGATGGGGTGACGGTGCTGACGGTCAATGTGGTGACGCTCTTTCCCGAGGCGATGGCGCCGTTCCTGGCGGCGAGCATTCCCGGGCGAGCGAAGGCGGCAGGACTGGTCGACTATCGACTGGTGCAGCTGCGCGACTTCACCCACGACAAGCACCACACCGTGGACGACGCTCCCTTTGGCGGGGGCGCGGGGATGGTGCTCAAGGCGGAGCCCTTCCTCGAAGCAGTCGAGTCGTTGGGGCCCACGGGGCCGGTGGTGGTGATGTCGGCACGCGGCCGGCGCTTCACCCATGACGACGCGGTGCGGTTGTCGCTCGGCAGTGCGCTCACGGTGCTCTGCGGTCACTACAAGGACATCGACCAACGCGTGGTCGATCTTCTCGGGGCCGAAGAGATCTCGCTCGGCGACTTCGTCCTCTCGGGGGGCGAGCCAGCGGCGCTGTGCGTGATTGATGCGGTGGTCCGGCTGCTGCCGGGTGCCATCAGCGATCATGAATCGGCGAGCAGCGACTCGCACTACGACGGACTGCTGAGTCCGCCGAGCTACACGAGGCCCGCCGAGGTGCGCGGGCAGAAGATTCCCGAGGTGCTGCTCTCGGGCAACCATGCGGCGATTGCCACGTGGAAGCAGCAGGAAGCGGAACGCATCACGCAGGCGAGGCGCCCAGATCTCTGGGAGGCCCACATGGCAACGGAGCGCCAGGACACCGGCGCGAAGTCCTGACAATACCACCGGCGCGACTCGCGCCAGGAGCACGACATGGGGATGGAAATTCTCGACCAGATCTCGCGCGAAGGGTTGCGCACCGACCTCCCGAAGTTCGACGCCGGTGACACGGTCAAGGTGATGGTCCGCGTCCGTGAAGGCGACAAGGAGCGCCTCCAGGCGTTCGAGGGCGTTTGCATCGCGAAGAAGGGCGGCGGGATCAACGAGACCTTCACGGTCCGGAAGATCTCGGCCGGTGTCGGCGTCGAGCGCGTCTTCCCGCTCCACTCGCCGATGTTCGCCACGCTCGAGGTGGTGCGCCGCGGCCGCGTGCGCCGCGCCAAGCTGTACTACCTGCGCGCGCTGTCGGGCAAGGCGGCCCGGATCAAGGAAAAGCGCGACCGGTAATTTGGGATGCATTCAGCCGCGGCCGTCAGGCCGCGGTAGGTCGCACGTCATAAGTCGTAAGTCGTAAGGGGCCCCGATGATGAGTCGGGGCCCTCTTTCTCGTTGTCATCCTGAGCGGAGCCCGCGTAGCGGGCGCAGTCGAAGGACCTACGTTGCCGCGTGAATCTGCTTCCCCACCCGCACCAACTCCTCCACCCCCATCGCCTCGATCGGCAGCGCCAGCAGCCGGGTGATCCGCGCGTCGAGTGCCTGGTAGGTCTGCTCGAAGGCGCGCAGGGCGGCCTCGCGATCGGTCTCGTCGGCCGGGTCGGGGAGCCCCCAATGCACCTGTGCCGCCGCGCCCGGAAAGAACGGGCACGCCTCGGCCGCGTTGTCGCAGACGGTGATCACCAGGTCGTAGGCCACACCCTCGACCTCGTCGAGCCGTTTCGGCACGCGGTCATTCCACTCGATCCCATGCGCCGCGAGCGTCTCCACCGCGTACGGGTTCACACGCGGCGCAGGGTGCGATCCGGCGCTCGCGGCAATCACGCGACCTGCGCCACGCATGGCGAAGAGCGCCTCGGCGATCTGGCTCCGCGCGCTGTTGCCGGTGCAGAGCACCAGCACGCGGAAGCCGTTCGTCCTCATGCTCACGTCAGCTGCAGCAGCCCGGCGCGCAGCACGCCGCGGCCTTCGGCTTGGTGGCACGGACGAATCCTGCCATGAACTTCCCGTCGATCTCGGCGACGTTCGCCGCGTCGAGTCCGGCGCCGGTCAGGAACGTTGCCGCGTCTTCGGCCTTGTAGATCCTCGTGGGTTCGATCGACGGCGACTCGAAGCCGACCTCGGTGAGCAGGTTGAGGAACTCCTGCTCCTCCAATGCGCCCGCCACGCAGCCGACCCAGAGCTCCATGCTGCGCCGCACGGCCGGCGGCACGTCGCCGCGCACGATCACGTCGCTCACCGCGAAGCGCCCGCCCGGCTTGAGGACGCGGAACGCCTCAGCGAGGACGGCGCGCTTGTCGCCCGAGAGGTTGATCACGCAGTTCGAGATGATCACGTCGACCGAGTTGTCGGGCAGCGGAATGTGCTCGATCTCGCCCTTGAGGAACTCGACGTTGGTCGCGTTGGCCTCGGCGGCATTCTTCCGCGCGAGCGCGAGCATGTCGTCGGTCATGTCGAGGCCGTACGCCTTGCCGGTCGGCCCGACGCGGCGCGCCGAGAGGAGGACGTCGATGCCGCCCCCGGAGCCGAGGTCGAGGACCACTTCACCGGGGTGCAGCTCGGCGAGGGCGGTCGGGTTGCCGCAGCCGAGCGAGGCAAGGACGGCGGCGTCGGGGAGGACGTCGGTCTGGCCAGTGAGGTAGAGGTTCGAGGTGATCGGGTCGACGGTGCCGTCGAAGGCGGTGGCGCCGCAGCAGGACGACGTCGGTCCGCAGCAGGTGGCCGGTTCGGCGACCTCGAGGACGCGGCGCGCGGCGGCGCCGTACTTCTCGCGGACGGTGTCGCGCAACTCGGTGGCGTTCGGTTCCGGGGTCATGATCTATTCCTCTCGTGGCAGTGTTGTGCACCAAGAAATCTTGATATGTTCAACCCGACAACGGACTCACTTGCAGCAGGCCCACCACTCCTTGCGGCGTGGCGAGGTCGGCGTGGCCAGCTCACCCAGCGCGGCCTGGACCATCTCGAGGGCATCGGGGGCCAGCGTGTAGTAGACCCAGCGGCCCTCGCGCCGGTCGGTCACCATCCCGGCATCCTTCAGGGTCTTCAGGTGGAACGAGAGCCGCGACTGCGCCGCGTCCAGCGTGCCGGTCAGCTCGCAGACGCAACGCTCGCCACCACGCAATGCCTCGAGGATGCCCAGGCGCGTCTCGTCCGAGAGCGCGTGGAACATGCGGGCGAGGGCGGCTTGGGGGGCGAGAGTCGTCATGGATTTCAATGTATCAAGGGAAATTGATGTGTCAAGGGCGTCGTAAGTCGTAGGTCGTAGGTCGTACGGCACGTCTCACGTTTCACCTCTCACGTCTTACCTTTAAGCGATGCCCCCCACCGCTCCTCTCGACCACGAACTCGCCGCCTGGGCCTCCGACCATCTCCTGATCGGCGTCGACGAGGTCGGCCGCGGGCCGCTGGCGGGGCCGGTGGTGGCGGGGGCGTGCTGCTTTGCGGTGGGGCACGCCGGGATTGTCGGCGTGCGTGACTCCAAGGCCGTGAAGAAGGCGGCGGAGCGGGAGTCGCTGGCCGAGTCTATCCGGGCGGAGGCGTTGGGGTGGGGGCTCGGGGCGGCGAGTGTCGCGGAAATCGAGCGGCTCAACATCCGCGTCGCGACGGCGCTCGCGATGCGTCGTGCGCTGGCGCAGTGTCGGCGGATGCTTGACGCCACTGCGCGCGTGCTCGTACTCGTCGATGGCACGCCAGTTCCCGAGCTCGGCACGCCGCATCGCGCCCTCGTGAAGGGCGACGCCAACTGCCACGCGATCGCCGCCGCCGCGCTGCTCGCGAAGGTCGCGCGCGACCGCCTGATGCGCTCGCTCGGCACGCGCCGCCCTGGCTACGGCTGGGAGAGCAACATGGGGTACGGCTCGGCCGGCCACATGAGTGCGCTCCGCACGATCGGGATGACGCCGCACCACCGGAAGTTGTTCTGCCGCGGGATTCTGGAGCAGGGGGAGATGTTCGGGTAGCGCCCCGCTACCGCCCCGGCGCGATCGCGCGGAACACCAGGTCGGTCAGGAACGCCGTCGTCGCCTCGTCGGCGTCGCCGCGGGTGACCTCGGTCAGCGACGGCAGGTGCTCGGCGAAGTGCTTCTGCAGGTGGGAGCTCTCGACGACGGTGGAGACGAGCGCCACCGGATACGGATAGGCGGGATTGACCTCGCGGATCAGGTCGCCGACCGCGCGGCAGAGCCGCTTGTAGCTCTTGAAGCACCCCTCGCGATTGTCGGCGTCAACGTCGGCGTGCAGGAACACCTTCGACGACTCCGCCACCACCACCCGATAGAGCGCGATCTCGTCGATCCGTGGCGTCGAGTAATCCTGGCAGATCCGCTGCGTCAGCTCGCGCAGCGCCAGGCGCAGCCGCGCCTCCGGATCGGCGACGTTGGCGGTCGCGAGCTCCAGCCGGTACTCCATCCAGCTCCAGTACCACGCCGTCAGGTACAGCAGCAGGCGATGCTTGCTCTTGAAGTACCGGTAGACCGAGGCCTCCGTCGTCCCGATTCGCTCGGCGAGCTTGCGGAAGGTGAACGCCTCGTAGCCCATCGCGTCGAGCATCAGGATGCCGTGCTCGACGATGCTCTCCCCCAGGTCGCTCGACATGGGGTCCTTCAGGTACAGCGTCGGGTCCATCTGCAGCGCGATGCGCTGCGTCACGCCGCCCCGATCAGCATGCGCGAGTCATAGAATTCCACCGCGCCCGACTCGACGTCGTACATCCCGCCGACCAGGGCGATCTCGCTGTGGCGGACCATCTCGGCGAGCAACGGGCTCCGTTCCATGATCTGCTCCTTGACCAGCAGGACGTTGAGCTCGGCCACCCGCTCCACGAAGGCGGCGTTGCTGGAGGTCCGGTCCTCGAGCGTCTCCGTCTCCAGCGCGATGGCGGCCTCGACCTTCTCCAGCAGCGTGGTGAGGTTGCCGAGACGGACGCCGTCGCAGGCGCCCTTGATCGCCCCGCAGCGGGTGTGGCCGAGGACCACGATCACCTTCGCGCCCGCGACCTTGCAGGCGAACTCCATGCTGCCGAGGATGTCGTCGTTGAGGATGTTCCCGGCGATCCGGCAGGAGAAAATGTCGCCGAGTCCCTGGTCGAAGACCAGTTCGGCCGAGGTGCGGGAGTCGATGCAGGAGAGGACGATCGCGAGCGGGTGCTGGCCGTCGCTGGTCTCGTTGACCTGTTGCAGCAGGTTGCGATTCGCCTTCAGGTTGTTGACGAAGCGCTCGTTCCCCTTGCGGAGCACGTCGAGGGCGGTCAGGGGCGTCAGGGCGTCGCGCAGTTCTTTGGTCAGGGTACGCATGGGGCCGTCCGGTCGAGAGGGTGAGGGGGCCGGCTGGGGCGGCGTCGGTGCAAGTATGTAAAGCTCCGAGTAATGATAGTAATACTATTGTTATCCGGGGCCGTCAAGCGCGCCGATCCCGGCCCCTTCCAGCCGGGCGATGCTCGCCCTACCCTTCCGCGATGCCCACCCCCACTCCGATCGCCGTCGAGGCGTCCCCGCGACGCCTGCTCCTGCTGCTGCCGCTTTTCGTGGCCAGCGGCGCCGCCGCCCTGATCTACGAGATCGTCTGGTTCCAGCTCCTCGGCCTCGTGATCGGTGCCTCCGCCGTCTCGATCGCGGTGCTGCTGGCGACCTTCATGGGCGGGATGTGCCTCGGGTCGCTCTTCCTGGCCCGGCGGGTCTCCTCGGCGCGGTCGCCGCTCAAGGTCTATGCAGCGCTCGAGGCCGGGATCGGCGTCTGCGGCATCCTGGTGCTGCTGATCCTGCCGTATGCTGGCGGCCTCTACGCCGCCGTCGGCGGGTCGGGTGCCTTCGGCCTGCTGCTCCGCGCACTGCTCGCGGCACTCTGCCTGCTGCCCCCGACGATCCTGATGGGCGCAACGCTCCCCGCGATCTCGCGCGAGGTGCGCGCCACGCCCGAGGGGATGAGCTATCTCGGCATCCTCTACGGCGGCAACACCCTCGGTGCCGTGGTCGGCTGTCTCGTCGCGGGCTTCGTGCTGCTCCGCAACTTCGATGTCGTCACCGCGACGGGCGCCGCCGTCTGCCTGAACCTGCTGATCGCTGCGGTTGCGTGGCTGATGGCAGGGTCGCGTGCGGCGGCACCGGAAGTCGCCAGCGAGCGCGCCACTGCGGCGCTGCCGGCCGGCAGCTGGCCGGTGCTGCTGACGCTCGCGCTCTCGGGCCTCACCGCGCTCGGCGCCGAGGTGGTCTGGACGCGCATCCTCTCGCTGCTGCTCGGCCCCACGACGTACACCTTCTCGCTGATCCTCGGCGGTTTCCTCGCCGGGCTCGGTGTCGGGTCGTCGGTGGGGGCATTCCTCGCGCGCTTCATTGCGAATCCGCGCGCGGCGCTCGGCTGGTGCCAGTTCCTGCTGGTGCTCGCGCTCGGCTGGGCGGCGTGGTCCCTCACGGCGGCGCTGCCATACTGGCCCGTCAATCCGTCGCTGTCATCGGCACCGGCCTACACCTTCCAGATCGACATCATTCGCGCGCTCTGGGTGGTGCTCCCGGGCGCCTTGCTCTGGGGCGCGTCGTTCCCGCTCGGCCTCGCGGCGCTCGCGTCGAAGGATGACGATCCGGCGCGTCTCGTCGGCGTGGCCTACGCCGCCAACACGCTTGGCGCGATCGTCGGCGCATTGATGACGTCGCTGGTGCTGATCGGCACGATCGGCACGCAGGACACGCAGCGTCTGCTGATCGCCATTGCGGCGCTCTCGGCGCTGCTCACGCTCGGGCTGGCGGTGAGCGCCGAGGGTCGCGTCACGCTCGCCGGGCGCGGCCTCGCCACGGGCGGTATCGCGTTATTGGCCGGCCTCTGGGTGGCGTCGACCGTCGGCGTGATTCCGCCGCTGCTGGTGGGATACGGCCGCTTCATGGCCTACCGGATGAATGCGCACGGCGACTTCATCTATGTCGGCGAGGGGACCAACTCGACGGTGGCGGTGTCACAGCTCGAGAACGGCGTCCGCAACTATCACAACGCCGGCAAGGTGCAGGCCTCGAGCGAGCCGCAGGACATGCGGCTGCAGCGGATGCTCGGTCACTTCACCACGCTGCTCTCGCCGAAGCCGAGCGACGTGCTGGTGATCGGCTTCGGGGCAGGGGTCACGGCTGGGGCGGTGAGCATCGATCCGATGGTGCAGCACGTCACGATCGCCGAGCTCGAACCGCTGGTGCCGAAGGTCGCGGGGGAGTACTTCCGCGAGTCGAACCACGGCGTGGCGCAGAATCCGAAGGTCTCGGTGCACATCGACGACGGCCGCCACTTCCTGCTCACCAGCAAGACGATGTACGACGCGATCACCGCCGACCCGTTCGATCCGTGGACGCGCGGCGCGGCGTCGCTCTCGACGCTGGAGTTCTATCAGCTGGCGCGGAAGCACCTGAACCCTGGTGGCGTGATCACGGTCTGGTTGCCGCTCTACGAGAACACGATTGCGTCGGTGCAGAGCGAGATCGCCACCTTCCTCGAGGTGTTCCCGAACGGGGTCGTCTGGGGCAACACCAACATGGGGCAGGGCTACGACCTGGTCCTCTCGGGGACGGTCGGCGATGCCCCGATCGATGTCGACGCGCTGGCCGGCCGCCTTGGACGGGCCGAGTACGCGCCGGTGGTGCAGTCGCTCAACCAGATCGGCTTCCCGTCGATCGAGTCGTTCCTCGGGACCTTCGCCGGTCGCGGGCCCGAGCTCAAGCCGTGGGTGGCCGGGGCCGACCTGAATCGCGACCGGAATCTCCGACTGCAGTATCTGGCCGGTCTCGGGCTCAACAGTTACGATCAGAATCTCATTTACCAGGCGATCCTCGGCTATCGCCGGTGGCCGGAAGGCTTCTTCACCGGAGATCCGGTCCGGCTGGCCGCGATCATGGCCCAGATGACGGGGGTGGCGCCGTGACCGGCCCCTCCCGGGGGTCCTGTGGCTCCGCTATTCTCCCGCGATGCTGACACTCCTCCTTGCCCTCGCCGTGACCGCGCCGGCCGACACCACCCCGGCGCTCTGGACCCCGCACCGGGTCTACGACGCCAAGCACAAGCGCTACGCCGACCTCGAGCAGATGGCCGCCGAGGCCGCATCCAGCGACGTGATCTTCTTCGGCGAGCAGCACGACGACGGCAACGCGCACCGCCTGGAGCGGAGCCTGCTCGAGGCGGTCTCGCGGCGCCGGAGCGACGTGATCCTCTCGCTCGAGATGTTCGAGCGCGACGTGCAGGGGCTGCTCGACGACTACCTCGCCGGGAAGATCGACGAGCCGACCTTCCTGAAGACGGCGCGCCCCTGGCCCAACTACAACGTCGACTACCGGCCGCTGGTGGAGTTTGCCAAGGCGAAGGGTTGGCGCGTGATCGCGGCCAACGTGCCGCGGCCGATCGCGAGCGCGGTCTCGAAGCAGGGGCTCGCCGCGGCGATCGGTGCGTTGCCCGACTCGAGCCGCCGCTGGGCCGCCACCGACTTCGGCTGCCCCAAGGACGATTACTTCGAGCGCTTCGGCCAGTCGATGGGTGGTCACGGGCCGAGCACGCCCGAGGGGATGTTCCGCTTCTACGAGGCGCAGTGCGTGAAGGACGAGACGATGGCGGAGTCGATCGTCCGCGCGCGGTCGGCCGGCGGCTCGCCGCTGGTGATCCACATGAACGGCGCCTTCCACTCCGACTATCGCGACGGCACCGCCGAGCGTGTGACGCGCCGCGGGGTGAAGAAGATCACCGTCCTCTCGGCGATCCCGGTGCCCAATCTCGACACGATCGAGCCGAAGGCCGAGCGGAAGAAGGGCGAGTGGCTCTTCTTCACGCTGCGCGTTCCGACGGCGCCGGCCGCAGCGACCGCGAAGTAGGCACGCTGCCGCGCACCAGCAGTTGACGCAACGCCCTGCGGCCCCGTGCCGCAGGGCGTCGGCGTTGGGGGGTCGGTGTCGCGGGGACCTCGCTCCACCCCTATCTTTCCCCGGGTTCGGGGGGTGTAGCTCAGTTGGTAGAGCATCCGGCTTTTAACCGGCAGGTCGTGGGTTCGAAACCCACCGCCCCCATGTACGTCCCGCGCCCAGATCGCCGTCGTTCCGCGGCCTGACGGCCGCGGCTGAACTTTCACCAGGCGACACCCCTCGATGGCCACCACGATCTGGATCGACGGACAGTACTACGATCGCGACACCGCCAAGGTCTCGGTCTTCGACCACGGCCTGTTGTACGGCGACGGCGTGTTCGAGGGGATCCGCGCGTACGACGGGAAGATCTTCCGCCTGCGCCAGCACCTCGAGCGGTTGTATGACTCCGCGAAAGCGATCGCGCTGACGATCCCGATGACGATCGAGGAGATGACCACGATGACCGAGGAGGCACTGACGCGGTCCGCCATCGGCAACGCGTACCTGCGTCTCCTCGTCACCCGCGGCGTCGGCGACCTCGGCCTCGATCCGCGCAACTGCCCGAAGCCGACCGTGGTGCTGATCGTCGACACGATCAAGCTGTTCAATCCCGAGGTCCTGGCGCGCGGGTTGACGGTGGTGACCGCCGGCACCCCGATTCCGAATCGTGAGTCGCTCTCCCCGCGCGTGAAGTCGCTCAACTATCTCCCGCACATCATGGCCAGGCTCGAGGGGACCAATGCCGGCGCCGATGAAGTGATCATGCTCGAGGCGGGCGGCACCGTGGCGGAGGGGTCGGGGACGAATCTCTTCATCATGAAGGACGGCGTGCTGAAGACCACGCCGCCCTGGGCGGGCATCCTCCAGGGCGTGACGCGCGACGCCGTCCTCGAGCTTGCGCACGGCATGGGCATGCCGGTGCAGGAGACGATGCTCAATCGCTACGACATCTACACCGCCGACGAGGCCTTCTTCACCGGAACGGCGAGCGAACTCGTCGCGATTCGATCGGTGGACAATCGCCAGATCGGCGCGGGCGCACCGGGACCGCAGACCAAGCGGCTGCAGGAGGCCTACGCGGCGCTCATCCGGGCCTGAGGTCTCGGCTTGCAACGCAACGTTGGTCCCCGGTCGCGCGTCCTATTACAGATGGGGTCGCGCGACCGATGCTTTGTGGTTGTCGAGGGGCGCGCCCCGCCGTACCTTTGCTGGATTGCCCCCTCGCCGGAGGATTCCCGATGCGCCATGCCCTGCTCGTTGTTGTTGCGCTCACCGGCACCGGGTGCGCCCGTGCAGCGGTCGAGACGCGTCCCGCGAGCAGTCCGGCCATCACCCCCGAGCAGAGCGCCGCGGTCACGCCGCCGGCCGAGCCGGTCACGCCGGTCACCACGCCGGCCGTGATTGCGCGACGCGACCTCAAGGTCGCCCGCGATTCCGCGGCCGATGCCGCCGCGCTCGATTCTCTGCAGGTGACCGTCCCCGATTCCCTCCCCGAGCTGAACCTCGATTCGCCGACCTTCGACCTGAATGTCGCCGCGTATGCCGAGCAGCCACGGGTGCAGTACTACGTCGACTACTTCTCGGGCCGCGGGCGCGAGCGCTTCCAGATCTGGCTCGACCGGATGCCGCGGTTCGAAGGGCTCGCGCGTGACCGCCTCACCGAGCGCGGCCTTCCTGGTGACCTCGTCTACCTGGCGCTGATCGAGTCGGGCTTCTCGTCCTCGGCGGTGAGCCGGGCCAAGGCCGTGGGGATGTGGCAGTTCATGCCCGCCACCGGCAAGGGCTACGGCCTCCGCATCGACGGCTGGGTCGACGAGCGCCGCGATCCGATCAAGGCCACCGACGCCGCCGCGCGTCACCTGCGCGACCTCACGGAGCGCTTCGGTTCGTACTACCTCGCCGCCGCGGCCTACAACGCTGGCGCGGGCAAGGTGGGCAGGTCGCTCGACCGGATGGGCGCCACGATGGGGCAGGGCGACGAGCCGCTCGACCTGAGCAGCGACGACGCCTTCTTCTCGCTGGCCGACACGCGGCTGATCGTGCAGGAGACGCGCGACTACGTGCCGAAGCTGATCGCCGCGGCGCTGATTGCGAAGTCGCCCACTCGCTACGGCTTCGAGTCGCCGGACCCGATCGAGCCATTCCCGCTCGATTCGGTCGTCCTCAGCGGTGGCACCGGGCTCGACCTGGTGGCTCGCCTCGCTGACGTCTCGCTCGAGTCGATGCGCGAGCTGAACCCGCACCTGCTCCGCCTGGTGACGCCGCCGGGCGAATCGTACGCCGTGCGCGTCCCGGCGGGGACCGCCGAGCTCGTGCGCGCGCGCTACGCCGAGGTGCCCGCGGCGGAGCGCTCGGCGGTGGCCGTCCACAAGGTGAAGTCGGGCGAAACCGTGGCGACCGTCGCGAAGAAATACGGCGTCACGTCGGAGGTGATCCGATCGGCCAATCGGCTCTCGACGCGCGCACGGGTCAAGAGCGGGGCGACGCTCTTCATTCCGGTGTCGCGCACGCTGCCGGCCTCGGTCTTCCGCGCCCCCGAGCCGATTGTCACGGCGGCCACGACGACGCGCACGCACATCGTGCGGAAGGGCGAGACGCTGAGCGGCATCGCGAAGCGCTACGGGGTGTCGGTGGCGTCGCTGCGCTCGACCAATCGCCTCTCGTCGAAGGCGACGGTCCGGAGCGGGCAGAAGCTGCTCGTTCGGCGGACCGGCTCGGCGACGTCCACCGTGCGGCGCGCGAGCTCGACGACCTCGCGCGCGACGGCGCCTGCCGCCCGCGCAACGAGCAGCCGCGCGCACATCGTCAAATCGGGCGAGACGCTTGGTGGGATCGCGAACCGGTACGGTGTCGGGCAGACGGCACTGCTTCGCGCCAACGGGTTGAGCGCGCGCAGCACCATCAAGGTCGGCCAGAAGATCCGCGTCCCGTAACGATCACCGCTGAATGCACAAAGGGCCGGACTCGTCAGAGTCCGGCCCTTCGTCGTTGCGGAAACCGCCACGGATCAGGACTTCTTCTTGGCCCGGGCCAGCACGGCGGTCGAGTACTTGCCGACGATCTCCTCACCCATCTCCTGCTGTGCCGAGACGAGGGTCGGGCCCTTGTTGTAGGCCTCGAGGGCGAGCGGCACGTCGTTGTCGAACCGCTTGATCAGGTCCTTCAGGTAGCGGAAGCCGAGCCGCAGGTTGGTGTCGCGGTTCATCAGGTCGCTGTGGTTCAGCTTCGGGTCATAGGCGCGCGCGGTGCGCAGCTGCAGCTGCGTCAGGCCGACCGCGGCCTGGCCGCTCTCGGCGTTGGTCTTGAACTCACTCTCCAGCCGGACCAGCTCGAAGCCGACGCCGGGCTGGATGCCCTCGGCGACGGCGTTGTCATAGATTGCCGCGGAGAGGTCCGCGGGAATGCCATAGCGGCCCGAGAACTCGAGCACCTGGTGGGCGCGTTCAAGCTCCTTGCGCGTTGCCTTCAGCTGGCCCTGCAACGTCATCATCGTGGATGCACTGTCTTCGGCCACGAGCGGGGTCACCAGCGGGTCACGTCCCGCGATGGCATTCGACGCGGCACCCAGCCCCAACAGGGCGAGGGCACCGACGCCGAGCACGGCGGTTTGCGCTACGAGTCGCTTCATCATGCGAGCAATCCTCCTTTCGGGTCCATCGAGTCGGGAGCGTGCCAGTCACCGCGCGCACCCCCGGCCTTCTCCAGCAACCGGATCTGTTCGATCCGGGCCCCACGGTCGGCCGCCTTGATCATGTCGTACACGGTCAGGGCGGCGACACTCACGGCCACGAGGGCCTCCATCTCGATCCCGGTGCGGGCGGTGGCCGTCGCCGTGGCGACGATTCGCACGCCGGGCCACTCGGGCACCAGCTCGGTGATCACGGTCACCCGGTCGAGCGGCACCGGGTGGCAGAGCGGAATCAGTGACGCCGTCTGCTTGGCGCCCATCACCCCGGCCACTTCGGCCACGGTGAGGACGTCGCCCTTGGTCGCGGTGGCATCGCGCACCAGCGCGAAGGCCGCCTCACTCATCAGGACGTTGCCCTCGGCCACGGCGGTGCGGCGCGTGATGGCCTTCTCGCCGACATCCACCATCCGGGCCCGTCCCTGCGCATCCAGGTGCGTCAGGCTCATGCCGCCTCCAGCATCGCGAGCTCGTCGGCCAGCACGGCCAGCAGGAGCTGCGGATTCACGTTGCCTTGCGCCTGCTCCCGGGCCGCCATCACTCGCTCGACGCCGGCGAGCTTGGCGGTCGGGTCGCTGATCGCACTGCGGCCCTGGCCCGTGAGGGCGCTCCGGGCCTGCGCTGCCAGCGTCTCGGCCAGTGCATCGAGCAGGGCGGTGAAGTCACCGCGCGCCTGCCAGGGCAGCTGTCGCAACGCGCGCTCGGTCGCCGAGGCCGGACCATCTGCCACTGCGGCGAGGAACTCCTGCGCCGCCCTGAGGGCCTTGGCGCGGGTGTCGTCGCCCGTCATCAGGGCGAGCCCGATCGACCCGCGGGCCGCCGTCACCACCTGGTCCGTCGCCAGCTCCGGCTTCTGCGCCTTCAGGAAGCCGCGCACCGCGTCGTCATCCAGCTTGCCGAGCCGGAGCGGGACCGCTCGCGAGCGGATCGTCGGGAGGACCAGGCCGGGTTCGGCGGTCGTCAGGACGAAGAGCGTCCGGGCCGGCGGTTCCTCGAGCAGCTTGAGGAGCGCGTTGGCGGCCTCGGGACTCGACTCCTGCGGGACCAGCCGTTCGGCGCGTCCGATGATGAAGACTCGCCAGCCACCTTCGGCGGCGGTGAGGCTCGCCCGACGCTGAACCAATCGCGCCGACGCGATCCCGTGCGAGGCCATTCCATCCGGCGCGCCCCAGAGCGGCTGGCTGCGCCGTTCCGCGATCACCGCGCCGAGCATCTCGGCGGTCTCGTCGATCTGCTTCTCCGGTTCGCCCGCCTTGGGCCGCAGGACCGGTACGAACCAATGGACGTCCGGGTGCGCCAGCCCCAACACGCGGAGGCACCCGCTGCACTGGCCGCAGGGCTCACCCGCCTTGGCACTGCACATCAGCAGCTGGGCGAGCCACAAGGCGAAGCGCTGCTTGCCGACGCCCTGGGGTCCGGTCAGCAGGACCACCTGGGGGAGGGCATCGGACGCGATGGCGCGAAGCACATCGAGTCGAGCGGCATCATGACCGACCAGCGGGGCCAAAGACATGGTGCGGAAGGTAGTCATCGGACGGCAAAATGGTAGTGCTAAAAATGGCGTAACAGTATTTTCCACAACGACTTACAGCGTTGCAGCGTGGCCACAGATCGGCCACTTCGGCGCACCTGACCACTCAGGTGCAAGAGTGAGTGCTCGCATCTTATTCGAGGATGTGAGTAATCGCTCATTCTGGCTTCTAAGTTGTTGGGGGGCAACGATTCGCGTGGGGTGGCCGGAAATGAGGCCAGATCGGCGGGTTGACTGCCGGAACGGCGGAAGACTGCCGGTGGTCGATGATCGATAATCGATGATCGATGGTCGATGGTAGAACGCCTGGGGGATTGTCATCCCGAGCAGAGCGAGGGACCTGCGTGATCGCGAAGGCACAGAGTCCCGGCCCATTCGCCACCACGCAGGTCCCTCGGTCGCTGCGCTCCCTCGGGATGACGGCGTCCTTGCCGCGTTCTTATGTTCTCTTGCCGCTTTTCCTGCGTCTCGCTACTTTGCCGTCCCGTCGAAGCACCATCTTGGCGGCCACAGTCCCGAGTAGCTCAGTTGGTAGAGCAGCTGACTGTTAATCAGCGGGTCGGGGGTTCAAGTCCCTCCTCGGGAGCTCATGGGCGGGTCCACTTCGGTGGGCCCGTCTTTTTTTGTTCGAGAAGCGAGAAGCGAGAAGCGAGAAGCGAGAAGGGAGAAGCGAGGGGGGAGGGTGGGGAGGGCCCGGCACTGGGGGGCCGGACGAGCGGGTTCCGTTCTCGTCGAGCCCTCCACGCCGGCGGGAGTGCCGATTGCGGCGCCCCGGAGTGGCGATCTGTCCGTGCGCTGTAGGGGCGAGGCATGCCTCGCCCGCAGGGGCGCCGCGGCGAAGACGATTGGAACACGCGAGACCGGAGCCCCCAGCACGGGCCCGCGGCACAGGGATCCCGCCATCGACGCACGCCGGCTGCGCCGGCGCCGCGCATTGACCCTTCGCTTCGCTCAGCGCAGGCATGCGCGGCTGGGGGCATCGTCGTGCGGGGTCGTCGTCGTCGACGACGTTACCGCTTTCCGACCAGCGACTTCTTCACCCATCCCTCATACGTGGATCCCTGCACCTTGAGGAAGCCCTCGCTCTCCTCGCCGAGGAAGACCAGGTCGTCGCTCTTCTTGAGGAGGCCGAGCACCTTCGCGTTGTCCTTGGCGGCGGCGAAGATCTTCACGTTGTCGATCTTCGGCGCGAGCACCGCGCCCTCGGCGTAAGTTGCTCCCGCCTTGGTGTCGGCGCCGGAGAGACCGGTCGCCTTGAACTTGTCGGCACGCGCCATCAGGTCGGCGTCGGCCTTGAGCGCGCGGACGACGTTGTTGTAATTGTCGAGGTAGGACGCGGCGATGACCTTCCCTTCGGCGGTGTTCGAGTAGCCGCCGCCCGCCATCCCGCCGCCGCCGGCCCAGCCGAGCGCGCCGAGCGAAAAGTCGGTCTTCTTGGCCTTCCCTTCGGCGGCCGCGACCTGCACCGTGGTGCGCGCGTCGGCGATCAGGATCGACGTCTGCGCCTCCTTGAACTTGAGCCCGCCGGCCACCGCACCCACCGCACTGCGACCCAGCAAGCCGCCGACGGCGCCACCGACACCACCCGCGTTCGGATTGCTGATCATCACCGCGGGCGTGAGAATGAAGTCGGCCGCCTTCATCTGCCCGCCGCCCATGTTGGCATCCTGCTGCATCTCGCCGTCGCGCGCGAGCGCACGCTCCTGCTGCATGTTCTGCATCGCGACGCCGCGTTCGACCACGACGAAGCACTTCGACTGCTGCACCATGATGCGGAGCAGTGACGCCGGCGAGCCGAGCTGGATGCGCTGCAGCATCGCCATGTACTGCTGCTGCGGCTCGACGACGGCGAGCGTCCCGATCGGCTTGTCGCAGGTCTCGAGGGCGTTCTTCTCCTTCTTGTCGTCCTGGGCGGCGGCGGGTGTCGCAGCGGCGAGCACCAGGCCGGCCGCGGCGAGACGGATGAGAATACGGGCGGGCATGGGGAAGACCTCATATGGTGTGGGGAGATCGGGAGGGCGCGACTGGCGCTTCCCGTCCTACTGCATTGCGCCAGGCGGGCCCGGAATCCGGCATCGTCGAACAGCCCGCGGCCTGACGGCCGCGGCTGGAGCGGCAGGCCCCGCCGCCCTGCGGGCGGCGAGGCCAGCCTCTCGACACCTGCCCCCTCCACCGATACTCTCCACACCATGACCCTCCGACCCGCACCCCGCCTCCGGCACCTTCTGGCCGCGACGCTCGTCCTGCTCGGCGCCTGCCGCGGCTCCTTCGAGCCCGACGTCACCGGCCCGGGGACGCCGCCGCCTCCGCCACCCGTCGTGCCGAACCTCCCGTTCCGGGTCGGCGCCTTCGGCCCCGACTACGCCACGGGCGTGGTGGTCGACGGCTTCAACAGCGCGATCGTCGTCGGCTACTTCCAGGGGTCGGTCGACTTCGATCCGGGCGGCACCGCCGTGGTCCGCACGGCGGTCGGGCCCGCCGACGGCGCGGTCGCCAAGTACCGCGACGATGGCACGCTCGCATGGGTCTCCCACTTCGGTGGCACCGGTGCCGACCTCCCCGCGGACATCGCCCTCACGTCGGATGGCGGGGTGGTGGTCACGGGCATCGCCACGAGTGGCACGCTCTGCAGCGGCCGCCCCGTGACGATGGTCGGAGCGCGCGATGCGTTCCTGATGAAGTTCTCCGCGACCGGCACCTGCCTCTGGGCGATCGCGATCGGCGGCGCGAGCGATGTCGATGACGGCCGCGACGTCTTCGTCGAACCGAATGGCGACATCCTGGTCACCGGCGCCTTCGCGGGCACCGTTGACTTCGATCAGGGCGCCGGCGTCGCGCAGCTCACCTCGCGCGGCGGCACCGATGCCTACGTGGCGCGCTATTCTGGCGATGGACTCTTCAAGACCGTCACGCAGCTCGGCGGACTCGAGAACGACGCCGGCTCCGCGCTCACACGCACGGCGACTGGCGACGTGATCGTCGGCGGCGAATTTGCCGGCACCGCGACCTTCGGCAGCGGCGCCTCGCCACTGTTGCTGATCTCCGCCGGCGAAAGCGACTTCTTCCTCGCGCAGCTCGCGCCATCACTCGGTGTGCAGTGGGCGGTGCGCGGCGGCGGCAGCGGGGCGGAGTATATGGTCCACAACGGCCTCCTCATCGAGCCGGGTGGCACGCTCGTCGTCGCCGGAATGTTCTCGGGCACGGCCGACCTCGATGGCGGCGCCGGGAGCGCGCTCGTCATCTCGCAGGGCGGCACCGACGTCTTCCTGGCGCGCTTCGGCGTCGCGGGGCAGTATGTCGGCTTTGCCCGGCGCTTCGGCGGGGCAGGGAGCGACGGGGTGCAGGGGCTCGCGATCGACGGGGAGAACAACTTCTATCTCTCCGGCTGGTTCTCGGAGAGTGTCGACTTCGATCCGGGCGCCGGGGTCACCCTCCGGACGGCCCAGGGCACCGGCGGGGCGGCGGATGCCTACCTGCTGGCCGTCACCGCTGCGGGCGACCTCCGCTGGGTCAATACCCTCGGCGGGGCGGTCGGCGGCGACGCCAATGTCTCGGTGGGCTCGGGAATGGGGCTGACCAGCGACGGCGCCCTCTGGGCCGTCGGCCGCTTCTTCGGCCGGGCCGATCTCGATCCCGGGACCGAAGCCATCCTGGTCCAGAGCCTGGGCGACGCCGAACAGTTCGTGGTCCGGGTCGAGCGGGCCACCGGCGCCCTGCGGCGGGACTGAACCACCCCCTACCCGGCCGCCGGCCGGGGGGGACCCCTTCCCTAAAGCCCACCCCACCCCCATTTTAGGGGGCTGATTACGGATCCAGCCACGGTGGGGCGGCGCCCCGCCCGTCGGTTGGGTGTTGTCGGGAGGCTCCCGGCAGCAGCACCAGAACGGTACGCGGGGCGCCCCGCAGGAGTCAGAGGGACCATGGCGAAGACCAGCTGGATCGAGCGCAACGAGAAGCGGAAGACGCTCACCGCACGGCACCGCGAGCAGCGCACCAAGCTCAAGGCCGTCATCCGGTCGCTGACCGCGACCGAGGCCGAGAAGGACGCCGCGATGCGCAAGCTGCAGGCGCTCCCGCGCAACTCGTCGCCGGTCCGCATCAAGAACCGGTGCCAGGTGTCCGGCCGTGCGCACGCCTTCGTGCGTCGCTTCGGCCTGTCGCGCATTGCATTCCGTGAGATGGCGCTCGAGGGGAAGATCCCCGGCGTCCGCAAGGCCTCCTGGTAAGGCCGAGGAGACGACACCATGGCGAAGAAGGGACGTGTGCAGGTCAAGCTCCGCAGCAGCGAGAGCGCCTACATGTACGTGACGACGAAGAACCCCAAGAAGCACCCCGAGCGCATGGAGCTGCGGAAGTACGATCCGATGCTCAAGCGCCACGCGAACTTCAAGGAAGAGAAGTAGTCGTCGCTGCACTGTGGATGTGAAGCAACTGGACGGGCCGCCGAGTTGATGTAGACTTCGGCGGCCCGTCGTGCGTTCGGGCCGTCCCCCCAATACCTCCAGAGGTTCCCTGCGATGCGCTCCTTCCTCGTCCGCCTGCTGCTGCCCACCCTCGCCGTGACCGCGCCGCTGGCGGCCCAGATCAGCTCGCCTGGGGGGCCGGTGCCGGTGGAACTGCTGCAGAAACGTCGGGCGGCGTTCCTCGCGACGATGCCGAAGGGCGTCGCCGTGATCGAATCGAGCAAGATCAAGAGCATCGATCGGGGCGACTACCCGCAGGACGCCGACTACCGCGAGAACGCCAACTTCTTCTACTTCACCGGCGTCGAAAGCCCCGGCGGCCGGCTGGTCTTCATCCAGCCCGACTCCGGCAGCGCGCAGGGGAGCATGACGCTCTATCTCCCCGCGCCGCCGGCCGTGCGCGATGCCTGGAGCGCCGCGCGCGTCTATGCCGACACGATGGCGGAGCGCGTCACCGGGCTGGCGATGGCGTCGATCAAGCCGCTCCCGGCGCCGGTGCGCGCCCCCCGTGCCCCGGGTGCCCCGATCCCGACCACGCCGCCCGACGCGTTCGCGCCGACGATCGATTCGCTGCTCGCCTCGACCGGCCTGACGCGAATCAATGAGCGCCGCACCATCGCCCCGCTGCGCTGGGTCAAGGACGCCGACGAGATCCGTCGGCTGCGGCTCGCCTCGTCCATCACCGCCGAGGCCCACAGCGCGGCGATGCGGCAGAGCCGGCCGGGGATGTGGGAGTACGAGATCGAGGCGGTGGTCGAGTACACCTTCCGGAAGGGCGGCGCCGAGCGAGTCGGCTACCCGAGCATCGTCGGCTCGGGGCCGAACAGCACCATCCTCCACTATGACATCTCGCGCCGACAGAGCAAGCCCGGGGAAGTGGTGCTGATCGATGCCGCGGCCGAGTTCGGCTACTACAGCACCGACCTCACCCGCACCTTCCCGATCGACGGGAAGTTCACGCCGCGACAGAAGGCCGTGTACGAGCTGGTCCTCGGCGCCCAGCAGGCCGCGCTCGACTCGGTGAAGCCGGGGATGACGCTGGCGCGGCTCGAGCAGATCGCGCGCGGCTGGATGAAGGCGCACTCGGGGACGATCTGCGATCCGACCATCACCTGCGAGGACCGCAAGTTCTTCAATCACGGGATGTCGCACCCGGTCGGCCTCGACGTGCACGACCTCAATCCGCAGTTTGCGGCGCTGCAGCCGGGCGTGACCTTCACGATCGAGCCCGGCATCTATCTGCCCGCCGAGTCCCTCGGCGTGCGGATCGAGGACGTCGTGCTGGTCACCGACAGCGGCTACGAGATCCTGACCAAGGGCGCCCCGCGCACCGTCGCCGAGATCGAGAAGGTGATGGCGCAGGGCCGTCGTGGGGCCGCTGCCCCGGCCCCCCGGAAGCCCTGATGCACCCGGAGGAATTCCGCCGGCACGGCCACGCGATCGTCGATTGGCTGGCGGACTACCTCCAGGAGATCGAACAGCAGCGCATCGTCCCCGACGTCACGCCGGGGGCGCTGCGTCGCGCGTTGCCGCCGGCCGCGCCTGATGCTGGCGAACCATTCGACCAGATCCTCGAGGATTTCCGCACGCAGATCGTTCCCGGGATGACCCATTGGGGCCACCCCGGGTGGTTCGCCTACTTCCCCTCGAACGCCTCGCCACCGTCGATCCTCGGCGAGTTCCTCACCGCGGGCCTCGCGGCCCAGTGCATGAGCTGGGTCACCTCGCCCGCCGCCACCGAGCTCGAACAGGTGGTGATGGCATGGTATCGGCAGCTGCTCGCGTTGCCGGAGGAGTTCACCGGGGTGATCCAGGACACGGCGTCGTCGTCGACGCTGGTCGCGTTCCTGACCGCGCGGCAGCGTGCCGGGGCGGAGCTGTCGCGCTGCACCGCCTACTGGTCGAGCGAGGCGCATTCGTCGGTCGCGAAGGCCGCGCGACTCACCGGGCTCGACGAGGCGAATTGCCGCGTCGTGCCGGTCGATGCCGATTTCGCGATGATGCCCGAAGCGCTCGCCACCCTGATGGCGGAGGACATCGCGGCCGGGCTGACGCCACTGATCGTCACCGCCACGATGGGGACGACGTCGTCGACCGCGTGCGATCCGCTCCGCGCCATCGGCGAGATCGCCCAGCGCCACGGCGCCTGGTACCACATCGATGCCGCCTATGGCGGCTCGGCGGCGATCGCGCCGGAATTCCGCGCGCTGCTCGATGGCGTCGAACTCGCCGATTCGCTGGTCACCAACCCGCACAAGTGGCTGATGACCAACTTCGACTGCAGCGTCTACTTCGTGCGCGATGTCGAGGCGTTGCTCGACACCTTCGCCACGGCACCGGCGTACCTCCGGACGCGCCACGACGCCGACGTCGTGAACTATCGCGACTGGGGCATTCCGCTCGGCCGGCGGTTCCGGGCGCTCAAGCTCTGGTTCGTGTTGCGCAGCTACGGCGCGGAGGCGCTGCGCACGATGATCCGGACGCACATTGCACTGGGTCATGAGCTTGCCGGGTGGGTCGATGCCACGCCCGACTGGGAACGCCTCGCTCCGGCGCCGCTCGGCCTCGTCGTGGTGCGGCACGTCCCGCCGGCTCTCGCCGGCGACGAGGCCGCCCTCGCCGCGCACAATGCGCAGATCGTCGCCCGGGTTAACGCGAGCGGGACCGTTCTGGTGACGCAGACCACGCTGGGCGGGAAGTACGCGATCCGCGTGGCGATCGGGGCGTTCCGGACCGAGGAGCGGCATGTGCGGGAGGTGTGGAGATGTCTGCAGGAGAGTGGTGAGTCGTGAGTCGTGAGTCGTGAGTCGTGAGAGGGTCATGGGTTGTGCGTCGTAAGTCGTAAGTCGTAGGTCGTAGGTCGTAGGTCGTAGGAGGCTTTGTCATCCTGAGCGGAGCGACGGCGTAGCCGGCGCGCAGTCGAAGGACCTCTTGCCCATTCGCGACCACGCAGGTCCTTCGACTTCGCAGCCCTGCGGGCTGCTCCGCTCAGGATGACAACATGGTGGGTTCGCTTCCTTCATCTGGGGTTTGTGCCGTGACTTCCATTCAACGCCGCCTTGTACTCCTGACCCTCACCTTATTGACCGGCACGACGCTCTCGGCCCAGGTCGCCCGCCCCGCGACCTCGTGGAATCCGGCGCTGATGCAGCGCCCCGACATCAAGGCGGCGATGGCCCAGCTGGATCGCGGCTTTCCGGCGCAGGTGGAGGAATGGATCGCGCTGACGCAGATGCCCGGGCTGTCGCGGCACGAGGAGAAGCGCGGGGCGCACGTGCGGCAGGTGATGGAGGCGGAAGGGCTGCAGGTGACGGTCGACTCGGTCGGCAACGTGACCGGCGTCCGGCGCGGACGCGGCGGCGGCCCGACGGTGGTGCTCGCGGTGCACATGGACGTGGTGCATGATCCGTCGGTGGTCGGCAGCGTGCGCCGGATGGGCGATACGCTGTACGCCCCCGGCATCTTCGACAATACCGCCGGGGTCGCAAACATGCTGGCGATGATCCGGGCGATGAACGCCGCGAAGGTGGTGACCCGCGGCGATATCATCTTTGTCGCGACGGTGCAGGAGGAGATCGGGCTGAAGGGGATGGAATACTGGCTGCAGCACAACCCGCGGCCCGACCTCCTCATCGCGATCGACGGCGGCCTCGGCCCGGTCAACTACGGCGCCCTCGGGATCTACTGGACCCGGTACGTCTACACCTCTCCCGGCTCCCACACGCTCTTCTCGCGCGGGCGCCCGACCCCGGTGAAGGCGATGGCCGCGGCGATCCGCGACATCTACGCGCTCGAGTTCGGCCCGCTGCCCGACGGCGCAGTGATCAACGTGGGCCAGGTCCACGGCGGCGTCATCTACAACGGCATCCCGCAGGAACTCGGCTTCACGGTCGACCTCCGGTCGCCGGATCCGGTGCTGCTCGATTCACTCGACAAGCGCATCGAGCGGATCGCGCGCGAGGCCGCCACCAAGGAAGGGGTCGGTTTCCGGGTCGAGGCGGAGGTGCGGAACGGGGCGGGCGGGACCGCGGCGATGCTGGCGGGCGCCCGCGCCCACCCACTGGTGCAGACGGCCATCGACATCCACCACGCGCTGGGGATCACGATGGCGATGCCGGGGGCGGAGGAGGCGATTCCGACGGGGAGCACCGATGCCAACATGGGTGTCGTGCGGAAGATCCCCAGCATCTCGATCGGGCGGGCGTCGGGCGCGGGGCAGCACACGCTGACGGAGTGGGCGCAGTGGCCAAGTGCACTGCCGGCGACCAAGATGGCGCTGCTGCTGTCGGTCACGATGGCCGACGCGGCGCGCGCGATTCCCTAGGCTTACGTCTCGGCGAGGACGTCCTTGAGGTAGCGCCCGGTGATGCTCCCCTTGGTCTTGGCGACCTCTTCAGGCGTGCCCATCGCGACGACGCGGCCGCCGGCGGGGCCCGCCTCGGGGCCGAGGTCGATGACCCAGTCGGCGCGCTTGATCACGTCGAGGTGATGCTCGATCACCACGACGGTGTGCCCCGCATCGACCAGCTTGTCGAGCACGGCGATCAGCACGCGGACGTCTTCGAGGTGGAGGCCGGTGGTCGGCTCGTCGAGGAGGTAGAGCTTGCGGCCGCCGCGCTTCTGCGCGGCGAGCAGTTCGCGCGCGATCTTGAGCCGCTGCGCCTCGCCGCCGGAGAGCGTCGTCGCGGGCTGGCCGAGGCGGAGGTAGCCGAGGCCGACCTGCTGCAGCTGCCAGAGCGCCGCGCCGAGCTTCGGCTGGTGGCGGAAGCGGAGCATCGCCTCGTCGATCGACCAGTCGAGGACGTCGCGCACCGACTTCCCCTGGATCTTGACCTCGAGCACCTCGCGCTTGAAGCGCGCGCCGTTGCAGACCTCGCACGGCACGAAGACGTCCGCGAGGAAGACCATCTCGACCTGCACCTGCCCGGCGCCGTCGCACGCCTCGCATCGCCCGCCCGCGAGATTGAACGAGAAGGTCGCCGGCGTGTACTTCCGCTGCTTCGCGAGCGGCTGCGACGCGAAGAGCTCGCGCACCTCGTCCCAGGCCTTGATGTAGGTCACCGGATTGGAGCGCGGTGACCGTCCGATCGGGCTCTGGTCGACGAGGATCACGTCGCTCAGCAACTCCCACCCGGTCATCGAATCGACCTCGCCGACGGCCTCTCCGAGGTGGAGCTTGGCCGAATGCTCGCCGCTCAGGCGTCGCTCCAGCTGCCGATGGAGGACGTCGTAGGCGAGCGTGCTCTTGCCGGAACCGGACACACCGGTGATCACCGTCAGCGTGCCGAGCGGGATCTTCGCGTCGATCCCCTGGAGGTTCTGCAGCCGTGCGCCCTTGATCTCGAGCCAGCGGGGGCCGAGGTCGCGGCGCGCGCTCGGAATGCCGATCCGCTTGGTGCCGTGCAGGTAGGCCGCGGTCAGGGTGTCCTTCGCCTCGTCGACCGGGCCGCTGTGCACCAGGTACCCGCCCTTCTCGCCGGCGCCGGGGCCGAGCTCGATCATGTGATCGGCGCCGCGAATCGCGGCGGGATCGTGCTCCACCACCACAAGTGTGTTGCCGAGGTCGCGCAGGCGGCGCAGCAGCCCGAGCAGGCGATCGGTGTCGCGCGGATGGAGGCCGATCGACGGCTCGTCGAGCACGTAGAGCGCGTCGACCAGCCGCGAGCCGAGCGCGTTCGACAGCGCGATGCGCTGCGCCTCGCCGCCGGAGAGGGTGCGCGTCTGCCGGTCGAAGGTGAGATAGCCGAGGCCGACGTCGCGCAGGTAATCGACGCGGGCCATCACCTCGATCATCACCAGGTCGGCGACGATCCGCGCCGTCTCGCCGAGCTCGAGGCCGCCCAGCCACACCGCCAGGTCATCGACGGTGAGCGTGGTCACGTCGGCGATCGAGCGGCCGTTGAGCTTGACGGCGAGCGCCTCGGGGCGGAGCCGCGCGCCGTGGCACGCCGTGCACTCCTTGGCGAGCTGGTACTGCCGCAGGAAGACGCGGATGTACTGCTTGTAGCGCTTCTCCTCGAGCCCGACGAGGAAGGGGAAGATGCCGAGGTAGCGGCCGCTCTTGCCGTGCAGCAGGACCTCGCGCACGTCAGCCGGGAGCGATTCCCACGGCGCATCGGCGGAGACGCCGAGCTTCTTCGCGGTGCCCACGAGCAGCGAGCGGCGCGCCTCGTAGCGCGGCTTGGTCCACGGGTCGATCGCGCCGTCGCGCAGCGAGCGGGTCGGATCGGGGACCACCAGGGAGAGGTCGTACTCGAGCGTGGCGCCGAAGCCGTTGCAGGTCGGGCAGGCGCCGCGCGGATTGTTGAACGAGAAGAGGGCCGGCGAGACGGTGGTGCCCGGCGTGTCGCACAGGCTGCACGACGGGAACTCGGTGAAGCGACGCCGCGACCCGTCGCGCAGCGCCAGCGCGACGCCCTCACCTTCCGCGAACGCCATCGACAGCGCCTCGGCGAAGCGGCCGCGCTGCGCCTCGGTCGCGACGAGTCGGTCGACGATGACCAGCACCTCGTCGGCTGTGGTGAGGTCGAGCGACTCGGGCAGTTCGTCGAGGTGATGCGTCTGGCCATCGACCTCGAGGCGGAGGAAGCCGAGGGCACGGAGGTTGTCGACGGTCACGCCCTGCGTGCGGCGGCTCCCGGCCGGCAGCGGGAAGGCGATCCGCAACCGCCCCTCGCCGTCGGCGAGGATCGTGGTGGCCGCGGACTGCGGCGTGTCGCGCGCGACCGGACCGCCGCAGACCACGCAGCGCGGCTCGCCGATGCGCGCCCAGAGGAGGCGGAGATAGTCGTACACCTCGGTCGCTGTTCCAACGGTGGAACGTGACGACATCGCCGGGGCGCGCTGTTCGATCGCGACAGCGGGGGCGATCCCCTCGATCCGGTCGACCAGCGGCTTCGGCATCCGGTCGAGGAACTGCTTGGCGTAGGTGGAGAGCGATTCGATGTAGCGCCGCTGGCCCTCGGCATACAGCGTGTCGAAGGCGAGCGAGCTCTTGCCGCAACCGGACGGGCCGGTCACCACGGTCAAGCGCGCGACGCGGGATCTCGACCGTGATGCCCTTCAGGTTGTGCTGGCGCGCGTTGATGACGCGAATGACGGGACGAGGCACGGGGGAAAGGTAAGGGGGAGGGGGTTGAGGGCGTGAAACGTGAGAGGTGAAACGGGGAGCCTTCAGCCGCAGCCGTTTCACCTTTGACGTCTCACCGGCCACCTCCCTCGCCCAATCCCGGCTCCGCTCTTAGTTTTGGACCCCAATGGCCTCCCTGCTCACCCCCACCACCCTGCGACGCGGCTTCGGGTTGTTCGTCGTCGTCTCCGTGGTCAGCTACATCGGCGTCCTGGTGTACGGCAACGACGCGGCGTCGTTCCTGCCGTCGTTGGCGCGCATCCACTGGGGCTGGGTGCTGGTCGGCGCGGGGCTCGCCTCGCTCGACTGGATCGGTGGCGGCATCCGCCTCTGGGTGCTGACCCGCGAGATCCATCCCAACCCCTCGCTCTCCGGATTGATGATCGCCGGGGGGATGGGCGCCTGGGGCTCGTACGTCACGCCGCTGCAGGCGGGTTCGTCACCGCTCACGGTCTATTCGATGAAGCGGGTCGGCATCCCGGTGCCGAAGGCGATCACCGCGACGATCATGTCCTTCATCGCGACGGTGGTCTTCTTCGCGATCGGCGGACCGCTCGCGCTGCTCTTCGGCGCCGGCAAGGCGCTCGGCAGTCGCGGCGACGTCCTCGGCCTCTCCCTCCTGGACCTCTTCAAGGGGAGCATGGGGATCTTCGCGATCCTCGGCGTCCTGCTGATCACCGTGATGGTCGCGCCGCGGTTCATGTCGCGCGGCGTCCACAAGCTGGCCGAGGCGCTGGGGCGTCGGAGCACGCGCGTGGGCGCGCGGCTCGAGGGGCTGCGCGCGGGGATCGACCAGGCCAGCGAGAGCATGAGCGCCTTCAACACCCCGCGCGGCTGGATCGCCCTCGGCTGGGCCACGCTGATCTCCGGCCCGAGCCACGCCAACAAGCTGCTGGCGGGCTACGTCGCGCTGCGCGCCGTGGGGATCGAGGCCAACTTCGTCGACGTGCTGCTGGTGCAGACGCTGATCACCTTCCTGCTCTACTTCGCGCCGACGCCGGGCGCCAGCGGTGTCGCCGAGGTGCTCTCCGCCGCGGTGATGAGCGTGTACGTGCCGCGCGCCATCGTCCCGGTGTACACGCTCGTCTGGCGCTGCATCCTCTCCTGGTTCACGATCGCGTTCGGCTTCGTGGTGTTCTCCGGCTGGGTCCGCAAGGGACTCAAGGGGATCGAGGTCGAGTCGCCGTGAGCGCCGTGGCGACGGACGAGGTCGCCACCGGCGGAGGCGATCGCGGGCTGGGCCGCCGGTTGCTCGGCTACGTCCGGCCCTACCGACTGGGCGTCGCGGGTGCCGTCTCGCTGCTGCTGCTCGAGGCCGGCCTCGCCCTGGTCGGTCCCTACCTCACCCAGCGCGCGATCGACGTGGCGATCCCCGCCCGCGACGCCGACCTCCTCCGCACGCTCGGCCTCTGGTTCCTCGGCGCGCTGATGCTCTCCTTCGTCGCCGAGTACGCGCAGACGGTGCTCACCGCGTGGGTGGGGCAGCGCGTGATGTCGGACCTCCGCCGCCAGATCTTCGAGCGGCTGCAGCGCCTCTCGATTCCGTTCTTCGACCGGCAGCCGGTGGGCCGCCTGGTGACCCGCGTGACGTCGGACGTCGAGACGCTCAACGAGCTCTTCTCGTCGGGGGTCGTCACGGTGATCGGCGACCTCGCGACGCTGGTGGCGATCTCGCTGATGATGCTCGCGATCGACTGGCGGCTCGCGCTGGTGGCGTTCGCCGTGCTCCCGGCGATGGGGCTGGTGGTCGCGGTGTTCCGGCGCGCGATGCGCGAGGCGTTCCGCGACATCCGCGGGGCGGTGGCGCGGATGAACGGCGACCTGCAGGAGTACCTGTCGGGCGTGCGAGTGGTGCAGCTCTTCCATCGCGAGGCGGCGGTCGGCACGGCGTTCGACGCGGTGAACCGCGCGCATCGTGACGCGCAGCTGCGCTCGATCACGCTCTATGCGCTCTTCTTTCCGGTGGTCGAGGTGCTCACCGCCACGGCGGTCGCGCTGCTGCTCTGGTACGGCGGCCTGCAGCATCTCGGCGGGACGCTCACGGTCGGCGTGCTGGCGGCCTTCATCCAGCTGGTGCGGCGCTTCTTCCAGCCGCTCCAGGACCTGGCCGAGAAGTTCAACCTCCTCCAGAGCGCGATGGCGAGCGGCGAGCGGATCTTCCGGCTGCTCGACACTCCGGTCGAGGTGTCCGAGCCGACGGTGCCGGTGCCGTTGCCCGTGCCGGCCCGCGGCGAGGTGGTCTTCGAGGATGTCTGGTTCCGCTATGCGGAGGAGGCGCCGTGGGCGCTCCGCGGCGTGTCGTTCCGGGCTGCGCCGGGGGAGACCATCGCCCTGGTCGGCCACACCGGGGCGGGGAAGAGCACGGTGCTCTCGCTGCTGCTCCGCTTCTATGCGCCGACCCGGGGACGGATCCTGGTCGACGGGATCGACCTCGCGACCCTGGCGCACGATGATCTCCGGGGGCGGATCGGGCTGGTGCCCCAGGATCTCTTCCTCTTCCGGGGGGACCTGAGCCGCAACCTGGTGCTCGACCGTGCCATTCCCACGGAACAGCTGGACCGGGCGCTGGCGGCGGTGGGGGCCGACACGCTGATCGATCGGCTCCCTGGCGGGCTGGCCCATCAACTCAGCGA
The DNA here is from genome assembly GCA_037045245.1 of Gemmatimonadales bacterium. Classification (GTDB taxonomy): domain Bacteria; phylum Gemmatimonadota; class Gemmatimonadetes; order Gemmatimonadales; family GWC2-71-9; genus Palsa-1233. The sequence continues at coordinate 242,302 of JBAOHR010000007.1, read as the reverse complement.
GCGGGGGCGGTCGCTGTCGGTCGGAGAGCGGCAGATCCTCTCCTTTGCCCGGGCGCTCGCCGGCGAGCCTACAATCCTCCTCCTGGACGAGGCGACCTCGGCGGTGGACCCGGAGTCGGAGACGCGGCTGCAACGCGCCCTGGGGCGCCTCAGGGCCGGCAGGACCGCCCTGGTGGTCGCCCATCGCCTCGGGACGATCGTCGACGCCGACCGGATCCTCGTCTTCCACCATGGGGAGCTGGTCGAGTCGGGGACGCACCGTGAGCTGCTGCGCCAGGGCGGCCTCTACGACCGGCTGGTGCGCCTGCAGGGGGGCGAGCCGCGTCGGGCCGTGGGCGCCTGAATTCGCTTGCCCCCGGGCCCTCACGACGGATAGCTTTCCCGGTCACGCTGCAACCCATGTCACCCACGGAGTCTCCCCTGGTCGGACCGCACCTGAGCGACCCGATGCCCGCGTCCGCGACCCTGCCCCTCGGTGGGGAGCCGGAGCAGGGCGGCCCGTTGCTGGCCGTGCTGATCCTGCGGCGCGGCGTGGCCGGCCTCGGGCATGTGGCCCTGCGGCAGCCGACGGTGCGGATCGGGCGCGAGGAAGGGAATGACGTGGTGCTGCCGGCGGCCTCGCTGAGCGCCGCCCACGCCGAACTCCGCCTGCGCGGCGGGGTCTGGAGCCTGACCGACCTCGGGTCGATGAACGGGAGCTGGGTCGACGGCGAACCGGTGTACGGTGCCGTCCCGCTCGGCCCCGGCTCCGCCATCCGGCTGGGTGAGGTGGAAGCGATCTTCTCGCCGAAGGATCGCTGGGAGGATTCGCCCAGCGCCCTGATCGTCGAGGCCGCGCCGCTTGAGCCGGCTCCCGGACCGCCGCTCCCCGAGGCGGCCCCGGTGGCCGCCCCGGCGCCGGCGCGGGCCCGCTTTCTCGATGACGACGTGCCGACCTTCGTGCTCCCGGACACCAGTCGGCGTCCCGGACCCTTGCTCTTCATCGCGATCGCGCTGGCCATCGCCGCGATCGCCTACTTCCTCCGCCAGGTTTCCTGAATGCGCTTCTCCTGCGCCGCGCGCACCGATGTCGGGGTGGTCCGGTCCGGCAACGAGGACATGTACCTGATGGCGGCGGAGCGTGGGCTCTTCATCGTCGCCGACGGAATGGGTGGCCACGCGGCGGGTGAGGTGGCCAGCGAGATGGCGACCCAGCTCATCGCCCAGGAATTCCGGCCGGTCCGCGGGATGACCGACGACGAGCTCATGGCGCAGATGGTCGGGGCGATCCGCGCGTCCAACGCGGCGATCTTCCAGCGGACGATGTCGGAGCATGACAAGCGCGGGATGGGGACGACGACGACGGTGCTCGCCCTGCTGCCCCGTCGCTACCTGATCGGCCAGGTCGGCGACTCGCGCGCCTACCTGCTCCGTGGCGGCGTCCTCTCGCAGCTGACCAAGGACCACAGTTACGTGCAGGAGCAGGTCGACGCCGGGCGCCTCTCCCCGAAGAGGCGCGCGTCCACCCCTACGCGAACGTGATCACCCGCTGCGTCGGCTCCAGCGGCGACGTCGTCCCCGATCTCTACCTCGGCACCCTCGAAGTCGGCGACCTGATCCTCCTCGCCTCCGACGGCCTCACCGGCATGCTCGAAGACGAGCAGGTCCGCGAGGTGCTGATGATGTCGGCGGACCTGGAGGAAATTGTCGATCGCCTGATCGCCGATGCCAACCGGCGCGGCGGGCTCGACAACATCACGGTGATCCTGATCAAGATCGAGGAAGTGTCGCCGCCGACGGGGGAGATTCCGGCGCTTCGGGCCTGAGTCGTGAGTCGTGAGTCCTGAGTCCCGAGGGGTGTCATCCTGAGCGAAGCTCGCGAAGCGAGCGCAGTCGAAGGACCTCTCACGACTTAGGACTCACGACTCACTTCAGCAGCAGTTCCGGAACCCTCTCCAGCCTCACCCCACCCACCGCAAAGATCCGCAGCCGCCGCGCGCTCCGATAGAGCTCGGCCGCGATGCGCGGCAGCCCGAGCTGCCCGGCGCGGCCTTCGTCTGTCAGCTGTTCGACGCGGCCGCCGCGGGTGAGCAGCGGCAGGTCCACCGAGAGCATCGAGGAGCGCGCCGGGAAGTCGATCAGCGCGCCACCGGGCGGCAGCCCGAGGTCCGCGGCGAGGGCGTCCTCGGCGCGTTCGAGCGCGTCGGGGTCATCCCAGATCCACGACGGGAGGTCCGGCACCTCGCTCGCGGGGAGGTCGAGCGCGCGCTTGTGCAGCTGGCGGCGCTGGAGGGCGGTGGTCAGCCCGGTGGTGTCGTGCGCCTGCATCGCGGTCGTGAGCGACCCATCGGTGGCGTCGGCGACGCTGGTGGGGTCGAGCTGGCCGCTCGCCACCGCGGTCCGGACCGCGCGCTTGAACATGCAGGTCGCGCTGCGCACGGCGTGGTGCCAGTAGACGTTGCGATACATCTGGTACTTGGCGAAGAGCAGCGACTCGAGCGCCGAGACGCCCTTCTCGTGGACGCCCACGGCCCGGTGGCCCGCGCCGTCGGTCACCAGGCAGAGCGAGGCGAGCAGCCGGTCGACATCGACGGTGCCGTAGGGGACGCCGCACTGCCGCGCGTCGCGCGACAGGTAGTCGATCTTGTCGAGGTCGAGCGAGCCCGAGATCAGGCCGCCGAGCGGCGAGACATGGTCGCCCTGGATGATCCCCGCGATCCGGGCGATGAAGGCGTCGCCGCCGATGCTCCGGAGCAGCGCGCCGAGCTCGCCTTCGCCGAGGCGCCGGACGCCGAGCGCCTCATGCGACGGAAAGCCGGCCTCCTCCAGGGCATGCGAGAAGGGATAGTGGCCGATGTCGTGGAGCAGCGCGGCGAGCCGCACCGCGAGCCGCTCCTCCTCGGGGACCGTGGCGAGGTCGCCGCGCTCCTCGAGCGTCGCGAGCGCGCGGCGCGTCAGGTGATAGGCGCCGAGGGCGTGCTCGAAGCGGGAATGGGTCGCCCCGGGATAGACCAGGAAGGCGTGCCCCAGCTGCCGGACATAGCGCAGCCGCTGCACCGCCGGGGTGTCCATGGCGGCGGCAGCGGCCGGTTCGAGGCGGATGTTGTCCCAGAGCGGGTCGCGGATGACTTCAAACTGAGTCATGAGTCGTTAGTCATTGGTCGTGAGTCGTGAGTCGTGAGTCGTGAGTCCTGAGAGGTATCAGGCTGAGCGCAACACGCGCTGAACGCGCTGTCGACGGAGTTCTCACGACTCATGACTCGGGACTCACGTCTCCTACGCCTCCGCCTCCAACCGCCAATGCTCCGGACTCCGCCACAGCGCGGAGAGAATCAGCTCCCGCATGTACATGAACTCCTGCGGCAGGCGATCATAGAGCTTCTCGAACAGCTCGCGGTGGCCGAGGAGCTCGGCCTTCCACTGCTCGCGATCGACCTCCATCAACTCCAGGAAGGTCTCCTTCGGGAAGGTCATTCCGTCCCAGCGGAGGTCTTCGTAGCGCGGCATCCAGCCGATCGGCGACTCGATCCCCGAGGCGCGGCCGCGGACGCGGCCGACGATCCACTCGAGCACGCGCATGTTCTGGCCGAAGCCCGGCCAGATGAACTTGCCGTTGGCGTCCTTGCGGAACCAGTTGACGCAGAAGATCCGCGGCGGATCGGAGAGGCCGCGTCCCATCTGGAGCCAGTGGTTGAAGTAGTCGCCCATGTGGTAGCCGCAGAACGGCAGCATCGCGAACGGGTCGCGACGGACCTGGCCGGTGGCGCCGGCGGCGGCCGCGGTGGTCTCGGAGCCGATCGTGGCACCGAGGTAGACGCCGAAGCTCCAGTTGAAGGCCTGGTGCACCAGCGGGACCGTGGTCGCGCGACGGCCGCCGAAGATGAAGGCCGAGATCGGCACGCCGGCCGGGTCTTCCCAGGCCGGGTCGATCGACGGGCACTGCGACGCGGGCGCGGTGAAGCGGGCGTTCGGGTGCGCGGCGGGTGTCTTCGACTCGGGGGTCCAACGGTTGCCGCGCCAGTCGGTGAGCGTGGCGGGCGGCGTGTCGGTCATCCCCTCCCACCAGACGTCGCCGTCATCGGTGAGGCCGACGTTGGTGAAGATCGCGTTCGCGCGGCAGGAGGCCATCGCGTTCGGGTTGGTCGACTCCGAGGTGCCCGGGGCGACGCCGAAGTAGCCGGCCTCGGGATTGATCGCGTGGAGGCGGCCGTCGTCGCCGGGCCGGATCCAGGCGATGTCGTCACCGACGGTGGTGACCTTCCAGCCGGTGTAGGTGTCGGGCGGGATCAGCATCGCGAAGTTGGTCTTGCCGCAGGCGCTCGGGAAACCGGCCGCCACATACGTCTTCTGGCCCTGCGGATCCTCGACGCCGAGGATCAGCGTGTGTTCGGCCATCCAGCCGTCGTCGCGTCCCATCACCGACGCGATGCGCAGCGCGAAGCACTTCTTGCCGAGGAGTGCGTTGCCGCCGTAGCCCGAGCCGTACGACCAGATCTCGCGGTCCTCGGGGAAGTGGACGATGTACTTCTCGGGATTGCAGGGCCACTTGGTGTCGGCCTGACCGGCGGCGAGCGGCGCGCCGACCGAGTGCATCGCGGGGATGAAGTCACCTTCGCCGAGCGCCTCGAGCACCGCGCGGCCCATGCGGGTCATGATGCGCATGTTGACGACGACGTACGGCGAGTCGGAGAGCTCCACGCCGATGTGGGAGAGGGGCGAACCGATCGGACCCATCGAGAACGGCACCACGTACATCGTGCGCCCGCGCATCGCACCGGCGAAGAGCCCCTTCAGCGTCGTGCGCATCTCCTTCGGATCGACCCAGTTGTTGGTCGGGCCGGCGTCGACCTTCCGCTTGCTGCAGATGAAGGTGCGGTCCTCGACGCGCGCGACATCGCTCGGATCGGAGAGGGCGAGGAAGGAGTTGGGCCGCTTCGCCGGGTTGAGCCGGACCAGCATCCCCGACGCGACCATCTGCTCGCAGAGCGTGTCGTACTCCGCCTGGGAGCCGTCGCACCAGTGGATGCGGTCCGGCTGGGTCAGGGCCGCCATCTCGGCGACCCAGGCCTTCAGGCGGGGATGCCGGACCCAATCCGGCGCGGCAACGTCGTGCGGCGTGGCAGTCGTGTGCATCTGCTCTCCCTATGGGCGGTTCACTCCGCCCGGGGGAGGGCGGCGAAGGCCGAAAAATGCCCGCGCCGGCCCCCCCGGGCAAACCGGAGGAGCCGGCGCGGCGTGATCGCTTACGGGCGGGGGACCGCGATCAGCGTGGTGGGGCCGTGGTAGAGGCGCTCGATCGTGCTCACGTCGCGGTCACTCAATCCGTCGAGCACCGGGTCGCGGTACATCACGTCGGCCGGCGTCGCTCCGGAGTGGCCCGGCGAAATGATCCCCAGGGCATGCCCGAGTTCGTGGGTGACGGTGATGGAGTAGCAGGTCTCGATCCCCGGGGCCGTCGACGACGAGGCCGGCCAGACATAGATCCGCCACGGCAGCTGGAGCGTGCCGGCCGCGGCGCCGAGCTCGAAGTTCGTCTCCCCGATGCACTGCGGCGCGAATGCACTGAGCGCCCGCGCCGCACCGTTGACGAAGCTCGGCGTGTTGCGGACGATGATGTCGGCGGCGTTCGAGTCGGCGACCAGCGTCGCGCGGAACTCGCCATACAGGAAGGCGCGCTCCCAGCGATCGATCGCGGTCACCAGGTGCGGCCGGAGCGGGGAATCCGCGGCCACGTAGATCTTCACCGGCAGGTCGCTCGGCCGCCACTTGAAGGTCAGCGTGTCGAGGCCGTCGACCTGGAAGTACTCGTAGTTGGTGAACACCGGGCGGGGCGGCACGATGTCGGCGCACGCGGCCAGGAGACCGAGGGCGACGAGGGGGGCGAGTCGGCGCATCAGAAACCTCGCTCGATGCCGATGGTGAGGGCGACGCGGTGAATCCGCTGCGCCAGCGACCAGCCGCGCCGCTCGAGCGCGCCCGTGGTGAACTCGTGCAGGTCCCACCGCCCGTTCGCGACGAGGTCGAGCCCCGGGCGAAGCGGCTTGACCCAGCCGAGGCCCGCGGTGACCATCGGCTTCATCGGCGAGTCGTCGGCGAAGACGCCGGTCGCCTCCGACGGCGAGTACTTGATCATGCCGCCGCCCACCTGGAAGCGGAGATGGTACGGCAGCGGCCCCTCGGCGAGCAGGGCGATGGTGACGGTGCGGAGCGTGCCGACGTCGCTGCTGCCGGCGTTGCTGGTGGCCGTCATCGAACTGCTCGCCATCCGCGCCTCCGCCACGAGGCGGTAAGTCGGTGCGATCGGGTAACCGAGGCCGATGGCCACCGTCGGGGCGGTCCCGGTCTTCAGCGAGACGAAGTCGTCGTAGAGCGTCGCGTTGGAGACGAGACTGGTGCCGAGGGTGGCCCCGGCGCCAAGACGCAGGGAGAGCTGGGCGGTGGCCGGAAGGGGCGACGCGGCCACCGCGAGGACGACCATGAGGGGGAGGCGCATCTGACGAAGATGCCGCCCCGGGGTGGCGGCGGTCAATTCGGTTCCCCGAAGGAACGCAGCAGCGCGAGCATCCGCCGGTCGTTGGTCACTTCGTCGTCATCGCCCTTCGGCGTCTCGAGCAGCTTTGGGATCTGCGCAAAGCGGCGGTCCGTCATGATCCGGCGGAACGGCTCGGTGCCGAGGGAGCCGTCGCCGATCAGCTCGTGGCGGTCCTTCTTCGAGGCGAAGGGGTTCTTCGAGTCGTTCAGGTGCAGGCAGCGCAGGTGGGTCAGCCCGATGATCCGGTCCCACGCCGCCCAGACCCCGTCGAAGTCGTTCACGAGGTCGTACCCGGCGCTGTAGAGGTGGCAGGTGTCGGCGCAGAAGGCGACCCGATCTCGGACGTCGGCCCCGATCAAACCCCGAATGTCGCGGAGCTCCTCGAAGGTCCGGCCGAGGACGGTGCCTGTGCCCGCGGTGGTCTCCAGGAAGACCATCACCTCACCCGGGACGGCGCGGAGGGCTTCCGTGATCGCTGCCGCATTCCGCTCCAGTCCGGCGTCGTGGTCATCGATGAAGTTGCCCGGGTGGGAGACGATACCGTCGAGGCCAAGTGCTTGCGAACGCGTCAGTTCGCCGGAAAATGCGGCCAGGGACTTGGCCCGGAGGTCGGGGTCGGGGGAGGCCAGGTTGATCAGGTACGAATCGTGCGAAACGATTGCCCCGACAGGATGCTCTGCTCGCGCCTTCTTGAAGGCGGCGGCGATCTCCGGCGTCACCACAGGCTCCCGCCACATGTTCGGGGTCTTGGTGAAGAGCTGCAGCGCCGTGGCCCCGATCGCCGCTCCGCGGCCAGGGGCGGTGGCAGGGCCCCCTTGGGTCGAGACGTGGGCTCCCAGCAATTCCCCTGGGCGGCCGGCGGGCTCGACTGCCATCCCTTCGGTACGAGGTTCCGTGTCGGACATCTTGCGCATTGATCCCTTGCCTCAGCTGTTGGCGGGTGTGGCCCGGAGCACCGGGCCGCGGCCGTTGGTGGTGCTGGTCGGCTCGCCCGACGAGCGTCCGATCGGGCTCGAGGGCGAGTTGGTGCGGGCGGGCTTTCAGGTCGCGGAGGCGGCAGATGTCCGCGCGCTGCCGGAAGACCGTCCCGCGTTGGTGCTGGCCACCTGCCGTTCCCTGGCCCTCGGTGGCCGCGAGATGATCGACGCCCTCGGTTCGGCTCGGCGCAGCGGCGCGCAGATCATCTGCCTGATCTCCAGTGACGACCCGACCGACCTGGTGCGGGCCGCCGAGGCCGGCGCCGACGAGGCGATCCTCCTCCCGCTCGAAGGGCGGCAATTGATCGCCCGACTCCGCGCCCGACTCGTGGCGCCCCGCGGGAGTGCGACGCCAGGCCGAGGCCGCGATCTCCGTCTCTTCGAAGTCCTGCAGCTCGTGGCCACCGAACTCTACCGCGAGGACATGCTGCACGCCCTCGTGCACGGGCTGGCCCGTTCGCTGGACCTCGCCTCGGTGAGCTGCCTGCTGCACCATCCGGAGGCGGCCGGTGGTCGCCTGATCGCGGCGACTGACCTGCCCAAGTTGCGTGACGCCGACATCGAGCTCGAGAAGTGGCCCGAGGCCGTCGCCGCCGCCGCGTCCGGTCTCACCTGCTACCTGCGCGACGTGCGCGAGAGCCCGCTCTTCCGCGCGACGGCCCGCCCCGGCGTCATCGCCCCGCCGACCGACCTGGTGAGCACGGCGGCCATTCCGTTGCGGCCGATGGGTCGCAGCATCGGTTCGGTGGTGCTGCGCACCCGACATGGCGAAGCGGTGCTGACGCCCGGCCAGGTCGAGTTTGCCGAACTTGCCGTCGAGGCCACGGCCCGCCTGCTCGAGACCGAGGAGCGTCGCGGGGCGATCGTGCGTCGCCAGGCGATCACCGCCCACGTCGATCCGCTCACTGGCTGCGGCACCCTCGATGCCCTCGACCGCCGCATCCGCGAGGAATTCGATCGCGCCCGCCGCTACGACGTCACGTTCGCACTGGTGCTCCTCGACGTCGACGGCATGCGCGTCATCAACGAGCGCCTCGGCCGCGACGGCGGCCACCGCGTGCTGGCCGATCTCGGCCGCCTGCTGCAGCGCGAACTCCGCGCGCCCGACTTCGTCGCCCGCTACGGTGGCGAGGAATTCCTGCTGCTCCTGCCCGAGACCGACCTGGTGGGCGCCCGCGACACCGTGCACCGGATCCGCGAGCGGCTCGACCCGGCCGGCCTCGGCGAGCTCCAACTCGGCGTGCGCTGCCGGCTCACCGCCGGCGTCGCCGTCTACCCGCACCCGGGCGTGCACCGGCCCGAGGATCTCTTCGCGCGGGTCGAGGCGGCGTTGCTCGAGGGGAAGGGGCAGGACGTCGACCGGATCGGCAGCGCCGCCTAGCGGCCGATCCTAGCGCTTCCGCCGCAGCCAGACCAGCGGATCGAGGGCGATCTGCTGCTCGCCGCGGATCTCGAAGTAGAGATGCGGCCCCCGATCCGAGTTCGCCCCGCCCACCGCCCCGATCACCTGCCCCCGCGTCACCTGCTGGCCCTCGGTCACCGACGCGCTCTGCAACTGCATGTAGAGCGAGTAGTAGCCGTCGCCGTGTTGCACGAACACCGAGAGGCCATAGGTGGAGAGGCGCCGCACCAGCACCGCGGTGCCGGCCTCGACCGCCTTCACCGGCGTCCCGACCGGGGCGCCGATGCCGATCCCCTGGTTGCGCACGACGCCGCCGTTCTTGAGCGTGTCGCGCCCGAATTCGAAGAGGATGGCGCCGTCGACGGGCCAGTCGAGCTTGCCGAGGTCGGCGGTCGAGAGGTTGCGTCCCGAGGGCACCGGTGCGACCGCGCCGGGGCGCGCCGCGCGGTTCGCCTCCGCGGTGCGGCGGGTGCGTTCGAGCGTGGCCAGGAGGTCGTTGACGCGCGCCTCGTCGCGCTCGAGCGTCGTGAGGCGCTGCGCGGTCTGCGCCGACGAGCGCTGCAGCGTCTTCAGCTGGGCCTGCCGTTCGTCGGCGAGATTCGCGAAGCGCTCGAGCTCGGCCTCGCGCTCGTCGCGCCGGCGGTCGAGTTCGGTGCGGATGCCCAGGAGTTCGTTCCGCTGCCCTGCCACGCGCCGCGTCAGCCGCTCGACGTCGCCCACCAGTGCCCGATCCTGCCGCGAGGTGAGGTAGAGGTACTTGTAGCGGGTGAGCAGATCGCCGAACGATTCGGCGGCGAGCAGCACCTGGAAGGTGTACAGCGGGCCGCGCTTGTAGATGTCGGCGAGTCGGCGACGCAGCACCGCCTTCCGGTCGGCGAGGTTGTCCTGCGCGAGCGTCATCTCCGCGGCCGAGCGCTCGAGCTGGGAACCGAGGCCGCCGATCTGCTTCTCGATCTCGCTGACGAGGCGCGTGGTGGCGTCGCGCTGCCGCTCGATGTTCCGGAGCGCGGCGCCGACGTCGTTGACCTGGCCGCTGATGCGCTGCTGCTGCCGCTGCAACTGCTCGCGCTCCTGGCGGATCTGGTCGAGGCGGCGGCGGGAGGCTTCGAGGTCGGGGTTGGCCTGGGCGGAGAGCGAGGTGGCGCAGATCAGCACGAACGCAAGCACCCATACGCCGATGATCGATGATCGATGATCGATGATCGATACGCGTCTGCCGCGGGCACAAGGCTCACCGCGGCTGGGTCGAACGATCAACGACCATCGATCATCGATCATCGGCGTCTCACACCTTCTTCAGATGCCGGCCCACGCTCACGACCGAGCCCGTGAGCCCGAGCAGCATCCCGAAGATCAGCAGGAGGAAGACCTCGAGCGGACCGAAGAAGGTGAGGCCCATGCCGAGGCCGAACTGTCCGGCCGCGAAGGCGCCGAAGACGGCGCCGCAGAGGATCGAGGCGATGATGCCGCCGAGGAGCCCCTTGATCACGCCCTCGAGGAGGAAGGGGCCGCGGATGAACCAGTCGGTCGCCCCGACGAGCCGCATGATGCGGATCTCGCGCGCGCGGTGGAGCACCGTCATCCGGATCGTGACGCCGATGATCACGATGCTCACGAGCGCGAAGGCCAGTCCGATCGCGAGGCCGACCAGCGCGGCGATCTGGCGCAGCGCATCGAGGCGCTCGACCCAGTCGCGGCCGTAGCGGACGTCCTCGACGAACTCGAAGCCGCGGAGCCGCTCGGCCACCTCGCCGGCGTGCTTGGCCGTGCGGAACTCCGGGCGGAGCCGGATCTCCAGCGAGGGCGGCAGCGGGTTGATCTCCAGGTCCTGATAGGCCTCCTGGAACTCGACCAGGTCGCGGCGGGCCGCGGCGAGCGCCTCCTCCTCGGAGACGTAGCGGACCTCGAGCACCTCGGGGAACGCCGCGATGTCGGAGCTCGCCACGTTGAGCTGCTGCGAGGGGGTGCCGCGATAGACGAACGCGACGACCTCGACGCGTTCGGCGACGTTGCGGAGCGCGGTGCGGAGGTTCAGCGCCACCAGCCCGAAGAGGCCGGTGACGAAGAGCGCGAACGCGATCGTGGTGACCGAGAGGACGGATAGGGTGCGGGTCCGCTGGAAGGCGAGGATCGCCTCGCGCCAGAGCAGCTTCATTCCGGGCCCCCATCCTTGCCGGAATCGAAGACCAACCGCCCGTCGCGGAGCTCGAGCGTCCGCTGCCCGCCCATGCGGACCAGGTCAAGATCGTGCGTGGCCATCACCACGACGGTGCCCTGCGCGTTGATGTCGGTCAGGAGCTGGAAGACGCCGCGCGTCGCCCGCTCGTCGAGATTGCCGGTGGGCTCGTCGGCGAGCAGCACCGGCGGGTCGTTGACGAGGGCACGGGCGATCGCGACCCGCTGCTGTTCGCCGCCGGAGAGCTCGCGCGGGAAGGCCTCGGCCTTGTGCAGCAGGCCGACCTGGGCGAGCACCTTGGTGACGCGCGCGGGGATCACGTCGCTCCGCGTGCCGGTCACCTCGAGGGCGAAGGCGATGTTCTCGCTGGCGGTGCGGTCCTCGAGCAGGCCGAAGTCCTGGAAGACGATGCCGAGACGGCGGCGCAGGCGGGGGACTTCGTCACGCTTGAGCGCGCCGATGTGGAAGCCCGAGACGCGCACGTCGCCGCTGGTCGGCTGCTCGCCACCGTACATCAACTTGAGGAGGGTCGACTTGCCGGCGCCGGAGTGGCCGGTGAGGAAGACGAACTCGCCCCGCGCGACGTGGAAGGTCACGTCCTCGAGGGCGGGCCCCGTCCCGTTGGGGTAACTCTTGGCGACCTTCGTGAATCGGATCACGACGGAAAGATAGTGGGCACCCTAGAGGGCACCGGCAAGGTCGGCCAGCAGGTCATCGGTGTCCTCGCAGCCGCAGGAGAGGCGCAGGAAGCCATCCGGAATGCCAAGCGCCGCGCGTTCGGCCGCGCCGAGCGCCTTGTGGGAGGTGAGCCGCGGTTCGGAGACGAGCGACTCCACGCCGGCGAGCGACGGTGCGTGGGTCACCAGGCGCAGGTGCGACAGGAACCGTTGGGCCGCAGCCGTGCCACCCTCGAGCACCAGGCCCGACCATCCCGCCGTAGCCCGCGAAGAGCCGGGTGGCGAGTTCGTGGTCGGGGTGGGTGACGAGTCCGGGGTGATGCACCGCGCTGAACTCTTCCCGCCCCGCCGCCCACTGGGCGACGGCGAGCGCGTTGACATGATGGCGCTCGACGCGCAACGCGAGCGTCTTGAGGCCGCGCTCGGTCAGCCACGCGGCGTGCGGGTCGATCGCGGGGCCCCAGAGGCGCATCAGCCGCGTGGCCTCCTCGATCACCGCCGAGGTGCCGGCGATCGCCCCCGCGATGATGTCGCTGTGGCCGTTGAGGTACTTGGTGGCGCTGGTGATCACGATGTCGGCGCCGTGCTCCAGCGGCCGGAACATGACCGGCGAGCAGAAGGTGGCGTCGACGAGCAGCGCGAGGCCGTGCTCGCTGGTGATCTTCGCGATCGCGGGAACATCGACGACGCGCATCAGCGGATTGGTCAGCGCCTCGACGAAGATCGCGCGGGTGTTCGGGCGGATCGCCTTGCGCCACTCGCGCGGCTGGTCGGGGTCCACGTAGCTGACCTCGATCCCGAAGCGCGCGAATTCGGTGTCGAAGAGCACCCGGGTGCCGCCGTAGATCCAGCGCGCCGCGAGGAGGTGGTCGCCCGGGCGCAGCACCGCGAGGTGGGCCAGCGCGGTGGCGGCCATCCCGCTCGCGAGGAAGAGCGCATCTTCGGCGCCTTCGAGGGCGGCGTAGCGCGACGCGAGCTCGACCTGGTTCGGGTTGTTGCCGTAGCGCGTGTAGAGCACCTCCGCGTCGCTGCCGAGCGGATTGCGGAAGGTGGCGCTCTGGTAGATCGGCGTGACGGCCGGGGTCCAGTCGGCCCCGCGGTGCGGCTTCCCGCCGTGGATGGCGATCGTGGAGGGGCCCAGGCGGGGCGTGCTCATGCGACGGCTCCCAGTTCGTACGTGTCGTCAGGGTGCGCGAGGAGGCAGCCGCGCGCGGCCAGGGCGGAGAGCGCCGCGTGGGCCCGCGGTGCCGGCCAGGCCAGTCGTTCCGCCACCGGCGGCGGCGCCGCGCGGCCCAGGTCGCCCAGGACGGCGAACACCTCGCGCCAGTCGTCGGGCACGCGCCCGAGCAGCCGCGGGCGGGGCGAATCGGCGAACAGCGCGACGATCGCCAGCCCGTGGCAGTGCAGCGCATTCTCGATCGCTTCGGCGTGGTCCTCGCGCAGGCCACGCAGCCCGAGGCGAAGGATCGGCAGCTGGGCCAGCTGGTTGAGGAGCTTGGCCACGACTTCGTCGGCGCAGGAGAAGTCGACCAGGCCGACCGCCGAGAAATCGAGCTGCGCATCCTGACCGGCGGCCTCGCGCAGCGCATCGAAGACGCGCTGCCGCACCGCGGCCCCGGTCGGCCGGGTGACGAGGTCGGAATACGGGGTGGCGATCGTCTCGTGCAGCAGCCGCTCGAGGTGGATGACTGCGCTCATCCCGCCACCTCGCGCGCCGGGATGATGATCGTCACCTGCGAACCGGGGAACCACGCCAGCCCTTCCGTCATCGGCGGCTCGTCATCCCACGGCTGCGGGATGCAGACTCGCGCGGTGCCGGAGCGGATCGAGATCTTCCCCTGCCACCGGGCGAGATAGCGCTTGGTGCCCGAGAGCCCCTGGCCTCGGCCCGGATCGCGGAAGCGCGAGATGTTGTGGATCAGCGCCGTCTCGATCGCGAGGCCGTCGCCCCAGCGATCGCCGAACCGCTTGGCCTGCGTGGCCTCGAGCGAACGGCGGAAGCCGATCCCCGCGTCGCTCACGGCGATCACGACGGCCTTGCGACCGAGGCGCTTGCGGAAGTTGTAGACGTGGACCGCCACCCAGCCCCCGGTGCCGGCGTGCTCGGTGATGTTCTGGCAGGTCTCCGAGAGCGACTGCCCGAAGCCGCCGACGACCGACGCCTCGAGGTCGAGTTCGCGCTTGAGGATCTGGGTCGAGCGTTCGTTGATCCGGCCGACGACCTCGTGCACGTCCTTCGACTCGCGGATCGGCGTCACGTCGAGCAGCGTCTCGCTGGCGTCGTCGGGGCGACGCCGCGGCACCTTGCCGTGCAGCTCGAAGAGCGTGTCGGCATGGTGGAGGAAGCCGGCCTTGGCCCAGTACGACGCCACGCTGTCGGTGCCGGGCAGCGTGAGTCGCGGCTTCGGCGCCCCGAGCTCGGCGAGCGCCTGGCCCAGCGTCAGCAGCGCGGTGAAGCCGGCGGGCGAGGACCACTCGGTGGCGTGCGCGTCGACGAGCAGGCGCCCCTCGGGCGGCCACGCCGGCAACTGGGCCGCGAGCTGGTCGAGGCTGCGATCATCGAGGAAGGCGGGGACCGGAACGACGTGCATCAGGCGAGCACCAGGTCGCCGCGCAACTGGCGGGCCAGGAAGGTGGCACCGCGGAAGGCGGCGTTGCGCGCGGCGGCGCGGTTGGCGGCGGTGACCGACGCGACGACGTCGCCGCCCATCAGCAGGTGCGCACAGCAGGTGGCGCCGAAGACGTCGCCGCAGCCGGTCGGGTCGATCGCATCGACCGGCGGCGGGGGCAGCAGCGCGGTGCGGACGGCACCATCAACGTGCTCGGTGCGCACGTCGGCAAGTCGATCGAAGCCGGGGCGCGCGACGTAGATCGCGCCGCGCGGCCCGACGGTCACGGTCAGCAGCGAGACGCCGGCGCGCAACGCCTCGGCGGCCACCACCAGCGGGTCGGTGGCGAGCTGGAGCATCTCGTCCTCGTTGAGCTGCACGGCATCGAAGCAGGCCATCCACGCGGCCGCATCGGGAAGCGGCTGGAGCGAGCGGGTGCCGTCGCTCCCCTTGGCGAGGAAGAGCGAGTGGAGGTCGGCGTAGATCGGCCCGCTGAAGCCTCGGCGGAGTTGCTGCGCCGTGAAGAGGCAGCACTCAAAGCCGGAGATGAAGTTGACGTAGAGCGCGTCGAGATCGGCGACCATCGGGCCGCAGCTCGGGCCAGGTCCACCCGGGCACGCCACCCGCCATCTGCTCGCAGCGTCGATCGGCCGACTCGTAGCGCAGCGTGACGCGGTTGTTCTTCACCGGCACGGCGAGCGGCCTGGTCCCCGGGGCAAGGCGCCGGAGCGAGCGGTAGAACTCGGTCGCCTGCGGGACGAGGTCGTCGCCGACCTTGATCAGCGGCACGATCTCCCACTCCGGCGGCAGCGCCGCGTCCATCGCGGCGAGCGCGTAGGCGATCCCGCCCCACTCCTCGACGGGCGCGGCCAGCGGGTCCCGGCCATGGATCTCGTCCCAGACGAGCGAGCCCAGGACCCCGACGCGTGGCATCAGACCAGTCCCTGTTCGTGCTGGTCGAGGAAGGCGCGGGCCGCACCATAGACGCCGGCGAGCCCGCCGAGCTCACCAGGCACGATCCGGCACGCCTGGACCGCCGGCTTGAAGGCGCGGCGCGCGACCTCGCGACGAAGCGGCTCGAAGAGATTCTCGCCCGCCTGCGTCACGCCGCCGACGATCACCACGAGATCGGGGTTGAAGATGTTCAGCAGGTTCGCGACGCCGGTGCCAAGGTAACGCGCGGTGGTCCGCACGACCTCGTCGGCCACCGCATCGCCTTCCTTCGCGGCCTGATACACGGTGGCGGCGGTGACCTTGCCGAGGTCGCCGCCGACCATCTCGGAGAGCAGGCTCTCGGAGCCGGACTCGACCTGCTCGACGGCGCGGCGCGCGATCGCCGGCCCCGAGGCGTACGCCTCGAGGCAGCCGTAGTTGCCGCAGCCGCAGCGGCGCCCGTCGAGGTCGATGGTGACGTGTCCGATCTCGCCGGCGCAGTCCGAGGCGCCGTGATGCAGCTTGCCGTTCAGGACGATCCCGCCGCCGATCCCGGTGCCGATCGTCATACCGATCACGTGGGTGCCACCGCGGGCCGCACCAACCCACGCCTCGCCGAGGATCGCGCAGTTGGCATCGTTGTCGAGGGCGGTGACGAGCCCGAGCCCCTCCGCGAGCTTGGCGCGGAGCGGCATGTTGACCCAGCCGAGGTTCGGGGTGAGCAGCACCACGCCGGCCCGCGTGTCGAGCGGCCCCGGCGCGCCGACGCCGATGCCGAGCACCTCGGCACCGGGGACGGCAGCGGCCAGCGAGGCGAACGTCTGTCGGCCCATCTCGACCAGGTCCTGCACGACGGCTTCGGGGCCGCGACTCGGATCGGTGGGCCGCACGTGGTCGCCGACGACGCGCGATCCGTCGGCGGCGACGGCGCCCACGACCAGGTTGGTGCCACCGATGTCGATGCCGAGAACCCACTTCACAGATTGGTCTCCGAACGGGCGCATGGGAGTGGTGAGTCGGCGGGTAGCGGGTCGGGCCCGTCCGGGAGCGGACCGCCCGAGACTACTGCATCGTAGACCGACAGGAGCCGCCGCGCCAGCGGCGCCGCGTCGAAGGCGGCGGCGTGCCGCAGGCCCAGCCTCGATCGCGGTGCTCCGGCGCTCGGCGGAATCGAGCAGCGCGGCGATCACCGCGGCGGTCGCGGCGGGGTCGTCCGGGCGCACGGCGACAGCCGCCGTCCCCCCGGCGTCGCGCAGATGCGGGCCGTCGGCGACCACCACGGGAACCCCCGCGCTCATCGCCTCGATCACCGGCATCCCGAACCCCTCCGCCCGGGAGAGATAGAGGGCGAGCGTGGCCCCCTGGAGCAGGGCGGGGAGCTCGGTCGGCGTGACGTCGCGGAGGAAATGCACCTGCCCCTCCACGCCAAGCGCACGCGCCTCGACACGCAGCGCCTGCTCGCTGCCGCCATCGCGGCCCACCAGCACCAGCGGCGGGGCGCCGGGCGGCAGGGCAGGGAGGGCGCGCACCGCGAGCTGCTGGTTCTTGCGCGGCTCGAGGGTGCCGACGGCGATCAGGTAGGCCGCCGGGAGGCCGTGGCGGGTACGCACCGCGGCGCGTTCGGCGTCGCCGACGCGGACGGCAAAGCGCGGGTCGCGGGCCGGCGGGACGACGGCGATCCGCGACAGCGGGGACGCCGACCAACTGATGCAGCTCGTCACGGGTGTGGCCGGAGACCGCGACCAGCGCCGTCGCGTGCTCGATGCTCCAGCGATAGCGCCAGGCGTAGCTGCGGCGATCGATGGCGGAGAAGAGCTCGGGATGGGTGAGGAAGAGGAGGTCGTGGATCGTGACGACGGACGGGACGCCGGTCGTGGGGAGGTCGCGGGGGATCTCGTGGGTCAGGCCGTGGTAGAGCGCGATGCCGTCGCGTGCCGCCGTCCTCCCAAGGCGCGTGGTCCGCCAGACGGCGCGGAGTCCGGCCGCGCGCCACGCCGCCGGCGGAAGATGCAACGACGCCCCGAGCTCGGCCGGAAGGCCGGCGAACTCGGGGCGCGCGGGGCGCGGGGTGTAGAGCTGGAGGGCGAGGCCCGGGGCGGCCGGCGTGCAGGCCGCGCAGCAGGTGGCGGGCGTAGTTGCCGAGCCCGGTGCTGTTCCGGAGCGCGCGAACCGCGTCGAAGCCGATGCGCGCCGTCGCCGGGAGACCGGACAAGCGCTACTCGACCTGGAGGACCGCGAGGAAGGCTTCCTGCGGGATCTCCACGCTGCCGACCTGCTTCATCCGCTTCTTCCCCTCCTTCTGCTTCTCGAGGAGCTTCCGCTTCCGGGTGATGTCGCCGCCGTAGCACTTCGCGAGGACGTCCTTCCGCATCGGCGAGATCGTCTCGCGGGCCACGACCTTCTGTCCGATCGCCGCCTGGATCGCGACGGCGAACAGCTGCCGCGGAATCAGTTCCTTGAGCTTCTCGGCCAGCTTGCGGCCCCACTCGTACGCCTTGTCCTTGTGGATGATCACCGAGAAGGCGTCGATCGGGTCGCCGTTGATGAGCATGTCGAGGCGCACGAGCGGCGAGGTGCGGAAGCCGTCCATTTCGTAGTCGAGCGAGGCATAGCCGCGCGAGATCGACTTCAGCTTGTCGTAGAAGTCGAGCACGATCTCGCCGAGCGGGAACGAGAAGGAGAACTCCACGCGCGCGGTGTCGAGGTACGTCATCCCGTGATAGTCGCCGCGCCGCTCCTGGCCGAGCTTCATGATCCCGCCGATGTACTCGGTGGGCGCCATGATGCGCGCCTTGACGTACGGCTCCTCGATCCGCGAGATGTTGGCGACGTCGGGGAGGTCGCTGGGGTTCTCGACCGCGACCATGTCGCCGTCGGTCTTGTAGACGTGGTACTCCACCGTCGGCACGGTGGTGATCAGGTCGAGGTCGAACTCGCGCTCGAGGCGCTCCTGCACGATCTCGAGGTGGAGCAGGCCGAGGAAGCCGCAGCGGAAGCCGAAGCCGAGCGCGGTCGAGCTCTCGGGCTCGTACTGCAGCGAGGCGTCGTTGAGGCAGAGCTTCTCGAGCGCGTCGCGGAGGTCCTCGTACTGGGCGGCGTCGGCCGGGTACACGCCGGCGAACACCATCGAGCGGACCTCGCGATAGCCGGCGAGCAGTTCGGGTGCCTTCCGCGTGGCATCGAGGACGGTGTCGCCGACGCGCGCATCGCGGACGTTGCGCAAGTTGGCGATGAAGTAGCCGACCTCGCCGGCCTGCAGCACCGGCGCGGTGCGCTGGCCGAGCGCGAGGTGGCCGACCGAGTCGATCTCGTAGACGTCGTCGGGGTGCGCGCCGAAGGCGATCTTCATCCCGGCGCGCAGCTCGCCGTCAACCACGCGGATCGAGGGAATCGCGCCGCGGTAGCGGTCGTAGTACGAGTCGAAGATCAGCGCGCGGAACGGCGCGGCGGTGTCGCCACGCGGCCGCGGGATCCGCGCGACGATCGCCTCGAGCAGCTCCGGCACGCCGGTGCCGTCCTTGGCCGACACCGCGAGGATCTCCTCGCGCTTGGCGCCGATCAGCGCCATGATCTCCTGGGCGCGCTTCTCCGGCTCGGCGCCGGGGAGGTCGATCTTGTTCAGCACCGGGATGATCTCAAGCCCGGCGTCGAGCGCGAGGAAGAGATTCGACAGCGTCTGCGCCTGGATCCCCTGCGAGGCGTCGACGACCAGGATGGCCCCCTCGCACGCCGCCAGCGACCGCGACACCTCGTAGGTGAAGTCGACGTGCCCAGGGGTGTCGATCAGGTTCAGCGCGTACTCCGCCCCATCGGCCGCATCGTAGAGCATCCGCACGGCGTTGAGCTTGATGGTGATCCCGCGCTCGCGCTCGAGATCCATCGTGTCGGTGAGCTGCTCGCGCATCTCCCGCTTGGAGACGGTGCCCGTGAGCTCGATCAGCCGGTCCGCCAGCGTGGACTTGCCGTGGTCGATGTGGGCGACGATGCAGAAATTGCGGATATGAGACTGGTCCATGCGGCAATATAAGAGAGGGGGGGCCAAGATCGATGATCGATGATCGATCATCGATCATCGATTCCGGCCTATATTCGGGGCCATGACCACCCCCCGCCTCTCCCCGTCCGCCGGGATGCTCCTGGTGACCCTCTTCTGGGGGGGAACTTCACCGCCACCAAGCTCGCCTTTGCCCAGATCGAGCCGCTGGCCTTCACCGCGCTCCGGTTCCTGCTGGCGACGGGGGTCCTCTGGGCGATCCTGCGGGTGGTGGAACCGGACCCGGCGCCCCTCCCGCCCGGGGCGGCGAAGAAGCTGATCTGGCTCGGCGTGGTCGGGAACACCTTCTATCAGCTCTGCTTCATCGAGGGGTTGGCGCGCACCTCCGCCACCAAGAGCTCGCTGATCCTCGCCGGGATGCCGGCGATCGTGATCCTCGCGACCTGGTTGCTGGGCATCGAGCGCACCACCGTGCGCCAGCGGCTCGCGGTCCTGCTCGCCACCATCGGCGTGGTGATCGTGGTGACCGCGCGTGGCGGCACCCTCGGCGAGGGCTTCACGGCCGGCGACGCCATGCTGCTCGGCGCGATCGTCACTTGGGCCGTGTACACGCTGCTGCTCCGGCACTGGCGGATCCCGATCTCCTCGCTCCGCCTCACCGCATGGACGATGTACACCGGCACGCCGGGCCTCGTCCTGCTCGGCATCCCGCAACTGCTCCGCACCGACTGGGCACGCGTCTCGTGGGCCGGGTGGGGCGGGATCCTCTACGCGGCGCTACTCTCGCTGGTCGCCGCCTACATCCTCTGGAACCGCGGCGTCGCCAAGCTCGGCGCTGCGCGCACCGTCGTCTTCAATTGCCTGGTGCCGCTGGTCGCGACGGCCATCGCCATCGTCGGGCTCGGCGAACGTCCCGGGCTGATCCACCTCGCCGGCGGCGTACTGATCGTGACGGGCGTGCTGATGACGCGGCAGGGCGGGGTGCCGGCGGAGGGATAACAGCCGATGATCGATGATCGATCATCGATGATCGATCATCGGTCAACGGAGTCTGGTGCTACGACAACGCTTCCAGCTTCTCCATCGCCCGCCGCAGATGCGGAATCACGATGCTCCCGCCGACGACCAGCCCCACCGAGAAGATCTCGAGGAACTCCTCCCGCGTGACGCCCTCTTCGTGGCAGCGGACCACGTGGTAGGTGATGCAGTCGTCGCAGCGCAGGACCATCGACGCCACGAGGCCGAGCATCTCCTTCTGCTTCGTCCCGAGGGCCCCCGCTTCGTAGGCGCGATTGTCGAGCGCAAAGAAGCGGTTGATCGTCAGGTTGCCCGCGCCGAGGATGACGTCGTTCATCCTCGTGCGGAAGGCGTTGAAGTCGTCGATCGTGCCGCTCACGGCGTCGGGCGCTTCGTCGCGGGCGGGATCTTCTGCTCGACGACGATCGTCTGGTAGCTCTCGGGGTTCCACTTCGGGCGCGCGACCGTGTTGGCAATGTTGACGCCGAAGTAGAAGCCGAGCTGCGCCACGCGCGCGAGCTTGCTGGTGTCGATCAGCGGCACCTCGTCATTCGGGCGGTGATACTGCGGGTGGGTCCCGTTGAAGAAGAAGAGGACCGGCACGCCCTTCCGCGCGAAGTTGAAGTGGTCGGAGCGGCTGTAGAACGACTGCTCCGGCCAGATGTCGTCGGCCGCGACCAGCTTGAGCTCCGGATGCGCCTTCTGCACCCCGGCGAGCGTCACGCCCAGGTCCGAATGCTCCTTGCCGATCACGACGATCGAGTCGGTGGCGTTGCGGCCGATCATGTCCATGTTGACGTTGGCGACGATCTGCGCGGCCGGGACGGTCGGGTGGTCGGCGTACCACGCCGAGCCGAGCAGCCCCTTCTCCTCGCCCGAGACGTTGAGGATGACCAGCGAGCGCTTCGGCTTCACCTTCAGCTTGGCCCAGGCCTCGGCGACCATCAGCAACCCGGTGGTGCCGGAGGCATCGTCA
Organism: Gemmatimonadales bacterium; assembly: GCA_037045245.1. Lineage (GTDB taxonomy): Bacteria > Gemmatimonadota > Gemmatimonadetes > Gemmatimonadales > GWC2-71-9 > Palsa-1233. Next base: position 221,030 of record JBAOHR010000007.1, on the reverse strand, counting down.
TCGGCGCCGTTGCAGATGCTGTCGATGCTGCCGTCGGGACGCGTCAGGGCGGTGCAGCCGCCGATGCCGTCGCCCGCGGTGCCGACGTGGTCCATGTGCCCCGAGAAGACGACGTATTCCGACTTGAGCTTGGGGTCCGTGCCCTCGACCATGGCCACCACGTTCGGCACCATGACCCGCTCCTGCACCTCTTCCTTGAGATTCACCGTCACGGAGATCTCGGCCGGCGCCGGGAGGAACACCGGGCCCGGGGACTGACGCATCGCGTTCCAGTCGGGGCGATTGGCGCCGCCGCTGGCGTTGAAGGCGGAGTCCTGGATCACGATCGTCGGGATGACCGGCCGGGGGTTGCTGGTCTCCACCGTGAACCGACCGGTGCTTGCCGCGGTGCGCCGGGCGGCGAACGAGGCAGCGTCTGCATTGGTCAACTGCACGATGGCCGCCGGCTGCTTCGCCGCGACGGCGCGGTTCACGTTGTTCCACGCCACAGCCTTGGCGTTGTCCACCACCAGGACGACCACGGCGCCCTTCAGCAGCGTCGACGCCTCGATGTCGGCCGGCGTCACCGTGCCGGCGACGATCACGACGTTCGCCGTGACCGGCGCGGCGGTCGCGCCGGTGCCGTACACCATCGGGCCGAAGGGGTACCGCGTGACCGCGCCGGCCTCGTTGGCCTCGAAGTACGAGGCTGCCGGATCGATCCGCTTCTTCACCATCGGGTAGCGCTGGAAGTAGGTCCCGTTGTCGCCGGCCGGCTTGAGGCCCCATGCCTTGTAGTTGTCGGCGAGGAACTGTGCCGTCTTCTCGAGGCCCGGGCTCGGCGTGTTGCGGCCACCCATCGAGTCGTCGGCGATGACCGAGATGCGCTGCAGCACCTTGGCCGGGGTGATCAGCTTCCCGGCTTCGGCAATCTGCTTGGGCGACTGGGCCGACAGGAGGGCGGGGGCGAGTACCGCGAGCACGGCCATGCGGATCGAGGAACGATGCATGCTGGAAACTCCACACGTGGGTTCAACGTCGGGAACGGCTTCTCAACTGCGAGGGGACGTAGGCGATGAAGATATCACCACCAACTCCCTCCATACGCGGGCGCCTCGGTCCGGGTGCCAAAGCGGCCGGTGCGTTGACGCCCCCCGCAGCGACTCCTACGTTCCGCCTCGGATGATGCCTCCCGCTGGTACGCTGCGCGCCCCCCGTCCCGATCTCCTGCAGCCTGCCGAGGTGGCCCGCCTTGGTGGGCTCGAAGTCGTCACGGAAGGGATCGTCGAGGGGTTCCTCGCCGGCCTGCACCGCTCGCCGCGGCGCGGCTTCTCGGTCGAGTTCGCCGAGCATCGCCAGTACCAGCCCGGCGACGACCCGCGCTACGTCGACTGGAAGCTGCTCGGCCGGACCGATCGGCTCTACCTCAAGCAGTTCGAGGAGGAGACCAACCTCCGCGCGATGCTGGTCGTCGATGCCTCGGCGTCGATGGCGTGGCGGGGGGCGCCCGAACGACTGACCAAGCTCGACTACGCCACGCGGCTCGCCGCCGCGCTCGCGATGGTGCTGCTCCGGCAGCGCGACGCGACCGGACTGGTCACCTTCGACGAGACGGTGCCGCGCGATGCTCCCCGCCCGCGTCCGCGCGGGACAATGGCCGATGCTCGCCAACGCACTCGCCGCGACGGCCCCCGGACAGGGCACCGCCGCCGACGTCGCACTGACGCAGGTGGTCGGTGCGCTCCGGCGCCGCGGGATGGTGGTGCTGATCTCCGACCTGCTGCTTGATCGCGACCTCACGCTCAAGGCGCTGCGCTTCCTCAGGCATCGCGGGCACCAGGTGCTGGTGCTTCACGTCGCCGATCCCGGCCGAGCTCGATCTCGCACGCGGCGACGAGACGCGCTTCCGCGATCCGGAAAGCGGCAAGGCCGTGACGTTGGCGCCGAGTGACTGGGGCGAGGCCTACCGCGAGACGGTGCGTCGGCGTGGTGCGCGCCTGGGGGTCCGCCTGCCGTGCCGCCGGCGTCCGCTACGCGCTGGTGCCGACCGACCTTCCCTTCGGCCCCGCGCTGCAGCGCGCCCTCTCGGCGTGATCGGTTTCGCGGCGCCATGGCTGCTGCTGGCGCTCCCCGCCGCCGCCCTGCCGATCCTGCTTGCACCTGGTCCGGCGCCACGAACCGCCCGAGGTCGCCTTCCCGGCGGTGCAGTATCTCGCCGACGCGACGCGCGATCATCGGCGTCGCGCCGAGCTGCGCCACCTGCTGCTGCTGATCACCCGGACGCTCTTGATCCTTGCGATCGTCCTCGCCGCCGCGGGGATGCGGTTCACCCGCGGTGCCTTCGGGAGTCATGCGCCGAGCGCGCTCGTGCTGGTGGTCGACAACTCCGCGAGCAGCGGCGTCGTGGTCGATGGCGAACCGTTGCTCACCGCGTTGCGTGCGGCCGCAAGCGCGGTGCTGGATCGGGCCACGCCCGCCGATCGACTCTGGCTGCGCACCGCGACCGGCCCGGCGATCCCCGGCACGCCAGCCCAGCTGCGCGAGCGTCTCGCCGCGCTGCGTCCGACTGCGAGTCGACTCGATCTCGGGGCGGCCGTCCGCGAAGGGCGCGAACTGGTGGCACGCACCGAGCGGCCCGGCGAAGTCGTCGTGGTGAGCGATCTCCAGCAAAATGCCGTGACGGCCGATGCCGGCGCGGCCGACGTCCTCGTCCTGCGGCCGGAGACGGCGCCACCGCGCAATCGTCGCATCGGCACGCTCAGCGCGAGTGCGCAGCCGTGGGGTCCCGACGGCGGCGTGGTCACGCTCGCCGCCACGAGCAGCGACACCGCGGCGGTGCCGCTGGCGCTCACCGTGGGCAGCCGCGCGCCGCGCGACCTGCTCGCGATCCCTGGCGTTCCCGTCTCCGAACGACTCCTCGGCCTGCCGACCGGTTGGACGACGCTCCGCGCGGCGCTGCCGCCCGATGAATTCCGCGCCGATGATGAGCGCACCGTTTCACTGCGGGTCGCGCCACCTGCCGGCGGTGCGCTGGACCGCGGGTGATCGCTTCCTCGACGCGGCGCTCGCGGTGCTGGTCGCCGACCATCGGGTCACGAGCGGCGGGGGCGTCGTGGTCGGCGACCTCGGCCCGGGGCCGAGCGTCGTGGTGCCCCCAGCCGACCTGGCGCTGCTCGGTGCGCTCAATCGGCGACTCGCCGCACGCGGTGCTGCCTGGCGCTATGCCGGCACGGTGGAGGGCGAGGAGCGGACCGATAGTGGGACGATCCTCCCCAGCCGCGAGGGGGTGACCCGGCGGGTCCGGCTCGAACCGGTCGGCGCGGGCGGCGAGGTCCTCGCGACCGTCGGCGGTGAGCCCTGGGTGGTTCGCTCCAACGACCTGCTCCTGCTCGGCTCACGGCTCGAGCCCGGCTGGACCGCCCTGCCGCTCGGTACCGCCTTCGTCCCGTTCCTCGACGCCCTGCTGAGCCGGGCGATCCGGGGCGAACTGCTCCTTCCGGACGCCCTCGCCGGGCGAGCCGCTCCGGCTCCCCGATCGGGTGACCGCGGTGGTGCAGGGCGGGGCGTCGGGAGGCGGTCGAAGGGGGGGCCTTCTGGCGCCCCGAAACGGCGGGGGTGTACCACCTGCTCGTCGGCGAGGATACCTTGGGCGCCGTATCGGTCGTGCTCGACCCGCGAGAATCGGATCTCGCGCGGGCCGCGGACGCCTCGGTGCGCTCGCTCTGGGGGACACACCACGGTCATGCGGTTTGGCCGCGGGCCCCTCGCGTGCTTTTTCCGCCGGAGGGCGAGGGGACCTGCGTGGTGCCCTGCTCCTCCTCGCGTTTCTCTGTGTCTGCGCGGAAGTCGGACTGGCCAGCCGCGCCGGCCAACGGACCTGAATGACGCTTCGCCCGATCCTCGATGCCTTTGACCGCTGCGCCACGGTTCGTGCCCTGGCGGAGCGGCTTCCTGCGCGCGGCAAGGCCGTCCGTCTCGGCGGGCTGCCCGGCTCGAGCGGCGCCGTGCTGGCCACCTGGCTGACCGAGCGCGTCGGCGCCGGTCGCCTCGTCGTGATCATGGCCACGACGCCGTCGGATGCGGAGCGCTGGGTCACCGACCTCACGGCGCTCACTGGTGCAGGCGTCGCGCTCTATCCGCAGCGCGAGGCCCTCGGCGAGGACGAACCCCATTACGAGATCGCGGGCGAGCGGATCGAGACGCTCGCCTCGCTGCTGCGCGGCGAGCTGGGCATTCTCGTCACCACCGCCCGCGCCTCGGCCGAGCGGACGGCCGTTCCCGCCGCGCTCGCGGCGATGCGGCTGCAGCTCGTGCAGGGCGCGACCGAGCCGCTCGGCGCACTGGTCGAGTCGCTCGAGGCGATGGGCTATCGCCGCGTGCCGACCGTTGCCGAGGTGGCCGAGTTCTCCGTGCGCGGCGGGATCATCGACCTCTACGGCTTCGGGATGGCGTCGCCGGCGCGCCTCGAATGGTGGGGCGACGAGATCGCCTCCCTCCGCGCGTTCGACCTCACCACGCAGCGTTCCGGCGCCGAACTCCCGGACCTCACCGTCCTGCCGATCTCCTCATCGACCTTCCGGAGCCGCGACCTCGGCGGGCCGGTCGAGCGGAAGTCGCTGCTCGACCTGCTGCCGTCCGATGCGCTGCTGCTCGAGGATGCGTCGCATCCCGACGAGGAAGAGGTCGAGCGGGCGTGGCGCGAGGCCGAGCACCACCTCGAGATCGCCCGCCGCCTCGGCGAAGAGACACCGCCGCGCAGCGACCTCTTCCTCGACCCGGCGGCCTGGAAGCAGCGGCGCGAGGGCTTTGCCCGCCTGCTGCTCCGCGACGACCCGGCCGACGTGCAGCTCGGCTTCTTCCCGCCGGAACGCGTCGACCGCGACCTCGGCCGGCTGCGCGGCCTGCTGGGCCACGGCACGCCGACGCTGATCCTCTGCGACAACGAAGGCCAGCGCGAACGGCTCGACGAATTGCTCGAGGAGAACGGCTTCCGGCCCGTCGGGATGCACGTTGGTGGTCGGCGCCCTCGATGGCGGCTTCGTGATGCCGACGCTGCGCGTGTTCACCGACCACGAGATCTTCCGCCGCGCACGCCGCCTCCGCCGCACGCGCCGCTATCGCCAGGCCGCCCCGAACACCGTCACTGGTGCGCTCTCGCTCGGCGACTACGTGGTGCACCTCGAGCACGGCATCGGCGTCTATCGCGGCATCCAGACGCTGACCGTCGATGGCGGGATGATCGAGGTCGCGATCCTCGAGTACGAAGGCGGCGATCGACTCAACGTCCCGCTCTATCGCCTCGACCAGGTCGAGCGCTATCGCGCCGCCGGTGACGATGGCGATCGTCCACCGCCGAAGATCCACCGGCTTGGCGGCACCCTCTGGCGGAAGGTCCGCGAGAAGACCCGCCACGCGATCCAGGCGATGGCGGCCGACCTGCTCGATCTCTATGCGCGGCGCACGGTGCACGCCGGCTATCCGGCGCCGCCGGACACGCGCTGGCAACGCGAACTCGAGTCGTCGTTCCTCTACGAGGACACGCCCGACCAGCGGAAGGCCACCGAGGACATCAAGCGCGACATGGAGCGTCCGCTGCCGATGGATCGCCTGCTGGTCGGCGACGTCGGTTACGGCAAGACCGAAGTCGCGGTGCGCGCCGCCTTCAAGGCGGTGCAGGGCGGCAAGCAGGTCGCCGTGCTGGTCCCCACCACCATACTCGCCGAACAGCACTTCCGCACCTTCGCCGATCGCCTGGCCGACTACCCCGTGACGGTCGAGGCGCTGTCGCGCTTCCGCACCGCCAAGGAACAGAAGGAGACGGTGCTCAAGCTCGCCGAGGGCGGACTCGACATCGTGATCGGGACGCACCGGCTGCTCTCGAAGGACGTGCTCTTCAAGGACCTTGGCCTGCTGATCGTCGACGAGGAGCATCGCTTCGGCGTGAAGCACAAGGAGCGGCTCAAGCAGCTGCGCCTCGCGGTGGACGTGCTCACCCTCACCGCGACGCCGATCCCGCGGACGCTGCACCTCTCGCTCGCGGGGCTCCGCGACATGACGGTGATCGAGACGCCGCCGCGCGACCGGTCGCCGATCCTGACCTTCGTCGAGCCGTGGGACGACGGCCTCCTCGAAGAGGCGATCGCGCGCGAGCTGGACCGTGGCGGACAGGTCTTCGTGGTGCACAACCGGATCGAGACGATCGAGACGATCGCGGCCCGCATCCGGGCGCTCGCGCCGCGGGCGTCAGTCGCGGTCGGTCACGGCCAGATGGCCGCCGACGACCTCGAGGACGTGATGCAGCAGTTCGTGGTGGGGAAGGTGGACATCCTCGTCTCCACGATGATCGTGGAATCGGGGCTCGACGTGCCGAACGCGAACACGATGATCGTCCACGACGCCCATCGTTTCGGATTGGCACAACTCTACCAGCTCCGGGGGCGGGTCGGCCGGTCGCACCGGCGGGCGTATTGCTACCTGGTGGTCCCCGACACGATCGATTCCTCGGCAGAGGAACGATTGAAGGTGCTTGAGCATCATACCGATCTGGGCGCCGGGTACCGGATCGCCCTGAAGGACCTGGAGCTGCGCGGGGCGGGCAATCTCCTGGGGTCCGAGCAGTCCGGGCACGCCCACGCCGTCGGCTTCGACCTCTACATGCGCTGGCTGGAGGAGACGGTCACCGCGATGCGGGGGCGGGGCGGGGGCGAAGCGCCCCAGCCACCCGACGTGGTGCTGGACGTCCCGGCCCACCTCCCGGACGCCTTCATCCCGGACGACGAGACCAAGCTGGACCTCTATCGCCGACTGGCGCGGGCGTCGGCACCGGGCGACATTGATGAGTTGCGGGCGGAACTGCGCGAGCGGTTCGGCCCCCTCCCCCCCGAGGCCGACGCGCTGCTCGACATGGGCCGGTTGCGGGCCATTGGCGCGGTGCTGGGACTCCAGCACGTGCTGGTCCGCGGGGACGAAGCCCGACTCACCTTCCGGCAAGGGGCGACCCCGCGGATGGCTGGGCTCACGCAGGCGCTGGACGATGTCCAGCTCGCCGCCGAGGTGCGCCGCACGGTGCCCCTGTCGTTGCGGCTTGTTCGGCTCGGCGGGGAGGGGATCGTGCCCTCCCTCGTCCGCGCTTTGCGTCAGGTGGCGGTGTAGGCCCCCGACGATCTTCCACAAGATGAGGAGTCCGATGCGGCGTTCTATGGTGCTGGTGGCGGCAGTCGCCATCCTGGGTAGCGGGTGCGGCGATGGCGGGGCGTTCACGGCGCACCCGGACGTGGTGGCGAAGTCGGCGGGCCAGGAGCTCTCGGCCACGCGCGTGGCGGACATCCTCGCGACTGCGAAGGGGCAGGCCCCTTCCGCCGAGGCGGCGGACTTCATCGCCGGGCTGTGGGTGGACTACACCCTCTTCGCCCAGCGGGTGGCGAAGGACAACTTCGCGGTCGACTCGAGCTTCATCGCGTCGGCGCTCTGGCCGGAGATCTCCTCGCTCCGCGCGGCGCACTACCACGACTCGCTGATCGCCCGGCGGACCAAGGTCGACCCGAAGGTGGCCGACTCGATCTACCAGGCCGGCGTCACGCGCGTGCACCAGCACATCCTGATCCTGACGCAGGACTCGAGCGACGCCTACAAGGCCAAGGCCAAGAAGCGGATCGAGGGGCTGCTGGCCCAGGTCAAGGGTGGCGCCAACTTCGCCGCGCTGGCGAAGGCCAACTCGCAGGACCCGGTGTCTGCGCAGGACGACGGCTTCCTGCCGCCGGCGGAACGGACGGCGTGGGCCCCCGAGTTCAGCGAGGCCGGGTGGAAGCTGAAGCCGGGTGAGATCAGCGGCGTGGTCACCACGAACTACGGCTACCACATCCTCCGCTATCCGACCGCCGAGGAGGCGATCCCCCGGCTCGCGTCGGCGGTGCAGCAGCTGCAGATGCGCGCGATGGACTCGACCTACTTCGCCGAGCTGAACACGGAGTACAAGCTCGAGGTGGCGCCGGACGCTGCTGCGAAGATGCGGGCCGCCCTCGAGGCGATCGACGCCCAGCGCGGCGACAAGGGGAAGCTGGTCACCTACAAGGGCGGCACCTTCACGGTGGGTGACTTCCTCCACTGGACGATGGGGGCCTCGGCCGATCCGTCGATGGGGCGGCAGCTGATCGCGCAGATGAAGGCGGCGCAGGACAGCCAGCTGGTGCAGTTCGTCAAGAGCCTCACCGAGAGCTCGCTGCTGCTCAAGGACGCCGAGAAGAACAAGATCGAGATCACCAGCGCCGAGTGGACCGACCTGAAGGGTCGCTTCCAGGCCGGCATCGACTCGCTCCGCGTCGCGATGCAGTTGACGCCGGACATGATCGACCCGAAGGCGAGCGAGTCGGACCGCTCGAAGGCGGCCGCGCTCAAGGTCGACCAGTTCTTCGACCGGATGACGTCGGGTCAGACGCCGCTCCGCATCCTGCCGGGGATGGTGACCTGGACGCTTCGCAGCGACGCGAAGTACGGCATCAATGCGGTGGGCGTGAAGCGGGCCGTCGAGCTCGCCACCGCCAAGATCGGACCGATGCCGGGCGCGCCTGCGCCGGGTGCGACTCCGCCGGGGACCGTCCAGCCCGCGCCGGGTCCGGCGCCGGTGCCGGGCAGCACGCCCGCCCCGAAGACGCCGTGAGGCGCTGGCTCCCTGCCGTTACGCTCGCCGCATCCCTTCTCGGGGGTGCGGCGAGCGGGCTGTCCGCCCAGGTGGGCGAGCCGATCGATCGGATCGTGGCCGTCGTCGGCACGACCCCGATCCTGTTCTCGATGGTGGAGGAACGCTTCTACCAGAACCAGGCGAATCCGGCAGCCCGGATTCCCAAGGACTCGGTCGGCGTCGCCTCCTACAAGCGCCTGCTGGTCGACACCCTGATCAACGAAGAGCTGCTGTACCAGGAAGCGATCAAGGACACCACGATCCAGGTCACCGACCAGGAAGTCGCCGAGGCGGTCGACGGCCAGCTGGCGCGGCAGCGTCGGCAGTACAAGACCCAGCAGGAATTCGACACCGAGATGCGCGGGATCGGCTTCAACACCCTCGATGACTACCGGAAGTGGATGCTCGAGCAGCAGCGCAAGGAGTTCTACCGCGAGCGCTTTTCGCAGCTGCTCCGGCAGAAGGGCACGCTGAAGGACTTGATGCCGACCGAGAAGGAAGTCCGGAACTACTACGACGCCTTCGCGGCGGCGGGGATGCTCGGGATGCGGCCGGCGGCGGTGTCGCTCCGGCAGATCATCGTCTCGCCGAAACCGACGCCCGAGGCCGACGCCAAGGCCCTCGCGCTCGTCGACTCGATCATCGGCGAACTGCGGAAGGGCGCCGACTTCGCGACCGCGGCGAAGCGCTTCGGGATGGACGGCACCCGCGACCTCGGCGGCGACCTCGGCTTCTTCCGCCGCGGCGCGATGGTGCGCGAGTTCGAGGAGGTCGCCTTCCAGCTCAAGCCGGGCGTCATCTCGAACGCGGTGAAGTCGCCGTTCGGCTACCACGTGATCCAGGTCACGCGCGCCCAGCCGACCGAGGTGCAGGCGCGCCACATCCTGATCATTCCCGAGGTCGATTCGACCGGCGCGCTGGCCGCCAAGGTGAAGATCGACAACATCGCCGCGCAACTCGCGGCGGGGGCGTCGTTCGACTCGCTGCAGCGGATCTATCACGACCAGTCCGAGGAGCGCGACATCAGCGGCATCTTCGTCGACTCGCTCCCGCCCGCCTACATGACGGCGCTGGCCGGCGTCGACTCGGGGAAGGTCACCAAGCCGTTCTCGCTCGAGGTCGCGAATCAGCCGCTCCGCACCAAGTGGGGGATCGCCAAGGTGACGCAGCGGATCCCGGAAGGTCCGGTGAGCTACGACGCCGTGCGCGAGAACATCCGCCTGCGGCTCGGCCGCGAACTCGGCCTCGGGGCCTACATGGGCGAGCTCCGGCGCCGCACCTTCGTGGACATTCGCTGGCCGTGACCAGGCGGCCCCGGCTCGCCGTCACCCTGGGTGACCCGCGCGGGATCGGGCCGGAGATCGTCGCCGCGGCACTCGCCGACGGCCTCGACGCCGAGATCACCCTGCTCGGCGCCCGGGAGCAGGTCGAAGCCATCCCCGCCGATCATCGCATCGCCACCGGCCCCTGGCACCCGGGGAAGGGGCCGGCGCGTGCCGGGGCGGTCGAGGCGGGGCTGATCACCGGGCGAGCGGTGGAACAGGCGGCGAAGCTCGCGATGAGCGGTGCCGTCGATGCGATCGTGACCGGCCCGGCGGAGAAGCACGCCCTCCACCTCGCCGGTTTTCCGTTTCCGGGGCACACCGAGTGGCTGGCGCAGCTCGCCGGCGGGGTCGAGGTGGCGATGATGCTCGCCTCCGACCGGCTCCGCGTCGTCCTGGTGACCACGCACGTGCCGCTCCGCGATGTGCCGCTGCTGCTGACCACGGACAAGATTGTCCGCACCGGCGAGGTCACCAAGCGGGCGCTGCGCGAGCAGTTCGGCATCGCCGAGCCGCGGATCGCGCTCTGCGCACTCAATCCGCACGCCGGTGAACAGGGGCTCTTCGGCGACGAGGAGCCGCGCATCCTGGTCCCCGCCGCCGAACGACTCGGCGCGATCGGCCCGCTGCCCGCCGACACCGTCTTCGTGCGCGCGATGCGCGGCGAGTTCGACGCGGTCCTCGCGCCGTACCACGACGTCGGGATGACGGCGATCAAGGTCGCCTCCTTCGGCAACGCCGTGAACGTGACCCTCGGCCTCCCATTCGTGCGCACGTCGCCGGACCATGGCACGGCAATCGACATCGCCGGCACCGGCCGCGCCGATGCCGGCAGCATGCGCGCCGCGATCGCCCTCGCCCTTTCCCTCGCCCAACGGAGCCAGCCGCGATGAGCCTGCGCGTGTCGATCCTGATCCCGGTGTACAACGAGGCGCGCACGCTCGAGACGCTGATCGAGAAGGTCCGCGCCGTGCCGGTGGAGAAGGAGATCGTCTGCGTGAACGACTGCTCCACCGACGGTTCGCGCGAGATCCTCGATCGACTGCTCGCCGAGGGCCGGGTCGATGCGGTTCGCCACCACGAGGTGAACCGGGGGAAGGGCGCGGCGATCCGCACCGCGATCCAGGCGGCGACCGGCGATGTCATCGTGGTCCAGGACGCCGACCTCGAATACGACCCGGCCGAGATCCCGACGCTGTTGCACCCGATCGAGGAGCGCGGCGCCGACGCCGTCTTCGGCTCGCGCTTCCTCGGCGGCCCGCACCGCGTGCTCTACTTCTGGCACTCGGTCGGCAACGGCCTCCTCACGCTGCTGTCGAACATGTTCACCGACCTGAACCTGACCGACATGGAGACCTGCTACAAGGTCGTCCGCGCCCCGCTGATGAAGAAGCTGATCCTCACCACCGATCGCTTCGGCTTCGAACCCGAACTCACCGCGCGCCTCTCGCAGGCGCACGCCAAGATCTGGGAACTGCCGATCTCCTACAGCGGCCGGACCTACGAGGAAGGGAAGAAGATCGGTTGGAAGGACGGCGTGGCGGCGTTCTGGCACATCATCAAGTTCAACGTCTTCCCACCGAGGAATGCCGGGGTGCGGAGGAAGTACCGGAGCATGTACGACGTGGTGGGGAGACCGTAACAGACGATGATCGATGATCGATCATCGATGGTCGATCATCGATCATCGATCATCCTCATCAGCCGGAGATGGGATTCGAGTTTTAACTTTTGTGACGCCCGATTCGCGACCAAGATCGCCGTGCTCTGCAGGATCGTTTCGCGCTCGGTGAGGTCGTTGGCCTTGAGCGTGTTGCCGGTGTCGACGAGGTCGACGATCCAGTCGGAGAGGCCGAGCAGCGGCGCGACCTCGACGCTCCCCCCCACCATGATCACTTCGACGGCGCGGCCCATCGCGGCGAAGTGCTGCCGCGCGAGGCGCGGGTACTTGGTCGCGACGCGCGGCGTGCGGCCATGCGGGAGCGAGGGGTAGCTCGTCGCGATCGGTGCGGCCACCACGAGGCGGCAGGCGCCGAAGCCGAGGTCCATCGGCTCGAGGACGTCGGCGTCCGATTCGCGGAGGACGTCGGTGCCGGTGACGCCGAGGTCGGCGGCGCCGCTCTCGACGTAGACGGGGACGTCGCCCGGCTTCACGATCAGGATCTCGAGCGACGGATCGCTGGTCGGGATCAGCAGTCGGCGCCCCGCATCGGTGGCCACCGTGATCCCGGCGTGGGCAAGACGCTTGACCGCGCCGTCGTGAAGGCGTCCCTTCGCGAGCGCCAACCGCAGCACCCCGCTCACGGCACCAGCTCCGCGAGTGCGTCGATGTCGAGCGAGACGCCGACGGCCGGCATCGGCCGCCCGAAGCGTCCCATCAGGTCGTCGTAGCGGCCGCCCGCGCCGACGGCATGGCCGGCGCCGCTCACGAACACCTCGAAGTGGATCCCGGTGTAGTAGTCGAGGCCGCGGACCTCGCCGAGGTCGTAGACGACGTGCTTCCGCTCGTCGTCGGTGAGCGCCGCGTCGAGGGCCAGCAGCTGCTCGAGCCCCGGGCGCACCGCCGCCGGCGCCGTCGGCAACGCCGCCTCGAGCGCGTCACGCCGTCCGATGACGAACGGGAGCGAGGCGAGTTCGCGCGCGGGCGAATCGAGGCCGGCCAGGTGGCGCGCCAGCGACGCGCGGTCCTTCCGGTCGACCCAGCGGCGCACTTCGGCCCGACGCTCCGGCGGCAACGCCGCGAAGCCGGGGGCGAGGACGCCGACGTGCCCGAGGTTCACCTGATAGTCGGCGGGCGCGAGCGCGGCGAGCAGCGTGAGCGTGAGCCGCACCAGCTCCACGTCACTCGCGGGGCCCGCCATGCCGAGCATCTCGCCGCCGACCTGCAGGATCTCGCGCGGCCGGCCGACGCGGTCGGGTTCCTGGCGATAGACCTTGCCGGAGTAGCAGAGGCGGAGCGGCGGGGCCACGTCGGCGAACGACGTCGCCGCCACGCGCGCCGACCGCGGCGGTGAAGTCGTAGCGCAGCGCGAGCAGCCGGCCGTCGTGGTCGGGGAAGCGCAGCATCCGCTCGGCGATCTCGGGACCGCCGGCGCGGAGGAAGACCTCGTCGTATTCGAAGGTCGGCGGGATGCACTCCTCGAAGCCGGCCGATTCGAGCACGGTGGTGGCCGCGCGCTGCAGCGTGCGGCGGCGACGCACGGCGGGGCCGGTGAGGTCGAGGGTCCCCGGCGGAAGCGGGGCAATGGAAGAGCGGTTCATCATCAGGTCAATATGACCCGAACGCGCTCCACGCGCCGCCCCGCCATCGCCGCGATCTCGAACGTGTGGCTGCCGAGGATCACCCGATCACCCACCTTGGGGAGGCGACCGAGCTGCCCGAAGAGGAAGCCACCGATCGTGGTGTAGTCGGTGTCGTCGAGGGTGGTCTCGAAACGATCGTTGAAGTCGCCGATGGTGGTGCTCCCCTCGATGACGACCGAGCCGTCCGCCGTCGCGGCCAGCGCCGCGGCCTGGACCGGATCGTATTCGTCGAAGATCTCGCCGACGATCTCCTCGAGCAGGTCCTCCATCGTCACGAGGCCGGCGGTCCCGCCGTACTCGTCGAGCACCACGGCCAGGTGGGTCTTCAGCTTCTTCATGTCGGAGAGGACGTCCTCGACCTCGCGCGTCCCCGGGACGAAGAGCGGTGCGCGCATGATGGTGCGGAGCGACGTCCCGGGTGCCTGCCGCACCGCCCGGAGGATGTCCTTGGCCAGCACGACGCCGACGATCTCGTCGAGCGATTCGGTGTACACCGGATAGCGGGAGCGCCCGGCGACGGCGACCTCGTCGGCGGCTGCCTCCACGGTGCAGTCGGCCTCGAGGGCGCTCATCTCGGTCCGCGGGGTCATCACCTCCTCGGCGGTCTTCTCGGAGAACTCGAACACCCCCTCGAGGAGGCGGGCCGGTTCCTTCCCGAGTGATCCGCCCTCGCCGGACTGTTCGACGAGCATGCGGATCTCGTCGGAGGAGTGCAGCCGCTCGTGACCGTCGACCGGGGCGACCCCGCCCAGCCGGAGCAGGCGGTTGGCGGTGCCGTTCAGGACGTGAATCGGGCCGTGCATGACCCAGGCGAAGCCGATCAAGGGCGCGGTGACCCAGCGCGAGACGTCCTCAGGGAAACGGATCGCCAGCGACTTGGGGACCAGCTCGCCGAGGACGATGTGCAGGGTACTGATCAGCGAGAAGGCGATCGCCACGGCCGTGGCGTGGGTCGCGATCGCCGCGAGCTCCTTCGGCAGCACACTGAAGAAGCGCTCCAGCAGCCCCGCCAGGGCCGGTTCGCCGATCATGCCCAGCCCAAGGGAGGCCAGGGTGATCCCCAGCTGGGTGGCCGAGACGTACCGGTCGAGGGATTGGACCGCCTTGAGGGCCAGCGTAGCTTTGCCGTCGCCGGCCTCGGCCATTTCTTCGAGGCGCGTCCGACGGGCGCCCACCAGGGCGAATTCGGCCGCGACGAAGAAGGCGTTGAGAGCCACCAGGGCGATCACCGACAGCAGCCCGACGGCGATCGAAGTCCAGCTTGTGGAGTGTTCCATGCTGCCGAAGGTTAGCGCGTCCGGGCATCCGGAGCGAGATGGGGCGGTGATCCGCCGGTATGACGCCACCACCGCCCCCCTCGGGATGGCGGGGCTTTCGGCGTTCCTGCCCTCGTTTGCCACGACGGATCGGAGCACCCAGGAGGCCGTGGCGGCCATCGTGGCCGACGTGGCCACCCGGGGCGATGCGGCGGTGGCGGAGTACACCCTCCGGCTCGACGGATCGGCCCTGACCCCCTCCGAGTGGGAATTGCCGCTCTCGGCCTGCCATGAGGCGCTGGCCCGGATTCCGGCCGACGTCCGCACCGCCCTGGAGCGGGCCGCCGAGCAGGTCCGGCGCTACCACCTCCAGCAGCGCGAGGCCGGCTTCACCGAGGAGCGCCCCGACGGGACCCTCCTCGGGATGCGGGTCACGCCGGTGGACGCCGCGGGGCTGTACGTCCCGGGCGGGAAGGCCGCCTACCCCTCCTCCGTCCTGATGAACGCGATCCCGGCCGTCGTGGCCGGGGTCAAGGAACTGGTGGCCGTCACCCCTCCGAACGGGATCAACGACACCGTCCTGGCGGCACTCGCCATCAGCGGCGTCACCCGGGTCTTCCGGATCGGCGGGGCGCATGCCGTCGCCGCGCTCGCCTACGGCACGGCGACGATCCCCCGCGTCGACAAGATCGTCGGCCCCGGAAACAAGTGGGTCGCCGAGGCGAAGCGGCAGGTCTTCGGTCAGGTCGGGATCGACATGGTCGCGGGGCCGACCGAGGTGCTGATCCTCGCGGACGAGACCGCGCATGCCGACGTGATCGCCGCCGACCTGATTGCGCAGGCGGAGCACGACGAGGATGCCGCGTCGTGGATCGCCACGACCTCGCGGGAACTCGCCGACGCGATCCCGGCTGCCCTCGAGGCGGCGCTGGCGACCGCACCACGTGCCGACGTGGCGCGGGTGTCGCTGCGGGTGAACGGGCTGATCGTGCTGGTGACCGATCGCGCGTCGCTGGCCGAGGTGGCCAACCTGCGCGCGGCGGAACATCTCGAGATCGTCACCCGCGATGCCGAGGCGCTGGCGGCAGCCGTTCGCCACGCGGGCGCGATCTTCCTCGGCGACTCCACCCCCGAGCCGGTGGGCGACTACATCGCCGGGCCGAGTCACGTGCTGCCGACCGGCGGCACGGCGCGCTATGCCTCGCCGCTCGGCGTGTACGACTTCGTGAAGCGCACGTCGCTGATCCGCTATTCCCGGGCGCAGCTGCTGGCCGATGCCCCGCACGTGATCGCGCTGGCCGAGGCGGAAGGACTCTTTGGCCATGCCGAGGCGGTGCGGCGGCGGGTGGGCGCATGACCAGCCGCAAGCTCGCGACCGTCCTCGCCCTCACTGCGGGCTTCCTGCTGGTCGAGATCATCGGCGGCGTCGTCAGCAATTCGCTGGCGCTTCTGGCCGATGCGGGCCACATGGCGACCGACGTGGCGGCGTTGGCGCTGGCCTGGTTCGGGGCGCGGGTGGCGCAGCGGCGGCAGGGATCGGCGCACGAGTTCGGGAACCTCCGCTGGGAAGTGCTGGCGGCGATGGTCAACGGGCTGGCGCTCTTCGGGATCGGGATCGGGATCACGCTCGAGGCGTGGGACCGGCTCCACCAGCCGCGCGAGATCGACGCCACCCTCTTCGGCTGGGTGGCCGACGGTCGGCCTGGTGGTCAACCTGATCTCGCTCCGGGTCCTGCACGGCCATCACCATCATGACCTCAACGTGCGCGGCGCCTATCTCCATATCATGGGCGACGTCCTCGGCTCGGTCGGGGCGATCATCGCGGCGCTGGTGATCCACTTCTTTGGCTGGCTCCCGGCCGATGCGATCATCTCCGTCCTTGTCTCGATCCTGATCTTCAAGAGCGCCTGGCGGCTGGTCAGCGAGAGCGGGACGATCCTGCTGGATCGGGTGCCGGCGCACATGCAGGTCTCCCAGGTCGAGGAGCGGCTGCTAGCGGTGGCGGGGGTCTCCCGGGTGCACGACGTCCACGTCTGGACCGTCACCAAGGGGTTGGTGGCGATGAGCGCCCATGCCGTGGCGACCGACCTCGAGCGGACCATCCGGCCGTCCTCCGTCAGATGGAGGGGGCGATGACCGACCTGGGTATCGGACACGTCACGATCCAGCTGGAGACGGGGGAGGCCTGCGGCGCCGAGGCGTGCGGGCACGAGCACCACAGCGCATCGCCGCTCCGGGGGGGCCTGGCGCATCGTCACTGATCGCCTTGCGGCCCCCACCCTCGCCGGGTATATATGGCGCCCTGAGGTAACCTGACGGGCTCGTGGACAGGATTTGTCGTGGATATTCGTAACCTTGCCATCATCGCGCACGTGGACCACGGGAAGACCACCCTCGTGGACCAGATGCTTCGCCAGGCTGGCGCCTTCCGGGCCAACCAGCATGTCGAAGAGCGCGTGATGGATTCCAACCCGCTCGAGAAGGAGCGGGGCATCACCATTCTCGCCAAGAACACCGCCATCACCTGGCACAACGTGAAGATGAACATCGTCGACACGCCGGGGCACGCGGACTTCGGTGGCGAGGTCGAGCGCATCCTGCGCATGGTGAATGGCGTGCTCATCCTGGTCGACGCGGCCGAAGGGCCGATGCCGCAGACGCGGTTCGTGACCCGGAAGGCGCTGGCGCTGGGGCTGCAGCCGATCGTGGCGATCAACAAGATCGACCGCTCGGATGCCGAGCCGATGCGCGTCCACGACGAAGTGCTCTCGCTGTTCATGGACCTCGACGCGACGGAGGCGCAGCTCGACTGCCCCTTCCTCTATACGTCGAGCCGCGCCGGGACCGCGACGCTCGAGCTCGACCAGCCCGGCACCACGCTGGAGCCGCTGTTCGAGACGATCCTGAAGACCGTGCCGCCGCCGTCGGGCGACCCGGAGAAGCCGTTCCAGATGCTGGTCTCGACACTCGACTTCTCGTCGTTCATCGGCCGGATCGCGATCGGCCGAATCGAGCGCGGCCGGATCAACGTCGGCGACCAGGTCTCCCTGCTCCCCTTGGGCGAGCCGGGGATGGTGGCCGACGAGCCGGGCGTCGAGAAGGGGCGGATCACCAAGCTCTACACCTTCGACGGGCTGAACCGGATCGAGACGCCGGTCGCGCAGGCCGGCGAAATCGTCGCGCTCTCGGGCTTCGAGACGCTCGAAATCGGCAAGACGTTCACTTCCGTCGACTATCCCGAGCGGATGGCCGGCATCGCCGTCGAGGAGCCGACGATTTCCGTCGACTTCATCGTCAGCAACTCGCCGTTCGCGGGGCGCGAGGGGAAGTTCGTCACGTCGCGGCAGCTGCGGGACCGCCTCTTCAAGGAGCTGGAGCGGAACGTCGCCCTCCGGGTCGAGCCGACCGATTCGCCGGACACCCACTCGGTGGCCGGACGCGGTGAGCTCCACTTGGGCATCTTGATGGAGACGATGCGGCGCGAGGGGTACGAGTTCCAGGTCTCCCGGCCGCGCGTGATCCTCAAGGACGGCCCCGATGGCGAGCGCCTGGAGCCGTACGAGGAGCTGACGATCGACGTTCCCGAGGAGTACATGGGCGTCGTGATGGAGAAGCTCGGCCCCCGGAAGACGGAAATGACCGAGATGCGGAACCCGGGGCAGGGGATGGTGCGCCTGACCTTCCGGATCCCGTCGCGCGGCCTCTTCGGGTACCGGTCGGAGTTCCTGACCGACACCCGCGGCACCGGGATGATGCACCACCGCTTCCTCGAGTACGGCCCGTGGGCGGGTCCGCTCAGCGGCCGCAAGCGCGGCGTGCTGGTGGCCGACCGCGAGGCGCCGGTCGTCGGCTTCGCGCTGGCCAACCTGCAGGAGCGGGCGCAGATGTTCGTCGCCCCCGGCGAGCTGGTCTACGAGGGGATGATCGTCGGCGAGAATTCCCGGCCGGGCGACATGGACGTCAACGTCGGCAAGGAGAAGAAGCTCTCCAACATGCGGACGACGTCCACGGACGAGAACATCCAGCTGGAGCCGCCGCGCCCGATCACGCTCGAATACGCCCTCGAGTACATTGAAGAGGACGAGCTGATCGAGGTCACGCCGGAGAACATCCGGCTCCGCAAGCGGAGCCTGCAGGCCACCGAACGGAAGAAGGCGCAGCGTGCGGCGAACCGGGGCGCCGACGTCTCGTAACTGGTAGTCACCCGGCAACACAGGTCATCACCCGGAACTGGTCACGTGGAGGAGCACATCATGTCGTCGTGGGAGACGTCCTGGGAGGCGTCGCTGGATACTGCGGTGATGCGCCGCCGGTTTGACGAAGATGGCGAGGAAATTTTCGACGTGGACGATCTCGACCTCGAGGATGAGGACGACGAACTCGACGGCGATGAGCTGGAAGATGACGAGGATGACGACGAGGATGATCTCGACGAGGATTTCGACGAGGATTTTTCGTTCGATGAGGATGAGGAAGAGTAGTCCTGAGTCGTGAGTCCTGAGTCGTGAGAGTTGAAAAGGGGGCCTCCTTGCGGGGCCCCCTTCTCACACCTCAGGACTCAGGACTCACGCCTTATCGCGCCGAATCCGTGCTCTTCCGGATCGCCTTCGACGAGTTGTTCGCCCCGCACATCGGATAGGTGATCGCGGCCTGGGTGGCCGGGTTCACGCTGATCAGCTGCGGCGCCTGGAGGTTCGGATCCTTGTCGGCCATGTAGGTGAGCATGGCGACGAGGGTCGCATTGTTCTTGAGGTCGTCGATCACGACCTTGTCGTAGGTGTCACGATTGGTGTGCCAGGTGGTGTTGCTGTAGTCCCACCCGAGGGCGCCCATGCCGTGCACCGGCGCGCCGCGGCACTGGAAGGTCCAGCCATCCGTGCTGCCGCTCGGCCCGACCGGCGAGGCGTTGGCCGAGAGGCGGACCCAGCCGCTGATCGACGACGGGATCGCGTGGAGCCACGAGATCAGGTTGTCGGTCGCGTTGGTGACCGGACCGGCGCTGAGCGAGGTGACGCGGCCGGTGCCGTTGTCCTGGTTCCAGCCGGCGCGGATCCCCTTGACGATCTCCGGGTGATCCTCGGCGAACGCCTGCGAGCCGTTGAGCCCCTGCTCCTCGCTGCCCCAGTTCCCGATCAGGATGGTGCGCTTCGGGTTCGGGTACACCTTCTTGAGGATCCGGATCGCCTCCATCATGGTGATGGTGCCGGTGCCGTTGTCGGTCGCGCCCGAGCCGCCGTCCCACGAGTCGAAGTGGGCCGAGAGGAGGATGTACTCGTTCGGCTTCTCCGAGCCCTTGATCATCCCGACGACGTTGTACATCGGGAGCTCACCGAGGAACTCGGCGTCCGCGTTGACGCGGAGCTTCGGACCCTGGTTGTTCTGCGCCAGGCGGAACAGCAGGTTGTAGTCTTCGCAGCTGGCATCGAGCGTCAGCACCGTCTGCTTCGGCGAGCCGAAGATCTTGTTGATGCCCGGGTACTGCGACCAGTTCATTCCGATCACGCCCGCAACACCGTACTCCTTGGTCCAGGTGTTGATGTTGCCGCCCTGCTTGGTGCGGTCGGCCCACGCGGCGCGTGCGGCGTTGTTGGTCGCGGTGAGCTGCTGGAAGGCGCCCGGCTGGCCGAACTCGGTCCACTGCGACGCCATGCGGCATGAGGCGAGCGGCGCCGAGATGAGGACGAACTTCCCCTTGGCATTGGCCTTGGCCCACGCGGCGAACTCTTCCGGCGACTTGGTCTCCGGGTAGAGCACGACGTCACCGATCACGTCCTGGCCACCCGTGCCCGGGCTCCAGCCGAGCATCGTCGCCTCGAGCGAGCGAACGCGCGGAGCGATCATGTCGACGTGGGTGTGCCCGCGCCGCCACGAGTTCCAGGTGCCGTACTGCTGCTTCTCGGCCGGGATCCCCCACGAGCCGTACGTCTTCACGGCCCAGTTCGCGGCGGCCATGTAGCCCGGCGAGCCGGTGAGGCGCGGACCGATGGAGTCGAAGAGCACCTGCGCCAGCTTGCCGGCCTGGCCGTTGGTCATCCCCTCGTCGAACATCTTCTGGATGATCGGATCGTCCGGCGGCGTGGTGCGCACGAACTTGGTGCTGTCGACCGGCGGGCCGCCACGGCCACCACCGGCCCGGCCACCTGCCGCACCCGGGGCACCGGCGCCACGGCCGGCTGGAGCACCTGCGCCGCGGGCACCAGCAGCGCCGGCAGCCGGGGCGGCCGCCGGCGGAGCGGCAGGGGCCGCCGCGGGGCGCGCGGCGGGAGCGGGCGTCGTGGCCGGTGCCTTGGAGCCGCCGCATGCGGCGATTCCGAGGACGAGGCCGAGGCCGACTGTCAAACGGGCCATGGAGTGTTCTCCGATCGAGTTGGAAATAGGGGGAAGAGCAGGCAACTTATTCCGTGCCTCATACGTATCATAGACAATTGGTGTTGTTGCGAATTGGTTCTCAGAGAGGTCTCCCCATGCTCCTGTCCTCGCTCCTGTTGGCCACGACGGCCGCCTTCGCACCGTCCCGCGTCGCCCCGATCGTCTTCACGGGCTCGCCGGCGGTCGTGGCGGCCGAGACCTTCGCGCCCGATCCGGTGCTGGTCGACTGGCGGATCCTCGGCGGGCTCGACCTCAACACCGGCAAGGCGCCGGCCTCGCTCGAGGCGCTCGACGGCAAGCTCGTGAAGATCGCCGCGTTCATCGTCCCGCTCGAAGACAACATGCAGGAGTCGGATGAGTTCCTGCTGGTGCCGTACTTCGGCGCCTGCGTCCACACGCCGCCGCCGCCGCCGAACCAGATGGTCTACGTCAAGATGAAGGGCGGCAAGACCGTCAAGATCGGCTGGTGGGACCCGGTCATGTTCGAGGGCGTCCTGCACCTGAAGCAGACCGAGTCGGTCTACGGAGCCAGCTACTACGAGATGGAAGGGATCGACAGCAAGCCGTACGCTCCGCCCGTCAAGAAGTGAGCGATCGCCCGTCGGCGGTCGCCATCCAGGACCTCGTGTTCGGGTACCATCCCGGACGCGAGGTCCTTCGGCTTGCCGACCTGACCATTGCCACGGGTGAACGCGTCTTCCTCCACGGCCCCAGCGGCTCCGGCAAGACGACGCTCCTTGGCTTGACCGCGGGCGTGCTCAATCCGAATTCGGGACGCGTGTCGATCCTCGGGCAGGACCTGGCCGGCCTGCATCCGTCCCGTCGCGATGCCTTCCGTGGCAGCCACATCGGCTACCTCTTCCAGCTCTTCAACCTGATCCCGTACCTCTCGGTGCTGGAGAACATCGCGCTGCCGTGCCGACTCCATGCGCTGCGCCGCGAGCGGCTCGGTGGCGCGCCGATCGAGCAGGAGGCGCGCCGACTCGCCGAGCGGCTCGAGCTCGGCGCGTTCATCGACACCGCGGTGACCGAGTTGAGCGTCGGGCAGCAGCAGCGCGTTGCCGCAGCGCGCGCGCTGATCGGCGCGCCGGAGCTGATCATCGCCGACGAGCCGACCTCGGCGCTCGACACCGACCTGCGCGATCGCTTCCTCGAGTTGCTGTTCGAGTGCTGCGCCGAGGCGAAGGCGACGCTGCTCTTCGTGTCGCACGACCTCTCGCTCGGCGCCCGCTTCGATCGCGTGCTGTCGCTGCCGACCCTCAACATCGCGCGAGGCCGCTGAGATGCTGACCCTGCAGCTCGCCCTCCGCTCGCTCCGCAACCGGCGGCTCACGACGATCCTCACGGTGCTGTCGATCGCCCTCTCGGTGTCGTTGCTGGTTGGCGTGGAGACGGTGCGCCGGGGCATTCGCGAGAGCTTCGCCGGGACCATCCGCGGCACCGACCTGATCGTCGGCGCGCGCGGCGGCTCGCAGCAGTTGCTGCTCTCGTCGATCTTCGGCCTCGGCGCCCCCGCCGGTTCGGTGGAGTGGAGCACGTATCAGCGCTGGTCGCATCATCCGGCCGTGGCGTGGACGATCCCGATCTCGCTTGGAGACTCGTACTACGGTTACCGGGTCGTCGGCACGACGTCGGCGTTCTTCGAGCACTACAAGTATCGCAACGATGGCCGCGTCACCGCCGCCGAAGGGCACCTGCTCGAGGGCGATCGCGACGTGGTGATCGGCATCGAGGTCGCGAAGACGCACAAGCTCGCGCTCGGAAGCAAGGTGGTGCTCACGCACGGGCTGCGCGGGACGGGCATCTCCGATCACGAGGAGCATCCGTTCACCGTGGTCGGGATCCTGGTGCGCACGTCGACGCCGGTCGATCGATCGCTCTTCATCACCCTCGAAGGGATCGAGGGGATGCACGAGGGGATGCCGACGGACAGTCCGAACGGCTGGGCCCAGCCGAAGTTCGCGCCGTTGCAGCGGCCAGGTTCCTCGGCGCCTGCTGCAGCCCCCTCACCCGCGGCGACGCCGGCCATCACGGCGATGCCCGGGGCGGAACCGCCGCCCCCCTCACCCGCGGCGCAGGCGATGCCCGGCGCGGAGCCGCCGGTGGTTGATGGCGACGAACATGCAGCGCACGGTCACAAGCTCACCGCCTTCCTGCTCGGGACGAAGGCGCGCGCCGCGTCGCTGATGCTGCAGCGCCAGATGAACACCGATCGGGTCGAGCCGCTCACGGCGATCCTCCCCGCGGTGGCGCTGACCGAGTTGTGGCACGCGATCGGGTACGCCGAGGACGGCGCCCGGATCATCACGGGGGCGGTGCTGCTGGTGGGGCTGCTCGGAATGCTCGTCGCGCTCTACAGCACGCTACAGGAGCGCCGGCGCGAGATGGCGATCCTGCGCTCGCTCGGCGCGGGGCCGGGTCGGATCGCGGCACTGCTGGTGCTGGAGTCGGGGTTGCTGGCGTTCGTCGGCGCGGTGGTCGGCGTCGCGCTGGTGTACGGGCTGCTCTTCGTGGGGCAGGGTCTGGCCGAGGAGCACTTCGGGGTCTACATCCCGATCACCCCGCCGCAGACGCTCGAGTGGCTCTACCTCGTGGGCGTGGTGGTGGCGGGCGTTCTTGTCGGGCTGGTGCCGGCGTGGCGCGCCTATCGGAACACGCTGCAGGACGGACTCACGATCCGGCTCTAACGCAACACGGCGGGGCATCTGCCCCGCCGTGCGGTGGACCTCCCTTCGGTACGCTCGCGGTCATGCGCCGCCGAGCAGTTCCTTCAAGATGCGGTCCGTCAGGATCGCCAGCGTCGGCGGCGCCTCATACTGGCCGTCGGCGATCTTGCGCGTGATCTCCCGCAGGCGGATCGGCTCGACTTCGTTGGCCGGAATCTCGGCGGCGGCGAGCGCGATCGCCTCGGCCGAGAGCTCGACGGTGTCGGCTGCGGCGGCATCGGCACGGCTCCGCTCCGTTCCGGCGCCAGTGGCGGCGACTGCGGCCCCCTTGGCGGCGGCATCGGTCCGGCGGGGATCGGGCTGGGGAGCCCCGGAGCGGCCAAGACTGTCGATCGTCATTGCGTCCTCCTTTCCCTGGTTCAGCGCCCTGGCCCGTGATCCGACCCGGAGAGTAACCGGTCGGCGCGACTGCGGCCATTGTGATTAAAGACTATCGGCAGAGTCCCCAATAGTCTGAGCTGCTACCCCGTCCGGTCGATGATCAGGGGGGAGTTGGCGTCTCCCGCCCCGCGGTAGGCCCCCTGGGCCCGGTCGAGCTGGCGGCTGATCTCCCCGATTTCCTGGGCGATGGCGATCGCCTCCTGGCCCATCTGGGCCGCCAGGTCCCGGGCGGCGGCAGAGGCCAGCGCCCGCTCGCGCTCGACCCGGGCATGGAGCTCGGCCACGGGATGGCCCTCCGGAGGATGCGGCGGGCCGGACTGCGCGGCGGCCCGGATCGCCAGCAGTTGGACCTCCCGGGCCGAGATGTCGGCCACGATGCCGTCGGCCTCGTGGGCAAAGACCTCGAGGAGGCCGGCGTCGCCCATCCGGAGCACGGCGCGCTGCGCCTCGACGATGTGGCGATACCGTGCCAGGTCGTCGAGTTGCGCGGCCAGCAGGGTGGCGGCGTGGGCGGCGTCGAGGGCGCTTCCCATCGTCAGGCCGCGGCGTGCCCACCGGCCAGCTGTGCCGCAGCCGCCGACCAGGCCCCGTGGAGTTCCGTCACGATGGTCACGACGGCGTCGAGCCGCTGGAGGTTGGGCTTGGCCTGGATCGCCGCGAACTCGCCCAGCATCCAGGCGTAGAGCGCCGCCAGCCGATCGGCGAACTCGCCACCGGCCTCGCGATCGAGCGAGCAGACGAGCTCGTGGACGATCTCCTCGGCCTTGATCAGTCGCTCGCCGCGCAGCTCGATCTCGCCGCGCTCGATGTGGCCGCGCGCCTGACGCAGCGCCACGAGCAGGTGCGTGTAGAGCAGCACCAATCGCTGCGCGGGCGACATCGCCTGCACTTCCATCTCGCGGTACCGATCGCCCGATCCGTAACTCATCGTTCCTGCCTCAGGAGCTGCTGTTGGAGGTGCCGGTCGAGCCGAGGAGCGACGTCGACTGCTGCTTGAGCCGCGCGATCGCGGTTTCCATCTGGAGGTAGTTGGCCAGCAGGACCGCGCGGCGCCGCTCGAGCCGGGCATCGAGCGCCGACACGCGCGTCGCGAGCCGGGCGTTGATGGTGTCGAGGGCCGAGACCTTGCTGTCGACGAGGCCGTTGCCGGTGTTGAGGAACTGGTCGAGCAGCCGCTCGATCCGGGCCCCGGCGCCAAGCGAGAGGTTCACCGAGCCGACCGCGCCGGTGGTGACGCCGCTGTACTCGATCGTGAGGCCGGCCGCATCGGTGCCGCTGGTGCCGACCAGGAGCTGGCCGATGCCGGTCGCGGCGAAGCCGCCGATGGTCCCGGCGACATCGGTGCCGGCCACGGCGGTGTCGGCGGCCCACGCCTCGGCCGCGCCGTCGCCGAGCCCGGTGAAGGCGAGCGAGATCCCGGCGCCGCTGCCGTAGCCGAGCTGGTCGAGCTGGATCTCGTTGCCGACCTGCGTGGCGGTCAGGTTGAGCGCGTTGGTGTCGAAGGCCGACTGCAGCGCGGAGACGATGTTGGCGGTGGTCATCCCGGTCGTCAGCGCGATCGTCGCGGTGCGCCCCGAGTTGGTGTCGGTCACGGTCAGGCCGTCGGCCGTGCCGCCGGCGTCGTAGAGCCCCGAGAATCCCGAGGTCAGCAGCGTCGCCTTCGTGGCGAGCGACGTGATGTCGATCGCGCGGCTCCCGCCGGTCGACGTCTGCGCCGAGGAGACGAAGGTGAGACCGGTGCCGGTCGCCGTCCGCTGCTCGGTGAAGAGGGTCCGGAGGTCGGACTGCCGGTTCTTGAACGCGTCATCAAACTTCGCCGTGTCGAGCGTCAGCGTGCCGTCGCGGGTCAGCGAGAGGCCGGCCTGCCCGACGGTCGCGAGATCGGCGGCCGCGCCGCCGACGGTCTCGAGCAGCAGCGACGGGAGCTGGGAGCGCGCGGTGCGGATCACCGATTGCCCGTACAGCGGCGGCGTCGAGGTGGTGCTCGCGGTGCCCTGGGCCTTCAGGAAGGCGACCAGCCCGTTGTAGGCGTCGACAAACGACTGCATCGAGGTGCGGGCGGCATCCACGAAGCGGTCGATCTGGATGTTCGTCACGGCGCCGACATCGTCGGCCGTCAGCGTCAGGGTGACGCCGGTGATCGCGTCGGTCACCACGTTGCTGGAGCGGTTCAGCAGGATGTCGTCGATCCGGAAATGCGCATCCTGGCCGTTCACCAGCACCGAGCCGGCGAGTTCGGCGCCATTGATGTCCTGGAAGCCGAGCGTCTGCAGCGTGGTCCCGGTGGTGTCGGCGAGGGCGATGCCGGCCGCGCCGCTCTGGGCGCTGGTCAGGATCAGCCGCGAGTCGCCGGCCGCCACCGTGAGGATGGTGGCGGAGACGCCGGTCGGGGTGGCGCCGCTGTTGAGCGCGTTGATCTTGCCCTGGAGGGTCGTGAGCGTGTCGGTCGCCGCGACCGTCACGGTCTGGCCATTCACGGTGAAGTCGCCGACGGCGCCGATCGCGGTGGCCGCGTCGCGGCCGATCGTCCCCGCGAGCTTCTCCGCCTTGGCGAGCTGCTCGACCTTGATCTGGTAGCTCCCGGCCGTCGCGGTGGCATCGGCCGTGGCCGAGGCGACGGCGCGCGTGCCGGCGAGCACCGAGGTGGTCGCACTCATCGCATCGAACGCGCTGCCGGTGCGGAGCGCCTTGGACGCGGTGCGGACCTTCTCGAGGAGGCCGCGATAGGTGCCGAGCGCGGTGCTCTGCGCGGTGTTGGCCTTGCTCTCGGCCTCCCAGCGATCGGCGGGCACCCGCGCCTGCGCGATGATGGCGTCGACGAGGTCCCGGTAGTTGAATCCCGAGATCAGGCCGGAGATGGAGGAGAGCGAGGAAGCCATCGGTCAATCCTGGTGTGAGAGTGGTTGGGGGGACGCCGAAGCGCCCCCCCGACCGGTGGAACCGAACTTACCGCAGCAGCGAGAGCACGTTCTGCGAGCTCGCGTTGGCCTGCGCCAGCATCGCGATGCCGGCCTGCTGCAGGATCTGGAACTTGGTGAACGCCGTGGTCTCCATCGCCATGTCGGCGTCACGGATGGTGCTCTCGGCCGCGATCACGTTCTGCGTGACCGTGGCGACGTTCGCCGTGGCGAACTCGATGCGCGACTGCGCCGCGCCGATCGTGCCGATCGCGGTGTTGGAGAGGTCGATCGCGGTGTCGAGGCGCGCCAGCGCGGTCTGCGCGTTGGCGGCGCTCAGCACGTCCAGGCCGGCGACGTTGAGGCCGGTCGCGCCCGTGGTGAGGTTGACCTGCGACAGCGAGACCAGGTCGTTGCCGGCGTAGGCGCCCGACGACGAGACCTGGAAGTTCACGGCCGTACCCGCGACGATGATGGTCTGCGCATTGACGCCATCGACGAGGTAGCCGGCGGCGTTGGTGACCGAGACGCCAAGCTTGTCGAAGTTGTACGTGCCGGCACCGGCCGGCATCGCGATCGCCTGGGTGACCAGCGTCGCGCCCGCGCCGAAGCTCAGCGTGGCCACGCCCGCGGCCGAGGCGAAGGTGTAGGTGCCCGACTGCGCGCCGTTGAGCGAGGTCTGGCCGGCATAGGTGCCGCCGGTGACCGCGTTGCCGAGCGTGCCGTTCACCAGCGCCGAGCCCTGGTACTGGGTCGTCGCGGCGATACGGTTGATTTCGGCGGCGAGGGACTGGAACTCCGCGTCCAGCTTGGTGCGCTGGGTGCCGATCGACGACGAGTTGGAGGCCGTCGCGAGTTCCTTCATGCGGTCCAGGATGCCGGCGATCGTGTTGACCGCGCCATCGGCGATCTGGAGCATCGAGTTGGCCTGCGAGGCGTTGCGCGAGGCCTGCTGGAGCGAGCGGCTCTCGGCGCGCAGCTTGTTGGCGATCGCGAGGCCGGCGGCGTCGTCACCCGAGCGGTTGATGCGGAAGCCCGACGACAGCTTGGCGATCTGCTTGTCGAGGCCCGCGCTCGAGGTTGCCACGTTACGGAATGCGGTATTCGCTGCGATGTTGTTCTGGATACTGGCCATGGTGCTGTTACTCCCTTAACAGTTGTCGACGGAGCATCCGTGCTCCGGAACCAGGTTGGAGCCGGCCGGGATGTCGGCCGCTGTTCTGTTATCGGGAGGCGGGGCCGGAGTCTGAGCGGAGGGGGGCGGTGCGCCGGGCACCCCCTCGAAGACGGGGCGCCCGGGGACGGCGGCGGGTCGGGCTAGGCGGCCGGAACCAGGGCGGCGAGATCGAAGGCGTGGGTGGTGCCCCAGGCCGATTCCGGTGCGATCAGCTGGCGACCGGTCCGGAGCGCGGGGTCGATCAGGATCGGCGCCTGCAGGTTGGCCGAGGCGGGGCCTGGGCCGGCCGGAAGGGTGACGATCGCCAGGGCGGTCGGATGCGCCGGCCACGCGCTCGGGGCGATCCGCCGGCACTCGACCACCAGGAAGGCGAGGGCGGCCTCCTGCACCGACTGCAGCCAGTAGAGCCCGACCGCCGAGGTGGGCAACAGCGTGTAGCGCTGGTAGTCCTCGAAGCCCGGGATCCCCTCGGGGAAGGTGACGATGTCCTGTCGGGGGACGGTCAGCGTCCCGAAGAGATGCGACTCGAAGGTCAGGTCGAGTGGCAGGGGAATCGTCGCAGCCGACATCACAGGTACTCCGTCAGGGAAGTCCGCAGGATGCGCGAGGTCGCCTCGTAGGCCGCCGCCATGGCGGTCTGCACGGCGGAGAAATGGAGCATCGCTTCTTCCAGGGGGATCTCGGCGGCTGCGCTCCGCTTCCCCTCGAGGGCGGTCTGGAGAGCGGTCAGCGAGCCGGTGGTCAGTTCGAGGTTGCGGGTCCGTGCCCCGACTTCGGTCAGGGTGACCTGCGTCGCGTTGAAGGCGGTGTCGAGCGGCCCGCCCGAGGCCAGGACCGCCGCCGGGTTGTTGGCGGTGAGGGCATCCCGCAACGCGGTCAGCGAGCTGAGCACCCCGCTGGTCACCAACAACTCCTCGCCGCTGTGGACGGTGTCCACCAGGATCCCGTCACCCACCTCGGCCTGCCGACCCGTTGGCGTCCCGACGTAGGTACCGTTGGGCTGGAAGGGTGGGGCATCGGTGGCGAAGCCCCCGAAGAGGTAGTCGTTGCCGAAGCGGAGATTGCCGAGGGAGATCGCCTGGTCGATCAGGCTCTGCACCTCGACGGCCGCCGCCGCACGGGTGGCCGCGTTCCCGGTGGCGCTCCCCTGGGCGGTGGCGAGTTCCTTGGCCCGCGAGAGAAGATCGCCGACTTGATCGAGCGTGGTTTCCTCGGCGGCCTGCCGCGACTGGACTGAGGTGACGCTGCGACGGTATTGCTCCACGGCTCGCAGGGCGGCGTCGGCCGAGAGCACCTGCGACCCGGCGATTGGGTCGTCGGAGATCTTCGAGTTGCGCAGTCCCGTGGTGACCTGATCCGAGGCCCGCAACAGCTGCGCCCCTTGCTCCTGAAGGTTGCGGAGCAACCGCTCCTGCATCACGCTGTTGGTAATCCGCATCGGCAACCTGATCGCTTGGGTGAGGATGGCACTCCACACTTTATCGACTATTTTGTGGAGAGTATGAGTCCGGCCTCCCGGACGCCCTCTTTTCCCGGTAGCGAGGACGTCACCCCTGCGGCCAGCCCCCCCGATGCCGTGACCACGATCCTCTGCGTCGACCAGGAGCCGGCCGTTGCCGCGCTCTTCGAGCAGATCCTTCTCGACCTCGGTTATGGGGCGGTGCTTGCCGACTCCGCTGCCGAGGCGATCCACCGCCTGGACCGCGGCGGCATCGACCTGGTGATCGCCGACCTCATGCTCGCCGGTCACGACGGACAGGCCTTCCTCGAACACCTCCGCACTCGCGATCCGCTGGTTCCCTTCATCGTCGTTTCGGGCGACTCCTCGATCGAGCAGGCCGTCATGGCGATGCGCTCGGGGGCGACCGACTACGTCGTGAAGCCGGTGCGCGCCGAGAAACTCCAGATCACCATCCAGCATGCGCTCGAGTACGCCCGGCTCCGACAGGAGAACGAGGCCTATCGGCAGGAGATCTCGCGGATCCACGCGACCCGGAAGGTGGTCGGGCGGAGCGAGGCGATGCGGGACCTGCAGGAACTGGTCGCCACGGTCGCGCCGACGCGCGCCACGGTGCTGCTGCAGGGGGAGTCGGGCACGGGCAAGGAGTTGATTGCGCGGGCCCTCCACGACCAGAGCCCGCGCAGCCACCGGCCGATGATCACCATCAACTGTGCGGCGATGCCCGAGGGGTTGGTGGAGAGTGCCCTCTTCGGCCACGAGAAGGGGGCCTTCACGGGCGCCACGGCGCGCGCCGCGGGGGCCTTCGAGCGGGCGCATGGCAGCACGCTCCTGCTCGATGAAATCTCCGAGATGCGCCTCGACCTGCAGTCCAAACTGTTGCGGGCGATCCAGGAGCAGGAGTTCGAGCGGGTCGGCGGCCGCGAGCCGATCAAGGTCGACGTGCGGCTGATTGCGACCACCAACCGCGACCTCCGGACCGAGATCGCCGCGGGGCGCTTCCGTGCGGACCTCTACTACCGGCTGCAGGTCGTCCCGATCCGGACACCGCCGCTCCGCGAGCGCCCCGAGGATGTCCCGCTCCTGGTCCAGCATTTCCTCCGGACCGCGGCCGAGCACCTCGGCGTCGCTGTCCCGGAGGTGCCGGAGGCGACCATGGACTACCTCCAGGCCTATTCCTGGCCAGGGAACGTCCGTGAGCTCTCGAACGCGATGGAGCGGGCGGTGATCCTCGCCCGCGGTCGGCCGATCTCCACCGGGCTCTTCGCCGACCACCTCCACGTGCTGGAGGCGCCGATGACGATCTCGCTCGCGTCGACGAGCCAGCCGAGCCCCGCCGCCGCCGCGGTGGCCGACGGCGAGATGCCGCTCAACCTGGCGGATCTGGAGCGGATCACCATCGAGCGGGCACTCGCCGCCACCGGTGGCAATCGCACCCGGGCGGCCCGGCTGCTCGGCATCTCGGAACGGACCCTCCGCAACAAGCTGAACTCCCCCACCGCCGCCTGACGGCCCGCTCGGCAAGGTTGGCCGAGCCGAGAGGGGAAGTTTCTTCCGCACCACCCTGATTTGCCCCCCAAAGACATTTGCTAAGTGGTTGTTATGTAACGCGTTGCGTTGTCTGCTCCAACCGGGAATGACGCTTGCATCAGCGGCAGGTGGACCACCACCTGGAGCGACGATGATCAGCGGGTTGTTTGGCCAGGGTACCGTGACGTACCAGCTGCGCGGCGGGCTCGAGGAACAGAGCGCGACCCACAAGGCGATTGCCGCCCGGGTGGCGAACGCCGCCCAGCAGAGCGCGACCTCCGGCTTTGCCGGGCAGCTCGACGCCTCGCTCGCCGCGCGCGACGCCGACCTCCAGCAGGACATGGCGTCGCTTGCCGACACGCAGTTGCGCTACGAGGCGACGACCAAGTTGCTCCAGAAGTCCTACGGCGACCTCCGGACCGCGATGCGCGACCGTGGCTGAGCCGGGCGGCGGGTTTCCGATCACGTCGCGGCCCTTCCGGCAGCTGCTGGGCCCGCTCGGCATCAGTGCCGGGGGGATGTCGCGTCAGCAGAAGTTCATCGAGGTGATCGCGACCAACATCGCGAACGCCGAGACGACGCGCACTGCCGAGGGCGGCCCGTACCAGCGGCAGATCGCCGTGGCCGGGGGCGATCCGGCCACCGGGTCGATGACGACCCAGGTCGTGAAGGACCAGACGTCGGGCCGGATGGTCTATGACCCCGGACACCCCGACGCCGATGCCACGGGGTACGTTCACTATCCCAACGTCGATCTGGCGACCGAGACGGTCGACCTGATGATTGCGCGGCGCCTGCACGAGGCGAACGCGACCGTGTTCCAGTCGGCGAAGGCGATGTTGCGCCGCGCCCTCGACATCTGACAGACCTCTCGGAGCGTTTCGCGTGACGATTTCGCGGGTGCCAGCAACGCCGATCTACCCGACCCAGCCCGCGGCCCAGGCCGCGCGCGGGGTCGCGCCGACGGCGACAGCGGCCACAACCACGCTTGCGCCGGCGACCAAGCCGTCGCCGCTCTGGAGCGTGCTGACCGACGAGGAGCGGGCCTTCTTCCTGAGCACGGCGGCGCTCGGTTCCCTCGGCTACGGGCCCACCGGCGCCGTGACTCGCGAGGCCGACGCCCCGATCGGCCAACGCCTCGACGTGAGGGCCTGACCCATGAGCAGTCCGATCCTGCCGATCAGCACGGGGATCGCGCCGCTGGCGCGTCCCGGCACCCCCCCGATCGGGATGGGCGACAGCGATGCGCCCTTCGGCGACCTGCTGAAGCGGGCCCTCGGCGACGTCACCGGCATGCAGGAACGGAAAGAAGACATGATCGGCGCCTTCCTCCGCGGCGAGCCGGTGGAGTTGCACCAGGTGATGGCGGCGGCCGAAGAGGCGTCACTCTCGCTCGAGCTGCTGGTCGAGACCCGCAACAAGCTCACCGACGCGTATCGGTCCATCATGAACATGCAGGTCTGACCGGATGTTCAACGCCTTCCGCGGGCTCGACGCGAATCGCCGCTTCATGGTGCTGGCCCTGGCGGCGGTGCTGCTGGTGGCCGCGGTCTTCCTGGCCCGGCAGGCGAGTGCCCCGACATACGTCTCGCTCTTCCAGGGGCTGCCGCTCGCCGAAGTCGGCAAGATGACCGACGCGCTCACCAAGGCGTCGATCCCCTACAAGCTCGACGGCGAGGGGACGCAGCTGCTGGTGGCCACGGCCGACGCGGCGCGCGCGCGCGTCCTGCTGGCGCAGGACGGCCTCCCGAGCGAGGGGCGTCCCGGCCTCGAGTTGTTCGACAAGCCGTCGTGGGGAATGACCGACTTCACCCAGCACGTCACGTATCGGCGCGCCCTCGAGGGTGAACTCGCCCGCACCATCGGCACCCTGAAGGGGGTCGAGCGGGCGCAGGTGCACATCGGCCTCCCCGAGTCGTCCGCGCTGCGTCGGCTGGAGCGGCCCGCGCAGGCGGCGGTCGTGCTCTCGCTCCGCGGCACCGAGCCGCTCTCGCCCGAGCAGGTGCGCGGCATTGCGCAGCTGGTGAGCAACAGCGTCGAGCGCCTGGCGGTCGAGGATGTCGCGGTGCTCGACGACAGCGGTCGCCCGCTCTCCAGCCTCGGCGGCAGCGAGGCGAGCAGCGGGATGGCGCTCTCCTCGCGCCAGCTCGAGCTGCAGCAGACGGTCGAGAAGCATCTGGGCACCAAGGTCGAGCAGCTGCTGACGACTGCCGTCGGCGTCGGCGACGTGCGGGTGCAGGTGTCGGCGCGCCTCAACTTCGACCAGCTGGATCGCACCGTCGAGGCCTACGATCCGCAGGGTCGCGTGCTCAGCAACGAGAGCCGCTCCGATGGCGGCGATTCGACCAAGGCGCCGGTCGGCGGGCCGCGGGTGATCAACCTCGAGTACAAGACGTCGCGCACGGTGGAGAAGCTGATCGCCGGCGTCGGGAACGTCACGCGGCTCTCGGTCTCGGCGATGGTGAACTCGCGCGCGCTCGACGGCGGCAAGGGGCTGCCCGACGACCAGCGGGCGCAGCTCGAGGCGCTGGTCCGCACGGCGGTCGGGTACGACTCGCTCCGCGGCGACCAGGTGACGGTGGTGGCGGTGCCGTTCGGTGGCCCGACGCCCGAGAAGGTGATTCCGGTGACGAAGGAGGAGGCACCGACCACCTCGATCATCGAGACGGCGGGACGGCTGACCTACCCGGTGGCGTCGGTGCTCGCGATCATCGTGGCGCTCTTCCTCGGCCTCCGGGCGCTCCGCGGTGGCGGCAGTGCGCCCGGTGGCATGCCGATGCTGACCGGCCAGGACGCCTCGTCGGCGGTGCTGCCGATCGCGGCGACGCCGGAGGCGGTGCAGTTGCGGACGCGGGCGCAGAATGAATCGCTCTCCGCGCCCGAGGCCTCGGCGCGGGTGGTGCGCAGCTGGCTGGCGGAGCCGACGGCATGAGCGCCGTCGCCACGCGTCCGCCGCGCGCGGGCACGCTCACCGGCACGCAGAAGGCCGCGATCCTCTGCCTCGCCCTGGGCGCGGAGGCGTCGGCGCGCATCCTCCAGCAGCTCGGGCCCGAGGACGTCGAGCAGCTCTCGCGCGAGATCGCCCGGACGGGGATGGTGCCCGCGGAGACGGTCGACGCCGTGCTGCTCGAGTATCGCGACGTGCTGCGCACGGTCGAACAGAACGCCGAAGGTGGCGCCGAGTACGCGCGGCAGATGCTCGAGACGGCGCTCGGTGGCGCGCGCGCACGCTCGGTCTACGACCGGATCACCAAGGAGCCGGAAGAGATCGGCCTCTCGCGCTTTCGGCGCGCGTCTCCCGACGTCCTGCACAGCGTCCTGCGGGGCGAACATCCGCAGACCGTCGCGCTGGTGCTGGCGCACATCGCGCCGAAGCTCGCCTCCGGCGTGCTCGAGGCGATGGGCGCGGAGCAGGCCGGCGAGGTGCTCTATCGGATCGCCCAGATGGAGCGCGTGTCGCCGGAAGTGCTGCAGATGGTCGAGGACTCGATCGGGGCGCGGGCGGACCTGACACTGTCGCAGGCGATGACCGCCGCGGGCGGGCCGGGCGCGGCAGCGCGGATGCTGAACCAGCTGGCGGGCGGCCGCGAAACGGTGCTGCTCGATGCCGTGGGGAGCCGTGACGGCGCGGTGGCGAGCGCGATCCGCAACCTGATGTTCGTCTTCGAGGACCTGCTGCTGCTGGAGAGCCGCTCGATGCAGCGCGTGCTGCGCGACGTCGACAGCAAGTCGCTGGCGCTGGCCCTCAAGGCCGCGAGCGACGACCTCACCAAGCACATCTTCGCGAACATGTCGGAGCGCGCCGCGGGCGCGCTGCGCGAGGAGATGGAACTGCTCGGTCCCGTGAAGGTCCGCGACGTCGAGGCGGCGCACGTGGCGATCGTCACCGTCGTGCGCGACCTGCAGGAAGCCGGCGAGATCCAGGTGGAGCGGGGGGATGACGAAGTCATCGCCTGACGCCAGCACCGCCGGCATCCTCGCCTGGCAACCGCCCGACCTCCGGACCGTTTCGGCGCCGTCGGTCGGCGGGCTGCCCGCGGCCGGCCCCACGGTCGAAGAGGCCGCCTTCCAGCGCGGCTACGCCCAGGGCCAGGCCGACTATGCCGAGGCGCGGGAGCACGAACTCTCGCACGTGGTGGGCGGTGCGCGTGCCGCGGTGCACGCGCTCGAGACGGCCGCCGACACGCTGCGGAGCCAGCTGGCCACGACGGTCCATGCGCTCGCGATCGCGATCGCGCGGCATCTCGTGGAACGCGAACTGACGCAGTCGCCGATCGACGTGCAGAAGCTGGTCGAGAAGGCGCTGACGCTCGCGCCGACCTCCGGGCCGGTCGTCGTCCGGCTGAACCCCGGGGACCTCGCCGCGCTGCAGGAGATCGGCGGCACCGCCGCGCTCGCGACGACCGCGCTCGAGCTGCGGTGGACGGGCGATGCGACGATCTCGCGCGGCTCCTGTCTGGTGGAGACGGCGGCCTCGGTGATCGACGGCCGCGTCGATCGGGCGTTGCTCGACCTCTACGAGCGACTCGGCCATGAGTGACGCCGCGGTGCTCGAGTCGGCGCTCGGTCGCCTCAAGACGCTGCCCCGGCTGGTGCAGCTGGGGCGCGTGACGCGCGTGATCGGGAACGTCGTCGAGGCCTCGCAGGTGCCGGTGGCGGTCGGCGAGGTCTGCCGCCTCTCGACCGCGCAGCGCAGCGTGCTCGCGGTGGTCGCCGGCTTCCACGACCGCGGCATCCTGCTGTTGCCGATCGGCGAAATCGAGGGAATCCATCCCGGCGCGATGGTCGCGCCGCTGGGACGTTCCCTCTACGTCGCCGCCGGGCGCGGCCTCATCGGGCGCGTCCTCGACGGCCTCGGCCGACCGATCGACGGACTCGGACCGGTCGGGCCGACGGTCTCGCGCTCGCTCTACTCCGACCCGCCGAATCCGCTCGAGCGCCCGCCGGTCGCGACGCCGTTCAGCACCGGCGTGCGCGCGCTCGACGGGCTCGAGTCGTTCGGCCGGGGCCAGCGGGTCGGGATCATGGCGGGCAGCGGCGTCGGCAAGAGCGTGCTGCTCGGGATGATCGCGCGCGGCGCCTCCTCCGACGTCAACGTGATCGCGCTGCTCGGCGAACGCGGCCGGGAGGTGCGCGAGTTCATCGAGCGCGATCTCGGGCCCGAGGGGCTGGCCCGATCGGTGGTGATCGTGGCCACCTCGGACCAGGCCGCCGTCGTGCGGGCCACGGGCGCGTTGGTGGCCACCACGATCGCCGAGCACTTCCGCGACGAAGGGAAGGCCGTGCTGCTGATGATGGACTCGGTCACGCGCGTCGCGATGGCGCTGCGCGAGGTCGGGCTCTCGGTGGGCGAGCCCCCGACGACCAAGGGCTATCCCCCCTCGGTGTTCGCGGCGCTGCCGCGGCTGCTCGAGCGCGCGGGCAACGGCCGGGTCGGGAGCATCACCGCGCTCTACACCGTGCTGGTCGAGGGCGACGACTTCAACGAGCCGGTCGCCGACGCGGCGCGCTCGATCCTCGACGGGCACGTCGTGCTGGCGCGCCGCCTCGCCGCGGCCAAGCAGTTCCCGGCGATCGACGTGCTCGAGAGCGTGAGCCGCGTGCGCGACGCCGTGGTCGACCCCGAGCACCGCGCCGCCGCGAACACGCTGATCCGGCTCGAGGCGGCCTTCCATGCGCACGAGGACCTGATCTCGGTCGGCGCCTACAAGCCGGGGGCGAATCGCGCGGTGGACACCGCGCTCGCCATCCGCCCCGAAATGCTGGCGCTGCTGCAGCAGCGCCCCGATGAACCGAGCCGCTTCGCGCTGGCGCGCGATGCGGTGGTCGCGCTGGCACACCGCGCGACACAGCTCGAGCAGGGAGTCGCCGCATGAAGCCGTTCAAGTTCTCGCTCCAGCGCATTCTCGACCTCCGCGCCGCGGCGGAGCGCCAGCAGGCCTCCGCCCTCGGCGATGCATTGCAGCACGAGGCGACGCAGCGCCGGACCTCCGAGGCGCAGGCCGATCAGCTCGAGCAGGTGCATGAACAGGTCGAGCAGCAGACCGGCGGCCATCCGGCCGCGGCCGGGCTGCATCACGCCTATCGCCTGACGGTCGACGCCGCCGAGGCGCGGCTCGAGGCGGTCGAAGAGGCGTTGCGCGATGCCGAGGCGCGCCGCGCCGAGGAGGACGAGCGGTTCGCCGAAGCCCGGATGGCGCGGCGTGCCCTCGAGAAGCTGCGTGAGCGTCGCGAGGCCGATCACGCGATCGAGACGGGTCGGCAAGAACAGCGCGACCTCGACGAGCTCGGCCGCCAGCCCCCGAAGGATCAGGACATGGAGCGCACCGCATGAAGATCGCCGTCATCGTTCCCGTGGCACTCGTGCTCGGCCTGGGGCTCGGCACTGCTGCCGGCCGGATGCTCCACCCGCCCGAGGCACCCGCCGCCTCGTCCGATTCCGCCGGTGGTGAGCACGGCGATTC
Source organism: Gemmatimonadales bacterium (assembly GCA_037045245.1). Lineage (GTDB taxonomy): Bacteria > Gemmatimonadota > Gemmatimonadetes > Gemmatimonadales > GWC2-71-9 > Palsa-1233. Next base: position 183,489 of record JBAOHR010000007.1, on the reverse strand, counting down.
GCTGAAGCCGGAGGCAGCGCCGAAGGAGGGGGAGCAGCCCGCATCGGGCGAGAAGCCGGCAGAGTCGCACGCCGGCGACAGCACGTCGGCGCCGCCGGCGATGACGCCGACGCCCCTCGATGCGGCGCCGTCCGAGGCGCCGACTGCGCCGGGCGCCAAGCCGGCGAGCGGCGCCGACGTCCAGCGGATGGCGAAGATCTTCGACCGGCTCCCGGCGCAGGACGCGGTGGCGCTCGTGGCGCGCATGAGCGACGCCGAGCTGGAAGGCGTGCTGCGGACGATGGACGTCGCCAAGGCCGGGGACCTGATCGCCGCGCTGCCGAAGGAGCGCGGCGCCGCGCTCAGCAAGCGACTGCTCACGCCGGCAGCGAAGCCGTGATGACTTCGGCGCTCGGGGCCACGCTCCCGCTCCAGTCCGCGCCGCCCGCGGTCGACGGCGAGGTCGCCGATCCGGCGGCATCGCTGCCGTTCCTCGCGGCGCTGGCCGCCGCCGTCGCGGCACCGGTCACGCCACCGCCTGCGCCCGTCGTCGAGACGCCGGTCACGCTCGCCGAGGCGCTGGTGAGCGACGAGGGGGAAGCGTCCGCTGTGGACGAGACGAGCGGGAGCGCCGAGGACTCCCTCGTCGCGCTGGCCCGTGCCGAGGGGCGCGCGGTTCGGAGCGGACCGTTGCACGCGGACGCGGAAGAGACGGCGGCGAGCGCGACCACGGTCGACGCGGGCGACCGCGCGCCGAACGAGGCGGCTGCACGCGACGACGAGGGGTCAGGCGGGCGGCTCCGCGTGCTGATCGCGGATCGGGCGGCACCGAGTGCCGTGGAGCCGAACGCGACGAAGCCGCTCGCGGCCCCGACCGAGCCCGCGCCTGCCGGGGCGGACGCTCCCGACACCGACGACGACCACGAGCTGCATGGCGCGGCCCCGCTCCCCTTGCACCGCGCCGAGTCCGCCACGCCGTCGTGGCAGGCCGCGATGCACGCACTGACGGCAACGGCGCGCGCGACGTCGCACGCACCGTCGCCCGAGATCGCACCGGCCCCCGAGGCTCCACTCGCGGTGCCGGCGTCGCCGATGTCAGGCGTCGGCGGTGAACGCGGCCGCCCGTCGGGAACGGCGTCGAGCACGGCCGCCGGTGTCCTCGCCGCGATGCACGCGGCGCACCTCGCGCAGCACGACGGCGAGTCGATCGCCGCGCCGGTCGCACGCTTCGCCGAGCAGGTGGTGGCGTCGCTCACGCCGGAGCCGGCCGCGCTCGAGGCCTCGGCGACCGACGGTGAAGCGGGCGCCACCCCGGGACTCGGCGCGGTCGCGGACGGCGCGGAGCCGACCCCGCTCCCCACGCCGCTTCGGGTCGTGATGACGGCGCGGTCGACTGCGTCGAGCGGCGAGCAGGAGAGTGCGCGCGAGCAGCGGGACGACGCGCCCAGCCAGGAGCGGCCCACCCTGGCTCCGGTGAGCCGCGACGCGATCGAGGCGCCGGTCAGCGCGGGCCGGGCACCCTGGATGACGACCGAGGCGGCCACGATGCCGAGCGCCGCCGACGTGGCGAAGCCTGCAATCGAGGGGCATCGCACCGCGGAGCCGCGGTCCGCGCCCCCGTCACCGACGTCGCAGGTCACCGTCGAACTCGATGCCGAACAGACGGGCGCCCAGCGCGTGCGCGTCGCGGTGCGTGGCGACGTGGTGCATGCCACCGTGGTCACGGATCGCGGTGGCGTCGAGGCGATGCGGCCGCAGCTGGACGACCTCCGCCATGCGCTCGAAGGGCAGGGCTTCCGCGAGGCGCACGTGCAACTCCGCGTCGCGACCGATGCCACGTCCGCCGTCGCGAGCGGTGGCGACGCCGGAGCTGCGACTCCGCAACGAGGCCCCCTCGCGCGCGCCCGGATGGCTCGGGTGCCGAGCAGCAACCGCGAGGCCGGCAGCGCGGCCAGGACCATCAGCCGCCAGCGGGTGGCCAACCAGATTTCGAGGAGGACCTCCAGTGACGACACCAGTCACCACTAACGGCACCGCCGCCCCCAAGGCGACCGACACCAGTTCGCTGGCCGGGAAGGCCGTGCTCGGGAAGGACGATTTCCTCCGCATCCTGGTCACCCAGTTGCGCAACCAGGATCCGCTGAACCCGATGGAGGGGACCGAGTTCGCGACGCAGCTGGCGCAGTTCTCCTCGGTGGAGCAGCTGATCCAGATGGGCGAGGCGATGACGGCCTCGACCGCCGCCACGACCGAGCTCAAGCTCACGGCGCAGACCACGCTGGGAGCCTCCATGGTGGGGCGCGACGTGCTGCTCGACGGGGCAAAGGTCACCGTGGATGGCAGCGACCCGAGCCGGGTCACCTTCGACCTCGGCACGCGCCGCCAAGACGGTGTCGGTCCGGGTGCTCGATGCAAAGGGGAAGACGATCCTCAGCCAGGACGCGGGGGCCCTGTCGGCGGGTCGCCGCACGGTGACGCTCGACACCGACGAGCCTCAAGGACGGGACCTACACGTACGAGGTCGTCGCCAAGGATGTCGACGGCAAGGCGGTCACCACGACGCCCTTTACCCATGGACGGGTGGACGGCATGGCCTTCAGCGGGGGGACGATCTCCCTGCGTGTGAACGGGACGCTCGTCCCGATGCTGGACGTGGTTGAAGTGATGGCCGCCCCGAGCTCGGCCCCGAGCGTTTCCACTACCCAGGAGCAGACCACCCCATGATGCGATCCCTCTTCGCCGGCGTGTCCGGCCTGCGGAACCACCAGACGCGACTTGACGTGATCGGCAACAACATTGCCAACGTCAACACCGATGGCCTTCAAGGCCTCGCGCGTCACGTTCAAGGAAGCCTTTGCCCAGCTGCTGCAGGGCGCCTCGCGCCCGCCCGGCGACCTCGGCGGCGTGAACCCGATCCAGATCGGCTCGGGCATGAACATCGGCTCGCATCGACCAGCTCTTCACGCAGGGCACGCTCGAGTCGACGGGCCAGAACACTCGACCTCGCGATCCAGGGCGACTCGTTCTTCGTGGTGGGCGAACGGCAACCGCCGCTTCTACACGCGCGCCGGCGCCTTCCAGCTCGACGCCGACGGCCGGATGATCGCGCCGACCAACGGCTTCGTCGTGCAGGGCATCAACGCCGACTCGGCCGGTGTCTTCTCCTCGTCGTCCGTCGATCACCGACATCATCCTGCCGCTCGGCGCAGATCACGCCGGCGCAACATCACCACGGTGGCGCAGATGCGCGGCAACCTCAACGCCTCGGCGGCGGTCGGCGACACGCACGCGATGGGCGTCACCGTCTACGACGGCGTCGGCACGCCGCACCAGCTCGACATCACCTTCACGAACACGGCCCCGGGCGCGTGGGACTGGAGCGTCGACCAGCCGCGACCGCGACGCTGCCGCTGACCACGCGGCACGGCGACCTTCGGCACGGCGGGTGAGCTCGCTGACCTTCACCTATCCCGGGCGGCGGCACCGTCGCTCACCGTCACGCCGACGGGTGCCGGCGCGCCGTTCGACATCACCTTCGACGCCGGGCACGATCGGCGACGTCGACGGCCTGGCCGGCTTCTCGAATGCCTCGAACGCCGTCATCCGCTCGCAGGACGGCTACCAGTCGGGCGACCTCGAGTCGATCGCGATCGACAAGAACGGCGTGGTCACCGGCTTCTTCACGAACGGCGTGACGCAGGCGCTGGCGCAGATCGCGCTGGCGCGCTTCAACAACCCGTCCGGCCTCCTGCGGCAGGGCGACAACATGTTCACCGAGTCGGCCAACTCCGGCCTGCCGGTGCTCGGCTTCGCCGGGACGAGCGACGTCTCGAGCATCACGCCGGGCGCCCTCGAAAACTCGAACGTCGACCTCTCGCAGGAATTCACGTCGATGATCATCACCCAGCGCGGCTTCCAGGCCAACGCCCGCGTGATCACGACGTCCGACGAGATGCTGCAGGAGCTGGTCAACCTCAAGCGCTAAGCGCTCGAGGCGGGTCCAGGCGGGGGCGATTCCGGCAGCAGGCAGGCCGGGGTCGCCCTCGCGGCGCGTCCGGCAACTCTCGCCGCCCCGGCGGCAGTCTCTTCCCGTCGCTGGTCCGAGGGGGCTCGAGGCCGCCGGGCAGGGACCACCCAACTCGTTGCCCTTGCGTGAGATACGCTCTGCCGAAACGCATGGCACTGCCGTTGCCATAGTGGCACGCGGCAGCCCGTATCCCCGTGAGGAGTTCCCGATGGCCGATCCGATCGTCGAAGACGTTCCCGCCGCATCCGGCGGCAAGATGCCGATCATCGCCGCCGCCGGCGCCCTGCTGGTCGGGGTCGCCACCGGGATGTTCGTGATCGCGCCCCGGCTCCCCGGCGGTCGCGCCGGCGAAGGCGGAAGCGGAGGCCGCGGGGGCCGAGGGAGAAGGGGCCCCCAAGAAGGTCCTCTTCGAGCTCGAGAACGTGATCGTCAATCCGGCGGGCTCGCAGGGGCAGCGCTTCATCGTCGCCACCGTCGCCTTCGAGGTCTCCTCCGAGGCGATCCGCAATGTCCTCCACGAGTCGGAGACGCAGATCCGCGACGCGGTGACCGGCGTGCTCGAGAAGAAGACGGTCGAGGAGCTGCTCGCGGTGGGTGCGCGGGATTCGCTGCGGAGCGCCTTTGCCGGCGTGGTGAAGCCCTACCTCAAGGGCGAGAAGGTGCAGGTCTTCATTCCCCAGTTCCTGGTGCAGTAGGTGGCCACCCCCGACCCGCTCTCGCAGCAGGACGTCGATTCGCTGCTCAAGGGCGCGACTCGCCCCGCCGCCGCGACCGAGGTGGTGCCGTACAACTTCCGCCGCCCGCCGCGGATCTCGCGCGAACGGCAGGCCGCCCTCGACGCGATGCACGAGCGGCTCGCCAGCGGACTCCAGGGGGTGCTCTCGTCGCGGCTTCGGCGCAATGTCAACGTCGGCGTGGTGAGCGTGGTGCAGGCGACCTTCGGGGAGTTCCTCCTCGCGCTGAGCACGCCCTGCGCGGCCTATCATCGTCGAACTGGGCGACGAGCGGAGCTCGAACGCCGTGGTCGACTTCGATCCCGAACTCGCCGCCTTCCTGGTGGACCGCCTCTTCGGCGGCACCGGCGAGGCCCCGGGGCCGCGTCGCGCGCTGACCGCGCTCGAGCAGGGCGTCCTCGGCGACCTCACCGATCGGCTGCTCGCGCAGCTGCAGGGTGCCTACGCCGAGACGGTGCCGATCGCGCCGCGGCGGAGCGGTTTCGAGGCGGTGGCCGACTCGCTGCACGTGGCCGGTCGCGAGGACAACGTCCTGATCGTGATCCTCGAAGTGAAGGGGGGGCCGAGCACCGGCTACCTCACGCTCTGCCTCCTGCTCACCGCCTTCGAGCGCTTCCTGCAGGAGAAGGCCGGGCCGCAGCTGCAGGCGCCGCGTGGCCGCCCCGAGGACATCGCCCAGGCGCGGCAGCTGATCGACGGACACGTCCGCTCGGCCGGCGTGCCGGTCGCGGTGCGCCTCCCCGAATTCCGACTCCCCGCGCTCGACGTCGCCCTCTTTCGCGAAGGCCAGCTGCTCGAGACCGGGCAGTCGGCCTCGGGCGAGGTCGAACTCCACGTGAACGGCCGGCGCCTCGCGCTCGGCCACCTCGGCCGGCAGCAGGGCTTCGTCGGCCTGCGCATCACGGGGTGGGCGCCGACCACTGAACCTCTCCCCGCCACTCGACCCTCTCGCAGGAAGCGTCCCGGATGACCGGACCATCCATGCCGTCCCCCACGCCCGCCTCCCTCGACGAGCTCGGCCAGGGTGCCGCCGCCGCTGGCGGCGCCAAGCTCGAATCGCTCCTCGACATGATGCTGCCGGTCGCGATCGAGTTCGGTCGCACCTCCATGGCGATCCAAGAGGTGCTCGACCTCGGCCCGGGCTCGGTGATCCAGCTCGACCGGATGGTCGGCGAGCCGGTCGACATCTTCGTCAGTGATCGTCGCCTCGCCGAGGGCGAGGTCGTGGTGGTGGGCGAGCACTTCGGCGTGCGGATCACGCGCGTGCTCTCGTTGCCGCGCGACCCGGCGCCCCGCACCGGGGGACGCTGAGGCGTGTACGGCGCCCTTGCCGCCCTGTTCATCACCGCCGGCGTGATGGTGCTGGCCCTCAAGCTGCTGGGCCGACTCCAGGGCGTCGCACCGCGGGGTGAGCAGAGCGGCACGCTGCAGGTGCTCGATCGCGTCGCGACCGGCCCGCGGCAGGGCGTCGTGCTGCTGCGCGCGGCCGACCGCGTGCTGATCGTCGGCGTCGGGGAGGGCCACACCCTGCTCGGCGAGCTCGATGCCGATGCCTCCTCCGAGCTGCTGGCGCGGCGGGATCGCGCGCGGTCGACGCGCACCGACGGCTCGCCGTGGCGTTCCGCGCTGTCGCGCTTCGGCCTGGTCGCGGCGCTCGTGCTGCTCCCGGCCGTCGCCTCCGCGCAGACCGTGACCGTGCCGCAGCCGACCACGACGCAGCGGGCCACCGGCACCGCGACGCGCACGCCGACCGTGAAGGCGCCGACGCCGCCGACGATGGACGTCCGCGTGGGCGACGGCGGCGAACAGCTGCGGCTGACCGGAGCCGTGGGCGTGGTCGTGCTGATGGGTGCGCTGACGCTCCTGCCGGCGGTCTTCATGCTGATGACCGGCTTCACGCGGATCCTGATCGTCCTCTCGTTCCTGCGCTCGGCGCTCGGCACCCAGGGGGCGCCGCCCACGCAGCTGCTCGTGGCGATCGCGATCATCCTCACCGGCGTCGTGATGCAGCCGACCCTGACCGAGGCCAACCGCGACGCGCTGCAGCCGTACCTCCGGGGCGAGATCGGCCAGGTGCAGGCCTACGAGGCGGCGATCGTCCCGATGCGCCGCTTCATGCTGGCCAATACCCGCGACAAGGACCTCGGCGTCTTCGCCGAGCTCAGCGCGGTGCCGGACTCGGTCAAGGTCGAGGACCTCCCGACGGCCACCGTCATGTTGGCGTTCGTCACCAGCGAACTGCGGACCGCGTTCCAGATGGGCTTCATCATCTTCCTGCCCTTCCTCGTCATCGACCTGATCGTGGCGTCGGTGCTGATGAGCATGGGCATGTTCATGCTGCCGCCCGTGCTGGTGTCGCTGCCGTTCAAGCTGCTCCTCTTCGTCCTCGCCGATGGCTGGACCCTGGTGATGCAGAACCTCGTCGCCTCCTTCCGGCCGGGTTGACGTGACGCCGCTGATCGCCGCCGACCTGCTGCAGCGCTCCCTCACGGTGGTGCTCACCGTGGGCGGTCCGCTGCTCCTGGCCGCGCTGGTGGTCGGCGTCGTGATCTCGCTCATGCAGGCGGTGACGCAGGTGCAGGAGCAGAGCCTCACCTTCATCCCGAAGCTGGTGGTGGTCGCGGTGGTGTTCGTCGCGGCGCTTCCCTGGATGCTCCGCGCAATGGTCGAGTTCACCGTCGGGATGCTGCAGTCGCTGCCGCAGGCGGCCCGATGAATCCGCTCAGCCTCGTCGATGCGCTCCAGCCGATCAACTGGCCGACCTTCGCCTTCGTCAGCGCCCGCGTCGCCGGCCTGATGACGGTCGCCCCGCTGTGGGCGATGACCGTCGTCCCCGCCCGCCTGCGCGGCGCGATCGCGGTGGTGCTCTCGCTCGCCCTGCTGCCACTGGTGAAGCCGGTGGAGTGGCCGATCGACGGTCCCTCGCTGGTCGTCCCCCTCGCGGCGGAGCTGTTGCTCGGCCTCGCGATCGGGCTGGCGGCGGCCTGCTTCCTTTACGGCGTCGCGGTGGCGGCCGAGGTCATCTCGCTGCAGATGGGACTCTCGCTCGGCGCGGCGATCGGCGGGATGACCAACATCGGCTCGCCCGGCATCGGACAGCTCGAGGGACAGTTCGTGTTGGCGGTGTACGTCGCCGTCGGCGGACACCTCACGCTGCTCACGGGGCTGGCGCGGTCGCTGCTCGTCCTCCCGCCGGGCTCGGCGATCGACCTCGCGGAGGGGGGCCGCTACATGGTCGCCCTCGCCGGCGGCGTCTTCTCCACCGCCGTCCAGGTGGCCGCACCGATGATGGTCGCGCTGCTGGTGACCAACCTCGCGCTCGCGGTCGTCAACCGCGCGGTGCCGCAGCTCAACACGATGATGGTCGCGGTGCCGGTGACGGTCGCCGTCGGCTTGATCGCGATCGGCGCCACGCTGCCGATGACGACCGGCTTCGTGACGGGCTGGGCCAACGAGCTCGGCCGCGGCACCAACGCCGTCGTGCAGTCCTTCACGCCGGCCGGGCCGTAGCGATGGCCGAAGAACAAGCGCAGGAAAAGAGTGAACTCCCCACCCAACGTCGGCTCGACCAGGCGATGGACGAGGGGCAGGTCCCGCGGAGCCAGGAACTCTCCGCGGCGATCGTGCTGCTGACGGGGGCCACTGCGCTCGCCGCGTTCGGCGGCACGGCGCTTGGCGAGGGGTCGTTCAGCGTGCTCCGCCGCTCCCTCGGCGCGCTCGCGGGCCCCGAGATGACGGAGGCGGGGGCCGCGGCGCTGCTGCGCGGCCTCGCCGAGACGACGCTGACGGCGATGCTGCCGTTCCTCGCGGCGGTGATGGTGCCCGTGCTGGTGATGAACGTGATCCAGGCGCGCGGCGTCCTGTCGCTCACGCCGATCACGCCGCAGTTCTCGCGCATCTCGCCGGTCGCCGGTCTCGGCCGCCTCCTCTCGGTGCAGTCGCTCTTCACGCTGGGCAAGTCCCTCGTCAAGCTCGGGGTCATCGGCTGGGTCACCTGGCTCGCGCTCTCGCGCGCGTGGCCCGAGCTCACGGCGCTGATCGGCGCGCAGGCCCCGGCGGTGCTCGCGACGACGCGCTCGGTCAGCATCCGGCTGGTGCTCTTCGCAGTGGGCGCCTTCGCCGCGGTCGCCGTGGTGGACTACCTCTTCGAGGTCTGGCGCCACCAGAAGGGACTCAAGATGACGCGGCGCGAGATCTTCGACGAAATGCGCGAGAGCGAGGGCGATCCGATGCTCAAGAGCCGTCGCCGCTCACTGGCGCAGAGCTTCGCGCGGCGCCGGATGCTGCAGCAGGTGAAGTCCGCGGACGTGGTGATCGTCAACCCGACCGAGATCGCGGTCGCGATCCGCTACGACGGGCGCAAGTCGATCGCCCCGGTCGTGGTGGCGATGGGCCAGCGCAAGCTCGCCGAGCGGATCCGCGCGATCGCGCGCGAGGCCGGCGTGCCGATCGTCCGCAACGTCCCCGTGGCGCGCGCGCTGCTCGCCGGCGCGCGGGTCGGTCAGCCGATCCCGCCGGCGCTGTACGCCGCCGTCGCCGAAGTGCTGGCGTTCGTCTATCGCGTGCGCGGCCGCCTCCCGCAGCACCTCGCTGAGGCGCGGGCCCGGTGAGCGCCGTCGGCGGGCTCGCCCCGATTACCACCACCGCGGCGGAGACGTCGAGCCGCGGTGTCGGCGCGCTGCCGGCACCACGGAGCGGCGCGGGGGGATCGGTCGGCCCGAACGCCTTCCAGCGCGCCCTCGGCACCGAAGGGTGGCTCGCCGTCGGCGTGATGCTGATCGTGGCGCTGCTCGTGGTGCCCTTGCCGACGATGCTCCTCGACGGGCTGCTCGCGCTGAGCATCGCCCTCTCGGTGCTGGTGCTGCTGGTGACACTCGGCACCCGGGACCCGATCGACTTCAGCGGCTTTCCGTCGCTCCTGCTCCTGCTGACGCTCTTCCGCCTCGGACTCAACGTCAGTACCACGCGCCTCATCCTGGCCCAGGGTTACGCCGGCGAGGTCATCAACGCCTTCGGCAACTTCCTGATCGGCGGCAACGTCGTCGTCGGGCTGGTGATCTTCCTGATCCTCGTGGTCATCAACTTCATGGTGATCACCAAGGGCGCGGGGCGCATCGCCGAGGTGGCCGCCCGCTTCACCCTCGATGCGATGCCCGGCAAGCAGATGGCGATCGACGCCGATCTCGGCGCCGGCCTGATCGACGAGGCCGAGGCGCGGCGGCGGCGGACCGACGTGGCGCGCTACGCCGACTTCTACGGCGCGATGGACGGCGCGGCGAAGTTCGTCCGCGGCGATGCGGTGGCCGGGCTCATCATCACGGCGATCAACCTCGTCGGCGGCTTCGCGATCGGGATGATCCAGCAAGGGCTGAGCGCTAGCGACGCGATCACGCGGTACAGCGGCCTCTCGATCGGCGACGGCCTCGTCTCCCAGATCCCGGCACTGATCGTCAGCACCTCGGCCGGCATCATCACCACCTACGGCGCCTCGTCGCCGGGCGTCGGGCAGGCGCTCGGCGGGCAGCTGACGCGCAACCCGCGCGCGCTCGGGATGTCGGCCGGCGTGCTCGCGCTGCTGGCGATCCTCCCGGGGCTCCCGGCGTTGCCGTTCCTCGCCCTGGCCGGTGCGGCCGGCGCGATGGCGTGGCCCGGCCGTCGGCCAGCCAAGGTCGCCACCCCCGTCAGCACCACGCCGGCAGCGAGCGCGACCGCCGCGGTGCCGGGGACGGCGCAGATGCGGGAACTGCTCCAGGTCGAGCCGATCGAGGTCGAACTCGGCTACGCGCTCATCCCGCTGGTCGACGAGGCGCAGCAGGGTGACCTGCTGCCGCGCATCGGCCTGCTCCGTCGGCAGCTCGCGACCGAACTCGGCATCATCGTGCCGCCGGCCCGGATCCGGGACAACATCCAGCTCGCGCCGACCGAGTATGCCATCCGGCTGCGCGGCGTGCGCGTCGCCGGCGGCGAAATCATGCCGCGCTACCTGTTGGCGCTCGATGCGGGTGGCCGCGGGTTGCCGCTCGACGGCATCCGGACCACCGATCCGACCTTCGGCATTCCCGCGCTCTGGATCGCCCCCGATCGACGGATCGAGGCCGAGGCGAGTGGTTACAGCGTGGTCGAGGCGCCGACGGTGCTCGCGACCCACTTGATGGAGACGATTCGCCGCCATGCCGGCGACATCCTCTCGCGCCAGGACGTGCGCGAGCTGGTCGACGGTCTTCGCGAGACCCATCCGGCGCTGGTCGACGATCTCATCCCGGCGAAGCTGCCGCTCGGCGCCCTGCATCGCGTCCTCCAGCGCCTGCTCCGCGAGGGGCTGCCGGTGCGCGATCTCGTCACGATCCTCGAGACGCTCTCCGATGCGGCCGACCAGAGCAAGGAGCCGGAGGTGCTGACCGAGCACGTGCGGCGCGCGCTCGCGAATGTCGTCGCCCAGCTCTTCGCCGATCCGGACGGCACCGTGCGCGGCATCACGATCGGGCCGCGGCTCGAGTCGGCACTGATGACGCTGTTCGCCCCCCGCGCGAGTCGCGATGGGCAATCGCTCGAACCCGACCAGCTGACCGGGCTGTTGCGCGCCCTGAACGAGCTGGCGACCACCGCGCGTCGTGATGGCCGCTCGCGTCCGCTGATCACGCCGCCGGCGCTGCGCGTCGGCATTCGACGCCTGGTTGAACCGATCCTGCCCGATCTCCCGGTGGTCTCGCTCGGCGAACTGCCGCCGCAGATGCCCGTCCAGAGTCTCGCGATGTGGGAGCTGACCCGTGCCACTTGAGACATTCATCGGGACGCACGTCCCGTCGCTGCTGCAACAGGCCCGCGAGGCACTCGGCCCCGACGCCACGATCGTCGGCGTGCACCGCGAAGGCGGCCGCTTCACCGTCGTGGCGACCGATGAACCGCCGCCGCCGGTGCTGCGGCCCGTCTCGCGGCCGTCGAGCGCGCCGGCCGACTTCCGCCGCATCCTGACCGATCAGGTGAGCGACGTGCCGGCCCGGCCCGCGCCGGCGTCCGCGCCGGCCCCCGCGAGCCGCTGGTCGAAGGCGCGCCCGCGCGTCATTGCGCTGGTGGGGCCGACCGGGGCGGGGAAGACCACGACGATCGCGAAGCTGGCGACGGCGACGCTCGCGTTCGGGCAGCAGCGCGTCGGCCTGCTCGGGCTCGATCACTACCGGATCGGAGCCGTCGAACAGCTGGCGGCCTACGCCGAGATTGCCGGCCTGCCGCTGGCCACCGTCGCGAGCGAAGCCGAACTCGCGCCTGCCCTCGCCCGGCTGGCCGATTGCGACGTGATCCTCATCGACACGCCGGGGCGTTCGCCGAAGCAGGGCGAGGATCTCGCGACGCTGCGGCGCTGGTTGTTGCACCTCGCGCCCGATGAAGTGCACGCCGTGATTCCGGCGGGGTTGATGCCGCAACTCGTCCGGCGGATCGTGGCGCAGTACGCGAGCTTCGGGCTGACGCATCTCCTCGCCACCAAGCTCGACGAGTGCCCCGCGGACTCGCGCGTCTTCGACATCGCGGTCGCGGATCGCCGCCCGATGCGCTGGTGCACCGACGGCCAGGAGGTGCCACGCGACCTGCACGCGGCCGACCCGTGGCTCGCCCCCGCGCTGGCGCGCCACGCCGAACGGCAACTGCGCTCGAGGGAGGTCGCATGACCATGCCCGATCAGGCGGCAGCGCTGCGCGAGGCACGCCGCGATCCGATGCGCTTCCCGCTGCCCGAGGGCGGTGGCGACACGCCGGCGGTCGTGGTCGGGAGCGGCAAGGGCGGGGTCGGGAAGTCGATCGCCGCGGTGTCGTTCGCCGCCTCGCTGGCCGAGGCCGGCCATCGGGTCCTGCTCGTCGACGGCGACCAGAACCTCGGCAACCTCCACGTGCTGCTCGGTGTCCGGCCCACGCTCACCCCCGAAGCGCTCTTGCATGAGTCACTGGCGCCGGCCGACATCGTCGTCCCCGTCGCCGAGCGGCTCTTCCTGATGCCGGCGGACTCGGGCACCGACGCGGTCCAGCGGCTCGGGCCGACCGACCGCGCGCGCCTGCAGCGGCGGGTCAGCGGGATCTATGCCGACTATGACGCGGTGATCGTCGACTCCGCGGCCGGACTCGACAGTGCGCTGCGCTGCGTGGCCCTGCATGCCACGCGCCTCGTCGTCATGACGATGCCCGAGGCGACCGCGCTCACCGACGCCTATGCGCTGATCAAGGTCGTGCACGGGCAGTTGCCGCGACTCCCGGTCGACGTCGTGGTCAACCGGCTCCACGAGCCTCGCGAAGGCGAAGTCGCCTTCGACAAATTGCGTGCGGCCGCGGTCCGCTTCCTCGGCCGGCCGATCGACTACCTCGGCGGCGTCCCTGAGGATCGCGAGATGCGCGCGCTCGCGGCCGACCCCGCGCGCCTGCTCACCCCCAGCACCGGCACGCCGGCCCAACGCGCCTTTGCGGGCCTGGCCTCGCGATTGATGTCGCGGCGCGTGGCGACGGCGTCGTGAGCACGTGACCTCGCCGAGCGAGTACCTGTGGCGGCGCTGGCGCGAGGACCAGGATGCCTCGGCGCGTGCCCAGTTGCTCTCCCAGCATGTGGGACTCGTGCACCACGTCGTGCGCCAGATCGCCGCCCGCGTCGGCGACGCCGTGGCGTTCGACGACCTGATCGGGGCCGGCACCCTCGGCCTCGTCCAGGCCTTCGAGGGGTTCGATGCCGCGAAGGGCGCCGCGTTCAGCACCTACGCCACCACCCGGATTCGCGGGGCGGTCCTCGACGAGTTGCGCGCCGCCGATTGGCGGCCACGCTCGGTGCGCACGCGCGTGCGGGAACTGCACGCCGCCGCGGAGTCACTGGCGCGCACCCTTGGCCGCACCGCCACCCCCGACGAAGTCGCCGCCGCGCTGCAGATCGACGTCGCGACGTACTGGCGCTGGCATGCCGACGGTGAGACCACCACGATGATGCCGCTCGACTCGCCGGTCCCCTCGAGCGAGCGCGGCAACGTCACGCTGGCCGAGATGATCCCGGACGCCGACGGCCCGGCGCCGGACGCTCCACTCGAAGAGGAGGAGTCGAAGCGGGTGCTGCGCGAAGCGATCGCCGGGCTCCCGGAGCAGCAGCGGATGGTGCTCACGCTCTGCTACTTCGAGGAACTCACGCTGCGCCAGATCGCCGAGGTCCTCCACGTGACCGAATCGCGGATTTCGCAGGTGCGGACCGCGGCGCTCAAGCGGCTGCGCGAACTCCTGGCTGCCGACGGATTCCTCCCATGAGCGCCCTCCCGCTCGGCACGACTTGCCGGACGGATCTGCCGCACCCCGCCTCGGGCCGGCTGGGGTGCGTTCAAGGTGTTGGTACACAACGACTTGCGGATCGTCCCGGCGCGGCACATCGCTTGCTCTTTCAGGGCCTGCCACACTTGGAGGCTCCATGACCTTGCCTGCGATCGTCACCTCGGCGCGCACCCTCGGCTACTACACCCGGCTGCAGGAAGTGACCGCCAACAATCTCGCGAACGTCTCGAGCGACGCCTACAAGGGCGATCGCATCACGGCGCAGTCGCTCCTGGGGGAGACCGCGCCGTCGGCGGTCCACACCCTCGACCTCCGCCAGGGGACGGTGCGCGACACCGGCCGTCCGCTCGACGTCGCGCTGGAGGGCGAGGGCTTCCTCGTCATCCGCACGCCGCAAGGCGAGCGCCTGACGCGCGGCGGGGCGCTGGAAGTGTCACGTGACGGCTTCCTCGTCGACCGCCACGGTGATCTCCTCCTCGGCGAGGACGGTCCGTTGCACGTCGCGGGGAAGGAGCTGGTGCTCGAGGCGGACGGCACGGTACTGGTGGACGGCGCGCGGGCGGGGCGCCTCCGGTTCGAGAGCGTCGCCAATCCGGCGTCGCTCGAGAAGGAAGGGGAAGGGCGCTTCCGCGCCACGACGAAGACCATCGGGGCGCCCGACCTCGGTCTGCGGCAGCGCGCCCTCGAGGAGGCGAACGTCTCGCCGCTCCTCGGCACGGTGGACCTGATCATGATCCAGCGCGCGTACGCGGCCAACACCGAGGCGCTGCGCACCATGGACGGCGTGCTCGGCACGGTCACTGGCGACATCGGCCGCGTCTGATGCGGCGACTCACGGCACTCGGAGAGACTTCATGAATCCCGGCATGCGCACCTCGGCGAGCGGCATGATCGCCCAGCAGAAGATGGTGGACGTGATCGCCAACAACCTCGCCAACGTCAACACGACCGGCTTCAAGCGGAGTCGCGCCGCGTTCGAGGACGTCCTCTACGAGACGGTGCAGGGGCCGAGGTCGCCGAACGGCGAGTCGGTGATCGGCGCGATGCAGATCGGACACGGCGTCCGGCTCGCGGCGGTGACCCGCATCGACGGCCAGGGCGGGCCCGAGATGACCGGACGGCCGCTCGACCTCACGATCGAGGGCGAGGGCTTCTTCCAGGTCGAGACCGCGGATGGCGGGATCGCCTACACGCGCGACGGCTCCTTCACGCTCTCGGAGAGCGGCCAGCTGCTGACGCAGGGTGGCTACGCGCTGGTCCCGGGGATCGTGATCCCGCCCGACGCGACGGTGGTGACGATCAGCAGCAACGGGATGGTCTCGGTCTCGGTCGGCAAGGATGCGCAGACGGTCGAGCTCGGACGCATCGAGCTCGCGCGCTTCGCCAACACGACCGGCCTGCTGAGCGCCGGCGGCAACCTCTACACCGAGTCGAGCGCTTCCGGGGCGCCGATGACGGGGATGGCCGACGAGAACGGCTTCGGCCGCATCCTGCAGGGCTCGCTTGAGTCGAGCAACGTCGAGGTGGTGCAGGAAATGACCGACATGATCGCGGCCCAGCGCGCCTACGAGATCAACGCGCGCGCGATTCGCGCGGCGGAAGACATGATGCGCTCGATCGATGACCTCATTCGCTAGCCTCACCCTGCTCGCGCAGCTCGCGGCGGTGTCGCCGGCGCCCGCGGTTCCCGCGGCACTGGCGGCACGCGTGCAGGCGGCGGTGGCGGCGCAGTGGCAGCTGGCCCCTTCGGCGGTCCAACTCGCGTGGGGCGCCGTCCCCGTGTGGCGCGCGCACGACGAAGATGCGCCGCTCCGCCTGGGGCCTGTCGGCCGCGACGGCTGGCTGGTGGTCACCCTTGAACCGATCGGCCTCGCCCCGCGCGCCGTGCGGGTGCGTGCCGGCGCGGAGGCTCCCGCGCCCGTGGCGGCCAGGTCACTCGCACTCGGGACCACCCTCACCGCGGCCGACATCCGCTGGGAGTCGCCGGTGCAGTGGGGTCCTCCGGAGGAGACGGCGTCGGCCGTGGATGTCGGTTGGGAAGTGCGTCGGCCGCTGCGCGCGGGCGAGCCGCTCCGCGGCGCGGCCGTCGCCCCGCCGGCCGGGGTGATCAGCGGGGGGCCGCTCCGCATCGTCTGGGCGCGGAACGGGGTCGAGATCGAGATGGAGGCAGTGGCGCTGACGGCAGCACGCGTCGGCGAGAAGGTGCAGGCTCGCACGACCACCGGACGCGTGATGGCGCGGATGACCGCGCCCGGGATCGCCCGGATCGAAGGAGGTGCACGATGACCATCCAGCGCACGCTGCTGGTGATGTTGTTGCTCGGGACGGGGCCGCTCGCGGCCCAGGCCCCCACCACGCCGGCGAACGCCGACAGCGCCAGGCCGTCGGCGCCGCCGCCGGGAGGGCGCCGCCTCGGCTGGACCTCAGACCGACGCCCGTTGCGCGTCGGCGACCTGCTCACCGTGGTGGTCGATGAACAGACCTCCGCGAGCGAGCGCGTCGTCACCCGCGCCAAGAAGGATCGCAGCCAGAAGGGGACCATTGACGCGAACGCGGCGCCCGTGGACCTGCAGTCCGTCGGCATCGGCTACAACGCGCAGTCCGACCAGACCGGCCAGCGCGATCGCACCGGTGACCTCGCCGCGATGCTCACCGTCCGCGTGACGGGCATCGAGCCGAGCGGCGTGTTGCGCGTCGAGGGCGGGAAGCTGGTGACGGTCGACGGTCGCAAGCAGGAGGTCCGCCTTGGCGGGCTGGTGCGTCCCGAGGACGTGACCGCTGGCAACTCGGTCCTCTCGTCGCGAATCGCCGACGCCTCGATCAGCTACAAGGGGAAGAGCATCGATCCGAAGACCGGCCTCTTCGGCAAGATCCTCGGGTTGCTCTGGCCGTGAAGATCCGCCTCGCGACCGCGTTCCTGCTCCTCCCGCTGGCGCTCGCTGCGCAGGTCCGCGTCGGTGACCTGACCACCCGCACCGGCGAAGTGCCGGTCCGCCTCGTGGGCTATGGCCTGGTCGTCGGCCTCGACGGCAGCGGCGATCGCTCCTTCGGGACGTCGTCCGGCTCGGTGCAGACCGTCCGCTCGGTGGTCAACCTCCTCCGCCGCTTCAACATCGAGGTCCCGCCCGAGCGGCTCCGCCTGCGCAACGTGGCGGCGGTGCTGGTCACGGCCGAGGTCTCGCCGTTCCTCCGTCCGGGCGGGCGCTTCGAGGTGCAGGTCGCCTCGATCGGCGACGCGACCTCGCTCCGCGGCGGCGTCCTCTGGATGACGCCGCTCGTGTCGGACCCCGATCAGGCTCCGGTGGCCACGGCCCAGGGCGCGATGCCGGTCCAGGCCGACGACCGTGGGCGCTGGGGGAACCGGGGCGCCTCGAGCGGCCGGATCGTCGACGGCGGACTCCTCGAACTCGCCCTCCCCGTGGTCGCCGCCGTGACGGAACCGCGGCTGCTGCTCCGGACCCCGGATTACCCGCTGGCGGCCCGGGTGGCGGCGGCCGTGAACGGGGTTTTCGGCGACAGTACCGCCAAGGTCGAGGATCCGGGGTCGATCCGGCTCAGGGCTCCCGCCGGAGCGACCGATAACCTTCCGGCATTCCTCGCCTCGGTCGACACCGTCCCCGTGACGGTGCCGATGGTGGCCCGGATCATCATCGACGCCCGCAGCGGGGTCGTGGTGGCGGGGGGCGATGTCCGGGTCGGACCGGCCGTCGTGTCGCTCAAGGGGATCACGGTGCGGGTCGGCGATGCGCCGCCCGCGACCCCGACCCAGGGGATGGTGGCGGTGGGACCGCAGGCCACCGTGCGCGACATCGCCGCCGGCTTGCAGTCGATCGGCGCGGCACCGGCGGACGTCGCGGCGGTGTTCGACGGGCTCCGGGCCGCCGGGGCGATCACGGCGATGGTGGTGGTCCGATGAGCACCCTCGGACCGCTGGCCGGGGCCGGGCAGGGTCCGACGCCGCCGACGGCGCGGGATCGGCTGCAGCGGCAGGCCCAGGAACTGGAATCGGTGTTCTACGCGCAGCTCTTTCAGGCGATGCGCCAGACGGTGCCGAGTGAGGGGGGCTTGCTCGAACAGTCGACTGGTGAGCAGATGTTCACCGGGATGCTCGACGAACAGGTGGCACGCTTCGCCGCCGAACGCAGTGACAGCGGGCTGGCCGCCGCGATGGTGAAGCAGTTGGGTCGCAACCTCCCGACGGAGGGCGCGGCCACGACCGCGGCTCCGGCCGCAGGGAGTGGGGATGTCCGAGGTGGGTGAAGCGGCGCCGCTGCGCGCCACGCAGATCATCGCCGCGATCCAGGCGGAGGAACGGCTCCTCGAGGAGCTGCGCGGGGCGCTGGAGCGCCAGCGCGCCGGCATCGCGGTCGACGACACCGCCGCGATCGACGCGGCCACGCATGCAGTCTCCCGCGCGGTGCTGACGCTCGACGAGGCGCGGCGCCGGCGCGAACAGCTGGTACAGCTCGTCAGCGGCGGCGAGTCGGTCGGCCTCGAAGGGATCGATCGCTACCTTGGCGAGGTGCCGGGGCTGCGCGAGGCGCGGCGCGCCGTGCGGCGGGCCGCCGAGGCGACGGTGAGCGAGCTCGCCCTGAACCAGGCGATCCTTCGGCGCGCGATGCGCACCGGCGATGCCTACCTGCAGACGTTATTTTCCTCGGTGAGCGGGCCCGCGTCCCACTACCTGCCCCAGGAGGGGCTGGTTGACTCGCCCACCCCGAGCGGCGTCGTTCTCGACGCGCAGGCCTGACCCATGTCGCTTGCCTCGATCCTCTCGATTGCCCGGTCCGCGCTGATCACCCAGCAGCGCGCGATCGACGTCACCGGGCACAACATCGCCAATGCGACGACGCCGGGCTACACGCGCCAGCGCCTCGAACTCGCCGCCGCGACGCCGTTCCGCACCCCGCAGGGGACGGTTGGGCGCGGCGTCACGGACATCGGCATCTTCGCCAACCGGAACACCTTCCTGGACGCGACGGTCCGTCGCGAACAGGGGAACCTCGGTCGCTCCGACACGCTGCGCGACATGCTCGGCCAGGTCGAGGCGGTCTTCGGCGAGCCGTCGGACACCGGCCTCGGCGCGACCCTCGATGCCTTCTTCAACGCCTTCAGCGACCTCGCCAACGATCCCTCCTCGCTGGCGGCGCGCAGCGTCGTCCGCCAGGCCGGCAGCTCGCTGATCCAGCAGGTCGGACTCGTCTCGGGGCGGCTCACCGACCTCGCGACCGACACCACGGCGCGCACGCAGGATGCGGTCGCGCAGATCAACTCGCTCGCCACGCAGATCGGCGAGCTGAACCGCGACATCGTGGTGCAGGGCGGGCCGAACAAGACGGCGCCCGACCTCGAGGATCAGCGGGGGCTCCTGCTCGATCAGCTCGCGAACCTCATCCAGGTCCGCGTGATCGATCACACCGACGGCTCGGTGGGCGTGATCACCGGCGACACGTTGCTGGTCGACGGCAAGTTCGCGCAGCAGCTGGATGTGCGGCCGCTGGTGGGTGGCGGCGTCGGGGTCGGTGTCGTCGGCAGCCCGCGACTGATCGATCCGATCGGCGGGACGCTGGCCGGGCTCACGGCGCTGGGGCAGCAGGCGGTGCCGAGCATCCGCGCCGAGCTCGATCGGTTGGTCGCGGGCGTCGTCGGCGCGGTGAACACGCTGCACGCGGGCGGCACCACGCTGGCGGGGGCGACAGGGGTGGACTTCTTCGATCCGGCGGGTGTCACTGCCGGGACGATGCGCCTCTCGACCCAGGTCGCCGCGTCCGCGGCCAACGTCGTCGCGGGGACCACCTCGGCCACCGGCGACAATCGCGTGGCGCTCTCGCTGGCCGGACTGCGCAACGTCGGCATCGCGTCGCTCAACAGCAGCACGCCGGGAGAGTTCTACACGGCGCTGGTGACCACCGTCGGCACGCTCGTCAAGGACGCGGAGCGCGACGCCGAGGTCGCGAGCACGCTGGCCGATTCCGCGTCGTCGCGGCGGGCGTCGGAGACCGGCGTCTCGACCGACGAGGAGATGGTCAAGCTGATCGTGCAGCAGCAGGCGTATGCCGCCGCGACGCGCCTCGTCACCACGGCCAATGAGATGATGGACGACCTGTTGCGGATGGTCTGAGCGATGCTGGTCCTCAACCGGCGCCCGGGCGAGGCAATCGTCCTCGACGGCGGCATCCGCGTCGTGGTGCTGTCGTGCGACAAGCGCGGCACCCGGCTCGGGATCGAGGCGCCGGCGTCGACGGGGATCCTGCGTGAGGAGTTGGTGAAGCAGGTGGCGTCGGAGAACCTGCGCGCCGCGAGCACCGGCGAGCACACCGCCGCGTGGGCGGCGCAGTTGCCGCTACGGGCGACGGGTGGCGAGGCCGGCCGCGGGGGAGCGCCGCCAGAGCGGTAGCCGGAACGCAAACACGGCGCCCCGTCCTTCCTCGGCGTCGAGCAGCAGATCCCCACCATGCCGTCGGATCAGGTCGCGCGCCACCGGGAGTCCGATCCCGTGCGCATTGGCCGTGCTGGCCCCCGTCACGAACAACTCGAAGATCCGATCGCCGTCGCGGAGCACCTCGGGCACGCCCGGCCCCGTGTCCGCGACCCGCATCACCACGGCGTCGCCCTCCACGGCCCCGCGCACGACGATCTCCCCGCCCCCCTGCGTGCGCACCGCCTCGATCGCGTTGGCCAGCACCGCGTAGAGCGCCTCGGCCACGTCGCCGGCAATGCCGATCGCCGGCGGCAGGGTCCGGGGCACCAGGGTCGTGAGGGTGATCGGAGTCGGACCGATGGCGCGGCGTGCGAGACGCACCGCGACATCGGCGACGTCGGCGAGCGAGAGCGGCGTGATCCGCTGCCGTTCCGTGAGCGCAAACGCCTCCAGCAGCGACACCTCGGCGAGCAACGCGTCGCGGAGCCGGGCTGCCGCGAGGTCGTGCGCGCGCAGCCCCTCCGGCCCACGCGAGGCGGTCAATTCCAGCACGTCGACGACCTGCGCCATGTCGCGCAGCGCGTGCGCGACGCTGCGCGCGATCGCCTCCCCCAGGCGCTCGCGATGCACGCTGCGCATGAGTTCAAGGTCGGGAGTGGACGTGTTGCCGGAGAACGGAGCCAGAGAGCAGCCCTCGGAGTTTGGGTCGCGCCCGCCCCGAGGTCAACCGGTGGTGGGGCGGATCGGAACGCCGTGCACGATCGGGTCGGAGAGGTGGCGCCGACGGATCAGGTCGAGCGTGGCCTGGTTCAGCACGGAGCCGGCCGACAACAGCTTGACCCCGGAGGCGGTGTGCAGATCCGCGGCGAGGATCATCCCCTCGCGCAACCGGGCCGGCGGAACCAGCTCCTGATGGCTGAGCCAGTTCGGGTCCATCTCGGTGGAGACGAGCACCTCCATGGCCGCCAGCACAGCCGGATCGTACCAGGTGCCGGCATGCGGCCCCAAGGAGGCCAGGGCCACCGCGAGCCGCCCCGTCCCGCTCCCGGGGACCCGGTCGGCCGCCGCGAGCAGGTCGTGGACCCCGCGCAGGATGCGCGAGCGCATCGGGATCTGGCCCTGCTGGAGGTCGGTCGGGGCGCCGGAGCCGTCCCAGTTGGCCCCCATCCCCTCCAGGAGCATCGCCGCATCTTCCAAGGCTGGAATCTCGCCCAGAAGCGCCGAACCCGCGAGGGTCACCTCCGAGGAGAGGCCGTAGCCTGAGGAGGTCGACTCCGCCCCGGTGGCGCTCACTCGGCCGATCTCGTGGAGCCGCGCTGCGTATTCCATCGGGGGGAGGAGGTCGGTCGGGACGTCGAAGGCGTTCGCCACCGCGACCGCGGCGGTGGCCAGCGTCTCGCCCCGGCGCCGCGCCCCCGGCACCGCCGCATCGAGCGTCGTCGCCAGCAGGACGACCATCCGGCGGATGCTGTCGTCGGGTCCGGAAATCCGGCTCCGGCGGCTGCGGTCGGCCGCGCGGCGCTCCATCAGGACCATCAGGGCGCCGGCCACATCCACCGGATCGGCGGGCCAGGTGAGGATCGCATCGACCCCTTCGCGCCACGCGGCGATGCGGATCGTGGCCGCATCCTGCTCGGCGAGGAGCACGGTGGCCGGATCCTGCCGCTGGTCGTCGCTGTGCAGGGCACGGAGGAGGACCAGCCCCTCCAGATCGGGCGGCTGGTGCACCCCGACCACCGCGTCGACCGGCATCGTGGCCAGCGTGTCGAGGGCCGCATCGAGGGTCCGGACGCGCACCACCTTCACCCCGCCGAGCCGGGTCAGGTCGGCGGCGAGGACATCCGTTCCGGCCGGCCGCGCCTCGACCAGCAGGACCGTCCGCGCCGGGGCGCGGCTCATCGCGGCGCCCGCGGTGGCGACGGCGGGAACCGCGTCGGATCCTGCTTCGGCGGGAGGGAGTCGGCGGCGGAAGGCACGTTCAGCTTGACCTCGATGGTGACCCGGCGATTCTGCGGTGCCAGCGGATCGGCGGTCACGCGCAGCGACCGGTCGGCCAGCCCGCGCACCGCGAGAATCTGGGCGTCGCTCAGCCCGCCCCCGACCAGGAGGCGGCGCACCGCGTTGGCGCGGTCGGCGCTCAGTTCCCAATTAGAATAGCCGCTTCCGTCGCCATAGGGACGGGAGTCGGTGTGCCCCTCGATCACGATCGGGAACTTCGCGTTGGCCAGCAGGCCGCCGAGCGCCCTGAAGATCGGCTCGGCGAGACCGCGGGGCGTGGGTGAACCGGTGGCGAAGAAGACGCCCGTGGAATCCTCGAGCAGCGAGATCCGCAGCCCGTCGTCGGTCATCTCGATGATCAGGTTCTGCTTCATCGCGCCCGTCATCAGCGAGTCGCCGATGCTCGCCTGCAGCTGCTTGCTCAGGGCCAGCAGGTCGGCCTTCCGCCCGACACTCGACTGGAGCTGGATCGGATTGGTCGAGGGTATCAGCGGCTGGCCGGCGCCCGGAATCATCGAGGTGCCGAACTGGTCGCCGCGGCCGAGCGGGTCCTGGAAGTAGCCGGCGATCGCGCTGCGCACTTCCGAGCTCTGCGTGATCAGCCAGAGGACGAGGAAGAGCGCCATCATGGCGGTCATGAAGTCGGCAAAGGCCACCTTCCAGGCGCCGCCATGATGTCCGCCGTGCTTGTTGACCTTGCGGACGATCCGGATGACCGTTTCGCGGTCAGACTTCACGCCGCCTTCTCCTGGCGCGTCGCCTTGCAGGCCGCTTCCATCTCGGTGAACGAGGGCCGCGTGTCCGCGGTGATCGCCTTCCGCGCGAACTCGGCCGCGATGATCGGCGGGAGGTTCTTCGCGAACGCGACGATGCCGGCCTTCAGCACCAGGTAGATCCGGTGCGACTCCCCGTTCTGCGTCTCGACGGCCGTGGCGATCGGCGCCACGAAGCCGTACGAGAGGAGAATGCCGAGGAAGGTGCCGACGAGCGCGGAGGCGACGTGGTGGCCGATCTCCTCGATCGGGCCGGCGATCGCCTGCATCGTGACGACGATGCCGAGCACGGCGGCGACGATGCCGATGCCGGGGAGCGAGTCGGCGACGCGCGTCAGGGCGGCGACCGTCTTGGCGTCCTCGTCGTGGTGGACCTCGATCTCGGCCTCGAGCATCGCCTCGAGGTCATAGGCCGGCACCGAGCCGGCGAGCACCGTGCGCAGCGCGTCGCAGAGGAATTCGACCGCGTGATGGTCGTCGGAGATTGACGGGTACTTCTTGAAGACGCTGCTCTCCTCCGGCCGCTCGATGTGCGACTCGATCGCGATCAGGCCGTCGCGGCGCGCCAGCTGGAAGAGCTCGAAGAGGAGCCGAAGGACGTCGAGGTACCGCTCCTTCGACGGGGCGGCGCCGGTGAAGACCTTGGGGATCTTCCGGGTGAGGTGGCCCAGAACCGACTTCGGCGTCGAGATCAGGACGGTCCCCACCGCGGTGCCGACGATCACCACCCACTCTGACCAGGCGAGGAGGACGGCGAACGGGCCATGGGCCATGGCGAAACCGCCAAGGACCGAGCCGAGAACCACGATGATGCCAAGGATCGCAAACACGCCCGTCGAGCTCCCCGATGATGGGTGATTGCCAGTTATCGGTCGGGCCGGGCACGAGCATTACCGGTCCGCCTCTGGCGGCACGGCCCGCTCCTGTTAGACTCGGGACGGTTCCCCTGACCCTCAGCAATCCCTCCGGATGGGCCATGCTCCTGCACCACCGCTTCCTGCGCACCGCCAAGGCGTACGCCGGCAAGACGGCGATCATCGACCGCGCCACGGGCACCCGCCTGACCTACGAGCGCGCGCTGATCGCGTCGCTCATCCTCTCCGAGAAGTTCAAGGAGACGGAGGAGGGGTTCCTCGGCATCATGCTGCCGACCTCGGCGGGGTGCGTGCTGTCGATCCTGGGCAGCCTGATGGCGGGTCGGACCCCGGTGATGATCAACTACTCGACCGGGGCGGCCGCCAACTGCGTCTACGCGCAGAAGAAGTGCGCCTTCCGGACGGTGATCACCTCCCGGGCGCTGCTCGAGAAGATCAACTGCCCCGAGCTGCCGGGGATGCTCTTCATCGAGGACCTGATGGCCGGGATCAGCGGGATGGACAAGGCGCTCGCCGCCTTCCGGGCCAAGCTCCCGCTGGCGCTGCTCCTCAAGACGGTGCGCGGCGAGGGGCTCGACGAGACCGCGGTGATGCTCTTTACCAGCGGCAGTGAGCGCGATCCGAAGGCGGTGCCGCTCACCCACCGAAACATCAACGCCAATCTCGAGGCGATCTCCTCCCTCCTCGCCGTCAGTTCCGCCGACATCTTCCTCGCCAACCTCCCCCTCTTCCACGTCTTCGGCCTCACCACCAACCTCTGGCTGCCGTTCTTCCACGGGATGACGGTGGTGACCTATGCCAATCCGCTCGAGTTCAGGACGATCTGCGAGATCATCCGCACGGAGCAGGTCACCTTCGTCGTGGGCACGCCGATCTTCATGTGGGGCTACCTCCGGAAGTCGGAGCCGGGCGACTTCGCCTCGTGCCGGATCATGCTCACCGGGGCCGACAAGACGCCGGACACGCTGCGGCAGGAGTTCAGGCAGAAGCACGACCTCGAGCTGCTCGAGGGCTACGGCTGCACCGAGACGTCGCCGGTGATCTCCTTCAACTTCCACGGCGCCAATCGGCCCGGCAGCGTGGGGCGGCCGTTGCCGAACGTGCAGGTCCGGCTCGAGCACTACGAGACGGGCCAGCCGTGCGAGGTCGGCGAGATCGGCAAGATCCTGGTGCAGGGCGAGAGCGTGATGCAGGGGTACTTCGACGACTTCGAGGCGACCACGCTCAGCATGCGGAACGGCTGGTACGACACCGGCGACATGGGGTACCAGGACGCCGACGGCTACCTCTGGCACGTGGGGCGGCTGAAGCGCTTCGTGAAGATCGGCGGCGAGATGGTCTCGCTGATCCGGGTGGAGAACGTCCTGGAGCGCTTCCTCCCCGAGGGGGTGGCCTGCTGCGTGGTCGAAGTGCCGGACGGGGTCCGTGGGGCGCGGATCGTGGCGGCGGTCTCCCAGCCGGTCGACCAGGGCGCGCTTCTCAAGCAGCTGGCCACGGAGCTGCCCAACATCGCCCTGCCGAAGGACTTCGTGGTGATCGAGGAGTTGCCGACGATGGGGAGCGGGAAGATCGACTTCCGGCGGACCACGGAACTGGTCCGGGACATCGTTCAGGCGGGGTAGGGACCGGCCCGGGAGGGTCCCGAGCGGTTGACCCACGGGGCCGGGACGGCTAATCTTGGCGGCTCTACTGGGGCTTGTAGCTCAGGTGGTTAGAGCGCACGCCTGATAAGCGTGAGGTCGGAGGTTCAACTCCTCCCAAGCCCATGGATTGGCCACCCCCGAGACTGACGTCGAGGGGGTGGTTTGGCGTTCAGGGGTCTCGCTCTTCCCGCCCCGGCTCCGCCGCCCTACCTTCGACCCATGCAACGACGCGACTTTCTCGCCACGGCCTCCGCTGCCTTTGCCGGCGCCGCCCTGGCCCGCCCCGCCTCCGCCACCCTCCCGCTCCGGCGGGTCGGCCTCGAGCTCTACAGCGTCCGCGCCGCGATGCGGAAGGACCCCGAGGGCACCCTCAAGGCCGTCGGCGCGATGGGCTACGATGACGTCGAGCTGCTCTGGTCGTTCAAGAACTTCGACCGCACCCGCGAGCAGGTGAAGGCGTCGCTCGCCGAGGCCGGCCTCAAGGCCCCCTCGGCGCACATCGCCCCCGAGATCCTGCTCAAGGACTGGGAGAAGAGCCTCGACGACGCCCACTTCCTCGGGCACCAATACCTGATCGTGCCGTCGCTCCCGATCGACAAGACCAAGCCGCTCGATTCGTGGCGCCAATGGGCCGACCACTTCAACACGGCGGGAGCTGCGGCGCGCCGCGCCGGACTCTGGCTCGCCTTCCACAACGAACCCGACCATCAGACGACGATCGACGGCGTCGTGCCGTACGACGTCTTCCTCGAACGCACCGATCCGTCGGTGGTCCGCTTGCAGCTCGACACCGGCAACATGACGATGGGTGGCGGCGATCCGATGCGCTACCTCAAGCAGCACACGGCGCGCTACTGGAGCTTCCACATCAAGGACGTGGTCGCCGACCGATCGAGCGACACCGAACTTGGGCTCGGCACGGTCAACCTCAAGGCGTTCCTCGCGGCGATTCCCCAGCTCGAGCAGAAGCCGGTCATCGTCGAGCAGGAGGGCGGGCCCGATCCGCTCGCCAGCGCCAAGCGCAACCTCGCGCACATCAGGAGCATCGCACCGCGATGAGCATTGCCGGCATCGAACGCTGGCGCACGCTGTTGTTCTGGGTGCTGGTCGTGGGCGTGATCGGCATCCTCGCCGAGCTGCTGCTGCTCGGCCACGACGACGACACGCTGCAGTTCATTCCCCTCGGGCTGGGTGCGGCGTACCTCCTCGCCTTTGCCTGGTATGGGGCAACGCGCAGCCGCGGTGCGGTCCTCGCGGTGCGCGTCGTCTCCGGGTTGGCGTGCGTGAGCGCGGCCGTGGGGATCTTCCTCCACTATCGCGCCAACGTCGAGTGGGAACTCGAGACCACGCCCACCATGCATGGGATGGAACTCTTCCGGGAAGCGATCACCGGCTCCTTGCCGCTTCTCGCTCCCGGCGCCATGCTCCAGCTCGGGCTCCTCGGCCTGCTCTGGTCCTATCGTCACCCCGCGCTCGCCACGTCGGCGGGCGGTCGTACCCTCTCCACGGAGTCCTGATCATGTCGTCCATGTTCCGCGGCGTCGCCGCACTCGCGCTGCTGCTCGTTGCCACGGCCCCGGCCTCGGCGCAGGTGGGGAAGAACCTCGGTGCCCTCGATCCGAACCTCGCGACCGCCGAGCAGCTCGCGACGGTGCCGGGGATGACCCCGGCCATCATCGAGGCCGTTGTCGCCGGCCGCCCGTACCTGACGATGACGGCGCTCGACGCCGTCCTCGCCAAGAGCTTCAACGCCGAGCAGCGCAAGGCGATCTATCCGAAGCTCTTCCTGGCGATCAACCTGAACACCGCGACCGATGCGGAGTTCAACCTGATTCCGGGCTTCGGGCCGCGGATGCTGCGCGAATTCAAGGAGTACCGCCCCTACACGGCGCTCGCCGTGTGGCGCAAGGAAATCGGCAAGTACGTCGACGCCGCGGAAGTGGCGCGGCTCGAGCAATACGTCTTCGTCCCGGTCGAGCTGAACGCCGCGACCGACGAGGACATCCTCTCGATTCCGGGCGCCGGTCGGCGGATGGTGCGGGAGTTCAAGGAGTACCGCCCCTGGAAGAACGAGGCGCAGTTCCAGAAGGAGATCGGCAAGTACGTCGATGCGAAGGAAGTCGCGCGCCTCTGGCGCTACGTGACGATCGCGCCGGCGAAGTAACTCGCGGCCGCGCTGTGCACCGCCCCCGGTCGCCTACGCGGCCGGGGGCGTCGTGTGTCCGGCGCGCGCCTCGGCGGCCGCCGCGCGACCCCCCGGGCCGGCCAGCGCGAGGCCAAGCGCGCACCAGACGATCTCCCGGAGCCGCGTCATCACGGCCGCGATCAGGCCGAGCGAGGCGGGGACGCCGGCGAGTCCGAAGAGCAGGTAGAGCGAGCCCTCCCGCGATCCCATCTCCCACGGCAACAGGAAGAAGAGATTGACCGCGAGCGCCGAGAGACCGGAGATCATCACCGCCGGCGTGATGCCGAGGGGCGTCCCGACCGCGTAGGCGACCAGCAGCAGTTCCCCCATCGCCACCCACCGCGACAGGTAGTCCACCGCGATCGCCGCGGCGAGGCGTCCCGGTCGCTCGGCGTGGAGGGTGGTGATCTGCGCATCCACCGCGACGAGCGCTTCTTCCTGCCGCGTGAGCCACGCCGAGAGCTTGCCGAGCCGTCGGCGTGCCACCCAGGCGGCCAGCCGCGCCACGAAGCCGTGGCGATGCCCGGAGCGCACCACGCCGAGCGCCGCGACGATCACGCCGCCCATCGCGAGCAGCGCCCACCAGATCCGGCCGTGCACGCCCGGCAGCGTCAGCGCGGCGAGGATCGCCGTCAGCCACATGAAGAGCGATGACAGCGCATGCAGCATCGCGTACTGCAGCACGCTGCCGGCGGCACGACGCCCGCCGAGCCAGGGCGTGAGTGCCGCCATGCGGTAGGGCTCGCCGCCGGCGTTGACGACCGGGGTGAGGAAGTTGATCGCGAAGCCGACGATCGAGATGCGGAGGATGCTGCGGAAGGGCGGGGCGCCCGGTTCGTGCGCGAGGGTGATGTACCAGGCCACCGCGTTCAGGCCATAGACCACCGCGTGCAGCGCGACGATGGGGACCGCGAGCCAGCCGACGGTCCGTGCGCCGTCGAGCAACGTGTCGACACCGACCTCGCGGATCAGCAGCGCGAGGACCGCCGCCCCGACGAGGAAGGCGGCGAGCCGGAGCGTGCGGCTCATGCGGTCGCGCGGTGCGCCGGGATGAGGCGGGCGGCCATCGTCGTCGCGAAGGCGGCGATGATCAGCCCGGCCACGGCGTCGACGGCGTAGTGCACCTGGAAGTAGACGACCCCGATCAGGATGCCGACTGCGAACGGCAGCAAGGCCCAGCCGAGCGGGCGCCAGTTGCGGAAGGCGAGCAGCGCGGCAGCCATCGAGGCGGCGACATGACTCGACGGGAAGGCCGAGCCCCACGAGTCGCCGCCGTCAATCAGGTCCCGCACCAGGCGGGACGGCAGCGCCGAGTGGACGCCGTCGGTCGGCCAGCCCCAGAGGTAGGTCGGTCCTGCCACCGGAAAGAGGAGGAAGATCAGGTAGCAGGTGAAGAAGGCGAGCGAGATGCCGAAGATCGTCTGCCGCGCCCGGACGAAGTGACCGCGCGCCCAGAGGACGGCCGGCGCCACGATGACCAGCGGGAAGAAGCCCAGGTACGACAGCGAGAGTGGCCAGGAGATCGCCGACTGCGACTGGCTGCGGCTCCAGTCATGCGCCAGTTGCCGGCCGAAGGTGGCAAACTCGAGGCGCTGGATGACGGCGTCGTGCGAGAGCCCAGCCGCCTGCCGCGGTCCGTTGACCAGGTCCACCGAGGCGTACACCGCCACCAGCACGACCAACGGATACCACTCGGCCAGGAAGCAGTGCTTGGCGCACGCCTCGGTACGCGCCTGGGCCGCGAGGAACACCAGCACCACGAGGAGGGCATGCGCCGTGAGCAGCCACGCGAGCTCGCCCGACGACACCCGCATCGTGTCGGCGCCGATGGACTGGAGCGAGACGACGAGAAAGGAACTCGCCGTGTAGAGGATGGTCAGGATGTCGAGTGGGGCGAGGGTGCGCACCAGCTCGGTCGGGCGGCGGGGCAACGACATCGTCGTCCGGTGATCGGGTTGGCGGGGCGGCCTGCAGTCCGGCGCCCTCCACCGGAAGATGGGGGGCCGGGGTCGGCAAAGCCACGGGCTACTTCTTCAGGAGTGGGACGAGGGGATCGCGGATGGAGTTCCAGAGGAACTGGGGGAGGGTCTCCCGGGGGCTCCAGCGGTGGTCGATGGTGCCGTCCCGCGGGGGCGTCTTCCCCCCGCCGGTGTTGTCATCGCGGACCAGGAAGGCGTTGGCGACGAACTTCCCGACCGCCCGCTTGAGGCCGCCGAGGATGCCGGTGTTCTTTCGGTCGAGGCCGGGGAGCTCGATGCCGAGGTTGGTCCAGCGTGGCGAGATGCGACCGCGCGCGCGTCCGCTGGTGACCGTGGCATCGAAGCTGATCCCCTCGATCCGCCCGCGAGTGAACTTCACGCCGGCACCGTCCGAAGCGAACGGATTGAGCGCCATCGCGTCCATCGCGCCGAGGCGTCCGCGGTAGTGCATGCTGAACTGCTCCGCGAGGAGCGGCATCTCCAGTTCGAAGTGGAATGCGCCGCTCCCCATCAGCCGCGCGTCGGCCACCAGGCGGAACGGCGTGCTGTCGGACATGCGCGCCGGATCGTTGGTGAAGTTGAGGAGCGTGGCGCGCAGTGAGCGGAAGGTGATCACACCTGGCGCCGGCGCCGCCACTGCGTGCTCGCGGTACCGTGCTTCACCCGCCAGCGTGAGGGTGTCCGCCCCGAAATCGAGGCCGAGGTCGCGGAGCGCCTGCTGGGGATAACGACGGCTGGTGCGCTTCCCGCGCTCGGGGGGCATCCGCTTGTCGGTGAGGATGTCGAGCTCGACCCCGGTCGCATCGCCGCGGCGGATCCGGAAGGCGCCATCCTGCAAGTAGCCGGGGAAGTCCATCCCCGCGACCGCCACCCGCGCCGCCGAGAGTACCATGCGGTCGGTGCGGAACTGGTGCCGCCGACGGAACGCCGCGTCGTTGCCATCGGGGCCCGCACGGAGCGAGTCGATCGTCGCCGTGCCGGCCGCCACGCTGAGCCGCAGTGCGCCCACCTGCAACTGATCCTCGCCCTGCCGCCGCGTGAGATGGTCGGCGGCCACCGTGATCCGGCCCACCGGAAACGCCGTGGTCCAGCTGGTCGAGTCGTCGAAGTGGGCGCCCTGCACGGCGAGCCGCTCGAGCGTGGTGACGGTGCTGTCCTGGCGGCGGACGGCGCCTTCGATGAGGGTCAGATCCCGCATGTCGAGCGTGTCGAGGCGCATGTCGCGTCCGAGGGCGCGCAGCACCGACCCGACGGTCCGTCGGGTCAGCGGCGCGGCGCTCGCGACGGGCACCGCGACCTTGGCCGTCTTGGCCGCGGGCGCGGTGATCGTGCCTGGGGCCGGAAAGCGGAGCAACGCATGGTCCACGGCGAGGCGGCTCACGCCGACGTCGCCGGCGGTCAGGAAGGCGCGCCAGTCGACGCCGCGCAACTGCAGGTGACCGACCTCCAGCGCCTGGAAGCCGAGCGAGTCGCCGAGCGAGCCGACGATCGGTTCATAGACCAATCCGTCGAGCTGGAAGGTGCCGCGGCCCAGCGAGGCGGACATCGAGTCAAGGGAGAGGCGCGTCGCGGCTTCGCGATTCCCCTCGAAGCCGACCAGGCGCAGCGACACGTCGCGCGAGAGCAGCGGGCCGCGTTCCTCGACCGGCTGCTTCGGGTCGTAGTGCAGCGAGTCGAGCCGCACCGCGAAGCGATCGAGCGAGAGCACCGTGCGTCGCCGGTTGCGTCCCGCGAGGCCGAGCGCGATCGACACCTGCGGGAAGGCGATCGTGTCGATGCTGATGAACGGGACCTCGCGCGGGAGGTCGAGGTTGTCGCGCAGCGAGAGGAAGACCCCCGGACGGATCGGCGTCGCCGCCGCCCCCGCCTTCGGCGCCGGGACCTCGCCCTCGAGACGCACGCTGTCGCAGCCGGCACTGCGCATGTGAAGTCCGCGCCGCGCCGCCAGCTGCTCAAGCGCGATACCCTCGAGGTCGCAGCCGAGGAAGCGCAGCGTCACCGTCGGGAGCGGGGTGGCCCGGCGTGCGTTGGCCGCGACATCGGTGGTCAGCGTGATGGTGTCGATCGCCACGCGATGCCGCGCCTCATCGACCACGATGGTCGAGGCGCGCAACTGATAGACCCCGTCGGAGAGCCGGGACACTTCGCGGGCAGCCCACTGCCGGACCTTGGGGTCGACGATCGCGACGGCCCGGCCGCTGATCGCCCAGCGCTGGTTCCACGCCACGTAGCCGAGGGCGAGCAGCGTGATCGCGGCTGCGACGATGATCAGGATTCGGCGTTGACGCGGTGGCATGGCGGGCATTCCGAAGTGTGGGAGCGGACGGCACCGTGAGCAACCGCCTCCAAGGAGCGAGGTGTGGCGCGGAAGCGTCGCAACGATCCCGCAGAATCGACGCGGCGTCGCGGTCCGCTCGCGGGCGCCTCGGTAACCCATTGCCAATCAATCACTTGCAACTTGCCGCGCCGACTGGCCCGGACGGCCCGTCGCTTGCGAAAGAGCAGGGCGTGCGTCGCGGCACGTGGCTCGCGACCGATCGACACGAGCATGGATGGACCCGTGAAGCAGACCGACGCCGTGTTGCCCGCCGCCCTTGACGCGACCGACTGCGCCCGACGACGCCACGTCGAGAAGATGGAGGCGATTGCCCGACTCGCCTCCGGCCTCTCGCGGGAACTGACGCCGCTCCTTCGTGACGCCGGCGGCACGATGCAGGCGCTGGCCGGCAACCCGCAGCTCGACCCGATCACGCACGCGCGCCTCGAGGAGGTGCGCGAGTCGCTGCAGCGCGGCGCCGTGGTCGTGCGTCAGCTCGAAGCGGTCGGCCGCGCGGTGCCGCGTCCCGCCGCCGAGGTCGAGCTCGACGGCGTCATCGCCCGCCTGCGCGCGCTCTTCCCGCGATTGGCCGGGCCGCACATCACCATCACGGAGCAGATGACGGCGCGCCGCGAGCGGGTCGTCGCGGAGCACGGCCAGGTGGAGCAGGTGCTGCTCACCCTGGTCGTCAATGCGCGCGATGCCATGCCGCTCGGTGGCCGCATGACGATCGCCACCCGGCGTTGGACCCTCGACGCGCCGCATCCGCATCGCCACGGCCTGCTGCCGGCCGGCGAGTGGCTCGTCATCGAAGTGTCCGACACCGGCATCGGCATGGACGAGGCGACCCTCGCCCAGCTCTTCGAGCCGTTCTTCACCACCAAGCAGGTCGGGCTCGGGAGCGGCCTCTCGCTCTCGGCGATGTACGGCATGGTGTCCCAGCGTGGGGGCCAGGTGATCGTGACCAGCGAGCCCGGCGTCGGCACCACCGTGGCGGTCTGCTTTCCCGCCCAGCCGGTCAC
Source organism: Gemmatimonadales bacterium (assembly GCA_037045245.1). Taxonomy (GTDB): domain Bacteria; phylum Gemmatimonadota; class Gemmatimonadetes; order Gemmatimonadales; family GWC2-71-9; genus Palsa-1233. The sequence goes on along the minus strand of JBAOHR010000007.1, from coordinate 150,249 downwards.
CGCCGGGCAGGCCCGCGACGACGATGCCCAGACGGCCGTGCTGGTCGTCGACGACGACGAATGGGTGCGCAACGTGACGGCGCGGGTCCTCCGGCGCGCGGGCTACGGCGTCCTCGAGGCGGAGCACGGCGAGTCGGCCCTGGAGCTGCTCCGCGACGTTGCCGGCCAGTGTGTCGGGACCGTCCTCACCGACATTCACATGCCTCGCCTCGACGGCCACCGCATGGCGGAGGTTGTTCGCCGCGAGCATCCGCAGCTGCATGTGGTCCTGATGACCGGCGACACGGAGGGCACCGACGGCATCCAGTCGGTCCTCCGGAAGCCCTTCACCGCGGGCGAACTCCTCTCCGCCGTGCAGCGCCCCCGCCTGGCCTGAGCGGGCGCCGCGGGCGTCGCGAATTCCCGGGGGGAGGCCGTCACGGCTCCCCCCGGGGCGTTTCGGGCGATTATCTTCTCGCCCGGGTCGGCGGGGACGGGTCCTGCCGGCAAGGCGATCACTACCGAGAGTGGCAATGAAAGCGAACGACATCCGCAAGGGCACCGTGATCTACTACGAGGGGAAGCCGCACCTCGTGATGGACTTCACGCACCGGACGCCGGGAAACCTCCGCGCCTTCGTGCAGGTGCGCCTCCGCAATCTCAACAACGGGATGTCGCTGGACCACCGGTACAGCGCCACCGAGACCGTCGAGGAGGCGCGCCTCGACACCAAGGAGATGCAGGTGCTGTACGCCGACACCAACGGCGTGCACGTGATGGATGCCGACACCTACGAGCAGTTCACCCTCGATCCCGAGATCGTCGGCGACGACGCGGCGTGGATGCAGGCCGAGATGCGCTTCGAGGCGGTCTGGCTGGAAGGGAAGCCGATCTCGTTCAAGCTCCCGTCGTCGATGGAACTCGAGATCATCGAGACGGCCCCGGCGATGAAGACCGCGACCAAGTCGTCGAGCAACAAGCCGGCGGTGCTGAGCAACGGCGTGACCATCAACGTGCCGGAATTCGTCGAGCAGGGCGAGCGGGTGCGCGTCAATCCGCGCGAACGTGCCTATATCGAGCGCGTGAAATGACGGAAGGGCGACCCATGGGTCGCCCTGATGTATTAACGCGCCAAACTCGCGGGGCGACCAGCCGGTCGCCCCGTTGTCGTGTCGGGCGACCCAGGGGTCGCCCCTACAGTTCGCGCCGGAAGGTCAGGTCGACGGCGAGGTAGAGCGTCTTGGTGAACGGGAAGAGCACCAGCGGCCCCAGCGCCATCAGGGCGGGTCCGCCCCACTGCAGCAGGCGCCAGGGCGGCTCGGGCCAGGTCACCACCAGGATGGCAATCATCAGCCCGACGAAGAGCAGTTCGATGGCGATCATCGCGACGAGGTACGAGCCGACCTCGTACCCCGACTCGCCGCGGTCGAAGGCGAGCCCGCAGGTGGGGCAGGCCGGGACCAGGGCGAACCAGGACCGGAGAATGCCGCCCCCGCCGCATTGGGGGCAGCGGAGTCGAAGGGCACGGAGGAAGGGGCGCAGCAACATGCCGTAAACTAAAGGGGCCCCCATGCGGGGGCCCCTTCAGTGTTCCGGCCTGCACCGATGATTACTCGCCGCCGCCCGGCCGGCCAGCGCCGCCAGTCCGACCCGGCGCCGCGCCACCCGCCGGCGCCGCCCCGCCCGGCTGCATCAGCCGGTTGATCCCGGCCGGCTGCTTGGCGCTCTCCGGCATCAGCGACCACTGCACGTCGGTCAGCGTCTTCTTGGTGATCTCGATCGCCTTGATCTGGGAGGCCTGGAAGGCCTCGAAGATCGGCGCGAGCTGCGGGAAGAGCGCCTGCGTGTTGCCGTTGGCCGTCTTGGCCGCCTCTTCCAGCGTGGCCACCAGCGGCTTCAGCGCGTTGTTCGTCGAGTCGATGAAGGCCTGCAGCTCGGCGATCTGCTTCGGCGCGAGGGCCAGCGAGTCCTTCCGCTCGATCGCCACCTGGGCGGCGTTGAACGGCAGGTTCGCGAGCATCTGCTGCACGAACGTCGTGCCGCTCGCCGCCCCCGCGTTGGCGTTGCCCTGGCCGAACGCCATCCGCTGCATCTCGCGGCGCTGATCGAAGCCGATGATGTAGCGCATGTTGACGCCGACCTGGAACGGCGACCGCACCGCCGTGGCGCCGCCACCCGTCGCGCCGAAGCGGCTGTTGACGGTGTACTTGTAGCGGTTGGTCGCCGGGTCGAAGCCGGTGACGGCGAGCAGCGTGCCGTCCGGGCGCGCGAAGCCGCCCCAGCCCTTCAGGTTGTCCGCGCCGTTGAACAGCTCGTCCAGCCCGCCCAGGAGGTTGATCGTCGCGAACGAGATCGTCAGCCGGTTCTGGAACATCCCCGGCTTCAGGTTCACCTGCAGGTTGAGCGACGGCTGCCACGGCCCGATGCAGCTGTTCCGCTCGGCCACCTTGCCCACCTGCGACGTGAGGCAGGCCTTGGCGCCCTTCGAGCCGTTCTTGAGCAGGTCGGTCATCGCCGCGGCGACGGCCGGGTCATTCGCGTTCGCAGGATCGAAGACGTAGGCCAGGTCGTTGCGCGAGCCGTCGCCGTTGATGTCGCTGCCGACCACCGGCGAGTAGCGCGAGCCCGACGCCATGCTGCCGATCGCGGTCAGCTCGAACGTCGGCGAGAAGACCTTGGTGAAGTTCAGCTGGATGTTGTGGCGCCGCTCGTTCGACGACCGCGCCCACAGGAAGGCGTTCGGGTCGCCCGGGGTCAGGTTGCCGCCGCCGCCGAAGCCGCCGCCACCGCCGCCGGCCTGGTCGCGGGCGAACTGCATCGTGTAGTTGGCCGACAGCGTCGAGCCGCGGGTGTTGAACCAGTTGATCGAGGCGGTGACCTGCTTCGTCTCGTTCTCGAGGCCGCTGAACACCTGGTTGACCGAGCCGTAGCCGGCGTCCTTGCGGGTCGCGGTGAACGGGATCGCGCCGGTGGTCGGCACGATCAGCGACGGGTTGATGTAGACCGGGCGGTCGCCCTCGTTCGCGAGCAGGAACGGGGTGCCGAGGTTCAGGTTCAGGTCCCGCGACGCGGACTGGCCGATGCCCTTCACATACGACGCGTCGATCGTCACCGTGAAGAACGGATTCAGGCGGCGGGTCGCGCCCAGGTTGGCGCGGATCGTCTTCGCGGCGCCGTAGCCCTCGTCATACGTGGTGACCGACGGGCGGCCCGCGATGACCGGGGTGTTCTGGTTGTTCAGGCACTGCGTCGGGATCGACGACGGGTTGGTCGCGAAGTTGTTCCAGTCCGGGATCGGCACCGCCGCGCCGACGCACACCAGCTGCGCCTCGGTGGTGCTGAAGCCGGCCTGCGCCTGCGCGGTGCTCGGCAGGGTGCTCGACATCGTGCCGCGGAAGACGCCGAGGCCGCCGCGGAGCACGACGGCCGGCGGCGCGAAGCCGCGCTGGCCGAAGCCCTGCTGCTCGGCCGCCGGGATCGTCCACGAGAAGCCGAAGCGCGGCGTGAAGTAGGTCTCGGTCGGGAGCAGGTCGGTGCGGACGCCGAACTTCGCCTCTGCATCGGTGTTCCGCGCCGGGGCGCCGCCGAAGCTCGAATACTCGAGGCGGCCGCCGATGGTGAACTGCAGGTTCGGGCCCTTGCGCCACACGTCGCTCAGGAAGATCGCCGAGTTGAGCGACGAGCCGTCGCGGACGACCGGCTGCAGCGTGCGGCTGAAGGTCGCCGGGACGTTGGCCGCAAAATCGGCCAGCGAGTTGTAGCTGTAGGTGCCGTACTGGTTGTTCGTGTTGTTCGCCGTGAAGCTCTGCATGTTGAGCAGCGCGCCGAGCTGGAAGCGGTGCGCGCCGCCCTTGGCGAAGTACGACACGGTGTTGGTCATTTCGAGCGACTTGGTCTTGTTCGTCGTCGGCAGGCCGGAGTTGCCGCCGAAGCCGAAGGAGGTCGTCGCGATGCTGCCGTCATCGAGCGTCGACTGGTTCTGCACGCGGCCGACCGGGACATACAGGAACGGCGTCGACTCGGCGTTGCTGATCGAGCCGTAGGCGCGGAACTCGTTGGAGAGGTCGACGGTCGGGCGCGAGACGAGCGAAACCTGGACGCCGCCACCGTTGTTGCTCTGGTTGCCGCCGACCTGCGGCAGCTGCGTCTGGCCGATGCGGGTCGGGTCCGACGTCGTGGTGTTCAGGTCGCCGCGGACCGTGAGGATCTGCCGGTCGGCGACGTTCCAGTCGAAGCGGAGCGAGCCGGTGAAGCGGTCCTGGGTGCGGTTCGGGTCGACGGTGCCGACACGGTTGGTCAGCCCGGTCGCGCCGACGAGCGAGATGAAGCGCGCCACCGAGTCCGGCGAGGCGCCGAGGCGGAGCAGCGTCGTCGCGTCGGCGCGGTCGAGCGAGGCCATCGGGTTGACGGCGCGATTGACGTTGAACGAGCCGAAGAGGAAGAGCTTGTCCTTCCGGAGCGCGCCACCGAAGCCGGCGCCGACCTGCTGCGAGGTCTGGCCCGCGGTGAAGACGTTGTCGGTCGCGCTGCCGAAGGCGAGGTTGCGATCGCGGAAGTTGCCGCTGATCGAGCCCTGCTGCCGGTTGCTGCCGCCGCGCGTGGTCGCCGAGACCTGACCGCCGGAGAACTGGCCGCGCGAGACGTCGAAGGTGTTGGTGACCACGCGGGTGCTGCGGACGCCGTCGGCCGGCAGGGTGCCGCCGTTCGACGTGCCGTCGACGACGATGTTGTTCGCGGCGCCGCTCTGGCCGGCCACCTGGAAGGTGGTCGCGGTGGAGTCGCTGCCGGCCGTCACGATCACGCCCGGCACCAGCTGCGCCAGCGCAGCGAGGTCGGAGGCATCGATCGGGAGGCGGGCCATCTGGCCGGCGTCGACGTTGCGCTCGGTGCTGCCCGGCGTCGGCCGCTCGTTCTGATCGCCCTGGGCCCGCACGGTCTGGGTGCGGATGTCGGTGAGGACCTGCGGCCGGTCACCGAGCTTGACGTTCAGCACGATGCGGTCGTCGTCTTCCTGGCGCGAGACGTTGGTGATGAACGGCGTCTTGCCGATCGCGCGCACCGTGACGCGGTACCGTCCGCCGCCGTCGTTGAACGGGATCGAGAAGCGACCCTTGTCGTTCGCGGTCGCCTTCTTGGTGACGTCGAGCTCGATGCTGTAGGCCTCGATGGTGGCGCCGACGACCGGCTTCCCGGTGCCATCGGTGACCGAGCCGGTGATCCAGTCGACGGTGCTCTGGGCGGCGAGAGGGCGGGCGGCGAGGCCGACCAGCAACAGCAGGCTGGCGAGCGAGCTCGCGATTCGTGCAAGGGAGCGAAGCGACATGTCGCGTTCCGTTATCGGGTCCGTCGGCACGGCCAGGGCGGGAGCGCCCTGTCGCACCACGGCCTTGGTACGCCGGCGCCGGGGGGAAGGTTGCGGTGGGGGCGGGGTCCAGGTGCAAACCGCCCCGGCGGCGAGCGCGGACGCTCGCCCCCGGGGCGGGGAGGGCTGGGGATGGGCCGGGTCAGGCCGAGGGGGGCGCGTCCGGCGCAGGGGGGGCATCCGGCGCGGGCGGGGCGTCCGGCGCTGCCGGCGGTTCCGTCGGGGCCGCCGGGGCGGCAGCGGGTGCACCGTCGCGGTCGAGGAAGTCGGCCACCTTGGCGCGGAACTCCTCGATTTCCTCGCGGGCCTCGCCCTTGAACTCCTCCAGCTCCTCCTTGGCGTCGGCGATCGCGCTGTCCATCCGCTCCCGCGCCTTCGCCAGGAATTCGTCCCTGTTCTCCAGGGCGGCCTTTGCCTTGGCCGCCAGTTCCTTCGCCTTCTCGTCCAATTCGTCGAACACACCCATGGGGCACCTCGCTCTGGGACCGCCGATCGTCCACCGGGGCGACGGGCGGTGCGCGCCCCGGGATGACTGCAATATGACACCGCCCCCCCACGGTGGTGTTCCATGACTGCAACGAGGGAGTAAACTCTTCCGGTGTGGTCGGCATCCTAATTCCGTGATGGCCTCCTTCCCCCGTGCCCCGAGTCCGTGATCGATCCGCTGGTCCGCGCCGCCCAGCACGGCGATGACGCCGCCTTCGCGGCCCTCTACGACGCCCACGCCGGGCGCGTCTTCGCGCTCTGCCTCCGGCTCAGCGCCGACTCGGCGTCGGCCGAGGAGTTGGTGCAGGATGTCTTCGTGCGACTCTGGGAGCGCCTCGGCTCGTTCCGCGGCGAGAGCGCCTTCACCACCTGGCTGCACCGCCTCGCGGTGAACACCGTCCTCGAGCAGGGGCGGGCGGGGCATCGCCGGCGCCTGCGGGTGGCGATCGCCGCGGACTTCGGCGGGGTCGAACTGCACGTCCCCGATGCCGAGGCGCCGGGACACGATCCCGGCCTGCACCTCGATCTCGAGGCAGCCGTGGCGCGACTGCCGGCCGGCGCCCGCGCCGTCTTCGTGCTCCACGATGTCGAGGGCTATCAGCACGGCGAGATCGGTCAGCTCCTCGGGATCGCCGAGGGCACCTCCAAGGCGCACCTCTTTCGCGCGCGGCGACTGCTGCGAGGAATGCTGCAATGATCGAAGAGTCGTTCGAGCCACCATTGGCGGAACAGCTGCCGGCCGAACTTGCGCCGCCCGCCGCGCTGCGGGAGCGCACGCTCGCCGCCGTCACCCGCGTGCGTCGCACCCGGCGATGGAAGCGATTCGGCACGCTCGCGATCGCGGCCTCGCTGGTCGCCGTGCTCGGGACGAGTCTCACGCCGCGGCAGAAGCGCGCGTCCGACGTCCCCGGGGGTGCGAGCATCCTGCTCGCCGCCAAGCGGGCGCAGCCGGCCTTCGCGTCGCTGGACCAGGCCGAGCGCGAATTGCGCGCGGCCCTCACGGCGTCGCCGGGGGATGCCGACCTCGGCGCCGCGCTGGCGGCCGTGCAGGATCGTCGCGAGCGACTCCAGCGCCTGGTGCGCGAGGCGGCGTCGTGAACCGCACCCACACCCTGCTCGCTGCGCTGTTGGTGGCCGCCGCCCCCGCCGCCGCCCAGACCCCGATTGCCCGCGGGTGGGCCGCCGCGCCGGACGTGGCGCTCCGCATCTGGCTGCCGACCGGGCAGGTGGAGCTCGAGGCGTGGGACCGCGATTCGATCGACGTGGCGGGCACCATGGCGCGCGGCGGCAGCTTCTTCGGCGGGGTCGGTTCCGATGGTCGCGGCGGCAAGCTCGGGGTGGAATCGCTCAAGCGCGAGGATCCGACGCTTCCGGGCGGCACCCTCCGCGTGCGCGTCCCGCGACGGGCACGCGTCGCGATCAAGATGACCGAGGGACGGGTGACCGCAGTGGGCACCACCGGTTCGCTCGAAGTGCTGACCGTCACCGGCAACGTCACGGTGCAACAGGCGAGTGGCAGTGTCACCGTCGAGACGATCGATGCCACCGTGCGGATCAGTGCCACGCAGGGCGCGGTCCGCGTGCGCAACGGGGGCGGCATCGTCACGCTCGCGAACGTCGAGGGGAGCATGACGCTCACGACCGTCGGCGGGCACATCAGCGTCGAGGGGCCGAAGGTCGGCGACGGTCGCCTCGAGACGATCGGCGGCAACATCACCGTGCGCGGCACCTTGCGCCCCGACGCCCGCCTCGACTTGCAGAGCCACGATGGCTCGATCACGCTCGCACTCGACAAGGCCGCGCTCCCGCGCCTCGACCTCGCCACGCGCGGCGGCATCCTGCGGAACGGCCTCGGCCTCGGTGACGCACGTTTCGGCGAGATCGTCGGTCGATCGTTCAAGGGGGGCATCAACGTCCTGCCGCGCAGCGGCATCGAAGGGGGGAAGGTCACCAAGAACCCCTGATCCGGAGTCGTCCCGATGTTCACCGCCACCCGCCTCCTCCTGCTCGCCAGCGCCGCGCTCGCCTTCGGCCCCCCGTCGATCACCGTCACGGCCGTGAGCGGCAAGAGCGCCCCGACCCCCGGCGCCGTCTTCCTGATCCGCAGCGACCACCACCACGACGAATACCCGCTGACGGCGAAGGCCCGGGCCGAGGGAATCGTCAACGGGCGTCGGGTGACGCAGCCGATCGCGCTGCGCGCCGTGCCCGGGAAGGAAGCGACCTGGACTGCAACGTCGCAGTGGTCAGCCGGCACGCCGTGGGTCCTCGTCTTCACGATCGAACAGGGCGATCACGGGAAGTACGGCGTGGCGGAGGCGCTCGTCCGCGTGGCGGCGGACGGCCGCGTGCTCGGGATCGAACCGATGCGCGCCTCGAACGAGCGTGGCGGCAGCTACGCACGCGCGGCGGAGGCCAAGGAGGTCGAGGCCGCGCTGGCCTCCCTGACCCGGGGAACCTGAGCCCCCGCTTTCCGGTTACCATTGGGGTCGGCCGGAAACCTCCGGCCGACACAGGGTGGCAACCGAGGGGGCTTTCTGGCATTCCGGGGCGGCACGAGCGGCTTGGGGACGGGCGAGCGAGGCGGGCGGGGTCGCGGCACCGCGGCAAACGTCGGCGAGAAGCCCAAGAAGAAGAAGGTGTCGAGCGAGGTGGTGTGGCGCGAGGCGCGGGAACTGCTCTGGTTCCATCGCCGACGGCTCGCGATCGGCTTCGTGCTGATGCTGGTCAATCGTGCGGCCGGCTTCGTCCTCCCCTGGTCCTCGAAGGAACTGATCGACGTCGTCCTCCCGAGCGGCGACCGTTCGCTCCTCTGGCCGCTCGCCGCGGCGGTGGGTCTCGCGACGGTCGTCCAGGCGGCCTCCTCCTTCGGCGTCTCGCAGATCCTCGGCGTGGCAGCGCAGCGTGCGATCACCGAGATGCGCCGCGCCGTGCAGTCGCACCTCGCGCGCCTTCCGATCCGCACCTTCGACGCGACCCAGACCGGCGCAGCTCGTCTCGCGCGTGATGAGCGACGCCGAAGGCATCCGCAACCTGGTCGGCACCGGCCTCGTGCAGCTCGTCGGTGGCGCGGTCGACCGCCGTCGTGGCGCTGTCACCTGGCTGATGATCCTCAACTGGCGGTTGACGTCGGTGACGGCGGTGCTGCTCGTCGCGTTCGGCGGCGGTGATGGCGTACGCCTTCACCCGGCTTCGCCCGATCTTCCGCGAGCGCGGCAAGCTCAACGCCGAGGTCACCGGCCGGCTGGTCGAGAGCATCGCCGGCATTCGCGTGGTCAAGGCCTACACCGCCGAACGGCGCGAGCAGCATGCCTTCGCGAAGGGCGCCAACAAGCTCTTCCGCAACGTCGCGGCCACGATGACCGGCGTCTCGCGCCACGACGGCGCTCTCCACCGTGATCGTCGGCATCATCGGCACGCTGCTGATCGTGCGTCGGCGGGCAGGCACATCCTCGCGGGCCGGATGACGCAGGGCGACCTCTTCCCGTACGTCTTTCTCGATCGGCCTGCTCGCCGCGCCGCTGATCCAGATCGCCGCGCATCGGGACGCAGGTCACCGAGGCCTTCGCCGGCCTCGACCGCATCCGCGAGCTGCGCGCCGTCGCGACCGAGGACGAGGACGACGCCGACCTCGCGCCGCTGGGCACGGCTGACCGGGCGACGTCGCCTTCGAGGACGTCGCCTTCTCGTACGATGAAGGCGTGCCGGTACTCACGGAACATCACCTTCGACGCGCCGGCCGGCACCACCACGGCGCTCGTGGGCACCAGCGGCTCGGGGAAGAGCACGCTCGTCTCGCTGGTCGATGGCGTTCAACCGTCCCGACAGCGGCCGCATCCTGATCGACGGCCGCGACCTCGCGACCTTCCGCCTGCGCGAGTACCGCCGCACGCTCGGCGTCGTGCTGCAGGACAACTTCCTCTTCGACGGCACCATCCTCGACAACATCGCGCTTCGCCAAGCCCGGACGCCACCGAAGAGGAGGTGCGCGAGGCGGCGCGGATCGCCCATTGCGACGAGTTCGCGCTGCGCTTCGAGCTGGGCTACGGGACGATCGTCGGAGAGCGCGGCGTCAAGCTGACGCGGCGGCCAGCGCCAGCGCGTCGCGATCGCGCGCGCGATCCTCGCCGACCCGCGCGATCCTGATCCTCGACGAGGCGACCTCGTGCACTCGATTCCGAGAGCGAGGGCGCTGATCCAGGAAGGGCTGACGCGCCTGCGCGCGGGGCGCACCACCTTCGTGATCGCGCACCGGTTGTCGACCATCACGTCGCGCCGACCAGATCCTGGTCCTGGAGGGAGGGCGAGATCGTCGAGCGCGGCTCGCACGATGCCCTGGTCGATCTCGGGGGCCGGTATCACGCGCTCTACGAGCGGCAGTTCCGGCAGGCCCTTGATCGGTACGTCAATCCCGGTGAGGAGCTCGCCGGCGCGTCGCGCCAGCGGCCCTGACCGGGAACGAGGTCAGCAGCCGCCGACCTCGCGCAGCAGCTCGGCGATCGCCATCCGTCGGCGGAGGCGCTCGTCGAGCACGCCCATGGCCGTCACGTCGTCGATCTCCAGGCCGGCGTCGGATTCCGCGGACTCGATCTCCTCGCGGCCTTCCTCGGCGCGGCGCAGCCGCTCCTCTTCATCCCACATGCTGTCGCCGAACATTCGGCACCTCCTGGGGCAGCGCGTCGTTCCGCCACGCGTCGGGGTGACACGGGTTGAGCCTGGAACGGGGACTCCGGGGCGGAATCACCAAGCGCAGCAGTTACTCACTCATACTTCGTGCCAGACGCTTCAGCAGGCAGTATCGGCACACCAGCGCTCGGATTGACGACGCGGAGGTCACGGCCCCGCAACGAGTTGCGGGGTCGGGTGGGAGGCGGGCTGCCAAGGGGAGGGTCGGGGTGCCAGCGGGTGCGCGGGCCGGCGGGTGGGCGCTCTGCGGTGCGGCGCCGACGCCACATCCCGCTCGGGGGTCAGAAATCGAACGTGAGGCCGATGCTCGGGAGGCGGCCGACCGAGGTGTCCGTCTCGACGACGCGCTCCCGGAGATTCCACTGGTAACGCGCCGGATTCTCCCGGTCGGTGACGTTCTGGATGTCGAGGTAGAGCGTCAGCTGGGTGGCCCGGAAGCTCCAGCGCCGGTCCACCCGAAGGTCGAGCGCATAGAAGGTCGGGAGGCGGGGGCCGGCCAAGTACGCCTTGAAGTTGGGCGTCCCCGCGAGCTCACCGGTCGTCACGAACGGCGTCGTCCGCGCGCCGCTGCTGACCCGCAGTTTGCCGCTCACCTCGAGCCTATCGGTCGGTCGCCACCCCGCCAGCGCCGTGACAATCACCGGCACATCGAACGCCCCTGGCCGCTCGATGCCGTCGAGCGGCGTGAAACGCGCGCGCGCCAGCGTCAGCGAGGCGAGGCCGTAAATCGGGAGGTTGTCGAGCCGGCGCTGCGCGAGCACCTCAAGCCCCCACGCGCGGCCACGCCCGCTGCTCCTGAGCGGTTCGAGCCCGAAGGGGATGTCATCGAGCGCGTCCTCGAACCCCGATGGCGTCAGCACCGCCTGGCGGCGGAAGAGGCGGATCGGATAGTCGCGGTAGCGCTTGAGATACCCCTCGACCTGCAGCGTGGTGCTGCCGACGCGCGTGCGCGCGCCAAGCGTCGCCTGGTCGGCGCGCCACGGTCGCAGCGCCCCGTTCGTCGGATCGCCGACCTGCCAGATGAACGGCGGCGGCTGCACGGCGCGTCCGACGCTGGCCGTCACCGTGGTGGCTGCGGTCACGTCTCGCGCGAGGCTCAGGCGCGGTGAGAGATGGACCGCGTTGCCGAGCCAGGCGTATCGATCGGCACGGAGCCCGCCCGTCAGGCGCCACGACTCGCGCGGCCGCCACGTCGCCTCCGCATAGGCGGCCACCCGCCGGGCACTGAAGGTGGAGTCGACGCGGAGTGGCTGCGGCACGCCGTTGCCGTCGCGGCGGAGCGCGCCCGGCAGCGTGACGTCGTAGCGCAGCGAGGGAGCGATGCGGCCGACCGCGCCGAAGCGCAGTTCCAGGTCGGTGCGCGGCGCGAGCAGGAGATCGGTCCGCAGCGAGTATTCCGCCTCGCGCGACACCGCCGAGAAAATCGTCGCGCCCGTGGTGTCAACCTGACGGCTGTCGAAGCTCGTGCGCGTGTGCCCGAGCGTCACGGTGAGTGCGCCGTTCGGCAGCGTCCGTTGCCAGGTGAGGCCGACGACCGCACCGCGCTGGGCGCTGCCGAGGATGCGCGCGTTGTCGAGGCGCTGGTCGGCACTGTCGGTCAGGAACGAGATGTCATCGCGCGATCCGAGTGCGAGCAGCGTGAGCTGGTCGCGCTGGCCGAAGCGCTGCGTCGCCTTGAGGGTCGCGTCGTAATAGGTCGGCAGGAACGAGAAGTCGAGCGCACGAAAGAGCAGGTCGAGGTACGACCGCCGCACGCCGAACAGCACCGAGCCGTTGCCGATCGGCCCCTCGGCGATCGCGCCGATGCCGGTCGCCGAGAGATTGCCCTGCCCGGCCCAGCGCTCCTCGTTGCCCTCGCGCAGGGTGATCGCGGTGGCGGAGGACGTCCGGTCGCCGTACGCCGCGGAGGGCGGCGCGCTGGTGAAGGCCGCACCGCGCACGAGGTCGATCGGCAGCAGCGAGACGGGGCCGCCGGTGGCGCCCTGCGAACCGAAGTGATTGATGTTGGGGACTTCGAGGCCGTCGAGCAGGAAGAGGTTCTCCGCCGCGGAGCCGCCGCGCACCACCAGGTCGTTGCGTCCGGGCGAGGTGACACCGACGCCCGGCAAGAGCGCGACGGCGCGCACGATGTCTTCCTGGACGCCCGGTGCCCGTCGGGTCTCGTCGCGGCCGAGCGTCGCCGCGCCACTGCCCTGGCCGAGGTTGTCGCGCGGCGGGGCGGAGGTGAGGATGGTGCCGAGGTCGAGTGGGCGCGCCTCAAGCTCGATCAGCAGCGGGACGGGGCGGCCGCTGCCGACCGCGACGTCGCGCAGGGTGAGCGGGGCGTAGCCGATCGCGATCACGCGCACCGTGACCGTCCCGGGCGTCACGCCAGGCAGCGTGAAGCGCCCGGCCGCGGCACTCCGGGCGCGCAGCGTGGTCCCCTCGACCTCCAGTTGCGCCTCGACGATCCCCTCGCGGGTCAGTCGATCGATCACGCGCCCGGTGAGGACGCCCGCCTGCGCGGCGAGGGTGGCAGGGAGGGCGAGCAGGACGGCCACCAGGGCGAGGCGACGCACGCGAGGGGTCATGAGCGTGCTACAGTCGGTCGAGGCCTTCCGTTCCAATCACCGGCTTCCAGTGACGCAATTCGTATTCGGCGAGCCCGCGCTGATGGAACGGGTCGGCGTCGCGGATCGACTCGAGCGTGGGGCCATCGTCGGGGAGGCGGAAGAGCAGGGCGCCGCCGGTTCGGGGCTCGAACGGTCCCGAGGCGAGCAGCCACCCTCGCTCCCGGAGCGACCGGAGGTAACTTCGGTGGTCGTCGGTCGACGCGATGATGTCGTCGAGCGGGGCGGTGTAGCGCAGGATCACCAGGGCATACATGGCAGGCCTATCAGCGAAGGAGTTGGCGTGGAATCTACCAAGGCGTCGTTGCCTGGTCCGTTGGTCACCGCGATGTGGCTCTCGATTCACCTCGACGAGCCGGATCTCGTGGTCCTCGACATGTCGTGGTACCTGCCGGTGCACGGCCGCGATCCCGACGACGAATACCGCCGGGCGCACATCAAGGGGGCGGTCCGCTTCGACCTCGACGCCGCGAGCGATGCGGACAGCTCGCTGCCGCACATGGTGCCGACCGCCGAGCGCTTCGCCGGACTCTGTGAGCGCCTCGGCATCCGCCGCGACGACCGGATCGTCTGCTACGATGGCAGCGGCGTGAACCTCTCGGCGGCGCGCGCCTGGTGGCTCTTTCGCTACTTCGGGCATGAGCGCGTCGCGGTGCTCGATGGCGGCTTCGGCGCGTGGGCGCGCGAGACGCGGCCGGTGCAGGTCGGCGTCGTGCGCCGCTACCCGACCGGCTACCACGTGCCGACGCCCAATCCGGCGTTGATTCGCGACCTCGCGGGGATCGAACGGATCGTCGCGGGAACCGAGTCGGCGCAGCTGGTCGATTGTCGGAGCGGCGAGCGCTTCCGTGGCGAGGTCGACGAGCCGCGGCCCGGGTTGGCGCGCGGCCACATCCCGGGCAGCGCCAACATCCCGTTCAATACGCTGACCGATCCGGAGACGGGGTGCTACCGGAAGCCGGCGGAGCTGGCGGCGATGATCGCCGAGCGTGGTCTCGACATCACCCGGCCGATCGTCGCGTCGTGTGGAAGCGGGGTGACTGCGTGCACGCTCGCGCTGGCGGTCGAGGTGGTGCGCGCCGCCGGACTCGGCCCGGTCGGGCCGCCGGTCGCGATCTACGATGGCAGTTGGTCGGAGTGGGGGCAGACCGCGCGGTAGCGGTCGGCCCCGGCAGTTCGCGGCCTGCTAGCCGATCACGAGGACGTCGCGCTTTACCACCTGCCAGCGCCCGTCCTGGTGGTCGAGCGTGTAGCGAACGATCGAGCCTCCGCGCACCGCGCGATGCATCTCGGCACCGTTCGGGTAACTCCCCACCACCCGCGAACGCAGCAGCACCGTCGCCCGCGCGCCCTCGATGATCGGATCGCCGATCTCGAAGAGCAGCGTGCCGGTCGGCGGGAGCGTGCAGGTCGCACTCTCCGACACACAGCGGATCAGTTGCTCCGGCCCGGCGATCCGCGCGCCGATCGCCGTTGCCATCGCGTCGACCTCGGTCGGGGTCCGCGCCGGGAACGGCGTCTCGTTGCGTACCATGCCGGTGGGTGTCGAGTGCAGCTGGTACGGTGCCGGGTCGAGCCAGGCCGAGCCGCCGAAGCCGCGCCACTCGGTCGCCTCGGCGGTGAGCGCCGCCAGTCGCGCGGCCACGATCTGCGGCGTCTGGGCCGATGCGACGGCGTGGAGGGTGATGCTCAGGAGCAGGGCGAGTGACGGCGCGAGGTGGCGACTGCGGATCGACATCTGGACCTCCGTGGCGAGGCTCGGCTCAGCGCACGCCGCAGCGCGCGGCAGCGTTGCGGCTCGCGGGCCATTCCGGGGCCAGGGCGAGGGCCGCGCGCGCATGGCTGCGGGCCCGGGCACAGGGGAGTCGGCTGGCAAGCGCGATGCGCAGCGGATAAGACGTCGGATCGAGCCGGGCCGCCCACACCATCCGGTTCGTCTCGCGCCCCGATCCTGCGACCAGGTAGGCCGCCGTCTGTTCGACGCTCCGAGCGGACACCAGCATCAACAGCAGCGGCAACGCGACGCGCCACCGTGACGGAGCCGCGAGTTCCTCGGGTGTCTCGGCTGGCGCCGTGAGTGCGCCGATCGCGAGCGCCACGAAGAGGAGCGGCACGGGGAGCAGCAGCACCGCGTCGAACGCCCCCACCACCGCCGTCGCCGCCAGCACGCCGAGCGCGGCCGCACCGCGCAGGGCGTCATCGCCCGCGCGCTGCAGTCGGCCGAAGGCGCGCCACGCGAGTGCCAGCCCGAGCAACAGCGATCCTGCGAGCGCGAACACGCCGCGTTCCGAGATCAGCGCCATCCAGTCGCTGCTCGGCCACGGATTGATCGGAATCGCATCGCCCCAGACCCAGGTCGGATCGTTCGGCGGGGCAACGTCGCCGTAGCGGATCGGCCAGTTGCCCGGCCCGACGCCGAGGACGGGGTGCGCGGCCGCGAGGCGAAGCGAATTGCGGTACTGAATGACGCGGCCGCGACCCGACCCCTCCTGCGCGTTGGCGATACCGGTCAGCGTCTCCGCGTACGGCGAGTCGGAGCGCCAGTTCAGATCGTTTGGGAGTGTCAGCACCAGAAACGGGCCGACGACGACGGCGAACCCCAGCAGGGCGACGCGACCCATCGACACCGGCAGGGCGCCCTTCCGGCGCGCGAGCAGCAGCGACAGCACGACGACGCCGATCGCCGCTGCCGCGGCGAGCCACGCGGCGCGCGAGCGGGTCAGGACGATCGCGCCGACGAGCGCCCCCGCCGCGATCGCGGCAACCAGCGCGCCGAGCCACCGTCGGGTCGTGAGGGCGAGGAGCCCGATAATCGGGAGCGCGATTGCCGCGAGATGCGCCAGGAAGTTCCGATTGCCGAAACTCCCGCCGGGGAGCCGCGTCGTCGCGAAGTTCGGCAACTGGAGTCCGTACGCCTGCGCGAGGCCGGTCAGCGTGCCGACGAAGGCCGTGACCCCGAGCCAGTGGAGCAGGATGGGGCCGAAACCGCGCGCGGCGAGACGGTGCGCGGTGAGCAGGGCGGCCGCACCGGTGAGGGTCAGCGACCCGGCCCGGAGCGCGAGCCAGGGGTTCTCCGCCAGCGCCGCCGACGCCAGCGTGGCGCCGAGCAGCAGGGCGAGTCCGACGCGGGCTGCCCGGGAGAGCGCCGCGACGCCCGGACGGAGGAGGGCCACGGCGAGCCAGGTGGCGAGGTGCACCACCGTCTCCTTCGGCAGCTGATGCCGATCGAGGTCGGTCGGCGCGGTCGGCAAGGCGGCCAGGACCGCGACGAGGAGCCCTCCGCCCAGCAGATGGGCGGCGAGGCGCTCCTGCCAGCGGACCACGGCATCGCGGTCGAGATCGGGGGCGAGCAACGGATCGGTCATGGGGGCGGGGGGTAAGATATCGCCACCGGCGCCCCGAGGGTGGGGCTAGATTGCAGGGGACTGGTTCCCCCGGAGGCATGCATGCACGACGACCACGAACACCCCGAAGCTGCAGGAGCCCCTGGCGGGCGCCCGGCCACCGTGCTGGCGGCAACCGACCAGCCGGTGCCGCTCGAAGTGCGCGAGGTGGCCGATGATCGGGTGCCCGAGGGAATGACCTGCCTCGGCACCTTCCTCGACGGGACGCTGGTCGCTCGCTGCGCCGTGCCGCCCGAGGCGGTCGAGTTCTTCGCCGAGCAGCATCTCTTCGACGAGCCGCGTCAGCTGGTGCTCGCCGCGCGCGAGGAGGAGCCGGGGCTGCGCTGCGAGCTCTACGCGCTGGTGCCGATGCCGGAGCGCGAGGCGCCCGTCGCGGAGGAGGAGTCGGAGGAGCCGTGGCTCGCGTCGGTGCCGTCGTATGAGGATGCCGTGGCGCGCGCCGCGGACGAGGAGGATCTCGACGAGGATGACCTCGACGACGACGACCTCGACGAGGATGATGACGACGGCGACCACGACGACGAGGACGAGGAAGAGGATGACGATGTCCTCGCGGCGCTGCATGGGGCTCACGCCGACGGCCGTCCGATGGCTGCGGTCCTCCTCGGCCAGATCGTCCGCTTCCAGCGCGACCGCAAGCACCCCGATTCCCTGCCGCTCGAGACGGTCGACGTCCTCGCGCGCATCGTCTCAGGGCGCGTGGTGGAAGTCGTCGACAAGGTGCTCGAGGACCTGCTCGGATCCTGAACGGTATTTCCCCCTGACTGCCTGACGGAGTGATTGCTTGGAACGCTATGCCATCTACCGCCTGCTCCACCTGGGCGGCATGTTCGCGATGTTCATGGGACTCGGCGGGATCGCCCTCCACGTCACCAACGGCGGCACGAAGGCCTCGAACACCGCCCGGAAGCTGCTCGCCTCGGTCCACGGCACGGCGCTCTTCGTGATCCTGCTCGGCGGCTTCGGGATGCTGGCGCGCCTCAAGCTCGTGCAGGGCGGCTCCCTCCCCGCCTGGATCTATCTCAAGCTCGCCATCTGGGTGATCATGGGTGCGATGGGGATGGTGATGTACCGCGCCCCGAAGGTCGCGCGCTGGATGCTGATCCTCCTCCCGCTCCTCGGCATGACCGCGGCGTGGATTGCGGTGAACAAGCCGATCTGACCCCCGCGAGATGATGCCGGTATGTGTAAGGGCGACGCATGCGTCGCCCTTGCCGCCATCGCATCGATCCCCGGAGGGCGACGCATGCGTCGCCCTTGCCGCCATCGCATCGATCCCCGGAGGGCGACGCATGCGTCGCCCCTACGGCGTCCCCCGACCTCCCAGGAAGTCGACGACCGTCTCGATCACCGCCCGGTCCCGCAGGATCGCGCGGTGGCCGAGCTGCTGCGTCGTGTGCAGGATGCTGCCGTGCCACGCCTCGGCGAGCAGCTTCCCCTCCGCGTAGGGAACATCCGGGTCCTGTTCATCGTGGATGATCAGCGCGGGCTGGGTGAGCTGCCGCGCGAGGATCGGGATGTCGAGATCGTGCCAGCTGATCTGGAGCCGCCGCTCCATGTTCCGCTGCATCTGCGCGTAGATGCGGTCGGAGATGTCGAAGGTGTCGCGGAAGCGGACCGCCCACGAGGTGATGTCGGCCGGGGCCGCGATGATCACCGCCCGGGAGGCCGTGAGGCCGCGGGCGAGCGCGAAGATCGAGGCGGCACCACCGAGCGAGTGGCCGACGACGGCGTGCAGCGGGCCGTGATGGTCGGCAACGGCGCGGATCGTGGCGGCGAACTCGGGCATCGTCGCGCGCCAGCCGGTCGAGCGGCCGTGGCCGGGGGCGTCGTAGGCCACCACGCGCATCCCCGCGGCGAGCAGCGCCTTGGCGAGCGGTGCGAAGCGGCCGGCATGGCTCCACCAGCCGTGGGCGACCACCACCGTCGGCCCGTCGCTTCCCCACGCATACCCGGCGATGGTCTGGCCCGCAGCGCGCACCGAGAACCGCTCGGCGGTGGCGAGCCAGGCCGCTTCGTCGGGTCGGGGGGTGGGACGGGCGGTCTTCACGAAGAGTGCCTCGGCGATCCGTGCCGTGGTGCCGGGGGCGACCCGGCCCAGCGCGCGGAGGGCGGCCCGGGTCGTCATGATCCGTCGGTCGGCACGGAGGAGCGGGTGGCCGGGGGTGAGGGCGGGTGCGGGGATCGGGTCGTCGGCCATCCCGGAACATACTGGGACGCTATATTTGCCGGATGCCCACTTCATCCCATGCCCCGGTCTTCACGACCCTCGCGCCTCCCACGGACGGCGAACGCATCACCCTCGTCGACGGGGTCCTGCAGGTTCCCGACGCCCCGATCATCCCCTTCATCGAGGGCGACGGCACCGGCCCTGACATCTGGCGGGCGTCGCAGCACGTCCTCGATGGGGCGGTGCGGATCGCCTATGGCGGCAAGCGCCGGTTGGCATGGTTCGAGGTCTTCGCGGGCGAGAAGGCGAAGGACCGCTACGACTCGTGGCTCCCCGAGGACACGATCACGGCGATCAACCACTACCTGGTCGCCATCAAGGGGCCGCTGACGACGCCGGTCGGCGGCGGGATCCGCTCGCTCAATGTCGCCCTCCGCCAGCAGCTCGATCTCTATGCCTGCGTGCGGCCCGTGCGCTGGTTCACCGGGCGTGCCGTCGCCGGTGAAGGATCCCGGGTGCCGTCGACATGGTGATCTTCCGCGAGAACACCGAGGACATCTACGCCGGCATCGAGTACGAGGCGCACTCGGCCCAGGTGAAGAAGCTGATCACCTTCCTGCAGCAGGAGATGGGCGTCAAGAACATCCGCTTCCCCGATTCCTCCGCGATCGGCATCAAGCCGGTATCGGAGGAGGGCTCGAAGCGGCTGATCCGCGCGGCGATCCAGTATGCGATCAAGGAAGGCCGCCCGAGCGTGACGCTGGTGCACAAGGGCAACATCATGAAGTACACCGAGGGCGGCTTCCGCGACTGGGGCTACCAGCTCGCGCGCGAGGAGTTCGGCGCGGTGGACCATGAGGGCGGCCCGTGGCAGGTGCTGCCGAACGGGATCATCATCAAGGACGTGATCGCCGACGCGATGCTGCAGCAGGTGCTCACGCGCCCGCGCGACTACGGCGTGCTCGCCACGCTGAACCTGAACGGCGACTACATCTCCGACGCACTCGCCGCACAGGTCGGCGGCATCGGCATCGCGCCCGGCGCGCAACATCAACTACGTCTCCGGGCACGCCATCTTCGAGGCCACGCACGGGACCGCGCCGAAGTACGCCGGCAAGGACATGGTGAACCCTGGTTCCGTCATCCTCTCCGGCGAGATGATGCTGCGCCACCTCGGATGGCACGAGGCGGCCGAGCTGGTGCTCAATTCTCTGGCGACGACGATCGGGCAGAAGCGCGTCACCTACGACTTCGAGCGGTTGATGGAGGGTGCCACCAAGCTCTCGACCTCGGCATTCGGCGAGGCGATGGTGGAGAACATGGCGGCCTCCGCTTGACGCAGGGGCGGGCGCGCTGGAGCGGAGCCGCGTGAGCGGTCCCGGGAAGGGTGCGCCCCTCCCGAAGCCGGTCGCGCTCGTCCTGCGCGACCTCATCAACGCGGTGGGCAAGGCGACGATGTATCCGCCGAACCACCGATTCGTCCTCGAGTCCGCGGCCCAGCTGGTCGAGCGCCTCGCGCCCCTCGTCGAGGAGCGCGGGGCGTTGACCTTGGGCGTCACCCCGAAGGGCTTCCTGCTCGACGGCATCACGCTCGATCCGCTGCCGCCGATCCTGAGGGAATTCGCCGCCCGCCTCCATCGGAAGAACGTCGGCACGATCCGCGTCGCCGAGGGGGTCACGGCGACCGAAGTGACCGCGATGCTGGCGGCGCTCGCGGACCACGATGCCTCCGAGCATGTCGGCCGCGATGGCTGGCGGTCCGAGTGCATTCGCATCGATCCGCTGCTCTACGAAGTCCTCGGCTTCACCGACTCGCCGTTCGACCATGAGCTGGACGAGGCCTTCTGGGGCGAGCTCGTCGAGGCGGCGTTCGGCCGTCGCCTCACCGATGTCGAGGGCGCACCGACCTCGGCCCAGGTCGCCGAGGCGATCACGGAGCGCGTCGAGCGCAGCCCCGAGGAGGCGCGGCGCGTCTTCGAGGCGCTGGCCTCCTTCTCCTCGGCGATCGCCTCGCGCGGTGAGCGCGGACCGGCGGGCGCGCGGAAGCGCTTCACCGAAGTCCTCGGCGCCCTGGCCCGCCCGACGCAGCTGCACCTCGTGCAGGCCGCGCCGTCGCCGTTGGCCCGACGCCGCTTCCTCGCCGACACGCTGCGCGTCGTGCCGCCGACCCTGCTGTTGCAACTGCTCGAGTCGGTGGCCGAATCCGATGGCGAGCCGATCTCGACGCACCTCCGGTCGTTGCTCGGGAAGCTCGCGCTCGGCCCCGACGGGAGCATCAGCGCCACCGCGTCCTTCACCGCGCAGGTGCTGGGGATTCTCGACCAGTGGGAAGGGGGCGACGATCCCGAGCCCGGGGCGGCGGACGATCCGCGCTTGCTCGTCGAGCCGATGCGCACCGTCTCGCTTGGCCTGGAGCTCTCGGTCGCGAGTCGATCGGTGCTGGTGGCCGCGCGACTGATGCGCGATCGCGGCCAGTTCACGGAGGTCATCGAGCTCGCCGACGCGCCCGGCGGCAATCAGGCCACCGCCGACGCGATCCTCGGCGCCGTGCTCGAGCCCGGCTTGCTGCCCCGCCTCCTGGCCGCGGCGACCCCCGACTTCGCGCTGATCGAGCGCGTGGTGCAGCGGACCAAGGAGGCGGCGGTGCCCGCGCTGCTCGAGGGGCTCGAGCGTGCGGACCATCGCCAGGCCCGGCGGCGGATGCTTGACCTGCTGACCCAGGTGGGGCCCGGCGTCGAACCGGCGCTGATGCAGCGCCTTGAGGGCGCGCCGTGGTACCTGGCCCGCAACATCCTCGTGGTGCTCTCGCAGTTGCCGCCGGTCGTGAATCCGGAACCGATCCTCCGCGCACTCCGCCACGACGAGCCGCGGGTGCGTCACGAGGCACTGAAGGTGCTGCTGCGCCATCCGGCGACGCGCGATCGGGCGATCAGTGACGTGCTGGAGGGCGGCGACGAGGCGCAGACGCGGATCGCGCTGAACTCGCTCAACGGCCGCTGTCCGCCTTCGCTGGTGGCGCCGGTGCTCGCCGTGATCGGCCACCCGAACGCCGAGCTCCAGCTGCAGGCGGTGAGGCTCCTTGCCGATTCGACCTCCCCGCTGGTCGTGCCGCAGTTGCTGACCCTGGTGCGGACGCGTGGCGGCCTCTTCCGTCGCGTACGATTGTTGCCGCCGACCCCGCTGATGCTCGAGGCGTTGGCGGTGCTCGCGACGCGGTGGGCCAATCACCGACCGGTCATCGCGATCCTCCAGCTCGCCGGCCGATCTGCCGATCCGCAGGTCCGGGCCGCAGTGGGGAGCGCCGGATGAGTCACGCCGTCCGCTTTCTTCACGCGCTGGCGCACGCGCTCGCCACGATGGCGCTTTACTCGCCCGGACATCCGGCTGGTCGCCGCGCCCAGGACCTGGCGCTCGAGGCGCTGCGCGCACTGCTCGCCGCCGATTCGCAGCCGACCTTCCTCTTCCTCGGGGGGCCGCCGATCTACGCGGGTCGCGCGCTGCACGAACTCGGCGACTGGCCCTGGGCGTCGCGCTTCACCGCGATCTCGGTGCAGCGGCTGCAATTCGATCCCGGCATCACGCCGGAGTCGTTCGGCGCGATGCTCGACGAGATCCAGGCCCGACTGGTGGGAAGCCACTCCGCCGAGCTGGGCGAGGTGCACCTTCCCGGCGTGAGTCTCGGCCCCGTGGCCGTCGATGCGATGGCCTCCGAGGAAGCGGTGCTCACGACCGCCACGCCGGAAGAAGGTGAGCCGCTGATCGCCATCGATGTCTCCGAGGAACTTGAGGCGATGCGCTTCGTGCTCGCCGAGGCGCGGCGCGGTCGCGTCGCCCGGTCCGAGACGGAGGCGATCGCGCGGATCCTCGCGGGGCTGGTCGATCAGTATCGCGCCCCCCAGGCGAACGTGAGCGACGGCGGGGAGCCTGCCGCCCACGCGATCAACACGGCGTTGCTCAGCATGGCGGCGGGAAGCCTGGCGGGGCTCGAGAACGGCGACCGCGTGCGCCTCGGCGTGGCGGCGCTCTGGCATGATGTCGGGATGATGCGGCTGCCGGTCGAGTTCAGCACCAAGACGTCGCTCTCCACCGAGGAACGGCGCGAGGTGGAGCGGCACACGGTGCTCGGGGCGGAGCTGCTGCTGCAGGCTGGCGGGCGGGGACTCGAGCTCTCGGCGATCGTCGCGTTCGAGCACCATCTCCGTCCCGATGGCACGGGCTACCCGGCGCGGCGCTTCGGCCATCCGCAGCAGTGGGCCTCCGCGTTGGTGGGGACGGCGGCGGCCTACACGGCACTGCGCGCGCCGCGCCCCTTCCGCGAGGCGTGGGGCGCGGCGCGCGCGATGCGCTACCTGGAGACGGGGGCCGGCACCGTCTTCAATGCCGCCATCGCTCAGCTCCTCGCCGGCGTCGTCGCGGCCTGATCCGCCCCGAGGGCCGCGCCGACCCAGAGCACCGTCAGCCAGAGCAGATCCGCCGTCAGCAGGTGCAGCAGTTGCAGCGGCACCGGGACGAGCAGCGCGAGCGTGGCCACCCCCAATCCCCACTGCGTCAGCACGACGCCCGTCAGCGTCCGGCTGGCCCGCGCCGTCATCGCGTCGTGGCGCCACTTCGGGGCGACGAGTGAGAGCACCAGCAGTCCCGAGCCGATCGTGATCGCCAGGAGCGGATGCCACACCCGCAGGCGGATCAGCGGATGCGCGGCGGGGTCCTGATCCTGCGCGAGGCCCGCCTGCAGTGACGTGGCGGGGAAGAGCGTGTCACCCAGCGAGACGATCGCGCCCGTGGTGCCGACGACCATCAATCCGAGCAGTCCGGCCACGACCCACCAGGCCCGTCCGCGGAGCCGGATCGCGGGATGGCCCGCACTCCACCAGCCAGTCAGCGCGATCGCGCCGAGCAGCAGCTGCGTGTTGACGAGGTGCGCGGCCAGCGACCAGGCGCGCGCCATCGAGGCGTTGTGCGCCACGAGCTCGAACTTCACGAGCCCGGCACCGATACCGGCCTCGACCAGCATCAGCACCATCGCTGCCACCGCCGCCGCGCGGGCACGATGCCCCGGCGCGAAGCCGCGGCGCGTTCCGACCACCAGCGCCACCACGAAGAGCAGTGCCACGCCGCTGGTGACGCGGTGCGTCAGCTCGACGATCGTGTGCAGCGTAGGGGACTGCGGGATGACCTGCCCGTTGCAGAGCGGCCAGTGATTGCCGCATCCCGCGCCCGACCCGCTGGCCCGGACAAAGGCCCCCCAGATGATCACCAGGAGGTTCACGCCGAGGGTCCACCAGGCGAGGCGGGCGAGTCGCGGTTGGGCGTCCGAAGGGGTCGTCATGGCAGAACCAATAGCACCCTCCCCCCGGCGCCGGGACCCTCCCCGGGTTCTGGTGCGGGCTGGAACAACCAATCCCGACCGGGGTAGTCCCCTTTTACGGCCTCTGGCCGTTCTGGCGCAGTCACGATGGGGCACTCGGGGAGGGTGGTGTGGAGGGGACCAGAGTCGACCAGATCCTTGCGGCGGTCCTCGCCGGACTTGGCCGGACGCCGGGGCGGCCACTGGCCGGTTCGGAGCGGCGCAGCACGACGCTGGCCGGTCTCCTCGAAGTCGCCGCGACCGAGCAGGTCGCCCTCCTGCAGCGGAAGGGGACCCCCGACGCCGTGGAGGAGACGCTCGCCGGGCGGGTCCTCCCCGCCATCCTCTGGCGTGCAGACGCACAGGCGGTGGTGGTCGCGGCCACCCCGGGTGACGACCTGCTGCTGACCATTGCCGACCCCGCAGGCGCGGTTCGCGAGGAACGCTGCCCCGCGCGGGAGGTGATGGCGCGGCTGACGAGCCTCGGTGCGCTGGGCAGTGGTCCGGTGCTCTTGCTGACCCCGATCGAGGTCGCGCCCGTCCTCGGTGCCGGCGCGGCGGACACCCACGCCGAGTCGCACCCGACCCCCGTGCAACGGCTCTGGCAGTTGTTGCGTCGCGAGCGGAACGACATCGGGCTGGTCTACCTCTATGCCACGCTCAACGGCCTGATCTACCTCACGCTGCCGCTCGGCGTGCAGTCGATCACCGGCCTCGTCTCGGGTGGCCTGATCCTGCAGCCGGTCGTGCTCCTGATCGTCTTCGTGATCGTCGGCTCGCTCGCCTCCGGCGTCCTGCAGCTCCTGCAGCTCGGCGTGGTGGAGTTGCTGCAGCAGCGCGTATTTGCGCAACTCGCCTTCGAGTTCGCCTTCCGGCTTCCGCGCGTTCGCCTCGAGAGTGTCCGCGACGAGTACCTCCCCGAGGTGATGAACCGCTTCTTCGAGTCGGTGATCATCCAGAAGTCGCTCGCGAAGCTGCTCACGGAGTCGACGACCGCCGCGCTGCAGGTGCTCTTCGGACTCGTGCTGCTGACCTTCTACCACCCGTACTTCGCCGCCTTCTCGCTGCTGCTCCTCGCCGTGCTCGCGCTGATCTTCCGGATCTCGGGGCCGCGCGGGCTGGCGACCTCGATCGCCGAGAGCGCCGACAAGTACGCCACGGTGCGCTGGCTCCAGGAGATCGGCCGCTCGATCACGGCCTTCAAGTTTGCGGGCAGCAGCGCCTTTGCCGTCGAGCGGATGGACCGCCACGTCACCGACTATCTCCACCATCGCAAGGCCCACTTCCGTATCCTGGTGCAGCAGGCCCTCGGCATGGTGATCTTCAAGACCGTGGTGATCGGCACGGTGCTGATCCTCGGCTCGCTGCTCGTGATCAATCGCCAGATCACGCTGGGGCAGTTCGTCGCCTCCGAAATCGTGATCGTGATGGTGATGGCCGGGATCGAGAAGCTGATCCTCTCCCTCAGCACGCTCTACGATATCCTGACCTCGGTCGACAAGGTCGGCCACGTCGCCGAGTTGCCGATCGAGCGGGATGGCGGCGCTGCCCTCCCGTCGGCCGCACCAGGCGGCATGGCGCTGCGCACGCACGCGCTGCGGTACCGCTACCCTGGCGCCCCCGGCACCGCCGTCGATGGCATCACGCTCGACGTCACGCCGGGATCGCGCGTCGTGATCACCGGCTTCGACGGCGCCGGGCAGACCACGCTGCTGCGCGTCCTGGCCGGCCTCTATCACGACTTCGAGGGCGGCCTCTCCTACGATGGGCAGCCGGCGCGATCGCTCGAACTCGCGGCACTGCGGAGTCAGGTCGGCCAGTTGCTCTCAGCCACCGACCTCTTCGACGGCACGCTCGCCGAGAATCTCCGCGTTGGCCGGGCGCACCTCCGCAATGCCGACCTGGCGGCGGCGCTCGACGCCGTCGGCGCCGGTGACTGGCTCGCGTCGCTGCCCGAGGGCCTCGAGGCGCCGATCCGCTCCGGCGGCCGCTCGTTGCCGTCGCATCTCGTGGCCCGCCTGCTGCTCGCGCAGGCGATCGTCGGGTCGCCGCGTCTCGTGGTGATGGATGACTTCTTCCAGAATCTCGAGGCGCAGACGCGCGACCTCTTCGTCGCACTCCTGATGGATCGTCGTCGCCCGTGGACCGTGATTGCCGTCTCGCACGATCCGGCCTTCCTCGCCGCCGCGGACCGGGTGCTCGTCATGCAGGACGGTCGCGTGGTCGCCGATGGCTCGCTCGACGAAGTCGCCAGGACACCCGCAGCCGGGGCGATCCTCGGCGCGGTCGGGGTGGCGTCATGAGTGCGACACCAGATCTCGGGGGGGCCGCCGAGGGGCTGACGCTGCACGCGCCGGCGTTGCTGCGCACGCCGCGGCACCATGGTGTGCTCCGTCGCTGGCTGGTCGGCATCTCGCTGGTCCTGCTGGTCATCCTCTTCCTCCCGTGGCAGCAGTACGCCGCGGGAAAGGGCGCGGTGATCGCGTACTGCCCCGAGGACCGACCGCAGCTCGTCAACACCGCGATCGCGGGTCGGATCACGACCTGGCACGTCGCCGAGGGACAGTTCGTGCGCCGCGGCGATCCGATCCTGTCGCTCGCGGAGATCAAGGACGACTATCTCGACCCGGCGACCGCCGACCGCTACGGCGAGCAGGTCGCCGCGAAGGGCGCGGCCGCGGAGGCGAAGGGGGCGAAGCTCGTCGCGCTCGAGGCGCAGATCGCCGCGCTCACGGAAGGGCAGGGGCTCAAGGCGCAGCAGTTGCGCACCAAGGTCGAGCAGGTGCGCTTTACCGTGGTGGCCGATTCCGCGGCCGTCGAGGCGGCGCTGCTCGACAGCGCCGTGGCGATCCGCCAGCTCGGCGCGCAGGAAGCCCTCTACCGCGATGGCCTCAAGAGCCTCGTCGAGCTCGAGGCGGCGCGGACCCGGGCGCAGTCGGTCGCGGCGCGCGTGGCCTCCGCGCGCGGCACCCTCGCCAAGAGCCGGGCCGAGCTGGAGAATGCGATCCTCGAGGTGCGCACCGTCGCCGCCGAATACGCCGACAAGCTCGCCAAGGCGCGTGGCGATCGCAGCGCGACCGCGGCCGAGATGCACGAGACCCGCGCCGACGTCGCCAAGCTTCGCAACAGCGAGACCAACGTGCGGCTCCGCAACGGCCTCGCGACCGTGACGGCGCCGCAGGATGGCTACGTGGTGCGCGTGCTGCGCGCCGGCGTCGGCGAGACGGTCAAGGAGGGCGAGGCGGTCGCCACGGTGATGCCCGATGCCGCCGACCTGGCCGTCGAGTTGTACGTGAAGGCGATGGACGTGCCGCTGCTCCGCCCGGGCCGCAAGGTGCGGCTGACCTTCGACGGCTGGCCGGCGCTGCAGTTCGCCGGGTGGCCGAGCGTGGCGGTGGGCACCTTCGGCGGCATCATCGCGGTGATCGACCAGATCAACGCCCCCGACGGCAGCTATCGCGTCCTGGTGCGTCCCGATGCGACCGACGAGAAGTGGCCCGCGTCACCGTCGCTCCGCGTCGGCTCCGGCGTCGTGGGGTGGGCGATGCTCGACGAAGTGCCGATCTGGTATGAGCTCTGGCGCACGCTCAACGGCTTCCCGCCGACGGTCAAGCAACCGGCACCGGGCGCGATGCCGAAGGGCGCGGGCGGCAAGTGACGTTGCGCATCGCGCTCATGGTGTCGCTGCTGCTCCCGCGGCTGGCCGGTGCGCAGGAACCGACGCTCCCGCTCGATTCGCTGCGGGCGGCGGTGGCCGCGCATCATCCGGTTGCGCGGCACGCGCAGGAGCTCGTGCGACAGGCCGATGGTGCGGTGCTCTCGGCGACTGGCGCGATGTTCGACCCGCAGCTCTCGGTCGGGTGGGAGCGGAAGGCGTTCGGCGACCGCGAGTATTACAACTATCTCGACGCCGCGCTGAAGGTGCCGACGCCGCTCGGCATCGACATCAAGCTCGGTCTCGAGAAGACCAGCGGGCAGTACTTCGCTCCCGATCGACGCACGCCGCCGTCGGGGTTGCTCTCGCTCGGCCTGTCGATGCCGATCGGCCAGGGGATCGTCACCGATCGGCGGCGTGCCGAGCTTGGCGCGGCGCGTGCCAAGCGCGACGGCGCCGCGGCCGCGCGCGACGAGCTGCTCAATGCGCTGCTGCTCGAGGCCACGTCGGCGTGGGCGGAGTGGTATCGTGCCGAACGGCTGCTCGCGGTGGCGCGCGAGGGAGTGGCGCTGGCCGAGATGCGGCGCGGCGGGATCGTGGCGCGCGTGGCCCGTGGCGATCTCGCGGCGATCGACACGATCGAGGTGCGGCTCGAGGTCGTGCGCCGCGCGGCGACGCTCGCGCTCGCCGAGGCGGACGCCATCGCGGCGCGCGCGCGGGTCGCGACCTACCTCTGGGACGCCGACGGGCGTCCGCAGTCGCTCGACGACCGGGTGCTGCCCGGGGACATGGTGCACGCTGCCTTGCCCGATTCGGCCTGGCTTGCCCGCGAGTTGCCGCGTGCCCTGCGGGACCATCCGAAGGTGCGAAAGGCCGAGGGAGATCTGGGTGCGGCGGCCGCAGGACGGCGTCAGGCGGTCGCGGAGCTGCTGCCGGACCTGGAGGGCGAGGTGGCCCGACTGGCCGAGCGGGACGGGGTGGTGGCGCTCTCGGACTTCCCGTCCGGGGCCGGCAACTACAAGTTTGGCGTGCGGGCGAGCACCGGCCTGCTCCTGATGAAGGAACGGGGCAAGGCGGGTGAGGCCTCGGCGAAGGGCCGGATCGCCGAGCTGGTCCTCGCCGATCTCCGCCGGGACATCGCCGCGGAGGCGGTGGCCGCGGCCGCGGCGGCCCAGGGGGCGGCGCGGGCGGCGGGGTGGCAGGGGGAGGCGGTCGCCCTGGCCAGGCGGTTGCTCGACGCCGAGCAGCGCCGCTTCGATGCCGGCGAGTCGTCGCTCTTCCTGGTGAATCAACGCGAGCGCGGGCTGCTCTACGAAACGACCAAGCTGGCCGATGCTGAGGTAAAGCGCATCGCCTCGACGGCCAAGCTGGCCACCGCCCTCGGATACCCCGCCCGACTCCCGGAGCCCTGACCTGTCCCCACGCCTCAAGATCGCGATCGCCGCCCTGCTCTTCTCGACCGGTGGTGCCGCGATCAAGGCGGCCCAGCTGACGGGATGGCAGATCGCGTCGTTCCGGAGCGGCGTCGCCGCGTTGGCGTTGCTGGTGGCCGTGCCCGCCGCTCGCAAGGGCTTCGGCTGGAAGACGGCACTGGTGGGGATCGCCTACGCGCTCACGCTGGTGACCTTCGTGCTGGCGAATCGACTCACCACCTCCGCCAACGCGATCTACCTCCAGTCCACCGCGCCGGTCTACCTCCTCTTGCTGGGGCCGTGGCTGCTGCGCGAGCCGATCTCGCGTCGTGACCTTCCGATCCTCGCGGCCGTGGCGACCGGACTGGTGCTGGTCTTCCTGGGCGTCGACACGCCGAGCGTGACGGCGCCTGATCCGGTGCGCGGCAACCTGCTCGCAGTGGTGAGCGGGATTGCCTACGCCCTGATGCTGATCGGCCTCCGCTGGCTCGGCCGGGATCACGCGACGCAGGGGCACGGCGTCTCGGCCGTGATCCTCGGCAACCTGATTGCCTGCGTCGCGGTGCTGCCGTGGGCGCTCCCGGTCGGGCCGACGCCGATGGCGTCGTGGGGGGTGATCCTCTACCTGGGTGTTTTCCAGATCGGCGGTGCCTACCTGCTGGTGACGAGCGGACTCAAGCGGGTGCCGGCGCTCGATGCGTCGTTGCTGCTGCTGGTCGAGACCGCACTCAATCCGGTCTGGTCGTGGCTGGTGCTGAGCGAGGTGCCGTCGATGATGGCGTTGGCGGGTGGCGCGGTGATCATCGTCGCGACGGCGTGGCAGGCGTTGCGCGGAACGCGCGTGGCGGAACCCGTGGCGGTCATGTGAGCGCCCCGCAGGCGGCGACGACGCTGCTCGAGACGGTGCGCGTCCGGAACGGCGTCGCGCCGCTCTGGCCACTGCACCTGGAGCGGCTGCATCGGAGTGCGGCGGCGCTCGGCATCGCCGTCGGCGAGCTCGAGCGGCCGGCGGGCGGTGACGACCGCATCGTGCGCTTCGAGGTCAGCAACGGCGTGGTCCGGAGCACGGAGCGCGAGGTCGGCAGCACGGCGCCGCTGGCGTTGGTGACGGCGCACGCGGTGCATCAGGGGTATCCGCACAAGGTGGCGGCGCGGGCCTGGCTCGAGGCGGCGCGGATGCCGATCGGGTCGCAGAGCACCGACGACGTCCTCTTCTTCGACGCCGAGGGGTACCTGGTGGAGGCGTCGATCTGGGCCATTGGGTGGTGGGACCGCGAGACGCTGGTCTTCCCGCCGTTGGCGCTGGGCGGGTTGCCGTCGGTGGCGCGGGCTCGTCTGGCCGAGACGGTGCGGGGGGGGGATCGCGACGGGGCGGCTCCGGCGCGAGGAGATCGCGGGGACGGCACTGCTGGCCTGCAACGCGGCGCGCGGCGTGGTCCAGATCGCCGCGCTGGACCAGGACGCGGTGGTGGCCAATATGCGGACGCTGGCGGTCGGGAAACGCTTCTGGGACCGCCGGGACGCTTGACCCGGAGGGCTTCGGGGGCCATTTTGGGCGTCCGTTGTCGTGGTGCTTGTAGCTCAATTGGTTAGAGCGCCGGATTGTGGTTCCGGAGGTTGCGGGTTCAATCCCCGTCAGGCACCCTGTGAGTCGTTGGTCGTTAGTCGTTGGGCGTTAGAGGGGATGTCATAAGTCGTAAGTCGTAGGTCGTAGGGTGTTTGCCTAGGTCCGTAGCTCAATTGGTAGAGCACCGGTCTCCAAAACCGGGGGTTGCAGGTTCGATTCCTGCCGGGCCTGTTGGGGGTTGATCTGCTTCCCGGGCGGGGTATATTCGCCGCTCTTGGTTTGGCCACGGCGCTATCGTCTAGGGGCCTAGGACACAGCCCTCTCAAGGCTGGAACACGGGTTCGAATCCCGTTAGCGCTATGCAGGGGAACCCAGGGGAAGTCGGCCCCATCGTCTATCGGTTAGGACGCGACCCTTTCAAGGTCGAGAGACGGGTTCGATTCCCGTTGGGGCTACTGCAGGAAGCGCCTCGATAGCTCAATTGGTAGAGCACGTGACTCTTAATCACTAGGTTGTAGGTTCGAGTCCTACTCGGGGCATGTTGGTAAGACGTTGACGGGCAATCACTTCGGTGGTTGCCCGTTGGCGTATGTGGTGGCGGCTGTTGTCGATTTGTTGCCGTTTGAGGTGGTCGCGTCTGCCCGCCGCGGTCAGAACTCCCGCGTCGACGCTCGGTCGAAGGGCGGAAGCCCAGGGTCATCAACTTGAGAGCTTCCACCAAACGATCCGCTCCTCGCCATCGGGAGAGGACTCGGCGACAAGCAGTTCCTTACCGTTGGCGGCCAGTAGTCTTGTCTCGAGGGAAGTTTCCAAATAGCCGAGGACCTTCCCGTCAGTGGATATGCCGGTCCACCGTATCCGGCCGTTTGGCTGAGCTTGCCCAAGCCAGACGGCACCCGAGGGGTCCACGAGCAGCCAATTCGCCGGCGGCAGGAAGTCCGGCTTCGTTACAAGCTTGGAGGCAGCAACAGGGGTGATTCCGATTCGTGCGGCAATCTTGGCCAGAACCGAGTCGAAGGCCTTGCTCTCCAGCGGTTGGCGAGGGAGGTCAATTGTGAGCGTTCTAAGGGTGTCACCCCTCAGCCAGACCTCCACCAGGCGAACCTTGCCCGTCGCTTGGAAACGCGAGGTGACCGGATCCAAGAGGACCGATAACTTCCCGTCCGAAGAGAACTCCCAGTAGGGACGACTGCAGTATGGGATCGAGAAGTCTGGTCCTCGCGCCTGTCGCGCCAGGCATTGATCGTCCGGAATGATCAGGAGCGGCGTGGGGCGGCCTACCAGCCCTCCTAGTCGGATCAGCCCGCGTTGCGGCGCGGAGCCGGGTAGCGGGAATGCCGTCCACACGAGCAACCGTCCACTTCCATCCATACCTGCGGATTGGGCGGGGCCGATGAGCATCGGCACTTTCGCATCACGCGTGGGGCGACCGACACGAGAGAAGTAGCTCACTCGGTGCAACTGCGCGTCAAAGATCCAGAGGCTATCGCCAATCTCGCCACCGGAGGTCGGGGAGCGAAACTCACCGGGACCTTCGCCCCGTCTGCCAAGCTTGGCTTCGAGCTTTCCCTTGGCCGAGTAGATAAGCACTGTCCCCTCGCGGGGTTGGCTCAGCATGATCCGTCCGCCCGAGAGGAGGCGGACAAATCCGATCTCGCCCAAACTCGCGTTACGTTCAAGGGCGCCCACCGTTGAGACGACTCTCAGCGTCCCTTGCGCAAGGGACGTGCGCGGTGCGACCACGCACTTGATCGCGATCACGAAGAGGAGGGCAACCCGCGACCACGCAGCGAGCCTGCTGGCCCGGCGACAGAGTGATCCGGGATTCGATGTCACGGCGGGGAGGCGCTCACGCGCCACGGATGAACGCGAATCGAATTGGATGAGCCTTCCTCCATTTTTGTCCGAAGTTGATAGATGGGCGCAAGTCACCAGGAGCTCTCGTGATCTCACTCAACAGGCAATTCGGCATCCTTGGCCTTGCTAGCGCTTTCGTGCTCTCTGCGCGGGTGCCGGCTCAAGCGCAGGCCCCGGTCCCCTCGGCAGCGCGATTCGATTCCACCTCGACACGTCCTGAGGCACAAGTCTACCGGGCATGGCAGGAGTATTACGAGTCGAAAGGTAGGAACCTCCAGATGGGGGCCGGGACCCCTTCGCGGCTCTGGGTGGCAGATGAGCAGGCGAAGTGGCCGATGTATGACCTCGCCGGCTATTACGTCCCGGATGGAGCCGTCCCTGAGATCGCGAGCATTTCACCGCTCCGGAAGGGGCAGGGTCTCGACTACGAAATTGTCGTCCGCTTCATCACGCCGACCCGTGGAGACTCGACCTCGAAGCGGAGTGTGGCTCTCACAGCGACCTGGCACGTGCGGCAGCAATCGGGGCAGTGGCGTGTCGCCAATGCCTTGCCGGCGCGCACCCGCTCGTGGCAGACGGTAACGGTCGGACCGATCACATACCATGTCGAGCCCGGCATCACGTTCGACCATGCGCGCGCGCTGCAGGCGGTCACCTTTGTTGATTCACTGGCGGACGCCTTCACGGTGCCACGGCTCACGAAGCTCGACTACTACCTCACCGCCACAGTCGATGCTGCCCTCCTCGCCTTGGGCGTGGAATACCCACGCCGATTCGGCCCCGGTGGTGGGTTCGCGAAGCCGGTCAACAACCAGCTTTTCGCGGCGGTGCCGCTGTGGGGTGAGAACTACCGCCACGAACTGGCTCACTTGGTGCTGCGTCCCCTGCTCAGTGGGTCCACCATGACGCTTCTGGCGTCGGAAGGGATCGCAACGTGGTTGGGTGGCTCGGCGGGAATGGAGCGGCCCGAAGCGATCCGGCGCCTGCGCGACTATCTCGTGGGACACCCCGGGACCAATCTCGATGACGCCCTGATGCCCGGGCGCCTGCCTCAGGCCGAATTGTACGCGGCAGGTGCGGTCCTCTGCGAACTCCTCTACGAGCGGGGCGGGGTGAGGAACCTGAAGGCGTTTCTCGCGGCGGGTCCGGGAGCTGAGCAGGTTCGATCCGCCCTCGTCGAATTGCTCAACCAGCCTTGGGAGGCGATCACCGCGGAGTGGAGGAGGATGGTCGATCGGATGGCCGGACAGGCGATGTGAAACAGGTTGTAGGTTCGAGTCTACCTCGGTGGATGCAGCGAAAGCATCGACGGGCAATTACTTCGGCGGCTGTCCGTTGGAGTCTTGTGGTAGTGGCAAGTCACAATTCCGGCCGATCGGGTTGGTCCGATGCGTCTGCCGCCTGTATTGTCGACCGTCGCCCCAACGCGCAACAGCTGCAGGTTGAGACGCGTGCCGTGCTGTGGCGAACGCATTCGTCAATAGTCGGCGCCCTCGCCGGTGGGCAAGCCGCAGCCACTGCTGGATCCGACCGCGACGTATTCGCTCGCCTTTCGGTAGGTTTCAGAGTCACAGTTGAGGCCACTGAGAATCGCGGTGAGAAGTCTCTCGGCCCGCGGTCCAACTAGGCCGTAGCCCAACGAGATGGCGGGAGCCGGTGTTGCTAAACCTCGTCATTGCGGCCTCCAAGGGTCACGTCGTCCAAGTGGGGGAGGACGTGACCTTTGTCGGCTATCGGCTTGGCCTACCAGGCTCCGGAGTTACGGTCGACGGGCTCTAAGGAATTCTTCCGAGCCCCCACCTCCGCAGCCTCCCGTCCCATTCGGGCTTTCCCAACCGCCCCGCTGGAGCGCCTCGCCAGTACAGACGAAGATGGTTTGGAAAGTGTAGAAGCCGACCCGTTGGTAGCTCTGGTCCCTCGGAATCGCCTTGATTGTCAGTGAATAGTCCCCGGCGGCGATGGTAAGCGTCCGTGATGGTGATCCCCAATTGTAGACGACGGTGTCCGAGCTGTTGCTAAAGGTCACTTCGAAGCGGACGTCCACTGTAGGGACGCCGTTGGTCGTGTAGGCAGTAATTCCACACGAGCCCGCCACCGTTATCGCGGTGCCAGTGCACCAAGTCACGGAATCGACCCTTGCTTTCGGGACGGCAGCCGCCGCGGCCCGAATCATACCCCACTCGTAATAGTCATCCTTCCCAGTCGCGCCACTATCCTGCGCGGTTTCGATGAGACGATCTTTGACTTGGGAGGGCAAGAACCCTGCTGAGAGCAGAAGTGCCGCCGTGCCTGCCACGTGAGGCACAGCCGCGGAACTCCCGCCAAAAGTCTCGGGGGTATTCCCGGGTCCACGGGATTCAACGTTTGTCGGTGCAGAAAAGTCGACCGCAGAGCCATACGAAAAGTTGCTGTTGTATCCACCAGTGGAGAGGTAGCTCGCAACTCCGATCGTCTCGGAGAGAGCGGCGTAGCCACTGACGTCGTGCCCGCTGCACGGCTGATCGGTGCCGTTACCAGCGGAAAATATCACGAGCGTGCCTGCGTTGTGCAGCGCCGTGATGACAGTGCGCGTTTGCAGATTCGGAGTGCCGCCGCAGTTGGCAATACTCGCGCTCACGATGTCGATATCGTTCTCGTAAGCCCACACTAGGCCATCGTACAGGGCTCCTGTGTCACAGTCACCGCCATCGCAGACTCGTACGCCATAGAGAGACGCGCCTGGCGCCACGCCCACGATACCATCGCTATTTGGAATTGCCGCGATCACATGTGCGACTAGGGTTCCGTGCGAGCCGTCTGTCGTAGTGCATGCGGTCGCAGAATTGGCGATGTAGTCGTACCCCCCGGCGATCCGTCCTGAGAGGTCCGGGCTCGTGCAGTCCAATCCGTTGTCGAGGACGGCAATCTTGACGCCGGCGCCCGTGTTGCTCCAATTCGAATGCACCTGAGTGGCGCCGATGTCAAACACACCCCAGGGGACGACTTCCGTGAACTTACGCCCCCCAAAGGAGCTCGAACGGATTGACGCTCCAGTGGATCCAGCGATACGTGGCGGCGGGGAGGAATCAATCTCAACGATTGTCGCCCAAGGGAGCGCACGGATCGAGTCGATCGCGGAACGAGGCACGCGGACCGCGATCGGGAAACGGCCCCCGAAGGCATGGGGCGAGACCCTGAGCGCTCCGCGTCCAATCAAAGCGGCTCGGGCGTTTCGTTTGATTGCGCCGCGTGGCCGAAGGAATATGGTGACGTCATCCGAGCGATGGGTCGATCCTCCGATGGATTGAAGGCGTGCGTCGTCGCGCTCGGCGACAACAACGGGGGCGGTGGGGGCCTCCGCGCAACTTGCCACTCCGGCAAGAAGGAGGAGCGTAGACAGGGAGCGTTACGTCATTCGTATCTCCGACTCGAATGTTGGTTGTGATGATGCGTATTCACAGTGGCATGCAGAGTGGCCCTGGCTCTTGACTAGCCGAGATTCTGGCATGCCTGCCGAAGCCCTCACGCTGGGGCTTTACAGAATGGCTCCTACTAGGAAGACAACGCCGTCTACGCCCTTGCGGCTTTCCATGTAGCGGATCTGAACGAATGGGGCTGGGCCACGCCGACTCCGGATCACTGCGCCCGCTCCAGCCTGCCATCCGGCCCCTGAGCGCGACCCACGGCAAGGGGGCGGGGCCGGTTCGCCATCCTCTACGATGAATGGCACTGCGCAGCGATCGTAGTCGGCCCGATAAAGCCCCGCCTCGAGGGATAGGAAAGGGGCGATCGAGCCCAGAGGACGGGGTGGACCGATGACAAAGCCTGCGTCAGCTCGCAGGACGTTGATGTGACTTACGTCAGCCTTTGCGGAATGACCACTGATTCCTAGGCGTGGCGCGAGCCACCTCTTGCCGGGTGGCGGGCCGAGTGTGACGCTGGCGGATGGACCCACGGTCCGATCGAACGGCGAGATCGGAGCGTGGTACGCGGTCGGTGAGATCAGCCCAATCGAAACTGCGAATGCGTTGCCGCGGCCGGATGCTTGGCCGAAGGCAGAGGTAGTACCGCCGAGCATTAGGCCAAGCAGTAGAACGGAGTTGATCTTCATCAAGGCTCCTCAGGTGCAGGTAAGAAGGGTTGGGGGGTGCGTCCTGATCGACAGTCTTCGTGCCCTACCCTTCAATCGTACCCCCCTCCTATCCTGACCGGCACCCTGGCGTGTCACTTCGAAGTTACGAGATTCGAAGTGCTGATTTGCGGCAACAGCGTTGCATTCTTGAACTGTCGCTTTCGTCGTGCGGCGCGGCTGTTTGAGTGCTCTAGCAGGATTCGGGTGCGTTCTGGGCGAATCGTGGTGCACTTAGTCTGCTGGCTGGGTTTTCGCCCGGTACTTGACGCACCCGCGCTGGCGGTGAATGCTGTGAGAGCACGGAGAGGGTCCTCCTCCGACTTCCCATCCGATTGGTCCGGGGCGTTGCTTCACGTCGGCAGGGCGAGCGGTCGTCTCGCCCTTTGACGCCGACTCCCATCTCAGGCAGTCTGGTCAGTTCAGGAACTAGGCTCGTCGAAGAGGGCGGAGCGAGCCTGCCGTCGCGATGTTGCCCTGCGGGCATTGCCACACCGCGGGGACTCGATCGTCGCCGGTTGAGGCAAAGTTACCGAAGCTGAGTGGCTGTGGGCATCATGTCGATCGCTTCCCAAGCGGCCAGTGACGGGGGGGGGGCATGCATCCGGGACCCGGCAAGCCTTTGTCGATTGTTGGGACCGCAGTGCTCGAGGGCGTTCGGTTGTGATTATCCCAATGGGAATTGAGGGCGGAGCATGCCGATTAGCGCGAGAACGCGGCAACAAAATCGCTGTCCGCTGCCACAACTTCTGAACCACTGAAGGCGGTTGCCCAGATACGTTTACGTTTCAATATGAGCGGTCGCCAGTCCTTCCGATGTCAGAGGGTACCGGTAGGTTTCGAAGGTTCCCCCTCCATTTCACGTCCATCCGAGAGTCAGGGCCATGGCGCTTGCTGCGTGCAGGGAGTGGAGCAAGGAGGTGTCCACTGACGCGAAGGCGTGCCCGCACTGCGAAGCTGAGCGACCGGCGTGACGCGGCTCGTCCACTACGACGCCGTGGCCGACGTGTTGACGATCACCCTGGCGCAGCCGAGCCAAGCCGAGAGTGTCGAATCCCTTGATGTGGACCCAGGGGTGTTCTGCGACTTTCAAGGGGAGTACCGGCTGCTGCGCGTACAGGTGCAGGACGCGAGTCGTCGATATTCCGCAGAGGAGCTCCAGGAATTGGCGGCTTCGCGACGTGGATGACGCAACGTCGACCGAACTGCCAAGGATCCGCCGCGCCGCGCTGGGGATGTCGCTGGTGGCTGGCGTTCTCATCAGCTCCGGCGTGACCATCGATCGGGCCGCTGCCATCCCTCTCTTTGGCCTGCGCGTGACCCTCGAGCGCGCGGACCTGATTCCCCTCGCGGTCGTGATCTCCGCACTTTACTGCGCGGCTAGATACTGGTACTACGGCCACATGATATCGCGGAGTCCCTATCGCGTGCGGCGTGAGTTGCTCAACATGCTTGTGACCGGTGACGGTGGGCCCGCCTGGTCCTACTTCGGACCCGGGAAAGTGAAATCGAGGTACCCTGACACAGATCTCCGAAAGGTCTCGGAGGCCACGCGAGCCATCGGCACGAAGTGGCCGAGGTTCCTTCGGGCGACGGCGGCTGCAGAGTGGGAGCGCACAGAGGTCATAACCGTGCATGGCTCCGAAAACGCGGGGCGGATCGATGCCCTGGTTCCGATGCGCTGTCGGATCGCGGCTCTGTGCGAGGATCTCGACTACGCGACTCCCGTGATCGCGCCGCTCGCTGTTGCGGCCTGGTACTGGTGGCCTTGATGACTGACATTCTCGGACCTGCCGGGCTGCCAGCACGCAAGTGTGGCGCTTATGTAGAAACGAAACTCGGGTGGTTGGGGGACTACCTCGAAAGCGCACTCGGGGCGACATCATCGAAGATAGACCGAGTCTACGTCGACCCATTTGCCGGGCCGGGGATGTCGTTCGATGAGTCGACCGGCCGGATATTTCCATCGGGGGCGCTTCGCGCAGTAACGGCGAGGGGCCCGGGAAAGGCCGGCAAGTCTTTCACTGAGGCGCGGCTCGTGAACGTAGACTCGGCCAGCACGGCCGCACTCGCAGCCCGTATTGAATTGTTGCCGACAACTGCCGTGCCGCAATCCGGGATTTCGCTCCGGACCGCCGATAGCAATTTGGTGATCGAGTCGCTTGTAAGCGATATCGATCCTCGGGCATATGTCTTCGTGTTCGCGGACCCTGAAAGTCCCAGCCAGCTGCCGTTCGAAACTCTGCGTCGTATGCGTTCGCTCGGTCACCGCAGCATGGACCTATATCTGAGCTGTACCCGGTTTGGAGGACACCTCATCTAGGTGTTCTTATTCAAACCGGAGGTAGGGATGACAGCCAGACGGCGGTTCAGTCGAGAGTATAAGCTCGAGGCGGTACGGTTGGTGACCGAGCGTGGGGTCAGCATGGCTCAGGGCGCTCGCGATCTCGGGCTCCACCTGAATACCCTGCGCAAATGGGTCCGCGAGCACGAGGCCGATCCACGGCACGCCTTCCCCGGCGAGGGCCAGCAAAAGCCGGAGGCCGCCGAGCTGACCCGGCTCCGTCGCGAGGTCGCCAAGCTGCGCATGGAGCGCGACATCCTAAAAAAAGCCGCGGCGTACTTTGCCAAGGAGTCGATGTGAAGTTCGGCTTCGTGGTAAAGCACCGAGCGACGTGGCCGGTCCCGGTGCTCTGCGACACGCTCGGTGTGTCGCGCAGTGGTTTCTACGCGTGGCTGGGGCGGGCGCCGAGTGTGCGGGCCCAGCGCCATGCGCGGGTGGCCCCCGCCGTCCAGCAGAGCTTCGTCGCGAGCGATCGGACCTACGGCGCACGGCGCGTGTGGCGCGATGTGCTCGAAGCGGGCCACCCTGTGGGCCGACGTCAGGTCGAGCGCCTCATGCGGGCCCAGGCGCTGCGCGCGCGTCCGCGGCGTCGTGGCTTGCCGATCGATCGCGGCACGCGTCCCGGTGCCGCACCGGCGGCCAATGTCCTGGATCGGCAGTTTGTGGCGACGGCGCCGAATCAGAAGTGGGTCGCCGACTTCACGTATCTCTGGACCGCCGAGGGGTGGCTCTACGTCGCGGCGGTGATGGATCTCTTCTCGCGCCGCATCGTCGGCTGGGCCATGCAGGCGGAGATGACCACCCAGCTGGTCACCGACGCGCTGCTGACCGCCATCTGGCGCCGTGGCCGCAGTGAGGCGATTCTCCATCACTCGGACCGAGGGAGCCAGTACACGGCAGACACCTTCCAGCGACTGCTGCGCGAGCTGGGCGTGACGTGCAGCATGAGTCGCTCGGGGAATGTCTGGGACAACTCGGCAATGGAGAGCTTCTTCTCGTCGCTCAAGACGGAGCGGACGGCCCGCAAAGTCTATCGCACGCGCAACGCGGCCAGGGCGGATGTCTTCGACTACATCGAGCGCTTCTACAATCCGACGCGGCGCCACTCGACACTCGGGTACGTGAGTCCCATCAGGTACGAAGAGCAGGCCCAAGTAGCTTAGGCAACCGTCCACCGAATCGGGTACAGCTCAATCTGCTGTTTCCATGGGGCATGGGGATCCGGCGCCTCCTTTCCTACAAGGAGCTGACACCGGAAGCGATCAACGTGGTGGACGCATTCTACGGAACCGAGGCATGGCGGACCATATACGAGGATCATCCCACTTCCGCGAGTCGTCGACAACGGAGCCTCAGGCTGCGCGAACTCTATATGCAGCAATTGCGTGGGCTCGGGTGGTCGTCGGTGCGGGAGGCCGCCGCCGTCAATCTGTCGGGAGAGAGGAACCTGTACTGGATGCTGTTTGCGACCAGCAGTGACGTTGGTAACCGAATCGCTGGCGGCGTAACTAGAGCTCGAACCAATCGAGTCGGTCAGGGCGAGTTCTTCTAAGCCACCGCCAGCTCGACGGGATACTCGTTCCACTCCCGCTCGTCGAGCTCCCGCCCGCCAGCCTTCGGCGTCCGGCCGCCCCATTGCTTCCAGAAGAAGCTCACGTTCGCTGCGATGCATTGGTCGCGCAGACCACGAGCCCACACCGGATCGCAAGGCCGAGCCTGCAGTCCGCTCTCGCCGCCGCCGATCACCCAGTGGATCCCGTTCAGGTTCAGGTCGACGAGCGGCCCGATCAAGGGCTCCGCGCTCAGGAATCGGATCGCGGCCGGGATCCGGCGCAGGGCATCGATGCGGCTCACGACGCGCTGGTCCTCGACACTGGCTCCCATCCAGACATTGTCAGGCCAGATCAGCTTGTCAGCGAGCCGCAGCGCGCGCTCGGGCCGCTTCGTCAGGAGCTGGAATTGGTGTTGCGGGCAGTTGGCCATCACGTCGAACACCTGCCGGATCTGCGTCAGGCTGAAGTGAGCGTGGAACACGTCCGACATCGAGTTCACGAAGACTCGCCGTGGCTCCCGCCAGCTCCGGGGCTGAACGAGTCGGTCCGGCCAGAATCTCGGCGCGAATGGATCCTCGCAGTTCGCTGGCGTGTCCTTTACCGGCAGCTGCTTGCGATACGTCGCGGAGAGGATCGGTCGATTCGCCAGCGTGAGGGCGTAGCAGTGCGTGCACCCATCGGAAATCCGGGTGCAGCCTGTCATCGGATTCCATGTGACGTCAGTCCACTCGATCGCGGTCTTCGTGCCCATGTGATCCTCGGCGTGGCGGCGGTGAGAGTGGAAGGAGTATAGCCGCGCCGACGTCGGCCGGCGCAAGGCTGGCGGCGATGTCGCTTGTAGCATCGCCCCGTCGACGAGACTGGGGCGAGGAAGCCCCATCGGGCGCCGCGCCTGGGCCTAAGGCGGTGTCGGCTCGGGCGATCACGAAGGGGGCAGGGTAGCCTCAGGCATGGGCGGGCCAAGCGGCGACTGCGTCCGTTTGCTCAGGAGGCGATGTCCCATGGCGACGAGTATAGCCGTGCAGCCATCGCCCGCCGCGCGTTCCGCTACCATTGGATTGGTGGTAAGGTTGGAGAATCCCCCATGACCACAAAGTTGTCTGACGCCATCGAATCATCCGAGACGAGAGCCTAGTGCCCCGTTCCCTCGCGCTGCTGCTCGGCCTCACGGCCTGCGGATCACCCAACCGCGCCACTCCAGACTTCAGTCAGGACTCGACCGCTCGAAAGGCCGCCATCAAGACGGTCAGCAACGTCGCCGTGGTGGCGCTCATGGCGCGAAATCGGCCCGCCAAGGCGCTCGTCGAACAGGATCGCGTCATCTGGATGGGAGACTCCGTGGGGCCCGCGATGGCGCGGGAGGCTTGGGCGGACTTCGTGCGCGAGGCGAGAACGCCTGGCCGGGTACCCACGCTCCTCGGTGAGGTGGCGCACGACCGAGTGAGTCGCTGGCAATTGCGCGGCGAGGTGACGGACACGGCAGTGATTGCCCTCTCGGGCATCGGCTTTTCCCCGTCCGGGGACGAGGCGGTCCTGCTGGTCGACTACCGTTGCGGGACCCGATGCGGCGTTGGCATGATCTGGACGCTGCAGCGCCGGGGCGAGTCGTGGGACGTCACCAAGTCCGATACGGTCTACCGCAATGGTCCCCGGGGTCGGGAGCCAGCGGCCACGCGGCAGCAGCGCTAATCCAGAAAGGGGGGTACGATGCGAACCACCTGCCAAGTGATCACACTGGGATTGACCCTCATCGTGGCCGCTCCCGCCACCGCCACCGCCCAGACGCGCACGATCGACCTCACCGGGCGGCCGGCGGCAATGATCTCCGAGCCGGTGAGCAGCGTGAGCCGAGGCGCGGAGTTGGCGAACGGGAAGTTCGTCTTCGTGGACGAGCGCGAGGTCGCCATTCAGCTGGCGGACTTCTCGGCGGATGCGCTCCGTGTGCTGTCGCGCACGGGCTCGGGGCCCGGGGAATATCGACGGCCCATGGAGGCGCTCGCTGACGGGAAGGGCGGGGCGGTCGTTCCCGATGGCGCACTCGGACGCGCGGTGCTGATCTCGGGCGGCGGAGAAGTCGTCGGGACAGGCTTCGATCTCCAGACCACCGGAGTGATCCCGGGCATGATCCGCGGCTTCGATCCCCAGGGCCGCGCGTATCGCCGAGGGCGTGCCGCAGCAGCGCGGCGCGATTCACTTCCCATCGAGCGGTGGGACCCGGCGACCAAGACGGTGGCAGTTCTCGCATGGCAACAGCTGGTGCGCGTGCAGCCCACGCCGATGCGGAAGCTCCCCGACGGGAGAATGGGTGGGGAAATCCTCGCCGCTCCCGAGC
This sequence comes from Gemmatimonadales bacterium, assembly GCA_037045245.1. Lineage (GTDB taxonomy): Bacteria > Gemmatimonadota > Gemmatimonadetes > Gemmatimonadales > GWC2-71-9 > Palsa-1233. Next base: position 107,378 of record JBAOHR010000007.1, on the reverse strand, counting down.
TCTTCCCGATGCGGCCAGACTGGATGCCGCTCTCCGATGGCAGCGTCGCAATCGTCTATCAGGCCCCATATCGGGTGGACGTTGTCACCCCAGCGGGGAAGCGAATCGTCGGGCCGGTCGTGAAGTACCAGCCGATCAAGGTCACCAGCGCCTACCGGACGTGGTGGTCGAAGAGTCAGTTCCCCGCGCAGGATGACATGTTTCCAGCCGTGCTCCCACCCGTCGATGTCCTCATGTCCCAACTCCGTGCCTCAACGGAGGGAGAACTCTGGGTGCCGCGACTTCGTGACTGGAATGACTCGCTGCCGAAGTACGACATTTTTGACAAGACGGGGACTCTCACCGGTCGGGCGCTCCTGAAACCGCACTCGCACGTGATCGGTTTCGGCCGTGGCGTGATCTACGTCGCGCGGCAGTCGCAGGAGGATGACTTCTGGCACTTGGAGCGGTATAGCACCCGATGAGCGCTGCTCTGGCCGGGCCCCACGCGAGTGAGGAATGTTCATGAGGCTATCATCGCGGGCAGCGTTGGCCTGGTACATTCCACTCGCCACGCTGCTCCTCGTCGCCTGCGCGCGCGAAGCGCCAAGCCCTCCACCGACGCCCGAATGGCGCTTGGTCGAGACGTGGCGAGTCGGCGGTGCGCCGGACGGCCCGTTCTCGTTCGACAACAGCAGGCAGGTGAAGCGACTCCCCTCCGGGAATCTGGTGTTGTTCGACTCCAAGGCCGGACGACTTATCATCCTCGACACCGACGGCAAGCTCGTGGCAATCGGCGGGCGCATCGGGAGTGGACCGGGCGAGGTCCGCGAGGCGACCGGGTTCGTGATCGACACCACGGGCGACATCCTCGTGAATGATCGCGGAAACACGCGTCTCACCAGGTTCAGCGCCGACGGCAAGTTCCTCGGCGTCATCCCACTTTCCGGAAGCAGGTTCGGCGCCGGGGCGGACTGGGATGCGGTCGTCATGAAGGATGGCCGGTTAGTGGAGTTGGTGGAGGGTGTCGGCCGCGCGGAACCAGTGACCCAGATGATCATCTGGCAACGCGATTTCAGCCGATCCGACACGCTCCGTATCGGGACCTGCGAGCCGAGGAGCGCCGCTGCGCTGGCCCGCGATTTCGTCACGCTCCGGACCCCGAAAGGCGCCGTCATCCTGTCGATGTCAATGCCGATGCGATTCCCCGACCAACCGACGGCGCTGGATCCGGCGGGTTTCTTCTGGGAGCAGGGCGTCACGACGCCGAGTGAGGTGTACCGCCGGTCGCTCGGAATGTGTACCAGCCCGGACACGTTGCGGCTTGCCACGGTTCCCGGCGCGCTGACCCCGGCGAGTCGCGAGGCAGTGGCCAAGCAGGCCCGTTCCTATGCCCAGAGCGTCGGCGCAGTCTCGCCGGAACTGCCGCCCCCACCGGAGCGGTACCCGTGGTACCGATCCATTGTCGTCGGCGATGATGGCCATGTCTGGGTCACCGCGTGGAATGGCAGGGAAGTCACCGTGCACGGCGTGGATGGGCGCGAGGTCGCTCACCTGCTGTGGGCGGCCTCCGGCCGCAGCGCCGTGATCACGACGGACCATGTCTACCGGCTTGAGTATGATCCTGACGGCGTGCGATTCCTCGTCGCGTATCGCATCGTCAAGCCTGGTTGAGCGTCTGGACACGGCCTGGAGTCGCGTGGCGAGAGTGAGGTTCCACGCGATGGTGGTTCCTTCACTTCGGGTCCTGCCGCACCAAGCGGGCGCTCCAGACGTCGAACCTCGCGGTCTCGTCAGGCTCGATCGCTCGGGCGGAGACCAGCAGGGAGGAAGGAGGCCTCCCCCAGAGTGCGGCGGGAGATCGTCGGCTCGCGAGGACGGCGCCACTCCTCGGGTCGACGACTTCGACCATCCAGTCGTACGTCTGATCGTACTCCACCGCATCGACCGCGCGTTCCACGTTTGGCTGGGCCCGCGGCTTCCAGTTGGAATCCGCCACCCTGATCAGGAACCAGACCAGGCCATCGCGGTCTTCCCACAACGACTCAACTACCGCCGGCGGCCGCACGCGTTCGTCCTCCGGCCACGAAGCGGTTTCCGCGAACCATGCTGTGCGGATCGGGATGGATGCGCGAAGCGCACCGGTCGCTGCGTCCCAGCGCTCCAGGGTGTAGCGGCCCGGCGCTACGGCCCAGACGCCCCCATTACGCGCGGGCGCAGCGAGTCGTCGCTCGAATAGCCGCTGCGGCGGACGGCCAGTCGGAATCTCCGGGCCGAACGAGCCCACGGGGGCGCCGTCCTTCCCCATCAGAAGGAGCGGTCGTCCGCCCTGGCGCGCACCGTCGAGTTGGTCCGCCACGATGAAGCGGCCGTCGTCGAGCGCGAAGGCAGGAAAGTGGGGGAGGCGCTGCGTCCGCACGAACTTGTCGTCGGGGGAGAAGACGGATATGCGACCGCTGCCCCAATCGGAGACGAAGAGCGAGTCCCCTGGCCCGACGAAGAGGCGCCTGGCACTTCGGAACTCACCGGGACCGTCGCCGGCGCGGCCGATCACCGACACCGATTCGCCCGCCGACCGGAAGGCGAACACCTTGGTCCGCTCGCGTGCGGTCACGAAGATCCCACGGCTCGGATCACCCATGGCATGGATCATCTGATCGGGGAGCGCGCCGCGGTCGATGGAATCGCTGATCGTCGCCACCCGGAACAGTTCGATCCTGCAACCGTCGCAATCGGATGATGGTGAGGTGGGCTTGGTGCCGCAGGCGTGGAGAGTAGTGGCCATCCCTGCGACCATCAACAACCGGCAAGTCAGGCGCAAGGGGTGTCCGATCGTCAGGGGTTCGATCAAGTGTGACACCCGGGAGAAGCCGGGTCAACTGTCGTGGTCGCCGACTGATGCCCATTCGGTGCTACTCTCCCGCCCGCATCCGTCCCATATTCCATGCGATGCCAACTCGTCGGCCCCCGACCCCTTCTCCCCGCGTGAGTTGCCCCATGTCCCGTCGCCCCACCTCCGCCATTCCTCGGCTCGTCGCCGCGCTCCTCGTGACCCTCGCCGCGCCGGCCGTCGCCCAGCAGAAGGCCGCACCGGCCGCGGCCCCGACCGCGGCGTCCCTCGTCGGCACCTGGGCCGGCACCGTCACCGTGCCGTTCGGCGACAGCTCGATCGTGGCGCCGGTGACCTACACCTTCGTGGCCGCGTCGGGTGGCGTGGCCGGCACCGCGATGGTGCCAGGGCAGGGGAGCGGGACGATCTCGAACGTGGTGCGCACCGGGGCACACGTGCAGTTCCGCGTGACCGTTGCGGCGGCGACGGCGGCTGCGGCGGGTGCCACCGCCACCGGCCCCAAGTTGCTGGAACACGACGCCAAGCTCGGCACCGATGGGACGCTGGAAGGACTGGTGAACCTCGCCGGTCAACCGGTGGCGAAGTTCAAGATCACGCCGAAGAAGTAGCCTGCGGGGCGTCGAGCTCGAGGAGCTGGAAGGCGAGGTTGGAAACGAGGCAGTACGCGGCAAAGCAATAGAAGCCCGGCCCGGCCACCGCTGAGAGATTGGCGGTGCCCTTGGCCGCGAGCAGCGCGATCAGCATCCCGACGGCAAAGACATCCGCCATCGACCACTTGCTGATCGCCCGCACGAAGCGATAGAGGCGGACGCGCTGCGCAGCATCGCGCAGCGTGAAGATCGGGATCAGCAGTGCCGCCTTGATCAGCGGAATCAGGATGCTGAAGACCACGATCAGCCCGGCCACGAAGTCGTTGCCCGACTGGTGCAGGCTCCGCACGGCCCCGACGACGCTCCGCGTCTCGTTCGAGAGCTCACGCGTCTGCCCGAACATCTCCATCGTGGCGCGAATCGTCAGCGCCGGCTTGACGAGCCCGGGCCAGAGCAGGATGACGGACCCGATGGCCAGGGCGATGGCGAGGCGATTGCGAGGACTCATTCTGCGAAAGTAGCGCGGCCGCGGCCGGTGTGCCACCGTCCAGCCAACCTCCCGTGCAACATCTCGACGGATCGCCGCCCGTCACTCCATCGAGTGACGGGCGATGTCTCGCGCGTGGTCCGACATGCTCCCCGATCAGAGCGTCCGAAGGTACGCCACCAGGTCGCCCTGCTGGGACGGCGTCAGGTGGAGCGAGAGGACCCGGTCGTAGTGGTCCACCACGGCGGCGAGCGAAGCGGCCGAGCCATCGTGGAAGTACGGCGCATGCTGTACCAGCCCACGCAACGGGGTCGTGCGGTACCGGCGGGTCGCCGTTCGATCGGCGTAGGCGGGATCCATCCCCGTCTCCGCCGGCAGGTGGAGCCGTCCCCTGCTCACATCAGTGAACTGCTCTCCCGGCAGGTGGCACGAGGCGCAGCGCGCCGCCCCGTTGAAGAGGGCCTTGCCGCGTACAACGCTGGCGGCGTCATCAATCGCCGGGGCGAGGGGAGCCGCAAGCGACAGCTGGTACTCCGCCAAGGCCGGGAGCAGTGGTGTGACCTGATCGGGCGTCTCTCGCACGTCGATGCCAAGTCGCGGATCGGTGAAGCTGCCGTGTCCATGCATCTGCGTCACGGCGACATAGGCATTCCAGTACGAGACCGGCCCGTCGCCGGTGTAGGTCTCCTTCGCCACCCCGTGCAATCCGTATGCGGGAGGGATCCGGATCGGCGTGTTGAGGCCGTCCCGGCTGGTCCGTGGATCGTAGCTGCCGGGACCCCACGCGCGCATCACGGCCTTGCGCGCATCCGGAATCGCCGGGGAGAGGGCGACGATCGCCCCGACGTTCAGGTCCGTCGCGGCGTGGCCGTCGAGGCGTCGACCGATACCCGGCGCGACCGATGCATCGACCCGTGAATGACACAACGCGCAGGTGATGCCGACCCGGACCAACGTGTCACGGCCGTTGACGGTCTCGACCGTGCCATCGACGCCCACGACGGCGCCCAGCTTGAGCAGGGCCACGGTGGTGGCCGGATTGTCGAGATCTACCTGGCCCGCCAGCAGTGCCTGTCGCAGCGTCGCCGGGAGGGCGTCCGCATCGACGTTCAGGCCGACCGCGAGCGCCGTGCGCGGGGAGACGCTGCTGGAGATCACTTCATGCAGGCGCGCCGTGTCCGTCCAGAACGTCTCGTTGCCGAAGGTCGCGTAGCGGAAGATCTCGCGGCCCTCGCTCACCAGCACCGGATTGAGCGGACGCAGTCGCGTGGGGGCGCCGCTCGAGGTCGGGTCGTCGCCGCATCCGGCGGTCAATGTCAGGCAGCTGGCGAGGGAGAGCCAGGCGCCGAGGATTGAGGGCTTCATCGTGGCACCTCCAGGGGGAAGGCCGGCGTCACCGCACCACGACCGTGGCGGTCATGGTGGGGTGCAATCGGCAGAAGTAGGGGTACGACCCGCGCGCTGGCGCGACGACCACTCCGCGGCCGCCCTGCGCCAGCGTCCCGGTGTCCCACGAGCCCTCGCGCGATGCGGTGGCGGTATGGGGGACGATGTCGTCGTTGTACCAGATTATTGTGTCCCCGGCGGCGACCTCGACGACCGACGGGGTGAACGCCATCCCACCGATGCGCACGACATGGCGCACCGAGTGGCGGGGCGAGTCAATTGCTACGGCGCCCCAGAACAGCCAGACGAGGAGCGTGATGGCCGTCAGGGCGAATCCCGTTCGCCGTGACGCGCTCCGAAGTCGCCGCAACGTGGTCATCGTGCGGCGAGCGTCTGCTGCAACACCTTCGCGTGCTCAAGGTGCGCCGCGATTGCCGGACGGACGTCCGTCAGCAGCTTCCGGAGCTCCGGGTTGCTCGTCGTGGGAATCAGGACCGTGTCGAGGGCATCAAGTACGGCCTGATGGTAGGCCACTTCACGGTCGATGTAAGCCCGGTCGAACGCTGCCCCGCGGCGCGCTTCGATCGCGGCGCGCGCCGCAACCGCACCCTTGGTCAGCCCCTGACTCACCGCATTGTCCTTGGGGGTCACGCCGAGTCGGCCCGCCAGCGCCGCGGCCTGGGCGTTCACGGCGGAATGGTCGGTCACCATCGTCGCGGCGAACTTCCGAACCGCGTCGTTCGTGGCCTTCGTGCCGGCGACCTTGGCGAGGTCGATGTCGATGGTGTTGGCCGTGACCGCGACGTGGGCGACCTCGGCGTCCGAGAGGTCGGGGGGAGCGGTCTGGCCCGAGAGTGGGGCGACGCCAAGGATCAGGGCGAGCGCGAGGCGGGGAACCGGGTGCCACATGGGGAACTCCTCGTTGGGGATGGCCGTGGCGTCGTGCCACGGCAATGCAACGATGGCGGGCATAACATAGTTTGTCAAGTGATTAGTGTGATTAATTGACAAGCCCCACGATTGTGACGATGTTCCGGCAACCTGGAGGGGTCATGGTGGAGTGGATGGAACGGGTGATCGGGGAAACGCAGCTTCAGTTGCTGCGCCTGCTGCGGCGGTCGCGACGCACCATCACGGGCCTCGCCGAGGAGTTGCGCCTGACGGACAACGCCGTCCGCACTCACGTCTCGGCGCTCGGGCGCGATGGTCTCGTGGCACAGGTCGGGACCGCCCGCGACACCGGCGGAAAGCCAGCCCGACTCTATGAGATCACCAGAGCGGGTGATGAGGTTTTCCCAAAGGGCTATGCTACGGTGCTTGGCGGGGTCGTGGACGCTTTGATTGCTCGGCTTGGGGAAGCCGAGGCCCGGGCGTTCCTGGCCACCGTGGGGGCAGAGGCAGTCGGTTCGAAACCCGCCCCTGGTGACGGCTCCGACGGTGTCCGAGAGGCCGTCCGCATCCTCTCTGCCCTCGGCGCTGAAGCGGACATTGAGCGGACCGAGGACGGGTGGCTGATCAAGGGGTACGGATGCCCGTTGTCCGCCGTGACCGCGGACCACGCGGCCTTGTGTGCGGTGGCCACCGGGATTGTCGCGACCGCAACCGGGCGTCCTGTCGAAGAGCGGTGTGATCGGAGTGACCGCCCACGCTGCGCATTTCACGTCGCGGGGGCCTAGCCGCCATGCCGCGCCTCGGCTCGAGTCATCTGGTTCGCGCGTCCTGCGTTCTGCTTTGTGCCGCGGCATGTACCCGGAGTGGCGCCATACACCAGCTCCCCAGCAACCACGCCATCGATTCCGCCGCCACCGCGCTCATGGCGCGCGACTCGGTGCAGGGACTCGCGCTCGCCGTGATCGACAACGGACAGGTGCGTCACGTCGCCGCCCATGGCTGGCGCAACGCCGCCAAGCGGCTCCCGCTCGACACCGCAACGATCATGTACGGTGCCTCGCTCACCAAGGCGACCGTCGGCTACCTCGTGATGCAGCTCGTCGACGAGGGGAAGCTCAACCTCGATGCCTCGATTGCCACGCTCCTTCCCAGGCCGCTGCCGGAATACGACGACTATCACGACCTCGCCGGCGACGAGCGCTGGCGCGCCCTCACGCCGCGGATCCTGCTGAATCATGCCACCGGCTTCGCCAACTTCCGCTGGCTCGAGCCCGACCAGAAGCTGCGCTTCCACTTTGCGCCCGGCACGCGCTACGCCTATTCCGGCGAGGGCTTCTACATCCTGCAGCTCGTCCTCGAGGAAGGGCTCAAGCTCGACCTCGGCGCCGAGGCGCAGCGTCGGCTCTTCGACCGCTTCGGCATGCCGCGCACCTCGCTCCAGTGGCGCGCCGACTTCGCCGACAACCTCGCCGATGGTCACGCCGTCGATGGGACCATCGAACCGCACGACGAACGGAGCCGCGTCAGCGCCGCCGGCTCGATGGACACCGACATCGCCGACCAGGCTCGCTTCTGGGCGGCGGTCGTCCGCGGCGATGGCCTCACGCCCGCGTCGCGCGCCGAGTTCGTCCGGCCGCAGCTCGCCATCACCTCGCGTCAGCAGTTCCCGACGCTGCTCGAGGCGCGTGGCACCTGGGACAGCACGGTTGCGCTCTCGGCGGGCCTCGGCGTCGTGACGTTTCGTGACACTTCAGGCCCGGCATGGTACAAGGGTGGCCACAACGACTGGACGGGAAACCAGGTGATCTGCCTCGAGGCGCACCGCCGCTGCGTCGTCTTCCTCGGCAACGACGTGCGCGCCGAGCGGATCTACCCCGAGCTCGCCGCGTTCATCCTTGGTCCGACCGCGATGCCGTGGGGGTGGGAGTACGGGACGCCGTAAGCGAGTAACATTCCAGCCTGCCCACCACGTCCCCGACTCGCCTCCTCCTTTCCGCTCTCTGCGTCGCCGCTGGCCCCGGCGTCGCCAACGCAGAGGGCGCCGCACTCGGCGCCACCGAGCGCTTCGTCGCCCCCCCCACCCTCCGGGGGGCCTTGACAGGTTGGGGTGCGCCACTTCCATTGAAAGCGTGGGCCTCCCGGGCAGCCCCAGCCCGGCGCAAGCGGTGGAGTCTCAATTCAACCAACAGCCTTGTGAGTCCGTGACGCCCGCGTCGCGGGAGGTGGAATGGCGACTTCGGGACGGTCACGCCGATTGCGTGTGGGCTGGGTGCTTCCAGTAGTGCTCACGGCAGCCGCATGCTCCAGCTCGGGCGAGGGCGGGGCGATCGCCGAGGTGGTCGGAGCGAAGTCCACTAGGGTCGTGGCCAGTGCCGCGTGGAACTGCGGAAACATGAGCTACGAACAATGTGAAATGGTTCAGGCCGCGATTGCTTTCTTGGGCGACAACCCAGGGTGTTATACGGATTTGATCAATACGGCCCTCCTATCTGGCAACATTCGATTTGAGCCAGGGCCGAGCATGGGGCGAGCGGGCGAGAACGGGGAGATCTTCTTGCGGGCAGCGACATTTGAGTCGTGGCAGCAGGTTGCCAACACGCTTGCGCACGAGGCGTCACACATCGCTGGGCTCGAGCATCCGATTCCTTACGACGTCGGATACATGTGTAGTGGAGTGACATAGCCGATGAGTTTCCCTTCCTCGATGGGGGCTTCGATGGAACTCCAGCTAGTGTGCCTGCTGCTGCTGGCGGTTCCGCAGGATTCTGCCGGTCCGGCTGCAGTCCGCCTCGCGATCGCCGCCGCACTGCCAGAAGCTGCGAAATCCGATCCTCGAGTCGTACTCGCGCCGCGCGTATTTGTGGATACGGAGTCATTCCGCAAGGCCGCTCTTGGGACGGGGAGTCAGTGGGCTCGAGTCGCCCTTGGGGCAGGCAGTCGTGGGATCGCCCGTGCCTCGGACGAAGTGCTCAAGTGTACGGCATCACGAACTCGGTGCAGTATGCCCAACTCGACTGTGCTCGTTTCCGCGACGTCCGTGGCGCTGGCCGCTGCAGCCGGCACGGTCGGTGTGCGCCTAGAGTGGCTGGGTCCTCGTCGTGGGCTGGCGTCGATCGAGCAAATCGAGCAAGCGGATTTCCTCGTTACTCTGGCCTCCGTCGGTGACCAATGGCGCGTTGTAGCGATCAGGCGGATTTCCATCACCTAACATCCGACATGGAGGTGATGAACCGTACGGCTCAGCATGGGGCGCTGGGCACTCGGGCAGCTGGTCATTGCCAGTGACCGAGCGTTCTGGGCTGGGGACAGTGATGACCGCGAGGATGCGCAGCCGCACGGCGTGAGAGCGTGTGTTTGCGGCTGTCGCCCGTTGCGCATTCGCCGCTGGCGGCAACGATTGCACCCACCTGGTTGTGGCCGGGCCGACATTTCGAGTCCTCGAACTGCATGGGCCGATGATTCGTTCCCGCATTGCGCCCTGCTTCTCTCTTCCAGATCCCGGCAGGCCGGGTGGGCAGCCGAGAGATACACCTGACGAGGCGCCGGGCGGTTGGGCGCGGTAGCTTTGGCGATGCCCACTACATCCCCGACTCGCCTCCTCCTCGCCGCCCTCCTCGCCGCCGCGCCGGTGACGGCCCCCGCGCAGGGCGCGCCACTCAGCGCCGTCGAGCGCACCATCGCGACCGCCGTCGACCGCCACAACGCCGAGGGTCTCGCGCTGCTCGAACGCCTCGTCAACATCAACAGTGGCACTGCCAACCACGACGGCGTCCGGCAGGTCGGCGCACTGCTGCGCGAGCGGCTCGATGCCCTGGGCTTCACCACGCGCTGGGAGGACGCCACCAGCGTGGACCGCGCGGGGCACCTCGTGGCCGAGCACCGCGGGCCGGGCCCGAAGCTGCTGCTGATCGGCCATCTCGACACCGTCTTCGAGCCGGGGTCGCCGTTCCAGCGCTTCGAGCGGCTGAACGACACCACGGCGCGCGGCCCCGGCGTGATCGACATGAAGGGCGGCGACGTGATCATCCTCCAGGCGCTCACGGCACTCAAGGAGGCCGGTGCGCTCGACGCGATGCACGTCGTGGCGTACTTCAGCGGCGACGAAGAGGACGCCGGCCGCCCGCTCACCGAGGCGCGGCGCGTGTTGCGCGCCGTGGCGCAGGGCGCCGTGGCCGCCATCGGCCTCGAGAACGGCGCTGGGGATCCGGCGACCGCGGTCGTGGCGCGCCGCGGGGCCACCAACTGGGAGCTGCGGACGAGCGGGACGGCAGGCCACGCCTCGCAGATCTTCCGCGAGGACATCGGCGCCGGCGCCGTCTTCGAGGCCTCGCGCATCCTCAGTGCGTTCTACACCACGCTGGCCGGCGAACCGCTGCTCGCCTTCAATCCCGGGCTCATCCTCGGCGGCTCCAACCTCATGCTCACGGGGGAAGGCGCGGCCGGCACGGCCGACGGCAAGCACAACGTGATCGCCCGCCATGCCGTCGTGACGGGCGACATTCGCACCATCTCCGCCGAGCAACTGGCGCGCACCAAGGCCGCGATGGAGAAGATCGTCGCGCAGCACCTGCCGCACACCACGGCGACGATCACCTTCGACGAGGGCTATCCGCCGCTGCCGCCGAGTGCCGGCAATGAACGGCTGCTGGCGTTGTACGATCGCGCCTCGCGGGACCTTGGGACCGGCCCCGTGCGCGGCGTCGATCCGGCGCGCGCCGGCGCCGCCGACGTGGCGTTCATCCACGGCATCGTGCCGATGATCATCGACGGTGTCGGCCTGTCGGGGAAGAACGATCACTCGGACCAGGAGACCGCAGACCTCCGGCAGCTCCCGATCAAGAGCAAGCGGCTGGCGCTCTTGCTGCATCGCCTGACTCGCGAGCAAACGCCCCGCCCCTGAGCGGGGAGCGGGGCGTTCGCAGCGGGCCGGGCCGTGGCGCGAGTTACGGCGTCGCGAGGAACTTCAGCATCATCGACGACGACTGATATTCCACCACCCGCTTCAACTCCGATCCGTCGGGGTTGAGGATGATCATCGTCGGATAGCCGCTGGTTCCGAAGCGCTTGACCAGCGGCTTCTCGAGGTCGACGTCGATCTTCACGCCGAGGTACTCGGCGTTCAGCTTGGCGGCGACTTCCGCGTCGGTCCAAATCCACTCATCCATCGTGTGACAGGGGCCGCACCAGGTGGCTTCGAAGTCGAGGAAGAGCTTCTTCCCCGACGTCTTGGCCTGCGCGAGTGCGGCGTCGAGTCCGGCCGAGCCGTGGGCCCAGGTGAACGCCACGGTGGTGCGCGGCCGCGGCCGCTCCTCGCGCAGCTGGTCGTCCGGCGCGCGGTCCTGCGCCGAGGTGACCGGCTTGTCGATCACCGCGAAGTCGACACTGCGACCGTCGGGGGAGAAGCGGCGGAACTCGAGCACCAGCTCCTTGCCACTCGTCGGCAGGAACATCAGGCGATTGGTCGGTCGCGCCTCGGCGATGCTCAGCACCGCCTGGTCGGCTTTGGGGAGCGAGGCGGCCAGCACGCTCCAGGTGTCCTTGGCGTCGAAGATGGCGTTGTTGTCGCTGTCCATCGCGGCGACCAGGGCCGGGACGCCGTTCACCGTGACCGTGCCACCGCGCCATGAGCCGGTGGAGAAGCGGATCACCTCGGGCGTCTCGGCGGAATCGTTCCGGACCACCCAGAAGTTCACGAAGTACGGCTCGCTCACCTTGGCGGAGTAGCGGACGGGAAGTTCGACCTTGTTGAACGACGTCCACCAGGCGCGCGTCTTCGCGTTCTGCGCCGGGGTGCCGGCGAGCGGCGGGCCGTCGTCGGCGAAGCTGCCGTTCCGGTTGCGGTCGATCCAGAGCTGCACCAGGTCGGTCGGGAATTCCTTGCTCGCGGTGGCGAGCACGGGGACCCAGCCGGCCTTGGTCGGACCGAGTTGCATCATGCCGCGCTTCGCGGGGCGCACGGCGCCGGCCGGGAGCTTCACGGTGCGTGGCACCGCCGTCAGGGCGACCTGCATTCCCTTCGGCGAGAAGTTCGGCCGTGGTTGTCCGTCCACGGGCGCGTGATACGCGAGCGGCACGTGGACGAGCTGTTCCGGGGCCTGCGCGGCGAGCGTGGCGGGCAGGAGCGTGGCGAGGAAGAGCAGGCGCATCAGGCGAATCTCCAGGCCGGCGACTGGCCGGTGCAGTGCGTGGTCAGCGAATCGCGACCGGGGCGACGCCGCGGAGGAAGGTGAGGTATTCCTCGCTGCTGCGCGTCATGCCGAGGAACTGGGCCTGCGGGGTGCCGAGGGTGTCCATGATGGCGTAGTACGGCAGCGCCACGGTGCCGAAGAGGTCGAGCTCGAGCTGCTGCTGCTTGCGGAAGAGCTCGCCCTGGCCGTCGGTGTAGAGGCGCACGCGGACAAAGCGTTCGAGTTCCCGGGTGATCTCCGGGCGAGGGAACATGTTCGCTTCCATCCAGCGACAGTTGGTGCAGGTGTAGCCGGTGAAGTCGACCAGCACGCGCTTCTGTTCGCGCTTGGCCTGGGCGAGCGCGGCCGGGAGGTCGTTGACCATCCAGGGCAGTTCGCCCTCGACGGTTGCGGTGCCGCTGGTGACCGCCCCTTCGGGCGGCGGCAGGAACGACTCGAGCTCACCGAGGCGCGTCCCGCCGACGCCTCGACCGAGCCACACGGCGACCGCGATGCAGCTCACCGCCACCAGCTGCTGCACGATGGCGATCCGCGGCCGCGGCCGCGTGAAGAGGCCGAGCAGCCAGGCGGCGGCGACGACGGCGGTCACGACCCACACGATCAGCACGACGTCGCGGGTGAAGATGCCCCACTGCCACACCATGTCGGCGTTGGCGAGGAACTTCATCGCGGTCGCGACCTCGAGGAACCCCATCATCACCTTCACGCGCTGCAGCCACGCCCCGGAACGGGGCAGCTTCGCGACTGCGCGCGGCATCAACGCGAGCAGGAAGAACGGCAGCGCAAAGACGGACGAGAAGACCAGCAGCCCCAGCAGCGGCCAGCGCCAGTTCCCCTGCGCCGCCATCACCAGCAGCGTCCCGACCAGCGGTGCCGTGCAGGTGAACGAGGTCAGCGTGAAGGTCAGCCCCATCGCGAGGATGCCGGCGGTCTCGCCGCCGCGCTTGCCGTCCGACGCCGCGTTGAGCTTCGTGAGCAGCGCGCTCGGCAGCGTCACCTGCCAGACACCGAAGAGGTTCAGCGCGAACGCGAGGAAGAGTCCGGTGACGAGCAGGTTGACCCACGGATTCGCCGCGAAGCGATTGATGCCGCCCGCGCCGACGAGGATCGCGATCGCCATGCCGAGGATCGTGAAGGTCGCGACGATCCCGAGGGCATAGGTGAAGGCGTTGCGCGCCGCGGAATGGCCCGACGTCTCGCTGGTCCGCGTGAAGTACGACACCGTGATCGGGATCATCGGGAAGACGCAGGGCGTCAGCAGCGAGAGCGCCCCCATCACCGCCGCGAGCCAGAGGAAGAGCGGCAGCGACTGCCCGGTGGTGCTGCCCCCGGGGAGGATGCCGGTGCTTGGCGCGGCGGCCGGCGCGGCGGAGACGGTGGTCGGCGTCGTCGTAGCGGGCGGCGGCGGCGGCGCCACCGCGGTCGCGACCGGCGCGGCCATCTCGGCGCCGGGGGCGGCGGCGGTCACGTCGAAGGATGCTTCGACAATGTCTGCGGTCGGTGGCAGGCAATAGCGATCGGTGCAGGTCTGGTAGGCCACCTTGAGGGAGAGCGTCTGCCGACCTGGAGCGAGCGCCGTCACCGGCACCGTGAAGGTGGCCGAGTCGGTGTAGGTCTCCGTCAGGATGCCGAAGTTCTTGTCCTCGGCGATGTCCGGCTCGGGCGAGCGGATGGTGCCGCTGATGGCGACGGTGGCGCCCGATTCGGTGCTGATGGTCGTCGGGACCGGACCGCCGGGGCCCTGCGTGATCGAATAGAGATGCCACCCCGACGGGATGGCGGCTCGCAAGGCGACCTTGACCACGGCGCCCTGGGTGACGCGGGCGGGCGGGCGGACCAGCGCCCAGCTGATCGGGTGCTCCTGGGCGGCCAGTGGGGCGGCTGCCACGAACAGGAGGCCTGCGGACCAGCGGGAGCGCGCCAGGAAGTGGCGCAGGGACGACACAGGGGCAGGGATCTGGATCACGTTCAACGATAGCCACCGAGCGGGCGCGGGGCCACCGCCGCAGTGGATCAACGCCGGGGGGCGAGACGGCGTATTACAAGGTTGGCAGCCCCTTGGCTGCCCGCCCCTTACACCAGCTTCGCAGGAGATCCACGTGTCCCGCTCCCGTACTGCCGCCCTCGCCGTGGCGCTGATCGCGTTTGCGGCTCCGCTGCGCGCCCAGGAGAAGCCGACCGACGCCATCATGAAGGCGATCGCCGGCACCTGGAAGCTTGATTCGACCCGCAGCGATTCCACCCCGCCGGGGCTGGCGGCCCTCCTCAATCCGCGGCCGCAGCGTCCCGCGGGCGGTGACCCGGCAGCCGGCGGCGGCGATCCCGCGGCGGCGGCGGGCGGGGGCGGGGGTGGGCGCCGCGGTGGCGGTGGTGGCGGCGGCGGTGGTGGTGGCCGAGGCCTCGGGGCGCGGATGGGCGGCGGTGGCAACGTGCGCGTCTTCCTCGCCGAAGTCCGGCCGCTCCAGACGATGGTGCTGAAGATCAGCGAGAGCGAGGTGATCACCGCCGACCAGACGGGCTTCGAGACCACCTGGAAGACCGACGGCAAGAAGCACCAGGTCGCCCAGATGGAGGGTGGCGTGATCGAGTTCCAGGGCGAATGGCAGGGGAAGGTGCTCCTCCTCGAGAAGAGCATTCCCGGCGCCGGCTCGGTCACCCGCGAGTTCAAGCCCGCCAAGGACGGCTCGCTCGAGCTGACGATCACCCTCGAAGTGGGGAAGAAGGTCGAGCAGAAGCTGGTGTATACGCGGCTGCCGTAGGGCGAGAAGCGAGAAGTGAGAAGCGTGGCCCAGCGGAGAAATCTTCCCGCCGGGCCACGCTTCTCGCTTCTCGCTTCTCGACCACGGATCTTGCCCCACCCCGATATCCGGGATATTGTATACAATCATGTCCATCCCCCGCCGCACCCTGACCGACGCCACCGCCGACGCCCTCCGCGAGCGGATCCTCGACGGGGTGTATCCGGCCGGGACGCCCCTCCGGCAGGCGGCGCTGGCGGCCGAGCTCGGCGTGAGCCGGATCCCGCTCCGCGAGGGGCTGCTCCGGCTCGAGGCCGAAGGATTGGTCACGCTCTCGGCGCACCGGGGTGCCGTGGTGGCCTCGCTCCCCGCCGGCGAGGTGGCCGAGCTCTTCGAGCTGCGCGCCCTGCTCGAGGCCGACCTCACCCGGCGCGCGGTCCCGCGACTCACCGCGGCGGATGATGCGCTGCTGCGCACGCACGCCGCCGCCTTCGAGCGCGCCGTGGCGAGCGCGGACACCGCCGCCTGGGGCGAGGCGAACCGCGCCTTCCATCTGGCGCTCTACGCACCGGCCGCGCGGCCCCGCACGATCGAGCTCATCAACCGGCTCCATGCCCAGTGCGATCGTTATCTGCGACTGCAACTCGTGCTGACGCGCGGCACGGCGCGCGCCGTGCGGGAACACCGCGGCATCCTGGCCGCCGCGCGCGCCCGTGATACCGCCCGCACCGTGCGCCTCGTGCGCGACCACATCCTCGGCGCCGGCGCGGCGCTCACCGACGCGCTCGCGCGTCACCGTCATGCGGAGTCTGCCTGATGTCCGACCTCACGCCCCGATTTGTCGCCGGGCTCTTCCACCAGCAGTCCGGCACCACCGTGCACGAGCACGTGAACCCCTCGGACGCGCGCGAGGTGGCCACCCGCTTCGTGGCGACTTCTGCGGCGGAAGTGGCCGAGACGGTTGGGGCGGCCACCGCCGCCGCGCCCGGATGGCGCGCCACCACCGGCCCGGCGCGCGCCGACCGGCTCTACGCCTGGGGCGAGGCGATCGCATCGCGCGGCGAGACGCTCGCGCAGCTGATCACCCGCGAAGTAGGCAAGCCGATCGGCGAGGCGCGCGGTGAGGTGGGGCGCGCGGTGGTGATCTGCCGCTACTACGCGGGCGAGGCGGTGCGCGAGAGCGGCGAAGTGATCCCCTCGCAGGCCCCCGATGCGCTCCAGTTCACGCTGCGCGATCCGCTCGGCCCCGTCGCGCTGGTGACGCCGTGGAACTTCCCGCTCGCGATTCCGCTCTGGAAGGCGGCCCCCGCGATCGCCTTCGGCAACACCGTCCTCCTCAAGCCGTCGGAGTACGCCAGCGGTGTGGCGCACGCGCTCGCCGAGACCGCACTCGCGGCGGGGCTTCCCGCGGGGGTGTTCAATGTCCTCCCCGGTGACGGCGCGACGGGCGAGGCCTTGCTGCGCCATGACGGCGTGCGCGGCATCTCGTTCACCGGCTCGGCAGCGGTCGGGGCGCGCGTCGCGGCGATCGGCGCCGAGCGGAACGTGCGGGCGCAGACCGAAATGGGCGGCAAGAACGTGGTGATCGTCGCGGCCGATGGCGACCTCGACCGCGCCGCGCTGCTCACGGCGGCCGGCGCGATGCGCTACGCCGGGCAGAAGTGCACGGCGACGTCGCGCGTGATTATCGACCGACGCGTGATGGAGCCGTTCCTCGAGAAGCTCCGCGCGGCGATGGCGGCATTGCCGCTCGGCCCCGCAACCGACGTCGCCTGCGCCATCGGCCCGATGATCACCGCGGCGGCTCGTGATCGGGTGCTGGCGGCGCTCGCTGCGGACCCGGCCGAGGTGCTCGCCGGTGGCACGCTGCCCGACGATCCGGCCTACGCGCATGGCCACTGGTTCGCGCCCCGCGTTGTGCGCCTTGCGGGGACCGAGCATCCGCTCGCCCAGCGTGAGCTCTTCGGCCCCGTCCTGGGGCTGCTGGTCGCCGACGACCTCGAGCATGCCCTCACGATGGCCAACGCCACGCCGTACGGCCTCTCCGCGTCGCTCTTCACCAGGGACCTTGGCAGCGCGATGCAGTATCTGCGGCGCATCGAGGTCGGCCTGGTCCGCGTCAATGGCGACACCACCGGCGTCGATCCGCACGCACCGTTCGGCGGCCTCAAGGGGTCGTCGTCGGGGAGCAGGGAACAGGGCCGCGCCGCCCGCGAGTTCTACACCGAGATCCGCACCATTCAGATTCACGCCTGAGAGGAACCACGATGCCGTCGATGACCGCCCAGCAGTGGCATGGAGTCTTTCCCGCGATCACCACCCCGTTCGGCCCCGATGGCAAGGTCGACCACGGCTTCCTCGGCGGCCACGCCCGTCGCCTCGTGGCCTCCGGCTGCCGCGGCATCGTGGCGCTCGGCTCGCTCGGCGAGGGCGCGACGCTCACCTTTGAGGAGAAGGTCGAGGTGCTGCGCACGCTGGTCGCGTCGGTGGGCGATCGGGTGCCGGTCGTCGCCGGCATCTCGGCGCTCTCGACCGACGAGGCCGTGAGCCTGGCCCGTGCGGCGGCCGGCGCCGGCTGCCAGGGGCTGATGGTGCTGCCGCCCTACGTCTATGTGGGGGACTGGCCGGAGATGCGGGCCCACGTCTCGGCGATCATCACCGCGACTCCGCTCTCCTGCATGCTCTACAACAATCCGATCGCCTACGGTACCGACTTCATCCCCGAGCATGTTCGCCAGCTCTGCGAGCACGCCAACCTGCATGCGATCAAGGACTCGAGCGGCGACGTCCGCCGCATCACGGCGCTCCGGGCGCTGCTCGGCGACCGCCTGGCGCTCTTCGTCGGACTCGATGACGCCCTCCTGGAAGGCGTCGCAGCGGGCGCGCGCGGGTGGGTCGCCGGGTTGGTGAACGCCCTCCCCGACGAATCGGTGCTCCTCTTCGAGCACGCCGCCGCCGGGCGGGTGGCCGAGGCGCGGAAGCTGTATGATTGGTTCCTCCCGCTCCTCCGGATGGACACGGTGCCGAGGTTCGTGCAGCTGATCAAGCTGGTGCAGCAGGAAGTCGGACTCGGCGACGAGCGCGTCCGCGCGCCGCGCCGGGTGGTCGAAGGCGCCGAGCGCGAGATGGCAATGGCCGTGATCGGGCAGGCGCTCGGCAGCCGGCCGGTGGCCGCGTCATGACGCTGCCACTCGCCATCGAAGTGGTGGACTCCCACACCGAGGGAGAGCCGACGCGCGTCGTGGTGAGTGGCTGGCCGCAACCGGCGGGTGCGACGATGGCGGAGCGTCGCGACGCGATGCGCGCCACGCAGGATCACCTGCGTCGCGCCGTGGTGCTCGAACCGCGCGGCCACGAGGCGGTCGTCGGGGCGCTGCTCACGCCGCCGGTTCGCCCCGAGGCTGCGGTCGGCGTCGTCTTCTTCAACGACGTCGACTATCTCGGGATGTGCGGACACGGCCTGATCGGCGTCGTCCGCACGCTGCAGTTCCTCGGGCGGATCACGCCGGGCACCGTGCACGTCGACACGCCGGCCGGACCGGTGTCGGCCGTGCTCGCCGACGATGGCGAGGTGACCATCCGGAACGTGCCGTCGTACTGCTACCGCTCTGGCGTCACCGTGGAGGTGCCCGGTCTGGGGACCATCACCGGCGACATCTCGTACGGCGGCAACTGGTTCTTCCTCACCTCGATTCCCGAGCCGACGCTCGATCTCGCGAACCGCGCGGCGCTGCTGCACCACGCGACGGCGATTCGCGATGCGTTGATCGCCGCCGGCGTCACCGGTGCCGACGGCGCACTGATCGACCACGTGGAGCTCTTCGGTCCGCCGCAGCGCGGCGATGCCGACTCGCGCAACTTCGTCCTCTGCCCGGGAGCCGCCTACGACCGCTCGCCCTGCGGCACCGGGACGTCGGCGAAGATGGCGGCGTTGGTGGCGCACGGGATGCTCGAGCCCGGGATGCCCTGGCGCCAGGAGAGCATCGTCGGGTCGCGCTTCGTCGGCTGGGTGGAGCGCGAGGGCGACGCGCTGATTCCGTTCATCCGCGGGAGCGCCTACGTGACCGCGAGCACCACGCTCCGCTTCGATCCGGCCGATCCGTTCCGCCTCGGTCTCTCGTGAACACCGCCCCGGCGCCCGACGTGATCGTGATCGGTGCCGGGCTTGTCGGCGCCGCCACGGCGTTGGCGCTGGTCGAGGCGGGGGCGCGGGTCACGCTGGTGGAAGGTGCCTTCGCCGGGAGCGGCAGCACCGGGGCGGCGATGGGTCACCTGGTGGTGATGGACGACTCGCCCGCCCAGCTCGCGCTCACGGCCCACTCGCGACGCCGCTGGCAGGCACTCGCGGAGTCGTTGCCCGCGGAGGGCGAGGTCGATCGCTGCGGCACGCTCTGGATCGCCGCCGATGACGTCGAACTGCGTGGAGCGGCCGACCGCATCGCGGGCTACGGTCGCGCGGGAGTGCACGCCGAACTGCTGACTGCGGCCCAGTTGCGCCGCGAGGAACCGGCGCTGCGCGAGGGGCTCGCCGGCGCGTTGCTCGTGCGCGACGACGCCGTCTGCTATCCACCCGCGATCGCGCGGGAACTGGTGCGGCGGGCCGTGGCACGTGGCGCGATCGAACAGGCGACGGCTCGGGTCTTGTCGGTCGCCTCGGGCGAGGTCACCCTGGTCGGTGGTGTGCGACTCCATGCCGACGCCATCGTGGTGGCCGCCGGAGTGGAGAGTCCGTCGTTGGTGCCCGGGTTGCCGATCGTGCCGCGCCGCGGCCATCTCGTCATCACCGATCGTCGCCCCGGCACCGTTCGCCACCAGCTGGTGGAACTCGGCTATCTCCATTCCGCGCATTCGTTCGGCGGCGCGTCGGTCGCCTTCAACGTGCAGCCCCGGCGGAACGGCCAGCTGCTCATCGGCTCGTCGCGTGAACTCGTCGGCACCGACCCGACCATCAATCGCCCGCTCGTGCATGCCATGCTCGCGCGCGCGATCGGCTACCTCCCGGCCCTCGCCAACGTCCGCGCGCTGCGCACCTGGGTCGGCTTCCGTCCGGCCACCGCCGACAAGCTCCCGTTGATCGGCCCGTGGCCCAAGGTGCCCGGTGTCTGGATCGCCGCGGGGCATGAAGGGCTCGGCATCACCATGGCCACCGGCACCGCGGACCTGATCGTCGCGGGGCTGACGGGCTCGGCGCCACCGGTCGATCCTGCCCCCTTCCGCCCCGACCGACCGATGCCGGCAATTGAGGCCGCCGCATGACCGATGACGTCACGATCCTCGTCAACGGCGTGCCCCGGCGCGTGGACGCCTCCGCCACGGTCGCCGCGGCGCTGCTCGGCCTCGGCATCACCGCCTTCCGGCGCGACCTCGGCGGTGCCCCGCGCGCACCGATCTGCGGCATGGGGACCTGCCACGAGTGCCGCGTGACCATCGACGGGGTCACCGAGGTGCGCAGTTGTCTCGTCGGCGTGCGCGATGGCATGCGCGTGGAGACCGCCTCGTGACCCGTCGTCGGGCGATGGACGTCGTCGTGGTCGGCGGTGGGCCGGCCGGGCTGGCCGCAGCGGCCGCCGCCGCGACTGGCGGCCGGCAGGTGCTGTTGATCGATCAGGGGCGGATGCTGGGTGGGCAGATCTGGCGCCACCGGCGCCGGGCCGAGTTGTCGCCCCAGGCGGAACAGCTCCTTGACCGCGTGCGGAGCGCCGGGGTGACCATCGCGAGCGAGGCGCGCGTGATCGATGCCCCGTCGGCGCACGAACTCGTGGTGGACTTCCGCGGGCGCGTCGACGTGCAGCGGGCGGAACAGCTGATTCTCGCGACCGGCGCGGTGGAGCGCTTCGTTCCCTTCCCGGGGTGGACGCTGCCCGGTGTGACGGGGGTCGGCGGACTGCAGGCGTTGCTCAAGAGTGGCCTGACCGTCACCGGCACGCGAGTCGTCGTCGCGGGGAGCGGCCCGCTCCTCTGGCCCGTCGCGGCGACCGTGATCAAGTCGGGCGCGCGCCTCGGGATGATCGCCGAGCAGGCGTCACGCGGTCGGGTCCTGGGCTTCGGGACGTCGCTGCTCGCCGATCCCGACAAGCTCCTCCTCGCGGCGCAGTACCGCTGGGCCACCCTGGGAACGCCGTTCCGCACCGGGAGTTGGGTGGTGCGCGCCGAGGGCGACGATCGGGTCCGCGAGGTGGTGCTGTCGGTCGGCGGGCGCGAGCGGCGACTCCCCTGCGACTGGCTGGCGTCCGCATGCGGCCTCGTGCCGAATACTGAACTCGCGACGGCTGCTCGGCTGCGCCCTCGATGGCGACGCCATTCGTGTGGACGCGATGCAGCGCACGTCGGTCTCGTGGATTCATGCGGTCGGCGAGTGCACCGGAATCGCCGGGCGACGGCCCCGCGCGCGCCGAAGGCGAGATCGCGGGGCGCGCCGCGGCCGGCGACGAGCGCGGCGCGCGCGAGCCCAAGCTGGTGCAGCAGCGCGATGCGGGACGGCGCTTTGCCCGGCAGCTCGCGCAGGCGTTCGCACCGCGCGAGGAGCTGCGACACCTCGCCGATCGCGACACGATCCTCTGCCGCTGCGAAGACGTGCGCGTCGGGGCGGTGGAGGCCGGCTGGACGGCGCGGCAGGCCAAGCTCTGGACGCGGGTCGGGATGGGGAGCTGTCAGGGAGCCGTCTGCGGCGAGGCCTGCAAGCTGCTCTTCGGCTGGGAGGGGAACAGTGCGCGCCCGCCACTCGGCGGCCCGGCGATCGGTGGCTGGAGCGACGCCATCGGACGGCTGACGGAGTAGCGTCCTACTCGACCCGAAACACGCCCCGCAGTCGCAGGTCCTTTGACGACGCCCCCAGCATCACCCGAAATGTCCCCGGCTCCACCACGCGCCGTCCCAGCGTGTCGGTCAACGCGAGCTGCGTGGAATCGAGCACGAAGCGCACCGCGCGCGACTCGCCGGCCGCAAGGTGAATCCGCTGGAATCCCTTCAACGCGACCACCGGCTGCGCCACCGAGGCGAGCTCGTCGCGCAGGTAGAGCTGCACCACTTCGTCGCCGTCGCGACGCCCGTTGTTGCGGACCGTGGCGCGGACCTCGACGCGTGCGGGCCCGAGCGGCACGATGCTGAGCCCGCTGTAGTCGAACGTCGTGTAGCTCAGCCCATGGCCGAACGGGAAGAGCGGCTGGCCCGACAGGTCGGCGTAGTCGTCACCGCGACCGGTCGGGAGGTGCAGGTAGGGGAGCGGCAGCTGCCCCTCACTCAGCGGCACCGTGAACGGCAGTCGTCCGGCGGGGTTCACGTCGCCGAAGAGCGCTTCGCCGACGGCCGTGCCGCCGGTCTCGCCCGGGTACCACGCATTCATCACGGCGCCGACCCGATCCACCCACCCGCGCATCGTCACCGCGCTTCCGCCGACCACCACCACCGTCACCGGGCGTCCGGTCGCGGCCACGGCGCGGATGAGCGCTTCCTGCGCGCCGGGCAGCGCGAGCGACGCCCGGTCGCGGAACTCCCCCTCCTCGATGCCGGCCACCACCACAACGGCGTCGCTGCGTCGGGCCAGGGCGACCGCCTCGGCGATTCGCTCCGCCGAGTCGTCGCGCACCCCCGCGTTCCAGAGGAGACGAACGCGTCCATTGCCGGCCCGCTCGGCATACTCCAGTCGGAGTCGATGCGAGGTGCCGCGCACCATCATGACACGCGCCGTGGTGGTGGCATACGAGCCGGGCTGCGACCGATCGATCAGCAGGCGATCATCGAGCCAAAGGCGATAGCCGTCGTTTCCCTCGACGCCGAGCTGGACCGCGCCCGTGACCGGCGCGACGAGGCGGCCGCTCCAGCGGACGCCGTACCAATCCCAGGCGAGCGCAGTGTCCGGGGCAAACAGCGTCCAGCCGAACGCCACCTGCGCGTCGCGACGGGTCATTCGCGGCGCACCGGTGAGCGCGGGATTGTCGAAGTACTCTCCGAGCAGCCCGCCGGGCATCGCGGCGGGAGGGACGGTGACCAGAGCGTGGGTCGTGCGCCCGGGGCCGGGCCGGTGGTCGACGCGCACGCCGTTCCCCGCGGCGGTGCGGATGCCGTCGAGGATCGAGATGCGCGAGGTGCCAGTGCCGCTGTAGCCGCCGAAGCGTGCCTCGGTGGCGTCGGGGCCGATCACGGCGAGCGAGCGGATCGCGCCGCGATCGAGTGGCAGCGTGCCGCGCACATTGCGGAGCAGGGTGATCGAGGCGCGGGCGGCTTCCGTGGCCAGCGCGCGATGTGCAGGGGACGCCGCGAGGCGCTCCGCCGCCGCGACATCGACGTACGGTGTATCGAAGAGGCCGAGGTCGAACTTGGCGCGGAGGACGCGAATCACCGCGGAGTTGATCGCCGCCATCGGGATCGAGCCGTTGGCGAACGCCGGATAGAAGAGCGGGACATGATCCCATGAGGTCTGGAAGATCACGTCGAGGCCGGCGGTGATCGCCCGGCGCGTGGCGTCAGGGTAGTCGCGAGCGGTGAAGTGCAGCACGTTCGCGCCGCCGGTGCCGCCGGCATCGGCAATCACGAAGCCGCCAAAGCCCCACTCGCCGCCGCAGCGTCTCGGTGAGGAGCATCGCGTTGGCCGTCGACGGCGAACCACCGACCGAGTTGTACGACGCCATCATGCTGCGCGCCCCCGCCGCGACCGCGGCGCGGAACGGCGGCAGGATCACGTCGTCGAGGAAGCGTTGGTCGAAGTGGATTGGATAGCTGTCGCGTCCGCCATCGCCGACGTTCGCCGCAAAGTGCTTCGGCGTGGTGATCACGCCGGCGCGCTCGAACGGGGTGACGAAGGCGACTCCGAGCCGCGACGTCAGCCACGGATCCTCGCCGTAGGTCTCCTCGACACGGCCCCAACGGACATCGGTCACCACGTTGAGGACCGGGGACAGTATCTGCCGGACGCCGCGGCTGCGCGCCTCATCGGCGATCGCCTTTGCCACGCGGCCGACCAGCGCCGTGTCCCAGGTGGCGGCAAGCCCGATCGCCTGCGGGAAGACGGTGGCGCCCGATTGCACCAGGCCGTGCAGCCCCTCCTCGAACGGAATGATCGGGATGCCGAGCCGCGTGCGCTCGCGGAACCACCGCTGCGTGGCGTTGAGTCGGGTGGCGACGTCGCGGGCGGAGCCGGTGGCGTCGCGCGTGAGCAGCTGCGCCGCCGCGTCGCCCCGATCACCGCGCGCGGCGATCTGCAGTCCGAAGAGGCCGTTCCGGAAGCGGCTGCTGTCGGGAGCGAGGTCGCCCGGGAGCATGTAGAGCTGGCCGAACTTCTCCTCGAGGGTCATTCGACCGAGGAGGTCGCGCGCTCGCACCGCCGTGGAGAGCGAGGCGTCACGATAGGGCGGCTGCTGCGCAGTGAGTGGCGCGGCCGCAACCACGAGCGCCAGGGCGAGGCGCCTCATCCGGGCTCGCTCGGGGTGGTGAGCGCCGACGCGGTGGCCGAGAGGAGACGACCGAGCTGTTCGGCATCGGCCGGGCCGAGGGCGGCGACGATCGCGTCCTCGAGTTCGCGCCAGTTGCGGCGGACCATCGCCTCCAGGAGCCGCGACCGCGGCGTCGGATGGATGCGCCAGAGCCGCGCGTCATGCGGGTCCCGCCGGCGCTCCAGCAGGCCTCCACGCTCGAGGCGTTCGACGACCCGGGAGACTGTGGCCGGCTCGACGCCGAGTCGATCGGCCAACGTGACCTGGCGCAGCCCCGGCTCGGCCCAGACCACCGCGAGCAGCGTGTCCTGCCCGGGATGGAGCCCGTGCGGGGCGAGCAGCGCGGCGAGGCGGGCGCGATGCGCCCGGTGGCACGCCTGCAGGGCATCGAGCAGCGGGGGAAGGGTCATCCGGAACCGGTCGTGGTGGGGAGTCGACACCCAAAGATAGCGTCAGTCGAACGGAGTCCGTGGACTTCCCGCCGCCGCTCCGTACATACCCGGTCTGTATTCGTCCGAATTATGGCGGGACCGTGACTTCCCTACGTTGCGTGCCGTGGTGCCGCACTCGGCGACACGCACGCGATTCCTCGCACTCCACGTGGTCCACCCCCATGACTCCAGCTCCGACGATCCGTTGCCTCGCTGCCGCCTCGCTCCTTGTCGCGGCCGCCTGCAACGGCGAAGCGACCTTGCCCGATACCACCGGCCCCGGCCCCACCGGACAGGCCAGCATCAACGCCACCTCCACCACCGACTTCCGCTACTTCAATCTCGCGACCGGCGCCGAAGTGACCGTCGCCAACCCGCGCGACGAGCACGGCGTGGGACATCGCGATTCGCCGCTACGAGGTGCGCCTCAACGGCGGCGTCGCCGGCACCAAGGGCGTCACCGGCGTGCGCGTGCTCGACAACAGCACGCTCCCGGCGGCCACGATCCTCGGCTACACGCCGGCCAGCCAGCTGGCCTCGTTCGACGGCATCACCGCGGCCTCGATCCCGGCCGCGTCGATGTTCACCTCGACCGACCTCGCCGAGACGCTCACCGCCTGGTTTCGTGCCGTGAACGCCACGACGATCGTCGCCTCGCCCTCCGCCGCGTGGAAGGTGCGGCGCGCCGACGGCGGCTACGCGGTGGTGCGGGTGGCGGAGCTGACGCTCAACGGCTTCTCGCTCGCGAGCCTCCGGCTCGAGTACCGGCTGCAACCGGCCGGCGGGCAGCTCGGGCCGGTGCAGAGCGTCACCGTGCCGGCTGGCAGCGCCGCCGCGCCGGGGAAGGTGCTGCTCACCACCGGCACCACGGTGACCACGGCGGGATGCACCTGGGACTTCGCGGTCACGAACGGCGATCACCCTCGCGGTGAATCCCGACGCCTCCTGTCCGACCGGGACCTATCCGCTCGAGAGCACCGAGTCCTTCACGACCATGACGAGTGCGTCCGATGCGCCGACCTACGGCCGCTTCTTCTCGGCGCTCTCGTCGCCGATTCCGAACGGCTTCACCGTCGACGTCAAGCCGCCCTTCCTCTACGGCATCGATCCGGTCAACCAGAACCGCCTGACGCCGACGTTCAACGTCTATCTGGTCCGCTCGGGCACCTCGACCTACAAGGTCCAGTTCCTCTCGTTCTACGATCCGACGAGCGGCGAGAGCGGCCACGTGACCTTCCGCTACGCCAGGATCCAGTAGTGCGCCCCGGCGTCCTGACCCGCGCCCTCGTCGGGGTCGTCGCGATGGCGGCACCGGTGCGCGCGCGGGCCCAGGATGTTGCGGGCCAGGTGGCCGATGCGCGGAGCGGGGCCCCGATTGCCGGCGCCGAATTGCGACTCCTCCCCGGCGGGACGCTGGCGGTGACCAGCGGAAGCGGCATGTTCCGCTTGCTGCGTCGCGGAACGGCCGACACGGTGGCGATCCGCGCGATTGGCTACCTCCCCGTGCGCGTCGTGCTCGGCACCCGAACCGCGCCACTCCGGGTCCTGCTGCAGTCGGCGGCGACGACGCTCGCCGATCTCGTGGCCATCGCGGGGCTGCGCTCGCAGGCCGCGGCCGGCATCGTGATGCCGGTGCAGCGCATCGCGCGTGACGAACTGTTCGCGAGCGGCGCAACCTCGGTGGTGGAGGTGCTGCGCGAACAAACCGGCCTGCAAGCCACGACGTCACCGCCAACGGGGAGCGGCATCGCCATCCGCGGCATCGGTGACGGTCGCGTACTCGTCCTCCGCGACGGCGAGCCCGCCCCGGGCCAGATGCTCGAGGATCGCGACCTCTCCCGGCTCTCCACCACCGGCGTCGATCACATCGAACTGGTGAAGGGCCCGCTCTCCGTCATCCACGGGTCGCAGGCGCTCGGCGGGGTGATCAACATCGTCTCGCAGGACCCCGACGGCGCCTTCCGCCTCGACGGCGCCACGCACGGTGGATCGCTCGGGCGGCGCGATGCCTCGCTCACCGCCCAGCAGGGTGGGCCGCTCGCGTGGCGGCTGACGGTTGGGGGTCGACAGCAGGACCGCATCCCGGGGCAGGTCGAGCAGCAGGGGACGCTGCAGCGGGTGGTGGACGGTCAGGGGACGCTGCGCACCTCGATCGGCAGGGTCGCGCTGCGCGTCGACGCGACCGCGTTCCGCGAGCGGCAGAAGTGGGGTGTCGGCGGCGGCTTCTACGCCTTCAACGACAACACCGGTGTGACGGCCTGGACCGAAGCCGGCCTCGATGCGCTCGGCGGTAGCTGGCGGCTGCGTGTCAGCGACCAGGAATTCCGCCATCGCTTCCGGCAGGCCTTGGGTGACCTCCCCTACGAAGACACCGGCGCGCCGACGCAGGAGGAGCGCACCCGGCGCATCCAGCTGAGCCACAGTCGTCGCGTCGGGACGCGGCAGCAGCTCGACGTCGGCATCGAGGCGAGCAAGCGGCGGGTCGTCGCGGCCGATCGACTGCTCGGTGAGCGACTCAGCGATGCGATGGTCGAGGGCTATGCGCAGGACGGCATCACCGCCGGGCCGGTGCTGCTCACGGTGGCGGCGCGCTACACCCACAATTCCCGCTGGGGGAACGCCCTCACGCCGAGCGTGGGCGTGGCGATCGAGCCGAGCGGCACGCTGCGGCTTCGGGTCGGGGCAGCGCGCGGCTTCCGTGGGCCAAGCTTCAAGGAACTCGGCTGGCGCTTCCTGAATGTCGCCGCGGGATACACGGTGGAGGGGAACGACGCGCTGGTGCCGGAGTCGAGCTGGCAGCTCTTCACCGGCGCGACCTGGGCGCCGACGACCGCGCTCCGCGTCGATGCCGACCTCTACCGCAACAACCTGCGCGAGATGATCGACCTCGTGCTCGTCGGCACCACCGACGCCGGGCTGATCCGCTACATGCCGATGAACCGCGCGCGGGCGCGCACCCAGGGGCTCGAGCTCGCGGTCTCCTATCAGGCGGCACCACTGCATCTCACCGCCAGCTACGAACGGCTGCAGGCCACTGATCGCACCACCGGGCTGCCGCTCAGCCAGCGCGCCCCGCACACGGCGCGCGTGCACGCCGACCGGCGATTCGGTCCCGTGCGCCTCGACGTCACCGGTCGATGGGTCGCCGCGGCCCCGGTGCTCGATGCCGCCGGCACGCGGCTCGCCGACCAGGGCGCCTTGCTGACCTGGGACGCCGCCGCGCAGCTGACCCACGGTGATCGACTCACGCTCGAGGCGGGCGTCGACAATCTCCTCGACGCGCGGCCAGGCGGCTGGCAGATCGCATTGCAGCGGACCGTGCGCGTGGGGCTCCGGGTCGGCCCAACCCACTAGCCCGACCGGCGCATCCAACGAGAACGGCCGGCATCCTCGGGGACGCCGGCCGCTTTCGTGTTCCGTTCGCGAGGCGCTTACTTGCCGCGCAACTCCACGCCGGTCGCGACGAAGCCGACTTCGATCGCGGTGCCGTCGGCCTTCTGCACCAGCTTGGCCCCTTCGCCGATCAGGTGCTCGGCCTCGGCCTTCGTGTGCGTGGTGATCACCACCACGCCATAGGCCCGCGCGGTCATGCCGGCGGCGTTCAGCGGAATGAGGAAGCTCTCATCCTTGAACGTGACCCGCACGCCGGTCTCGTCCTTGCTCGGTGCCAACTGCATCCAGCACCCCTCGACGGTGCAGCTCTTCACGATGAAGCCCTCGACCAGGACCGGCGTCTTGGTGAACTTCTCCGGCGCGGCCAGGACGGTCGCCATCGGCACGGCCGCCGACGCGGGGAGTGCCTCGCCGCGCTTGATGAGGGTGTCGGCGGGCGCGAGCAGCGTGGCCAGGGTCGCGAAGGTGGTCAACAGCATCGAATGGACTCCTCGAAGAACAGTAGGGTGATCGGGTCTAGTGGCAGCCGCACGACGGGCCGCAGCCGCCGGTCACGGTGGGTTCGGACCCGCCCGTGATCGTGGTGAGCGGACCGCGCCCGCCGGTGATGACGCGCTCCACCGGCTCGCCGCTCTCGGGATCGTGCGTGAGCGGCGCGTCACTGATCGACTGCTTCACCTCGAAGCGACGGGGTGCCGCGTTCGGCGTCGAGGGGAGCGTCTGGTAGGTGTAGGTCGGCATCGAGGAAAGATAGCGACCTGGCGCAGGCCGTCAGCCGCCGACCGGGATGGGCGATCCCACCAGCCAGGCCGTGAGACCCAGGATGACGGCGCCGAGCAGCAGTTCGAGCGCGATCGCCCGGCGGAGCGCCCTCGGCGAGTCGTCCGCACCCGCGACGAGGGCGGGGGCGCCGCGGCGCCAGTTCCACCAGCCGAGCAGCATCACGCCTGACACCGCGAGCAGCTTGAGGAGCAGCAGCTGGCCCCACGTCGTCCCCGGGAGGGCGAGGAGGTCGCCGGCGCTGTAGCGCCAGGTGGCCGTGACGCCCGAGAGGATCACCAGCAATGCCCCGAGTCGTGCCGGGAGCGAAAAGGCCCGGAGGATGGCGGCGAGGTACGCCAGCGCATCGTCACCACGCAGCAACGGCAGCACCACGAGGGCGAGGACCGCGAGGGTGCCGAGCCAGAGGCCGCTGCCGAGCAGGTGCGTGGCGTGCACCACGCGTCCGAGGACGCCGGGCCAGAGTTCGTCGGCGCCGTGGCCGAGGCCCCCTTCCGCAGCGGCGGCGACGAGGAGCAGGAGCACCATCGCGACGGTCAGCCGGCGCGGCTCGCGACGCCAGAGCCACGAGATCGCGAGGAGGAGGAACGCGGCGAGGCTCTGCGCCATCCACGCCGTCCCCCAGCTTCCTTCGAGGAGCACGGCGCGCACGAGGTCGCTGCCGATCGGTTCCCCGGGGTCGGCGAACGAGAGCAGCTGCAGGGCGCCGCGCAGCAGCGAACAGATGAGGAGGAACCACGCGAGCAGGCCGGGGAGCCGCTCGAACCAGCCGTCCATTGTTTCGCGCGCGGGCAGGGCCGGGCGCGGGCCGTGGCGGCGCACCAGCGCCGCGGCCACCGGAATGCCGATGAGCAGGAGCAATGTCGCGGCGATCAACCCCCGGACCACAGGGAAGAGCAGGGGGAGCGCGCCCGACATCAACTCAGTGCGCCGGCGCGCACTCGGGACACCTGCCGTACAGCACGATCTCGTGCGTCTCCAGCGCGAAGCCTTCGGGCACCATCGCCGGCAGCGTGGCGACGCAGCCGGGCACCTCGAAGACGCGATCGCAGCGTCGACAATGGAAGTGATGGTGATGCGGCTTCCCGTGGAGCTCGTAGCGCGGCACTTCGCCGGGCAGCTCGACGGTCACGAGCCAGCCCTCGTCGAGCATTGCGCGGATGTTGCGATAGATCGTCGCGATGCCGAGCCGTCCGACCTCGGCGCGCGCAAGTTCCAGCACCTCCGTCGTGCTGAGGGGCCGGTCGGCGCGCTGGAAGGCCCGACGGATCGCACCGCGTTGTCTGGTGTTACGTTCCATGACCGCTATTTCCTCGGTGGTCCTGCGGTGACGGGGACGTTACGAAGATACGCTTTTCTCCGGTCCACCCCAACCCGTGAGAACCGCTCGATGAGTTTCCGGCGCTTTGCCCTGGCTCCGCTGCTCCTGCTTCCGGCCGCCCTCGGCGCGCAGACCCCGCCCCGCAAGCCGATTCGGCTGGTAATCGCCCTCGCCGTCGATCAACTGCGCTCGGATTATCTCGAACGTTTTAGTCGTGATTTCAACGGCGGATTCGCCCTGCTGCTCCGCGACGGCGTCTACTTCGCGCACGGCCTGCAGGACCACGGCGTGACCGAGACGGCGCCCGGTCATGCCACGATGATGTCGGGGCGTTCCCCCGCGAGCACCGGGATCATCGCCAACGACGTGGGCGTGCCCGACCCGGGTTCGCCGCTGCTCGGCTCGACGGCCACCGGCGCCTCGCCGTGGCGATTCCGGGGGACCACGCTCGCGGACTGGATGAAGGTCCGCGACTCCGCGACGCGCGTGCTCTCGGTGTCCCGCAAGGATCGTGGGGCGATCCTTCCCGTCGGGCGAATGGTCGCACCGATCTACTGGTACAGTCAGGGGAAGTTCACGACATCCAAGTTCTACGCGGACACCTTGCCGACCTGGCTCAAGGCCTGGAACGCCCGCGACCCGATCAAGGCGCTGGCCGGTACGTCCTGGACCCTCGGGCGCGCGCCGTCGGTATACGGCGAGCCCGACGATCGGCCGTTCGAGTTTGGCGGGAAGAACACGACCTTTCCGCACGCCCTCCCCGCCGACTGGACGATGGCCTCGGGAGAAATCGAGAGCAGCTCGATCATGGATTCGCTGATCCTCGACGTCGCGATGACGGGAACTCAGGCGCTCGGCCTCGGCCGGCGCGAGGGCACCGACTTCCTGTCGATCTCGCTGTCGACGCTCGACGCGGTGGGCCACCGCTACGGACCGGGCTCCCGTGAGGTCCATGATCACCTGCTCAACGTCGACCGATGGCTCGGCCAGTTTCTCGACTCGCTGTCCCGGACCGTACCGCTCGACCAGGTCGTGATCTCGCTGACGGCCGACCACGGCGTCACCGAGTATCCTGAAGCAGGCGCAGGCGGGCGCGCGAGCATCACCGCCCCGCTGACTGCGCTCAATCGGGCGGTGCTGCAGCGCTACGGGATCAAGCTCGCGGCGAGCAACGAATCGGGATTCGTGATGGCGAACGTGGCCGACCTGCGCGCGCGCGGTGTCAACGTCGACTCCGTGAGCCGAACGCTCGCGACGGCGGTCCGCGCGCTGCCCGGGGTCCGCGCCGTGTACACGCCGCGCACGTTGGCGTCCGCGCCGGCCACGGATCTCGAGGCGATGCGCTGGCGTCGGCTGGTCGGCCCCGATGCGGGGTGGCTGCTGATCGTGGCCGTCCAGCCCGGCTGGGTGTGGGGCTCCGGGAAGACCTCGACCTCGCACGGCACCACCAACCTCGACGACATGCGCGTGCCGATTCTCTTCCGCGTGCCTGGTGTCCCGGCCGCGCGGCCGATGCAGACCGTCCGCACGATCGACATTGCCCCCACGCTCGCCGCGGTGCTCGGGGTGCGCCCGACCGAACCCCTCGATGGAATTCCGCTGCCCGCCGCGTTCGGCCCACGCCACCGGAGATAAGTCATGCTGCGTCGACTCCCCCTGCTCTCGCTGCTGCTCGCCGCGCTCCCGCTCGCCGCGCAGGCTCCGGCCGAAGACGCCGCGTTGCGCCACGCCCGCCAGCTCCTCGCGGACCGCCCGATCTTCGACGGGCACAACGACCTCCCCTGGGAGATCCGCGTGAACCCGGCGAGCAAGATGGACGTGAGCAAGTACGACATCCGCAGCCGCGCGCCCGGCCACACCGACCTCCCGCGCCTGCGCCAGGGCGGCGTCGGCGCGCAGTTCTGGTCGGTCTACGTCCCGGGCGAGATCAAGGACTCCGGCTACGCCCGCGTCCAGCTCGAGGAGATCGACATCGCGCGGCAGGTGATCGCCCGCTATCCCGATGCGCTCGGGCTGGCGCTGTCGGCCGATGACGTCGTGCGCATCCGCAAGTCCGGGCGGGTCGCGTCACTGCTCGGAATGGAAGGGGGCCACGCGATCGAGAACTCGCTCGGCGCGCTGCGGATGTACTACGCGCTCGGCGTTCGCTACATGACGCTCACGCACAACGTCACCCTCGACTGGGCCGACGCAGCCACCGGCCTGCCGACCCACGGCGGGCTCACCGACTTCGGCCGCGACGTGGTGCGCGAGATGAACCGGATCGGGATGATCGTCGACCTCAGTCACGTGGCACCGAGTACGATGTCGAACGCGCTCGACGTCACCACCGCGCCGGTGATCTTCTCGCATTCGTCGGCGCGCGCGATCCTCGACCATCCGCGCAACGTCCCCGATTCGATCCTCGCCCGGCTGCCGAAGAACGGCGGCGTGGTGATGATCACCTTTGTCGGGTCGTTCATTTCGCCGACGATCCGCGCGTGGGAACAGATGCAGCGCGACTCGACCGGCAGCATCGCCGATCGCGAGACGCGCCGCGTGGCGGTCGAGGGCTTCCTGCAGCGGCATCCCAAGCCGCGCGCGACGGTGGCCGAGCTCGCCAACCACATCGAGCATGCGCGGAAGATCGCCGGGATCGACCACGTCGGCCTGGGCAGTGACTACGACGGGACCAGCGAGCTCCCCGTCGGGATGGATGACGTGAGCGGCTTTCCGCAGATCTTTGCCGAACTGATCCGCCGCGGCTGGAGCGACGCCGACCTGCGGAAGCTGGCCGGCGAGAACGTGCTCAGGGTGCTGCGGGAGGTGGAACGTGTGCGGGATCGGTCCGCCGGAGCGCGATGACGCCGAAGGCGAGAATCGCGATCGCGATGCAGAACCACTGCACCACGTAGCTGAAATGGGGCCCCTCGTCGAGTGCGGGGGGCTTCACGCCGGTCAGCCCCCCGGGGCCGCCTGAATCGCTGTCGAGCAGGAGATACGCCGCCGGTGCGCCGGCGAGCGTGGTCGTCGCCACCGCCCGATCGAGTCGGCGATAGGTCAATTGGCCCTGACGCGTGAGCGGTTGACCGCCGTCCTTCGTCTCCGGGATGGCGAGCAGGACGCCCCTGATGGTTACGCTCCCCGCGGTCGGGAGCGGGACCTGCGCCGGCGGGGTCGTGGCATCGGGCGAGGCGACGAAACCGCGCAGGACCCAGAAGCGTCCGGCGCCGCTGTCGAGCACGAACGGCGTCATCACCTCGAGTCCGGGCGCCTTGTTGTTCACGCGGCCGCGAAGCAGGATGTTGCCGGCGGGGTCGAACTGCCCGTGGGCCACCGCCACTCGGCCCTCGAGGGTGGTGCCATCACGAAGCGCCTGCGCCATGTCGAGCGGCGGGAGTTCCCGTCCGGCGAGAAAGAGGGCATTGGTGGCACGGCGCTCGTGGAGCCGCGAGAGCTGCCAGAAGGCGAGCCGGACCGCACCGCCCGCCGCCAGGAGGATCGTCATCGCCAGCAAGGCGCGTCGTGTAGGGGACACCAATGACCCTCCGAGTGGACACTGCGACCGGAACCGGGACGCCCCGAAAGTCGCCAAATCGTTGTGGGGATGGAAGATATCGTGGTGGCACGGCACCTGCTCCTGAATGGAACGTCCCGGCCGCCATCGAGCGGCACCGCAGTACCGACCCGACAAGCTCTGGAGATCCGACGATGCGTCGCCCCATGCTGATTCTCGCCCTGCTCGCCCTCGCGGCCGGCACCGTTTCTCCCCTCGCCGCGCAGCGTCGCGAGCGTGACCGCGGCATCGTGGAACTCGCCCCCGAGGCGGTCCGCGGCGGCTTCTACATCGGCGGCGGTCTCGGCGCCGGCCGCGAGTCGTACAAGTACAGCGACGGCCTCAACTACACCGATGGCCTGACCAAGCCGACCCTCTCCTTCCGCCTCGGCGGGACGCCGAACCAGACCACCCGGGTGGGCGCGGAGATTTTCGCCTGGGGCAGTGAGGTCCCGGAGGGCACCGAGAGCTTCGCCGCCTTCCTCCTCAGCGCCCAGATCTACCCGATCCGTGAGGCGGGGTTGTTCGTGAAGGGCGGCGGCGGCATGGCCCGGAGCGGCATCGACTACAACAACGGGTCGAGCAGCTACGAGACCGGCTTTGCGTGGAACGTCGGGGCGGGCTACGACATCGCCCTCTCGCGCGCGGTCGGGGTCGGCCCGATGGTGGACTTCTACCAGGGGACCTTTACCCGGCGGAATGAGCCCACGCTCACCGAGCGGGTGATGAACATCGGCGTCCAGGTCACCTTCCAGACGGGCGGCCGCGGGCGTTGACCCCCGGCGCAGCGGCCACTATGTTCTCCCCGCTGCGCCCTGGTGGTGAAACTGGTAGACACGCTATCTTGAGGGGGTAGTGCCGCAAGGCGTCGCGGTTCGAATCCGCGCCAGGGCATCGAATGAGCCTGCCACTGTAGCTCAGGGGTAGAGCACTCGATTCGTAATCGAGCGGTCGTCAGTTCAAATCTGACCAGTGGCTCTGCTGTCGATGCACAAAAACCTCGCAACACCCGCAACGGCGTCTCCTCGGAGACGCCGTTGTGCGTTTCACGCCGCTCCGAAAGCGCTGATCACCTCGCCATAGCTCGCCGCCAGCCGGTCCAGCTCCGCCTCCCAGGAGAGCGCTTCCGCGGTCCGGCGGGCCCCGAGCGCCAGCCGCTGGGGCAGCGCCGGATCGGCCACGAGGCGCGCCATCGCCTCCGCCATTTCCGTCACCCCGCCCGGTGGGTACTCGAGGCCGTTCGCGTCGTGCCGCAGGTGGTCGGCGACGCCGCCCGCCGGGGCGGCGATGACCGGGAGGCCACTCGCCATCGCCTCGAGAATCACCAGCCCGAGGGTCTCCGTGTGCGAGGCGAAGAGGAAGGCATCGGCACTCGCGTAGAGCGTCGGCAGCGCCTGTTGCCGGTCGAGGTTGCCGAGGAAGGTCACCCCGTCGGGCGCCGCGGCCCGCAGGCTCGGCAGCATGGGGCCGTCACCCGCGATGATCAGGTGCGTCGCCCGTCCGCCCGCGACCGCCGCTGCCCGGTGGTACGCCTCGAGGATCCGCTCGACGCCCTTCTCGGCCGCGAGCCGCCCCACGTGCAGGAAGACGAACGCATCCTCCGCGATGCCGGGGAGCCGCACCACGGAGCGATCGCGGTGCACCGGGTTGAATTGCGCGAGGTCGACGCCGCGTCCCCACACCTCCACGCGATCGACGCCAAGGGCGGCGAGTTCGTCGCGCGCCACGGTGCCCGGCGTGAAGACCCGCGCGCTGCGCCGGTGGAACCGCGCGAGGTAGCGCTGCACCGCCGGGCGCAGCCGTGGCGCACCGTACGCTTCGGTGTACCGCGAGAAATCGGTGTGATACGACGAGACCGACGGCAGGCCGTGCCGGGTCGCCTCGCGCTGACCGGTCCAGCCGATCATGAACTCGGTGGCCGAGTGGACCAGGTCGGGACGGAACTGCCGGATCGCGCGACGCACCGCGCTGCGGCAGGGCGCGGCGACCCGGATCTCCGGATAGCCCGGCATCGCGACGCTGGGGATCCGGACGCTCAGCTGCCGCGACGCCTCGTGCGCCACGTCGTGAAAGACGTCGGCGATCGTGTCGGGATAGCGGGGCGAGATCACCGCCACCTCCCATCCCCGTCGGTGCAGCCCCTCCACCGAGAGCGCGGTGACCACGGAGACCCCGTTGACCTGCGGGGGATAGGTGTCGGCACAGACCAGCAGTCGTCGGGGGCGAGTCATGCCCGCAGTCTCCACGTCGAGACGCACGAACGGGCGACGATTGCGTCACGGCTTCGTGCCGAGATGACCGATCGGCATCGGATCGCGACGGAGCCACGACCTGCCCGTGATCTGATCGTGCTGATCGGCGATGACATTCATGCGCGTCACGCACTGCACTCACTTCGAGGAGGCTTGCCGTGTCCGCGCCCATTGGCATCGATCGTGTCATCCTCGTGGTCCTTGACGGACTGCGCCCGGACCTCCTGACCACCGGCGAATTGCCGTGCCTTGCCGCCCTTGCGGCGGGCGGGTGCCATACGCTCCACGGGACCACGGTGCAACCGAGCGTCACCGCCGCGGCCCTGGCATCGCTCTTCACGGGCGTGACGCCTGACGTGCACGGCATCGTGAGCGAGACGTCGCTGCGGCCGCGCCT
This sequence comes from Gemmatimonadales bacterium, assembly GCA_037045245.1. Lineage (GTDB taxonomy): Bacteria > Gemmatimonadota > Gemmatimonadetes > Gemmatimonadales > GWC2-71-9 > Palsa-1233. The sequence goes on along the minus strand of JBAOHR010000007.1, from coordinate 70,731 downwards.
GGGGCACCGCCTCACGCTGCTGCCGCGCGCCCTGGCACGCGCCGGCATTCCGATGTCAGGTCACATGCGCGGGTTGCCGTGGGGCACCCGCACCATCGGGACGCTGCTCGCCGCGCAACTCGGCATGCGCACGACTTTCGGTGGCCACGACGCCGAGAGCATTCTCGATCGCGCGCTCCCCGCGCTCCAGCGCCGGTCACGTGGCGTCACCTACCTGCACTGGCCTGATGCCGACCTGGCTGGGCACGCGTGGGGGTGGATGTCGCCCCACTACCGCTCGGCCGCACGCCGACTCGACGCAGCGATGGCGCAGCTGCTCATCGCGACTGGCGTGATGGACGATCCCGCGGCCGTGCTGATCGCCCTGGCCGACCATGGCGGTGGCGGGCACCGTCGGGACGATCATGACAGCCAGCACCCGCACGACGTCACCATCCCGGTCCTGATGGCCGGTGGGCAGGTGTGCGCCGGCGTGCTGCCGGCCGGCAGCTCGCCGCTCGATGTCTGTGCCACGGTGCCCTGGCTCTTCGGCCTCGAATCGCCGGAAGGGTGGACCGGCCGTCCGTTGCGCGAGGCCTTCCGCCCCGCGGTCGTTCCGGCGCTCCAGGCAGTTGCCGCATGACCGCGCCGCTGCGCCTGATGCAGCACCTCGATGCGCACGACCGCCGGCTCCTCGGGCTGTGGGCCCTCGGCGAGGATGCGGCCACGATGCATCGTCGGGGGTGGATCGTGGTCACACATGCTGGTGGTGCGGTCGTGACGATCGCGAGCGTGCTCATCCCGCTGCTGCTGACGCCATGGCCGCAGTGGATCACCGCCCGCGCCGCCGTGGCGCTCACCGTGTCGCACCTGCTGGTGCAGGCGCTCAAGCGCGTCGTCAATCGCGAGCGCCCGGATGCCACCGCGCTGATCCGGTGCCCCGATCGCTTCTCCTTTCCGTCAGGACACGCGACCGCCGCCCTCGCGGTGGCGCTGAGCTACGCCCAGGCGTGGCCTGGCCTTGCGCCGATTCTGGTGCCCGGGGCCGTGCTGATCGGGTGGAGCCGTGTCGCCCTCGGCGTGCACTATCCCGGCGATGTCCTGATGGGCCAGGTGATCGCGCTGGCCACGGTGGCTGGGGTGGCGCTCGCCGGCTGAGGCGTGACGCTGTCGCGGGTGAGCCGTGCCGGCGCTGTGGCCCCACCGTGACCATCACCAGGGAGCTTGATGTCCATGCGCATCGCGATCTTCTCCGAAGTCTACGCCCCGATGGTGAGTGGGGTCTCGCTCGTGCTGCAGCGACTGGTGGCCGCGCTCGAGCAGCGCGGGCACGTGGTCCGCGTCTATGCCCCGGCCTACCCCGCAGCGGGTGACGCCGTCGACGAGGCGCACATCTTCCGCACGCCGTCGCGCCGACTCTTTCTCTACCCCGATGTGCGCTGGGGCTTCCCGGACTGGCCGGCAATCCGGGCGGACTTCGCAGCCTTCCGCCCTGACCTGGTTCATGTGGCCACCGAATTCGCGATGGGGGTCACCGGCGTGCGGCTCGCGCGCGAGTTCGAGGTCCCGGTGATCGCCTCGGCCCACACCGATTATGAGCGGTACGCGTCGCGCTACCACCTGGAGTGGCTGCTGCCCGCGGGATGGCAGTACCTGCGCTGGTTCTACGGGCATGCGACCCGCGTCCTCTGCCCGTCGCGCCCGTACGAGCGACACCTGCACCTTCGCGGCGTGCGTCACACCGCCATCTGGAGTCGCGGGGTCGATCGGCGACTCTTCCATCCCGGCCGGCGGGACGACGCGCTGCGCGCCGGGTGGGGCGTCGCGCCCAACCAGCCGCTGGTGCTCTACGTCGGCCGGCTCGCCGCCGAGAAGAACCTCGATCTCCTGCTCGAGGCGTGGCGGCTCCTCGGGCCGCGCGAGGACGGCGCTCGCCTGGTGCTGGTCGGGACCGGTCCGCTCGAGGCCGAGCTCCGCGCGACGACGCGCGCCGGCGTCGTCATTGCGGGGGTGCAGACGGGAGCCGCGCTCGCCGCCTGCTACGCGTCGGCGGATCTCTTCGCCTTCCCCTCCAGCACGGAGACGTTCGGCAACGTCCTGCTCGAGGCGATGTCCGCCGGGCTGCCGTCCCTGGCGGTGCGCGCTGGTGGCGTCACCGACTTCGCGGAGCACGACGTGAACGCCTGGCTGGTCGAGCCGGATTCCACCGAGGCGCTGGTGGAGGGACTGCGCACCCTGCTTGACGGCCGGGCGCTCCGTCATCGTCTGGCGGCGGGCGGGGAGGCCACGGCGGCCGCGCGCGACTGGCACGGGATCTTCACCGACGTGGTCCACGAATACGAACGGGCGCTTGCCCTCACCAGGCTCGATTACGCGGCCTGAGCAGCCCGCCGCACACGGCCGGGCGGTCCCGTGACGATCGGCCAGCCGCGCTCCGGGTTGCCGGCGACCTTGCCTCCCGTCACGCGGCCCGACGCCGCGCTGGCAGTTCTCGACATCTCCGAGTATTTCGGCGATCGCAGCGGTGGCGTGCGGACCTATCTCCACGCCAAGGGGCGCTACATCTCCGCCGAGACGACGCTGCGACGCACCCTCATCGTTCCCGGCGCGTCGGATACGGTTGAGGACGCGCCGGGCGATCGCGTCTATCACCTCCGCGGGCCCGCCATCCCCTTTGCGTCCTACCGGCTGATGCTGGCGACCCGGTCGGTGGCGCGCATCATCGCCCACGAGCGACCCGACATCGTCGAGGTCGGCTCCGCGTATGTCGTGCCCTGGCTGGTGTCGCGCGCTCGTCGTCGCCATGCGGCCAAGGTCGCCTGGTTCTACCACAGCAACCTGCCCCGGCTGGTCGTGCCCGACCTCGACCGTGGCGGCTCGGTGCGCGGCCAGGTCGCCCGCGCCATCGGCGGCTACGTGCGTCGATTGAGCAGGCTCGCCGACGTGACGCTCGCGGCGTCGGATTTCTCCGCCACTGAACTCGCGCGCTGGGGCGTCGAGCAGGTCGAACGCGTCACCCTCGGTGTCGACACGACGCTGTTCACGCCGGTGCGCCGGGCGCAGCGCGCCGCCGTCCGTGCGCGGCTGGGGGTGCGCCAGGGCCCGCTCGTCGGCTGCATCGGGCGCCTGGCCAGCGAGAAGCAGGTGGACGTGCTCCTGACCGCCTGGCCGGCGGTCGCGCGCCGAAGCGGGGCAACGCTGGTCATCGTCGGCGATGGGCCACAGGCCGCACGGCTCGCCGAGCTGGCGCGCGGGCAGCGCGTCGTGATGGTGCCGCACGTCACCGATCGCGAGGCGCTGGCCGACCTGCTCGCGGCCCTGGATTGCTACGTCTCGGCTGCACCATTCGAGACCTTCGGGCTCGCCGTCTGCGAGGCGCTCGCGTCGGGCGTTCCCGTGGTGGCCGTCGATCATGGGGCCGCGGCGGAGCTGGTGCGCGCCTCCGGCGCCGGCGTGCTCGCCCCATACGGCGACGGACCGGCCCTCGGCGAGGCCATCCTCGCCCTCCTCGCCCGCGACCGCGAGCCGCTCTCCGCAGCGGCGCGCGCGCACGTCGAAACACACCATCGCTGGGATGTGGCGCTCATGCAGCTCGTCAACGTGTACCGACGCCTCATCGCGTGACGCTCCCGCTGCGGGCGTCAGTTGCGTGCGTCGCGCTCGTGGTCGTCGATCTCGTGGCGCGGAGTTGGCGACTCCGCGCACTCACGGCGATGGCGGGGCACGCGCTCAGCCCATTGGAGGCGCTCCGCGTCAACCTGCTCGCCGACGCAGGCGCCATCCTCTCGCCGATGCGGGTCGGCGGCGAGCCGGCGCGGGTGGCGGCCATGGCCGCCGCCGGGATGAAGATGCCAGCGATCGTCGCAACCATCGGATGGGAGCTTGCGACAGCGTGGCCAACACTGCTCGGGATGGGTGGGTTGCTGGTGCTCGTTGCCGCGCCGTCGTGGCTCGCTGCGGCATGGCCTGTGGTCCTGACGCGTGCCGTCGCGGCGAAGTGGGCGATGCTGGGGGTCGCGGCGCTGACGGGCATCGCCGTCGTGGCCGCCGCCCGACTTCGCCGACATCTGGGGAGCGCGCTCGCCCGACGCATGGCGGAGTATGCCGCGCCATGGCGCGAGGTGCGTCGCGGGACCATGCTCCTGAGCGTGGCCCTCTCCGCGATCAACGTCGCGTCGCGGACGGCCCTCCTACCGGCCCTCGCGATGTCGTTGGACGCGCCGCCGCCAGTTGCCGCGGTCTGGCTCGGTTCGTTCCTCCTCGTGTACGGTCAGTTGATCCTCCCGACGCCAGCCGGCCTCGGCGCCGTGGAACTCGGCTTCCTCGGCGGCGCGGCCGGCGAATTCGGGGATGGCTTGGGGGTGCTGGCCGCTTGGCGGTGGTGGGGGACCGCCCTGCCGGCCCTCCTCGGCATCCTCGCGGCGTTCCAGATGCGCGCCGAACTCGCCGGGATCGTCCGGTCCGGGCTCGGCCTCCGCAGCAAGGCTGGCTGAAGTCAGCCCAGCGCCGCCAGCCACGCCTTCAGGTCGGCCACCTCGGCCGACCCGATGGTGTGTCCCATCCCCTCATAGCTGTGCGCCGTGAGACGCGCGCCGGCCTTCCGCAGGGCGTCCTGCCCCGCTGCCCCGTGCTCGTGCGGGATCGCGGCGTCGGCAGTCCCGTGTCCCCAGAAGATCGGAGTGGTGCCCACGGTGTCGGGCGTGGCCGCCACCGAGGGGTGGTCGGCGAGGAAGCCGCTGCAGACCATCGCGCCGCGCACGCTCCCGGGGTGGCGCAGGAGCTGTCCCAGCGCCGTCGTGCCGCCCTGGGAGAAGCCTCCGAGGATGATGCCCCCCGGCAGGCCGCCAAAGCGGGCAGGGAGGCTCTCCAGGAACGCCGTGAGCGACTGCTGGCCCCACTCGAACGACTCCGGCTCCGGGGTGGTACCGCCGAGGAAGCGATACCAGGCGTAGCCTGGGCCATAACCCCAGGGGGCGGCCGGGAAGGGGGCGCGGACCGAGACGATGGTCGCGTGCGGGTGGAGCATCCGGCCGAGCGGGAAGAGGTCGCGCTCGTCGCTGCCGCGGCCGTGCATCAGCACCAGGGCCGGCGCGTCCGGGTCGCCCTCGAGCGTGAGGGTGTGCAGGGGAACGATGCTCGTCATGGAAGTCCTCGATCTGGGGTCGGGCCGAAGATAGGGCGGGGCGGGGCATCGGCCAACGCGCCGCCTTTCGCCTCGCCCCGGGGGCGACTAGCTTTGCCCCGTTCCTCGAGGGCAACCGAGGGGAGTCCGGGACGTAGCGCAGTCCGGTAGCGCACTACCTTGGGGTGGTAGGGGTCGCGGGTTCAAATCCCGCCGTCCCGATGTCATGACGCCCCGCCGATCATCCGATCGGCGGGGCGTCGTCATGTCCGGTTCCAGGGTGCTCAGCCGCCGCGCTTGGCGAGCTCCTTCTTGGCATCGCTGTGGTTCCGCGAGGCCGCCTTGCGGAGCCATTCCATTCCGGCCGCCTCGTCCTTCGGCGTTCCCTTTCCCTTGAAGTACGCCTGCGCGGCTTGCCACGCCGCCTCGGCCGATCCCTTGTCGCCCGCCTTCTTGTACCAGTCGAGCGCCTCGGCCTCGTTCTTGGTCACGCCGCGGCCCTTGGCGAGGAACTCGGCGAGCTTCTCCTGCGAGGCGACGTCGCCCTGCTCGGCCGCGCGCCGATACCAGAGTGCCGATTCCGCCTCGTCCTTCTTGATGCCGCCGCCGTTCTCGAGCCGGAAGGCGAGATTCTGCTGCGCCCGAAGCAGTCCTCCCGCCGCGGCCTCGCGAAGGAGTGCGATCGCCTCGCCCTGATTGGCCGGCGCACCGCGCCCGGTCTCCAGCAGGCGGGAGAGCGCGAGCTTCGCCTCGAGATCGCCGCCCGAACTCGCCTTCCGATACCACTCCACCGCCTTGGTCGGGTCGGCGGTAACCCCGCTGCCGCGGTCGTACAGCGAGCCGAGGATCCGCTGGGCCACCGCCGAGCCGGCGGCGGCCTCGGCGGCACAGGCATTGGCTGCCCCGAGCCAGTCGCCGTTCGCCGCCGCGCGGCTGCAGCTGGGGCCCGAGGGTGCCTTCGCAGGGGCAGGCGGCGGCGTCACGACCGGCGCCGGTGCGGTGGTCGCCGCCTTGGTGGCGCCCGGCTTGGTCACCGGCGTCTTCTGGCGTACCGTTGGCGCCCGTCGGGGGTGCCGGCGGCGGCGTGACGGAGGCCGCGGGCTGCCCACCCGATGTTACCGGCTCGGGGGCCACGGCGAGCGGGGGCGTGGTCGGCGTGTCGGTCACGGCCGGTGGCGATCCGCTCTGCGAGAAGTACCACCCGACCAGGGCCAGGACCGCGACAACACCCATCAGGACCGCGACGCGCCGGGACGAGGGAGCCGGCGTGCCGGGCGTGATCCCCGGGCCGGGCTTCGGCGCCAGCGTGAGCGAGCTGTCGCCCTCGAGCATCGCGGCGAATTCGCGCATCGACGGGAAGCGCTCGTTCGGCTCCTTCGCCATCGCGCGCTGGATTGCGACGTTGATCGGGCCGGGGAGGTCGGGCATCCGCTCGCCCAACGGCTTCGGCTCGCCGACCAGCTGCTGATAGAGCACCGCGCGCGTCGACTCGCCGTCGAACGGCAGCGTGCCGCTGAGCATCCGGTAGCCGACCACCGCGAGCGAGTACTGGTCGCTGCGCGCATCGATCGACTTGTCGCCGCACGCCTGTTCGGGGCTCATGTACTGCGGCGTGCCGATGATGATGCCGGTGCTGGTCAGCCCCTCGCTCGGATCACCGTCCTCGCCCGCGCCACCGCCGACCACCTTCGCGATGCCGAAGTCCATCAGGAGGACCCGCTTCTCGGGGCCCTCGAGCATGACGTTCTCGGGCTTGATGTCGCGGTGCACGATGCCGGCGTCGTGCGCGGCCGCGAGTCCCGAACAGGCCTCGCGCAGGATCCGCTGCACTTCCTTCACCGGGATCGCCCCGTCGCGCTCCATCACGGTGCGCAGGTTCTCGCCGACGATCAGCGGCATGATCAGGTACGCGAGTCCTTCGGCCTCGCCGACGTCGTACACCGGCACGATGTGCGGATGGCGCAGGTTGGCGATCGTCTCGGCCTCACGGCGGAAGCGCATCACCAGATCGGGCGAGAGGCCGAGGTCGGGGCGCAGCACCTTCACGGCGAGGTTGCGCTTGAGGCGAAGGTCGCGCACGCGGAACACTTCCGCGAAGCCGCCGGCACCGATCCGGTCCTGCAGTTCGTAGCCAGGGCCGAGCGCACGACGCAGCTTCTTGCGGAGCTCCGTCGGACCGACGCCCGACGTGCCGACCGCCACGCGCTCGCCGGTCTCCTTCATCATCCCCACCGGGGTCTCGGTGCCGCACACGTAGCAATACGCCGCCATCCCCGGGAGCGGGGTCTGGCAGGTAGGGCACGCGCGGGTGGGCTGGCTCATGGCAACTCAGGCGAGGAGGAGACGGTCCATCAAGATATGGGAGGGCTCGGATCGCTCAAAGGGAGGACACGCCGTCCCGACCGTCGGTCAGGCCGGCAACTCGCGGGCGGCGGGGCCAGGCCGTGAGGTGAAGAAGGTGGCGCGCCCGGCCCGATCGGGGAACGCGAGGAAGTAGCTCTCCCGCCACCCCGCCAGGAAGGCGGCGCTTTCGTCCTCGCGGACCAGGGCCCAGACGCTGCCCCCGAAGCCAGCCCCGAAGGCGGAAGCGGCCGCGGCCCCGAGCCGCCGGGCGCTTCGCACCAGCTGCACGGTCTCCGGGACCTGATTGGCGAGGACGGTCTCGGCCAGCTCCTGCGATCGATCCACCGCCTCGCCGATCGACTCGGGAGTGCCGGCCTGCAACGCCTGCGTCACCGAGGGGATGATCGTCTCGCACTCCTCGGCGAACTGGCCCAGGCGCGCCACGAGCGCGTCGCCCTCGATCGGGTGCTCGAGGCGGACGGCCTCCGCGAGTGCCTCGCGGGCAGCGGGGCCGGCGGCCAGGGCGGCCAGGAGCGAATCTGGACTCGTGCCGCTGATCCGCCGCCACGTGGCCAGCAGCAGCGCGAGCTGACGAGCGAGGCCGTTGTAATGCTCCTGCACCGCGCCGCCCTTCGCCGCGTGCACTCCGGAGACGCCGATCGCAAAGGTCCAGCCGGCGGGGAGTGCCGCCTGCGCCTCCGGCACCACCGGGAGGAAGCGGTACTGGGCCAGCGCACCGGGCGTGCACCGGAGGATCGCCGTGTGGTCCTCGCTGCCGCCGTGCGTCCCGACGCCGCGATCGGCGCCGAACGGGCCGAAGACCTTTCCGTTCTCCATCGCGCCGAGGTAACCGGCGAGCGCATCCTGGTCGGGGATCGCCTCGCGGAAGCCGGGTTGTTGCTCCATCTGGTTGAACGCGGCGAGCGGGAGGTAGCTCGCAATCACGAGCGCACTCGAGGAGGAGAGGCCGGACGCCGAGGGGAGCGAGGAGATGAGCACCGCATCCATCCCGGTGTGCACGCCGGGGAAGTCGCGCGCGAGCCGACGGATCACCGAGATCGGATAGTCGGACCAGGCGCCCGGCCGCGGCGGCACGTCGGCGCGAAGCGGCAGCCGGAGCGTGGTGTGGCGGGATGCGTCCATGAGACGGACGATGCCGTCGCGCCGCGGTGAGGCCAGGATGTGGAAGCCGCGCTCCACCGCCGCGAGCAACGAGCGGCCGCCGCCGTAGTCGGTGTGCTTCCCGAGCACCTCGATGCGGCCGGGGACCCACCAGGCGCGCGCGCGGGCCGGGTCGCCGACGCGACGCGCGTAGGCGGTGGCGACCACCGCAAACTGGCGCGCTGCGTGATCGGCTGCGTCGCCCGCGAGGCCGAGGGCCTCGACACGGCGCTGCCAGGCGTGATTCACGGCGTGCACCGCGCGGTGGCGAGCGCGTTCGCGACGGCCGCGATGTCGTCCTGGCGGGAGAGGTCGAGCACTCCCGCACGCAGCGTGACCGCCTGCATCCGGGTCCCGCGCGCGATCGCCAGCGTGATGGCGGTCGGGAGCTCGAGCTCACCGCGCGGCGACGGCGTCACGTCGTGGCAGGCGGCAAAGCAGGCGGCGTCGAGACGGAAGAGGTTCATGCTCACCCACGGCGTCGGGCCGGCGGCGGCGAGCGTCGCGGCATCGGGCTTCTCGATGATCGCGGCGAGCGTGCCGTCGGCATGCAGCGTGAGGATGGCGAACGACGCGATCCGAGCAGCCTCGATGTTCCCCTCGCGCACCAGCGCCTCGGGATCGAAGGCGACGAGGCCGGGACCGCCCAGGGTCACGAGTGCTTCGATCGCGGCGACCGGATAGAGATTGTCGGCGTTGAGGACCAGGACTTCGCGACCGGCCGCCCACGACTCCGCGGCGAGCACGGCATCGGCGGTGCCGCGCGGCTCGGCCTGGATCGCCCACGCGAGGCGCACGCGGGTCGGCGGATGCTGCGTGTAGTGGTCGCGAATCGCCGCGTGGTCCGGCGCCACCACGAGGCAGACCTCGGTGACGCCACCGTCCGCGAGTGACGAGAGGACGTGATCGAGGAACGGCCGCCCCGCGGCATCGGGGATCATCCCCTTGAGCCCCAGGGCGGCCGCCGCCGCCTGCCTCGCGTCGAGCGCCACCCCCTCGGCGGGGCGGCGCATGCGGCTGCCGAGCCCGCGCGCGAGAATCACGGCGGCGGTGGCGGCCGACCCGGTCATGACTCCACCGGGCTCCCGCTCCACATCTTCGGAACAATCCGGAGCAGCACGCCAGCACTGATCACGAAGACCACGATCCAGAACGCCGCGGTGCCGGTGTGGCCGTAGATCAGTGACCCGGTGCCGAAGAGGGCCCCGTAGACCATGAAGCAGCCGAACATCCACGCGACGAACGCCTGCGGCAGCGAATCGGGCGAGGCCGGAAGCCCGGTCTCGGCCCGGATCGACTCCCACCCCGGTCCGGCGGGACGCACCTTCCGGTAGAAGGCGAGCAGCACGTTCCGGTCGGTCGGCGCGGTGACGATCGCGGTGGTCACCCAGACCGCCGTGGTGACGGCGATGGTGATCAGCAACGAGATGTGCGCCGGGATCGCCATCCCCATCTTGTTGGCGATGAAGAAGCCGAGCGCCACGACGAACGACGAGATCATCGCGGTGATCTCGCACCAGGCATTGATGCGCCACCAGAACCAGCGCAGCAGGTAGATCAGGCCGGTGCCCGCGCCGATCTGACAGGAGCAGCTGGAACGACTCGGCCGCGGTGTCGAGCGCATAGGTCAGCAGGCCCGGCGACGATCATCAGCGCGGCGGTGATCCAGCCGTCCGACGCTGACGTAGTGCGCCTCCGTCCGCGTCGGGCTTCATGAAGCGGCGGTAGAAGTCGTGGACCAGGTAGGACGAGCCCCAGTTGAGGTGCGTCGACCATGCGTCGAGACGTAGGCCGCGAGCAGCCCGGCGACCATCAGGCCGAGGAAGCCGTGCGGCAGGAACTTGAGCATCGCCGGGTAGGCGAGGTCGTGGCCGATGCAGCCGCGCGTCGACGTTCGGGAAGGCGACCTGGATCGACTCGAGCGTCGGGAAGACGAGGATCGAGGCGAGCGCCACGATGATCCACGGCCACGGGCGCAGCGCGTAGTGGGCCACGTTGAAGAGCAGGGTGCCGCCGAGGGCATCGCGCTCGGACTTCGCGGCGAGCATCCGCTGGGCGATGTAGGACTGCCGCCGCCCGGTTCGGCGCCGGGATACCAGACCGACCACCACTGCAGCGGCGAGCGGAATCACGAAGAGCGTCAGCGTGAGCGGCCAGTTGCGTGAAGTCGGGCACGCAGCGAGCAGCGGGTCGATTCCGGGAGCTTCGCGACCAGCCCGGCCATGCCGCCGACCTCGGGCTGCTTGAGGGCGAAGTACATCGCCGAGAACGGCGCCCGTCATCGCGATGCCGAACTGGATGAAGTCGACGACCAGCACGCCCCAGAGGCCGGAGCTCGCGGCGAAGGCGACGTTGAGGACGCCGCAGATCACCAGCGTCTGCCACATCGGCCAGCCGAGGACGATCGAGGCGATCTTCGCGGCGGCGAGGTTCACCGACGCCATGATGAAGCAGTTGAAGAAGAGGCCGAGGTAGACGGCCCGGAAGCCGCGGACGAGCGTGGCGGCGCGGCCGCTGTAGCGCAGCTCGTAGAACTCGAGGTCGGTCAGGACGCCGCTCCGCCGCCAGAGGCGCGCGAAGAAGAAGACCGTCGCCATGCCGGTGAGCAGGAAGGCCCACCACTGCCAGTTGCTCGGCGACGCCGCCGGTCCGGACGAAGTTGGTGACGAGGTTCGGCGTGTCGGTGCTGAAGGTGGTGGCCACCATCGAGACGCCGATCAGCCACCACGGGCGCGGACTGCCCCGAGGTGAAGAACTCCGCCGTGCTCGAGCCGGCGCGCTTCGCCAGGAGGATCGGCGGGATCGCGCAGATGACGATGGACGCGAGGACGATGCCCCAGTCGAGGCCGGTCGGATTCACGCGCCCGTCCGCGGCCGCTGCCAGGCGCCGTTCGAGAAGTCCGGGAACTTCATCGGCGCGCTCCCCTTGGCGAGCGACGCCTCGGAGAGCGGCCACGGTGCGCTCCAGGCGGCGGCGTCATAGACGTCGAAGTCGGGCGCGAGCCCTTCCCGCATGCACTCCACCAGCCGGTACGCCATGATGTAGTCCATCCCGCCGTGGCCGCCCTTCTGCCGCGCGATCTCGCCGACCCGCTGCCAGAGCGGGTGGGTGTGCGCCGCCTTGAAGTCGTCCACCGGCTTGAAGGTGTGGCCACCCGGTCCGTCGAGCGCGATCCGGCCGGGATAGTCCTTGAACACCCCCTTGGTGCCGCGGACCGAGTTGAGGCGATCGTAGGGCGTGGGGAGGGTCACGTTGTGCTGCAGCAGGATCGTCTTGCCGCGCATCGTCTTGATCAGCGACGTGTTGATGTCGCCGGCGACGTACTTCTCCTGCCACTTCGGCGAATCCTTCGGCACCTTCGCCTCGCGCCACTGCGTGAGTCCGCGCTCCGGGGTGGACATCGAGACCAGGTAGTCGAAGCGGTCGCCCTTGTGGATGTCGAGATACCACGACACCGGGCCGAGGCCGTGCGTCGGATAGAAGTTGCCGTCGCGATTGGTGTGCGGCTTCCGCCGCCACAGCCCTTCATCGCGATCCTCGAAGAGGATGCTGCGCAGGTCGTGGATGTAGGCCGCCTCGGCGTAGAGGATCTCCCCGAAGAGTCCCTTCTTCACCATCGTGTCGACCAGCATCTCGTTGAAGTCGTAGCAGCAGTTCTCCATCATCAGGCAGTGCTTGCGCGTCTGCTCCGACGTGCGCACCAGCTCCCAGCATTCCGCGAGCGAGGTCGCGGCGGGGACCTCGGTGGCGGCGTGCTTGCCGGCCTTCATCGCCGCGAGGCAGACCGGCGTGTGCCACGGCCACGGCGTCGCGGTGTAGACGATGTCGATGTCGTCGCGCTTGACCAGCTCCTCGAACGCGCGCTCGCCGCTGCTGTAGGTGGCGGGTGCCGGCTGGCCGGCATCGGTCACCCGCTTGGCCGCACGGGCCACCTTCGCGGGGACGATGTCGCAGAGCGCCGTGATCTGCACGCCGTCGACCGCCAGCAGCTCGCCGAGGACCGAACTCCCGCGCAGGCCGGTGCCGACGATTGCGACCCGCACCTTGGCGTGCCGCTCGAACGGCACGCCCATCATCGTCGCCGCAGTGGGCGTCGAGGGAGGCGGTGGCGTCGGCGCGGCGTGGCTCTCGGTACTGGTGATCGCGATCGCGGCGCTGGCGGCGCCAGCAGCCTTGAGGAGGTCGCGCCGGGAGAGCGGCGCGTCGGCAGGTCCGTGCGGCATCTGGTGGTCTCGGCTTGGGAGGGGACGCCCCGGCGCGGTGCCCGGAGCCGCACGGATTGTAGCGGGACGCCGCGCCGGGCGCGAGGTGCCCGACGTCGTCCTATCTTTCGGGCACCCCCATGACGACACCCCACGCGCGCGCCCCGCTCGGCTTCGCCGCCGCCCTTGCCACCGTCGTGGCGAACATCGTCGGCACCGGCGTCTTCACGACGCTCGGCTTCCAGGTGCTCGGCACCACCGACGGCTTCGGGCTGCTCGCCGCCTGGGGCATCGGTGGCCTGATCGCGGTCGCCGGCGCACTCTGCTACGGCGAGCTCTCGGCGGCCATCCGCGGCTCGGGCGGGGAGTACCGCTTCCTCGGCCGGATCTACGCCCCCGCCGTCGGGACCGTCGCCGGTTGGGTCTCGGTGGCCGTCGGCTTCGCGGCGCCCGTCGCGCTCGCCGCGATGGCGCTCGGCCGCTATGCCGGCCCGCTGCTCCAGATCCCTGCCGGCTCGCTCGCCGTCGCCGCGATCGTGGCCGCGACTGGTGTGCACCTCCTGGCCCCGGAGGTCGGCGGCAAGGTGCAGGTGGTGGTCACCACCGTGAAGGTGCTGCTGATCGTGGCGTTCGTCGCGGTCGGGCTTGCGGCCCCATCCACCGCGCTCGCCTTTGCCCCGACTGGCGAGTCTCTCGGCCAGATGACCAGCGGCTCGTTCGCCATTTCGCTGATCTTCGTCTCCTATGCCTACACCGGCTTCAACGCCGCCGCCTACTTCCAGGGCGAGGTCGTGCACGCCGAACGCAACGTGCCGCGGGCCCTGGTCCTCGGCACGCTGCTGGTCACGGCGATGTACATGGGGCTCAACTGGGTCTTCCTCCGCACCACGCCGATCACCGAACTCGCCGGCCAGGTGGAGATCGGCGCGATCGCGGCCGGCCACATCTTCGGCGACGCGGGCGGGCGCCTGATGAGCGGCGTCATCGCGCTGCTGCTGGTCTCGACCATCTCGGCGATGACCCTCGCGGGCCCGCGCGTGATCGAGGCGATGGCCGAGGACAATCCGCCGCTCCGCCCGCTGGCGCAGCGCACCGCCACCGGCAGCCCGAGCCGCGCCGTGCTGCTGCAGGGCGGGCTCGCGCTGCTCTTCGTACTCACCGATTCGTTCGAGGGGATCCTCACCTACGCGTCGTTCACGCTCAACCTCTTCATGGTGCTCGCGGTGGTGGGCGTGATCCTGCTGCGGCGGCGCGAGCCGTCGCTGCCCAGGCCGTATCGCGTCTGGGGCTATCCGTGGACGCCACTCTTCTTCGCGGCGTTCTCGATCTGGTCGCTGCTGGTGGTCGTGCGCGATCGCCCGATGGAGGCGGTGGGCGGCGTGGTGACGTTGGGGGTGGCGGCGTTGCTGACGTGGCTCGTGGCGGCGGTGCCGACCGACGAGGCGGGTGCTGCCTAACTGCCGGTGCTGCGGCGGACGAGCAGGGAATCGAAGAGCGTGATCGGCGGGGCGTCGTCGGCACCACCGAAGAGTCGGCGGGCGCCCTTCCACCAGGTCTTGGCACGGGTGCCCGTCGGCAGCGCGGCCTCGACCACGCCCTTCCGACGATTCGCCGCGTGGACATACTTGCCGTCGCCGACGTAGATGCCGATGTGGCTGACGGTCTTCCCCTTGCCGAAGTACAGCAGGTCACCCGGACGCAGCTGCGTCGGATCCTTCGGCACTTCGATGCCGGCCTTCGCCTGTTCGCGCGAGGTGCGCGGCAGCTCGAGGTTGAACGCGGCCATCACCCACTGCACCAGGCCGCTGCAGTCGAACGCCTTCCCCGGCGCCTTCGCACCGAGCTTGTAGCGGGTGCCGATCTGCGCCTTCGCCAGCGTGACCAGCGAGTCCGCCGGTGCCTCCTTCGCAAACATCTTCGAGATCGTCGTGAACGGCTTCTCGTTGCGCGAGAAGGTCGCGGCCTGCTGCGCCACTGCCGACACCGGAATGCTCGCAGCCATGGCGGCAGCGAGCAGGGCGGGGACAGCGAGGCGGTGCAGCAGGGACACGGGAGCTCTAGTGCGAAGGATCGAGTAACGGCGACCGGTCATTCTAGTGTCGGATCACCGCTTCGGCTACCCCAACCGATGTTTCGATCTGCACCAAATGACTATTTGACCGCAAAGGTGATCCGGACCACGCCCGTGACCTCTTTGTCCCGATCGCTGGTGTCGTACATCCCGTAGTCATTCACCTCGGTCGAATTGCGCTTGGTGACCTGGAAGACCCCCACCCGGACGGCCTTCAGACGCCCCGTCTTGGCCCCCACCGCCCCCAGGATCTCGTCGGCCCGGGTCCGGGCATCCTTGGTCGCCTCGGCCAGCAGCGGCCCCCGGATGTCGGGCAGCTTGGCATACAGATACTCCGGTGCCTGCCCGACCACCCCGACCCCGGCCGCCAGCAGCCCCGAGAGGTCGCCGGCCAGCGCCGCGACCTTGTCGACGTCGGGCGATCGGAGCTCCACCTGTTGGGTGACTCGGTAGCCGAGGACGCGACCGGTCTCGTTCCCGTTGATGTACTCGTTGACCACCATCGTGAACGGCGCGCGCACCGTGATGCTCGAGTCGGGGAAGCCCTGGCTCGTGAGGAAGGCGCGGGTCTGCTCGGCCCCCTCGCGGGCGATCCGTGCCGCCTCCGCCTGCGTGCCGGCCTGCCGCCCCACGTCGAGGCGCCACACCGCGAGGTCGGCGCGCACCAGCCGCTTGGCCGAGCCGGTGACGGTGATGTCGTCGTTGGCGCGCTTCAGGCCGCTGACCGCCCCGGCGGCGACCAGGGCGGCCAGCACGATCGAAATGCCGAGGATCAGGGCGGGCCGGGTGCTGGGCTGGTCACTCATCGACTGCTCCTAGAGAATGCGCTGGCCGAAGGCACTCGCCATCAGCTCGACCGCGAGTTCGGCGGTCTGGTTGTACGAATCGAGCACCGGGTTCACCTCGACCAGGTCGAGCGACACCACGCGACCGCTGTCCCACAGCATTTCCATCGCGAGGTGCGCTTCGCGGTAGGTGACGCCGCCGCGCACCGGTGTGCCCACACCCGGCGCGTCGCGCGGGTCGACGAAGTCGAGGTCGAGCGAGACGTGCAGCCCGGTCGTCCCCTGGCTCACCGCCGCAATCGCTTCGGCCAGCACGGTCCGCAGGCCGCGCTCGTCGATGTCGCGCATGGTGTAGATCGTCACGCCGTACTCGCGCGCGTGCGTGCGCTCGGCCTGATCCAGATCGCGGGCCCCGATGATCACCAGGTGCTCCGGGCGCACCGCGGGCGCGGGGCGCGCGATCGAGGCCATGCCGGCATCGCCGTGGCCGAGCAGGTGCGCCACCGGCATGCCGTGGACGTTGCCGCTGAGCGTGCTCTCGGGGGTGTTGAGGTCGGCGTGGGCATCGAGCCAGATCACCCCGAGACGCTCGCCGCGCTCGGCCAACGCGGTGGCGACTCCCGCGATCGACCCGGCCGCGAGCGAGTGGTCGCCACCGAGCACGACCGGGATGCGCCCGTCGCGGACGATCGCGGCGGTGCGCTCGGCGATGTCGGTGCAGATGCCGGTGATGGTCGGGAGGAATTCGATGCCGCGGCCGACGCCGAGCGTCTCGCGCGTCGGGATCGGAACGTCGCCGGTGTCGAGGACGTCGTGGCCGAGGCGTTCAAGGCGCTGGGCGAGCTGGGCGAGGCGGACGGCGGAGGGTCCCATCTCGACTCCGCGCCGTGAGGCGCCGAGGTCGAGGGGCACACCGAGCAGGGCGAGGGAAGCCATGCCCGTAAGCTACCGGATCGTCTCGCCCGGCGCGGGGGTGAGGACGCGGCCCTGAAGGGCGGGTGGGAGGTGGCGCTTCAGCTCCTCCGGCGTCCCCGGCAAGCCCGGGAACGTGGCGTAGTGCTGCGGGACGATCCACCTGGGCTGGACCAGTTCGCACGCCTTGGCCGCCTGCCGCGGCCCCATGGTGTAGAAGTCCCCGATCGGGAGCATCAGGATGCCGGGATGGTACATCTCGGCGATCAACGCCATGTCGCCGAAGACCCCGGTGTCGCCGGTGTTGTAGATCACCAGGTCGCGGGGGCACTCGAGCACGAAGCCGCAGGGGGTCCCGATCTCGCGCGGATGGCCATCGGCCGTCGCGCCGGAGCTTGAGTGGAATGCCTGCACCAGCGTCGCGGTCACGCCATGCGTCGTATGCGACCCGCCGATGTTGAACGCGACCACCTGGCGCCTCCGGGGCTCCCTCGGCGACGAGCTCCATGCCGAGTTCGACACTGCAGAGGACCGTCGCACCGGTCTGCTTCGCCAGCGCCACCGTCTCACCGATGTGATCGCCGTGCCCGTGCGTCACGCAGATCACCTGCGCGGTCGCGGCAAGTGCCGCCGCGTTCGCGGGCGCCTTCGGATTCGACAGCCACGGATCGAACAGCAGCGACGGGCCACCCGGGATGTCGAGATGGAAGGCCGAGTGGCCGAGCCAGGTGAGGGGAACTCCGAGCGAGTCGGACATCAGAATCTCCGAGAAGCGAGACGCGAGATGCGAGAAGCGAGGGGAAGCCTCGACGTTACGCGGCGATCCTCTCGCCGCACCACGCTTCTCGCTTCTCGCTTCTCGACTACTTGTAAAACGTGTTGAACACGAACCGATACGTCCCCGCCGGTTGCGCCCGGAACATCACCTCGGGGCCGTACAGGTACAGGGTACCCTGGCCGACGGTCGCTTGTGCCATCGCGACGCCGTCCTTGAGGTAGTCCTGGCCGATCGCCCAGCCGGAGCGGAGCGGCTTGTCGGCGGTGTAGCGCGCGATCGGGGTGACCCCCTTCGAGGCGGCATCCGGGAGCAGGCGCCAGACAGGTGAATTGTCGAAGAAGACATTCGTCGCGGTCCGAGCGCCGCGCGCCACCGCGGCGGTGGTGTCGACGCTGGCGACCAGCACCGAGCCGGGGATGTAGAACTTGTCGTTCGAGATCGGGCGCAGCGTGCCGTTGGCCTGCTTCTCGGCGATCTGGTTCTCGATCGGCAGCGCGAGCGCCGCGGCGAGGTTGGTCGCCGAGGAGCCGATCGCCACGACGCGGCCGCCCTGCTCGAGGAAGCTCTTGATCTGCGGCACCGTGGTCGCGGCGGAGACGTTGCCGAGCTGATTGCGGTACTCGGCCGGAAGCGTCATCGGGTCGAGGACCCGCCCGCCGCCGCCACCACCACCACCGCCGGCACCACGTCCGCCGCCGGTGCCCGGGATCGCGCCGTTGACGAAGAGCAGCACGTCGAACTGCTGACGCAGGTTGCCGGCGTCGAGGGTCGGGGCGAAGACCACGGTGAAGGGCATCTCGTACTGCTCGAGGATCCAGCGCGTCCATCCCGCTTCCATCGAGCCGCCGTAGCGATCCCACAGCCCGATCCGGAGCGGCGTCACCGGCGTGCCGCGCTGCGCCAGCGTCGTGGCCGTCGTGGGCAGTGCGCGGTCACGCGCCATGTCCGCCAGGACTTTCGCCGAGGCCGCCGAGGCCGGCACGAGGAAGTCCCCGTTCGGCAGGCGCTCGACCTTCTGCTTCGCCTTCAGCAGGCGATTCACTGCGACGAAGCCGTCGGTGCTGCCGGCCGGGAGGCGCCACGCCTTCGCCTTGGCATCGAAGGCCGCGGCATCGGGGCGGATGTCTTCGGTGGTGATCGGGGCAAGCGGGGCCTGGAACGGATCGAGGATCCGGTCGAAGGACACGCCCATCTGATAGGCGAGGGTGTAGCCGGCGTTGTCGTATGGCCGCTTCGGCGGGCCACCGGGGTACTGCAGGTCGGTCGGGTGCCACTGCGGCTCGAACATGTCGAGGACGTGCGGCCGGAAGGCCTGGTCGGCGCGGACGACGAACGTCCCCTTCGGGTAGCGCGCGGTGCCGATGCTGAAGTCGGACGTCGCCTTCTGGATCTCGATGCCGGAGGTCGAGAGCGCCTGCAGGAAGTCGAGCGCGTTGCCGATCTCCGGCTGGTTGGCCGGGATGACGTACGCGCGCGGGTCGCGACGGGCCGGGTCGCGCAGCGCGGCCGCCTGCGCCTGCGTCGAGGTCCCGGCGGCGCGCGCGGCATCGATCAGCACCGGCGTGGTGGTCCAGGTGTCCGTCGACCCGCGGGCGATCGAGTTGCGCCCCATCTGCCAGAAGTCGAAGAGCAGCTCCTCACGATAGCGCGAGGCGTAGTCGAGGATCGCGCGGTTCGCGGTCATCGAGTAGTCGATCGATTGCCGGAAGCGCCACACCTGCGGGGCGATCGGAAATTGCCCGCTTCCGCTCGGCAGTTGGCGCGCCAGGACGAGGGGAATCGTCGTCGGCGTCGGCGAGCCGATCGTCTCGGTCAGGATGCCGATCATGTTGTGGAAGTAGCCTGCCGTGCGGAGGCCGCCATTCCACCAGGTGGAATACGACGAGGCCTCCTTCGAGACGACGCCCGGCTTCCCCTCGGAGGCAAAGCGGCGCTGCATCCCCATCGCCACGAAGTCGAGCCCGGTCGGGATCATCGGGTCGAAGACGTAGTTGAACGGATCGCGGAACGGCGGCGCGAACATCACCGAGCCGGCCGGGCCGGTCTGGTGGTGATTGTAGATCACCTGCGGGAACCAGCTCCGATAGAGCGTCCGGCTGATGTTGCGCGACTCGGCCTGGGCATTCCGATAGAAGTCGCGATTGTTGTCGTGGCCGACGTACTTCTGATAGAGCCGCGGCAGGTCGCCCATGTTGCGCTGCAGCGTGTCGGGGTTGCGCATGTACCACGACGAGACCAGTTCCATCCCGTCGGGGTTGGCATGCGCCACCAGGATGATCACGTCGTCGAGAATCCGCTTCGTCTCGGCATCGTCCTGCGAGACGAACTGCCAGACCATCTCGAGCAGCTGCTGCGCGCCAAGCACCTCGGTGGCATGCAGGCCGCCATCGATCCAGATCACCGACTTGCCGTTGGCGGCGAGCTTCCGGGCCGTGGCTTCATCCACGCGCCCCGCGGCGAGCAGGGCGTTGTTCTTCCGGTACTCCTCGAGCCGGGCGAGGTTGGCGGGCGAGGAGAGGATCGCCATCAGCTGCGGTCGCCCTTCGGCCGTGGTGCCGATCGTGTCGAGCTCCATGCGCGGCGACTCCACCGCCAGCTTCTCCCACCACCGCTGCAGCTGGGTGTAGGTCGCCAGCTGGTAGTCGGCGCCGATCTTGAAGCCGAGCGCCTGCTCGGGCGTCGTGAGCCGGGCCTGCGCCGGCAGCGAAAGCGGAAGCGCGAGGAGCAGAAGCAGACGGAGAGGAAGGCGCATGCGGAGCTCTGGTGAAGGGAGAAGCGAGAAGCGAGAAGCGAGAAGCGAGAAGCGAGAAGCGAGAAGCGAGAAGCGGGGATGGAGAAGCTGGAGAGCGGCGGCGGAAGCAGGCTCCGATTCGGAGCCCACGCTTCTCGCTTCTCGCTTCACGCTTCTCGTGACGCTGCGCCCAGTCCGGCCAGCCGCCCCGTCACCCACGCCCAGACAAAGTTGTAACCCCCAATCGGCCCGAACGCATCCAGCAGTTCGCCGGCGAGGAAGAGTCCGGGATGGATACGACTTTCCATGGTGGCCGGTTGGACCTCGCCCAGGGCCACGCCGCCGCCGGTGACTTCGGCCTTCTTGTAGCCTTCGTCCCCGGTCCAGGGCAGGGGATAGCGGGTCAGTGCGGCGACCAGCGCCTTGCGGCCGTTCCGGGGGAGTTGCGAGAGCTTCCGGGTGGGGTCGATCCCGACGTCGGCGAGCAGTCGGTCGGCGAGGCGGGTCGGCAGTTCGCGCCGGACCACGGTCCCCACCTGATGGGCGGCCGGGGCGAGGAAGGCCTCCCAGGTCGGCGCATCGTAGGCGGTCCACTGCACGGTGATCGTGGCCGGCGGTTCCCCGGCGAGGCGCGCGCGCACCGCGACGTGCGAGACATCGAGCACCGAGGGGCCGCTGTAGCCACGATGGGTAAAGAGGAAGCCGCCGCTCGCCTCGCGACGCTCGGTGGCGTTCTTCGCTTCGATCGTCACCGGCAACGAGACGCCGGCGAGATCGGCGAAGATCGGCGGGTCGAGCGTGAGCGGTGTCAGCGCCGGGTAGGTCGGGTGCACGGTATGCCCGAGCGCCGCGAGCGCCGTATAGGCGAAGCCGTCCGAGCCGGTCTTCGGCACCGAGAGGCCGCCGGTCGCGACGATCACCGCGTCGGCACGGATGGTCCGCCCGCCGGCGAGGGTGATGCCCCAGCCGGGGCTCAGCGGCTCGAGCGCGGTCACCTCGACGCTTGACTGCCATTCCACGCCGCGGGCCTTCGCGGTCTGTACCAGACCGTCGCGTACTGCGCGCGCGCTGTCGGCCACCGGGAAGAGTTTCCCCGTTTCCTCTTCGAGGCGCAGCGGCAATCCGACCACGTCCTCGAAGAACGCTCGTTGGTCCTCGAGCGGCCAGCCGCGGAGGATCATCCGGAGCGAGTTGGGGGAGGACGCCGTGACATAGCGCGTCATGTCGAGGTGCGAGGGCAACACGTTGCACCGACCGCCGCCGGAGATCAGGATCTTGCGGCCGCCGTCGGGGGTGCGCTCGAGGAGGAGCACGCGCGCGCCGCCGTGGGCTACGTGGATCGCAGCCATGAGGCCGGCGGCGCCGGCGCCGATGACGACGATCGTCTTCATGCGTCGCCCGCGCGAACGCGCGAGCGGGAGATCAGCGTGGTGACGTCGGCGAGCGCGCGGGGGACGCGCCACCCACCGGGGAGGCGAGATAGCGCGGCACCCAGGCCGGATCGAACTTCGCCTTGTACTGGCGCAACCCCTGGAAGCCGTAGAAGCGCTCGCCGTGTTCAAAGACGGCGTTGCCGACGCGCGACCAGAGCGGGGCGAGCGCATGTTCGGGCAGCCCCGCCAGCGGGGCCATGCCAAGGTTGAAGTGGTGATAGCCCTCGGCGCGCCCCCCGCAGCATCGGCTCGGTGAAGAGGAAATCCATCGTGCCGTTCGGTGCATCGGGCAGGTGCCGCATCAGGTCAACGCTCAGTTCACTGTGGTCGGCGGCCTGCCAGAGGTTCGGCAGGGAAGAGCAGCCAGAGCCCGCGCTGCCGCACGATGGCCACCGGCAGGCGGGCAAGGTACGCGGGGTCGAAGCCGCCAAGCGAGAATCCCTTCTCCCGCCCGTGATGGTGCGCGAGCCACGCGGTCGAGACGGCGGCGAGCTGGGGAGGGCGCGGCGGCACGCCCGACGGCGGGATGATCTCGACGGTGCATCCCTCGCGTTCGCCCAGTGCGGTGTGCGTGCGTCGGAGGCCCTTCCGGTCCCGGCCCTCGAGCGTGAACTCCGCCAGCGGGACGTGGGCTTCTTCGCCCAGCTTCGAGAGCACGAGGCCGAGGTCGATGTAGAGCCCGAGGTGTTCGGGGCCGACCTGGTAGAACACGGTGTGACCGCCCGCGCGATCGGCCAGCTCGCGAAAGCGCCAGACCAGTTCGCGGCGCGCGGGCGTGGGGCCGACCGGGTCGCCCATCGCGATCCAGCTCCCGGCCAGCGACGCCATACATCAGGAAGGCGTTCATCTCCCTCGGCGAAGAGTAGCGACTTGTCCGCCGTGAGCGCGAGAAATCCCTGCGTGCCCGATTGCGTGGCGAGCGCCCGCGCGACGCGCGCGAGCTCGTCGGCGGTCGGCAGGGCCTGGCGTTCGGGCCGCGAGATGGCCAGCAGGTGGCGCCCGCTCGCGATGATCAGCAGCACCGCCGCCGCCACCAGGGCGCGGAGTGATCGTGGCGCGTCGCCCTGGATGCTGACATGCCACCAGAGCTCCGGACGATAGCTGACGTGCCGGTAGGCGAATTCCGTCAGCAGCAGCGTGCCGAGCAACACGGCGACCATCGCGGCGAGCCAGCCCGGGGTGAGCATCGCGGCCGTAGTCGTGAGCGGCGGTAGAAGAAGCGCCGCGCTGGCAGCAGCGTGACGAGCACCACGCTCACGAGGATCGCCTCCTCCCAGTCGAAGCCCTTGAGCAGCGACGCGACGATGCCGACCACGAGCGCGGCCACCGAGAGGTACCATGCCCCGTCGAGGCGCTGGCGGAGGCCGCTCGCGGTGAGCAGCAGCATCGCCCCCATCAGGGAGGCGAGCAGGTGCGCCGCTTCGATGACGCCCAGCGGCGGCGGAGATCGAGTCCGGTCAGTCGCTCCGGCGCCGCGGGCGTGGCGCCGGAGAAGAGCAGCAGGGCGCCCGCGGCGAACGTCGCCCCGCTGAGCAGGTGCGGCGCGACGCCTCGGAGCACTCGGCGCGCCGGAAGGCTCCACTGCTGCAGGCGACCGCCCTGCATCGCCACTTCCCATCCGCCGAGCGCCGCCGGCGACGAGGAAGGGGCCCACGTAGTACACCGCGCGGAAGGCGAGCAAGGCGCTGAGCAGTTCGGGCGGGGTCGCTCGGCCCTTGAGCAGCAGACCCCGCCTCAAAGACGCCGAGGCCGCCGGGGACGTGGCTCAACACGCCGACGACTTGCGCTGCGACGAAGAGTCCGGCGAACGCGGGGAAGGAGAGCCCCGGCAACGGGAGCAGCAGGCGCAACACCATCGCGGCGCAGGCCCAGTCGGCCAGCGCGACGACGAGCTGCGCCACGGCCACGCGCACGCGCCGCAACGGCGCCCTGCACGCCCCCCACTCGGAGGGTCACGCCCCGCGACGCCGTGATGAGATACGCCACCGGCGCGCGAGGAGGGCGAGCGTGCCGAGCGCGCGGATGCCGATCGCCCCGATCGGCACCACCTGACCGAGCGTCGCGGGTTCGAGCCACGCGGTGACGCCCAGGACGCTGCTCGCCCCGAGCCAGAAGGTCAGCGAGTTGCAGGCGATCCCGCGCGCGATCTCCTGGGCGGAGAGGCCCCAGCTGGTCCACAGCCGAAGCCGGATGGCCGAGCCGGTCAGCAGCGGGAAGCCGAGCGCGTTGCTCACGGCGAATGCCACCATCCCGCCGGCCATCGTGCGGCGCGGCGGCAAGTCGCGCTGCAGGCTGCGGATCGCGACGACATCGTAGAGGCCGAGCGAGACATAGCCGGCGAGCGTCGCCAGCGCGGCCCAGCCGAAGACGCTTGGCGGCAGCTCGGCGAAGCGCTCCTGCACCGCGCGCCAGGAGGTGCGGGCGAGCAGGGAGCGGACAGCGAGAGGAGGGCCACCACTGCCGCGACGGCCACCACGACCGGCAGCAGCCGCTGCCACCATGGGGCCCGGCCAGGTGTCGCCCGGGAGGTGTCGGTCATCCGGTCAAGCGGGGTCGCGGGACGCAGTCACCGTACGATTGGGGTTTCAGGCCCACACGGGTGCGCTTCGATTATAGCCTCCATCCCTGCACCCTTCGGGGCAACTCAGTGCGCCCCGGGATCCGACTCTGCACCCTGAAGCGCCCGCACCGATCTTCCATGAACCCACCGGCCGCCGATGGTACCGGCTCCGTCGGGGGGCATTGGCGCTGGGCGTTCTCACCACGCTGCTTGCGGGGGCGCTCGTGGCCGTGGCGCTGGTGCCGCCAAGCTTGCCCCGGTACGAGGCGTTTGCGGCGTCGGCGAGCGGAGCGCCGGCGGCGGCGATGTCGGCCCCGGCCGGCAGCACCAGCGCCTGACCGCCCGGGCGCGGCTGCTTCGGGCGCTGCAGCGCGAAGGCCACCCCGCGCGGCGTGCGTCCCTCGCTCCTCCCGCTTCGTCCGCAACTCCCGCCGCGGGCAACAGGCGATTCCCTCCTGATCGGCTTCTACGTCAACTGGGACGACAACGCCCTCGTCTCGCTCCAGGCGCACGCATCGTCGATGGACTGGGTCGTCGCGGAGTGGGCGTTCATCGCCCCCGGCGGCGATTCGCTGCGGTTCGCCGTTGACCCGCGCGCCCTCTACGTGGTGCAGGGCCTCCCGGTCGCCGAGCGCCCGCGCGTCCTGCTGATGGTGAGCAACGTGCGCGAGGGGGCCGGACGATTCGATCCGCGCGACGCCAGTCGGCTCCTGGCCGATTCGCTGCGTCGGGCGGCGGCGGCCCGCACCGTGGCTGCCACCGTCCGGCGCTTCGGCCTCGCAGGGGCCACCATCGACTTCGAGAGCCTGGCCGACGCCGACCTCCCGAATGTCGAGCGCTTCCTCCGCGAGGTGCGCGCGGCCCTGGGCCCCGGCCTCCTCCTCACCCATGCGATCGGGAGTGACGTCGCGGTCAGCTGGGTCGCGCGCTTCGCGGCCGTGACGGATCGCGAGATCCTCATGCTCTACGACGAGCACTACGGCACCGGCGAGGCCGGGCCGATCGCGAGTCGCGACTGGTATGCGGGCCAACTGCGACGCCTCGCCCGCGTGGTGCCGCCGGCGAAGCTCATCGCGGCGGTCGGCGCCTACGGGTATGACTGGAGCGATGCGCCAGGTGCGGCCGGCACGGCGCTCACGATCGAGGAGGTGTGGGCCGCGGCACGCGCCCATGGCCGTCGCCCGCTCCGCGATGCGCGCTCCGGCAATCCGTACCTGCTCTGGACCGACCCCGACTCGACCGATCACGTTGCCTGGTTCCTCGACGCCGTGACGGCGGCGGAGCAGCAGGTGCGGATCGCGCGCGCCGCGGGCGTCACCGCCCATGCGATCTGGCGGCTCGGAGCGGAGGACCCCTCGCTCTGGCGCGTGCTCGGTCGTCACGGGCATGCGGCCCCGCTCGCCGCGCTCGACGTGATCGATCCGGGCTACGGCGTCGAGTTCGCGGGATCGGGCGAGCTCCTCTCGATCAGCGCCGAGCCGCATGCCGGACACCGCACGCTGCGCTTCGCCCGCGACGGCACGCTGGAGGGCGACGCGATCGACACTCTTCCCACCTCCTGGGTGGTCGCCCGCACCGGTGCAATTCCGGCATCGGATCGCCCTGACGTTCGATGACGGCCCCGACGAGCAGTGGACGCCTGCCATCCTCGACACGCTGGCCTCGCGTGGGGCGCCGGCGGCGTTCTTCGTCGTGGGTCGACAGGTCGGAGGCCCATCCGGCGCTGACCCGCCGCATCCTCGCGGCAGGCCACGAGATCGGGAACCACACCTTCACGCACCCGAACCTCGCGCTGACGTCGCCGTGGGTCTACGCGGCTGGAGATCGACGCGAGCGCGCGCCTGCTCGAGGGCGTCCTCGCACGCCGCACCGATCCTCTTCCGGCCGCCCTACTTCGGCGATGCCGAGCCGACGACGGCCGACGAGCTCGTGCCGCTGCAGATCGCGACCGGCCTCGGCTACCTCTCCGATCGGCACCCGGGTCGACGGCGAGGATTGGCGCAACCCGGGCGTCGACGCGATCATCGCCAACGTGATGACCGCGAGGGCGCGGGGCAACGTCGTGCTCCTGCACGATGGCGGTGGCAATCGCGCCCAGACGGTCGCCGCGCTCGGTCCGCTGATCGACTCGCTGCGTGCCGCCGGCGACACGCTCGTCTCGCTCGGTGCGCTGGCCGGGCTCGCCCCCGACGTCGTGATGCCGCGCATTCCGCCGGGGGGGCGCTGGACGCGCTGGCTCGAGGTGGCCGTCTTCGGCGGACTCGCCGCGGTCCAGTGGGGCTGGCGCGCCGTGCTGGTGGCGGTCGTGATCCTCGGCGCGCGCGCCGCCTGCTGCTGGTCTTCGGGTTGGCGCTGGTGCAGCGCCGCCGCGCCCACGGCGCCGCGGTGCCGCAGCCACCGCCCCAGGCGCTGGTGTCGGTGATCGTTCCGGCCTACCGCGAGGAGAAGGTGATCGTCCGCACCATCGACTCGCTCCTCGGCCAGCGCGGCGTGCCGTCGCTCGAGGTGATCGTGATCGACGACGGGTCGCCCGAGCGACACCTTCGCGGTGGCGGACGGCGCCCGCGTTCCGCGACGATCCGCGCGTGCGCGCGTCCTGCGCCAGGCCAACGGCGGCAAGGCGAGCGCGCTCAATCATGGGCTCGCCGAGGCGCCGCGGCGAGTGGATCGTCGCGCTCGATGCCGACGCGCGGTTCGAGCCGGAGCCCATCGCCCACCTCGTCGCACCACTGGCCGACCCACGCGTCGGTGCGGTCGCGGGCGACGCCAAGGTCGGCAATCGCGTCGACCTCGTGACGCGCTGGCAGGCGGTCGAGTACGTCACCTCGCCAGAGACCTCGATCGTCGCGCCTTCTCGCTGCTCGCGCTGCGTCGCCGTCGTCCCCGGGGCCGTGGGCGCGCATGGCGCCGCGATGCGGTGCGCGCGGCGGGAGGCTTCGGCGCCACGACGCTCGCTGCGAGACCAGGACCTCGCGCTGCCGCTGTCGCGGCAGGGCTACCGGATCGCCTACGCCGACGATGGGACGAGTCGCGTGGACCGAGGCCCCCGACACGCTTCGGCGCCTTAGGGCGACCCAGCGCTTCCGCTAGGGCCTACGGAACGCTCCAGTGCGCGTGGAAGCGCCGCGACCTCCTCTTCCGCCCGCGCGGCGGGACGCTCGGCTGGATCGGCCTCCCCCAACGTCTGGCTCTTCCAGTCGCGGTGTTTTCGCTGCTCAGCCCGCTGGCCGTCTCTCGCGTTTCGTCGTCTCGCTCCTGGAACTGCTCGTTCAGCCGCGCGCCGAGCGTCGCAACGCCTACGCGCTGGTGGAGCTGCAGCACGTCGCCACCTGGTACGCCGCCTTCCTCGCCGTGGACTGGTTGGCGACGGTCGCCGCCTTCTGGATGGAACCGAAGGAGGACGCGGGCTCGCGTGGCTCGTCCTTTCTGCAGCGGTTCGCCTATCGTCAAGTCATGTACTGGGTCGTGGTGCGCTCGGTGGTGGCCGCCATCCGCGGGGGCCCCGTCGGATGGGGACAACTGGAACGGAAGGCCACCGTGCGGGTTGCACCGACGTGACCGCGTTGCGCCGGGCGGGGCTGATCGCGTGGCTCGCCGTCGTGAGTGCGCACCCTGCCGCGGCGCAGGCGGTCGAGCCGCGTCTTCCGGTGCACGAGGTGGCGTCGGCGGTGCCGGGGCGGCGGCTGGCGATCCTGCTGACGGGCGATGGGGACTGGGCGGCGCTCGATCGGACCATCGCCGAGACGCTCGCAGCACGCGGGGTGAGCGTCGTCGGGCTCGAGTCGCGCCAATGGTTGTCGCATGGGGCGCGCAAGGATGCCGGCGGCGGCCGCGACGATGCTCGCGGCGCTCGATCACCGAGTACGGGGCCAAATGGCAGCGCGACAGCGTGCTGGTGATCGGCTACTCCGGCGCGGCGCCGAGCTCGCCCCGTTCGCGGTGGCACGGCTCCCGGAGGCGCTCCGGGCGCGCGTGGTGCACCTCACGATGCTGGGCCCGTCACCGACGGCGAATTTCACGTTTCACCTGATCGACCTGCTGAAGGACACGGCGCGCCCAGATGACGTCGCCATGCTCCCCGAGGTCGAGCGACTGCGAGGCTTGCCGATGCTCTGCCTCTATGGTCGCGAGGAGAAGCAGTCGCTCTGCACCATCCTGCCCGCCGGGCTGGCCCACGTGGTCGGTCTCGAGGGCGGGCATCACTTCGACAAGGATTTCGCCGCCTTGGCCACTCGTATTCTCGACGACCTCCGGACGGCCCGATGACCGCGCCAGACCTCGCTCCCAAGCGCCCCGCTCCCTCGCCGGTCCGCCCTTCGCGACGACGAGCGGAGGGGAGGTAGACACTCCCGAATACTAGCCCCCTGTGGGGCTATTTTTCCCGAATGACCCAGCCCACCCCCTCTCCGCGCCCGGCGCCCTCGCCGGTCCGCCCCTCGCCGCCGGTCGACGTGGCGGGACTGAAGGCGCTGCTCGACGGCCCGGAGGTCGGGATCCGCGACTTCGTGCGGCAACGGCTCACCGATCCGCGCTTTGCCTATGTCTACGGGCTGTCGCATCACGAGTATCGCGAGGTCGTGCTCGGCTGGCTGCGTGAACTCGCCAAGGACGGGCTCGGCGCCCTCGCCGTGGCCCCCGAGTACGGCGGTGCGGGCCGTCCGCGCGACTTCCTCGCCTCGTTCGAGACGCTCGCCTTCCACGATCTCTCACTCACGATCAAGTACGGCGTGCAGTTCGGCCTCTTCCAGGGGAGCGTGATGCTGCTCGGCACCGAGTGGCACCACCGCACCTTCCTCCCAGGCATCTCGCGCGGCGAGATCCTCGGCGCGTTCGCGATGAGCGAACTCGGCAGCGGTTCGAACGTCCGCGACCTCGAGACCACCGCGACCTACGACCCCGCCACCGAGTCCTTCGTGATCCACACGCCGCATGGCGGCGCCCACAAGGAGTGGCTCGGCAACGTCGCCGCACATGGCATGATGGCCACCGTCTTCGCGCAACTGATCGTCGGCGGCACGCGCCACGGCGTCCACGCCTTCCTCGTGCCGATCCGCGATGCGTCGGGCGCGCCGGCCGCCGGAGTGCGCATCGGCGACACCGGCCTCAAGGAGGGGCTCAACGGCGTCGACAATGGCCGGCTCTGGTTCGAACAGGTCCGCATCCCGCGCCAGCACCTGCTCGATCGCTTCGGCCACGTCTCGCCCGAGGGCGTCTATACCTCGCCGATCGAGAGCCCCGCGCGCCGCTTCTTCACCATGATCGGCACCCTCGTCGGCGGTCGAATCACCATCGGGCTCTCGGCGCTGTCGGCCGCGAAGAGCGCGCTCACGATCGCGATCCGGTACGGCAACCGGCGCACGCAGTTCGGCCCCGAGGGCGGCAACGTCACCAAGCTGCTCGACTACCGCACCCACCAGCGGCGGCTGCTGCCGGCGCTGGCTTCATCGCTGGTCCTCGACATGGCGCTCTCGCGGCTGGTCGATCGGTTCGCGGCGTTGCAGGAGGGTGGCGGGCACGCGGGGGAGAGCCGCGAGGTCGAGGGGCTCGCGGCTGGGCTCAAGGCCTACACCGCGTGGCTGGCGCAGCAGGCGGTGACCGATGCGCGCGAGTGCTGTGGCGGTCAGGGGTACCTGCAGGTGAACCGCCTGGCAGTGCTCCGCGGCGACATCGACGTCTGGACCACCTTTGAGGGCGACAACACCGTCCTGATGCAGTTGCTCGCCAAGGCGCTGCTGACGGGCTACAAGCAGGAGTTCGCCGAGATGGGGGTGATTCGCCTCCTGACGCGCCGCGCGCGCGCCGCGCTCAAGGCGATGAACCCCGTCACCGCACGGCGCGACGACGAAGACCACCTCCGCGACCCGGTCCAGCAGGCCGACCTCCTGCGCTATCGCGAGCAGCGGCTCCTCGACGCCGCCGCGCGTCGGCTCCGCGCCGGCCTGAAGAAGGATCCGCTCGGCGCGATGCAGGACGTGCAGGACCACCTGATGCACCTCGCCAGCGCGCACGTCGAGCGTGTCGCCCACGAGGCGGTGCAGGAGGAGGTCGAGCGCGCCGCGCCGTCCCTCCGCCCGCTGCTCATGCTCGTGCGCGACACCTTCTGGGCGTCGGCGGTCGAACGCGACATCGGCTGGTTCCTGATGAACGGCGTCGTGGAGACGCCCAAGGCCAAGGCGATCCGCTACCTGGTCAACAACTGCATCCAGGAGATGCGGCCGATCGCCGAGCAGATCACCGAGGCGTTCGCGATCCCGGACCAGGTGCTGGCCGCGCCGATTGCATTCGATGCGCTGCCGACAAAGGAGGCGTAGCGAGACGCGATGATCGATGCTCGATCATCGATGATCGATACCGGCCGCGGCGAGCAGCTCCGCGGCCGCCTTGGCATGCGGGATCAGGGCAAACAGGTCGCCCTTGTCGAGGTGCAATCGGCCGGTCATCGCGGCCATCGTGGGCGTGGTCCGGCCGGCGATCAGGGCCTCCCAGGACGTGGTCGTCGCCGAGAGCACGAAATCGGCCGCGTCGAGATCGTCGGGCGTGGCCGTGCGCGCCTCGTGGCAGCGCCCATCGTCGACGCGGACGAGCGTGTGCGCCGGAGGCTCGGTGTCGGAGGCAATCAGCACCAGCGTCCCGACCCAGCCCGCCGCGGCCTCGGCAAAGACTGCCGAGCTGTTGAGGTGCTCCTGCCAGCGCGCAATTCCGTCCGGGGTAAAGAGAGAGGGCATCGCGGAAAGGTAAGCCCTTTCGCGCGGTGCCCTCACCTGGTCACTGGTCACCCGTCACGGGTGACCGTTCACCCCTTCTTGAGCGTGATCCCGCCATTCACGGTCTCGAGCTTCAGCTGACGGCCACCGCGGCCGATCGTGCCGTTGAACGACTTGGGGCCCCACTTTCCGTCGATGGTCACCGGGAAGTCGCTGTTGATGCCGCCGTTCACGGTCTCGCCGCTCAGTTCGGCGCTGAGCCCCGCAGGGAAGGTGAGGTCGATCGCGCCGTTGACGGCCGAGACCTTCAGCGTGCCGTCCCAGTCCGCCTTGCCGAATCGCGCCTTGATGCCGCCATTGACCGTCTCGAGGTGGCGGGCCGTGGTGCCGCTGAAGACGATGCTGCCGTTGACGGTTTCGATGGACGCCGCTTCGTCGAGGTCAGTGGCCGTGATGCTCCCGTTCACGCTCTCGGCGTTGACGGTGACGCCGGCGGGCACGCGAACCTCGTAGCGCATCTCGATGTTGTCATAGTTGTCGCGGCCACGCGAGGTCGAGGAGTTCTCGCCGTTGCACGTCTTCCGATTCGGATCGCGGTTGGTGTAGATGGTGCAGATCCGCACCGTGCCGCCCCGCTCCTCCATGATGGCCTTCACATAGGAGCCGTCGCCCTTGATCACCCGCTTGGTGACGACCACCTCGGCAGTCCGTCCGGTGCCCTGGGTGATCACCATCGGGCCGTTGATGTTCTCGAGGGCCAGGGTGCCCCCGGCGGCGATCGTCGGGGTGAAGCGAGTCTCCTGCGCCGCCAGGGGGAGGGCAGTGACGAGGAGGGCGGCGAGCAGGGTGCGACGCATGGGATGGCTCCGGAAAAGGAAATCCAAGGTTCCTGTCTGAGACGTGACCAGGGGCCGGATGGTTGCAGCCTACCGCTTCTGCAGCCGGATCGCCCCGTCGACCGTGCTCAGCCGGAGCGACGGCCCCCCGTCCCCGAGCGTGGCGTTGAACTGCCGCGGGCCCCACTTGCCCGACGTGGTCAGCGGGAAGTCGCTGGTGAAGCGGCCGTCGACCGAACTGCCGCTGACCTCCAGGCCAACGCCCCCGGGGACGCGCACCGTGATCGCGCCGTCGACGGTCCGGTACTGCATTCCAGCCTTCGGCATCTCGGTGACCGTGACGTCGATCTCGCCGTCCACGGTCGTGATCGACTCCGGCGCGCGCCCCGAGACGATGACGTCGCCGTCGACCGTCGTGATGGAGGCCTTGCCGGTGAGGTCGGTCACATGGACGTCGCCGTCCACCGTGGCGACCTGCAGCGTGGCGCCCTCGGGGAGTCGCACCTCGTACGCCATCTCGACGTCCAGGGGATCGCGATATCCACTGCGGTTGCGGCCCCGGCGGCCCGTGCAGCTGCTGCGGTCGTCGTCCTCGTCGTCGAGGTAGAGGGTGCAGACGCGGATGCCGTCCTTGCTCTCCTCCATCACCGCCTTCACCAGCGCGCCGTTCCCCTTCCGGACCGTCTTCCGCGCGATGATCTCCGCGGTCCGGCCGTTCGCCGGGGTGATCCGGATGTCGCCGTCGATGTTGCTCAACGAGAGCGTCTCGCCGCGCGCCAAGGCATGGGTGAAGCGGGTCTCCTGACCCGCGAGTGGTGTGGCGGCGGCGATGCCGCCGGCGAGCAGGGCGGTGAGGACGATCGAGCGAGACATGGGCGGCTCCTTGGCGGCACGGTCGGAACGGAGTGATGATTCCCTCTGACGCCGGAGCCCCCCCGCAGGGTTGCCACCCCAGGAGCCAGCCATGTCCCAGCACTTCGACCGCCGCACCTTTCTCGGCCTCGCCACCGCGGCCGGGCTCCCGATCGCCCTGGCCGACCAGCTCTGGGCCGAGCGAGTGCCGCCGACCGCCTCCGGAGCTGAGGCGCTCGTGGCGCTCCGGGCGTTGACCAAGGAGCAGCTCGCCGCGGCCGAGGCGGTGCTCGGGATCTCCTTCACCGATCCCGAGCGCGACCTGATGCTCTCCACGGTCGATGGGACGCTAGCCTCGCTCGCCAAGCTGCAGCAGGTGCCGTTGCCGAACCCCGTCGTGCCGGCGCTCCACTTCGACCCACTCCCGGCGGGGGCGACGGCCGTCGCTCAGCCGATCACCGCCCGGGTGCCGCTCCGGCGCCCCAACCCGCTGGTGCTGCCGACCACCGATTCGGACTGGGCCTTCGCGTCGGCGGAACAGCTCGGGCGGCTCATTCGCGCCGGGCACGTGACGTCGCGCCAACTGGTCGAGCGGGCGCTCGCGCGCTACGCGCAGTATGACCCGATCCTGAAGTGCGCCATCACGCTCACGCCGGAGCGCGCGCGCGCGCAGGCCGATGCGCTCGACGCCGAGGCGAAGAAGGGGAGCTTCCGCGGGCCACTGCACGGCGTGCCGTATGCGGCCAAGGACTTGTTTGCGGTGCCCGGCTACCCGACCACCTGGGGGTCGCCGCTCTTCAAGGAGCAGCGGCTCGAAGAGACCGCCGCAGTGGTCGAGCGACTCGACAAGGCCGGTGCGGTGCTCGTCGCGAAGACCTCGCTCGGCGAGTTCGCGCAGGGTGATGTCTGGTTCGGCGGGATGACGCGCAACCCGTGGAACACGGAGCAGGGCTCGAGCGGGTCGTCGGCGGGGTCGGCGAGCAGCGTGGCGGCGGGGCTCGTCCCGTTCGCGATCGGCACCGAGACCCTCGGCTCGATCGTCTCGCCCTGCACGCGCTGCGGCGTGAGCGGCCTGCGCCCGACCTTCGGTCGGATCTCGCGTCACGGTGCGATGGCGCTCTCGTGGACGATGGACAAGGTCGGGCCGATTGCGCGACACGCGGGCGACCTTGCTCTGGTGTTCGAGGCGGTGCACGGCGCCGACCCGCGCGACCCGTCGACGCGCACGATGCCGTTCCGCTACGAGCCGGATCGTCCGCTCACCAACGTGCGCATCGGGGTGCATCCCTCGCTCGCCGAGCCGGCCGCGGAGGCCACGGCGGCGCAGCGCGCCTACGCGCCGCGTCCGGTGCTCGACGCGCTGATCAAGGCCGGGGCGACGCTCACGCCGATCAGCTGGCCCGAGACACTGCCGACCGATGCGATGCGCACAATCCTGACGGTCGAGGCGGCGGCGGCGTTCGAGGAGGTCACGCGCAGCAACCGCGACGATCAGATGGTGCAGCAGAATCGCGGCGCCTGGCCCAACACCTTCCGGGCGGCCCACATGGTGTCGGCGGTGCAGTACGTCCAGGCCAACCGCGCGCGGACGGTGCTGATGCAGCAGCTCGCGGCGCTCTACGCGACGGTCGACGTGATCATCGCCCCGACCAATGCGGGATCGGTGTTGACGGCGACCAACCTGAGCGGCCACCCGACGGTGGTGGTGCCGAGCGGCTTTTCGGAGCAGGGGGCGCCGCGGGCGATCACCTTCGTGGCGGCGCTGTGGCGGGAGGATCTGGCGTTGCGGCTGGCGGCGGTGTGGCAACAGGCGAGCGACATCCACCTGCGTCGCCCGCCCAAGTTCAGCTGAGCATTACTTCGCAGTCTTGACCCGGATCGGGCCGTTGAACGATTCGACGCTCACGCGCGCCTCGCCCTTGCCGTAGGTGATGGTGAAGTCCGACTCCTCCAGGAACCCCGGCACGGGTGCGGCCGGCGGCGTCGTGCGGCCCTTCCCGGGACGCGGCGTGGCCGGCGGGGCCATCGGCGCCTGACGCGACCCGGAGGTCAGCGCCCCCTTCAGTTCGGTCTCGAAGTCGCCCATCACCGTCGACACGCGCAGCTTCGCGCTGGTGCTGCTCGGCAGCGTCAGCGTGATACCGCCGTTGTGGCTCTCGAAGCTGTAGTTGCCATCCGCCTCGAAGCTCCCCGCGAAGTCCACGGTCGAGTTGACCGAGGAGGCGCTGAGTGAGGCCGCGCGAACATTGCGCATCCGCACGCCAGCATTGATGCTCTCCGCGTCGAGCCGGCCCTCCACGTCGACGTTCTCCAGCGAGACGACGCCGGCGACCGCGTTGATCGAGAGCGACGCCCCCTTGTAGTCGGCCACGGTCACCGTCCCCGCCACCGTCTCCAGCGCCGTGCGTCCGGCGCCATTGAGCAGCCGGATCGAGCCGTTCATCGTGGTGATGTCGAGACGATCCGTGGCGCCGGTGACCGTGACGCCGCCCGAGACGCAATTGATCTCGAGGCGACTCGACGGCGGGACCGTGATCGTCAGCATCCCCGACGGCGATCCTTCGCGGCCGCGGCCCATCGAGATGATGTCGCAGTTGACCTCGGCGCTGCGGCGGTCGGACTCGATGCTGCCTCCCGTCACGTTGAGCCGCTCGTCGGTGCCGACGCGCACCGTCACGCCGCAGGTCGGGGCGTTGATCTCGATCGTGGCGCCGCTGCCGAGCCGGACGGCGGTGTCCGGCGCGGTCAGGCCGCTGGCGGCGACGGTGGCGAAGAGCAGGGTGGCGAACATGGCGATCTCCTCGGGATCCGGTCAGGTCCGGATGGCCGTGCGGCGCGTCACGGTGCGCAGCACGTCAAGCTTCTTCTGGAGCGCGGACGTCAGGTAGTGCGCGCTGCGCGGGTCGTCGGGGGTCGCGCGCTGCAGCGTGGCGGCATCGGCGATCACCTGGTCGAGCGCGGCGAGCGAGGCACGAATCCCCTCGCGCGTCTTCGGGTCGAGCGTCGTTTCGGTGCTCGCCAGTCGCGCCTCCAGCTGGCCGATCGCCTGCTGCAGCGCCTGGTCGGCCGGCGTGTGCGCGGCGGCCAGGTTGCCGGCGGGCGTGACCAGCGCCGCCTGCGCGGCCGTGGCCGCGGGCGGCACCACCGTGCCCGAGCGGAGCAGGAGCATCGTGCCGCCGATCGAGGCGGAGGCGATCACCAGCCCGGCCGCGATTGCAGTCGGCCACCGCAGCAGGAAGGTGCCAGCCGGATGCCGCGGCGTCAGCTGCGGGGCGATCTCGGGCCAGAGATCTTCGGCGGGCGGCGTGTCGCGCAGCATCGCGATCGCCTCCATCAGGCGCGGGTCGAGCGGATCGTCGTCGTTAGTGACCATCGAGTATCCTCCGGAGCGCGGCGCGGGCGCGCGACAACTGCGACTTCGACGTACCGACCACCAGCCCGAGCCGGTCGGCGATTTCTTCGTGCGTCCATCCCTCCACGTCGTGCAGGATGAACACCTGGCGCGAGCCGTCGGGGAGCCGGCGAATCGCCGCCTCGAGATCCATCGCGACGGCCGGGTGGGGCGAGTGCCCTGCGGCCTGCCCGAGTGCGAGCTCGTCGTCCTGGATCCACTTCCGCTCGCTCTGGCCACTCCGATGGCGCGAGAGCACCACGTTCACCGCCAGACGATGCAGCCAGGTCGAGAAGGCGCTCTCGGCCCGGAAGGTCGGGAGCTTCTGCCACGCCCGGATGAAGACGTCCTGGGTCAGGTCATCGGCCAGGTCGTCCCCCGCCATCCGCCGCACCAGCGTGTGGATCCGAGCCACATGCCGCCGGTACAGCCGCTCGAACGCCCCCTCGTCGCCCCCCGCCGCCGCCTTGGCGAGGGAGACTTCGATGTCGAGGGCCGGCGAACCAGCCAAGGGGGTCGAGAGCGTCATGGCGGCGGTCACGGAACTGAGACGGGGCGGGGAGCCCGAATGGTTGCAAGGGGGGAACGTGAGGCGAGAAGCGAGAAGCGAGAAGCGAGAAGCGAGGGGCTCCGCTCGCCCTTGGGATCCTACCGCCGGACCACGCTTCTCGCCTCTCGCTTCTCGCTTCTCGTCACTCCGGCCACTGCTGCGTCAGGCAATGAAACGCCCCCAACCCCCAGATCAGCGCCGTGCAGTCGATCACCACCACCGTGCGGGTCGGGAAGAGCGCCTGCAGCGTGGCGCGGGCGATCTCGTCCCGTTCGGCGTCGTAGCCGGGGAGAAGGACCACCTCGTTGCCGATGTAGAAGTTGGCGTACGAGGCGGGGAGGCGTTGATCCTCGTAGATCACCGCGCGCGGCATCGGGAGGGTCACGATCCGGAACGGCTCGCCGTGGACGTCCGTCATCGCCTCGAGGCGCATCAGGTTCGCGAGAAGCAGCGCGTAGTTCTCGTCCGAGGGGTCGTCCTCGAGCACGGTGACGATGGTATGCGGATCGACGAAGCGGGTGATGTCGTCGATGTGGCCGTCCGTGTCGTCGCCGACGATCCCCTCGCCGAGCCAGAGGATCTTCTGCACGCCGAGATGGTCCTTGAGCGACTGCTCGATCTCGCCCTTCGAGAGTCCCGGGTTCCGGTTCGGATTGAGGAGGCATGCCTCGGTGGTAAGCAGCACGCCCTCGCCGTTCACCTCGATGCTGCCGCCCTCGAGGATCATCCCCGGCGACACCCGCGCGATGCCGTACTCCTCGGCGACGAGCCGCGGGATCTCGTTGTCGAGATCGTACGGCGGATACTTGCCGCCCCACGCGTTGTAGCCCCAGTCGAGGATCAGCTGCTCGCGCGCGCCGTCCACGTCGCGCTGCACGAAGATCGGGCCGTGGTCGCGACACCAGGCGTCGTTGGTCGGGAAGTGATGGAAGAAGACGTTGACCGTCGGCACCTTCGCCTCGGCGAGCACGCCACGCGCCTCCGCCTCCATCGCGGCGTCGGCGACGTTGACGTGCACCTCCTCGCCGGGGGCGAGGTGGCGGATCATCTCGGCGATCACGAACGGCACCGGGAAGAAGTTCCCCGGCCAGCTCGACTCACGGTGCGGCCACGACAGCCAGGTGCCCCGGTGCGGCGCCCACTCGGCCGGCATCACGAATCCGCGTGCGGCGGGAGTATCAGTCAATGTACCGCCGAGTCAGGTCGCCGTACGCGTCGATGCGGCGGTCCCGGAGGAACGGCCAGTGCGTGCGCACCACGTCGACATTGCCGAGGTCGCAGTCGGCCACGAGGATCTCCTCGTCCTGGCCGGCCTTGGTGAGGATGCGGCCGTTCGGATCGGCGATGAACGAGCCGCCCCAGAACTCGATCCCCGGCGCGTCTGCGGCGCTCCCCGGGAGCACCTCGTGTCCGGTCCGATTCACCGAGCAGACAAAACAGCCATTCGCCACTGCGTGGCTGCGCTGGATCGTCTCCCACGCCGCCTGCTGCCGCTCGCCGTACTCCGCCTTCTCGGGCGGCAGCCAGCCGATCGCAGTCGGATAGAAGAGAATCTCGGCGCCGCTCATCGCCGTGAGGCGCGCCGCTTCGGGATACCACTGGTCCCAGCAGATCAGCACGCCGATCTTGCCGAACTTGGTGTCCCAGCTGCGGAAGCCGAGGTCACCCGGAGTGAAGTAGAACTTCTCGTAGAACTGCGGATCATCCGGAATGTGCATCTTCCGGTACTTGCCGAGGTACGTGCCGTCGGCGTCGATCACGGCGGCGGTGTTGTGATACAGGCCCTGCGCGCGCCGCTCGAAGAGCGAGGCGACGATCACCACGCCGAGCTCCTTCGCGACGGCCGAGAGGCGGTCGGTCGAGGGGCCCGGGATCGCCTCGGCGAGCTGGAAGAAGTCGTGGTCTTCCCGCTGGCAGAAGTAGTACCAGCCGAAGAGCTCCTGCAGGCAGATGATCTGGGCGCCCTTGGCGGCGGCCTGGCGGATTCCCTCGATGGCACGATCGAGGTTGCCGGCAGGGGTGGCCCCCACCCGCTGCTGGACCAGCCCGACCCGGACGGTTCGCGAAGTAGTCATGGCGACTAAAATAGTGCTGGCTCCCGGCGGCGGCATCCATCGGCCGGGATTGGTTCCCTTGGCGCTCGAGGCTCCCATCCGCGTCCCGACCCGACTCCTGACCCTCTCGCTGCTCCTCCTGGTACCCGCCGTGGCCGGCGCCCAGCGACTCGATTGGCGTACCCGGGTGGCGCTCTACGGCGACAACACCGAGTTCTTCACCCCCTACCGGGTGGGCGAAACGATCCTCGGCACCCAGCTCCAGACCTGGCTGGAAGCCAAGCCGGGGCGGCGGACGGAGCTGCGCCTTGGCTTCTACGCTGACCGCCGGCTCGGGAGCGAGCAGTTCACCGACACCCTCCTGCCGATCGTCGCCTTCCGCTATCGGACCGAGCACTCGCACGGGGTCATCGGGACGCTGGAGACCGTCCGGCGCCATGGCCTCCTCGAGCCGCTGATGGTGACCACGCGCGAGCTCACCACGCCGGTCGAGTCGGGGATCCAGTGGATCGAGACGCGCGGGGTCTTCCGCGGCGAGGCGTGGGTCAACTGGCAACAGCTCAACACGCCCACGCAGCGCGAGGCCTTCGAGATGGGCGCCACGTTGCGCGTCGAGCCGACCGACTGGGCCACCATCGAGGCGCAGCATCTCTGGTCGCACCGCGGCGGTCAGCTCTACGACGCGGGCGTGCCGGTCAGCAACAATCGCGTCACCGCGCTCGGCGCCACGGCGCGGCACACGCTGCCGACGCTCGGCGCGTCGTCGCTGGCGGCGTGGCGCTTCTGGAGTGATGGCAACATCGATCCGGATTACCCGGCCAATCGACCGTCGAAGGGGCATGGCACCTACCTGCGGGCGAGTGTCACGCCGCGCGGGTGGGTCGAGGTCTTCGCGATCCACTGGCGTGGCCGCGACTTCGTCGCCGCGGCGGGTGACAACAACTACAACTCGACCGGCCACGACCCGGCCTTCTACCGCAGCAAGCGCAAGTACACCGAGCTCGGCCTCCTGCGGCGCACGCCGATCGGCGGCGGCGTGACTTTCGACGCCGAGGCGCGCTGGCACCGGATCGACGACGAGGAGAGCATCGCCTTCTTCAACACGCCGTGGGAGCTGAGCTACCGCTTCATCGTGCGGGCGCCGATTGACGTGCGGCTGCGGCGCTAGCCGCCGCGGCCGTGTTTCAGCCGCGGCCGTCAGGCCGCGGATTGCCGTGGAGTCCCTCGCCCTCCCGCCCACCCGGTCCCGGCGCTATTCTCCCTCCTCTTCCCGACACATCCGCTGGAGCCCTGCCATGAAGGCCCCTCTGCCGTTCGCCCTGCTCGTTGCCGTGCTGCTCGCCCCCGGGGCGGCGGCCCAGGCCCCGGCGCGCACCGGTCCGTCGGCCGCCGACGTGAAGTTCATCACCGGGATGATCCCGCATCACGCCCAGGCGGTGAAGATGGGGCGCTGGGCACCGACCCACGGCGCCAGCCCGGCGCTGAGACGCTTCGCCGAGCGGATCGTGGTGGCGCAGCGCGACGAGATCGCGGCGATGCGCACTTGGCTCCGGCAGCAGGGCCAGCCAGTGCCGGACACCAACGCGACGCACGTGATGATGAAGATGGACGGCATGGATCACGCGATGTTGATGCCCGGGATGTTGACCGATGAGGAGATGGCGAAGCTCGACGGTCTCCGTGGCGTCGAGTTCGACCGCTTCTTCCTCTCGTCGATGATCAAGCACCACGGCGGGGCCATCTCGATGGTGGACGAGCTCTTCGCGTCGTATGGCGCGGGGCAGGACGAGTTCGTCTTCCGCTTCGCCTCCGACGTCTTCGCCGACCAGACCACCGAGATCGAGTTCCTGCAGGGGATGCTCGACGCCCTGCCACCGCCTGCCGCACGTCCCTAGTCCCTCCGCCTCTCCATCCCCCGCCGAGGATTCCGCGATGTCCCCTCTCTGTTCGTCCGTTCGCCGAGCGTTGCCGCTGCTCGGACTCGCGCTCGTGATGGCCGCTGTCCCCGCGGCTGCGCAGCAGAAGATCAAGACCACGCCCTCGCCCGATCCGCGCGAGGGTCTCAAGGCCGGGAAGTTCGACGCCGGCATCGCGATCTGGAACATGAAGATGCTGTCGAACACCCCGTCACCGGGGCCGTTCGCGCTCAACACGAACAGCGACCTCGCCTTCTCGGGCACCAAGGTCTATCAGGGCAACTATGACGGCCTGATGATCTGGGACATCGCCAACCCCGCCAAGCCGTACCTGGTGAACTGGGTGCACTGCCCGGCGTCGCAGAGCGACGTCTCGGTCTACAAGAACCTCGCGTTCGTCTCGGCCGAGGGGCTCACGGGGCGGATGGACTGCGGCACGCAGGGCGTGCCTGACCCCGTCAGCAAGGACCGCGTGCGCGGCATCCGGATCTTCGACATGACCGATCCGCTCAAGCCGAAGTACGTCGGCAACGTGCAGACCTGTCGCGGTTCGCACACGCACACCGTCGTGACCGACAAGAACGATCCCGACAACGTCTACGTCTACATCTCGGGGTCGGCGGGCGTGCGGTCGCCGGACGAACTGCCGGGCTGCTCGGGGCTCGCGCCCGATGCCGACCCGAACTCGGCGCTCTTCCGGATCGAGGTGATCAAGGTGCCGCTGGCCGATCCGTCGAAGGCGGCGATCGTCTCGTCGCCGCGGATCTTCACCGACCTGGCGCCGGCGCCGACCCGGCTCACGCCGGCCGCACCGTCGCCGAATGCGGGAGCACGTGGTGGCGCGGGTGCGCCGGGTGCTCCTGGTGCAGGCCGCGGTGGGGCGGGTGGTCGTGGGGCGGCAGGTGACTCGGCTGCGGCCGGGCGTGGTGGCGCGGGTGGCCGTGGTGCGGCGGGTGGTGCGCCGCGCGTCCGCACCGGGCCGAACCAGTGCCACGACATCACCGTCTATCCGGCTGCCGGGCTCGCGGGTGGCGCGTGCGGCGGCTACGGCCTGCTGCTCGACATCAGCAACCCGGCCAATCCGCGGCGCATCGACGCCGTCGCCGACACCAACTTCTCCTTCTGGCACTCGGCCACCTTCAGCAACGACGGCAAGGCCGTCCTCTTCACCGACGAGTGGGGCGGTGGTCGTGCAGCGCGCTGCCGCTCGAGCGATCACTACGAGTGGGGCGGCAACGCGCTCTTCAAGATCATCGACGGCAAGATGGTGTTCCAGAGCTATTACAAGATGCCGTCGCACCAGACCGAGTGGGAGAATTGCGTCGCGCACAACGGCTCGCCGATCCCGATTCCGGGGCGCGAGGTGATGGTGCAGGGGTGGTACCAGGGCGGCATCTCGATCTTCGACTGGACCGATCCGGCGTCGCCGTTCGAGGTGGCGTTCTTCGACCGCGGGCCGCTCAAGGACGGCGAGCTCACCAGCGCCGGCTCGTGGTCGGTGTACTGGTACAACGGCGTGATCGTGAACTCCGAGATCGCGCGCGGGCTCGACGTCTTCGAGCTGGCGCCGAGCAAGTACATCTCGCAGAACGAAATCGACGCGGCGAAGACGGTGGTCTTCACCGAGCTGAATCCGCAGGAGCAGCCGAAGCTGGTGTGGCCGGCGAGCTTCGCGAAGGCGCGCGCGTTCGTCGACCAGCTCGAGCGGTCGAAGGGGCTCAGCGCGGCGCGGATCGGCGCCGTGCGCGGTGCGCTGACGGCGGCCGAGCGGGCCAGCGGTGCGGCGCGGAAGACGGCGCTGACCAGGCTCGCGGCGCAGGTCGATGCCGATGGGAAGGCGTCGAGCGACAAGGCGAAGGTGGCGATGCTCGGTGACGCCGTGCGGGAGTTGGCGGCCCAGTAGCGGCTTCAGCCGCATCCGGCCGTTCTTGCCGCTCCGGCAGGGATGGCCGGATCCGCCGGGCAGGGGGCGCTTCGTAATCGATTGTGAAGCAATGGCTTACGGCTGACTTCCCGGCGGTGTAGTTCTTGCGATTTCGCACGGCGACCTCTGAACGGAGTCGCCGTGCGTCGTTTCGTCCTGCTCGCTGTTGCCGTGCTCCTGGTGCCCGCCACCCGGGCCGCCGCCCAGACCACCACCGATACCACCGCGGTGGTCTGCCCGACCGGCCTCTCGGCGGCCGGGACAAAGGTGTGCACCGCGGCCCTCGACGGGCTCACCATGATCCACCCGCTCGCGGCGCTGCTCATGAACGGAGGCAACCCGCGACTCGGAAGCGCCGGCGTGATCGGCCGCTTCGGGCATGTCGCGCTCGGCCTCCGCGCGACCACGGCGATGGCGGTCGTCCCTGACCTCAAGTGGGCCGGCAACACCGACACCGTTCCGGTCGGCCGTCGCGTGCAGCTCTACGCGCCGCGGATCGACCTCGCCATGGGCCTCCTCCAGAAGCAGATGCCCACCGGCGTCGTCGGGGTCGACTTCATGCTCTCGGCGCTCGTGATCCCGCGGAACCGCACCAACCTCTTCACGCCGGTTCCCGGAAGCCGGACCATCCAGGACGCGACCGTGGCGCTCGACTGGGGCATTCGCGCCGGGATGTCGAGCCCGAAGCTGCCGACCGTCTCGCTCTCGATCATGAAGCGCTCGACGCCGACGGTGCAGATGGGCGGCACCACCAACGGCCAGACGACGGCGTGGACCTTCAACGCCTCGGCGATCGACGTGCGGCTCTTCACGGGGAAGCGCTTCGGCTGGTTCGAGTTCGCGGCGGGAGCCGGCGCCGACCTTCTCTCCGGCAAGGGCGAGGTCGCCTACCGCGACCCCGGCACCGGCACCGTCGGGGACGTCCTCGAGCCGAAGCTCTCGGGGATGCGGATCATCACGGCGCTCAACCTCGGCGTGCACGTCGGGCCGCTCCACCTCGTCGGTGAGGGCGGCTACCAGGTGGGGTCGAACTTGGCGCTCACGACCCGCTACGCGGAGAACAACCCGAACGCGGGGAAGTTCTTCGGCGGGCTGGGCGTCGTGCTGGCGCGGTGATACAGCCGCGCGTGCCCACCCTGAACGCAGGGAAGGGTCAACGCGCGGCATGCTGGCAGCGGCCGGGCAACCCGCCACCCCTTCCGGATCCCGGAGGGGGTGGTGTTGTTTCAGGAGTTGGTTCCCACCTGCACGCCCAGTCTGCTTTTCCCTCGTCTTGGTGTCGGCATGCGATTCCGCTTGCTCTGCCTCTGCTCATTGCTCCTCGCGTCGGCCGGGCAAGCGCAGGCTGTCCCGGCCTGGCGTCTGCAACTCGACCACGCCATCCGGCCGGCCGAGGGCAGCCCTGGAGCCATTGGCAACATCCTCGGCCTCGCCATCACGCGCGGCGGCGAGGTATACGTCGCCGAGCAGAAGCCCGCGCGGGTCACGCGGTTCGATGCGGCGGGAAAGTTCATTCGGACCGTGATCGCGCAGGGGGCAGGGCCTCGCGAGGCACAGCGGGCTCAGATTCTCCTGCAGGGTGACACGCTGGTCATCCACGATCCCCAGCTTGCACGCTTGACCCGGATCGGCCCGGACAATCGGCTCCTGGACGAGCGGCTGTTCAAGCTGAATGCCGTCGGATTTCCAGGGTGGGCCACCGCCAATGGCACCCTGATCTTCGAGTCACCTCGAACCGGCGCAGGCTTCAACTCTGCCGCAGTGCGCGTCCTCCCGGACGGGAAGCTGGACTCCCTCACCTGGCTCCACGACCTCACGAATGACCGATTCATTCGGTGGGAGACGCGGGACTGGGTGATCCAGGGGGCGCCGTTTTCTCCCCTGGGTAGAGCGACATTCGATCCGTCGGGGCGCCTGGTGCTTGGCGGCACCGGGCGGTTCGAGGTGGTTCGTGCTCTCCGGCAAGGACACGGTGCAGACGGTCGCCCTCCCCGACCGCGTCGTCCCGATCGCGCCTGCGGTTCGCGACTCGGTCTGGAAGGCGTGGCGAGCGAAGCTCCCGGCGAAGCTCGCCGATCCCGACAAGGTCCTCACGATCACGAAGATTCCCACCACGCTCCCACCCTGGTTGACGATCGACGTTTCGCCGGCGGGAGAGTGGTGGGTTGGGAGGCCTGGGCCCAACGGCGCACTCGGGAGCTGGGACGTCCTTGTCGGTGGTCGCATCGCGGGGCGTGTCCCAGTTCCGCCACGCATCCTCGCGCCGCGTCTCCTCGAGATGCGG
This sequence comes from Gemmatimonadales bacterium, assembly GCA_037045245.1. Lineage (GTDB taxonomy): Bacteria > Gemmatimonadota > Gemmatimonadetes > Gemmatimonadales > GWC2-71-9 > Palsa-1233. The sequence continues at coordinate 26,142 of JBAOHR010000007.1, read as the reverse complement.
CCGTGGGCGTTCGGCGGGTCGTTCGTCGCGATTGTCCACGAGGATGAAGACGATCTCCCGTGGATTGGCGTGTATCGCGTGGTGCGTGGGCGATGAGCATCGCCCTGCCAGCACGCTCACCATCTTCGGTTCGGAGAACGGCATGCCGCTGACGCGCCACCTACTCGCCTGCCTTTTCGTCATGCCCTGCGTGGCGCCTGCCCAGCGCCCCTCCCCGCCGCCGTGCCGACGCCCTCCCGCGAAGCAGTTTGCGCCCGGGGCGGTGGTCGCGATCAACGGCGTGGCGACGCCACCGTGCCAGATCCTGGTGCAGGCGACCGGCGTGGTGTTGCGCGCCGACCCCGAAGGGAAGATCTCGAATGTCCTCCGCTCGGTCGCGCGCGACTCCCGTGGCCGCTATTACACAAGCGCGGGCTTCGGCGAGGTCACGGTGTGGGGCCCCGACGGGAAGGTGTGCAGACCTTCGGTCGGCTTGGCAGCGGCCCGGGTGAGTTCAAGCGCGGCTTGTTGGCGATGTCGGTCGATCCGGCGGACAACCTCTACATCCGCGACAACGGCCTTCGCTGGCAGGTCTTCTCCCCGGACCACAAGCACCTGCGGGAGACCAGGGCGAACGGGATGGGTCTTCGGCCGGAGGCGTCGGTCTGGATCGCGCCGTTCACCCTGATGACGTCCGAGTTGCCCTACGGTCTCGTCGGGCACGATTTCGCGATCTACGACTTCAGTGGCAAGCCGGCGAGTGGGACGCCGGCTTTCATACCCGGCGGTGCGGGCGCAGGCTCGACGCCACCGTTCGTGCGCGGCTTCGGGACACGCGCTCCCACAGCCCGGGCGTACTCATTTCGCCAGATCAGCCCACCGGTTAACGGCGCCTTCTGGGCCGGTCCGCTCGACGAAAGCGGTGCCGGCTACGTGCTGCAGCTGATCGGACTCGACGGCACCGTGCGGCGCACGATCCGGCGCACGGTGCCGTGGTTCAAGCCGGGAAGCGATGTGCCAGCGCCGTCACCGAAGGAAGAGGTGCCCGAGGATCAGGCCGAGCTCGCGCCCTTTCCGACGGCAATCGTCTCGGTACGTGACAATGGTCAGGGACTGCTGTACGTCATGACCCGGGTAACCAGCCCTCGCTGGAGCCCCGCCATCGGCAAGGAGAAGGACCGGGAGGTCCAGGAAGCGATGATCTACAAGGCACTGGATATGTACCTCGAGGTGATCGATGCCGAGGCCGGGGTCGTCCTCGCGTCGAGCGGGCCGATCCCGGCAAACCAGGCGATCCTCACGGTTGTTCAGGGATGGTTCGGCACCGGGTGGAGCGGCTACCGGATCTCGCAGGATGCCGACGGCCTCCCCTCAGTCACGATGCTGGAGATGTCGCTGCGCGGGAAGTGAGGGGCGGGGTCACCGCCGCCGCTTGACCCACGCCTTGCGGGGGTTGTTCAGGATGTACCGGTGCACGCGGATCGAACCGGTTCGCGACAAGATGAATCGCACGTCGAAGCTGCGCTGCCAGAGCGGCTCCTCGGGGCGGAGCAGTCCGGCGGCGCGTGCGCGCCGCGTGGCATCGCACTTCATCCCGTTCACGACGATGGAGAGTGACCCGGGGCGATTCCGCGGGACGGCGATCCACGACAGGACGCCGTGGATATGGTCCGGCATCAGGGTGAACGTCCCCAGGCGGACCCACGGCCGAAAGGTCGGGATCGCCAGCCAGGCCGCCTCGACGACGCTTCCGATCGGGGACGGGATCAACGCGGCATCTCGGACGCGACCAAGGAACGCCCGACGCTCCGCCGTCACGATGGTGACGAAGTAGCAGCCGGGCGCCGCATAATCCATTTCCGGTATTCTGTGCCTGCGACCCATGCCGGAACATCGCGCGACGACGCGATATCGCCTTGGCGGAAAGATGCGCGCCGGCACGGAATGTCGCGTCGCACGCAGATCGCGCCGCCACCAGCCGCGGCCGTCAACGCGCGATCGTCCGCGTCGCACGCAGATCGCGCCGCCACCAGCGGCGGCCGTCAACGCGCGATCGTCCGCGTCGCACGCAGATCGCGCCGCCACCAGCGGCATCTTTCCGGACAGCGCCGCGGCCTGACGGCCGCGGCTGGAAACGGCGCGATCGCAATGCGTCGCGATGATCGTGATGCGTCGCGATCATCGCAACGCGTCGCGAATTATTTCGTTTTGACCATCCCCATCCCCGACACCGTCAGATCGACGTTGTGCGTGACGCGGATCCCGAAGATCCCGTCCGTCGAGATCAGCTTGTCCGGTCCGACCGTGACTGCCTTGTCGAAGCTCTGCACCGCCGTGCCGTTGACGACGCAGGACGCCGTCCCGCCCTTCACGCGCCAGCCGACGGTGTTGGTCGACTTGCCCGAGGCATCGGCCTTCTGGACCGCCGCGTGCTCGACCGGCCCGGCGAGGGTCGTCACCTTCGCGCCGTGGAAGGTCTTCACCGCGTAGGTGCCGTTGCCGTACACGATGCAGTACATCAGCGACTCGGTGTCGGTGTCGAGGCCCGCGCCGCCGATGAAGAGGCCGAACGAGTGCGGGTGCGACGCCGTCATCTTCGTCTCGGTGAAGGTCGCCTTCACCTCGTAGTCGCCCTTCGCCACGTCGGTGTCGCGCCAGTAGTCGCCGGCCGGCCCGATGGTCAGGTGCAGGTCGTTCCCCATCGCCATGAACTTCGAATCCTTGATCGTCTTCCCGGAGGCGGCCGCCTTCCGGTCGATCCGTCCCTTCCACCCCGGCGCGCTGATCCCGCCCCCGGCCACCGAGCGATCGGCGTCCTGGGCGGAGAGCGACGTGGCCAGACATGAGGCAACCACCAGCAAGGCGAGCGAGCGCATAGGAGGACTCCCGGAAGGGTGAGGAGGATGGCCGAACGGCACCGAGGAAGAATACGCAGGGAGCCGGGGGGCGGTGTCAGTCCCCCGTCAGGGACCGCCCGCTCCCTCCCGACCGGGGCGGTTCCGGGCTATCCTCAAGGCCTCACCCTGAGGATCCCCCATGCACCTGTCCCGCCAGTTCATCGTCCTCGCTGCCGTGCTGGTCGCGGCCGCCCCGCTCCCGGCCCAGGAGCCCGTCAAACCGGCGGGACAGGCCGAGGTGCGGCCGGGGCAGTTCCGCGCGCCCGAATTTCCGGCGCCGTCGATCCTCGACTACCTGCCGCGCAACACGCTGAAGGTGCCGGTGCACCTGGTGCCCCGCGCGAAGTTCCCGGTGGTGGACCTCCATGGCCATCCGCCGACGCTGGTCCTCCCCGAGATCATCAACGGCGTGGTGCGGTCGCTCGACTCGCTCAATGTGCGGGTGATGATCAACGCCTCGGGCTCGTTCGGGGACGCGGCTCACGCCAGCAGATCGCCGGGGTGAAGGCGGCGGGGCAGGCGGAACGCTTCGGCTTCTTCACCGCGCTCAACCTGCGGGACGTCGGGCCCGGGTCGGGCGCCATCATCGCCGCGCAGCTCGAGGCCGACGTGAAGGCCGGCGCCGTCGGGCTCGGCGAGATCGGCAAGCAGTTCGGCGTCTCGACCCGGAAGCGCGACGGCACGCGGCTGCAGATCGACGATCCCGAGCTCGACCCGGTCTGGGAGATGGCGGCGAAGCTCAAGATCCCGGTCTTCATCCACGTCGCCGATCCGGCCGAGTTCTGGTCGCCGCTCGACTTCCACAACGAGCGCTGGCTCGAGCTCGCGCTCTTTCCGGACCGTCGCTATCAGGACCGCAGTCGCTTCCCGGACTTCGAGACCTTGATGGGGGAGCGCGACCGGCTCTTCGCGAAGCACCCCAACACCATCTTCGTGATCGCCCACCTCGGCTGGCACGCGCAGGACCTGGCCCGCCTCGGCAAGCTCTTCGATCGCTTCCCGAATCTCCATTCCGAAATCGGCGCCGTGCTCTACGATCTGGGACGGCAGCCGCGCGCCGCGCACGCCTTCTTCGTGAAGCACCAGGATCGGATCCTCTTCGGCAAGGACGCCTTCTACCCTGAGGAGTACCCGTACTACTGGCGCGTCCTCGAGACCGAGGACGAGTACTTCGATTACTACCGCGGCTATCACGCCTTCTGGAAGATGTACGGCATGGGCCTGCCCGACAGCGTGCTGCAGAAGCTCTACTTCCGGAATGCGCTCCGCATCATCCCCGGCATGCCACGCACCGGCTTCCCGAAGTGAGCAGCGCCGGCACCTCGCGCTTCCGGCGCACGGCAGGGCAGGTCCTCCTGGTGCAGTTGGTGACGCTGCTCCTCCTCTGGTGGTTCCAGCAACACTTCACCACCTGAGGCGGCCACCATGCATCCGCTGAACTGGGCGATCATCGTCGGCTACCTGGTCTACGTGATCTGGGATGGCCTGCGCCGCTCGAAGAACACCACCAACATCGAGGGCTACTTCCTCGCCAACCGCTCGCTCCCCTGGTGGGCGGTCGGCCTCTCGGTGATGGCGACGCAGCTCTCCGCCGTCACGATGATCGGCACGACGGGGCAGGGCGCCACCGACGGCATGCGCTTCGTGCAGTTCTACTTCGGGCTGCCGCTCGCCATGGTGATCCTCGGCGTGACGTTGGTGCCGTTCCTCCACGGCGCCAAGGTCTTCACCGCCTACGAGTTCCTCGAGAAGCGCTTCGACGCCAAGACGCGGTCACTCACCGCCTTCCTCTTCCTGCTCTCGCGCGGGATGTCATGCGGCACCATCATCGCGGCACCGGCCGTTGTCTTCTCGGCGATCTTCGGCTGGAACATCGGATGGTGCGTCGCGCTGATCGGCATCCCGACCGTGATCTACACGATGTTCGGCGGCGTCCAGGCGGTCACCTGGGCCGACGTGAAGCAGATGGTGCTGATCGTCTTCGCGCTGGTCGCGATGGTGATCGTGCTGCTGGTGAAGATGCCGATCTCGCCCGGTCGACGCCTTCGAACTGGCCGGCGCCACGGGTCGCCTCCGCGTCTTCGACTTCTCGTGGGACCTGACCAAGACCTACACCTTCTGGTCGGGCATCCTCGGCGGCACCTTCCTGATGCTCTCCTACTTCGGGACCGACCAGTCGCAGGTGCAGCGCTACCTCACCGCCAAGTCGGTGGACGATGCCCGCACCTCGCTGCTGATGAGCGCCTACTGGAAGATCCCGCTGCAGGCGCTCGTGCTGATCATCGGCGTCCTGATCTGGGTCTTCAACCTATTCTACACCCCGCCACTCCTGGTGAACCCTGCCGCCGAACGCCAGGTCCAGGCGGCGCGTCCGGCGGAGTATCAGGCACTGCAACAGCGCTACGTGGCTGCCGCGAACGCGCGCCGCGAGGACGCCCAGGGTGCCATTGCCGGGGACCACGGGATCGGCGCGGACCGGACCCTGCCCGACCGGGCGGCCTTCGTGGCGTCCGAGGCACAGGTGAATGCGATTCGCGGCGAGGCCCTCACGCTGGTCACCGAGGTGACCGGCGAGCCGGCCAAGGACGTGAACTACATCGTCCCCTACTTCGTGCTGCACTGGCTGCCGCTCGGACTCGCCGGGCTCTTCATCGCCGGCGTGATGGCGGCGGCGATGTCGAGCATCGCGGCCGAGCTGAACTCGCTCTCGACTGCCACGGTGATCGACTTCTACCGGCGCTGGTGGCGCCCCGACGGCAGCGAGGCCGAGTTGCTCCGCGTCTCGAAGCTCTCGACCGGCCTCTGGGGGATCTTCGCCTGCGTGGTGGCGTCGTACGCCGCGAACCTCGGCTCGCTGATCGAGGTCGTGAACCGCTTCGGCTCCTTCTTCTACGGCTCGATCCTCGGCGTGTTCATCCTTGCGATGCTGCCACGCCCGAGCGGCACCGCGGCGTTCGTCGCGTTGCTGGCGGGGATGGGAGCGGTGGGGGCGGTGTCGTTCGGGATGCCGGAGGTGTCGTTCCTCTGGCACAACGTGATCGGGGCGCTGACGGTCGTGGTGGTGGGGTCACTGCTGTCGCTGATCGTGACGCGGAAGCCCTCGGCCCCGCAGGCGGCCTGACGCGCTAGAGCGCGATCAACAGCCGCGCGGCCAGCGTCTCGCGCGTGGGCGAGGCGGGGAGCGCGGCCAGTGCCTCGAAGGCGGTGATCCGCGCCGGCTCCGGGAGCGGTACCTCGGCCAGGTCAAACAGGTCGAGCGCCGCATGCACCACGATCCCGGCGTCGTCGAGGCCATCGCGGGCCACGAGCGCCCATGCGCCGGCGAGCGACGCCGCCAGTGCTTCGGGCAGCGGGAAGAGTCCATCGGCCAGCGCATCGCGCGCGGCCGGGCCGAGCGTCGCGTCGAAGACCATCGGGTGCGCCGCCTGGGCGAGCAGGGCGCGGATCGGGCGCGGCAGGCAGGCCAGCGGGACCACGTCGGCCGGCAGCTCGGGCGCGTCCACGCGTCTGACGTGCACGCGCACCGGGATCACGCCGGGGATCACCGACTCCGCGCGCCAGCGGAGCTCTTCGTCCGTGCGCACCTGGCGGATGACGATGTCGTCCCCCTCCAGGCGGAAGGTGTGCACCGGCAGGACCAGGTCGTCGAGCGCGTCCGGCGTCACGTCGCGGAGCGCGGCAATCCCGGCGGCGAGGCGGGCGGGGCCGAGGGCGTCGCCCTGGACGTCGCGCTGCCAGATGGTGATGCCGTCGCCCTTGGTGGGGTCGTTGCTGTGCGCGCGCCCGAGCGTCTCGAGCAGCATGGCTTCGGCCGCATGCTGCGCGCTCGCAGGGAGCCACTCGATCGCGCGGGCGGCGTGACGCAGGACGATCGGTGGCTCGATCCGGGCGATGTCGTCGAAGAACCAGCCGCACGACGTGAACATCGCCAGCGCGTGCCGCTCCGCCTCGAGCAGGCGACGCGCCGCACTCGGAAGCACGCCTCCTTCATCCAGTCCGGGTCCGGCCAGGTCACGCATCGTCCACGGGTCGCCGTGACCGGCGGGCCACTCGGCATCGACGATCGCATGGATCGTCTCCGCGAGTCGCTGCAGGCCGACGCGGAGCGGCGTGCGCCACGCCTGCGACGTCGCGCCATCCATCCGGCAGCCGCAGTCGCCCTGCCACCGCCCGAGCGAGTGCGGGCAGCTCCAAGCGGTGCGCTCCACCAGCACGACATCCTGCACCGGTGGATGCGCCGCGAGCAGCGCGCCGAAGTTGGTGAGGCGCGTGGCGGGGTCGTGGTCGACCTGGTCGATCAGCGCCGCGAGTGCGAGGTCGCCACCACGATGGTGGTGCCCGAAGGTCTCGCCGTCGGTGGCGACCGAGGTGATGGTCGGCCCGTCGTCGGCCATCGGCATCGCCGCGATGCGGGCGTGCCATCCGGTCGTGTCGCGGAGGACGTCGCTGAAGGCGATGTCGTGGGCGAGGGCGCCATCGTAACAGAAGATCGCCAGCTCGTGCGAGCCGCTCCGCCACCGCCCCGGCCGGCCATGCGGCGGCGGTGCAGTGACCTGATGCGGCGCGAGCACGGTGAAGCGGATCCCTTCCTGGGCCAGCACCTCGAGCGTCTCGCTGTCGACCGCGGTCTCGGGAAGCCACATCCCCTCGGGATCGCGACCAAAGCGGCGGCGGAAGTCACGGATGCCCCAGCGGACCTCGGTGACCTTGTCGCGGCGCGAGGCGAGCGGCAGGATGACGTGGTGATAGGGCTGCGCGATCGCGTTGCCGACGCCAAGCCGCTTGATCGACGCATGATCGCCGGCGACGATCGCGGCGCCGACGGCCGGGGCGTGCCAGTCGAACCAGCGGAAGAGGGTCGGCCCGACGTCGAAGGAGCACCAGGCGTAGGCGTTGACGGTCCGCCGGAGGAGACCCTGCGGCGTGAGGACCCGCGCCGCCGCGAGCGGGGCGTAACACTCGCGGTTGATCCGCTCGTTCCAGTCGTGATCGGGCGCTGCGCTGCGCTCGCGCCGCACCAGTTCGAGCCACGGCTCTTCGCGGGGTGGCTGGTAGAAGTGGCCGTGCACCACGACATCGCGAACCCGGCTCATGGGTCGACGACGTCCGAAGCGGCCGCGATCGCGCCGATCAGGTCGGGGAAGGGGCCATCGATCTGCGCGAGCTCGGCGGCGCGCGTCAGCGCCGCCTGGCGGTCGCGTGCAGGATCCTCGAGGACCGAAAGCAGTTCGGCGAGCGCATCGCAGTGTTCGACGAAGCGCTTGGTGGCATAGTCGCCCGCGGCGCCGGTCGAGATGATGAACTGCCAGTCCGACGACTGCGCCAGCAGCAGCTCGCGCGCGGCCTGCTCAAGCACCGGCCAGAGGCCGGGGTCGTCCAGCGCGCCAGGCACCGCATCCCAGAAGCGCGCCTCGAGCGGCCAGAGCATTTCCCAGGTCCAGTTCGTCGCGGGGCCGATCCACATCGAGAAGTCGCCGTTGGCACCCCACGAGCCGGCGCCGAGGCGGATGGTGGTGTTCGGAGGCGAAGCGGCGAGCATGTCGCCCGCGCTGATGGCATGGATGCGCGCGCCGCCGGCAAGCTCACCGTAGAGCGCCTCGAGGAAGTCGACCCCCTCGAACCACCAGTGCCCGAAGAGTTCGGTGTCGAACGGCGCCACGATGGCGCGATCGCCGGGGAGTGCGGCCTGATTCACCGCCTCGAGCAGCGACGCGAAGTGCTTCGCGTGCAGCCGCGCCGCCACCATCGCCTCGTCGGGACGATAGGGTCCCTTCTCGGCGAGATCCGCCTTGGTGTCGGTCACGCTCCAGAGCTTGAGCCCGCCGGGGTAGCGGATCTTGTGGAACTCGAGGTAGCGGCCGTCGCCCGGGTAGCCGCCGTGACGGCTCCAGACCTGCTCCGTGGTCCGCGGATCGCGCACCAGCACGTGCAGCGGTCGACCGCGCACCGGCGTGCCGAGCTGGTAGGCCCGATACGGCGAACGCGGGCCACCGCGGCGCGGCGTGCTGGTGCCACCACCGTAGAGCTCCGACGCCTCGCCGGCCTCGGCGAGGTGCGCGTCGACGAAGAACCAGCGGAACCCTGCGAAGCGGAGGTGATCCTCGATGCCGCGGCGCATCGGCACGGCGGGCGCCGATGGCAGCGGCTGCCACGGCCCGCGCGGTCGATAGGCGCACTCGGGGACCCAGCAGCCGTGGGGCAGCATGCCGAAGTGCCGCTGATGCTCGGCACGCCCGACAAGCAGCTGGAAGCGGATCGATTCGTCGCGGCCGAGGAGCGGCAAGAAGCCGTGCGTCGCTGCGGACGAGATCAGCTCGAGCCGCCCGCCCTCGGCGTGGCGTCGGAACTCGCCGATGAGGTCGCCGTCGATCGACGTCCAGGTCCGCTGGAGCGCCTTGAGGTGCTGCTCCCACCACGGCACCACGTCGAGCAGCGCGTCGTCGCCGGTGGCGCGCAGCGATTCCGGCGCCTCGGCCAGCGTCTCGAAGCGGTGCGCGAAGTAGGCGTCGAGTTCCTCGCGGAACGAGGTATGGGCCAGCTGCGCGACGAGGATCGGCGTGATGCCGAGCGTGATCGGTGCCGTGATGCCCTCGGCCTCGAGTCGGCGCAGCGCGCCGACGAGCGGGAGATAGGTGTCGAGCGCGGCCTCACAGATCCAGTCGCTGCCGTGCGGCCAGCGACCATGATGCAGCACCCAGGGGAGGTGCGAGTGCAGTGTGAGGACGAAGCCGAGTCTCATCCCGGGCGACCCGCCCGGTGGGCGATCGCGCTGGTGTAGATCGAGAGGTACTTCTCGGCGACGCGGTCCCAGCCGAAGTCGCGGGCCATCGCCTCGCGCTGCATCGCCTGCCAGGCGGCGTGATCGCGCTGCTCGGTCAGGGCACGCCAGACGCCGCCGACCACCGCGCGATCCTCGAAGGCATCGAAGAGGAAGCCGGTCACGCCGTCGTCGATCGTGTCGGCGAGGCCGCCGACGCGACGCGCCACGGGGATCGTGCCGTACCGCTGCGCGCGCATCTGCGTCAGGCCGCACGGCTCGTACTGCGACGGCATCAGGAAGAGGTCGGCGCCCGCCATCAGCACGTGCTCGAGTTCGTCGGAGAACTTGCTCTCCACCCCGATCCGGTGCGGCATCGCGGCGCGGAGCTGGTTCATCGCCGTCTCGTAGCGCGCCTCGCCGCTGCCGAGGAAGACGAACTGCGCCGCGGTCTGGAAGAGGGCGTGGTTGCGCACCACGATGTCGAGCCCCTTCTGCATCACCATCCGCCCGGCGAGGGCGATCACCGGGATGAACGGATTCTCGGGGAGCCCGAAGCGGCGCTGCAGGTCGGTCTTGCAGGCGCGCTTGCCGGCCAGGTCGTCCGCGCTGTAGCGGGCGGCGAGGTGCCGATCGGTGCGCGGATTCCAGGCGTCGACGTCGATCCCGTTGAGCACGCCGGTGAAGCGATCACCCATCGCCTGATAGACGCCCTGCAGGCCGAAGCCACCCTCGGGGGTGCGCAGCTCGACCGCAGTGGGCGGGCGAGACCGTCGTCGCCATGTCGGCGTGCGTCAGGCCGCCCTTCAGGAAGTTGACCTTGCCGTACCACTCGAGCGCGTCGGGCGTGAAGAGCCGCCACGGCAGGCCGATCTCGGGCATCACCTCCGGCCGGGAAGTGCCCCTGATAGCCGCCATTGTGCACCGAGAGCACGACCGGAATCCGGTCGTACCACGGGTCGCCGCCGAACCAGTGCCGGAGGTAGACCGCCGCTAGCGACGCGTGCCAGTCGTGCGCGTGCAGCACCACCGGCCCGTCGGTGAGCCGCGGCAATGCGGCCACCGCGGCCGCGGCGAAGGCGGCGAAGCGCAGGTGGTTGTCGGGATAGTCGCGGCCACCCTCGCCATAGATCCCGGCCCGATCGAAGAAGCCGTCGTGCTGGATGAAGTAGGTTGGCGTCTCGGAGGCGGGGTCGTGATCGCGCCAGAGCCGGAAGTGCTCCTCACGGCCGCCGAAATCGAGCGTGTAGGGATCGCCGACCTGCTCCATCGCGTTGAGGTGCGCGTGGGCGGCCCGGTAGAGCGGCAGGATCGCCGCCGTCTCGAGTCCGCGCCGCGCCTGATAGCGGTGCAGTCCCCGGGCCGCCTCGGCGAGGCCACCGGTGCGCGCGTACGGATAGTACTCGGCGCTCAGGTGGACCAGCATCGGCGGCGTCCCCTCGATCGGGGGAAGCTCGAGCAGCGGCAGCGTCGTCATGCGATCATCCGAGTGGCGGGTCGTCGGGGAAGGGGTCCCCTCGGAGGATCGGCGCATAGTAGCTGTTGGCGTAATCCTGCAGCATCCGGCGGGCGGAGAAGCGGCGCCCGGCCACCTGGATGGCCGACTTCATCCGCTGCACCCAGCCGCGCGGGATGCCGCGGTCATCGCGGTCATACCAGAGCGGCACGACCTCCTCCGTGAGCAGACGGTAGAGCTGCTCGGCGTCGGCGACGTCGGCGTCCTCGCCAGGGGCGGCCTTGGGAATCGCCCAGCCGTTCCGCCCGGTGTACCCCTCCTCCCACCAGCCGTCGAGCGTGCTCAGCTGCGGGACGCCGTTCAGCGCGGCCTTCATGCCGCTGGTGCCCGAGGCCTCGAGCGGCACGCGCGGCACGTTCAGCCACAGGTCCACGCCCTGCACGAGCACGTGGGCCAGGTGCATGTCGTAGCCTTCGAGGAAGGCGACGCGCCCCTCGAACATCGGGTCGCGGGCGAAGTGATAGAGCTCTTGCAGTACTTCCTTGCCCGGCGTGTCCTGCGGGTGCGCCTTGCCGGCGATCACCAGCTGCACGGGACGCCGCTGGTCAGTGAGGAGCGCCTTGAGGCGATCGATGTCGCGGAACAGCAGGTTGGCGCGCTTGTAGGTCGCGAAGCGCCGCGCGAAGCCGATCGTGAAGGCGTGCGGGTCGAGCAGCGTGCCGGCGGCCACGACCTGTGCCGCCTCGTGCCAGTTGCCGGTCCAGCGTCGGCGGGCCTCCTCACGGATGTAGCGCAGCAGCGAGCTCTTGAGCTCCTCGTGCGTGTGCCAGAGCTCGCGCGCGTCGAGCCCGAGGACGGCGTCCCAGGTCTCGGGCTCGTCCAGACGCTCGCCCCAGTCAGGCGCGAGATGGATGTCGAGCAGGCGCATCATCGGGTTCGCCATCCAGGTGGCGAGGTGCACGCCGTTGGTCACGGCGCCGATCGGTACCTCGTCGACCGGGCGGTCGCCCCAGAGGTCGCCCCAGAGCTCACGCGAGACGACGCCGTGCCGCTGCGCCACCCCGTTCACGTGACCGGCCAGCCGGATCGCGAGGATGGTCATCTGGAACTGCCCCGGCTCGCGAGCCGGATGGACGCCGAGGCGCGGCACCCGCTCGATGTCCGCCCCGAAGTCGTTGAGGAACTCCATCCCCATGCAGGAGAGGACCTGCGCCACCTCGAAGGCGTCGTGCCCGGCGGGGACCGGCGTGTGGGTCGTGAAGATGGAGCTGGCACGCACCGCCTTGGCGGCGTCGTCGAATGCCACGCCCTCGAGCAACTGCTCGCGAACCCGCTCCAGCAGCATGAAGGCCGCATGGCCCTCGTTCGCGTGCCAGGCACCCGGCGTGATGCCGAGCGCGCGGAGCACGCGGACGCCACCGACCCCGAGGATCCACTCCTGCCGCAGTCGCATCGGCAGGCCGCCGGCATACAGCTTGGAGGTGAGCTCGCGGTCGTCGGGGTGGTTCACCTCGAGGTCGGTGTCGAGGAGGTAGAGCACCGTCCGTCCGGCCGAGATGGTCCATGCCCGGATGTGGATCGGTCGTCCGAACGTCTGCAGCACGGTCAGCCACGGGGTGCCGTCCGCCGCGGTGACCGGCACCAGCGGGGTGGTGTCCGGGTCGACGGCGTCGTCGGTGTCTTCCTGCCAGCCGTCGGGACGGATGCGCTGGTCGAAGTAGCCCTTGGTATAGAAGAGCCCGATCCCCACGAGCGGGATGGCGAGGTCGGAGGCCGTCTTGCAGTGGTCGCCGGCGAGCACGCCGAGACCGCCCGAATAGATCGGCACCGAGGCGTGCAGGCCGAACTCGGCGCAGAAATACGCCACCGGCCGCGACGCATCGAGCCCGGGATACTGTTCGAGGAACCACCCCGCCGGCGCCGACCGCTCGACGGCGAGCCACTCCATGACTTCGTCGTAGTGGGCGCAGAAATCGGCGTCGCGCGCGAGCGCTTCCAGCCGTCCCGCGGGGGCCTGCTGGAGGACGATGATCGGGTTGTGGTGCGACTCGCGCCAGACCGCGTCATCAATGCGGCGGAAGAGGGCGCGGGCCGAGCGGTGCCAGCTCCAGGCGAGGTTGGTCGCGAGCGCGGCGAGCCCCTCCAGACGGGGGGGCAGGGCGGGGATCTTGCTTCGCAGGGGAGTCATATCAGGGGAAAGAGGCGGGAAACACCACGGGGCGCAAGGTCTTCCTTGCGCCCCGTGACACTTTCGCCCGGCAAGCCGCGCTCCGACTCACTCTCAGTCGGTTGCGATCTTCTTTTTCTCCTCGGCCGGCTTGTTGGCGTTCTTGACGTACTTGTCGAGCCAGGCCACCCAGCGGCCCCACTGGTCGAGCACCGTCTCCTTCGCGATCGGGCCGTGATCTTCGTAGGGGTACATGTACAGCGAGACCGTCTTCCCGAGTCCCTGCAACGCATGGTAGAGTCGGGTCGAATTGATCGGGTCGGTGCCGACGTTCTGGTCGTCGGTCGAGTGGTACAGCAGGAGCGCGCCGTTCAGCTGGTCGGCATAGAGGAACGGCGACATCTCGAGGTACGTGGCGCGCCCCTGCCAGAGGTCGCGCTGCTCGCTCTGGAAGCCGTTCGGCGTCAGCGTCCGGTTGTAGGCGCCGTCGCCGGCGATGCCGGCCTTGAAGAACGGCGTGTGCACCATCGCGTTCACGGTGGAGAAGGCGCCGTACGAGTGGCCGCCGATTCCGAGGCGATGGCGATCGATGTAGCCGAGGGAATCGAGCGCGTCGATGGTCGCCGCGAGGTCGTTGCGGAGGTCCACGACGTAGTTGTCGTTCGGCAGCTGGCCGTCCGATGCGAAGATCGGCGCATCCGGCTCGATCACGGCGTAGCCCACGGTGGTCAGGAAGGCGAGCGAGCGGGCGCCGAAGGTCGGGAAGCGGGTCGGCGGCTCACCGGCGGCGGCCGTGCCGCGATTGTAGGCCTCCTGCGTCGCGTACTCCGATGGATAGAACCAGAACATCGCCGGGAGTCGGGTTCCCTCCTTCCAGTCGGCCGGGAGCGTCACCTTCACGCGGAAGGTGTAGCCATCGGCGCGCCGCGCCGTCACCGTCTTCTTGATGGCGTTGCGGATTTCCGGCATCAGCTCGTCGTTCTTGGTGAGCTGCCTGGCGTCCTTGGTGGACAGCGTGAGCAGGTACGACTGCGGCACGGCCGTCGGCGACTCCCGCTGGATCACCGCGGTCGCGAAGTCGTCGTCGAGCGGCGCCGAGATCGTCTCGGTGAGGTCGCCCTTCCCTTCATAGAGCCGCGTGCGCGTCCCGGTGGCCAACTCGACGCGGTCGACCCAGGGCCGCGCGATCTTCGTGGTCGAATCGGTGGTGCTTCCCTGGATGAACGCCGACTTCCGATCGGTCGACAGCATCACGACCGGCGCGCCATGGCGTCCCGCGCGCATCACGATGTTCGCCCCGCCGGCACCACCGCGCCCGCCCGGCGCACCACCGGCCCCGCGGCCACCCGCGGCGTTCGCGGTGTCCCCAGCGGCCCGTGGTGCCGGCGTCACGAGTGCGACCTTCCGGTTGCTGTCCGCGAGGAAGACCACGTACTCGAAGGTGCCGCGCGTCCCCGTCTCGGTGGTGAACAGCATGCTGCCGTCCTCCGAGAAGCGGGCGGCGGCGATCCGGTTGTCGGTCTGGTAGACGAGCGTGGCGGTGGTCGAGTCGAACGGCGGCAGCCAGTGCATCAGCCGATCGGGCCGCGGCGTCGTTGCGCCATTGGTCGCACCACCCGCCGCACCACGGCCGCCGTTCGTGCCGCGGCCACCGGCGGGGGGCTGGGCCGGCGTGGCGGTGCTGTCACCCGCCGCGCGCGGCGCGCGGGCCGGGGCAGGGAGTTGCTGCACGTACAGCATGCCCGGCTTGTAGGGATGCCACGCCAGGTTGCGCTTGGCGGTGTCCGCGGCGGCAGCCGCACCGGCGGCGCCAGGAGCCGTCGGCGGGCGGTTGGCCGTGCTGTCGCCCAGTTCATTCTCGCGCAGCGGCCGCTTGCTCAGCTCGCGGATCACCTTGCCGGTGGCATCGAGGATCACCTCGCGCGAGCCGAACGAGGACACCGGCAGGACGTACGAGAACGGCTTCTCCTGGTAGGTGATCCGGAAGTACTTCGCATCGGGCGACGCGTCGAGCGTCCGCACCATCCCGGGCGCACCGATCTTCGTCGCCACGCGGCTCTTCACGTCGATCACGGCCAGCTGGCCGGTGCTGTAGTACTCGACCAGCGTCTTGTCGTGGCTGTTCTCGAGCAGGTCCGCGTAGGTGCGCGTCTTGAGCTTGGCCCCCTCGTTCACGCGGATCATCGGCTCGGTCGCGACGGCCGGCGGCTTCGGCTCGCCCGTGCGTCCGTCGGGCAGCAGCACCGTCACGATCGACTTGCCATCGGCGGTCCACTCGAAGGTCGTGACCATCGTCGCCAGCAGCGGCGTCTTGGTGAGCGGACGCGACTTGCCGGTCATGGCATCGGCGAGATAGATGTGGGTCGCGTCATCGAAGAGCGCGAGGAAGGCGAGCGTGCTGCCATCCGGCGACCACGCGGTCGCGCCGACGCGCGCCCCCGCCGGCACCTGCACCGGGATCGTCGCCCCGCTGGTCCGGTCGTAGAGTTCGATGCCGGCCCGACTCCCGGTGGTCATGCTGCGGCTCCGGTTGCCGCGGATGTCGACCTGGAAGCCACCGAGATTGTGGTAGGGCTTCCCCATCAGCGCGAGCGTCGGCATCCCGTCGCTCACCGAACGGACGAACCACCGCCGGGTCACCGGGCTCGGGCTCGCGTAGCTCACCGCGTTCTCGCGCGGCGCCGTCACCAGACGGGCGACCTCGGCGGGCGGCGTCACATAGCGTTCGGCCGTGATGATCGAGTCGTCCCACGACTTCGCCGCGGCGACGGCCGACGGCTTCGAGGTTTGCGCCGTGAGCGCAGGGGTGGCGAAGAGGCCGAGGGCCAGGACAGACAACGGAAAGCGGCGCATGCGGGGAACTCCAGGGTAGATCGGAGGATGGAGCGGAGACGGAGGAAAGTACCGCCGGGGTGGGAATCCGGGAACCGGGGTGTGTGTCCGCCATGGCCCCCGGGGGTCTTCGGAGGTAGCGCAGGCACAGTCCGGTGCCGGCCAAAGCCATCCGTCGGCGGCGCCCGCCCCCTGGACGCTCCGACCCTCGTGGAGGACACGCACATGCTGCAGACCGTCGCCATCATCCTGATCGTGCTCTGGGCCCTCGGCATGGGTACCGGCTACGCCCTGGGAGGGTTGATCCACATCCTGCTGGTGGTCGCGATCATCTCGCTGATTCTGCGGTTCGCGTCGGGGCGGAAGGTGGTGTAGCGAGAAGCGGGAAGCGAGAAGCGTGGCCCAGCGGGGAGATCGTTCCGCCGGGCCACGCTTCTCGCTTCTCGCTTCTCGCCCCTACTTCACGCCCACCACGATCAGCCACGCCCCGATCATCGGCCCTCGCGGTGCCCGGCCGCCAGCCGCTGGCGGCGTTCCCGCGCTCGGGGCGGGAGCGGGGCCGTACTCTGGCGTGAACACGTACGCCACATGCCGCTTCGGATCGACGGCGACGGTCTTGGCGCCCCGCATCGTCGGGACCGTCGCGACCACGCGATACCGGTCCGCGCCGTCCTGGTGCACGACGGTCAGCGTTCCGTCTCCCCCGGGTAGGTAGATCATCTGCTGCGAAGGATCCCAGCCGAGGGCGTCGACGCCATCGCCATTGGCGATCTGCGCCACCACCTTGCCGCTCTTGGCGTCGGTGACGACTGACGTGTTGCTGCAGCCGGAGAAGATCCGATCGTGCGCCCGGTCGTAGGCGATTCCGGTCGGGCCGTCGCACGGCGCGATCGACCACGACGCCTGCACCTGCATCGTCCGCCCATCGAGCACCTGGATCGTGTTGGTCCCCTCGTTGTTCACGAAGAGCCGCCCCTTGCCGTCGCTGGCCGCCCCTTCGGGAGCCGTGTCCTCAAGATTGGCCCGGCCCACGATCTCGCCGGTAACGGCATCGATCGCGGTCGCCGTGCCGATCGGACGGGAGTGGTTGGTCAGGATGATGCGATCGGTGCCGTCGTCGTACATGATGCCGTCGAGGCCACCGGTGTGCGTCGCGATCTTCTTGATGACCGCGAGCGTGCCGAGGTCGAACATGGTGACGGTCGAGTCGCCGGCGTTGGTGGTGAAGCCGTGATGCGCGCCCGGGGCGAAGGCGATGCCGTGCACGCGCGGCGTGTCGAGGATGTCCCCGACGACCTTGCCCGTGGCGCCATCGACCACCATGACGTGCGTCCCGCGCGAGATGAAGACTCGGCCGGTGGCGGCGTCGACGTTGAGGTAGTCGGTCCCCCCGTCGCCGCCGATGTTGTACTTCGCGAGCACGTGCGGCTGTTGGGCACTCGCCCCCATGCCACCGAGCAGGAGGGCGAACGCCGCGAGGGCAGCCGGCCTCACGGCCGCTTCACGCCGGCGGGGGCGGCCGGCTTGGCAGCCTTCGCCTTGGCCTTCGCGGCATCCTCTGCGGCTTCCTTCTGCTCGTCCTTCGGCGTCTCGTGCGCATGCGCCACGATCGCACCGGTCTTGGCGTCGACCGCCACCTCCTCGATGCCGCTCTTCCCCTTCACCTTGATGTCGTAGGACCAGATCAACTTGCCGTCTTCGCGCTCCAGTTCGTGATCCTGCACCACGCCGCCCGGGACCGCCTTCAACGCGGTCGCGCGCGCAGCGGCCTCGCTGATGGTGGCCTCCTTCTTCATCGCGTCTTCGTCGTCATCCTCTTCCTTCGCCTCCTTGGCCTCCGTGGCTTCCTTCGAGGCCTTGGCCTTGGCGGGGGCCGCCTTCACGACGGGCGGCTTGGGTGCGGTCTGTTGCGCCTCCAGCGTCAGCGGCAGGGCGAAGACGAGGGCGACAGCCAGTGGGGTCATGCGGCTGAGCCGGGTCATGGTGTGGTGCTCCTGGTGAGGGTGTACGCTCGACCGCGGATCGCGACGAGCAGGGTGGGAACGAGGAACAGCGTGATCGGGGTCGAGAGTGCCAGGCCGCCGATGACGGCCAGGGCGAGCGGACGCTGGAGTTCGCTGCCGGCCCCGAGACCGAGGGCCAGGGGCAGCAGGCCCACCAGGGTGCAGAGGGTCGTCATCAGGATCGGGCGGAGGCGGACGCGCGCCGCCTCGCCGATCGCGACCTCGAGCGTGAGGCCGCCCTCGCGCATCCGGTGCCGCGTGAAGTCGAGCAGGATGATGCCGTTCTTCACGATCAGGCCGACCAGGAGAATCAGCCCCATGAAGGAAGAGACGTTCAGCGGGACGCCGGTGAGCAGGAGGAGTCCGATCGCGCCGCCGAACGAGAGGGGGGCCGCCAGGAGCACGACGAGCGGTTCGACGAAGGACTGGAACTGGATGACCATCACGAGCACGACCGACACGGCGGCGAGTGCGAGGACGAGCAGGAGTCCCGCAAACGCTGCCCGCTGTGACGCATCCTGTCCGGCAATCTCGAGTCGGATGCCAGCCGGCGGCGGGGTGCGCGTGATCGCGTCGCGCACGTCGCCCATGACGGCGCTGAGCGGCCGTCCGCTCAGTTCGGCGCCGATCACCAGCATCTGCTGCTGGTTCTCGCGCAGCAACTCGCCGCGGGTCTCGGCCGGGGCGAATCGGGCGACCGCTCCGAGCGGCGTCGCTCGTCCACCGCGTGGCGGGAGGATGGGGAGGGTGGCCAGCGTCGCGGGGTTGTTGCGCACGGCGTCCGGCGCGCGCACGCGCACGCCGATGGTGCGGTCATCCAGGCGGACCTCCCCGGCCGGGACGCCGAGCAGTGCGCCGCGGACGGCGCCGGCGACGTCCATCGGCGTCAATCCGGCGCGGGCCGCCTCGGCGCCGTCGATGCTCATGGCCAACTCGGCACTCGGCTCGCTCACGCCGCTGTAGAGGTCCTCCAGGCCATCGATCCCCTCCATGGCGCTGGTGAGCGTGGTGGCATACTGCTCGAGCGCGGCGAGGTCCGCACCGTACACCTTGAGCTCCACCGGACGCGACACGCCGGCGACGTCGTTGATCACGTCGGAGAGGATCTGCACGAACTCGATCCGGACGCGCGGGACCGCCGACTCGATCCGCCCGCGCAGGTCGTCGATGACCTCGAAGATGCTCCGGTCGCGGGCCCCCGGTGCGCGGAGCCGCGCGACGATGTCGCCACTGTTCTGTTCCGTCGCGAACAGACCGAGTTCGGCGCCGGTGCGTCGCGATGTGGCGGTGATCTCCGGCGTCTCGGCGAGGATCTGTTCGATGACCCGCAGCTGGCGATCGGTCTCGTCCAGGGCCGTCCCCCCGGGCGTCACGTAATCGAGGACGAACGCCCCTTCGTCCATGTCCGGGAGGAACCCCGAACCGACGCGCCAGTAGCTCCCAACGCCGAGGGCGACGAGCAGGAGGGCGACCACGCCGACGCCGCGGGTGCGGGGCAGGGTGCGCAGGAGGAGGAGCTGATATCGATCGGCCATCCGGTCCAGGCCGCGCCCGATCTGCGCCAACAGCCCGGGGGCATCGGCCGCGTCCATGTCGGCCGGGCGCAGGTATGCCGCGCTCAACAGCGGGATCAGCGTGAGGGCCAGCACCAGCGAGACCACCACGGCGATCGTCAGCGTGATCGAGAGGGCCGTGAAGAATTGCCCCTCCACGCCGCTCAGCAAGCCGAGCGGGAGGAACACCACGACCGTCGTCAGCGTCGAGGTCGTGACGGGCCAGATCAGCTCCTGCAGCGCGTCGCGCACCGCGATCCTGCGATCGGGCGTGAAGCCGGCGTGACGGACGATGTTCTCGGTCACCACGACGGCGTCATCGATCACGAGGCCGATGGCGATCGCCATCGCGCCGAGCGTCATCAGGTTGAAGGTCTGGCCCACGATCCACATCACGAAGACCGAGATTGCCATCGTCAGCGGGATCGCCGCGGCGCTGATGGCCGTGACCCGGGCGTGCCGAAGGAAGAGCAGCAGCACGACGACGGCCAGCGCGGCCCCGATCAGCATCGCGTCGCGCACCGAGGCCATGGCATCGCGCACGAGCGCGGCCTGGTCGTACACCGGCACCAGGCGAACCCCCGCCGGAAGCGTCGGACCAAGGGAGGCCACGAGGTGCGCCACGCTGTCGGCGATCGCGAGCGTGTTGCCACCGGGCTGCCGGGTGATGTTGAGGTGCGCGGCCGGACGCCCGTCGCCGGCGATGATCCGGACGTGATCCTCGGTGCCCGCCACCACGCGCGCCACGTCGCGCACATGCAGCCCACCGGCCAGCGCGACGTTGGCGACGTCCTCGGGGGAATGCGCCTCGGTGGCCGTGACGATCAGGTACTGCCGGTAACTGCTGGCCGATCGCCCCACGGCGTCGACGGTGATCGCCGCGGTGATCGCGCTGGCGAGATCGTCATAGGTCATGCCGGCCGCGGTCAGCCGGGCGGGATCGGCCAGCACCTCGATCTCACGCTGGTCGTTCCCCATCACGTCAACGCGGCCGACCCCGGGGACCCGGGAGACCAGCGGCTTGAGTTGATAGCGGGCAATATCGAAGAGGGTCGCCGGATCGCCCCCTTCTAGGTTGTAGGAGAGCACCGGGAAGAGGGTCGGCGTCAGCCGCTCGACCTCGATCGACAGTCCCGGCGGCAGGTCGGATGCCGCGCGATTGACGCGCGCCTGGACTTGCTGCAGGGCAAGCACCATCTCCGTCGTCGGGGTGAAGGAGATGTTGATCTCGCTCCCGCCGCGGATCGCCCGTGACTGCACGCGCGAGACGCCCGGCACCACGCTGATGGCTTCCTCGATCGGGCGCGTGATCGAGAAGAGCACCTGCCGGGCATCGAGTGCGCTCCCCTCCACCACGACGGTCACCCGCGAGAACTGGAGTTCCGGGTAGATCGCCGATGGCAGGCGGAGCGCGGCCCAGAGTCCACCGAGACTGAGCAGCGCCGTCATCAGCGTGATGACGCGCCGCTGCGACGTGAGGAAGCCGAAGAGGCCCGTGCTCACGGGGTCGTGGCCGCGCCGCGGGGACGCGTGACGGTCACGCCGTCGTCGAGGCCATAGGCCCCCGTCGTGACGATGCGATCACCGGCTGCGAGTCCGCTGGTGACCAGCGCGACAAGCGCCGTTCGCCCCCCGACGACCACCGCACGCGCGTGGGCGACCTGGGCGGAGTCGACCACGAAGACGCGGAACCCCTCGCCGTCGGGGACGAGCGCCGCGATCGGCACCACGAGTGCCAACGACACGGTGCCGAGCCGGACCGTGCCGGTGACGGTCTCGCCGAATCGGAGCGTCCGCGGCGAGTGGCCGACGGCGGCGCGCACTTCCACCGCGCGCGTCACCGAATCGACTGCCGCTCCGATGGTGGTGATCGTCGCCGTGCCGAGGCTGTCGGTCGGCGCGGCGCCATGGAGCGTCACGGATTGTCCCGCGCGGAGACGCGCCGCATCGTCGGCGGCCAGCGCGAAGGCGAGATCGACGGCGTTGGCGTCGGCGAGTTCGACGAGGGGTGTGCCGGGGTCAACCGTCGTGCCTGGCGTCGCGCTGACGCGGACCACGATCCCGGCGAACGGGGCACGCATCGTCGCGAGTTCCGCGATGCGTCGGGCCGTCGCGGCCTCACCCCGGGCTCGGGCAAGGTCGACCGCGGCGGCTTCGGCGTCGCGTCGTGGCAGGACGCCGGCGGTGACCAGGCGCGCTGCGCGCGTCGCCGCGGCATCGGCGGCCAGCACCGCGGCCTCCGCGCTCCGGGCTGCGGCATCGATCTCGGTGCGATCGAGTTCAACCAGGCTCGCGCCGGCCGCCACCGCCTGCCCAGCGACGACGAGCACCCGGGCGATCCGTGCGGTGGTGGGAGCCGATACCGTCGTGGCCCGGCCGAGTCGCGGCACGACGGTCCCGACCGCCTCGATCTCCGGCGTGAAGGCACTCGGGGCAAGCAGCATTGTTTCGACGGCGACCGCCCCGACCGAACTGCTGTCGGCAGGAGCCTCCGCCGCCTCGCGACCGCCACAGGCCGCGAGCAGCACCAGGCAGGCCGCGCCGGTGGTGCGAACCAACATGGAAATCATCATGGAGTCCCTGGCGTCGTGGATTCGGAGAGCAGGCGGACCACGCCGCGCGCAATCCACGCGCCGGCCAGGTCGATGAGATATTGCGTCCGCACGTCCCGGGCGTTCCGTTCGGCCTCGAGCACGCTGGCGAGTGTCGCCGCGCCCTCGCGATAGGCGGTCCGACCCATCAGGCTGACGCGATCGGCCGCCTGGAGCAGGGCAGCGTCGCGAGCCACCAGCGTCATCGCGATGCGTTCGGCCCGGATGGCGCGCGCGAGGGCGTTCCCGCTCTCCACTCGCACCGCGGCCGCGGTGGCCTCGGCGCGTTGCCGTTCTGCCTCCGCCGTGGCCACGCCACCTCGATTGCGATTCACCAGCGGCAACGGCAACGAGATGCCGACCGTCGGTAGCGTACCGGGCATGTCAGGGTCGCCGCGCTCGAACCCTGCAGTCAGGCTTGGTGCCCCGAGCGCCGAGCGTCGGGCGAAGAGCGCACCGGCTGCGGCGGCGGCAACGTCCGCCTCGGCCGCGGCCACGAGCAGGGGTGTCCCGGCAGCGGGCGCGACGAACGGAGGCGGAGGGAGGAAGGAGTCCGCCGGCTCGACGACAATGGCACCATCGGCGATGCCGAGCGCGGCCTGCAGGGCGAGCCGCGCATCGTCGTACGCCAGCGAATCCGCCACCGCGCGATTGCGCTGTTGACCGGCGACGATCACCGCCAGTTGGACCTCGAGCTCGCTCGCATCGCCCGCGTCGCGCCGCTGTTCGGCGATGCCTCGGAGCGAGTCCGTCGCATCGGCATTCCGCGCGCTGAGGCGCCACTGCTCACGCGCCGCCAAGGCCCGCGTGTACGCCGTGTCCGCCTCGAGTTGGGTCGCAGCACGCTCGAAGGCGAAGCGCCAGCGGCTCCCCGCCTGCCCGAACGTGGCGGCGTTGATGCGGCTCGACCGGAGCCATGGAAGATCAAGCGGGAGCTCGAGCGAGGCATGGTACGAAGGCGCCGATCGCGACCATGCCAGCGAGAGCGAGGGATCAGGAAAGAGGGAGGCGGTTCGGAGGGCGGCCACGGCACGGGCCGTGTCACTGCCAGCGAGCCGGAGCCGCGGTGAGCGTGCGAGCGCTTCGTCACCGGCCTGGCTGCGCGTGAGCGGCCGCGGCGTCTGGCCGGCCGCCGGAACCGCCAGCAGGCCGCACCACATCAGCAGCAGGGTGGGTCGGAGGGGATGCATGACCTGCAACACTACGCCGGCAAGCTGTCGGCAGGATGACAGCCGAGCGCTAGGTCGTCGGGGAGGGGGCGAGGGGGAGGTGGCAGGTCACCTCGGTGCCGCTTCCGACGGCCGAGGTGACGGTGAGGGCGCCGCCGTGTGCGTCGCAGATCCATCGGGCGATCGAGAGCCCAGGCCGGCGCCGCCGCTCTCCGCGAGGACGCGGGTCCGGGCCTGATCGCCACGATAGAAGCGGTCGAAGATGTGCGGCAGTTGGTCCGCGGGGATGCCGATGCCGGTGTCGCGCACGGTGAGCGCGGCCAGGCCACCCACGGCGCCGACACTCACGGTGACTGCTCCCCCAGCCGGGGTGAACTTCACGGCGTTGTCCAGCAGGATCATCGCGAGTTGCCGGAGGAGGTGCGGATCGCCCACCACGGCACACTCCTCGAACGCGCCGACGGCGACGCTGACCCCACGGCCGTTGGCGATCACGCGGGCCGCCTCGGCCGCGTCGAGCACCAGGTCATCGAGGAAGAGCCGCCGCTGTTCGACCGGCCGTTCCCCAGCATCGGCCCGCGCGAGTGTCAGCAGGTCCTGCACGATCCGTCCAAGGTGTTGGCTCTCGGCGTCGATCCCGCGCAGTGCGGCCACGTAGGCCGGGACATCGCGCGGTTGCTGCAGCGCCACCTCGGCGCGGGCCCGCAGCACGCTGAGCGGCGTGCGCAGCTCGTGGGCCGCGTCCGCCATGAAGCGACGGGTCTGCTCCACCGAGCGTTCGATTGGACGGGATCCACTGCCCCACCAGCAGGTAACCGCCGATCGCGACAAGCAGCAACGCGACGAGGGCGGCGAGCCCGAAGGTCGTGATGAGCGACGCGTAGCGGTCCTCGAGCTCGACCCGGTCAGCGACGGCGATCGCGACCATCGCCGGTCCCGCTCCCACCGCGAAGCGATCGGCCTGCAGGCGATAGAGCAGTTCGGCGTTGCCGGGAGCGGGCTGGTCGCGCGTGACGCGTTCGCGAATCGCCGCCTCCGGGCCGATCGCGCGGACCCAGTCCGGGGCCTCTTCGGGGCGGATCGGCGTCCCGTCGAGCTGCAGCAGGAAGAGCCGCCGATCGGGAATCCGCAATTCGTCCACCGCGTCAGCCACCGGACCGGGGGAGCCCGCGTTCGCGCTCTCGCACCGCGGCGGCCTGCTCGAGCTGGGCCACTGCCTTTCGGAGCGAGGTGTCGAGTTCCTCGGCGAATTGCCGGCGCACGACGAGGAAGAGCCCGCCACCGAGAATGACGAGCATCAAGGTCAGCGTCAGCAGATACCAGGTCGTCAGGCGCCAGCGGAGGGCGCCCAGCAGCGACGTCGTCACGGGCCGAACCGGTAGCCGGCACCGCGCAGCGTGTGGATCAGCTTCGGTTCGAAGTCGTCGTCGAGCTTCCGGCGGAGGCGGCGGATCAACACCTCGAGAACATTCGTGAACGGGTCGTGGTTCTCGTCCCAGACTTCGGCGCTGATGACCGCGCGATTCGACGACCCGACCGAGGTGCCGGGTGAGGCAGGCCAACAGCGCGAACTCCTTCGCCGTCAGCTCGATCGGCCGCCCCGGCCCGCGTGACGGACCGGGGTCGCGAGGTCCACCTCGAGGTCGGCCACCCGAACAACCTCTCCGGCGAGGACCGGCCGGCGTGCGAGCGCACGCACCCGGGCGAGCAGCTCGCGGAAGGCGAAGGGTTTGGTGAGGTAATCGTCTGCGCCGACGTCGAGTCCGGTGACTCGGTCGTCCACGCTCGTCACGGGCCGTCAGCATCAGGATTGGCGTGGTCAGGCCGGCCGCGCGCAACCTGCGGCAGAGGTCGAAACCGCTGCCGCCGGGAAGCATCACATCGAGGAGGATCACATCGTGGTGTTCGGCCAGCGCGCGCTGGTGTCCCTCGTCGCGCGTGGCCGCCTGCGTAGGGAACGCGCATTCCTTGCTCCCGGAGCCCGGCGGTGATCGCCCGCGAGCGCGGTGTCGTCCTCCACGAGCAGGAGATGCATCGCGTCAGTGCGTCAACTTCCGATACTTGATCCGGTGCGGCTCGTTCGCCGCCGTCCCCTTCCGGCGCTTCAGGTCGGCCTCGTAGTCCTGGTAGTTCCCCTCGAACCACACCACTTCGGAGTCGCCCTTCGAACGCCAGGATGTGGGTCGCGATGCCGGTCGAGGAACCAGCGATCGTGCGAGATCACCACCGCGCAGCCGGAGAAGTCGAGCAGCGCGTCTTCGAGCGCGCGCAGCGTGTCGACGTCGAGGTCGTTCGTCGGCTCGTCGAGCAGCAGCATGTTGCCGCCGCTCTTGCAGCAGCTTCGCCAGGTGCAGGCGGTTCCGCTCGCCGCCCGACATCGTGCCGACCTTCTTCTGCTGGTCCGAGCCCTTGAAGCCGAACCAGCCGCAGTAGGCGCCGCTGAATCAGTGACTGATTTCAATTCATTGTCACAAGAAATAAATAATAGCAATTTAGTCCTACCACAAACTTTAACAACAACAGCAGAGACAACGCCAGCCAATGATGTCATCGTCCACCCCCCTGGTCCCAAAAGAAAAGGTCAGCTCATAGTGACTGGTAAGATTGGGGTTGGTCAAAATGAGACTTTCATGCTTAAAAAATGTCGTATGGAGTCGGATCAAATTCCTATGAAGTAGGGGGATGCACCCAGGTGGGGACAACCTATCTTCAGCGCCTCAATCAAGAAATTTCTGTTG
>JBAOHR010000006.1:0-102308 GCA_037045245.1 Gemmatimonadales bacterium | reverse complement strand
CCAAATAATTCGGGGTTCGTCGCCGACGCCCGTGCGACCTACCGGCTGGACAGTCATCTCACCGCGGCTCTCGGCGTCGACAATCTCAACAACCGGAAGTACTTCCTCTTCCATCCCTTCCCGCAGCGCACCCTGGTGGGGAGCCTGCAGTATGGGCTCTGAGCTGCCTCGCAGCGGCGCGGTCCGGCTCCGTCACGCCATCGGCGTGGCGGGGCTGCTCGTCGCGTGCAGCGGAGGCACGCCGCCGCTCGCGTTCGACGCGGCGCGCGACGTGACCGCAGCCACCTCGGTTGGGATCGCACCGATGGTGACCTTCTCGCCGGCGGGCCGACGCGCCGCGGCGTGGGTGTCAGCGCCGCAGGGCGGCACGGATGGCCGGCTCTATGTCGCCCTCGATGACGGCCCGCCCGTCGAATTGCGCGACTCGCTCGGACCGATCGAGGGGCGGAGTGAGTCGCCGCCGAAGCTGGCGTTCGGCAGCGACGGCACGCTGCACGCGATCTACGTCGTGGTGAAGGACGTACCGGAAGCGAAGCAGCCGCTCGAGGCGATCCGCTACGTCCGCTCGGCGGATGGTGGCACCACCTGGGGTGCGCCGGTGACGGTCAGTCACGATGGCGTCTTCGGCGCGCATTCCTTCCACGCGCTCCATGTCATGCCGTCGGGCAACCTCGTGCTGTCGTGGCTGGGTGGGGCGGCGGGTGAGGCCGGGGTGTGGGTCACCCACTCGACCGATCAGGGGGCGACGTGGGCAACCGAGACGCTGGTCGATGGCGGCACGACCTGCGAGTGCTGTCGCACGGCGCTGGCGAGTGCGCCGGATGGCACGCTCTACCTCGCGTGGCGGCACGTCTATCCCGGCAACCTCCGCGACATCGTGGTGGCGAGGTCCGGCGACCTCGGCGCCACCTGGACGGCACCGCAGCGGGTGCACGCCGATGGCTGGTCGTTCGACGGTTGTCCGCGGGCCGGGCCCGCGATCCAGGTGGATGCCAAGGGGCAGGTCCACGTGGCATGGTGGACCGGGAAGGCCGACGCCGCCGGCGTCTGGTACGCCAAGTCGACCGATCGCGGCGCCACCTTTGGCGCGCCGTACGCGCTCGGGGTGGGGAAGACCTCTCGCCCCGCGCACGTCCAGCTCGGTCTGACGCCCGACGGCGGACTGCTCGCTGTCTGGGACGACGGCACGGCCTCGGTGTCGCGGATCCTCCTCCGTCGGGCAACGGCGGGTGACACCACCTTCGGCACGGCGCAGCCGCTCAGTGCCGAGGGGCAGTCGGTCGCCAATCCGGTGATCGCGATCCGCGACGGTCGAGTGGCCGTGGCGTGGACCGAGCCGCCTCCGGCCGCTCCACCAAAGCCGGTGCCTGCTGCCCCGCCCGGAGCGGCCCCGGCCGCCGGCCACATGCACCGGGGGATCCGTGCCATCGGACAGGGGCGGGTGGTGCTGCGGGAGGCCAGGCTTCCCTGAGCGAACGGGGCGATCCAGTCGGGTCGCCCCTTCCCATTCACGGTGTCCCGGGTCAACCTTGGGAGCGATTCCCCCGTAAAGGGGGGTGACCGGCCTCCCCCGGCATTTCCTCCACCAACGAGTCCGACTGATGCGACGTGCCTACGTCCGCGCTGCCGCCACGTGCCTCCTGCTGGGCGCCGTGGCGCCGCTCTCCGCCCAAGTCTCCACACCACTCGACTCCACGACCCTGAACGCCTTTCGCTGGCGTGAGATCGGTCCCGCGAACATGCAGGGCCGCGTCACCGATGTCGAGGGGATTCCCTCGCCGTCGCGGACCTTCTTCGTCGCTGCCGCGGCGGGCGGGATCTGGAAGACCACCAATGGTGGCGTGACCTTCCGCCCGCTCTTCACCAACGAGCGCGTCGTCTCGATGGGTGACCTGGCGATCGCGCCGAGCGACACGATGCAGATCTGGGCCGGTACCGGCGAGGATGACTCGCGCAACTCGGTCTCGCCGGGGATGGGCATCTACAAGTCGATGGACGGCGGCCTCACCTGGAAGCTGATGGGGCTCGAGAAGACGCAGGCCATCGCCCGCATCGTCGTGCACCCGACCAACCCGCAGGTCGTGTACGTGGCGGCCCTCGGCGCCATCTGGAACAGCAATCCGGAGCGCGGCCTGTACAAGACCACCGACGGCGGCCAGACCTGGCGCCTCGTGAAGTTCGTCAGCGACAAGGCGGGCTTCATCGACGTCGCGATGGATCCGACCAATCCGAACGTCCTCTTCGCCTCGAGCTACGAACGGGTCCGCGGTCCCTACTTCCTGAAGAGCGGCGGCCCGGGCAGCGCGCTCTGGAAGAGCACCGACGCCGGCGAGACGTGGACCGAGGTGAAGGGCGGCGGCTTCCCGGAGACGATGAAGGGCCGGATCGGCCTCGCGATCGCCCCGAGCAACGCGAAGATCATGTACGCGCTGGTCGAGGCCGACACCGCCGCGAACCCGAAGGGGAAGGCCGGCGTCGGCACGCCGGCGGTCTCGCCGTCGGGGCTCTATCGCTCGGCCGATGGCGGCGCGACCTGGGCCAAGATGGCCAGCAACAACGTCCGGCCGTTCTACTACTCGCAGGTCCGCGTCGACGTGAAGAACCCGGATCGGGTGTACTGGTCGTCCACCCCGGTCAATTTCTCGACTGACGGCGGCAAGACGGTGCGGCAGACCACGGTCGGCCTGCACGTCGACCACCACGCGATGTGGCTCGATCCGAACGACGAGAACCGGATGGTCGTCGGCAACGACGGCGGCATCGGGATCACGTTCGACAAGGGCGGCAACTGGTGGTTCCCGAATTCGTTCGCGATCGGCCAGTTCTACGCCGTCTCGTTCGACTACGCGACGCCGTACAACGTCTGCGGCGGCATGCAGGACAACGGCTCGTGGTGTGGCCCGAGCCGGCGCCAGCAGGGCCCGATCACCAACTCCATGTGGTTCACCTACAACGGCGGCGATGGCTTCGTCACGGCGCAGGACCCGACCGACCCGAACGTGATCTACGGCGAGTCGCAGGGCGGCGCGATGTCCCGCACCAACCTGCTCACCGGCGAGAGCTCGAACCTTCCGAAGCCGACGTGGCGCGCCCGCGCCAATGCGTGGCGTGACACGATCGCCGTGCTCGAGGAGAGCCCGACGGCCGCGACCCCCGCCACCAAGAAGCGGATCGCCGACATCACGGCGATGATCGCCGCCGACTCGGCGGCCCTCACGCTCCGGTGGAACTGGAACACGCCGTTCTTCATCTCGCCGCACAACAACAAGACCTTCTATGCCGGGTCGAACCGGGTGATGAAGTCGGTCGAGCGTGGCGACGACATGTATCCGATCTCGCCCGACCTCAGCTACGCCGACACGATGAAGATCCGCGTGTCGACCCGCACCACGGGCGGCATCACCACCGACGCGACCGGCGCCGAGACGTTCGGGACGGTCGTCTCGCTCGCGGAGTCGTACGTCCGGCCCGGCCTGCTCTATGCCGGCACCGATGACGGCCGCGTCTGGTTGACCCGGAATGACGGCGCCGCGTGGGAGGAGCTCACGGGCCGCTTCCCCGGCGTCCCGGCGGGAACCTACGTCTCGCGCATCGAGCCGTCGTACGCCGACACGAACACCTTCTACATCACCTTCGACGGGCATCGCACGGGCGACTTCACGCCGTACGTCTACATGACCCGCGACTATGGCAAGACCTTCAAGTCGATCGTCGCCAACCTCCCCACGGGCGGAATCGACTTCACCCACGTGGTGCGCGAGGACCCGGCGAACCCGAACGTCCTCTACGTCGGGACCGACGTCGGGGCGTACCTGTCGCTGAACAAGGGCGGCTCGTGGCAGAAGTTCATGAACGGCCTGCCGACGGTGCCGGTGCATGACCTCAAGATCCATCCGCGCGACCGCGAGCTCATCGCCGGGACGCACGGGCGCTCGATCTGGATCGTCGACGTCACGCCGATCCCGCAGATGAGCGACAGCGTGATGACGCTGGCGGTCGCGCAGTTCAAGCCGAAGACCGCCGTGCAGTACACCCAGGCGCCGGTCAACGGCGAGTCCACCGGGCAGGCGCTCTTCCGCGCCAACTCGCCGGCGTACGGTGCCGAGATCACCTACCGCGTCTCGGCCTCGGCCGCGGCCTCGTCGGCGGCGATCCTGATCGTCAACGCGGCGGGCGACACGGTGAGCCGCCTGACCGGGCCTGGCGCGGCCGGCTTGCACCGCGTCAACTGGGGCTTCCAGGTCACGCCGCCGCCGGCGGCGCCGCGGGCACAGACGCCGTCGCAGCGTCGGGATTCGCTGCTGACGATCAAGCGCCGGAACACGGTGTTCGATTCCCTCAAGAAGGCGGGCGCGGATACCGCCGCGCTGGCGCGGGTGCGCAAGCTGATCGAGAATCCGGCCGCGGCGATTCCGGGGGCCGGCGGCCGTGGGCAGGGCGGCGGCGGCGCGCCCGGTGGCGGCGGTGGCCGCGGTGGCGCGGGCGGTGGCCAGGCGCCGGCCTGGGTCGAGCGCCCGGGTGAGGGTGGTGGCGGTGGTGGCGGCGGCGGTGGTGGTGGTGGCGGCCGTGGTGCGGGTGGCGCCGCGGGTCTGCTGGCCCAGGCGGCGGGAGCGGACAGCGCGCTCGCCCGCACGGTGGCCGGCCTGGTCACCCTCCCCGGTGCCGCGCAGGGCTTCGGCGGTGGTGGCGGTGGCGGTGGCGGGTTCGGCGGCCGCGGTGGCGCTGCGCAGCCAGGCGACTACCTCGTCATCGTGCGCGTCGGCGGGACCGTCTCCAAGCAGGTCCTGCGCGTGGAGCGCGCCGCCGGGATGTTCAGCGGCAACCCGTTCCAGTTGCAGGGGCAGGATGACGATGACCACGAGGAGGGTGGCGGCGGCCGGCGCAAGTAACCGTGCCGAAGCGCTACGACCAGTCGTACTTCGATCGGTGGTACCGCGACCCGGCGCATAGCGTCGGGTCGCGTGCCGACCTCGCCCGCCAGGTGGCGTTCGCGGTCGCGATCACCGAACAGTTGCTCTGCCGACCGATCCGGTCGGTGCTGGATGCGGGGGCGGGGGAGGGGCGGTGGCAACCGCTGCTCCACCGCCTTCGTCCGCATGCGCGCTATGCCGGCGTGGACAGCAGTGAATGGGCGGTGGCCCGTCATGGTCGGCGCCGGAACCTCCGTCTCGGCACCCTCGAGACCCTCGACCAGCTCGGACTCGACGGTCCGTTCGATCTGGTGGTCGCCGCCGACGTGCTGCACTACCTCCCCACCCCCGCGCTGCGCCGCGCGCTCGCCGCGATGGTACCGCTGATCGGCGGAGTGGCCTTCTTGCCGACCTTCACACGGGAGGATGCGAGCGAAGGCGACCACCACGGCTTCCAGCCCAGGCGGGCCAGCACCTATCGTCGCCTCTTCGCGGAGGCCGGGCTGGTGCAGGTCGGGATGCATGGCTGGATCCCGGTCGGACGCGTCGAGGAACTGGCCGCCCTGGAGGGCTTTCCCGATGCCTGACCAGCTCGCCACCCTCGACCGGCGCGAGGGCTTCCTCCTCCTCGGCGTGGGCGCGATCGCGCTGGTGCTCTCCGGCATCGCGCCGTACGACCGGACCACCTGGTGGCTCGAAATCTTCCCGATTCTCCTCGTGGTACCGCTCCTCCTCGTGACCGCGCATCGCTTCCCGCTCACCCCGCTCCTCTATCGGCTCATCCTGATTCACGCCCTGATCCTGATGGTTGGCGGGCATTGGAGCTACGCGCGCGTGCCGGCCGGCTTCTGGGTGCAGGAACTGCTCGGCTGGCAGCGCAATCCGTATGACCGCCTGGGCCACCTGGCGCAGGGGTTCATCCCGGCGATGGCCGCGCGGGAAATCTTCCGGCGACGGATTCCGCTGCCGGCCGGGCGCTGGCTCGCCTTCCTCGTTGTCGCCACCTGCCTGGCGCTCTCGGCGTGCTACGAGTTCGTCGAATGGTGGGCCGCGCTGGCGCTGGGGCAGGGGGCCGATGAATTCCTCGGCACCCAGGGCGACCCGTGGGACACCCAGTGGGACATGTTCCTCGCCATGATCGGCGCGATCCTCGCGCAGCTGACGCTCGGCCGACTCCACGACCGGCAGCTGCGGTCGGTGACCTGACCAGGGTCTTACGCAACCTGAAACGCCGGCGGAGTTTCCAACGGAGTATCCCTGGACGTGCGTCCACGAGATCCTTCCGCTCCGAGGTGTTCCATGTCCCCCCGATTCATCCGCTGCCTGGTAGGGAGCAACATCCTGCTCCTCGGCACCACTGCCGTCCTGCTGTTGAGCGGGTTCCGAACCGGCACGCATCCCCGCTTCGACCAGCTCGATGTCGAACGCCTCAATGTCATTGGCAAGGACGGGCGCCCGGTGCTCGTGCTCGCCCGGAGCGGGCTCCTGCCGGGGCCTCGGGCCGACGGCAAGGACTATGACGCGGCCATCATCGATGGCCGAGACCTCATGTCGGGTATGCTCTTCTTCAACGATGCCGGCGACGAAGTCGGCTCGATCCTCTGGGCAGGCATCGACAAGCGCCCCGGCCACTCGCAGGTGGTGCACCTGTCGATGGACCAGTGGAAGCAGAACCAGACGGTGGCATTGCAGAACGTCGACAACGGCACCAGCCGGCGGGCGGGGCTGCAGATCAACGATCAACCGGTCGACGTGCCGATCGCGCGGATGCTCGATCGGCTCGAGGCGATGCGGGGGGCGTCGGGGGAGCGGCTCGATTCGATGCGGGCCGCGCACATGGCGCTGATGCGGGCGGGGGAAGGGGGCCGACCGCGGGCCTTCCTGGGGAGCCGCGACCGCGAGGCCATCGTCGAGCTGCGCGACACGGGGGGCCGTGTCCGCGCCAGACTCCGCGTCGGCACCGACGATCAGCCGCGCCTCGAGTTCCTCGACGCGGCCGGCAAGGTGACGGCGGCCTATCCACCCTGACCAGCGGTGCTGGTGGCATGGGGACCGTGTGCCTACCTTACGCTCCCGATGCCCACAACCACTCGCCTTCTCGACGCCCCGGCCATGGGACGTGCGCTCGCGCGGATGGCGTCGGAACTGGTCGAACGGACCGCCGACGCCCCGAGCGTCGCCCTCATCGGCATCCAGCGCCGCGGCGTCGAACTCGCCGAGCGCCTCGCCCCGCTCCTCGAAGCCCAGCTCCATCGGCCGCTGCTCCGCGGCTCGCTCGGCATCACGCTCTATCGCGACGACCTCCAGGCGATCGGGCAGCGCCCGGTGGTCCACGAGACGCGCCTGCCGCAGGCGCTCGACGGCGCGACCGTCGTGATCGTCGACGACGTCCTCTACACCGGTCGCACCATCCGCGCGGCTCTCGACGAGATCGCCGACTTCGGCCGGCCGCGGCGCATCCTCCTCGCCGTGCTCGTCGACCGCGGCGGGCGCGAGCTGCCGATCGCTGCCGACGTGGTCGGCGTGACCGTGACGACGACGGCGCAGGACCACGTGAAGGTCTCGGTGCAGGAGCGCGATGGCAGCGACGGCGTCGAACTCGTGCGCGGAGGTTCGGCATGACGACCTCGCTGCTGGGGAAGGACCTGGTCGGGCTCGAGCACCTGACGCGCGAGCAGATCACCGCGATCCTCGACACCGCCGAGCCGTTCAAGGAGGTCTCCGAGCGCCAGATCAAGAAGGTGCCGGCGCTGCGCGGCAAGACGATCGTCAACCTCTTCTTCGAAGCGTCGACCCGCACGCGGATCTCGTTCGAGTTCGCCGAGAAGCGCCTCTCCGCCGACACCGTCAACGTCGCGGCATCCGGCTCCTCGGTGTCGAAGGGCGAGACGCTCGTCGACACCGCGCGCAACCTCGAGGCGATGCGGATCGACATGGTCGTCATCCGCCACAGCGCGTCGGGCGCGGCGAAGTTCCTCGGCGATCGCATCCGCTCCAACGTCATCAACGCCGGCGACGGGATGCACGAGCATCCGACCCAGGGGCTGCTCGACCTGCTCACGTTGCGCGACCGCTTCGGCCGGATCGACGGCCTCAAGGTCTGCATCGTGGGGGACGTGCTCCACTCGCGCGTGGCGCGCAGCAATATCTGGGGCCTCACGCGCCTCGGCGCCGAGGTGGCGGTCTGCGGGCCGGCCACGCTGCTCCCGCGCGACGTCGAGGCGCTCGGCGTCCGCGTCTTCCGGCGCATCGAGGAGGCGATCGAGTGGGCCGATGCCCTCAACGTCCTCCGCCTCCAGCTGGAGCGGATGACCTCGGGCTTCATCCCGTCGCTCCGCGAGTACAACCGGGTCTTCGGCGTCACCAGCGAGAAGCTGGCGCGCGCGCCGAAGGAGCTGCTGATCCTCCATCCGGGCCCGATGAACCGCGGCGTCGAGATCGATTCCGACGTCGCCGACGGCGCCCACTCCGTCATCCTTCCGCAGGTCACCAACGGCGTCGCCGTCCGGATGGCCGTGCTCTACCTGCTCGCCGGTGGCTCCCCTGATTGGGGCGCCGGCGGGGGCGAGGCCGCATGACCGCTCCGATCCTCTTCCGCGGCGGTCGCGTCGTGGATCCGTCCCAGGGCCTCGACGAGGTCACCCATCTCCTCGTCGCCGACGGCCGGATCGCCGCGATCGGCCGCGACCTCGGCATGCCCGATGGCGCCCAGGTCATCGAGGCCGCCGGCTGGGTGATTGCCCCCGGCCTGATCGACGTGCACGTGCACCTGCGCGAGCCGGGCCAGGAAGAGCGCGAGACGATCGCCACAGGCGCGGCGAGTGCGGTGGCCGGCGGCTTCACCGGCATTTGCGCAATGCCCAACACCGATCCGGTCATCGACAACCAGTCCGCCGTCGGCTTCGTGAAGTCGCGCGGCGAGGCGGCCGGCCTGGCGCGCGTCTTCCCGATCGGCTGCATCTCGGTGGGGCAGAAGGGCGAACGGCTCGCGGAGTTCGGCGAGATGGTGGCGGCGGGTGCCGTGGCGGTCAGCGACGACGGCCATCCGGTCATGTCGTCGCAGCTGATGCGCACCGCGCTCGAGTATGCCCGCACCTTCGGCATTCCCGTCGCCGACCACTGCGAGGACACGCCGCTGGCGCACGGCGGCGCGATGCACGAGGGGATCATCTCCACCCGGCTCGGGCTGAAGGGAATTCCCGCGGCCGCCGAGGAGATCCACGTCGCGCGCGATTGCATCCTTGCGGCACTGACGGGCGGCCATGTCCACCTCTGTCACATGAGCACGCGCGGATCGGTCGACCTGATCCGTCGCGCCAAGGAGCAGGGACTCTCCGTCACCGCGGAGGCCGCGCCGCACCACTACACGCTCACCCACGAGCGCGTGGGCGACTACGACACCAACGCGAAGATGAATCCGCCGCTTCGCGAGGACGCCGATCGCGCCGCGATCCGGGCCGCGCTCGCCGACGGCACGATCGACTGCATCGCGACCGATCATGCGCCGCACACCTACGATGCCAAGGAGCGCGAGTTCGACGACGCCCCGAACGGCATCATCGGCCTGGAGACGGCGCTCTCCCTCGGTCTTCGCGAACTGGTGAACGGCGGGGTGCTCTCGCTCGCGACCCTGATCGAGCGGATGAGCTGCGCCCCGGCCCGCCTCTGGCACCTTCCGGGGGGCACCCTCCGGGTCGGGGGCGTGGCCGACATCGTCGCGTTCGACCCATCGGGCAGTTGGGTCGTTGACCCCGCCCGCATCCGCTCACGGTCGCGCAACACGCCGTGGACCGGCGAGACGATGCCGGGGGTGGTGCAGCGGACACTGGTCGGCGGTCGGGTGGTCTACAGCGCCTGAAGACAGCCTCGCCCCCGTCGGGCGGCGGCCGATACTTCCGGTCGGGGAATCCGCGCCGCGCGCTCGGTTCCCCGGCACCCTCGCCTGCAGTAGTTTCCACGCATCACCCGCAACCTGTGGCAGCCCATGACGAATCCCCCGAATCTGGCCGATGTGGAAGTCCTTCTCGCGGAGCGCGATGCGGTCACGGGGTGGCTCGCACGGATCGACGCGGCCGGGACCAGCGTGCCGCCTGCGGTGCGTGACCGCGTCCGCACGGATTATCAGGGCCGACTCGATGCCGTGATGGTACGCCTGCAGGGGCATGGCGATGCCATCGCCGCGAAGCTCGCCGAGGATCGTGCCGAACAGGAGTCGCATGCCGAGCGCGCCAACGCCGCCAACGAGGCGCTGGCCGAGGCGCAGTTGCGCCACCTGGTCGGGGAGTACGATCAGGCGCACTTCGAGGCCGAGCGCGATCGTCATGCCGCCGATGTGGCCCGCCACGAGCAGGCCCTCGACGCAGTGGCGGAGCGCGCCGGGCGTCTCGAAGAGGTCCTGTCGCTGATCATCGCGCCGGCCCGCCCGACGGAGCCGGGTGCGCCGTCGCGCGACGTGGCCGCAACGGTGGTCGAGACGGTGGCGGCCGAGGTGGAACTCGTCGAATCCGACGAGCCCGTCGAAGTGGTGGACGACCAGATCGACGAGCAGCTGCTGGCGATCTTCGACGATCCGGGCGAGCTCACCGAGGAGGCCGTCGAGCTCGTCGACGAGCCCGCCGCGCCGGAGCCGCAGGCGACCAACGAGCGCGGCCCGCTCTCGTTCCGTCCTGGCAGCGGCATGCCGCCCGAGCAGGAGCGGGTGATCCCCTCGTTCGGAATGCCGGCCGAGATTCCCGCCCGCTTCACGCCGGCGACCGAGCCGGTCCGCAGCGCGCCCGCACCGACGCCCACGCCCACCCCTACGCCTGCCGTGACGCCCCGGCCGATGTTCGACGAGGACATCGTCGTCTCCGGCCCACCGCCCGAGCCGATGACCGTCTCCGCGGGGCGGACGCTCCGCTGCAGCGAGTGCGGGGCGATGAACAAGGCGTCGGAGTGGTACTGCGAGAAGTGCGGTGCGGAACTGAACGTGGGGTGATGGGCCGGCCGCTCGCCCTGGTCGGCGCCCTCCTGCTGAGCGCCCCGATCGGATTGCCCGCCCAGGCGATTCGGGGCAAGGTTGTCGAAGCCGGCACGGGTCGCCCGGTGTCGGGGGCGATCGTCGAAGTCCACGACGCCGATGGCTATCTCACCAAGCGGGTCGTCACCTCGGCGACCGGCGCGTTCCTCGTGCCGCTCTCCACCGTCGGACGCTATCGTCTCACCATGCGAGCGATCGGTTTCCGCCCCGGGAGCCGCGACGCCATCGACGTCGAGCTCGCGGTCCGCACCCTCGCCGACCTCTCGCTCGAGCGGCAGGTCTTTACTCTCCCCGATGTGGTCAAGTTTGCCGGCGCCAGTTGTGTGAACACCGGCACGGACCGCGCCGCCTTTGCCGAGCTCCTCAAGGCCTTCGGCAGCGCGCTCACGGTGGTCGAGCAGGCGGTCGCGCACGGGGAGCTCACCTTCGAGACCCAGGTCATCGAACGCACGGTTCGCGGGGTCACGGCGCGGCAACGCCGCACCAACCCCGCGCGGACGCTGGACACGATCGCCGACACGCTGCACCGGCCGATCACCAACTGGCCGGTCCACAGCCTCTCCGTCGACTCGCTGAAGCGCCTCGGCTTCGCGGTCGAGCGGTGGGAGGACGGTCAGGGGAGTTGGACGCTGTACGGCCCGGATCCCACCGTGCTCTTCTCCCCGTGGTTCCTGGAGACCCACTGCTTCTCCCTGGACCAGCCCAAGGCGACCGCCGATTCCCTGATTCTCCGCTTCGCGCCCCGCCGGCGCTCCCAGGTGGGCGATATCGCGGGGGAACTCGTGGTCAACGCGGCCGACCTGGCGCCGCGTCAGCTCCGGTTCCGCTTTGCGTACCTTCCGGCGGCCCTCGCCGGGGTCACTCCCGGAGGGATTGGCGGGGTCCTCGACTTCGATCGCGAGCCGGGAGGGATCTGGTACGTCAACCGTTGGCGGGTGTGGTCGCCCGCGCTGTCGGGGCGGCAGCGGGTCGGGGGGACAGAGCTCGATGGCCGGGTGGTGTCGGTACGTCCCGATCGGTAGGGCCACAACACGAACCCCCGCCAGGCGTGCTGCCGGGCGGGGGTCGGTAACTTCGGGGGGCGGGGCGAACTATGCCTTGGCGACCTTGTTCGCGGCCTTCGCCAGCCGGCTCTTGGTCCGGGCAGCGGTGTTCCGGTGCACCAGGTTCTTCCGGCCAGCGCGGTCGAGCGCGGACTCGGCACCCTTCAGCGCCTCGGCGGCCTCGGCCGGCGTGGCGGCGGTGCGGACCTTCTTCACGGCCGTGCGCAGCGCGCTCCGCTGGGTCTTGTTGGCGGCGGTGCGGACCTTCGTCTGACGCATGCGCTTCTTGGCGGACTTGATGCGCGGCACGGGCTTCCCCTGAAAATGGCAACTCGGTTCCTGGATCCCGGGCACGGTGCGCCCGGCTAGCCTAGCAGAATAGCCGAGCGGCCCCGGGCGGGCAAGGGGAGCGGCCAACCCCGCTTTGACCCAACCCCCCGTCCCGCGCTACCTTACGCCCTCTTCTCCCCAAGGATTGCGCCCTGCTCGGTGACCTGTTCCTCGCCCTTCCGATGCTCCTCTTCGCCCTCGTGGCGCATGAGGTCGCGCACGGCTGGGCGGCGCTGAAGCAGGGGGACGATACCGCCTACAAGCTGGGCCGGCTGACCTTCAACCCGCTCCCGCACATCGACCCGATCATGACGGTCCTGATGCCGATCGGGCTGTGGATCCTCTCCTCGGGCCAGTTCACCTTCGGCAGCGCCCGGCCGGTCCCGATCACGCCGCGGAATTTCCGGAACTACCGCCGTGGCGACCTGATCGTCTCGAGCGCCGGGGTGGTCACCAATTTCATCATCGCGATCGGCTGCGCCCTGCTCTTCATCGCGCTCGGCGCCGCACACCAGCTGCTCGGCGGGGTGGGGACGTCCACCGTCGACGCCGCTCAGCGGATGCTCTCGTGGGGGATGCGGATCAACCTGATCCTCGCGGTCTTCAACCTGATTCCGATCCCGCCGCTCGATGGCTCGCGCCTCTTCTACCACGCGCTGCCCCCGGCCCTCGGCGCGCGGTACCGCCAGCTCGATCGCTTCGGCTTCCTGATCCTCTTCGGCTTCCTGTTCCTGCTGCCCAGCGCGCTCAATTTCCTGATGCAGCCGGCGTCGTGGGGCTACTACCAGTTGCTTCACTATTCTGTCCCCTTCGCCGTCGGCGAGGGGTGGAACATCTTCCAGCGATGACGCTCTCCCTCGGCTCCCTGGCCGACGATACCGCACCGGATGCGGGCTTCGTCGTCGACCTCGACGGCTTCACCGGCCCGCTCGACCTCCTCCTGCACCTGGTGCGCGAGGAGCAGATCGACATTGCCGACATTCCCGTCGCCCGGATCGCCGACCAGTTCCTGAAGGTGATCCACGCGCTGGGGCTCAACCAGGCGGCGGACTACCTGGAGATGGCCGGCCGCCTGATCCGCCTCAAGGCGCAACTGCTGCTGCCGCGGCACGGCGACGAGGAGGGGTGGGAAGACCCGCGCGCCGAACTCGTGCGCCGCCTGCTCGAGTACCAGCAGATCAAGGAGATCGCGCTCTGGATGGGACGGCAGGCGGAGCGCCGGGCGCTGCGCTTCTCGCGCGGCTACATCCCGCCGCCGCCGGCCTCGCTCCCGCCGCTTCCGATCACCCTCGACCTGCTCGACCTCCTGACCGCCGTCGAGCGCGTCATCATGCAGATCCCGACGCCGCAGATGCACAGCGTCGTCGCCCGGCCGCTCGACGTCGAGTCGGCGGTGGTCCGCATCGAGCTGCTGCTGGCCGATCGTGAGGAGTTTGACTGGCGGGAGGCGTTCGGCCCGCATCCGACCATCGTGGAGGTGCTCTCCACGCTGCTGGCAATCCTGGAACTGGCGAAACGCGGACTGCTCCGCGTGCGTCAGGATCTTCCCTTCGCACCGTTGGTGGTGGCCCGTGAGCTCGCTGAACCCGCTGTCGCAACTGCTTGAGGCCGCGCTCTTCGCGGCGAACCGTCCCCTGACTCTCGATGAACTCGAGGGGCTGGAGCCGGAGTCCTCGGCTGCCGAGGTCCGCACCGCGCTGGACCAGCTGCGCGAGCACTACGACTTCGATGGCCACAGCATCGAGGTGGTCGAGCTCGCCGGTGGCTACCAGATCCTGACCCGCGCCACCTTCGCCGCCGCCGTCGAGCGCGCCCAGGCGATGCAGCGGCAGCCGCGCCTCTCGGCGGCGACCCTCGAGACGCTCGCGACGATCGCCTATCGCCAGCCGGTCGGCCGCGCCGAGATCGAGGAGATCCGCGGCGTGAACGCGGGCGGCGTCCTGCGGACCCTGCAGGAGCGCGGCCTCATCGAGGTCGTCGGCCGCAGCGAGAGCCTCGGCCGCCCGTTGCTCTATGGCACGACGCCGCTCTTCCTCGAGCTGCTCGGGTTGAACGACCTCGCCGATCTCCCGCGTGCGGAGGAGCTGACGATCGCCCTCCAGCCGCATCGCGCCGAGCCCTCCCCTGACGAGGCTGGTGCCCTTGCGTCCGTGGAAGAGGGATGAGCACGGAACCGATGCGGCTCCAGCGGTACCTGGCCCGGGCGGGCGTCGCCTCGCGCCGCCAGGCGGAAGTGCTGATCACCGACGGCAAGGTGAAGGTCAACGGCAAGCCGGCCACCCTCGGCATGTCGGTGGTGCCCGGCAAGGACCGGGTCACCGTCGGCCGCAACGTGATCACCCTCGCGGTGAAGCGGTGGATCGCCTTCCACAAGCCGATCGGGGTGGTCACCACCGCCGATGACGAGCAGGGGCGGAAGACCGTCTTCGATCTGCTCCCCGACAGCGCCGGGATGACCTATGTCGGGCGGCTCGACGTCGCCACGACCGGGCTCCTGCTGCTCACCACCGACGGCGACGCCGTGCACCGCCTGACCCACCCGAAGTACCGCGTCCCGCGCAGCTACATCGCGCTGGTGCATGGGCTCGGCACCGCCGAGTTCGAGCAGAAGGCCAGCGAGCGGATCACCGTCGACCAGCGCGTGGTGCAGCCCTCGCGCGTGCGGGTGCGTGCGGGCAAGGACGGTCGCAGCGTCCTTGAAGTGACGCTCAGCGAAGGC
This sequence comes from Gemmatimonadales bacterium, assembly GCA_037045245.1. GTDB lineage: Bacteria > Gemmatimonadota > Gemmatimonadetes > Gemmatimonadales > GWC2-71-9 > Palsa-1233. The sequence goes on along the minus strand of JBAOHR010000006.1, from coordinate 87,287 downwards.
CGCAACCGGATCGTCCGCCGCTGGGTCGAGGCGATGGGTGGCAAGGTGGACCGGCTGGCCCGCGTCGCCTACGGCCCGGTCCGGCTCGGCGATCTCGCCCCCGGCGAGTGGCGCCCGCTGACGCCGGCAGAGGAGCGCGGGATCTACCGCGCCATCGGCATGACCCCTGAGGAGGACTGAGTGACCTTTCCGGTACAGGCCGTCCTGGCCGAAGTGCGGAAGCGGGTGGTCGGGCAGGACCTGATGGTCGAGCGACTCCTGATCGGGCTGCTCACCGGCGGCCATGTCCTCCTCGAGGGCGTGCCGGGGCTTGCCAAGACGCTCACGGTGCGGACCCTCGCCGACGTGATCCACTCGTCGTTCTCCCGGATCCAGTTCACGCCGGACCTGCTGCCGGCGGACGTCGTCGGCACGATGATCTACGAGGCGCAGCGCTCCGCCTTCACCGTGCGGCAGGGCCCGATCTTCGCGCAGATCGTCCTCGCCGACGAAATCAACCGCGCGCCGGCCAAGGTGCAGTCCGCGCTGCTCGAGGCGATGCAGGAACGCCAGGTCACCATCGGTGGTAACTCGTACCCGCTCCCCGAGCCGTTCCTCGTCCTCGCGACGCAGAACCCGATCGAGAGCGAGGGCACCTATCCGCTCCCCGAGGCGCAGCTCGACCGCTTCCTCCTCAAGATCCGCGTCGGCTATCCGTCGCGCACCGAGGAGCGCGAGGTGCTGCTGCGGATGAGCGCGTCGGGCGCGATTGACGTGCAGCGTCTGGCGGAGCCGGCGCAGGTGATGGCGGCGCGGAGTGCGATCGAGAACATTCACCTCGATGCGCGGCTCGCGGACTACATCGTGGACCTGGTCCGCGCCACGCGCGAACCCGCGACCGTCGGCCTCGGCGCCCTGGCGCCGATGATTGCCTTCGGCGCCTCGCCGCGCGCGTCGATCGCGCTGGCGCAGACGGCACGAGCGCACGCCTTCCTGCGCGGCCGCGACTTCGTGATGCCCGAAGACATCCAGGCCCTCGCGCCCGACGTGATGCGGCACCGCATCGTCCTCACCTTCGATGCCGAGGCCGAGGGCGTGGATACCGACGCGGTGATCCGACAGGTCCTCGCCGCGGTGCCGGTGCCGTGACGTGGCCGGATTCCTCCCGCCCGCGCTGCTGAAGCAGGTCCGCACGCTCGCCCTCAGGGGGCGGCGTGCGACGGAGGCCCTCCTCGGCGGGGAGGTGCGCTCCGTGTTCCGCGGGACCGGGATGGAGTTCACCGACGTGCGCCCGTACGCCGAGGGCGACGACGTCCGGCACCTGGACTGGAACCTCCTCGCCCGCACCGGGCTCCCCTACGTCAAGCTCTACACCGAGACGCGCGAGCTGACCCTCCTGCTCGTCGTCGATCGCTCGGCGTCGACCGCCGTCGGCGATCCCGAGCCGAAGTCGGCCCGCGCCGTCGAGGTCGCCGCGATGCTCGCGCTGGTGGCGGCCCAGCAGCAGGATCGCGTCGGCCTGATGGCCTTCGGCGACACCGTCGGCCCGGTCATCCCGCCGGGGCGCGGCCGCCGGCACGCGTATGCGATCGTGCAGCGGCTCTTTGCCCTCGAGACCCAGAAGGGCGAGACCGATCTCGCCGGCGCGATCCGCGCCGCGGGCGCGCTGCTCCGCCGTCGCGCCCTGGTCGTGATCCTCTCCGACTTTCTTGCCCCCGGCTGGGAGGCCCCGCTCAAGGGACTCTCGGCGCGTCACGAAGTCACCGCGATCGCCCTCGATGATGCGCGCGAGACCGCGCTCCCGACGGGCGGCTGGGTGCAACTGGTCGGCGCCGAGCGCGGTGGCACCGTCCTCTTCGACAGCGGTGACGCCGTCACGCGGAAGCGTGCCGAGGCGATGGCACAGCGGCAACGGATGCGGCGGAGTACCGCCTTCTCCGCCGCCGGTGTTCGCGAGGTCGTGATCCGGACCGACGGCGACTATCTCCCGGCGCTCCGTGCGGCCTTCGGTCGCCAGGGGCGGCGGCGATGAGGCAGCAACCGCGTCGGCTGACGGTCGGCGACACCACGACGATCGTCCAGCGCATCGCCGTGCCGCCCGGCGCGCTGGTGCAGGCGCAGGCGCCGACCGACACCACGCTCGCCACGCTGCTCGCTCCGCCTGGCGTCACGCGCGAAGGTGATTCGGTGCGCATCGCCTATCGCGTCACCCTCTGGGCCCCGGGGCAGAATGTCCTGACGATCCCGGGGGCGATCGTGGTGCGTACCGACGGGCGCATCGACACGTTGCCCGACGCCAAGGTCCCGCTGGATGTCGCGTCGGTGCTTCCGGTCGGGCAGCCGGCCGCCCGCGTGGCGCCCAAGCAGGCGCGGCCCTGGGTCGCGCGCGCCGACCGCACCTTCCTCCCGTGGGCGATCGCCCTCCCGCTCCTGCTGCTGGTCGGGTTGCTGGGATGGTGGCATCGCCGGCGCCGGGGACCGAAGGCGCCCGCGTTCGTGCCGCCGGCGCCACCGCCGGTCGATGCGGCGCGCCTCGCTGCATGGATCAATGCTGGAGAGAGCCGCCTCGCCGTGCTGCATCTCGAGGCAGCGCTCCGTGACCGCCCCGAAGCCGCCGCGTGGTGTGCCGAAGTGGCGACGCTCCGCTATGCCCCGGAGTCGGATGGCGACCTCCACGCGCTCGCGGTGTCCGGCCTCGCCCTGCTCGCCGGAGCGTCGTCGTGATCGGCGTGACCCGTCCGCTGGTGCTCCTGCTCCTCCTCGCCTTGCCGTGGTGGTGGTGGCGGCGCGCGCGGCTGCAGCCGGCGGCCGCCGTCGTCTCCGACCTCGCCCCGTTCCTCACGTCGCAGCGCGGCAAGTGGCGGCTCTGGTTGCCGCCGTTCTTCCGCGGCCTCGCCTGCGTCATGCTGGTCATCGCGGCGGCCGGACCGTTCCGTCGCGGCGATCGGACCGTGATCAACGCCGAGGGCCTCGCGATCGTGCTGGCCATCGACGTGTCGAGCTCGATGCTGGCCGAGGACTTCGCGCCGGCCAATCGGCTCGAAGTGGCCAAGCGGCAGGCGACCGAGTTCGTCCGCGGCCGCACCGCCGACCGGATCGGCCTCGTCACCTTCGCCGGCGAGGCGCTGACGCAGGTGCCGGTGACCGTCGACTACGCCACGCTGGAGCAGGCGATCGGCAACCTCGAGGTCGGCCTGCTCGAGGACGGCACCGCGATCGGCTCGGGCCTCGCGACCGCGGTGGCCCGGCTCCGCAAGTTGCCCGGCAAGGAGAAGGTGATCCTCCTCCTCACGGACGGCGAGAACAATCGCGGCATCATCGATCCGCGCACCGCCGCGAAGACCGCGCAGGCGTTCGGCATCAAGGTGTACACCGTCGGGGTCGGCACCGAAGGCGAGGCGCGCATCCCGACGTCTCGCGGGCTCAGCGGCTTCCGCTACGAGATCCTCCCCGTCAAGATCGACGAGGTCCTGCTGACGGAGATCGCCAAGGAGACGGGGGGGCAGTACTTCCGCGCCAAGGACGCCGCCTCGCTCGGCCGGATCTTTCGGCAGATCGACAAGCTCGAGAAGACCCCGGTCGACGTGGTGCGGTACACGCGTCGTGACGAGCGCACCCGGCCCTTCCTCGCGCTCGGACTCGGCTTCCTGGCGTTGGAGCTGCTCTTGAGCGGCACGATCGCGGTGCGTGTCCCGTGAGATTCGAACTGCCGATGCTGCTCTACGCCGTCCCGCTCGCCGTCCTGCTGGTGGCGGGCGCGGCGTGGCATGCGCGCCGACGTCGCCTCCGGGCGGCCGCGGCGTGGTCGACGCTGCTGGGCCATCAGGCGGCCGCCATGGGACGGCAATCGACGGTCGTGCTCGGTCTCGTGGCGCTGGCCGCCGCGGTCGGGCTCGCCGGACCTCGCTGGGGCCGCGCGTCGCAGGCCACCGAGTCGCGTGCCCTCAACGTCGTGCTGGTGATGGACATCTCGCGCTCGATGCTGGCGCAGGACGTGAAGCCCGACCGCCTCACCCGTGCGGTCGGCGTCGCGCGTCGCCTCGTGCAAGACCTCGAGGGCGATCGACTCGCGCTGGTCGCCTTCGCGGCACGCGGCTATCTGCTTTCGCCGCTCACGCTCGACCAGAGCTCGCTCGCGCTGCAGCTCGACGCCCTCGATCCGGAAGTGGCCAGCGAAGGCGGCTCCGGCCTCGCCGCCGCGATCGGGCAGGCCGCCGACGTCCTCAAGGCGGCGACCCAGGGCGGCAACAAGGCCGTGGTGGTCTTCAGCGATGGCGAGTCGTTCGAAGGGGCGGAGGCACTCTCCTCGGCAGGCGAATCGTTGCAACGTGCCGGCATCACCCTGGTGCTCGTGCCGATCGGCGGCACCACCGGTGCGCGGATTCCTGACCCCGATGGCAGCTGGCACAAGGATGCCGATGGACAGGAAGTCATCACCACGCGTCGAGACGATCTCTTGAAGGCCGCGGCGGAAGGCGCGCGTGGCATCGTCGTGCCGGCCGATGCCCCCGACCCGTCCGGCGAGGTGCGCCGGGTGCTCGATCGCCTCGCCCGCGCACCGGCCGAAGATCGCAGTGCAGACGACCTGATTCCGCGGGCCTGGCTCTTCGCCCTCGTGGCCGCCGTGGTGCTGCTGGCGCACACGCTCACGCGGCGGAGCGCGGCGCTCGCCGCGATCGCGCTGCTGCTCGGCGCCGGGAGCGCAACAGCCCAGCGCCCCTCCGCAGGTGGGCGACTGCTCCAGCGCGGTGACACCATCAAGGCCCGCGAGGCGTTCGCCGCCGAGGCGAAGCGGCTCGGCACCGACTCGGCGTGGTTCAATGCCGGCACGGCCGCCCTGGTGGCGGGTGACATGGTGGCCGCGCAGGATGCGCTGCAGCGCGCGTCGCTGTCGCTCGATCCCGACCTCCGCCGCCGCGCCCTCTACAATCTCGGCACCGCCTACCTCACGCGTGCGCGTCGCGAGACGAAGGGGAAGGACTCGTTGCTCGTGGCCGCCAGCCGGCAGTTGCAGTCGGCGCTGCAGCTCGCCCCGGGCGACGCCGACGCGAAGTTCAACTACGAGCTCGCCCGGCGCCTGATGCCGCCGCCCCCGCCACCGCAGAGCGGTGGGGGTGGGGACGACAAGAAGCCGCCGCCGAAGCAGCAACCGCAGCAGGCCCCACCCGCGCCGGGGGGGATGAGCAAGGCGGACGCCGAGCAGGTGCTCTCCGCGATGGAGCGCGCCGAGCGCGAGACGCGGATGGCGCAGGCCAAGCGCCAGCGTCGCGGCCAACCGTTGCTGGGGCCGGACTGGTGATCGCCCTCGCGCTGCTGGCCGCCCTCGTCGCGCAGGACACCACGACCCTCTCGCCGCGCGCGCGCGACATGCTCGGCCGCTTCCCGCTGCCCGCCGCGTCGGGCGGCGTGACGATCGCCGTGCGGTTCTCCAAGGACACCGCCTGGGTCGGCGAGCAGGTCGAGCTCGTCACGGCGGCGTGGTTCCCGCGCGAGCTGCGGGACCGGCTCCGTCGGCCGCCGACCCTCCGCGCGCCATCGCTCAGCGGGCTCTGGAGCGTGCAGGCGCAGTCGTTGCCGATGCTGGTCGAGACGCGGCGCGCGCACGGCGAGGTCTATGACCTCTTCGTCATGCACCAGACGATCTTCCCGCTCGGGCCGGGTCGGATCGTCTCGCCGCCTGCGCTGCTGGCCTACGCGGTGCCGGCGTCGGCCTCCTACTTCGCGCCCGAAGAGCGGAAGAGTCTCACCTCGCGGTCCGCCACCCTGCAGGTGCGACCGCTCCCCGCCGCGGTGGCCGCGGCCGTCGCTGGCGGACCCACGACGCGCAACCTCCGTCTGGTTTGGCGTGGCCCGCCCGAGGGATTGCACGCCGGCACGCCGGCGCTGGTGGAACTGATCGCGAACGGCACCGGGAACGTCACGCTGTGGCCCACGCCGAACATCAGCTGGCCGAGCGGTGTGCGCATCTACCCAGAGCGCACCGAGGAGACCACCACGATCATCGGCGGAGATCGCGGCGGCGAGAAGCGATTCCGCTTCACGATCGTGGCCGACAGCGAGGGCGTGGTGACGCTCCCCACGGTCCGCTACCCGACCTTCGATCCAGGCACCGTGACGGCCCGGATCGTGACGGCCCCGGCCTTCGCGTTGCCGGTCTTCCGGAGCAACGGCCGGACCGGCGATCGGACACCACTCGCCGTGACCGGGCAGGATGAGGTCCCGCTGGCGACCAGACTGGTCCGCAACCCGGCGACGCCATGGATCGCGCTGGCCGTCCCGGGCGTGGTGCTCGCCCTCTCGTGGCGGCGTCGTCGCCGGCCTGCGCGCGTTGCCGCCCCGGCCCCGCTCACCGACCCCGAGCGCGAGCTCTATCGGCTGCTCGGCACGCCGATCGAGGCCAGCTCGGATCGGGTCGTCGCCGCGCTTCGGGGAAGGGGCGTGCCCCGACCTGACGCGGAGCAGGTCCGTCGCTGGCTCGCCGCGACCGGCCGGCGTCGCTACGGTCCCGTGGGCGGTGCCACCCCTGAACCGCCGGCCGCGGTGACGTCCGTCCTCCAGCGACTGCGCCGGACCGTGCCGACGCTGGGGCTGTTGCTGCTGGTGGCCTCCACGCTCGGGGGCCAGGAGATCGATCCCGCCACCCGCTACCGCGAGGGCGATTTCCGCGGTGCGGCGCGGCTCTTCGAAGCCCGGACCGCCGCCGAGCCGCGGGCCGCGGGCGCCTGGCGCGATCTCGGCTCGGCGCGGTGGCAGGGCGGGGATGATGTCGGTGCCGTGGCCGCCTGGTGGCATGCGCTCTCGCTCGCGCCGCGCGATCGGTTGGCGCGGCGCGCGTGGCGTGATGCGAGCACCCTCCCGGCGAGCATGCAGCGGTTGGCGCCGACCATTCCGGTCTCGCGCGACGAGTTCATCCTTCTTGCCGTCGTGGCCCTGCTCGCGGCGTGCGGGCTGCAGCGCATCGGTCGTCGCCGGCGCAGCGTGCGGTTCGTCGCCCTCGCGGGGTTGGCCTGCGCGGCGATGGCGGTGGTGCGTTGGCGCCGCGAGGTTGCGCCGGTCGCGCTCGTGCGCGAGACGACCACGCTCCGCGTCTCGCCCCATCCCGCCGCCCCGGCGCTGGCGCAGGCTCCTGCCTGGGCGCTGGTCGACGTCGAGCGCCGCGATGGCGCATGGTTGCTCGTCGCCACGCCGGAAGGAGGCCGTGGCTGGGTTCCGGCCGAGGCGGTCGCTCCCCCTCGCGGCGCTAGATTGAGGGGATGAGCTCCGGCACCACGCGCCGTATCGCCCTTCTTCCCGACGCCGTCGCGAACCAGATCGCGGCCGGTGAGGTCGTTGAGCGTCCCGCGTCCGCCGTGAAGGAACTGGTCGAGAACGCCCTCGATGCGGAGGCGCGCCACATCCGCGTCAGCGTCGAGAACGGCGGCAAGACCGTCATCGAAGTGGCCGACGACGGCACCGGGATGTCGCGCGACGACGCGCTGCTCGCCCTCGATCGGCACGCCACCTCCAAGATCCGCGCCCCCGAGGATCTCGTCGGCATCGCCACCTTCGGCTTCCGGGGCGAGGCGATCCCGGCGATCGCCTCGGTGAGTCGCTTCGCACTCCACACCTCGACCACCGACGGCGACGGCGTCGAAGTCACCGTCAATGGGGGGCGCGTCGATCAGCTCCGCGACCAGCCGCGTCAGCGCGGCACCACCGTCACGGCACGCACGATCTTCTACAACACGCCGGCACGCCGGAAATTCCTCCGCTCGGCAGCGAGCGAGTCGCGCGCCATCTGGGACACCGTCGCGACGCTCGCCCTGGCGCACCCCGATGTCGGCTTCGAGTTGATGCTCGACGGCCGGCCCCGGTTGATCGTGCCCCCGGCCCAGGCGCGCGAGGAGCGGCTGGCCGCCGTGTGGGGCGCCGAACTGGCGCGGACGCTGCTCCCCGTCGGCTACGCCGTGGGCGGCGTGCGCGTCGAGGGCTTCACGCAGCGTCCGGCCGACGCGCAGCCGACCGGTCGACGGACGCAGCTCTTCGTCAACGGTCGCCCGTTCCGCGACCACTTCCTCGTGCGCGCCGCCGAGGCTGGCTATCGCTCGGCGATCCACCCCGGCGATCGGCCGTCGCTCTTTCTCGATATCGGGGTCGATCCCGCCGAAGTCAACGTCAACGTGCACCCCGCCAAGCTCGAAGTGCGCTTCCGGGATCGGATCGGCGTCGAACGCGCGGTCGAGGAGGCGGTGCGCGATGCGCTACGCGCACTCGGCGCCTCGGCGCAGCTCGGCGAAGCCCCGATGCCCGGGGCACTGCCCGCGCCGCGTCCGATGGTGGATGCGCCGAACGACGACCTCCCCGCCGATCTCTTCGCCCCGCTGACTGGTGACGATGCCACCATCGTCTCCGCGCCGCACCACGCCGAGGCGATCGGCTGGCAGGCGCCGTTGCTGCCAGCTTGCCGATACCTACCTCTGCTACGAATCGCCCGAGGGGCTGGTGATCGTCGACCAGCACTCGGCGCACGAGCGGGTGCTCTACGAAGAGGTGCTCGAGCAGCTGCAGGGGAGCGGGATCCCCTCGCAGCGGCTGCTCCTGCCGGTGACGATCGAATTGACCGACGAGGAGCTCGACGTGGTGGCGAGTCACGACGAGGTGCTGCGTCGCATCGGCTTCGAGGTCGAGCCCTTCGGCGGCCGGGCGGTGGCGATGCACGGCGTGCCGAATCCGCATCCGCGCTTCGATGCGGTCGCCTGCTTTCGCGAGATGGTGGCCGACCTCGCGCGCGGGCGCTTCGGCGGGTGGGCCAATCGTCTCGAGCGCTTTGCGGCGACCTACGCCTGTCGCGCGGCGGTGAAGGCGGGGCAGCGCCTCGACGAGCGGTCGATGCGCGAGCTGCTGATGCGGCTCTTTGCCTGCGAGCTGCCGCCGCACGATGTGCACGGGCGGTCCACGATCGTGCAGTTGCCGCGCGAGGAACTGGAGCGCCGCTTTGGCCGACGCTAGGACGCCGATCCTCGTCGGCCCGACCGGGGTCGGCAAGACCGCGATCGCCCTCGCCCTCGCCGCGCATTGGCCGATCGAGGTGATCTCGGCCGATTCCCGGCAGATCTATCGCGGCCTCGACATCGCCACGGCGAAGGCGACGCGGAAGGAGCGCGATCGCGTCCCGCATCACCTGGTCGACGTCGTGCGGCCCGGGGAGCGGTATAGTGCGGGGCGATTCGCCCTCGATGCAGCGGCCGCGATCGAGGGCGTGCGCGCGGCAGGGAAGCTCCCGGTCGTGGTGGGGGGCACCGGCCTCTATGTCAGGGCACTCGTCGATGGCCTCTTCGCCGAACCGACGATCGACCCGCGCGCCCGCGAGGCGCTCGCCCACGCGATCGACCGGATGGACAACGCCACGCTGGTGCGCTGGGCCGGTCGGCTCGATCGCGGCTATCGCGGCGAAGGGGGTCGGCATCGCGCGGCGCGCGCGATCGAGATCGCCCTCCTCACCGGCCAGCCGCTGTCGTGGTGGCAGGCGGCCGCCAAGGCGCAGGGCGTGGTGACGCCGTGGACGGTGCGGCTCACCGCGCCGCGGCACCTGCTGCACCAGCGGATCCTCGCGCGCACCACCGCGATGCTCGAGCGCGGCCTGCTCGAGGAGGTCGCCGCCGCGCTGGCCGACGGCGCGCCGGTCGAGGGGCCGGGCATGGACGGCATCGGCGTCCGCGAGGCGGTGGCAGTGCTGCAGGGCCGCCTCCCGCGGGACCTGCTGGTCTCGTCGATCGCGACTGCGACCCGGCAGTACGCCAAGCGGCAGGAAACCTGGTTTCGCCATCAACTTCGCGGTGACGTCCTCGTCCTCGACGCCACCCGGTCCCCCGAGCAGCTCGCCGCGACGATCGCGGCGGCATGGGAGCAGCAGCGTTCATGAAGATCGGCATCACCTGCTATCCGACCTACGGCGGTTCCGGGGCGGTGGCCACCGAGCTGGGCCTCGACCTCGCCCGTCGCGGGCACGAGGTGCACTTCATCACCTACGACTCGCCGTTCCGGCTCCGCGGCTACGTGGAACGGGCGTACTTCCACGAAGTCGATACGGCGATGTCCCGCTATCCGCTCTTCGAGCACTACCCGTACACGCTCGCCCTGGCGTCACGGCAGTACGAGGTCGCGCTGCAGGAGAACCTCGACCTCCTGCACGTGCACTATGCCATCCCGCACGCGACGACGGCGTTTCTCGCCCGCGAGATGCTGCGCGGCGAACGCGACCTCAAGGTGATCACCACGTTGCACGGCACCGACATCACGCTGGTGGGGCAGGAGGCGTCGTTCTACGCCATCACCAAGTTCTCGATCGAGCGCTCCGATCGCGTCACCGCCGTGTCGGAGTTCCTGCGCGACGAGACCTACCGTGCCTTCGGCTGCGTCTCCTGCGACCTCGACGTGATTCCGAACTTCATCAACCTGCAGGAGTACCACCCCGACGCGGCCGCCTCGCGCGAGACGCTCGCGCCCGGCGACGAGCGCCTCCTGCTGCACGTCTCGAACTTCCGCGAGGTCAAGCGCGTCAAGGACGTGGTGCGGATCTTCGCACGGGTGCGGAAGGCGATGCCGGCGACGCTGCTCATGGTCGGTGACGGCCCCGATCGCGGCGACGCGGAGCACGAGGCGCGCGAGCTCGGCGTGGCCGCCGATGTCCGCTTCCTCGGCCGCCTCGATACCGTGGCCCCGCTGCTCGCCGCGGCCGATCTCTTCCTGCTGCCGTCGCAGAGCGAGTCGTTCGGCCTCGCCGCGCTCGAGGCGATGGCCTGCGGCACGCCGGTCGTGGCCGCCCGCACCGGTGGCCTCCCCGAGGTGATCACCGACGGCGTCGACGGCATCCTCGAACCCGCCGGCTCGGTCGAAGCGATGGCCCGGCGCGCGATCGAGCTGCTCAAGGATCCGGTGCGCTACGCCAGGATTCGCGACGCGGCTCTCGCCCGCGCCGCGACCTTCTCGTCGGACATCGTGGTGCCGCAGTACGAGGCGCTCTACGACCGCGTGCTGGCGGGAGAGTGATGCTCGCGCCGCTGCTGATCGCCCTGATCCTCGGCCTCGTCGAGGGGATCACCGAGTTCCTGCCGGTCTCCTCGACCGGGCACCTCATTGTCGTCGGGGACTTGCTGCTCGACTTCCGCGGTCCACGCGCCGACACCTTCGAGGTCGTCATCCAGGTCGGCGCCATCCTCGCGGTGATCTGGCACTATCGCGCCACGCTGATCTCGCTCGTCACGCGGATGATCCAGCCGGGTCCCGAGCGCGGCCTGGTCGGCAAGCTCCTCCTCGGCTTCTTTCCGGCCGCGGTGGCCGGGGTGCTGCTGATCCACTGGATCAAGGCGCATCTCTTCTCGCCGACGGTCGTCGCCTGGGCGCTGGTGATTGGCGGTGTGGTGATGCTCGCGCTGGAGTGGCGCCGCCCGAAGGTCACCGCGCCGACCCTCGCGGAGGTCACGCCGCGGCAGGCCCTGGGGATCGGCCTCGCCCAGGTGCTCGCGATCATTCCGGGCACCTCGCGCGCGGCGACCACCATCCTCGGGGGCTATGCCTTCGGGCTGTCGCGGGCGGCGGCGACGGAATTCTCCTTCCTGCTCGCCATCCCGACGATCATCGGCGCGGCGACGCTCGACCTCGCCAAGAGCTGGCAGCTCTTCACGATGGCCGACGCCCCGATGTTCGCCGTCGGCCTGGTCGTCTCGTTCGTCTCCGCGCTCGTGGTCATCCGCGGCTTCCTGCGCTACGTCGAGCGACACACCTTCACGCTCTTCGCGTGGTACCGGATCGCCTTCGGGGCAGGGCTGCTGCTCTTCCTGGCGCGTCGCGGCGGGTGATCGGGCGCCGATGCTGACGCGCGTCGAGTCGGTGGACAGCACGATGGAGCTGGCGCACGCCGCCGCGTCGGCGGGCGCCCCGCACGGCACCGCCTTCGTCGCCGAACGGCAGCAGGTGGCGCGCGGCTCCCGCGGTCGGGCCTGGGCCTCGGAACGCGGTGGCCTCTGGCTCTCGGTGGTCGCCCGCCCGGCGCGGGCCGATGCCTTCGCGGCACTCTCGCTGCGCGTGGGGCTCGCGATCGCCGACGCGATCGAGGCCACCTGGCCGGCGATGCCCACGCTGCAGGTGAAGTGGCCCAACGACCTGCAGGCCGAGGGGCGCAAGATCGCCGGCGTGCTCTGCGAGGCATCGTGGTCCGGCGCGGAGTGTCGCTGGGTCGTGGTGGGCGTCGGCATCAACGTCGCCAATCCGTTGCCCCCGGCGTTGGCAGGGCAGGCGGCGCGTTGCAACGAATGGGTGCCCGGTGCGACGCCAGCGGCGCTGCTCGATCGCGTCCTCGCGGCGGTGACCCGGGTCGCCGGCTACGCTGGGCCGCTCACCGATCCCGAACTCGCCGCCTTCCTCCGGCGTGATGCCCTGACCGGGCGTCGCGTGCGCGCCCCGGTCGCGGGGGTGATCATCGGCATCGCCGCCGATGGCTCCCTCCTGGTCCGCGAGCCGGGGGGGCAGGCCCGCCCCGTCCTGGCCGGACTGGTCCTCGATCCCGCCTGACGCGAGATTCCCTCCATGCTGCTCGCCCTCGATATCGGCAACACCGAAGTCACGGTCGGCCTCTTCGGCGGTCGCGCCCTCCTCGGCCAATGGCGGCTCACCACCGTCGCCGACCGCACCCCCGACGAATGGGCGATGGCCCTCGACGCCTGCCTGCGCCGCACCGGCCATGGCCCCGCGGACGTTGCCGCCGCCTGCCTCGCGTCGGTCGCGCCGGCGGTGACGTCGCCGTTGGTCGGCGCCATCCTCGCCACCTACACCGACCGCATCGGCCTCGTCGAAGCGAAGGCGAAGCTCCCCGTGGTGCTCGATGTCGACGAGCCGCTTGCGGTTGGTCCCGACCGGATCGCCAACGTCCTCGCCGCCCTCGATCGTCACCCCGGCGACAGCATCGTCGTCGACTTCGGCACCGCGACGACCTTCGACTGCGTCACCGCCGACCGCCGTTTCATCGGCGGCTCGATCATGCCCGGCCTGCGGACATCGGCCGAGCAGCTGGTGCGGAAGGCGGCGAAGCTCACGGCCACGGAGCTCGTTCCGCCGGTCCGCGCGATCGGCCGCCGCACCGACGAGCACATCCGCGGCGGCGTGCTCTTCGGGACGGCCGACGCGGTCGACGGGATGATCCGCCGGATCCGCGCCGAGTGGCCGACGCCAACGACGCCGCAGGTCATCGCGACCGGCGGTCTCGCCTCGCTCGTGGCGCCGCTGACCACGTCGATCGGTCGGGTCGAGCCCGACCTCACGCTCCACGGCATCCTCGTGGCAGCCGACGCGCTGGGATTGCTCGCGTGAGTGTGGCGGGTCGGCGAGGGACCGCGGCCGACGATCCGTTGACCGCGACGCCGGCGCGCCGTGCGGCGGGACGCGTCCTCGGTCCGCTGCTCCCATACGTCCTGCACCTGCGCCCGGCCGAGTGGCCGATCATGGCGGCCCACACCGCGCTCGGCTGGTTCCTCGCCACCGGCTTCACCCGGCCGGATCGGCTCGCCACCGTGGGCCTCCTGGCCTGGGTCGTGGCGCTGAACGGCGGCACGCTCGCGCTCAATTCGGCCTTCGACCGCGACGACGACGACGTCGCCTATCTCCGGAAGCCGCCGCCGGTACCCGCCGGACTCGGCGTGGTGGCGATGGCACTCATGGTGGCCGGCGCACTGGCGACCTGGGACGCGCCCTCCGGTTACCGCTGGGCCTACCTGGTCTGCCTGATCATGTCGGTGCTCTACTCGGTGCCGCCGATCCGCCTGAAGGCCGTCGGCGGGGTGGATTGGGTGATCAACCTGATCGGATTCGGGAGCATCTCGCCCTACGCGGGGTGGGCGCTCTCCGGCCGCCCGCTGACGCCGGCCGCGTCGATCACCTTCATCGCCTTCGGTGCGCTCTTCGCGGCCTTCTACCCGCTCACCCAGCTCTACCAGATGGACATCGACCGCGAGCGCGGCGACCGGACCCTGGCGCTGCGCCTCGGCGTCGGCCGTTCGCTGGTCGTCGCCCTCCTTGGCGTGGGCATCACCTTCGGGATGCTCGCCGGCGCGGCCTGGAGCTCCGGCTGGGTCGGGCGCGACGCCTGGCTCCGCTGGGGGCTGCTCGGGCTGGCCGGGGCGGCATGGATCGTCGTGCTCGGTCCGTGGTATCTGAGGGGGCGGGGGTGGAGCACCAGCGAGCACCAGCGGGGGATGTATCATGCCCTCGCCGCCTGGGCCCTCACCGATGCCGCCGTCCTCATCGCGTGGGCGCTCTGACAGCGCGCCCCCTTGGCTCGGCCCCGCCAGCGCCGCTATTTTCGACGCGGTCTGGACATCCTCCCGGAGATTGACTGAATGGCCACCGCCGTTTCGCTCGACCACAGCAGCGACTCCACCGACGTGCCGATCATCGTCCGTGCCTCCATCGTGCTCGGACTGGTGCAGGCGGTGTGCGTCTTCGCCGTGTCGATGATCAACAGGGCGCTCACGGGCACCGCCGATCACGCGCTCACCGGTGTGGTGGTGGCGATCGGCACGGTCGTCACCATGATCTATCCGGCCACGCGCACTCGCCCTCGCACCATCGAGGGGATTGCCGGGGCGGCGGGGATCGGGCTCGGTGCCGCACTCGCCTTCATGCTCGTCGACGTGGCCGTGCTGCAGCCGCTCGGGACCTACACGAATCGCTGGCACGAAATCGGTGGCGGCTCGAACTGGTGGTACCACCCGACGTGGTGGATGGTCGGCTGCTTCATCTCCTGGATGGGCGCGTGGATCCTCGCGAATCAGGCCAACAAGAACGGGCAGTCCTCGATCGGCGGCGCCATCGGCCTCGTGGCGGTGCTGACGGCGGTCGTCGGCGCGGCCGCCGCGGCGATGCACTTCCCGGGCGCCTCGTTCAACGTGCCGACCTTCGCGGTCGCGGTGCTGCCGGCGCTGGCCCTCGGAACCTGGATCAGCAGCTTCGGCGCGTCGAAGCGCTGACGGACCGGCCATGATGCGCCGCGTCGTCCGCGTGGTGGTCCGCCTGGCGGGCTGGCTGCTGACGCCGCTGGTGCTCACCGCGGCCGCATTTCTCGGGGCGACCATCTTCGCGATGGTCGCCCCTGCGCTTTCCACCACCATGGCCCTCGCCCTCGTGACCCTCGCGGGGATCACCTCCGCCGCGGTGGGACTCTGGCTCTGGATCCGTCTCTTGCGTGGCTCTCCGGTCCTCCAGGAGGCCCTCGCGGTCACTCCCGAAGGGGTGCCGCTCGAGGCGGAGGTCGATGCGATCCTCGGCACCGCCGAACAGCCGGGGGCACCGTGACCGGCCGCCTGCTGCTCCTGCTCTCCCTCGCGGCCACCCCGCTCGCGGCGCAGGACGGCCTCTTCCTGACGGCCGGGCGGATGCTCGCCGGGACCCCCGACGAAGCGAGCTGGCGCCTGACCGTCCAGCGCGACCTGATCGGCCCCCTCGGACTCGACCTCTCCGGGCAGGTGCTGCCGGGGGCTCGGCCCGGGGACGGGGAGCTCTTCGGTGTCGGCGCCGACGTCACGATCTTCGCCGCCTCGCGCTCGCTCCCCTCGGTCTTTCTCGGCGCCGCCGCAGGGCTCGGGATGGCCGACCAGAAGCGCGTCTGGACCTCCGGTTCGATCGGCGCGCGCCTGACGTTGATCAACATCGGCGCCGCCCGCGTCGCCGCCGAGGGGCGCTGGCGGAATCTCACGATCCCCGGCCGGGACGGCCTCGAAGTCGGCGTGACGATCGGGTACCGTCGCCGCGTGACCGCGCCGCGGCGGCCCGAGACCGCCGGACTCTGGGTGCCCCGCGCCACCGCCGACGCGCTCCGTTCCGCCGGCATTCCAGAATTCAAGGCGCGCCTCCTCGGCGCCGTGGTCACCACGGCGCTCGAGGAGATGGGACAGCCCTACGTCTGGGGTGGGAGCGGCGACGGCAGCGGCGGCTTCGACTGCAGCGGCCTGATCTACTTCGCCTACGAGAGCCAGGGCGT
Organism: Gemmatimonadales bacterium; assembly: GCA_037045245.1. Classification (GTDB taxonomy): domain Bacteria; phylum Gemmatimonadota; class Gemmatimonadetes; order Gemmatimonadales; family GWC2-71-9; genus Palsa-1233. The sequence goes on along the minus strand of JBAOHR010000006.1, from coordinate 71,299 downwards.
CCGCATCCCGCGCACCTCCGCCTCCCAGGCCAAGGCCGGGATCGCCATCCGCACCGACATCGACGCCCTCCTCCCGGGCGACATCCTGACCTTCGCCGAAAAGGGCGACCAGGTCACCCACGTCGGCCTCTACGTCGGCGAAGGACGCTTCATCCATTCGGCCTCCAAGGGGGTCCGGCTCTCCCGCCTCGCCGAGGACGATCCCGATGGGCGGTGGTGGTTGAAGCGGTGGGTGGGGGTTCGCCGAATCGTGGAGTAATCGCGGGACGTGACAGGTCAGACGTGAAACGTGAGACGGGAGCCCAACGCGTGGCTCCCGTTTCACCTTTGACGTTTTACCACTCACGACCTACGACCTACGACCTACGACTTACGACCCATTCTGTCTGCCATTATGACTTAGCACTCAGGCACGCCGATTGCCAACCCGTCTCCCCACGGTTGACAGCGGCGGGTTCGCCGCTAGTTTTGGCTGGTTGTTGGCAGTCAGTGTACCAGAGTGCCAAGTTGTTGCCTTGCTGTTACTTACCGAGATCCGTTCACGTTGGAGGTGCAGGACATGGCGAAGAACAAGCTTGCGATTACCCCGCTCGAAGATCGGGTGGTGATCAAGCCGACCGAAGAGGCGGAGACGATGCGGGGCGGGCTGTACATCCCCGACACCGCCAAGGAAAAGCCGACCCAGGGCGAGATCATCGCCGTCGGGCCGGGGCGTTACGAGAAGGGCGAGCGCGTGCCGGTCGACCTCAAGGTCGGCGACACGGTGCTGTACGGGAAGTACAGCGGCACGCCGTTCACCATCGACGGGGCTGAGGTCATGATCCTCAAGGCCTCGGACGTCCTCGCGAAGCTCGGCTGACCGTTCACATCGAAGGGAGAATTCTGCAATGGCTGCAAAGGAACTGATGTTCGACGTGGACGCCCGCGCCAAGCTCAAGAAGGGCGTCGACGCCCTCGCTGAGGCGGTGAAGGTGACCCTCGGCCCCAAGGGCCGGAACGTCGTGATCGACAAGAAGTTCGGCTCGCCGACCGTTACCAAGGACGGTGTCATCGGTCGCCAAGGAGATCGAGCTCATCGATCCGATCGAGAACATGGGCGCGCAGATGGTGAAGGAAGTCGCGACCAAGACCTCCGACCTCGCCGGCGACGGCACCACCACCGCGACCGTGCTGGCCCAGGCGATCTTCCGCGAAGGGCTGAAGAACGTCACCGCCGGCGCGAACCCGATGGAGCTGAAGCGCGGCATCGACAAGGCCGTCGAGGCCCTCGTCGCCGAGCTGAAGGCGATGTCGGTCCCGACCAGCGGCAAGAAGGACATCGCGCAGGTCGGCACCATCTCCGCCAACAACGACTCCGAGATCGGCAAGCTCATCGCCGAGGCGATGGAGAAGGTCGGCAAGGAAGGCGTCATCACGGTCGAGGAGGCCAAGGGTCTCGAGACCACGCTGGAGACGGTCGACGGCATGCAGTTCGACCGCGGCTACCTCTCGCCGTACTTCGTGACCGATCCGGAGGCGATGGAGGCGTCGCTCGACGCCCCGTACATCCTGATCCACGACAAGAAGATCTCCGCGATGAAGGAGCTCCTTCCGGTTCTCGAGAAGGTCGCGCAGACCGGCAAGCCGCTGCTGATCATCGCCGAGGACATCGAGGGCGAGGCCCTGGCCACGCTCGTCGTGAACAAGCTCCGTGGCACGCTCAAGGTCTCGGCCGTCAAGGCGCCGGGCTTCGGCGACCGCCGCAAGGAGATGCTCCAGTGACATCGCCATCCTGACCAACGGCCAGGTGATCTCGGAGGAAGTCGGCTTCAAGCTCGAGAACGCGACGCTGAACGAGCTCGGCCAGGCGAAGCGCGTGGTGATCGACAAGGACAACACCACGATCATCGACGGCAAGGGCGACGACTCGGCCATCCAGGGCCGCATCGCCGAGATCCGCGCCGCGATCGACAAGAGCACCTCGGACTACGATCGGGAGAAGCTCCAGGAGCGCCTCGCGAAGCTGGCCGGTGGTGTCGCCGTGATCCATGTCGGCGCCGCGACCGAGACCGAGATGAAGGAGAAGAAGGCCCGTGTCGAGGACGCGCTCCACGCGACCCGCGCGGCCGTCGAGGAAGGGATCGTGCCGGGCGGCGGTGTCGCCCTGCTGCGCGCCCAGTCGGTGCTCGATGGCGTCAAGGCCAAGGGTGACGAGAAGATCGGCGTGAACATCATCCGTCGGGCCATCGAAGAGCCGATTCGCGCGATTGCCGCGAACGCGGGCGTCGAGGGGTCGATCGTGGTGGCGCGCGTCAAGGAGTCGAAGGAGAAGGCGTTCGGCTACAACGCCGCGACGGACGAGTACGAGGACCTGGTCAAGGCCGGCGTCATCGACCCGACCAAGGTGACCCGGACGGCGTTGCAGAACGCCGCCTCGATCGCCGCACTCCTCCTGACCACCGAGTGCGTGATCGTCGAGCGGAAGGAAGAGAAGGGCGCCGCGCCGGCGGGTGGCGGCGGCGGCATGGGCGGGATGTACTAACCTTCGCCCCACGCGGGGATCGGACGGGCGAGGCATGCCTCGCCCCTACGACCTCCGCCCCATGCGGACATCGTACGGGCGAGGCATGCCTCGCCCCTACAATGCCCGCCGAATGATGGAAAAACGGCCACCCCTCGGGGTGGCCGTTTGGCGTTGGCCGCACCGCGGTGATTTATTGCGTGGCCGCTTCCCCCGCCACCGGAGTCCCCATGCGCCGCCTGTTGCCACTGGTTGCCCTGCTCGGAGCCTGCGCCCCGAAGGGCGAGCCCGCGCTCGACCTCTCCGCCGAGCGACTGCTCGCCGATATCCGCGTCCTCGCCGATGACTCGCTGCTCGGCCGGGCGCCGGGCACGCTCGGCGAGGAGCGCACCGTGGCCTTCCTGACCGCCCAGTTCAAGGCCGCCGGCCTCGAGCCCGGCAATCCCGACGGCAGCTGGGTGCAACACGTCGACATGGTCGGCGTCCGCGGGACGCCCGAAGCGACCCTCACCGTGGCCGGTCGTCCCTTTCCGCTCCGGTGGCGCGATGACTACGTCGCCGTCTCGCGCCGCGTCGTGCCGGATGTCAGCGTGGCGGCCAGCGACGTGGTGTTCGTCGGCTACGGCGTCGTGGCGCCGGAGTACGGCTGGGATGACTACAAGGGCGTCGACGTGCGCGGCAAGACGGTCATCATGCTGGTGAATGATCCCGCCGTGCCCGACGCCGCCGACTCGAGCGCGCTCGACAAGAAGCTCTTCCGCGGCGACGCGATGACCTACTACGGGCGATGGACCTACAAGTACGAGATCGCCACCGAAAAGGGCGCCGCCGCCGTGCTGCTCGTGCACGAGGATGGTCCGGCCGGCTATCCCTGGGAAGTGGTTCGCGGCGGCTGGAGCGGTGAGCGGATGGACACCCGGAGCGCCGACGGCAACGCCGGCCGCGTCGCAGTCGAGGGGTGGATCACCTCCGCCAGTGCGCGGGCGCTCTTCGCTGCTGCCGGGCAGGACTTCGCCCACCTGAAGGCGCTCGCCGTCACCCGCGACTTCACCCCGGTCCCGATCCCGGCCACCGCCGCCTTCCGCATCAGCCAGAGCATCCGCGACGTGCGCTCGGCCAACGTCGTCGCCAAGCTGCCGGGAACGGACCCGGTGCTGCGCGACGAGTACGTCGTCTACACCGGACACTGGGACCACTTCGGCATCGGCGAAGCGGTCGAGGGCGACTCGATCTACAACGGCGCCCGCGACAACGCCTCGGGGACCGCGGCACTGATCGAGTTGGCACGTGCCTTCAAGGCGGCCGGCGCCCCGAAGCGCTCGCTGCTCTTCGTCGCGGTCACCGGGGAAGAGCAGGGGCTGCTCGGATCGAAGTGGTACGCCAACAACCCGCTCTATCCCCTCGAGAAGACCCTCGCGAACATCAACATCGACGTCCTCAACACCTGGGGCCCGACCACCGATCTCGTGGTGGTTGGCAGCGGGAGCACCACCCTCGAGGATCTCCTGGCGGACGCGGCCACCGAAGCGGGTCGCACCCTCGCGCCCGATCCCGAGCCGTCGAAGGGCTTCTTCTACCGCTCCGACCACTTCGAGTTCGCCAAGCGCGGCGTGCCGGCGCTCTATCTCGACCCGGGCACCAAGTACATCGGCAAGCCCGAGGGCTACTCGAAGGAGAAGCGCGACGACTACACCGCTCGCGCCTATCACAAGCCGGCCGACGAGGTCGATCCGGCGTGGGACCTGAGCGGGGCGATCGCCGATCTCGGCCTGCTCTACGCCGTGGGACGTCGGGTTGCCGATGGTACGACGTGGCCAGCGTGGAAGGACGGCACCGAGTTCAAGGCGATCCGCGAGAAGAGCCTCGGCCGCTGAGCCGATCAGCTCCGAAACGGAATTCACCTCCGGGCCAGGTCGGCGCGGAGGTGATTCGTTTGCGGCAAGGAGCCGGTGGTAACGGCTAGGCGGCCTGCATGACCTCGCCGACCCACGCCACCGTGCGGTGATAGGCGACCGGCAGGATCGTGGGATCGACGCCGAGCTGCGCGCAGAGCGCGTCGACCTTGTTCCACTCGCCGGCGTCGTAGGCGATCGTCAACCCGAGGCAGTCCTGCAGCGGCGTCGGATCGCCAAGGAGCGTGGCGATGAGTTCCTTGCCGAGCTTCATCTGCTCGAGGAGGATCGGCATCGGCCGATCGAGCAGCGCGTCGAGCGTGGAGAGCAGCCCGACGAGGAAGAGTTCCGGCCGACGCGAATCACCGAGCACCATCGCGCCGATCTCCTCGCAGAGCTGCGCCCGGAGGAGCGAGGTCTGCATCAACTCCTTCGGCTTGTCATTGCCCGCCATCGTCATCGCGACAAGCGACGCCCACTTCCGGGTCTGCTTCTGCCCGAGCACGCGCAGCGCCTGACCGATCGTGGTGACCTCGTGCCGCCACCCCAGCCCGGCGCTGTTCAGGTAGCGCAGCAGCTTGAGCGACAGCGCGACTTCGCTCTTGATCAACTTCTCGAGCTCGTCCACGTCGAGCTCCGGCCGGTTCACCTCGGCCACCAGCTGCGCCAGCCGGACGCCGGAGATCGCAATGTCCTTCTCGGCGAGCAACTCGGGCTCACAGAAGAACGAGCCCTGGAAGAGGTGCGCCCCTTCGATGGTCGCGGCGCCGAAGGCGGCGTAGTCGCCGACGTGCTCCATCACCACCTGGACGTCGTGCTTGCCGGCTTCGGCGATCAGCGCCTTCCGTTGGTCGACCGGCGTCGCGAGCCAGGAGGCCTTCACGTAGCGCACGTGGGGCAGCAACCGGTCATGGCCGTTGGCCGGATCGAAGGCCGCGAGCGCGAGCTGATAGCCGGCGGCGATCGCACGGAGGCACGCCTCGACGACGTCAGGGTCGCCCGGGACGCCACGGGGCAGCATCACGATCGTCTGCTTCGGCGGCAGGACCTGGTACTGGTCCTCCACGAGGAACTGACGCGACCCCGGGAAGATACCGGGCAGGCCGCCAACGAGGGTGTCGAGGCCGAACCCCAGCATGGTGTTGTTCACCATTTTCCGAGCAATTTCATCGGGATTACCGCCGACGGCCTGAAGCCGTCCGGTGCGGTAATGGAGGTCGTAGGCTACGACATGGCGTTGCCGGTCGAAGAGCGGCTGGCGGGAGACGAAGATGTCCATAGATGGCCGGTATTGTAGTGGGGCAGGCGGAATAGGCAATGGGGAGACGGAGTGTCTCCCCAGGTGTTAACACGCCCGTCCCGATACCCCACACGACTCACGGGGTGCCGCGCTTCTCCGCCACCCGTTTGATCTCTGCCGGAGTCTCCCCCGCCTTGATCCCGGCCGTGATCCAGGCCGGGGCCGGATCGCCCTTCAACCAGTGGCCGAACCACTCCAGGATGCGGCGCTGGTAGTCGATCTGGTTGGCCTTCTTCGAGAAGCCGTGATCCTCCCCGTCGTACACCAGGAGGACCACCTGCTTCCCGGCTCGCCGCGCAAAGTTGAAGAACTCGGTGGCCTGGAAGAACTCGACCGTTCCGTCCTTGTTGCCGTGCGCCATCAGCATCGGGATCGTCATCTGGTCGACCCGCTCGAGCGCGGAGTTCCGCTGATGCGCCGCCCGGTCCTCCCAGTAGGGCACCTCCATCCGCGCTTGCCCCGTCTCGGAATGATCCGATTCGGCCGTGCCACTGGCCCAGTGCATCTGACCCATGAACGAGACGAGGTCGGTGATCGAGGCGCCGGCAATCGTGGTCGCCAGGAAGTCGCCGCCGTGGGTGCCGAGATACGCTGCCTCGTAGCCGCCCCAGGAGTGACCGACCTGCCCGACCCGCTTCGGATCGACCAGGCCGCGATCGGTCACCGCCTTCACGGCCGCACGCACCGACTGGATCGTGCTCACCCCCGGCTCGCGCGCCGTGAAGACGATGTCCGGCATCAATACGAAGTAGCCCTCGAGCGTCCACGCCGTCTGGTTGTAGTACGACCGCTCGCTCGGCGCGACCCAGTTGTGCAGCTCGTCGGAGAGGCGCTCGTAGGTGTAGACGATCATCGGGTACTTCTTCGACGGATCGTAGTTGGCGGGGTAGAGCAGGACGCCCTGCAGCGGCCGCCCACCCTCGCTGGTGAACGAGAGCAGCTCCTCACGCGTCCAGGCATACTCGCCGAGGAAGGCGTTGGTGTGCGTGACCTGCCGCGGGGCGGCGAAGTCGGCCCCGGTCACGAAGATGTCCGGCGAGTCGGCCCGGTCCTCGGCACGATAGAGGAAGACGTTGCTGCTGTCGGCCTTCCGGAGCTGCCGGAACGCCTTGTCGCCATAGACCAGCCGCTGCACCTGGCCGTTCGGCGTGAGCCGCGCCCATCCCATCCGCTTGTCGCGTTCGCCGTGCAGCGTCAGGTAGAGCGGCTTGGTCGCGTCGAGTGACGGCGTGTCGAAGTCGAGACGCTGCACGCGGTGCGTGATGCGTTCGTCGCGGCCGTTGGTGAGTCGCACGCGGCTGCTGCCGTCCGGCGCGATGCGCCAGACATCGAACTCGTCATAGAGCAGCACGGCCCGGTCGCCGGTGAGCCACCCCCCGACACCCCACGGTGGCAGCAGGTCGGTCGGGCTGTCGGAGCTGGTGTTCGCAAAGGAGGTCGCCAGCCCGGTCGTCAGGTTGGTCCGCTTTGCCGTCGCGAGGTCCTGACTCCAGAAGTCCTTCCCGTCGAACCAGAGCAGGAAGCGCCCGTCGCTGCTCTCGTAGCTGTAGCGCACCTTTTCGAGCGCAGTGGTGCGCTGCCCGGTGGCGAGGTCGGTCACGATGACGTCGTTGTAGCGTCGACCGAACATCGTCCCCCAGGCGTACTTGGTCGTCGGCTTCTCGACCGCGTGCCGCCATCCCTCCAGCAGCGTCGGCGACTCGGCCAGGTCCACGCCAACCCGCGTGAGCGTGCCGGTCGCGGGCTGCCAGACGGCGGGGAGTGATCGCCGCGCCTCGCCCGCCAGCCGGTTCTGCTGCGCCGGATAGAGCTGCACGTCCGAGGTGTGCCAGATCTGCACCGTGGAGGCCGAGTCGTTCTTCGCGGTGGAGTCGCTCTTGGGAGGGCGGGGCCGGGTGCTGATCGCGATCCGCTGGCCATCCGTCGACCAGCGCGGCACCGTCTGGTCCACTACATCCACCGTGCTGCCGAGGGCGGCGTTGCTGCTGTCGAGGACGAAGCGTGTCGGCGTCCCGGCGAGCGCGCGCCAGGCGATCACCGACTCGCCCGGCTTGTCGGTTCCAGCCGGCGCGACCGAGCGGAAGAAGACCAGGTCGGAGGAGCCCTTCCGGAACGTCAGCACCCGGTACCCCGAGCTCGAACTCTCGAGCGCGCGGACACGGCCCGAGGCGGGGTCGTAGAGTTGCACGCCATTCGCCGTCGTGGTGCCGGTGGTGATCGTCATCGCCAGCAACGATCCCTCATCGCTCCAGCGATACTCGCCGACATCCTGGAAGGACATCTCGGTGCCGGTCGCCACCTCGACCACGCGGAGCGTCGCCCCCTTGCCCTTGATCTCCGTCGGCACGTAGCCGAGCATCGCGACGTAGCGCGCATTCGGGGAGAAGGTGAAGAGCCGGACGGCCTCGAAGGTTTTGGTGGCACCCGAAGCGAGGGTCACCACGGCCAGTCCGTTGCGCACCGGCTTCTTTTCCTTGGTCAGCTTCTCGCGCTCCTTTTGTGCCACCTCGACGGTCCAGGCGAGGTGCCGGCTGTCGCGGCTGAAGACCGGCGAGATCCCGAGCGGCACGACCCGGTCGCTCTCCTCGCGATCGATGCGGCGATAGTGCAGCTCGCCGTCGGCATCGGTCCGCGAGAGCCGATAGGCGTACCACAGCCCGTCGGGCGAGACGGCGTCGCCGCCGAACGACTCGAAGCGGCCGTAGTCGGCGGGGGTCATCTGCTTGCGCGTGGGCGCCTGGGCCGGGGCAAGGGCGGGCGCGACCAGCAGGAGGAGTGCGAGGGCCAGGCGCGGTCGCCGGGCGTGGCAACGGAGGGGCATGGTGGTGGCGTCTGTGTGAGAGGTGGAGGGAGAACCGTCCCAAAGCTAGCGCGGCCGCCGGGTAACGCAGGTGGCCCCCGGCCCCGAGTATCTTTTGGAGAGACCGCACCCCCTTTGTCGTCAGGAGCCTGACCGTGCTGATCCGTGTTGCCGTGATTGCTTGTCTTGCCCTTGCCCCCGCCTCGCTGGCGGCGCAGAAGCCCGCCCCCGACCTGACCGGCACCTGGCGCGTCGATGCCGGGACGGACGTCAAGAACGGTCCCCGCGAGGTGATCATCCGCGCCGATTCCAGCGCAAGCTGGGGGAAGGAGACCGTGCGGTGGCGGGTCAAGGACGGCAAGATCTGGATCGCCCTGGGCGGGGAATGGGAGATCTACAAGCTGAAGCAGTCGGCCACCGCGATCACCCTCTCGGGTGGCGATCTCACGAAGGCCGTCACGCTCAAGAAGGTGGGGCCGGCGACGCCGCGCGCCACCGGCGTGAAGGTCCCGGCCGATCCGGACGTCGGTAGCTGACCGCTCCGCGGCCCAACGCTCGACGGGGCGCCACGCATCTCGCGTGGCGCCCCGTCGCACATCAGGGAGCGGCCGCCTTCGGCGCGGCGGCCGCCGGCGGGCCGCCCTCCGCCAGCCAATGGCCGAACCACTGCCGCAGCCGGCCCAGGCGATCGACCAGCAACCACGGCTCACCGGTGCGCGAGAGATCGTGGTTGGAGCGCGGGTAGCGGACGAACTCCGCCGGGACGTTCAGCGTCTTCAGCGCCATGTACCACATGTCAGCCGTCGCCATCGGGGTGCGGTGATCCTCCTCCGACTGGACGATCAGCGTCGGCGTCTTGACGCGCTTCACGAAGCGGATCGGCGAGAGCTTGTCGTACATCACCTGGTTCTCCCACGGCCTCCCGAAGAACTCGTCGTTGGTCAGCGACTGCACGTCGGTGGTGCCCCACCAGGCGTTCCAGTCGCTGATCATCCGGTCGGCCTCTGCCGCCTTGAAGCGGTTCGTCTTGGTGGTGATCCACGCGGTCATGAAGCCGCCGTAGGAGCCGCCGGTCACGCCCATGCGCATCGAGTCGACGTCGGGGCGGACCGAGACGATGTCCACCGCCTTCATCAGGTCCTGGTAGTCCTTGCCACCCCAGTCGCCGCGCGAGGCGTTGGTGAAGGCGGCATTGGTGCCGGTCGATCCGCGCGGATTGGTGAAGAGGACGAACATCCCGGCGCCGGCGAGGTTCTGGAACTCGTCGAACCAGCCGTCGCCATACGCCGAGTGCGGGCCGCCGTGGATGTACATCACCATCGGGTACTTCTTCCCCGGCTGGTAGCCGTGCGGCTTCATCAGCCACGCCTCGATCTCGAGGTTGTCCACCGAGCGGTAGGTGAAGAACTCCGCGTCCGACCAGGCGATCTCCTTGTTGAGCGCATCGTTGAACGTCGTGAGCTTCCGCTCGTTGCGACCCTCGATGTCCGACGTGTAGAGCTCGGTCGGGTGCGTGTGGTCGGTGCTGATGTAGGTCAGCAGGGAGCGGGTGGAGTCGTACTGGATCCCCGAGATCCGGCGCCGCCCGCCGAGGATCGTGCGGACCTCATGGGTGGCGGGGTTGACCGCATAGAGGCCACTGCTGCCACCGACGTCCGTCTCCATCCGGATGGTGCCGTCGCCCCACCAGGTGAAGTTGCCGGGCTCGTAGCGCCAGCTCCCGAGCACGTCGACCGGCTTGGTGGCACCGGCGGCGACGACGTACAGCCGCTGACTCTGGTAGCGGCCGCGCCGGCCCGTGAACGCCAGCTGCTTCGAGTCGGGAGACCACTGCGGGTTGCCTTCCTCGCCGAAGAACTCGATCCGGGTCGGGACGCAGGCCGCAGTGTGGGTCTCGCAGGCCGCAACCGGCAGGAGGAAGAGATCGGTCGGATCGCGGTCCGCCTCGTCGCGCTTCCGCGAGAAGGGAAGCTTGGCGAGCGAGTCCCGCTCGCGCGTCACCATCGAGTTGGCGCGCAGCTTGGCGTCCGCCACAAAGACGATCCAGTTCCCGTCGGGGGAGACGACCGGCGTCCGGTGCGAATACGCCGCGTTCGTCAGCTTGATCCGCTCGCCACCGGGGCGCTGCAGGAAGAGCTGCGCCGCCGGACGCGCCCGCGCCGCGGCGCCGGTGTCGGCGGCTGCTCCACCAGGCCCGCCGGCGCCTGCGCGTCCCGTGCTCGCCACGAAGCCATTGCCGTTCGCCTTGTAGCGCGAGTCGGTGAAGTGCATCCCGTCGAAGCGTGTGGGGTCGACCGGCGCGGTGATTGCCGACGCCGAGGGGCGTGCGAGCGGCGGCATCGCCGCGTACGGTCCCGTTGCCGGGGCTGCCGCGCCCGGTCCGCCCGGGAAGCCGCCGCCACCGCCGCCACGCCCGCCACCGCCGCGCCCGGCACCTGGCCCGCCGCTCGCGCTGTCGCCCGAGGTGATCCGGAAGCGCTTGTCCTTCGGCTGGCTCCCCGTGGCGGGCGCCGTCGGCGTGGTGCCACTCGGCTGGAACGCCTCGCCCACTTCGTCGACGCGCAGCGCCCAGTTGGTGCCGCGGCCGCCGGGGCGCGTCGAGGTGAAGTTCAGCGTCTTGCCGTCCTCCGACCAGCGCGGCGCGCTGCTTTCATAGCCAGCCGACGTCAGCCGGCGCGACGGGCCGCCGGCCACCGACTGCAACCAGACTTCGCTGTGGCGCTTGTTGCCGGCCTCGTTGACGGTCGTGACCGTGAACGCGACCGACTTGCCGTCGGGCGAGAGCGCCGGTGCGCTGAGCTGGGTGACACGGTACCAGTCGCTCGGCGTGAACGCGCGGCCGGTGGCCTGCGCCGGGAGCAGGGCAGGAAGCAACAGGAGCGCCGTCGCGAGGCGAGGCGTGGGACGAGCCAGCATGAACGACTCCGCGGGAAGTGGTGGGGCAGAGCCCCAAAGGTGGCGCGATCCCCGTCTTCCCGCCACCTCGCGGCTGGCACTACCTTCAACCCTCTCCTCGTCACCACGGACCCGCCATGCCCGCACCGTTCCTGCTGCCGCGCCGCGACTTTCTCGCCGTCGGCGCGTCGGCCCTGCTCGCCCCGCGCCTGCGCTGGCCGCGACACGCCGCCCGACCCGTGCCGACCGCCGATCAGCTGCAGTGGCACCGCGACGAGCTGGCCCTCTTCGCGCACTTCGGCGTGAACACCTTCACCGATCGCGAGTGGGGACAGGGGACCGAGTCGCCGTCGATCTTCAATCCGACCGCGCTCGACGCGCGCCAGTGGACCCGGGCCGCCAAGGCCGCCGGCTTCAAGATGGTGATCCTCACCGCCAAGCATCACGACGGCTTCTGCCTCTGGCCGACCGCCACCACCGCGCACTCGGTGAAGTCGTCGCCCTTCCGCGGCGGTGAGGGCGACGTGGTCCGCGAGGTCGCCGATGCCTGCCGCGCCGACGGGCTCCGCCTCGGGCTCTATCTCTCGCCCTGGGATCGCAACGCATCGGTCTACGGTTCGGATGGCTACCACGACTTCTACCTGACCCAGCTGCGCGAACTGCTGACCCGCTATGGTCGCGTCGATGAGGTCTGGTTCGATGGCGCCAACGGCGAGGGCCCGAACGGCAAGAAGCAGCTCTACGACTGGCCGCGCTACTGGGGCGAGGTGAAGCGCCTGCAAGCCGCAGGCGGTGATCTTCTCCGACGCCGGCCCCGACATCCGCTGGATCGGCAACGAGGCCGGGACCGCCGGCGAGACCAACTGGTCGATGGTCGATCCGACCGTCGTCTCCGCGCCCGGCGTGAGCGGCGAGGCGGTCACCCGGATGCTGCAGCAGGGCGATCCGAACGGCACCATCTGGCGGCCCGGCGAGACCGACACCTCGATTCGTCCGGGCTGGTTCTATCACGCCGCCGAGGACGCCAAGGTGCGCTCCGTCGACAACCTCGTCGACATCTACGTCAGCTCGGTCGGTCGCAATTCCAAGCTGCTGCTGAACGTCCCGCCGACGCGGGCCGGCCTGCTCCACGATGTCGACGTCGCGCGGCTCGCCGGGATGCGCCGCGCCCTCGACGCACGCTTCGGCGCACCGATTGCCACCTCCCGCCAGACCCAGCTCAGCGCGATGAGCGGGACGACCGGCGCACTGTCGGTCGACCTCGCGAAGCCGCGGCGCGTCGCCTTCGTGACGCTGCAGGAACAGATCGCCGCCGGGCAGCATGTCGCCGCCTGGCGGATCGAGGGGCAGGCCGCCAACGGGGCGTGGACCCCGCTCGCCCGCGGAACGACGATCGGGCACAAGCGGATCGTCGCGGTCCCGGCCGCGGAGCAGACGGCCGTGCGCGTCGTGATCGAACAGGCCCTGGCGCCCGTGAATGGGCTGCGGATGGTGCTGCATGCCGAAGCGTGATCGCACCTTCGACACCGACGCCTTTCGCGTCCGCCCCGATCGGTCGGTCGACCTCGCGACCCTGCCGACGAAGGTCCCCGACGTCTACGAGGACAAGGACGACTACGAGGATCTCCTCGAGGAGCGCACCAAGCGGCTCCGCCACCTGCAGAACCTGCTCTACGCCGACGACCGCCACGCGCTGTTGGTGATCTTCCAGGCGATGGATGCCGCCGGGAAGGATGGCGCCATCAAGCACGTGATGAGCGGCGTCAACCCGCAGGGATGCCAGGTCTTCTCCTTCAAGGCACCCTCGGTCGAGGAGCTCGATCACGACTTCCTCTGGCGCGCGGTGCGCTGCCTCCCGGAACGCGGGCGGATCGGCCTCTTCAATCGCTCCTACTACGAGGAGACGCTGGTGGTGCGCGTCCACCGCGAGATCCTCGAGCACCAGCCGCTCCCCGAGAAGATCCGCGCCGCCGACGACATCTGGGAGGAGCGCTTCCGCTCGATCCGCCAGTTCGAGCAGCACCTCGCGCGCAACGGTACCCGGATCGTGAAGTTCTTCCTGCACCTCTCGAAGGAGGAGCAGCGCTCGCGCTTCCTCGAGCGCATCGACGATCCCGAGAAGCAGTGGAAGTTCTCGGCCGGCGACGTGCGGGAGCGCGGCCACTGGGATGCCTACCAGGAGGCCTACGCCGAGATGCTCGCGGCGACTTCCACCGAGGACGCACCCTGGTATGCCATCCCCGCCGACGGAAAGAAGAACGCGCGGCTGCTCATCTCCGAGGTGCTGATCCGCACCCTGGAGGAGCTGCCGCTGAAGTTCCCGGCCGCGACCGAGTCGCCCGAGGCGCTCGCCGCGCTGCGGGCCCAGCTGGTGGCCGAAGGATGACCCGCTAGCGGAAGAGGGTGCGCTGGACCGGGCCGTGCACGCCGACCGGCGCCATCGGCCCGTCCTGCTCCGCCAGCCACAGCTCGCCGACGAACCCCGCCTCCCGCAGGCGGGGTTCGACGCTGTTGCGCGCCGTCTCCGGATTGTTGCAGCGCTGGCTCAGGTGGGCGAGCACCACCGTGTGCAGCTCGTCGTGGTGCAGCTCGATCAGTAGCTGCGCGGCGTCGTGATTGCCGAGGTGCCCACTCGGCCCCGCGATCCGGTCCTGCACCACGGCGGGATAGCCGCTGGTCCGCAGCAGTGCTTCGTCGTGATTCGATTCGAGCACCAGGCAGTGCCGGTCGCGCAGGAAGAGGCGCACCGCCTGCGTTGGGCGACCGAGGTCGGTCGCCATCCCGAGCGAAGTGCCGTCCGGCAGCGTCACCGCGAGCGCAACCGGCTCGGCCGCATCATGCGAGGTGGGGCACGCCGCCACCGTGAACGGACCGACCGTGGCCACGCCCCGCGAACCAATCGGCAGGTAATGGCACGGGTCACCACCGCGCGCGAGCGCGTGGAAGGTGCCGAAGGAGGCGAGGAGGGGAATGTCGTGGCGACGCGCGAGCTTGGTGGCGCTCGCCGCATGGTCGCCATGCTCGTGCGTGATCGCGACGCCGACCAGTGCCGCGGCGTCGAGGCCGGCGTCGGTCAGGCGCCGGTCGAGCTCGCGCAGCGAGTAGCCGGCCTCGAGCAGCAGGATCGCGCCGTCGTGCACCAGCGCGAATGCGTTCCCCTTCGACCCCGAGCCGAGGACGACCAGCTCGGCGACCGCCGGGTGGTCACTCATCGCGTCGGACGCGCGCGCCCGTCAGTCGCGGGCGAGGCGATCATGCAGCTCACGCAGCGAGGCTTCCATCGCGGCATCGACGGCCACCTGCCGCCGGGGGAGGATCCGCCCCGCCGTCGTGACGAACGCCTCGAGCGAGAGCCGCTCGGCGCCGTCGCCGCCCCACGCAAAGGGCGGTACCCACTTCGGGGCGCGCGGCGCACCGAAGAGATTGGCGCCGGTGCCTACCACGGCGCCGGTCGGCATCAGCGTGCCGATCGCGGTCTTGGCATGATCGCCGAAGAGCGTGCCGAGGTTGGTGCGCCCCGTCTCCACCCGTTCCGTGCCGATGTCGAGGCGGATCGGGCCGTAGGTGTTCTTGAGGTTCGAACGTGATCGTGCCGGCGCCGAGGTTGACCCACTCGCCGACCACGCTGTGGCCGAGGAAGCCGTCGTGGCTCTTGTTCGCGTAGCCCTGGAAGACCGTGGTGCTGATCTCGCCATGGATGCGGCAGTGCGGGCCGACGCTGACGTGCCGCAGCTGTCCACCGAGGAGGAACGAGTCGTGGTCCACGCGCGCCGGGCCTTCGATCCGCGTGCCGGCGCGCACTTCGACGCCGCGCTCGAGGATGATCGCGCCCTTCCGCGCATCGAGGATCACGCCCGGCTCGAGGATCGCGCCATGCAGGGCGATCGCGCCGGGATTGCCGAACACCACCACTCCGTCGGGGATCGGGTCGCTCTTCCCGTCGAGGCTGCCGAGGAGGTCGGTGAACAGCTGCTGCTCGAGCGCCGTGATCAGGTCGAAGGCGCCTCGCAGCACCAGCCCCTCGATCACGATGCCATCGCCGTCGTTGTGCGGACCGGTCCAGCTCTCGCCGGCATCGAGTCGCCACGCCACGGCGCGCCCGCCGCTGAGCAGCCGCTTCGCACCACCCACGGCGCGCATCGGCAGCTTCGGCGAGAAGGTGCTGTCGACCACCCACGCCGGGCCGCTCACCGCGGCGGCCGCGACGACCGGGATCGCCTTCGCGGGACGCGCACCGGCCGCATGCCGCGCAATGTGCCCGGCGACGGACCCACCGAGGGCGCGCTGCCACCGCTCATGGAGGCGCCACGCACCGGCGCGCAGCTCGCCGAGCGGGAGGGTACCGGCATACGGCGCCCACGCGGCGCCGGGTTGGATCGGATCGAGCAGATACAACGTCATGTCACTCCAGGTCACGCACCTCGGCAGGGAGGGCGTCAAGGGTTTGCTTGAGTTGCGGCGCACGCGCGCGGTCGAGGACCAGCGTGCGCTGATTGGCATGCACGACGACCAGCTCGCGCACGCCGGAAAGGACCATCGGCGGCCCGTCGTTCCAGACGATGCAGTCGCTGCAATCGACCAGCGTCACCGGGCCGTGAACGACGTTGCCCTGACGGTCGCGCGGCCGCACGCGGGCCATCGCCTCCCAGGTCCCGATGTCGTCCCAGGCGAAGTCGCCCGAGACGACGGCCACGGCGGCGGAGCGCTCGAACACTCCCACGTCGATCGAGACCTCGCGGACGCCGGCGAAGAAGCCGGCCACGTCACCGGCCTCGAGCGCGGGCAGCCACGGCGCGATTTCGTTCGTGTGGAGCATCACTTCGCGACGCAGGTCGGCGGCGCGCCAGGCAAAGAGCCCGCTGTTCCACAGGGCGCCGTTGGCCATCAGGTCGAGCGCGGTCGCGGCGTCCGGCTTCTCCTGGAAGCGATCGACCGCGCGGGCGGCGCCGTCGAGTCGGGCCCCGGGGACGATGTAGCCGAAGCCGGTCTCGGGCCGCGACGGCACCACCCCCACCGTGACCAGTCGGGCATGACGGGTGGCGGTTTCGAGGGCGGTGGCCGCGCTGGCGACGAAGGCGGCCGCGTCGCGGATGGTCCAGTCCGCGTGCATCGAGATCACCTCGGCCTCGGGGTCGCGCCGTGCCGCCTCGATTGTCGCCCAGACCAGCGCCGGGGCGGTCGACGCCGCGCGCGGCTCGATCAGGTAGTTCTCGACCGGCACCGGGAGCTTCGCCTGGAGCGCCGCCGCCAGCGATCGTCCGGTGACCACCAGGATCCGTTCAGGCGGGATGAAGCCGGTCAGCCGGTCGATCGCCTCCTCGGCGGAGGACCGGGCACCAGCCAGCGGGAGCAGTTGCTTCGGTCGGGCAGGGGAGGAGAGCGGCCAGAACCGAGTCCCGGAACCGCCGGCGAGCAGGACAGCCCACTGCATCAGGTCAACCTCAGGCCAGGGAGGCGAGCGCGGGGGCGTGCCGCCGCAGTTCGTAGAGGAGGCTGCCCAGGTCGCCCGCATCGGCCGCCAGCACCACGAGGGAGGCCGTGCTGCCTGCCAGACGCTGGAGCACCAGGGCCCCACCCGGCGCATCGACCACCACCCCGGAGGGGCTCCCCAGCCCGGCCGCCTGACCGAGCCCCGCCAGGGAGCGGAGGGCGGTGGCCCCGAGCGCCGCAATCGCCTCCCGGTCGACACCCGCTGGAAGGACCGATTCCACGACCAGACCCTCGTCGCTGACCACCACGACGCCGGCCACCTCCGGACGCTCGGCAAGGGCCTGCAGGACCGATCGAAGGGGCGACGTCACGGGCACGCTCCGGCGAGGGAAGGGACGGCGCGAAGCTAGGGCCGCCGAGGCGCGGAAGTCAAGCAATGATCGCGGGTTGCCGCGCTCCCGCGAGCGGTCTAACCTTCTCCCATGAGTCCTCGTCCTCTGCTCCTCCTTGCCCTCGCCGCCGCCGTCGCCTGCAGCGACACCCAGCTCGGTGACGCCGCCACGGCGAACATCGTCGACACCGTGACCCTCGGCGCCATCCAGGGGGCCGCGCTGACGACCCCGGCCGCCTTCTCCATCACGGCGGCCACCCCGGTGCGCACCGATGAATCGTCGGCGTTCGACTTCGCCTACGACATCATCCCCGGCAAGGGGCCGGTGCTCCTCCCGCTCGCCGCGCTCGGTCTCGGCGAAGGCGGCAGCACCAACCCCGGCCTGCAGAAGGTCACCACCGCCTTCGACGACCTGAAGGCGGGGCCGACCAGCGGCTGGAAGCAGACCGATACAATCCCGATCGCCGTCGGCGACGTCATCGCCGGTCGGTCGCGGATCGTCTGCTATCTCGGCGTGCCGCAGTACGGCAAGTTCCAGGTGCTCGCGTTCAACGACGTGCTCAAGACGGTCGATCTCAAGGTGCTGGCCAACGTGAACTGTGGCTATCGCAACCTCGAGCCCGGCACCTCGCGGAACTGATCCCATGCTCGATCTCCGCCGCCTGCGCCACGACCCCGACGGGGTCCGCGCCTCGCTTGCCCGTCGCCTCGACGACGACGCCCTCGCGCAGCTCGATCGCGTGATCGCGCTCGACGCCAAGCGGCGCGAGATGGTCACGCGGGTCGAGAAGCTCCAGGCCGAGCGCAACAGCCAGACCGAAGAAGTCGCGCGTCGGAAGCGGGCCAAGGAACCGGCCGACGAGCTGCTCGCCACGCTCAAGGCCTCGGGGGAGGCGGTCCGCGTCCTCGAGACCGACCTGCGCGACGTCGAGGCGCTGCTCGAGGCTCACCTGCTTGACGTCCCGAACACGGTGCTCGCCGAAGTGCCGAGCGGTGGCGCCGAGGCGAACCAGGTGGTGCGCCACTGGGGCACGCCCCGGCAGTTCGACTTCGCGCCCAAGGCCCACTGGGATCTCGGCGTCGCGCTCGGGCTCTTCGACCTGCCGCGCGGCACCAAGCTCACCGGCTCGGGCTTCCCGCTCTTCACCGGGATGGGCGCGCGGCTGGTGCGTGGCCTCGCCTCCTTCATGCTCGACCTGCACACGCGTGAGCACGGTTACCTCGAGGTGCAGCCGCCGTACCTCGTGAATCGCGCGTCGCTCGTCGGCACGTCGCAGCTGCCGAAGTTCGAGGAAGACCTCTACCACGCGTCGGCGGACGATCTCTTCCTGATCCCGACGGCCGAGGTGCCGGTCACCAACATCTACCGCGACGAAATCCTCGACGCGGCCGACCTGCCGATCACGATGACCGCCTACACGCCCTGCTTCCGGCGCGAGGCCGGGGCGCACGGCAAGGACACGCGCGGCCTGATCCGGGTGCACCAGTTCGACAAGGTCGAGCTGGTCCGCCTCGTGAAGCCCGAGGAGAGCGCGCGCGAGCATGCTCTGCTTACCGCGCACGCCGAGGCGGTGCTGCAGCGGCTCGAGATCCCGTATCGCGTGCTGGCGCTTGCGGCCGGCGACACTGGCTTCGGCTCGGCTTGCACCTACGACCTCGAGGTCTGGGCGCCCGGCGTCGACAACTGGCTCGAGGCGTCGAGCGCGTCGACGTTCGAGGACTTCCAGGCGCGTCGCGCGAACATCCGCTATCGTCCCGCACCGGGCGCGAAGCCCGAGTTCGTCCACACGCTCAACGCCTCCGGCGTGGCGTTCCCGCGCACGATCATCGCGCTCCTCGAGAACGGCCAGCAGGCCGATGGCTCGGTGGTACTCCCGGCCGCGCTGGTCCCCTATGTCGGGACCGACCGTCTCGTCCCGCGCACGTAAGGGGCGCCTCAGCCGCCTCGCCCCTGGCGTGGCCGTGCTGCTGGTCGCCCTGCTCGCCGGCCTGTCGCTCGGTGTCTCGTTCCTCGTCGCACGCCACTTCCGCGGCGAGGCCCAATCCACCTCGCAGCTCTACTCCGTCGTCTTCCGCGGCCTCAACGACCCCGACCCGAACGGCGGCACGGCGGCGCTGCTCGACCTCGGCGGTCGCGTCCGTGCGCTGGGCCTGCCGCTGATCCAGACCGACAGCACCGGACGCGTGCTCTTCGCGGCGAACCTCCCCTTCGAGGCCTCGCTCGATGACCCGCGCGTGCGCAGCTACGCGGCCGAACTCGACGCGGTCAACCCGCCGATCGTCTCCCCCGGCTTCGGCGCGCTGCACTTCGGCCCGATGCCCGCGACGCGGATGCTCTTGACGCTCGGCCTGCTGCAGGCACTCACGCTCGTGGTGATGGTCGGCGTCGCCGTCGTGGCGTACCGCAACGCCACCACGGCGCAGCGCGACCGGTTGTGGGTCGCCATGGCGCGCGAGGCGGCGCACCAGATGGGGACGCCGCTCACCTCGCTGCAGGGGTGGATCGAGCAGCTGCGCGGGGCGGGGCTGCCGCGCGAGAAGATCGCCGAGTTCCTCGACGCCGACGCGGAGCGGTTGCAGCGCGTCGCCCAGCGCTTCGAGCGGATCGGCAATCCGGCGCGCCGCGATCCTGTCGGGCTCGGGGCGCTGTCGGAACGCGTGGCCGGCTATTTTCAGCCACGCCTGCCGAAGCACGCCAATCCGATCATCCTCGCCGTGCGCGCACCGAGCGCGGGGCCGGTCGTCGCCGGCGACGCCGTGCTGCTCGAGTGGGCCCTCGAGGCGATGGTCAAGAACGCGATCGACGCGCTGCAGGGCCGCGGCGGTTCGATCACCCTTGCCGCCGAAGTGGATGGCAACGACGCCGTGCTGCGCGTGATTGATGACGGTCCCGGCGTCCCGCGCGACCTGCGCCGGACGATCTTCGAACCGGGCATCACGACCAAGCGCGGCGGCTGGGGCATCGGACTCGCGCTCGCGCGCCGCGTCATCGAGGACGCCCATGGAGGCGTCGTCGGCCTGGAACCTACTGAACATGGAACGACATTCCTGATGCGCTTTCCGCTCGCGGCCCCGATCACATGACCCTCGGCAAGGACCTGCTGCGCGGCCTCAATCCCGCCCAGCGCCGCGCGGCGGAACACGTCACCGGCCCGATCCTCGTGCTCGCGGGCGCCGGCTCCGGCAAGACGCGCGTGCTCACCGCCCGCATCGCCTCGCTGATCGAGTCGCACGGCGTGCCGCCGGAACGCATCTTCGCGGTGACCTTCACCAACAAGGCCGCCGGTGAGATGAAGCACCGGATCGGCGACCTGCTCGAGCGCGATCCGGCCGGGCTCTGGATCGGGACGTTCCACTCCCTCTCCGCGCGCCTGCTCCGCCGCGAGGGCGACCGCCTCGGCTTCTCCCGCGACTTCTCGATCTATGACCAGGACGACCAGATCGCGCTGATCCGCCGGCTGATGGAGGAGCGGAACCACCCGGTCAAGCTCTATCCGCCCAAGCTGATCCAGAACATCATCTCGGGCGCCAAGAACGCGATGCAGACGGCGCAGGACCTCGAGCGCAGCGCGCCGCACGACCCGGCAGTGAAGGTGGCGGCCGATGTCTACGTCGCCCTGCAGCGCGCGCTCAAGCTCGCCAACGCGATGGACTTCGACGACCTGATCCTCCATCCGCTGACGCTCTTCCGCGAACATCCGGATGTGCTGGAGCGGTGGCGGCATCGCTTCGACTTCCTGCTGGTCGACGAGTTCCAAGACACCAACAAGGTCCAGTACGAACTCATCAAGCTGCTTGGCAGCGGCCACAAGAACGTCTTCGCCGTCGGCGACGACGACCAGAGCATCTACGGCTGGCGCGGCGCCGACGTGCGCAATATGCAGTCGCTGCAGACCGACTTCGGCGACGCGGTGCTCGTGAAGCTCGAGGAGAACTACCGCTCGACCAAGCCGATCCTCGACGCCGCCAACGCCGTCATCGAACGGAACCGGAGCCGCCTCGGCAAGACGCTCCGCACCGTCCGTCCGGGGGGCGAGTCGATCGTCGTCCTCGCCGCCGCCGACGAACGCGACGAGGCGGAGTGGATCGCGCGCGAGCTCAAGCAGCGCGTGCAGGACGGCGCGCTCTACGTCGAGTGTGCCATTCTCTACCGCACCAACGCCCAGTCACGCGCACTCGAAGAGGCGCTGCGCCGGGCCGGGGTGCCGTATCGAATCGTCGGGTCGATCTCGTTCTACGACCGCCGCGAGGTGAAGGACCTGCTGGCGTACCTCCGGCTGATCGCGAACCCGTCGGACGACGAGGCCTTCCTGCGCGCCGTCGGCGTGCCGCGCCGCGGCATCGGCGATTCGTCGTTGGTGATGCTCGCGGAGCAGGCGCGGCAGTGGAACCTCGCGATGCTCGCCACGGCAGAGCGCGCCGAGATGATCAACGGACTCCGCCCGAACCTGCGCCAGGCGCTCGCGACCTTCGCGGCGCAGATCAAGGACGTGCGCACGCGCGTCGGCGAGTCGGCGCCGGTCCTCGTCATGGAGGAGTTGATCCGCGTCCTCGACTACGAGAAGGTCCTCATGGCCGAGGGGCTCGAGGGGGCCGATCGCTGGGAGAACGTCCGGGCGATGGTGGCCGGTGCCGCGGAATGGTCGGAAGTGATCAGCGAGGAGAACGAGCCGGGCACCCCGCTGCAGCGCTTCCTGACCGAGGCGGCGCTGATGTCGGCCGTGGACACGACCGCCGGTCGCGAGGATGGCGTCACGCTGATGACGCTGCACACGGCCAAGGGACTCGAATGGCCCGTGGTGGTACTCGCCGGGATGGAAGACGGCCTCTTCCCGTCGGGCCGGGCGCTCGAGTCGCCCGATGGCCTCGACGAGGAGCGCCGCCTCTGCTACGTCGGCATCACCCGCGCGCGCGACGCCCTCATCATGACCTGGGCTCGCGCCCGGCGGCGGGGCGGGGAGTTGCGGCCGGCGATGGCCTCGCGCTTCCTGAAGGAGTTGCCGCCGGAGCTGCTCGAGGAGAAGCGCACCTCCTTCGCGGTGGGTGGCTCCCTCGGGCAATCGTCGTGGGGCTCCGGCAGCTGGGGCGGCGGACGAAGCAGTCAGGGCGGCGGTGCCAAGTGGGGCCGCTCCACCTCGACGCCGGCGAAGGCCGCCGCGCCGAAGAGTGGCGTCTGGGACGAGCCGACACCGGTCGACGTGCCCCCGGCGAGCGAGAATCAGGATGCGCCGCGCTACGTGAAGGGCGAACGCGTGCGGCACCGCCGTTTCGGAGGCGGGGCGATCCTCGGCCTCTCCGGCGGCGGCAAGGACCTGAAGGTCTCGGTGGCCTTCGACGATCCGGAAGTGGGAACCAAGCAACTGCTCGTCGCCTTTGCCGGCCTCGAGCGCGACTGGGAGAGCGCATGACAATCGGTGCGTCGGAAGTCCGCCACGTGGCGCGTCTCGCCGAGCTGGCGGTGGCCGAAGAGGACCTGCCGCTGCTGGCGACGCAGCTGGAGGCGATCGTCGAATTCGTCGCCCAACTCGCCGAGGTCCCGCTGCCGGAAGGCGTCGGGACGGTGGCGGTGGGGCCGGAACAGTTGACGCTGCGCAACGATGTCGTGGCGCCGATCCCGATGGTGCGCGGGCCGGCCGCGATGGCCCCCGCGTTCGTCGACGGCTTCTTCGTGGTGCCGAAGCTCGGCGGGATGGCCGAGGAATGAGCGCGCGCACCCTCGCTGCCGAGACCGGCCGCCGGCTCGCCGCCGCCGCCCATCTCAATGCAACGCTCCAGTGGTCGCAGGACGTCCTCGATCGGGAGGCCGATCGCCTCGACGCCGCGCCCGCCGGCCCGCTCTCGGGGATGGCGATCGCGATCAAGGACAACATCGTGACGACCGAGGAGCCGACGACCTGCGCGTCGAAGATCCTCGCCGGTTACACCTCGCCCTTCGAGGCAACGGTCGTCACCCGACTCCGCGCCGCGGGCGCGCTGGTGGGGGCCAAGGCCAACCTCGACGAGTTCGCGATGGGCTCGTCGACCGAGAACTCCGCCTACGGCCGTGTGCTCCACCCGATCGATCACGACCGCGTCCCGGGCGGATCGAGCGGTGGCTCGGCGGTGCTGGTCGCCGCCGGTGTGGTGCCTGCCGCGTTGGGCTCGGAGACCGGCGGCTCCGTGCGCCAGCCCGCGGCCTTCTGCGGCGTCGTCGGCCTGAAGCCGACCTACGGCCGCGTGTCTCGGTTCGGGTTGGTGGCGTTCGGCTCGTCGCTCGACTGCATCTCCGTCTTCGGTAAGACGGTCAGCGATGCCACCCGCGTCCTCTCGGCGATGTCCGGTCAGGACCCGCGCGATGCCACCACGCTCGCCGAACCGCCGATGGCACTCCCCGCAGCGCGCGCCGACCTGAAGGGCGTCGTGATCGGGCTGCCCAAGGAGTACTTCCCGGCCGACCTCGATGCCGGCGTTCGTGCCGCCTGCGATCGCGCCATCGCCACGCTGCGCTCCCTCGGTGCCACGATCCGTGAGGTCTCGCTCCCGCATACGAAGCATGCGGTGCCGACCTACTACATCGTCAATCCCGCCGAGGCCGCGGCGAACCTCGCCCGCTTCGACGGCGTCCGCTACGGGCCGCGGCATGTCGGCGCGGGTGGCGACGTCCGTGCCCTGTACCGCGCCACGCGCGGCGAGGGCTTCGGCCCCGAGGTGCGTCGCCGGATCCTGGTCGGGACGTTCGTCCTCTCGGCCGGCTACTCCGATCAGTACTATGTCCGCGCGCAGGCAGTGCGGAAGCTGATCGCCGATGACTTCGCCAACGTCTTCTCCGATGGCGTCGACCTGCTCTTCACGCCGACCACGCCCGACGCCGGCCTTCAAGGCGGGCGAGAAGACCGCCGACCCGGTGCAGATGTACCTGGCCGACATCTTCGTCGCCCCGGCCTCGCTCGCCGGCGTGCCGGCGATGTCGGTGCCGATCGGCCGCGACCAGGGACTGCCGATCGGCGGCCAGCTGATCGCGCGCAACTTCGACGAAGCCACCATGCTCGCCGTTGCGGAGGTCCTCGAACGGGCCACCGACGCGGTGGCGGAGGTGCGGTGATGACCTGGGAAACCGTGATCGGGCTGGAGATCCACGTCCAGCCCGCGACCCGCTCGAAGATGTTCTGCGGCTGCCCCACCACCTACGGCGATGCCCCGAACACCAACGTCTGCCCGGTCTGCCTCGGCCTGCCCGGCGCGCTCCCCGTGCCGAACGCCGAAGCCGTCCGGCTCGGCACCATCGGCGCAATAGCGCTCGGCTGCCACGATCCGCGAGCGCAGCGTCTTCGCGCGCAAGAACTACTTCTACCCCGACCTCCCGAAGGGGTATCAGATCTCGCAGTTCGACAAGCCGCTGGCCGAGCACGGTTCGGTCATGATCGACTCGCCGGAGCGCGGGCCGATCGCGATCTCGATCACGCGCCTCCACCTCGAGGAGGACGCCGGCAAATCGCTGCACGACCGCATCCCGGGGCAGACCGCCGTCGACCTCAACCGTGCCGGCACGCCGCTCGCCGAGATCGTGAGCGGGCCGGACATGCGCTCGCCAGGAGAGGCGCGCGCCTACCTGACCACCGTGCGGCAGCTGCTGATCTACGCCGGTGTCTCCGAGTGCTCGATGGAGAAGGGGTCGCTCCGCGTCGACGCCAACCTCTCGGTGCGTCGCCCCGGCGACCCGCTCGGCACCAAGACCGAAGTGAAGAACATGAACTCCTTCGCCAACGTCGAACGCGCGCTCGAGGCGGAGCGGACGCGGCAGATCGCGATGCTGGAGAGCGGGGAGCGGGTCACCCAGGTGACGCTGACCTTCAACGCCGCGACCGGCGAGGTGAAGCCGCTCCGCTCGAAGGAAGACAGCCACGACTATCGCTACTTCCCCGATCCGGACCTGCCGCCGCTGGCGCTGACCCCGGCGTGGATCGAGGCACAGCGCGCCGCGCTCCCGGAGTTGCCGGCCGCGCGGAAGGCACGCTATCAGGAGGCGCTCGGGTTGCCGGAGTACGACGCCCGCACGCTGATCCAGGAGCCCCAAGTCTCGGCGTACTTTGAGGCGACGGTCGCCGCCGGCGTCGACCCGAAGACCGCCTCCAACTGGGTGCTCGGCGAGGCGATCTCCGGCTGGAACGAGCATGGCCACTTCGCCATCGCCCCGGAGCGACTCGCCGCGCTGGTGCTGCTCGTGGCCGATGGCACCGTCTCGCTGCAGGCCGCGAAGCGGATCTTCGCGGAACTCGCCGGCAACGACGAGGCACCGCGCGCCGTGGCCGACCGACTCGGCCTGGTGCAGGTGCGTGACACCGGCGCCCTCGAGGGATGGGTCGCCGAGGTGATCGCGGCGCATCCGGGCGAGGTGGCCCGCTACAAGGGGGGCGACGCCAAGTTGATCGGCTTCTTCGTGGGGCAGGTGATGAAGCGCAGCCAGGGGAAGGCCGACCCGAAGGCGATCCAGCCGATCCTCACCGCGAGGCTTGCCGAATGAGTGCCGCCCTGACCGTCGACCAGATCCGCGCGCAGTTCCCGGCGCTTGAGCGCACCCATGCCGGGCACAAGGTCGCCTACTTCGACGGGCCGGGCGGCACCCAGGTGCCGCTCGCCGTCGCCGATGCGATCCGCGACTACCTGCTGCACCACAACGCCAACACGCACTGGGCGTATCCGACGTCGGTCGAGACCGATGCGATGCTGCTGGAGGCGCGCCGTACCTACGCCGCCTTCTTCGGCGGGGCGGAGAACGAGGTCGTCTTCGGCAACAACATGACGACGATCACCTTCCACGTGGCGCGTGCCCTCGCGCGCGGCTGGAATGCCGGCGACGAGATCATCGTCACCGAGCTCGATCACCATGCCAACCTGGCGCCGTGGCAGGCGGTCGCGAAGGAACGCGGCCTCGTGCTGAAGATGCTGCCGCTCGACGTCGAGACGTGGCAGCTGCGGCTCGACCTGCTGCCGGGGCTGCTCACCGAGCGCACCCGGCTGCTCGCGATCGGTGCCGCCTCGAACGCGCTCGGCACCATCTCCGACGTGGCGGCCGCGACCAAGCTCGCCAAGAACGCCGGCGCGCTCGTCTACGTCGATGGCGTGCACTACTCGCCACACCACCTTCCCGACCCGAAGTCGATCGGCGCCGACTTCTACGCCTGCAGCTCGTACAAGTTCTACGGGCCGCATGTCGGCGTGCTGTGGGGCCGGCATCCGGTGCTGAGCACGATCGACGTGCCGAAGCTCGAGCCGGCGCCCGATACCGCCCCCGAGCGTTTCGAGACCGGGACGCAGAACCACGAGGGAATCGTCGGCGCGGCCGCTGCGGTGCAGTGGATCGCCTCGCTCGGTGGCGGCGAGGGGAACCTCCGCTCGCGCCTGGTGCGCAGCTATGACCTGCTCCACCGCCGCGAGCGCGACCTTTTCCAGCAGCTGTGGGATGGATTGGGCGATGTCCCTGGCGTGAAGCGGCTCGGGCCGCCGCCGGGGACGCCGCGCACCGCGACGATCGCCTTCACGGTGGCGGGGAAGTCATCCGAAGAGATCGCGCGCGGCCTGGTGGACCACGGCTGCTTCGTGTCGAACGGCGACTTCTACGCCACCACCGTGGCGCGTCGTCTGGGCTTGGAAGTCGAGGGGATGGTCCGGATCGGCGCCGCCTGCTACACCACATCAGAGGAAGTGGCGCGCGTCGTCGCCGGGGTCGCCGCGCTGAGTCGCCGCAGTTAGTCCTTGATGCGCGGCGGGTCGACGACGACCTTGCCTGCCTCGATCGGCGGCAGGCCGAACTGCGCGTCGGCCAGCGCAGCCAGCCACTCGCGGTCCCGGCGGCCGCGCCCCACCAGCGCCTGGCGCCGCACGTCCTTGCTGCGGAGCAGGGCGCCCTCGCCGTTCGGATCGAGCCGCAGCACCTCCGAGGCTTCGTCGCGTAGGACCGAGCGGATGTTGGCGGTGGCCTGGTCGAGGTTGGCGCCGACCAGCTCCTCGGTCAGGTCCCAGCGGCTCTGGTCGCTCGCCACCTGCATCCCGAACTGCCACGGCTTCGAGTTCGCCACTCGCACCATGCCGCGGAAGAGCTTCCGGTTGGTCGCGACCGAGAAGATCGTCGGCGAGAGGATCCGCTCGAGGTGCTGGTCGGCCGGCCGGTGGTCGAGCCGGATCAGCTCGCGCGCCGCCTTCGGCACCGCCTCGCCCAGCACCGTCTCCGCCCGGCTCTCCCAGTAGGTATGCCCCATCGACCGCGTGCTGCTGGTGATCACCAGCTGCCGCGGGACGTAGTGGTTGTGGGCGACGACGTCGGCGGCGAGGTGCGACATGTAGCCGAGGCCGAAGGCGCGCAGCGCGTCGGAGTCGGCGAGGTCGCGCACTTCCATGCCGACATGCCAGGCGTGGCAGTGCCGATCGGCGGGGGCGAACTTCTTCGCCATCGTCGTGTCGGCCGCGATGTTGCCGTAGAGGTAGTCGTACGGGAAGGCGCGCAGCAGGTCGGCGATCGCCGACGGCAGCAGTTCCAGCGAACCGAGGATCCTCTCGCCGAGGACGATGTGCGTCCCCGGCGTCCAGGCGTGCAGCAGGTCGGGGAAGAGCAGGGCGGCGAGCGCGACGAGCGCGAACGCCACGGCGATCTTCATCGCCGGCCTCGCCTCGGGAGCACCAGTCGCCGCAGCTGCCCGATCATCCCGGTGCCGGTGCGCACCGTGCGGAGTGCGGTGGTGAGGTCGAGCGCCGTCTCCTCGACCTCCTCCTGCACGATCTCGACGACCGCCTCGAAGTCGGCGAGCCGGCGTTGGGTCCGTTGCATCCCTTTCTCGACATCCTTCCGGAAGCGGCGCGTGGTGTAGACGATCTCGCGCACTTCATCCTTCGCGAGATCGAGCACGTCGGCGCCCTCCTTGCCAAGCCGGCTGAAGGCCTGCAGCAGCGGCGAGAGGTCGCGGCGCAGCTCGCCCATTTCCTTCGCGAGCGACTGCCCGCGTTCGAGGCCTTCGCGCAGGGCAAAGAGGACGGTGAGCGCGATGCCCAGGAAACAGAGGGCGATCACGAGCAGGGACAGGGCGACCGTTGGTCCGACCCAGGTGGGCATGTGAGACGCTCCAGTCGGAGGAGTAGCTCCTCCAAAGGTAATTCGCTGAGGGCGGGCCGCTTGCGGTGCTCCCGTCTACCCGACGAGCTTTCCGCATGGCCCCTCGATTCGTGGTTCGCGGAGGACGTCCCCTGGCCGGGACGATCCGCCCTGCTGGCAACAAGAACGCCGCCCTGCCCGTCATCGCCGCCACCCTGCTGGCGGACGGTCCGGTCCATCTCCAGAACATCCCGCGCATCCGGGACGTCGAGACCCTCCTCGAACTGATCGCCGACCTCGGCGCCTCCGTCGAATGGACCGGTCCCAACGCGGTCACGGTCGACACGCGGGCGGTCAAGCCCAAGCCGCTCGATCCCGTCCTCTGCACTCGGATTCGCGCGTCGATCCTGCTCGCGGGGCCGTTGCTCGCCCGATTCGGCAAGGTGACCCTGCCCCCGCCGGGGGGAGACGTCATCGGACGCCGTCGCGTGGACACCCACTTCCTCGCCCTCGAACGGCTCGGCGCACTGGTGACCGTCGGCGATCGCTTCGAGATCGAGGCGAAGCAGCTCGTCGGCGCCGACATCTTCCTCGACGAACCGAGCGTCACCGGCACCGAGAACGCCCTGATGGCCGCGGTGGCCGCCAAGGGGCGCACCACGCTCCGGAACGCCGCCTCCGAGCCGCACGTGCAGGACACCGCCCTCGTGCTGGTCGCGATGGGCGCGCACATCGAGGGGATCGGCAGCAACACCTACGTGATCGAGGGCGGCAAGCCGCTCGGCGGCTGCACCTACGCGGTCGGCCCCGACCACATCGAGATCGGTTCGTTCATCGGCCTCGCCGCCGTCACCAACGGACAGATCACCATCGATGGCGTCCGCCCCGACGACCTCCGCTCGATGCTCCTCGGCTTCGACCGCCTCGGCATCCGGCCGCGCGTCGTCGGCGACCAGCTGATCGTCGACGCCGGCCAGGAACGCCGCGTCCGCCCCGACCTCGGCGGCCACGTCCCCAAGCTCGAAGACGGCCCCTGGCCGGCCTTCCCGGCCGACGTGATGTCGATCGCCCTCGTCGCCGCGACGCAGTGCGAGGGGATGGTGCTCATGCACGAGAAGATGTTCGAGTCGCGCCTCTTCTTCGTCGACAAGCTGATCGGGATGGGCGCGCGGATCGTCCTCTGCGATCCGCACCGCGCCGTGATCAGCGGCCCCTCGCCGCTCCGTGGCGGCAAGGTCGAGTCGCCCGACATCCGCGCGGGGATGGCAATGGTGCTCGCCGCACTCGCCGCCGACGGCGAGAGCTACATCCACAACATCGGACAGGTCGAGCGCGGCTACGAGAACATCGACAAGCGCCTGATCGCCCTCGGAGCCGACCTCGAGCGTGTCGAGGGCTGACGAACGCCGCCTCCCCGGCGACGTCCCACGGTGGGAGGTCCCGGGGTGGCGCGAGCGCTTCGACGTCGTGGCCGGGATCACCGGCCGCGGCGACGACCCGGCGGACCCCTTCGACCTCGGCCTCTGGACCGACCAGCCGGTCGGCGAGGTCATGACCCGCTGGCGCGCCTTCCGCGCCTCCCTCACCGACACCCCCGCGATGGTCATGGCCCACCAGGTTCACGGCAGCCGCGTCATCTGGCACGGGGCCTCGGCCGGCGGCTGGACCATCCACGAGGGAGCCGACGGCCACGCCACCTCCAGTCGGGGTCTCGCCCTGTTGGTGACCGTCGCCGACTGCGTCCCGATCTACCTCGTGGCCCCGGCCAAGGGGGCGATCGCGCTCCTTCATGCCGGTTGGCGCGGGACGGCGGCCGGGATCCTCGCCAACGGCCTCGACCTGCTCCGCGCCCACGCCGGGGTCGAGCCCTCCGAGGTGGTGATGCACGCCGGGGTGGCGATCTCCGGCCCCTGTTACGAGGTGGGGGCCGAGGTCATCACCGGGGTGGGGCGGGTGGCCGAGGGGCCGGGACCCTGGCACCTCGATCTTCGGGAGGTCCTCCTCGAGCAGGCCGCGGCCCTCGGGGTGGGCGAGGCCACGGCCAGCGGGCACTGCTCCTCGGCCCAGCGGGATGCCTTCTTTTCCCACCGGGGGAGCGGGGGGAAGGACGGCCGGATGGTGGCGTATCTGGGGCTTCCTTCCCCTTGCCGGAGCCCCGTCTGAGGGGGTAGTTTTGGGTGCTGGGGGACTTTCGTGCAGTTGGCGATGTGTCGGGTATCCCCCGACATTTTTCTTTACCCCCACCTTCGGATGCGACGGTGACGCCACCCCTCCTCACGACCGATGTGCTGCGCGAGACGATCGCCGGACTCGGCTTCGAGTTGGTGGATGTGCGAGTGGGTGGATCGACGGCGAAGCGCGTTGTCCGGATCCGCATGGACGTCCCCGGTGGTGGACGCCCGGGCCACGGCGTCACCAGCAGCGACTGTCAGCACGTCTCGCGGACGCTCGAAGCGGCGCTCGAAGCCGCCGGCGCGGTGGGACCGCAGTGGGAGCTCGAAGTGTCATCGCCGGGGATCGAACGGCCCGTCCGTTTCCCCGAGCATTGGCAGCGGTACGTGGGACGCGAGGTGCGTCTCAAGGCGATGGGGGTGCCCGGGGTCCGCAAGGCGCGGATCATCGCGGTGCCCGATGCAGCACACGTGACGCTGGACATGGGGGGCGAGACCGCCACCCTCGCGCTCGAGGCGATTCGCGAAGCGACGCTCGTGCATGATTGGTCCAGGCAAGGCAACCGGGAAGCAGGAGAACCCTGATGGCGACGTCCGCCGAGATGCTGTCGGCCTTTCGTGAACTGTCCAGCAGCAAGCAGCTCGAGCGCTCGGAACTGCTCGACCTGCTGCGTGATGGCATTCATGCGGCCCTGATGAAGAAGTACGGTCCCAACGTTCGCTTCGAGCTGAACGTGGACGAACTGCAGGGGACCCTCTCCGTCATCCGGCTCCGCCAGGTGTCCGACGTGGTCGAGGACCCGAGCGCGCAGGTCTCCCTCGAGGAGGCCCAGTTCGAGGATCCCGACTTCCAGGTCGGCGACGTCCTCGAAGAGGAAGTGCCCTTCGAGGCCTTCGGCCGGCTCGCGGTGCAGGCCGCCAAGCAGCGGATCATCCAGCGCGTCCGCGAAGGCGAGCGGAACCGCATCCGCGACGAGTTCGCCAACAAGGTCGGCGAGCTCCTCTCGGGCGAGATCCAGCAGGTCGAGCGCGGCAAGTTCGTGATCATGCTGAACCGCTTCCGCGAAGCCGAGGCGATCGTCCCGTATCGCGAGCAGAATCACCGCGAGCAGTTCCATCAGGGCGACACCATCCGCGCGGTGCTCAAGCGCCTCGAGGAGACCCCGAAGGGACCGCGGCTCATTCTCTCGCGTGGCGACCCGCTCTTCGTGAAGGCGCTGTTCAAGCTCGAGGTCCCGGAAATCCAGCAGCAGATCGTGGAAATCCGCGGCATCGCGCGCGAAGTCGGCAGCCGCACCAAGGTCGCCGTCATCTCGCGTGACGACGCCATCGATCCGGTGGGTGCCTGCGTCGGCCTCAAGGGGTCGCGCGTGCAGGCCGTCGTGAACGAGCTCGGTGGCGAGCGGATCGACATCGTCCCCTGGTCGCCCGATCCGGAGCGCTTCGCCCGTCTGGCGCTCGCGCCGGCCCGCGTCGCGAAGGTCTTCTCCGATCCGGCCACCAAGACGATCCAGGCCGTGGTCGACGAGGACCAGCTCTCGCTGGCGATCGGCCGCAATGGCCAGAACGTCCGCCTCGCCTCGGAACTGACCGGCTGGAAGATCGACCTCTACTCCAGCCGCGAGTGGCTGGAGCGTGGTGGCGAGGGGCCGTTGTTCGCCCTGGCCTCCTCAGAGGAAGAGGCCGAGACGCGCGTGCCGCTGGCGCAGCTCGAGGGCCTCTCGCCCGAGCTCGTCGCGATCCTCGATCAGGCCGGTTACACGACGCTGAACGACGTGATCGATCTCGAGGCCGAAGACATTGCCAAGATCCCCGGGATGACCGGTGGCACGGCGGAAGAGCTGCTCCGCTTCGTGACCGACCTGACCGAGGACGAGCCCGAGGGTGGCGCCACCCCCGCCTGACGCAGCGGCGCGCCTCCTGGGCCTCATCGGCCTGGGTGTGCGCGGTGGCGGCGTGAGCATCGGCGTGGATGGCACCCGCGCACTCCTGCAGCGACGGGAATGCCTGCTGGTGGTGGTGGCGTCCGATGCCACCCAGCGGGTGCAGGACAAGGTGGTACGGTTGGCCAACGGCATCAGCGTCCCGGTGATTGTGGGGCCCGATGCCGACTCGCTCGGGGCACGGCTGGGACGCCCCGCGACGATGGTGGTGGGTGTGCAGGATCGGGCGCTGGCGGCGGGAATCCTCGCCGTGAATCGCGACCCGTGACAGGACCTGACGGAGGGTAGGGAGTGGTCAAGAGCAGAGTGCACGACCTCGCCGCGGAGTTTGGCGTTCCCGTTGAGCAGGTGATGGGAATGTTGCGCGAGATGAACATCTTCGTGCGCAGTCACCTGTCGGCGTTGGAGCCGGACCAGGTGGCGGCGGCGCGAGTGCGTTGGGAGCGCGAGAAGCGGAAGGCTGCCGAGGCGCCCGCCCCGAAGAAGGGGCGTCGCAAGGTCGCCGAGGCCGCGCCTGCCCCCGCACCGGCCGACGCCAAGCCCGTTCGCCGTCGCCGCACCGCCGCTGAAGTCGCCGAGGCCGAGGCCAAGGCCGCCGAGGAGGCCGAGGAATCTGCCGCGCGCGGCGGACTGCTCGACCTCGAGCCGCTCGTCCTCGAAGTGCCGGTCGTCGAAGCGAAGCCGGTGCTGTCGCTCGAGGAGCGCGCCAAGCTGCTCTTCAAGGACCTGCCGCCCGCGCCGCCGGAGCCGGAACCGACCGTCGTCGAGCCCGCCGCGACCGAGCCGGCCGATGCGCCTGCCGCCGCCGACCGCCGATGCCGCGCCCGCTGAGCCGGTCGCTCCGGTGGCCGCGCCGGTCCGTCCGCCGCTGCCGCCGATGCCGCCGCGGCCCCAGCCGTCGCGTCCGACCACCCCGCCCCCTGCCGCCAGCGGCACCTCGGCGGGTGGTCCGGCCAAGCCGTTCATTCCGCCGCGCGTGCAGCGCCCGGCGCCCGGCAGCGGGCACTCCTCCGGTGGCCAGGGCGGCCCCGGGGGCCGTCCGCGTCCGGTCTTCTCGTCGAGCAATCCGTCGCAGGGTCGTGGCGGCAGCGGCGGGGGCGGCGGCAGTGGCGCCATCCCGACGCAGGTGGGCAACGCCGGTTCGACCGCGCCGCGCACCTTCGGGCCGGATGCGCAGCCCGGTGGTGGCCGCAAGAAGGGACCCGGCAAGAAGGGGAAGAAGAGCTTTGTCGACCAGGATGCGGTGCAAGCCAACATCCTGAAGACGCTGCACGGGATGAAGGGTCCCGCGCCGCGCCGGAAGACCCGCTCCGACGAACCCTCGTACCGCGACATCATCGCGTCGCGCGCGGCCGAGGAGAAGGAGCGCGAGAAGACGATCATCCGCGTCAACGAGTTCATCTCGGTGAGCGAGCTCGCCGAGGCGATGAAGGTGCCCGCCAACCAGATCGTGGCGTTCGCCTTCAAGGAACTCGGCCTGATGGTCACCGTGAACCAGCGCCTCGACTTCGACCAGATCGAGCTGATCGCCTCCGAGTTCGGCTTCCAGGCCGTCCGCGAAGAGGAGTATCACGCCGAGGTCGTCGAGGAAGA
The DNA here is from genome assembly GCA_037045245.1 of Gemmatimonadales bacterium. GTDB lineage: Bacteria > Gemmatimonadota > Gemmatimonadetes > Gemmatimonadales > GWC2-71-9 > Palsa-1233. The sequence goes on along the minus strand of JBAOHR010000006.1, from coordinate 37,322 downwards.
GGTGGAGGAAGAGGGTACCCTCACGCCGCGGCCGCCGGTCGTCACCATCATGGGTCACGTCGACCACGGCAAGACGTCGCTCCTCGACTACGATCCGCAAGGCGAACGTCGTCGCCGGGCGAGGCCGGCGGCATCACGCAGCACATCGGCGCGTACCACATCGAGATGGCGTGGCAAGTCGATCACCTTCCTCGACACGCCGGGCCACCAGGCCTTCACCGCGATGCGTGCCCGCGGCGCGCAGGTGACCGACATCGTCGTCCTCGTCGTCGCGGCCGATGACCAGCGTGATGCCGCAGACGATCGAGGCGATCTCCCACGCCAAGAATGCCGGCGTGCCGATCGTCGTCGCGATCAACAAGATCGACCTCCCGGCCGCCAACCCGGCGCAAGGTCAAGCAGGACCTGCTGCAGCACAGCGTCGTGCTCGAAGAGTTCGGCGGCACCACGCTGCACTCGATGATCTCGGCCAAGAAGGGCACCGGCGTCTCCGAGCTGCTGGAGCAGTTGCTGCTGCAGGCCGAAATCCTCGAGCTCAAGGCCAATGCCGACGCCAAGGCGCAGGGCACGGTCATCGAGGCGACGCTCGACGCCGGCAAGGGCCCCCTCGCGACCATCCTGGTCCAGAAGGGGACGCTCCGTGTCGGCGAGAACTTCATCTGCGGCAAGTACTCGGGTCGTGTCCGCGCGCTGTACGACGAGCGCGGCAAGGCCGTGAAGTCGGCCGGCCCGTCGATCCCGGTGCAGGTCCTCGGCTTCGAGGGCGTCCCGGCCGCCGGCGACACCTTCCTCGCGATGACCGACGCCGTCGAGGCGCGCGAGATCGCGCAGAAGCGGCAGCGGCTCGAGCGCGAGGCGCAGAACCGGCGCTCGGCGCGCGGCGGCACGCTCGAGGACATCTCGCGCGCGCTGAAGGAAGGCGCCGTCTCGCAGCTGCGGATCATCATCAAGGCCGACCAGGGCGGCCCGGCCGAAGCACTGGCCGACTCGCTCGCCCAGCTCGGCACCAACGAAGTGCGCGTGGACATCGTCCACCGCGGCGTCGGCCAGATCTCCGAGAGCGACGTGCTGCTCGCGAAGGCCTCGGGCGCGATCATCCTCGGCTTCCACGTCCGTCCCGACGCCAACGCGCGGTCGGCGGCGGAACGCGAGGGCGTGGACATCCGGACGTACCGGATCATCTACGAGGCCGTCGAGGACGTGAAGAACGCGCTCGAAGGGCTGCTCAAGCCGGAGGAGAAGGAGACGATCCTCGGCGAGGCGGAAGTGCGCGAGGTGTTCAAGGTCACGCGCGTCGGCACCATCGCCGGCTGCATGGTCCGGAGCGGCATCATTCCGCGCACGGCGCGGGTGCGCCTGCTCCGCGACGGCTCGGTGGTCTACACCGGCAACCTCGGCTCGCTCAAGCGGTTCAAGGACGACGCCAAGGAAGTCCGCGAAGGCCTCGAGTGCGGTATCGGCATCGAGAACTTCAACGACGTGAAGGTCGGCGACGTGATCGAGGCGTTCCGGACCGAAGAGGTCAAGCGCACGCTCGCGAACTCGGCTGCACAGGACTAGGTCATGGCTGGCAAGGGGAATACGCGGCGCCCGGAGCAGGTGGGTGAGACGATCCGGGCGGTGCTCGCCGAGGCGCTGTTGCGCGGCGAGGTGCGCGATCCCCGCGTGGGGATGGTGACGGTGAGCGCGGTCGAAGTGACGCGCGACCTGTCGCACGCGACGGTGCGGGTCGTGCCGCACGGCGAGCCGGCGGAGCGGGAAGCCGCCGTCGAGGGACTGCAGCGGGCGGCGGGGTTCCTGCGCGGCTTCGTCGCGAAGGCGCTCACCACCCGCATCACGCCCGAGTTGCACTTCGTGCTGGATCGCGGGTTCGAGCACGCGCTGGAGATTGATCGCCTCCTGGCGGGCCTGAAGCGCGAGGAGGAGGCCTCCTGATCGGGGGGATGCTCATTGACAAGCCCGTCGGCTGGACCTCGCACGATGTCGTGGCGGCGGTACGGCGGCAGTTGGGCACTCGCAGCGTCGGCCATGCCGGAACGCTCGATCCGTTCGCGACGGGACTGCTCGTGGTGCTGGTCGGCCGCGCGACACGCCTCGCCCGCTTCGTCGAGGCCGGCGTGAAGAGCTACGAGGCCACGGTGCATCTCGGCGTCGCGACCGACACCGACGACGCGACCGGGACTCCGGTCGCCACCGTCGAGCCGGATGTGTGGCCCACCCGCGACGCGCTGCTCACGGCCGCCGCCGCGCTCGAGGGGCCGCAGCAGCAGCGGCCGCCGGCCTACTCGGCGAAACATGTCGGTGGCACCCGCGCGTACGTCCTCGCACGCGCCGGCGAAGCGGTCGACCTCGCGCCGGTCGAGGTGATGGTGCATCGGCTCGTGCTCGGTGAGTGGACGCCGCCGACATTGTCGCTGACTGCGACGGTCGGCCGCGGGACCTACATCCGGGCGCTCGCGCGGGACCTGGGGGCCGCGGTCGGATTGCCGGCCCACTGCAGCGCGCTCCGGCGCACGGCGATCGGCCCCTTCTCGGTGGACGATGCGGTGCGGCCCGAGGAGATCTCGGCGGCGGCGCTGCGCACCCCGGCCCAGATGGTCGCGATGCTGCCGCGGATCACGCTCGATGCGGCCGATGCGCGGGCCGTCGGCTTCGGGCGGACGGTGGCACGGATTGGCGCCGTGGACGGACCGGTGGCGCTGCTGGCGGATGATGGCCGCCTGCTCGCGGTGGCCGCGGCGGCCGACGATCGCTGGCAGCCCGAGGTCGTGCTGGAGCCGGCGGCGTGAGCGGGGCGGGGAGCGTGGTGACGGTCGGCACCTTCGATGGGGTGCACCTGGGTCATCAGGCGGTCCTCGCGGAGATTCGCCGCCGGGCCCAGAGCAGAGCGGGCGGCGCAGCATCCTGGTGACTTTCGAGCCGCATCCGCTCGAGGTGGTGAATCCGGCCGCGGCGCCGGCGCTGCTGACCACGACGACGGAGCGGCTCGCCGCCCTCGCCACCAGCGGCATCGACCGGGTGCTCACGTTGCGGTTCGACCGGGCCATGGCGGCCCTCGATCCCGCGGCGTTCGTCGACGAGGTGCTGCTCCCGCGCTGCGACCTGCGCGAGCTGGTGATCGGACACGATCACGGCTTCGGTCGGGGACGGCAGGGCGACGTGGCGACACTGCAGGCGCTCGGCGCGACGCGGGGCTTCCCGGTCGACGTGGTGGCGCCGGTGCAGTTCGCCGATGGGCTGCCGGTGTCGAGCACCGCGATCCGCCGGGCGGTGGCGGGCGGTGACCTCGACGGCGCGGCCCGGATGCTCGGGCGACGCTACACGGTCGAGGGCGTGGTGCAGCGCGGTGCAGGGCGGGGCGGGCCGATCGGCTTCCCGACCTGCAACCTCCAGATCGAGGGACGCAAGCTGTTGCCACCCGACGGTGTGTACGCCGTGGTGGTCGAGACACCCGCCGGCCGGTTCGGCGGCATGATGAACCAGGGACACCGGCCGACGTTCGACGACGGCCGTCGCCTCCTGGAGGCCCACCTCTTCGGCTTCGAGGGGGTCCTGTACGAGCGGAGCGTCAGCGTCCAGTGGGTCGCGCCGCTCCGTGAGATCCGCCGATTCGATTCGGTGGCAAGCCTCCGGCAGCAATTGGAGGTGGATTCGCACCGCGCCCGGACCATGCTGGCCGTGGCGCACCCGGACCTTGAAGCGCCCGCACCGGCGTCCGAGTGACGATGTTCGCAACCATTCGCAATCGCCTGATCCTGATCGCCGTGCTGGTCATCGGCTCGATCATCGCCCTCATCCCGCGCACCGTCACCGTGCGTGAGCGCAGCGCCACCGGCGCGATGCAGGACGTGCAGGTCAAGCGCGTCCCGCTCAAGCGCGGCCTGGACCTCCAGGGCGGGATGCACCTCGGCCTCGAGCTCGACCAGTCGACGCAGGTCTCGGCCGATGTCTCCAGGGACATCGACCTGGCCCTCACCGTGCTGCGGAAGCGCATCGACGAGTTCGGCGTCACCGAGCCGGTGATCCAGAAGGTCGGATCGTCGCGCATCGTCGTCGAGCTCGCCGGGATCAAGGATCCGGAGCGCGCCAAGGGGATCGTGCAGCAGAACGCCTTCCTCGAATTCCGCATGACGGACAAGACGGGCGCGCTCGACGCCGCCCTCCCCGCCATGGATCGGGTGCTCGCGCAGCTCGGCGTCAAGCCGGCCGCCGGCGCGCCGACGGCGCCGAAGGGGATCGACGCGCTGCTCGGCGGCGACACCACCAAGAAGCTGCCGGCCGACAGCGCCACCAAGGCCGACACGTCGGCCAAGGGTGCCGCGGCGACCGGGGACACCACCAAGCCGGCGGCCGACACGGTCAAGGCGGGTGGCCCGATCCTCCAGGCGCTGATCATCTCGGGCGCGTCGGCCGGTGCGTCGGCCCCCGGGACCTACCTGGTGCCGGAAGCCTCCGTGGCCCGCGTTGACTCGCTGCTCCGCCTCCCCGAGGTGCAGCGCGTGATCCCGCGCGGCATCGAGCTCAAGTGGGACCAGAGCGCGACGGGCGGCCTCGAGCCGATGCGCGCGCTCTACGCCCTCGAGGCGAAGCCGATCCTCACCGGCACCTCGCTCGTGAACGCGACGCCGCAGATCGACCCGAGCTCCAACAAGCCGATCGTGGTCTTCGACCTCGACCGCGCGGGCGGGCGGCGCTTCGGCCAGGAGACCAGCCGGCACATCGGCGACTTCATGGCGATCGTCCTCGACGGCAAGGTCCAGGGCGCCCCGCCGGTCATCAACAGCCGCATCGATCGTCGCGGCCAGATCGAGCTCTCGGGCCGCACCATCGCCGAGGCGCAGGACCTCGCGCTCACGCTGAAGGCCGGCGCGCTGCCGTTCACGCTCAAGATCGTCGAGGAGCGCACCGTCGGTGCCTCGCTCGGTGAGGACTCGGTCCGGGGCGGCATCATCGCCGGCCTGGTCGGCACGCTCTTGGTCATCCTGATCATGGTCGGCATCTACCGGATGTCCGGAGCGCTCGCCGTCCTGGCGCTGGCGCTCTACATCCTCTTCACGCTGGCCTCGCTGTCGATGATCGACGCGACCCTCACGCTGCCCGGCCTCGCCGGCATCGTGCTCTCGGTCGGCATCGCCGTCGACGCCAACGTGCTGATCTTCGAGCGAATCCGCGAGGAACTGATTGCCGGGCGCACGGTCCGCGTCGCGGTCGAGGAGGGCTTCCGCCACGCGATGCCCGCCATCATCGACTCGAACGTCTCGACCGTCCTGACCGCCGCGTTCCTCTTCCAGTTCGGTACCGGCCCGGTCAAGGGCTTCGCGGTCACGCTGATCATGGGCATCATCGCCTCCATGATCACCGCGATCTTCGTCACCAAGACGTTCTTCCTCGTCTGGCTCGACCGGAAGCCCCACGCCACCACGCTGAGCATCTGACCATGATTCGTTTCTTTGCGCACGCCAAGTACGACTTCATCTCGCACCGCCGCCAGGCGTATGCCGTCACCGGCCATCCTGTTCGTGATCGGGATGGGCGCGCTCATCGGGCTCGGCATTCACCAGTCGATCGAGTTCACCGGCGGCACCCTCGTGCAGTTCAAGACGACGGCCCCGGTCGACGTCGAGAAGCTGCGTGCCGGCCTCGATGCGGCGGGCCTGAAGGGCGCCGAGATCACGCGCTTCGGTGGCGACAACGAATACGCCGTCCGCGCCCGGACCGCCGTCGCGGGGTCGAAGGCCGATGACACGCAGGCCACCACGCGCGCGGTCAACGCCGCGATCGAGCAGGTCGTCGGCGCCGGCGGCTTCATCCCGGGCAGCGGCGAGGCGGTGTCGCCGAAGGTCGGTGCCGAGCTGAAGACGCAGGCGCTCGATGGCCATCCTGCTCTCCTTCCTCGGCGTGCTGGCCTACCTGGCCTACCGCTTCGAGTGGCGCTTCGGCCTTGCGGCCGTCCTCGCCACCGCCCACGACATCGTCCTGACCGTCTGCTTCATCGCGGTGGCCCGGATCGAGCTCTCGCTCGTCGTCGTCGCCGCGGTGCTGTCGATGGTCGGCTACTCGCTGAACGACACGATCATCATCTTCGACCGTGTCCGCGAGAACATGCACAAGTTCCGCCGGACGCAGCTGACCGAGGTGCTCAACCTCTCGATCAACGAGACGCTGCCGCGCTCGATCCTGACCCACGCCACGACGCTCGTCGACGCTGCTGGCGCTGACGATCTTCGCCGGCGAGGTCATCCGGCCGTTCGCGCTGGTGATGTTCTTCGGCGTCTTCACCGGCACCTTCTCGTCGATCTGGATCGCGGCGCCGATCCTGCGCATGATCGAGCAGAAGTGGCCCGGCGTCGACGGCCGCGGCGTCAAGGTCAAGCCCAAGCCGGCCACCGGCGCCTCGCGCGGCACGGTTCCCGCAGGTCTGAGCCCTGATGCTGGTGGACACCCACTGCCACCTCGCGGACCCGGCCTTCGCTGGCCGACCGCGATGCGGTGGTGGAGCGGATGGGCGCCGCCGGCGTCACCCGCGCCATGGTCATCGAATCCGTACCCGCCCAGCTCGAGGACACCCTCGGCTGGGCGGTTCGGCATCCCGGACTCGTCGTCGCCACCGGCTGCCACCCCCACGATGCCGCGCACTGGACCCCCGAGCTCCGCGCGCGCCTCGCAGGCCGCCTGGCAGCACCCGCTGGTCCGGGCCGCCGGCGAGATGGGTCTCGACTACCACTACGACCACGCGCCCAGCGCAGCGTCCAGCAGCGACGTCTTCGCCGAGCAGCTCGCGCTGGCCACCGAAGCCGGGATGCCGGTCGTGATCCACGCCCGGGAGGCCGACGCCGACATCGTCGCGATCCTCCGCAATCAGGCCGATGCCACCGATGGTCCTCCACTCCTTCTCCAGCGGCCCCGTCCTCCGGGACGCCGGGCTCGAGGCGGGGTGGTACTTTTCCTTCAGCGGCATGGTGACGTTCAAGTCGTGGACCCAGCAGGACGCCATGCGCGCGGTGGCCAGCGGACCGACTGCTGATCGAGACCGACTCGCCCTACCTGGCGCCGGTCCCGCACCGCGGCAAGCGCAACGAGCCGAGCTTCGTGCCGGCGGTCGCGCACGAACTCGCCAACGTGCGCAACACGACGTTCGACGATATCGCTGTGACGACGACCGCCAACGCGCTTCGACTATTCTGGCCTGAAAAGCAGGATGATCGATGATCGATGATCGATGATCGATAAAGCCATCATCGACCATCGAGCCTCGACCACCGATTATCACCAATCGATCATCGATCATCGATCATCGATCATCGTCACACCTTTCTTCGAGATTCCTCATGCAAGTCATCGCCACTCCCGACGCCCCCGCCGCCATCGGCCCCTACTCGCAGGCCATCCTCGTCAACGGGATGCTCTACACCGCGGGGCAGATCGCCCTCGACCCGGTGTCGATGGAGATCGTGCCGGGTGGCGTGACCGAGCAGACCGAGCAGGTCTTCAAGAACCTCGGCGCCGTGCTCGCCGCCGCGGGGATGTCGTTCAAGAACGTCGTGAAGACCACCGTCTTCCTGCGCGACATGGCGGAGTTCGCGCCGATGAACGCCGTCTACGCCGCGCACTTTGGCGATCACCGTCCGGCGCGCAGCACCGTCGCCGCCGCGGGACTGCCGCGCGACGTCCGCGTCGAGATCGAACTCGTGGCGGTCGCCTGATCCACCGCCTGGTGGTCCGCCTCGGGCCGCTGGCCGCGGCGCTGCTGCTCCTCGCGGGGCCGCTCGCCGCGCAGGCGCGGCCCGATTCGCTGCCGGTCCTCAAGCGCCCGTCGCCGCTCGGCTACTTCGCCCGCTCGCTGCTGATCCCCGGCTGGGGGCAGGCGGCGCTTGACCGGAAACTGAGCGGCGGGTTGTTCGTCGCCTTCGAGGGGGTCGCCGTCGGGATGGCCCTCAAGGCCAACCACGAGATGCGCTACCTCGAACGCACCGGCTCGGGGCGGCTCGAGTCGAAGCGCGCCGAACGCGGCGACTGGCTCTTCCTCATCGCGGTGAACCATCTCTTCGCCGGGATGGAGGCCTACGTCTCGGCGAACCTCTACGACTTCCCGGGCGAGCTGCAGGCGCGCGCGCTTCCGGGCGGTCGCACCGGCCTCGGCATCACCCTGCCGATCCCCCGATGAACGGCGCCCCGATCGGCGTCTTCGATTCCGGCATCGGCGGGCTCACCGTCGTGCGAGCGATCCACTCGCTCCTGCCGCACGAATCGACGCTCTACCTCGGCGACACTGCCCGCGTCCCCTACGGCTCGAAGTCGCCCGAGACGGTCCGCCGCTACGCGCGCGAGATCCTCGCCTGGCTCGAGCAGCACCAGGTGAAGGCCGTCGTCGTCGCCTGCAACACCGCCACGGCCCATGCGCTCGACGAGCTGCGCGCGATTGCGACCGTCCCGGTGATCGGCGTGATCGAACCTGGCGCACGAGCGGCTGCCCACGCGAGCAGAGGCGGGACGGTCGGCGTGATCGGCACCGCGGGCACCATCCTCTCGGGGGCCTACCGACGCGCGCTGCAGCGGATCCGCCCCGACCTGCAGGTGGTGGAGCAGCCCTGTCCGCTCTTCGTGCCGCTGGTCGAGGAGGGGTGGTTCGACCACCCGGCCACGCGGCTGGTCGCCGAGGAGTATCTGGCGCCGCTCCGTGCGGCAGGGGTCGACACGATCGTCCTCGGCTGCACGCACTACCCTATGCTGAGCGAGCTGATCGGCAGCGTGCTCGGTCCGGACGTGGTGCGGATCGACTCCGCGCAGGAGACCGCGCGCGAGCTGGCCAGCGTCCTGGCCGCGCAGGGGCTCGAAGCGCCGGCCGGCACGGCGGTGCACCATCGCTGGGCGGCGACGGATGACGTGCGCGCGGTTCGCGCGGGTCGGGTCGATCTTCGTGGGGGAGCCGCTCGAGACGATCGAGCTGGCGGCACTGGGGAGCGAGCGGCCTAGCTGAAGCGGTGCAGGGTGGCGCCGTCGGCGTCGAGGATGCCGTAGGCGTGCCCGTCGAGCCAGGCGCCAGGATTCAGGTACCAGCGCCCCGGCGCAATCTCGACGGCAGCCGCGCGGTGGGTGTGGCCCATCACCACTGCGCCGAGTCCCGGGTCCGCCTGGAGCAGCCCCTCGGCAATGCCGCGCTGGCGCTCCATCGCCGCCTCGCTGATCTCCGGATGCGCCGCCGCATAGTCCGGGTTGTGCTGCAGCCGGTCGGCGGCCCAGAAGGTGAAGCTGGGCGGAATCGACGCGACGGCGCGGATGATCGTCGGGGAGTTGATCAGCCGGTTCAGGACATTGGCGCGGAAGTGCTCCGGATGCATCCCGTCGCCGTGCACCATCAGGACACGCCGGCCCGCCACGTCGCACTCGAGCCGATGGGCGTCGAAGCGGAGCCCCGCCTCCGGCCCCCAGAAGGTGCTGCCCCAGCGGTCGTGGTTGCCGCCGACCATCATCACCGGGAAGCGGCGGGCCAGATGGCACGAGGGCGGCGGTGGTGCGGATCGCCTGGCGCGGGATCACCCGGCGCCAGGTGAACCAGAAGTCGAAGAGGTCGCCGGTGACGAGCAGGGCGTCGCCCAGCGACGGCACGGCGTCGAGGAAGGCGACCATCGCCTCCTCGTCTCCCGCGGGCGCCGCCCCAAGGTGGGCGTCCCCGACCACAACCACACGGTGCGCTGTCACGGCGCGAAAGGTGGACGATGCAGCCGACCGAGGCAACCGATGGCGCCGGGATCACCACGATCCGCCGCCGCGTCGATTACTCCGAGACCGACCAGATGGGCGTGGTCTACCATGCCCGCTACCTGGTCTGGTTCGACGTGGCGCGGACCGAGCACCTCCGCCAGACCGGCCTCTCCTATCGGGACCTCGAGACCCTCGGCTTCCGCCTGATGGTCGGCGAACTCACCATCCGCTACCGCCGCGCCGCCCGCTACGACGACCCCATCCGCGTCCGGACCTGGGTGCGCGAGCGCGCCTCCCGGCGCGTCACCTTCGGCTACGCGGTCGAGCACGACGAGACCGGCGAGCTGCTCGCCACCGGCAGCACCGCGATGCTCGTGATGGACGACACCTTCGCCTTCGGGCGCCTCCCCGAGGGCGTCGCCGACCGACTGCAACCCATTCCCGACCCGGTGCGCCTCTGATGCGACTCTCGCCCATCCTCCACGCCGCCGCCGGCCTCGTCCTGCTGGCCGCGCCGCTCGCCGCCCAGGACCCCGCGCTGGTCGAGGCGCTCGCGCCGATCCTGATGGCCGAGGATCGCCGGTTGCTCGACCTCAGCGCCATGTCGCGTGCGATCGGCCACCCCGACGCGCTCGTCCGTCGCACCGCCGTCGTGGCCGTGGGCCGCATCGGCGACAAGCGCGGCGCGCCGCTGATCGTCGAGGCGCTCGGCGATCGCGACCAGGCCGTCGTCGCCGATGCCTTCTTCGCGCTCGGCCTGCTGGCCGACAGCAACAACGCCGCGGCGATCATCGCCCGCATCCGGCAGCCCGACTCCCTCGACGCCGCCGCAGCCGCCGAGGCCTCGGCCGCGCTCGCCCGCTCCGGTGGCAGTGCGGCGATCGCGATGCTCGGCGAGATCATCGGTGGCCGCGGCTCGGTCACCGCCGCCCGCCGCGATCTCCTGCTCCCGATCGCGCTGCTCGAGTCGTGGAAGCTCGGCGCGCAGGCGCCGGTCGCGGCGATGCTGCCGTTCCTGAACGACCAGAACGACGACCTCCGCTGGCGCGCCACCTACACCGTCGCGCGGCTCAAGGCGCCCACCGCCGGCAACCAGCTGCTGCGCGCCGCGCGCGACAAGATGCCGCTGGTCCGCGAGGCCGCCGTGAAGGCGTTCACGCGCGCCTACGCCGACAGCGCCGGCCTCCCCGCGGCCACCGTCCTCGGCGAACTGCGCCGCGCCCTCCAGGACGCCTCGCCCGGCGTGAAGATCAGCGCGTTGCAGGCGCTCGGCTCGTGGCGTGATTCCGCCGAGGTCGCGAACGTCCTCCGCCTGCTGACCGACGCCGACTTCAACGTCCGCGTGCAGGCCACCACCGCGCTGGGCGAGCTGCGCGGCGAGGCCGCGATGGCCGCACTCGACGGCCTCTTCGAGAAGCAGGGCGCCGTCCTGGGCCATGACGCCGCGTCGCCTTCTCGGCGCTGGCCCGCGGCGACACGGCGCGCTTCGCCAAGCGCGCCGCCGTCTGGCAGGCCTCGGCGGATGTGCGCGAGCGGATCGCGGCATACGAGGGTTGGGGCACCATCAGCGGCACCGGCAACGCCGTCTTCCAGGCGGGGCTGCAGGACGCCGACCCGCGCGTGCAGGCCGTCGGCCCTCTCGGCGTGGCGCACCGCCCGGCCGCGCACCGACACCACCGTGATCGCGGCCGCGCGCGAGCGACTGCGCAGCCCCGCGCCACGAAGTGCGTGCCACCGCGGCCGGCGTCCTCGGACCGAATGCGCGCGCCGAGGATCTCGACCTGCTGCTCGCGGCGTGGCGGATGGGTGCCACCGATGTGGAGCGCGATGCGCAGCAGGCGGTGCTCGCGACTATGGCGGGGTTGGCGCGGCGCGTCCCCGAGGTGCTGCAGCAATTGGGTGATCCCTGCCCGCCGCGACTTCTTCACGCCGCCGGCCGAGATGCTGCTGCGTCGCGATGCGGCCCGGAGCTGGCCGGCACTCGCCGAGCGGTGGGGACCGGCGCTCCCGGTGGTCACCGGCCGCGGCCTCGAGGACTACCGCCAGATCGTGCGGACGCTCGTGCTGGCCAAGGAGAACCTCCACGTCACGATCGAGCTCGACAACCGCGGCACGATCGACCTCGAGCTGCTCGGCCGCGAGGCGCCGCTGACGGTGGCCAACTTCCTCCGGCTTGATCGATCGCCACTGGTTCGACGGCAACCGCTGGCACCGCGTCGTCCCGAACTTCGTCGTCCAGGACGGCGACCGGAGCGGCACCGGGAGTGGCGGGCCGGGGTGGGCCATCCGCGACGAGTTCAACCGCCGCCGCTACGACGTCCCGATGGCCGGGATGGCGCTCTCGGGCCCCGAGACCGGGGGGAGCCAGTGGTTCATCAACGTCTCGCCGCAGCCGCACCTCGACGGCCGCTACACCATCTTCGGCCGGGTCGCCGGGAGCTATGCCTCGCTCCTCCGGATCACGCAGGGCGACGTCATCCGCAGCATCCACCGGTGAGGGAGGGTTGAGTCCCTCCCGCTCCGGGGCGAACTTGCGGGCAATGCAACGCCTCCGCCTGCCTCCCGATCCTGCTCCTGGCCGCCTGTGGCGGCTGCTCCCGGTGCGCTCGCCCCCTCGGGGCTGACGGCTCTGGCCGACGGGGAGGCGCGCCGCTGGGCCGCCGAGACCCAGCCGGGCGGCAATCAGGAGATCCGCTTTCGATTCGTCTTTACCGATCGCCGCTCCGCGACCGCCAAGGGGCAGGGGAGCGCCTCGGTCGCCGGCAGTCGACTCCCTCCGCTTCGACTTCCGCGGTCCGCTCGGCGCCGGGCGCGGCGCGGCCGTCGTGATCGGCGACTCGGCGCAGCTGGGTCCAGCCCAAGGACCAGGTCGACAAGCTCGTCCCGAGCTACCCGCTGCTCTGGGCGATGCTGGGTCGGGCGCGGCCGCCGGTGGCCGGCGAACGAGCTCCGTGGCAGGCAGGACGAGAAGGTCACCGCGTGGCGCTATATCAGTGGCGCCGATACTGTGGACTATCTGCGCAGTCGCGATGGTCTCCGCCTGATGGCCGAGGTGCGCCAGGCCGGGAAGCGGATCGGCATCGTGACCACGACGTTCGGCCCCGATGGCGTGCTCCTCAAGTCGCGACTGGACGTCCCCAGTGGGCCAGCGCGACTCGACCTGACCTTCACGCGGGTGACGAAGCCGGGGTCGTTCCCGGCGGAGCTGTGGGATGCGCCGCGCGATTCGCTCTAGTCTCCTCGTCCTCGCGCTGACCCTCGCGGGCTGCTCCTTCGGCTTCCGCTCCGGCGGCGGCCTCCCGGCCGAGATCAAGACGGTGGCCGTCCTCCCCTTCGACAACGAGACGTCGGACGCGACGCTCGGCCAGCAGGTGAACGTCGCCGTGCGCGAGGCCGTCGAGCGGCGGCTCGGACTCCGCGCCGCCACCGAGGCGAAGGCCGACCTCGTCGTGCGCGGGCGGATCACGCGCTACGAGCCCGACGAGCCGACCTCCTTTTCCGGCACCGGCGTCCGGCGGCAGCGTCCAGGTCACCCGGCGGCAGCTCTCCGTCACCATCGCGATCGAAATGGTCGCCAACAAGGACGGGCGGATGATTTTCCAGGACCGCGGGCTCACGTGCGACGGGGCGACTACGAGCCGGGCCGCGAGGCCGACGGCCGCAAGAAGGCGCTGGAGTTCCTGGTCACCGCGATCGTCGACAAGGCGCAGTCCCAGTGGTGACCGGGCGGCGGGGTGGCAGCACCATGGGGTGCCTCGGCACCTTGCTGGTGATCGGGCTGGCCGTCTACGTCGGCATCACCCTCGGCCGGCCATGGTTCCGCTACGAGCAGTTCCGCGACGAGATGACCTCCGCCGCCCGCTTCAGCACCACGCTCACCGACGCGCAGATCCTCACCCGCCTCCGCGCCGTCGCCGACACCCTCGGCCTCCCGCCCGAGGCGAAGCGGATCACCGTCAAGCGGCTCGACCCGCCGGGTGGCGTGGTGATCACGGTCAAGTACACCGAGCGCGTGACGCTGCCGCTCTACGGCGAGAAGGTGTACAAGTTCGCGCCGAAGATCGTCGGGGGCGAACCCTGAGTTCGCCCGTCGACACTGCGCCCAAGGTGCGCTCGCAGGATGACGCTGAGCGCTGGCGCCAGGGCGCCACGGGGACAGGTGGTCTTCACCAACGGCGTCTTCGACCTCCTCCATGCCGGCCACATCCACGTCCTCGAATCGGCACGCGCCCTGGGCGATCATGCTCATCGTCGGCGTCAACACCGATGCCTCGGTGCGCCGCCTCAACAAGGGCGCATGAGCGGCCGATCAATCCCGAGCAGGACCGCGCCCGGGTGCTCGCCGCGCTCGCCTGCGTCGACTGCGTCGTGATGTTCGACGAGGACACCCCTGCTGCAGCTCATCACCGCCTTGCAGCCCAACGTGCTGGTGAAGGGCGGCGACTACAATCCTGATACTGTTGTCGGCGCCGACACCGTGCGCGCGCGCGGTGGTCGTGTCGAGATCATTCCGTTGTTGCCGGATCGTTCGACTACCCGCCTTGTGGAGCGCCTTCGTGTCACGCCCTGATGGTCGTCAGCCCAACCAGCTTCGTCCCACCGTTCTCGAGCGCCGCGCCAACCCCTATGCCGAAGGCTCCTGCCTGATCCGGATGGGCGGGACGCTGGTGCATTGCACTGCGTCGGTCGAGACGGGCGTCCCGCCGTTCAAGAAGGGGAGCGGGCAGGGATGGGTCACGGCCGAATACTCGATGCTCCCGCGCGCCACGGCGGAGCGGACCTCGCGTGAGCGGAACGGCCCCGGCGGGCGCACCCATGAAATCCAGCGCCTGATTGGCCGGTCGCTGCGCGCGGCGATGGGGACCTTCGCCTTTGGCGAATACACCATCAAGGTCGACTGCGACGTCCTCACCGCCGATGGCGGGACGCGTTGCGCCTCGATCACCGGCGCGTGCGTCGCGCTGCACGATGCCTGCACCTGGTTGTCGGAGAAGACCGGTCAGCCGTCGCCGTTCGGGCGGCTGGTTGCGGCGATCTCGGTCGGCACCGTGGATGGCGAGCAGCGGCTCGATCTGGCGTACCTGGAAGATCGTGACGCCGAGGTGGATGCCAACGTCGTGATGCTGGCGCCGCATGACTTTGTCGAGGTGCAGGGGACGGGGGAGCACGGCACCTTTGACCGGGCGGCGTTGGACCGGTTGCTGGACCTGGCGCAGGGCGGGCTCAACGAGCTCTTCGCGTTGCAGCGGACCGCGCTCGGCCTGTGACGGTGCTGCTGGTGGCCTCTCGGAACGCGGGGAAGGTGGCCGAGTTCCGGGGGCTGCTGGCGCCGTTGGGGGTGGAGGTGCGGTCGCCGGAGGAGTGCGGGTTGCCGGAGCATCCGGACGAGGAGCGGCTGGAGACGGCGCACACCTTCGCGGAGAACGCGGCGCTCAAGGCCGAGTGGTTTGCGGCGCGGAGCGGCCTCGTCACGCTGGCCGACGACAGCGGACTGGAGGTCGATGCGCTGAGTGGTGCGCCGGGGGTCTTCTCCAAGCGCTTTGCGGGGTTGGATGGGCCAGATCATCTGGTGACGGCGGCGAACAACGCGGCGTTGCTGGCGGCGATGCGCGATGTGCCGGACGCGGCGCGGTCGGCGCGGTACCGGTGTGTGCTGGTGTTGCACCGGCCGGTGGGTGCGGAGTGGCCGTGGGCCGAGCCGGCGGAGGGGGCGTCGCTGGTGGTGGCGGGGGTCACCGAGGGGCGGATCCTGAAGGAACCCGAGGGCGAGGGGGGATTCGGGTACGATCCGCTCTTCTGGAGCGATGACCTGGGGATGAGCTTTGGCCAGGCCAGTCGGGAGGCGAAGGGGAAGATTTCGCATCGGGGCCGGGCGGTGCACGAGCTCATCGAGCGGGTGCATCCGAGGCGGGTGCGGACGGTGAGGGATCCTAATAGGGGGTGAGGGGGGCAGGGTGGGTTAGAGGTGGGGCGCGGGGATCGAGGGTTGATCTTTGCGCCTTTTTTCGTGGGTGGGGGGCTGGGGGGGGCGGCTTTGGGCGGGTGGGTGCCGGGGAGGACACGCCAGGTTCCGGTCTGGGACGGTCGGGGGTACCGTTGTGGGGGAGAGTGAGCCGCAGGGGCTGGTCCAGGCGGCGCCGCCGCATCAGACCCAGTCTCATGAGCCAAGACCAACCGTTAATCGGGAGTCCAAGATTTCATGGCTAAGATCCCCTCAAAGGTAGGTGAGCGGCTCGCAGCGGGCCTCGAGCGGTTCCAGCCAATTCTCGATGGAGCCCGTGCACGCGATGTCGGCGAGGCGGACACCGTCACAATCGTCAAGGACATCCTCGCAGAGATCTTTGGTTACGACAAGTACACGGAGATCACTTCTGAGCACCTGATCCGTGGGACATACTGTGATCTGGCGGTAAACCTCGATGGGAAGCTTGCCTTCTTGATTGAAGTCAAAGCGGCCGGGCTTGAATTGAAGGACTCCCACGTCAAACAGGCAGTCGACTATGCGGCGAACAAGGGCTGCGACTGGGTGGTGCTCACGAACGGTCACCGTTGGTCGGTCTACCGTGTGACGTTCGCGAAACCCATCGAGCACACCCTGATCGCTGATATCGCGCTGCCCTCATTGAGCCATCGTAGGGAGGCGGATCTCGAGCTGCTCTGGCTGCTCTCGAAGGAGGGATGGCTCCGAAGCCACCTCGATGACTATGCCGCACAGCAAGAAGCACTCAGTCGCTTTACCATCGGCGCCCTTCTGCTGACCCCCGGGGTGCTCAGCATCCTTCGTCGCGAGTTGCGCCGGGTTAGTCCGGACGCCAAGATCGGGCAGGATCAGATTGAAGCCGTCCTTGCCAACGACGTGATCAAGCGGGACGTTCTGGAGGGGGAGCGAGCGATCCTCGCCAGGCGATTGATTGCTCGGGCGGCGAAGCGAGCTCTTCGTGAAAAGGTTGCACCCACGCCGGACGCCCTCCCTGGCGGCGATCATGATGGTGGGTAGCCAGCGTTTGCCTAGTTCGACAATCGCTGCCGCACTCACCAGCGCTGGAAAAGGTAGGCCTGAGTGCCGTAAATGGGGTTTGCGGTAAGAACCGGTGGCCTCGGGATGACCTCTCGGTGGCATCGCAGGGCACTAGCACGGCAATACTCGGGTGAGTTCATCGCAATCGCGAGGAAAACAGATGGCTCGCAGCGGACTGCAATGGCGGAAAGTCGACCTGCACGTGCACACCCCTGCCTCGAAGGATTACGCCGGCCCGACGATCACGCCTGGTGAATTTGTTGCGCAGGTCCTGGCGAAGGGCGTAGGCGCAATCGCTGTCACGGACCACAATTCCGGTGAATGGATCGACCGCATGGTCGAAGCCGCGGCAGGGACGGAGCTCACCGTCTTTCCAGGCGTCGAGATCACGGTGGCCGGTGGAAAGAACGGAAGCGTGCATGTGATAGCGCTCTTTGGGTGTGATGCGACAACGAAGACAATTGAGAATCTTCTGTCAAGGCTTGGGTTCAAAGCGGAGGATTACGGTAGCTTGGAGGCGGTCGCCTCAATGGCACCAGACGCCGTGATCGCCGAGATACACAAAGCAGGTGGATTGCCCGTATTGGCGCACGCCGATACGACCAAGGGAGTACTCGCGGACATGGTTGGCCAGCCCCGAAACAAGGTGATGAATTCGGAGTTCTTGGCGGCGGTTGAGGTGCTCAATGTTGCAAAGACCGCCCCGTTTTGCTCCGGCACCGACCGTAACTACAAGCGGAAGCTCGCCTACTACAGGTCCTCGGACAACCATGCGCCCACAGGCGGAGGGGGGCACTCGGTGGAAGGGGTGGGGGCACGCTTCAGCTGGTTCAAGTCTGATGGAATGTCCTTAGATGCCCTCAAACAGGTATTCAATGACCCAGATCAGCGTATCAAGTGCGACATCGAGTCCGATGCCCTTCCGGGCAAGATCTATCCTCGGATCCTAGAGCTTACTGCCTCGCAAGGCTTCCTGGGCGGGACGGTCTTCGGATTCCATGAAGGCCTCAATTCGGTCATCGGCGGAAAAGGGGTTGGCAAGTCACTCCTCATCGAGTTTCTGCGATTTGGACTGGGTCAGCCGACTCAGATCGTGGACATAGCACGCGACGCCGAAGGGAAGCTTGCCCAACAATTAGGGATTGGTGGGCGCGTTGCCATCCGCATCCAGCTCGAGGCAAACCAGGAAATCGAAGTGGTGCGCGTATTCGACGGCCATACCAATCCGATCCAAGCGACCTATGCGGGGTCGGGACGCAAGGTGCCCGGAGATATATCCCAGTTGTTTCCCGTTCTTGCGTACAGCCAGACAGAGACGCTCGAGATTGCGAAGGACCCGACGGCGCAGCTCACTCTAATAGACGCATTTCTTGATCTTGCACCGCTCCAGTCTCGTATTGCTACCCTGGAAGCGTCCCTGGCCGCGTCGGACGTCGCGATTGCAGAAGCCGAAGCTGCGGACGAACAGCATGGCAAGGCCGTGACGGAGTTGGAGACCTTGGAAGAGAAGGTGTCACAGTTAGATCGGGCTCTACAGTCCAGGGAATTCGATGCGCTTCAAGAGCTTAAGCCCAGGTCGGACCTCTTGGAGGAAATGGATTCGTTCTCGGAAGAGGTCGCAAGCGCCGTTGATGGTGTACTTTCGTCGCTGAAGAATTGTAGTGTCCCACTGGTGCCCGATGATCTAGCGGAAGTCGGCGCAGTCACTAGGCTTGCCGCCGACCTGGCGGCCGCGTTCAAGTCAATGTCGACCGCGGCCGCAGAACTGGAAGCAGGGGCCGGCAAGATTGCGAAGCACGTGAAAGAGGCGAGCCGCGAATGGGAGAAAGTTGTCGCTGCGAAGCGGAAGGAGTACGAGATCTTTACGAAGTCGCAGGGCGGAGATCGGTCTGGCCTCTTGTCACGAAAGGTGGCGCTTGAGCGGCAGAGGCCCGGGATGATCAAGAAAGTTAAGGCATTGAGCGCCCGCAGAGAGTCATTGAAACGGTTGGTGGCAGAACGAGCGATCCTATTGGCGGAGCAAGACTCAGCGATTGCGGGGCGACACGCGATGAGGAAAGAAAAGTACGCGAGCCTCACCGCCGCCTCCCATGGTAGGCTGAATCTCTCGATCGTGGAAGGCGGCACCCGCGACCGGTATGTGGAACTGGTTTCCGGGTTGAAAACAGGATCGAAGCTCCAAGAGACAACTGTCCGACAGATCTGCGTCTCGGTTGAGCCGAGGGAACTTCTAAAGTATGTCCGGGACGATGATGCTCCGGGACTGGCCGCCGCGACCGGCGTTTCAAGCGCCTCAGCCAAGACCTTGGTGGGCCACCTCCGAGCATCAGAAGATGCAGCAGGACTGCTTCGCCTCGACCATGGTGAGTTGCTGCAGGATGAGCCCAAGATTCGATACCGAAAGGACGACGGGGAATACTATGATCTCCGCGAGCTCTCGGTTGGTCAGAAGTGCACCGCACTATTGATCATCGCCCTTGCCGACGGAACGCGCCCGATACTCATTGATCAACCGGAGGATGCTCTGGACATCACTTCTGTCTACGAGGATGTCACGCTCCAGCTTCGGGAACGCAAGGAGGCGCGGCAGTTCATTGTCACGACTCACAACCCTACGGTCGCCGTTGCTGCAGATACGGATCATTTCCATGTCCTCCATGCGACGGCCTCGCAAGCTAGCCTAAGCACTGAGGGTGCGATCGATCGGCCAGTCGTAAGGAAGGCCGTAATTCAGCATCTCGAGGGAGGGGAAGTGCCGTTCGCACTGAAGACGAAGAAATATGGGCTATGATGGCGCCAGCTTTGCGCGGCGGCGCAGGCAACGATCTCTTGTGGCGGCTGGGTTCAGTTGGGATGAGCCGTTTGCGGCGATCCGAAGGAGGACGGACGACGGCGCCCGGTCCTGTCCAGCAATGAGGGATGGCACGCCGGCGAGATGCCATTCGTGCTGCGAACTGCTTGCAAGGCCCCACGGGCTGTGCTCAGCTAGGGGACGATGTGTGTGAAACGGCAGCTGATCTCTTAGGCGAATACTATACGAAGGCGGAGCAGGCGGATCTGGCCGGATTCAATCGCCAGGTAGGCGGAGAGATTAAGGAGCGACTCACCCAACTGGACTATCTGTACTCACGCGCCATGACAGCATCTGACCGGATAGCTGAGATCGGTGCGCGCTCCCATGGCGTCCTGCGCCACTACGCCGAGCAAGGGCGCCGCCCCGCGGTCGATGCAGCGCCATTCGCATTTCCCCCTGCGGCACAGTTTACGCCTGAGGAACGTCAGGAATTCGAGGAGGCAGTTTTTCAAGCCCATTTGTATGCCGAGTGCTTCTATTTCATTGCGGGACGAGTACGTCAAGCACTTCGGAACAAGAACCCACCCCTCCCCGGTTTGGAGACATTTGAAGCGGTGGGGGCGAGAGACGTGCGGAACCATCTGCTGGAGCATCCAGAAGGTGCATCATCGCGGGTGTTCTCCCAGACATTCTCATGCGGCGGGCCGATGGGTCCCGTGCTGAAGTCTGGTAGGTGGAACACTGAAGGCGCATTCCCTGACTCCGGGTTAGTTGCCAATGCCACTCAGATGAATGAGGCGATGGTAACTGCTCTAAGGTCCGCTCTGAACTGGCTCAAGACGTAGGTCGTGCTTGCTGAGGTGGAACTCAGCGGGAGGCGACGGCCAGGGTGAAGGTATGCCGCTACCACGCCTGACGCCGCCGCCCACCACCCGGTGCCAAACAGCGAAGAGGGATTCATGGATGAGGAACTGTTGAGGGCTTTGAATCTGGGGCTAAGCGCGCATCGCGGCTACGCCGATTTCGACTCATGGGCGGATCGTCCTGTTCGCGACCTAGGCCTCGGGCGCGATTTCGTCGAAGCTGTCCAATGTCAATTCGGAGTCGCTGTGGGTGATATCCGAGTAACTCCCGCCGGCTGCGACCCACCCGATCTCTTGGCGTCTACTGACCACGGTATCGAATTGACCGAACTGGTTGATCGATCCCAGGTGGAAGCGGCGGTGAGGCTTAAGCGAGCCGGTCAGCCGCATGGCCAGTATCGTGAGTGGAGCCGGGACGAACTGCGCGAGAAGCTCAGCGAGATCATCGCGATCAAGGATGCCGCGCGGCCGAAAGTGCTTGTTCCCCTGCGGGAGTATTGGTTGGTCATCCATACTGACGAACCTGGCCTCTCGCCGGATCTGGTCCGGCAATATCTCGAAGGCTGGACTCCGCGGGCTGCGATCCTGATTACCAGGTGTTTTCTGATGATGTCGTACTTTCCTGGGTTGGGCCGTCCACTATTTGAGTTGTCAGTCACTCCGGGTGAGCGGCCGTTGGGTCTCTGATCCGGCAAGACCTCTGTGTTGATATCACATCTCCGTCTGCCCCTATCCCAGAGTGTCCATTGGCCCCGCCGCGATCGCCCTCAACACCCGCTCCGCCCCCGCCATGTCAATGGTCTGTGCGACCATCGCCTCCGCAAGCAAGTCGCCGCCCAGCACCCAATCCCACTTTTCCCGGAGTCCATTCTTCATCGTTCCGGCGAGCATGACTGGATCAGGGAGTGGCGCGTCCAGGATGTCTGATGCAATGCCGGCCACTCGTTCGGGCGGATCTTTCTGCATCATCAACGCTGGACCCTCCACGTCCGTCGGAAGTCCATGGCCGCTGAGGAGCTGAGCGGCTGTGGTGAGCGCCCGGTCGCCCATCCAGGGAAACACCATTGACCCTCGCCCGACCGGAATCAACGGGGTGTCGGCGAGGCCGAGGCGACGCCACGCTGAACGTCCCTCTCCGAGCAGCCTCGATGCGGCCTGGTCGAGCCAGATCGGCGAGTCGACGCCCTCGAGGACGCGGCGCATCTCCTGTCGCACCGTATCGCCCGTCGTGCGCCCCGTCCCACCAAACATGGGAAGCAAGCCGCCCGGGGCACGGACCAGGTCGAGCACCTTTGCCTTTTCATCGATGGACGCGATCCGCCAGCGGCGGCCTGCGAAGATGAGCAGGCCCCCCTCAGAGAGTGGGTGTTCGATCGGAAGTGTGCCGAGGGTGCGCCCCCCAGCCATCAAGCGCCACTCCTCCGAGGTCGCAAAGGCCGCAAAGAAGGAATAGTGGTTGACGAACCGCTCACCCGCCGGGCCGTGTAGCAGCGTCCCGTCCGAGGATTGAACAACCAGGTCCTTCTCCGCCATGGCCCGCAGGAGCGCCACAAAACGCCGTTCATCTACGCGGTCGAAGGGACCGCCCTGGCAGAGCATCCGGCGTAGGTCGAGCGCCCTGGCGCCGCCAAGCTGGGCAATGCTGGAGAGGATCTGCTGGACCAGGGTGGAATAGTTGAATCCGGGGTCATCTGGCGGCTCAAGCCATCGTGCCAGGAGTAGCTGAACCATCGCGACGACTTCCACGATATCGCAGCGCAACTGATCCACCGGGCTGGAATCCTTGGTCAGCTGATCTTCTTTCACGTAGACCCGGAGCACGGGCGGTCCGCCACGTCGACCCGACCGTCCAAGACGTTGGCGGAGCGCTGCAACTGAGGGTGGCACTCCGATCTGGGCGATGCTAGCGACCGAGCCGATGTCGATCCCCATCTCCAGGGTCGACGTGCAGATCGCTGTGACCGGGAGAGTCCGATCCTTGAGCATCGCCTCCACGTCTTCCCGAACATCCTTGGCCAGGTTGCCGTGATGAGGAAGGAACTCATTCGGAAGACGCTCCGCCTCGCACCGGATGCGCAGTTGGTCCGCGTACATCTCGACGTTCTGCCGACTGTTCGCGAAGACCAGATTGTCCTCGCCTCGGAGCGTTCGAAACAAGTGGTCCACAATCGCTGCCTCGGCACCCCCGCTCGCCTCGGCAGTCGCGTCTTCCTCGGTGGGCTCCCTTGGTGCCGTGGCCAGGTAGCCCCTGACCTGAAGCTTGATGTCCTGCTGATGACTCGTCTCGATGACCTCGACTCCCTGGGGATCAGTGGGGCGGATGAACTGCCTTGCCATCCCCAAGTCACCGAGCGTCGCGGAAAGTCCGATCCGGGGGACTCGTCGACCGATGGCCCGCTCTACACGGTTCAGTAGCGACTGTAATTGCGCACCCCTGGGGCTACTCAGGAATACGTGGAGTTCATCGATTACCACATATCGCAGGCCGGCGAAGAATGGAGCGATGGCGGTGCCGTGATTGACGAATCGTGCCTCAAGGGATTCCGGGGTAATGATCAGGATCCCTGATGGATTCCGTGCGGCATTCTGTTTGGCGCCGGCGCCGACATCACCATGCCAGCGGTGGACGGGAATCGACGCGGACTGGCAGAGCAACTCAAGACGGTCGAATTGATCGTTGATCAGTGCCTTGAGGGGGGAGATGTACAGCACATCGATCCCGCCTCCGGGCTTGCCCGCATCGCCATCCGCGTCCGACGCGGCACCTCCCGGTGCGGCCGAGGTGTCATAGGAACCAGCCAGGGCGGAGCAGATCGGAAGGAAGGCGGCTTCGGTCTTTCCCGCCGCCGTCGCCGCGGCGATGATGAGGTCAAGGCGCCCGGAGAGGATCGGCGCGACAGCTCGCTCCTGGGCGTCCCGCAATGAAGGCCAGCCTTGGGCATAGACCCACTGCTGGATCCGCGGGTGAAGCAACGCGAAAGCACCCGAGGTACCTGACACGCTAAAGCTTCAGGGTCGCGAGGTCGTCATCGCCACCGCCTCCCCCCGCGGAGCATCGGGCTGGGCCGAACCAGCTGCTGCTTCCGGCCCATCGTCATCATCGAGAGGGAAGGGAGCCCCCTCGGCCTCTGGTTCCAGGCGGACGTGACCGAGCAGGTCCTCCCACACCGTACCCGGGTTCTGTTCCATGATTGCCAACAAATTGACGAACTCCTTGACAGTGGTTCGTGGGGTCCGGAAGTACGCATCGCCGACGCGCCCGGCACAGTGGGACATGAATGCCTGGAGCGCCTCGTCCGGAACGAGATTCTTCGCGGGATCGCCACTGGCAAAGACGTTGCGCAACTTGCCGAGGAGGACGTACATGTCCTCGGGGGTGAGGTTCGGAAGCCGGAGCACTGGCCCCGAATAGTCCACGAGACTGTCGGAGGCGAACGTGTTCTCCGCCAGACGCGATTGGAGGGCGGCATAGGAATAGAGTCCTCGGCGCGTGTCGAGCAACGTGTCCGGGGTGCCGCCGAGGACGAACCCCAGGCCGTCTGCGCTCCCTTGGAGGCAGTCGTTTAGGATGCGGAGGATCTGCTCGTAGTTCGCGTTCCTGGCCTGTGAGTTGGCCAGCTTGTAGAGGTTCACCAGCTCATCCAGGAGCACTAGCACTCCCTGGAAGCCTGACAGCCTGACGAAGCGTGACAGCAACTTCAGGTGGTCATAGAACGTGGCATCATCGATGATGGTGCGGACGCCAAGGGCGGCGCGGGCCTCGGTGCGGGTGCCGTACTCCCCCCGGAGCCAGCGCACGGCATCGGACTTGAGCGTCTCGTTGCCCGTGTCGTGGCCCCGCCAGTAGGCCGCGATCACTTCCGCGAAGTCATACCCTCCGGTGAGCTCCTGAAGGCTGATGAGCCGCTCCCGCACGATAACTTCCGCGGGAACACCGCGTGCTCTGGCCACCTCGATACTGTCGCTCACGAAGCGCTCGACGACCGAGGAAATGGCACCCCCGTCAGCCTTGGTTCTGGTTGCCATGTTTCGCATCAGTTCGGCGTACAGGCCCCGTGCCTGACCGCCCGTCGCATGCAATCGGCGATCTGGGGAAAGGTCAGCATGGACCGTGACGAGCTTGCGCTCGAGCGCTATCGAGCGCACCAGATTAAGGAAGAAGGACTTTCCGGCGCCGTATTCCCCGACGACGAAGCGGATGGCGGCGCCTCCGTCCGCGATGCGGTCGATGTCCTGGACAAGCGCCGTCACCTCGTTGGCGCGACCCACCTGGATGTGCTGCTGGCCGACGCGCGGGACCACACCGGCCCGCAGTGACTGAATGATTGCATCCCGCTCCCGCGGACGGATCCGCGCGCCAGCCACATTGGGTGATGTCACACCAGCTCCGTGAGTGCAAACTCATTGATAGTGAATGGGCCTACCCCTTCGATGAGGGGTTCTCCACAGGCTTCCATGGCCGCTTCGTTGATTCGATCCAAAGCGGGATCCAGAATTCCAAATCCCAGCCCGGCTGCGATCGTCTCGGCATCGGTACGGTCCCACTCTGGTCGATCCGAGAGTTGCCCTGCAAGGGCTGAATGCCGCGGATCGAGGCCGAAGATGACCTTGGTGGCGGCGGCGCCCTGCCCGGGGTCCGAAGGAAGGGTCTCGGCCGTGATGGGCAGGGCCGGCCCCGGGGTGTCCTCCCGGAAGATCCCAGCCAGGAGGGCAGTGACCACAGCGGTGTCAGCGAGACGATCGCGCACCTTGTCAAAGTCCAGAGAGACGGCGCTCGCTGGGGGTGGCGCGGGCGGCAGGCCCCATTCCGGTGCCGCTGGCCGCGAGGGTCACGAATGGCGACCGGGCCGGGGTCGCCGCCCGCCGAGTGGATGTACCGGTACACCTCTTGGGTATCGAGGTCGAGCACCGTAAAGACCCGCTCCAGCATCCCGATCTCTTCCTTGGTGATCCTGCCATCGCTGGCGGCGATATCTAGGAGCAGCTGCCCAATCATGGATCGTGCTCGGACATCGAGATCGGCGATCCGTCTCTTCAGCCCTGTCGTCGTCGGCTTGACCGCCGCAAGCCACGTCAACTTGGCCTCGATTCGGTCGCGCTCAGCTTCATCGAGCTGGAGGACCGTTTCCAGGTGTCCGACCAAATGGCGGCGCTCCTGATCATCGACCGCCCCGTCAGCGCCTATGACCATTCCGCAGAGGTGCACGATCAACGCGGTGGCGCTGTATTCCGGCGATGGTGCGCTCGGGGCCTGATCGTTCAGCGAGAAGATGACGACCTGAGAGGACACCGTCGGGACACTCCCCCCGAAGCGTACATCGGGCTCGACTCCTACCCGAAGATTGCCGAGGAGGCCGGTGAGCGAGGCAAACTCCTTGGAGGTCAGCTTCTCGGTGGGATTGCCGCCCCAGGCAGTCACTAACTGCCCAAGAGGTAGCAAAGACCGAGGACTGGCCCCCAATCGTGCCTGAGTCAGAGCGGTGAGCGCGTTCACCCGCTCACCACCCTCCTGCAGGAGAAGCTCGGGGGGGAGGAGGCCTACCGCAGTCAGGTCACCGGCGCCCTCCGGATTGCGCCCCAAATAGCGGCTGAACGCATCAAGCGCGTCAGTGCACTCAATCGCGAGTTCACTCAGCTGGGCAACAGGCTTCGCGAGATCCGTGACGTCAGGAACGTCTTGTACGGTCACGCGGCGCCCTGTGCTGAAACCACCTGACGCTGGCTGGTAGGTGACGCTGACGCGTCGTTTGGGCTCTCTGATCACCATTCCGGTGCCGAATCGCGCCGCGTACCGCGCCAGGAATAGCGCGTCCCACTTCGTCGCGCATCGGTGGGCAGGAGTTCCGAGACTGATCCCGGGATGAGCCCTCACGAGGGCAAGGGCCCACTCTGCCGGTACAGGTGCCTGACGCGCGGAATACGACCCAACAGCGAGTCGAATCCCGATGGGAACCTCGCCCGGCGAATCCGAGCGATTTGGAAGGTCGGCTGGAGATGACGGTGTCCGTTGGAGCACCGCGTCGAGGAGCTCAAGGAATCGCCCCGCATAGCCACGGAAGGAACTGTTGGCACCGTACGTGGCAAGTAGGCGTTCCGCCTCGTTCGCGATATCCGAAAGCTCGCTCGCTTCTTCTGCCAGCTGGAGGTCGACTAGGGCGCGCCGTTCTAGCCCGTAGAAGTAGAGGAAGACATAGCCGATGTACGTGGCGGGGCTGTCGCGCGTCGAGGAGAGCCACAACAGGTACGCCGCCCGTGACTCGGGCGTGATCTGCGAGTACGATGGCCAGTAGGACATCCCGACACCCTGGAAGTTCGGGGCCCCCCAATTGACGGGGAGCGTCGGGTCGATCAGGGAGGGCTCGACGGCTGGTCCGTTCGCTGCGGGGGCATTCGCTCCGACATAGACCAGCCCGCCCGGAACCTGCTGGCCTACGACGACCGCCGTGGCACCCCGTGGGAGCCAGTCGATGACAGCCTTCACGGGAGCTGCCGCCACGCGCGAGCGGCTCCGCGCCGGTTGCGTGAAATTCGGTGGGTCCTCATCGGGGGTTGACCGCTTGGCTGCTCGGACAAGCAGATAAAGGACGACCAGCACAATGAACCACCACATGTTGCCACCGATCGGTTACAGGTAAACTGTTTCGCGCGGGAATGGCCGCCTTGACGCGGTAGCGGTACTCTCTTGGGTCCCGCCGGCGAAGTGCGCCGCCTCCCTGTGTGCTTGAACCGAAGCATCCACCCCGAGATTGTGATGTCAACACGGCGATCCGAAACGTCCGCTGGGTATCAGCTGTTCATGCTGACGCTGTGCATCTACGCAATCGCTGTCCTGGGTCTCGAGGTGGCTTTCGATCTGGCCCCGACGACGAAGCAGATCCTCAACTATGCGGACGTTGGCGTGTGCGTCATCTTTTTCGGTGACTTTCTCATCAGCCTGTGGCGGGCGGATGATCGGCTGCGGTACCTACGTACCTGGGGCTGGCTCGACCTTCTCTCTTCGATTCCAGCTTTGGCGTTCGCCCGGTGGGGCAGGGCGGCCAGGATTGCCAGGATCTTCCGCGTTCTCAGGGGACTCCGGGCCAGCAAACTGCTTGCCGAGTTGGTGGCCCGGCGGAGGGCAGAAAACGCCTTCCTGGCGGTCACGCTGGTCGCACTCCTGCTGCTGGTTATCGCCAGCATCGCGATCCTTCAGTTCGAAACCGCCGCCGGCTCGAATATCCGGACAGCCGAGGATGCGATCTGGTGGGCCTTTACCACGATCACGACGGTCGGGTATGGTGACCGCTATCCGGTGACTTCCGAGGGACGAATCGTGGGAGCAGCCCTGATGACGGCCGGAGTCGGCCTCTTCGGGGTCTTCTCCGGCTACCTGGCGTCCTGGTTCATTGGATCGGAGGTGCAGGGGGCGGCAAGCGAATTGGAGGCGCTACGCGCAGAGAACGCCAACTTGCGAGCGCGGATTCCCGAGGCCATACCTTCCTCGCCCGGTAGCACCAAGGAGGATCGCCCCGGAATGACCTGAGGGGAAGGGGTGCCGATTGGGCGAAGAGGGAGGGCTATGGTGGCGATTCGCTGGTTGCGGGGTTGTGGTAGCTTGATTTGGCGGGCGTAGAGGGGTCTGAGGGAGCTATGAAGATGCGCTCTAGTCGGATATTCGCCCATCGCTGTCCCCATCGTGGAAGTGCCCATTAGACATCATTCGCGGAGGCTGCGGACGCCCATGCCTAAGAAATACATCGGCCGTAACCGGGCCGATAACCTCGACTGGTTCGTAAACAAGTGGCTCCCAGACGGGCCGCCCGTGTGCTTCCTCCAAGGTTTCTCCGGCGTCGGAAAGACCGACCTTGCCCGTGACTTGCGAGACGCCGCCGAAGGGCAGGAGTGCTGGGAGCAAGCGGTCATCAACGAAATTGCCGACCGGCCGACGCCGTCGGTAATCGAGAGTCTGATGGAGTTGTCAGCGACCTTAAGTCGTCAAGGACTGCCTGAGATGGAACAGGTGCTCTTTGAGGAGGTCAATCCGAACCTCGCCTTCGGCCTGGAGAAGGCGCTAAAGCGTCCCGTCCTTATCATCCTCGACGAGGCCCAGCGGCTCTTTAACACAGATTCGGGGAGCCCTTTGCCGGAAGTGAACGGTATTCTGTCGTTTCTCCGCAATCGTCAGAGCTTGCCGGGACGCCTGCTCCTACTCAGTGACCGTCTCGTGGAGAACGCCCGATGGTCCGAGTGGATTCCGGTCCGGACCCTGACGAAGCTCGAGCCGGAGGAAGCAATCGAGGTACTCGAGAACAAGCTCTTAGATTCCGCCGTTGCGTTGGAAGTCACCCTGGAGCGAAAACTCGACTTGGTGAAGGCGCTGGACTTCAACCCTAGAGCCATCGAGGCATTGGTAGGCGCGCTCGCCTACGATTCCCTCGATGAGATTATCGGGAGCAAGCCAGGCCTTTGGGACACTAGGGACAGGGTTGTCTCGCGGGAATTTCTTGATGCGCTCGAGCGCGACCTCTTAGAGCGGACCCTGACGCATTTGGAGATGGCGCACCAGAAGAGACTCCGACGTCTCGCGGTCCACCGCCGAAGCTTCAAGCGAGAGGCATTGGAGAAAGTATGTGTCACCAAGGACGAGGCTGCGGCCTTGCGGACAATTCTGATCACCAATTACCTCATCAACAGCCGCAATGGCCTGCTGTCCCTTAACCCCATCGTTCGAGAGATCGCACTCGGTCACTTGAAGGAGGAGGCTGCAGAGTGCAGGCAGGCACATTCAGCGGCCGCCGACTACCACCTTCGCCATTTCAAGGCAAAGCAGATCGTCGGTAGCCAGACCACGCTCGGAGAATCATTCGCCGAAGTCCGTTACCACCTTGTGCAAGCCGGACGTGAGGCAGAGATCCGTGATATCGGGCATCGCTTCACGGACCATCTTCGCCAGGACATCACCTCAGTCTCTCCCGTCCCGAAGGACCCCGAGGACTTGGCGGAACGAATCGGCATTCTATCTGTTCTGCTGTCAGAAGGGGGGGCGAAGGGACTTCGAATATCACCTCGCTCGTTGCTTACAATCACGCGACAACCCTGGAGACATCGAGCAGGCAGTCATTCACGCAGAGCGTGCTACAGGGGCAGGAGCGGCGGAATGTAATTGGACGCTGCTGGCAAAGCTGAGGCTCCGGGCGGAGGGCGCGGACGCTGCGATGCGAACGATTCGAACCGCATTCCGGATGATGTCTGATCCTACCGTTGCAGGTCCGCTTTACCACCTCGGCGCTGAGGTGTTGTCGGGGGAAGGCAAGACCGATATGGCGGTGGCGCTGCTCAAAGAGGGCATCAAGGTCATACCTGCTAGCAAGAACCTCTTCGTGCTCTACCAGGGTTGCGCAGAACTGCTTGGGCGCACAGGCAAGGTCGAAGCGGCGGTGTCGCTGCTCAAAGAGGGCATCAAGGTCATTCCGGCGGAAATGAACCTTTTTGCGCTCTACCAGAGTTGCGCAGAACTACTGGCGCACTCGGGCAAGCTCGAGGAGGCGGTGGCGCTGCTTAAGGAGGGCATCCAGGTTATCCCAGCCGATAAGAGTCTCATCTCGCTTTATCAGCTCCTGGGCAATGTCCTCTGCCGTGCGGGCAAGCCGCTTGAAGCCGTCGCTACCCAGATCGAAGGGATGGGGCGGATTCCAGACAAGTCTTATGGATGGAAGATGGCTGAGGCTGCATTGTTGCTTTGCGCCGGTGTTGGAAAAAGCGACCAGTTTGCGAGTATACTCTCGGCGGCGAGTGCTGCTGCGCTTTCAGATCGACTGACATCGTTGGCCGGCGTGTTGGAATGCCAGGGGCGCGGTGATTGGATCGCTGCCGCTGAACGCGCCAGGGTTGCTCGTATTGAGTTTCCACGATATTTCGCCCTTGTTGCGCTTGAGGCTCTCTCCCGCCTCGCCGGAGGTGATGCCGAAGGCGCCCGTCGCTGCCTATTCACATTTTCGGGGTTGGTCTTCGGCACTGCGGCGCCGCACGGGTGGCTATTGGCGCTTATTCAGTTGCGGCGCGGCTTGCGCTCCGAGGCCTCCATAGCACTCGCGCAATATGTGGGACGACCGGTGGATGAAAGCCGGGAACTGAACGAGACCTTTCTTCTGCGGCTCTGGGACCAGCAGGAGGTCAGCCCTGAGAGCAACCGGCTGTGCTACCACTTCCCCATCATGCCCGCATCCTTAACCGGGCTCGCGCACCCTGTGTGTCGAGCGCCGTTCGCTGAGCCGGTCCTTCCACCAGCGGCCACCGCACCGCAGCCTGGCAAAAGCCCTGCAACAGCATTCGCCCGAGTGGCAATGCCCGACACTTATGTCTCCTATGCATGGGGTGAGGATTCTACTGAGGCTGGCCGCAGGCGGGAGGAAATCGTTAACCAACTTTGCGCTGCCGTGGAAGCGAGTGGGCGCGTAATTGGCCGCGACAAGGACCGGTTGCGCGGCGGCGACTCAATCGAGCGTTTTGCACACGAGATATCAAAGGCAAAGAGGATCGTAGCAATCATCAGCGAGAAGTCGCTGAATTCACCCTACTGCATGGCCCATGAATTGTTCCGTGCCTTCCGCCGATGCGACTACCAGCGAGCGGAGTTTCAGGAAAAGGTCATTGCGCTTGTCATGGATGACGCGAAGCCTTTGTTGAAGGATCCCCTCTCGGTTGTCGCGCTCGCGAAGGCATGGCAAGAGAGGTTCGAGACGCTTCGCGCTGAGCTCCAGTCGGTTGACCCGACCCGAAAGTCCGCCGACCTCTGGGTGTTCGTGGATATGATGGAGGACATGTGCCCTCGCCTGCCGGCGATGTTGGGAGCTCTCGTGGACATTGTGATGAAGCGCGGCTTTGACGAGATCGTGGACGATGGCTTTCGAGAGGTGATCGCGCTACTGCCGCCCAAGTCAGCTGCGTAGGTAGGAAGCGAGTGCGCCGGTTGTCGAGCGCTGGCTAAGGCGTCTTACCAAGCTCGTCGCGATACATTCGCTGGTGGGCGGTAGGGTACCCGTGTGACTGCCTGGCGCTGCGACTGGGCTGGAATGGCGTGGCCGCGCGCTTGTTCCATTCGGTTGCTACCCCCGGCCTCCTCGCGATGATCTTGAGTGCCGCGCGGGCAACCCGTGATGGCCAATACCACTCGCGTGCACAGGACTTAGAGGAACCATGACCCCATCGAAGTGCCTTTCCTCCAGTCTTTTGGTGGCGCTGTGCATCGCCTGCTCCGACTCGCCGACCGGCAGCGCGGCGCAGTCAGTCTTCATCCTCGTACCCAAGCAACTCGCCGTCAGCTCCGGGGCGAGTGCGCAGCTGGTGAACCACAGCGGCGGCCCGATCCACGTGGGCGCCATCTCGTGCGGAGTGCAGACCGATCGGCAAACAGACGCCGGGTGGACCGAGGTCCCGCGCCGAGGAAGCGACTGCCCTCAGCCGGACTTCCTCCTGGCGAATGGAGCAGGCTCGATCACATAGCGGGTCATCGCGCCGGAATGTCGTGGGCGCTGTCGGACTCGGCCCGGATATCGTCGCGCATTTCCGGCAGGATCTCTTCGCTGGAAACGTGTGGCGCCTGTTGTCGGCGTGCGAGGATGCGCATGAATGCTGCGTCGCTTTGCGCCTTGCGCCGCGCCTGTGCGACGGCTTCCTGCAACAGGCGGCTCACGATGGCGCTCTTGTTTTGATTGGCAAAGGTCTGGTTGAAGCTTTCCCTTGACGTCGTCAGGAACGCTAAAGTTCATGGTAGCCATGGCTCGCTCCGGTTGTGGAAAATTTGAACAATGATGATATTTCGGGGAGGAGGGCGCCGCAAGGACTTTCGGAACTTGGGGAATTCCGGGGACTGGGAATTACGGAGACAGTATCCTGACTTGCTGATTCCGATAGGAGATGGCAAAGCAGCGTCGAAGCGGGCGCAGCAAACAGCGGCGGGAATTCACTATACTGTCCCGGGAACCAGCGGGCTTCGCCAGTGATGCGTCAGGGCTGGCCGTGCCGGTTCTCCGCTCCCGCCATCCCGGTTACACTGCCGGCATGACGCCCGAAGAATTCATCGCCCTCTGGAAGAACAACCCACTCACCGAGCGCGCCGGCGCGCAGCAGCCTGGTTCGACGACCTCTGCGAACTGCTCGGCGTCGCCAAGCCGCGCGACCCCGACAACTACTGCTTCGAGCGCGGCGCCGGCAAGTCCGGCGGCGGCGACGGCTGGGCCGATGTCTGGATGCGCGGCCGCTTCGGCTGGGAGAACAAGAAGCCCGGCCGCGACCTCGACGCCGGCGCTCAAGCAGCTCACCGACTACGCCCTGCAGCTCGACAACCCGCCGCTGCTCGTCGTCTGCCGACCGCGAGCGCATCGTCATCCACACCGCCTTCACCGGCTACCCCGACGAGCCGCGCGAAATCCGCATCGAGCAACTGGCCGACCCGCAAGTCCGCCAGATCCTGCGCTGGGTGTTCACCGACCCGGAAAAGCTGCGCCCGGAGAAGTCAACCGCGGCGATCACCGCCCAAGCCGCCGGCCACTTCGCCGACCTCGCCGCCGCCATGCGCAGCGCGCGGCCAAGATGGCCAGCAGCGTCGCCCACTTCCTCGTCCAGTGCCTGTTCTGCATGTTCGCCGAGGACGAAGCGCTGCTTCCCGCCGGCATCTTCACCGACCTGCTCGCGCACGCCCGCGGCGACACCGGCAAGGCCGCCCGCCGCATCGCAAAGCTGTTCGCGCGCCATGCAGCAGCACGGCGGCGAATACGGCGACCACGACATCGCCCTGGTTCAACGGCGGCCTCTTCAAGCGCCATCGACATCCCGCGCGCTCGACCGCCGCCGACCTCGCCGCGCTGCACCGCGCCGCCGCCGACATGGACTGGCGCGCCATCGACCCGACCATCTTCGGCACCCTGTTCGAGCGCGGCCTCGACCCCGCCGCGCGCGCCCCGCTCGGCGCCCACTACACCGACACCGAGCACCATCGCCAAGCTGATCGACCCGCTGATCCGCGAACCGCTTGCTCGCCGAATGGGAAGCGGCCAAGGCCGAAATCGCCGGGCCAAAGCCGAAGAAGGCGCGCGCGCCGCCTACCAGGGCTTCCTGCTCCGCCTCGACCGCTTCCGCGTCCTCGACCCCGCCTGCGGCTCGGGCAACTTCCTCTACCTCGCGCTCAAGGCCGCTGCGCGACGTCGAGAAGCGCGCCCACGTCGACGCCCAGGAACTCGGCCTGCGGCGCCGAACTGGTCATGCATGACCGGCCCGCACAACATCCTCGGCCTCGAAATCAACGAATTCGCCGCCGAACTCGCCCGCGTCACCGTCTGGATCGGCGACATCCAGTGGTGCCGGCGCAACGGCTACCCGCACGCCGTCAACCCGATCCTCAAGCCGCTCGACGGCATCGAACACCGCGACGCGCTGCCTCAACGCCGGACGGCAGCGAAGCCGAATGGCCGGCCGCCGACGTCATCGTCGGCAACCCGCCTTTCCTCGGCGACAAGGTCATGCGCGGCGAACTCGGCGACGACTACGTCGAAACCCTGCGCAAGACCTACGACGGCCGCGTCCCCGGCGGCGCCGACCTCGTCACCTACTGGTTCGAGAAGGCGCGCGCGCAGATCGCGGCCGGCAAAGCTGCAAGGCGCCGGCCTCGTTGCCACCAACTCCATCCGCGGCGGCGCCAACCGCAAGGTGCTGGAGCGCATCGTCGAACACGACGCGCATCTTCGAAGCGTGGAGCGACGAAGCATGGGTCAACGAAGGCGCCGCCGTGCGCGTTTCGCTCGTTGGATTTGGGCCGTTTTTCCGGTTGACCGCAGCAGCCGGCTGGACGGCGCTGAAGTGGCTGTCGATTCATGCCGACTTGACGCGCGGCGATGGCGTCGAACCTTACAAAGGCCAAGCTCGCTTCCGGAGAACGCCGGCGTCTGTCTTCATGGGCATCACAAAAGTCGGCCCGTTCGACGTCCCGGGCGAACTAGCACGTGAGTTGGCTAGCCAGCCGAACCCGAACGGCCAGCCCAACGCCGATGTACTGCAGGCCATGGTGCAACGGCCTCGACATCACGCGACGCGACCGCGACACATGGATCATCGACTTCGGCTGCGAAATGACGGAAGGCGAATGCCAGCCTTTACGAAGCGCCATTTGCCATCGTCCATGGAGCATGTGCAACCCGAGCGCGTCATGCGAACAACCGCGAGCGCATACCGTGAAGCTGTGGTGGCGCTACGGCGAAGCTCGGCCAGGGCATGCGAACGGCCGCTCGGCGAGCATTGCCGCGCTACATCGTAACGCCAGAGGTTGCCAAGCATCGCGTCTTTGTTTGGCTGCAAGCTTCGCGTATCTGCCGGACAAGAATCTGATCGTTATCGCCCGCGCCGACGACGCCACCTTCGGCATCCTGCATTCCCGCTTCCACGAACTCTGGTCGCTGCGCCTCGGCACCTCGCTCGGCGTAGGCAACGATCCGCGCTACACCCCGACCACCACCTTCGAAACCTTCCCCTTCCCCGCCGGCCTGACGCCGCGCGACACCGCGCCCGACGGCCGGCCAGGCTTCGCCGCCGTGCCTGGCCGGCGAGATCGTCGCCGCCAACATCGCCGCCGCCGCCCGCCGCCTCAACGAACTGCGCGAAGCCTGGCTCAACCCGCCGGAATGGGTCGACTGGGTCATCACCCCGGAAGAGGAAAAAGCCGGCTTCCCGAAACGCCCGGTCGCCAAGCCCGGCCACGAAGCCGACCTGAAAAAGCGCACCCTGACCAACCTCTACAACGCCCGCCCCGCCTGGCTCGACCTCGCCCACAAGGCGCTCGACAAGGCCGTCGCCGCCGCCTACGGCTGGGCCGACTACACGCCCGAAATGCCCGACGACGAAATCCTCCGCCGCCTGCTGGCGCTGAACCTCGAACGCGCCCAGGCTTGATATGTGTATTTTTATGTGTAATATAAACCCATGCGCTATCTCTGGGACGAAGCCAAACGTCAGGCCAACCTGAGCAAGCACGGTCTCGATTTTGCCGACTGCGGAAAAGGTGTTTGCCGGGCCGCTGGTGCTGTTCGAGGATGGGCGCGAGGATTACGGCGAGCAACGCATGATCGGCATCGGTCTGCTTGAAACAATTGTGGTGCTTGTCGTTCATGTCGAGTCCGATGACAGCATCCGTATCATTTCCATGCGAAAGGCCGAAAGCAATGAAACAGACCTCTTCTACCGCAACGCCGGATATTTCTGACGAAGCGCCGCGTTTGACGCAGGCCGATTTCGACCGCGCCAAATTCAAGGTTGCCGGGCAGGACGCCAGCAAGTCGGAATGGCAATCGGCGGTCCGTACCAAGACTGGCAAGTTGCGGATCAACATCATGCTGGATGCACCGATTGTCGAGCACTTCAAGGCGCTGGCCGGCGAACGCGGCTATCAGACGCTGATCAACGACACCTTGCGTCGCGCTGTGGCCGGCGAGCGGCTGGAGGCCGATTTGCGCATGATCATTCGCGAAGAGTTGCACGCGACCTGAAGCGGATGCTTCAGCACCGCGTGGAAGTGCTTTTCAATGACCGGCATTCAATTCATCGAACGTGATGGCAAGCGCGAATTCGCGGTGATTCCGATCGAACTGTATGAGCGCCTTTCCCCCGCGCCGTCTCGCCATTCATGACCATGATGTTGTGGGCGCTGATCCTGGCGATCACGCATCTACCCGCTACCAGACGCTCGCCGCCCGCGTATTGGCGGCAAACAGGGGCTCGCGTCGGAGTTACGGGGACAGTATCCTGAATTGCTCATTCCGACAGCACGATGGCAAAGAAGCGTCGAAGCGGGTGCGGCAAGCAGCGGCCCGAATTCACTGTACTGTCCCCGGAACTCCCAGAGTCAATTCGGGTTCGTTCGTTCGGCAAGCTGTTCAAGCAGCATGATGCGTCCAAGATGGGCCGCCTTGTCATGGTAGCGGCGGTCGGCAGTAGTCGTGACCGCCTCGTTTTGGAGCGCGGTGGCGTGGTATGGCGTGTCGAACAGGTGGTGTGACAAGCCGATGGCAAGCTCCACGGCGCGACGATAGATCAGTGGCGGTAGTAGTCGGCACTCGGCGCGCCGGCACGCTTGCCACTTCGGCTTTCCAGTGCGCCGGCTGCAGCAGTGAGACTTCCGCCGTCCGTAGTCAAAGAAACACGTCCAGCGCTTGCAGCGCATTGGCTTCATCCGTCGCGTAAGGCAGGAACCATTCGATGGCGACGCTGGCGTCGATCAATCGTGGAGGATCAACAATGATGATATTCGGGGAGCAAGGCGCCGCAAGGACTTTCGGAACCCCGGAATTCCGGGGATAGGGAATTCCGGGGACAGGATTCTGAATTGCAGATTATCAAGTAGCGTCCATACTCCTACTTTGCCGCCTCCGGCTGTGGAACCGGGCAGGTGATCTTTGCGGAGGTATCAACGCATACATTCCTGACAGATCCGTCAGACATGGGCCGTTGAGCGGCAGTTGAGCTGCTCCTTCGCAGTCTTTGTGCGCGAAACACTCTTCGCACAACTTCTTGGGATTGCTGCAGCCGGCAATCGTCAATCCCAATGCCAAGGCAAGTAACATTTTCATGATCCTGTTCCTCCATTGAGTTGCGTTCACGCATTTCGAGTCAAACCGGCGCGCGATAACGCACTCCGGACAAGTGGTGCCGTCGATGGAAGATTGTCCCGGGTAGTCCGGCCTCCTATATTCGAGAAAACGGGAATCCAGCGGCGCCGTAAAAAGTGTAGTGCGACGAGATGACCCTTGTCGACACATTTTTCCGGGCTGCCGGACGGACGTAAGGGTCCGGCACCGCGCTACTCGTAGCGCAGATTCTGGTCATGGCGGTGTGCGCCGTCCTGTGTCGGGCCGACAACTTGAGCGAGCGATTCGGCCGGCCGCTGAAAGGTGGCACGCTTTCGCATGACACGTTTGGCGAT
>JBAOHR010000005.1:0-33928 GCA_037045245.1 Gemmatimonadales bacterium | reverse complement strand
CGCGCTTCTCGCTTCTCGCTTCTCGCTTCTCGCTTACGTGTATTCGTCCAGCTGATGCATCCCGATCATCACGTCCCGCGGCTTGCTGCCGTTCGGCGGGCCGAGGATGCCGGCGTCGTGGAGCTGGTCGATGATCCGGGCGGCGCGGCCGTAGCCGATGCCGAGCCGGCGCTGCAGGAGCGACGTGCTGCCGCCCTGGTGCTGCAGGCAGAGTTCGGCGGCCTGCTTGAAGAGCGCGTCGCGATCGCCATCATCGACGCCGCCGCCCTCCTCCCCTTCCCCGGACTGCGCGCGCACCAGTTCGAGGATGTCGTGCTCCTCGCCGCCGTGCGAGGCGACATCGCGCTGGGCGGCGTACCACGCCATCGCGCGCTCGGTCTCGTCGGTGCTGATGTAGGCGCCCTGGATCCGCTGCGGCTCGTCTGCGCCCCGGCGGCAGGAAGAGCATGTCGCCGTTGCCGAGCAGCGCCTCGGCGCCGTTCTGGTCGAGGATCGTGCGCGAATCGACCTTGCTCGCCACGCGGAAGGCGATCCGCGACGGGAAGTTCGCCTTGATCAGGCCGGTGAGGACGTTCACGCTCGGGCGCTGCGTGGCGAGGATCAGGTGGATCCCGATCGCGCGCGCCTTCTGCGCCAGCATCGCGAGCGGCCGCTCGACCTCGGCCTGCACCGTCATCATCAGGTCGGCGAGCTCGTCGACGATCAGCACGATCATCGGCAGTTCGCCCTCGCTGTAGGTGTCGTTCCACGGCTCGCCCGGCGGCGTGTCCGGCGCTTCCTTCGCGATCGTGGTCAGCGACGGCTTGGCCGACGCCGGATTCTTCAGCGGCTTGCCGTCGCGCACCTTCTTGTTGAAGTCGAGCAGCTGGCGCGCCCCGTTGGCGTGCAGCAGCGCGTAGCGGCGGTTCATCTCGTACACCGCCCACTTGAGCAGCGTGGCGGCGTCGTTGTTGTCGGTGACGACCTTGTGCCGCAGGTGCGGCAGGTCGTTGTACATCGAGAGCTCGACCATCTTCGGGTCGACCATCAGCAGGCGCAGCTCGCGCGGCGTGTAGCGATAGATCAGCGAGGTGACGATCGTGTTGATCGCGACCGACTTGCCCGAGCCAGTCGCGCCGGCGACGAGCAGGTGCGGCATCTTCGCGAGGTCGGCGACGACCGGCTTCCCCTCGACGTCGCGCCCGATCGCGATCGGCAGCAGCGCCGTCGTCGAACGCCAGGCCTCGCTCGCGAGCAACTCGCGCAGCGTGACCATCCGGGGCTTCGGATTGGGGATCTCGACGCCGACGGCGCCGCGTCCCGGGATCGGGGCGACGCGGAGCGACTGCGCCCGCATCGTAATCGCGAGGTCGTCGGCCAGCGCCACGATCCGCCCCGCCTTCACCCCCGAGGCCGGCACGACCTCGAACTGCGAAACGGTCGGGCCGCTGGTGATCCCCGCCAGCGTGCCCTCGACCTTGAAGGTCTTCAGGGTCGCCAGCAGCAGTTCGCCCAGGCGCTGCAGTTCGGCCTCGTCGGCCTCGGCGTTGCCGCCCTTCGGCATGTCGAGCAGGTCGAGCGGCGGCAGCGCCTCATCGACCGGACGCGGCGGCGGCAGCGGCAGCTCGAGCTCCTCCGCCATCGTCCGCTTCTTCGGCTTCGCCTTCGACGGAGGGAAGAGCTCCTCCTGCGAGACTTCTTCCTCCTCGTCCTCGACTTCCTCGGCC
Source organism: Gemmatimonadales bacterium (assembly GCA_037045245.1). Lineage (GTDB taxonomy): Bacteria > Gemmatimonadota > Gemmatimonadetes > Gemmatimonadales > GWC2-71-9 > Palsa-1233. The sequence continues at coordinate 32,222 of JBAOHR010000005.1, read as the reverse complement.
TGCGCATCTGCCACGCGCTTCACCGGCACCGCGCGGCCGACCTTGAGCTTGGCCGGTTCCGCCGTGCGCTCGAGGCGCTGCAACGGGTGCCACGCGAGGGTGCCGAGCGTCGTCGCGGTGAGCACCACGAAGCCGACGAGCAGTCCGCCGGCGGTGCCGATCGAGTCGAGCGCACTGCGCGCAAGGAAGCCGGGGAACCAGCCGGTCAGCCGTGCGCCCCAGCTCCAGTCCGCCGGTGGCGCCAGATAGAACGACTGCTCGGCGTGCACGAGGACGGCGATGACGTAGGGAATCAGGATCGCGCTGCCGATCGTGAGGATCGCGGCGCGCTTCATGTCGAGGCGCGGGAGACGATCGAAGCCCGCGAGCCCCAGCAACAACCCGAGCAGCGGCGCGCCGAGCGCGCCGAGGCCGAGCGACTGCCAAAGCGCGGGGCCGATTGCCGACCCCAGTGGCCCGGTAATGTTGAACGGCAGCAGCGTGAGCGCGAGGAAGGCGCCGGCCACGAGGGCGAGCACCGCCCAGAGCTTGCGCCGGTTCTCGCCGCTCATGCGGCGGCGGCGAGCGTCACGCGCCGATCGTGGTAAATGGGGAGGACGGGATGGGCGTCGACCTGCGCGGCGGCCTCGACGTCGGCCCCGAAGCCGAGGCGGATCAGCTCGCGCCCGGCGGCGGAGAGGGCGAGCGCCCGATCGATCCGGTTACCGTAGCGGCGCACGAGATCGACGGCGACGATGGCCGCGTCGTTCAGCCCCTTGCGCGTGCGTCGGCCGCCGAGCGCTTCGGTGACCAGGCGGCCCGCGAGATAGGCGTCATCCATGCCGAAGCCGTGCTCGCGGCCGGCGCAGAGCACCAGGACATCGCGTCCGGCCTCGACCGCGGCGCGGAGACGCGCGCCGACCGCGCCGAGGTTCACGGCGGCGCCGACCAGCACCTCGTGGGCGCCGGCGGTGGCGAGCAGGGCGCGGGTGCCGTTGGTGGTGGTCATCACGAGGGTCTTGCCGCGCACCGTCTCGGGGAGCATCTCGCGCGGCGAGTTGCCGAGCTGGAAGCCGGGAATCCGCACGCAGTGGCGCTCGCCGGCGAGCAGGACATCGCTCCGGTCGAGCGACTGCGCCAGCGTGATCGCCTCGTCCGTCTCGGCGGCAATGATCACCGCGCGCGCGCCGTGGTGGAGCGCGGCGGTGATGCTGGTGGTGGCACGCAGGATGTCGACCACGACGACCGTGCGCCCCGCCACGTCCGCGGTCGGGAGACCGAGCGGCGTGAAGGCGACGTGGACGGTCATCCCTCGCGCGACTCGCCGGTGACCGGTTCGGGGCGGAGGAGCTGCGCCTCGCGCTCGAGGAACTTCGTGTCGACCTTGCCGGCGACGAAGTCCGGATGGCGGATCACCCGCGCCAGGAACGGGATCGTGGTGGTGACCCCTTCGAGGATGAACGAGTCGAGCGCCTGCCCGAGCCGCGCGAGCGCCTCGGTGCGGTCGCGGCCCCAGACGATCAGCTTCGCAAGCAGCGAGTCGTAGTACGGCGGCACGGTGTAGCCGGCGTAGACGTGGGTGTCGACGCGCACGCCCGGACCGCCGGGCGGATGGTACGCCGTGATGAGGCCCGGGCACGGCTGGAAGTTGCGATACGGATCCTCGGCGTTGATGCGCACCTCGATCGCGTGCCCGACCAGCGGCGTGATCCCGAAGCGAGAGCGGCTCGCCGGCGGCGACGCGGATCTGCTCCTTCACGAGGTCGATGCCCCGTGACCATCTCGGTCACCGGGTGCTCCACCTGGATGCGGGTGTTCATCTCCATGAAGTAGAACGAGCCGTCCTCGTCGAGCAGGAACTCGATCGTCCCGGCCCCGGCGTAGTCGATGGCGGCGGCGCAGCTGCACCGCGGCCTCGCCCATCTCTGGCGCGGAGCTCCGGCGTGAGCGCCGGCGACGGCGACTCCTCGATCAGCTTCTGGTGGCGCCGCTGCACCGAGCAGTCGCGCTCGCCGAGGTGGATCACGGTGCCGTGCAGGTCGCCGAGCACCTGGATCTCGACGTGGCGCGGCCGCGCGAGGTACTTCTCGACGTAGACGTCGCCGTTGCCGAACGCCGGCGCGCGCCTCGGTCTGCGCCAGCCGAGAAGAGCTGCGGGAACGAGCTCGGCGACGTCGCGCGCGATGCGCATCCCCTTGCCGCCGCCGCCGGCCGTCGCCTTGATGATCACCGGGAAGCCGATCCCCTCGGCCACCGGCAGCGCCTCCTCGACGTCCGCGCATCACGCCCGGCGAGCCCGGCACCGATCGGCACCCCGGCCTCGGCGGCGATGGCGGCCGCGCCGCGGCCTTGTCGCCCATCGCGCGGATCTGGTCGCCGGTCGGCCCGATGAAGGCGATGTTCGCACGCGCGCACAGGTGTCGGCGAACTCGGCGTTCTCGGCGAGGAAGCCGTAGCCCGGGTGGATCGCGTCGGCGCCGGTCGATCTCGGCGGCCGCGATCAGGTTCGGGATCCGGAGATAGGAGAGCTCGCCGGCCGGCGGCGGCCCGATGCAGACGGCCTCGTCGGCGAGCCGCACGTGCAGCGATTCGCGGTCGGCCTCGCTGTACACGGCGACGGTCCGCGATGCCGAGTTCGCGGCAGGCGCGGATCACGCGGAGCGCGATCTCGCCGCGATTGGCCACCATCACCTTGCGAAACATCAGCGTCCCAGGTCGTTGAAGGTGCGATCGGAGGCGGCGCTGATGCCCGACACCCGGAGCGCGAATTCGCTCGGGTTGGTGGCATTCCGCACCGCCTCATCGTACGCGATGGTCCCCTCCTGCAGCCAGCGCATCAGCGACTGGTCGAAGGACTGCATCCCGTACTGACACGCCGCCCTCGGCGATCAGGTCGGGGATGTTCAGCGCCTTGTTCATGTCGCGGATGTTGTCGGCGACGGCGGCGGAGTTGACGAGGATCTCGATCGCCGGCACGCGGCCGCGGCCATCGGCGCGCGGCACGAGCCGCATGCGAGATCACCGCGGCGAGCGCGGTCGAGAGCAGCATCCGGATCTCGCCGTGCTGGAACGGCGGATAGAACGAGAGGATGCGCGAGATGGTCTGCGTGGCGTCCGTCGTGTGGATCGTCGAGAGCACCAGGTGGCCGGTGTCCGCCGCCTTGAGGGCGGTGTCCATCGTCTCGGAGTCGCGGATTTCGCCGATGAGGATGACGTCGGGGTCCTGCCGGAGGACGTGGCGCAGCGCCGCGCCGAACGACATCGTGTCCGAGCCGACCTCGCGCTGCGAGACGTTCGAGAGCTGGTCGCGGTGGAGGAACTCGATCGGGTCCTCAACCGTGATGATGTTCACCCGACGGGTGCGATTGATGTGCTCGATCATCGCGGCGAGGGTCGTCGACTTGCCCGAGCCGGTCGACGCCGGTCACGAGGATCAGGCCGCGCGGCCGCGAGCGCGAGCGCCTCGATGACCGGCGGCAGCTGGAGCTCCGCGATCGTGCGCACCTCGTAGGGGATGGCGCGCAACGCGAACGCGACGGTGCCGCGCTGGTTGTACAGGTTGGTGCGGAAGCGGCCGATGCCCGGGACGCCGATGCCGAAGTCCATCTCCTTCGTCTCGGCAAACTCGCGCGCCTGGCGCGGCGTCATCAGCTGCTCGCCGAGCAGCTTGAGGTCCTCCGGCTTGAGCGGCGGCATCCCCAGCGCCTCGAGGTTGCCGTTCACGCGCACCGTCGGCGGGCGACCCGCCTTCAGCAGGAGGTCGGAGGCGCCGCGCTGGACCATCTGCACGATGGCCTGCCGGAACTGGAAGCCGCCGCCCGGGGCATCCGTCGCCACCGGACCGACGCCAACGACCTCTGCCGGGGCCTCGTCAGCCATTCGGATCCACGCGGAAGAGCACCTGGCCGTACTCGACCGGCGAGGCGTCCTCGACGCCGATCTCGCGCACGATGCCCGACACCTCGGCCTCGATCTCGTTCATGATCTTCATCGCCTCGATGATGCAGACCGTCTGTCCCGCCGTCACGCGCGACCCGACGCGGACATACGGTTCCGCCCCCGGCTCCGGCTGGAGATAGAGGGTCCCCACCATCGGCGAGCGGACCTCCTTGAGTGTCGACGGCAGGGCCGCCGGCGCGGAGTCGGCCGCGGCGGCCGGCAACGCGGCCATCGGCGCCGGGGCGACGGGGAGCTGATACGTCGGGGCCATCGGTGCGCTCGGCGCGACGCCGTGCGAGGTCCGGGTGATCACCACCCCGGTGCCGAAGAGGCCCTTCAGCTCGATCGAGCCGATCTCGGGCTGCTCCCGGAGGAGCGCGGCGAGACGGCGGACGTCGCGAAGGTCGATCCCCTTGAGACCGGGCATCTTCTCCATCGCGCGGGCGAGTTCCTGCATGTCGTCAGGTGTCATACGCGGGTCAGGTACTTGTCCTCGCGCCGGTCGACGCGAATGAGTGTCCCGGGTTCGATGAAGAGCGGCACCTGCACCACCGCGCCGGTCTCCAGGCGGGCCGGCTTGGTCCCCCCGGTGGCGGTGTCGCCGCGGATCCCCGGGTCGGTCTCCACGATCTCGAGTTCGACGAACATCGGAAGTTCGAGCAGGATGACCTGTTCGTCATGCACCAGACCGGTGCACTCCATTCCTTCCTTCAGGTACTTCAACTGATCGTCGCCGATCAATGCCGCCGTGAGCGGAATGTCGTCGTAGGACTGCAGATCCATGAAATGGTACGAATCGCCATCCTTGTACGAGTACGTCATCGGACGGCGGTTGAGCTCGACCTCCGTGAAGCGCTCGCCGGACGGGAAGGTCCGTTCGACGACCAGGCCGGTCCGGACATTCCGGAGCTTGGTCCGCACGAAGGCGCTTCCCTTCCCCGGCTTCACGTGCTGGAAGTAGACCACCTGCAGCAGCTTGCCGTCCTGCTCCATCACCAGCCCATTGCGGATGTCCGCGGTACTTGCCACGCCGTCTCCTGCCCCAGGCAATCAGATCGTGATTAGGTCGGTGCGGCCGTTGCTCAGGAGGACCGGTCCGTCCGCAGCAAGCCAGACGTCGTCCTCGAGGCGGACCCCACCCCAACCGGGAAGATAGATCCCCGGTTCGATCGTCACCACCGCCCCGACCGGAAGGAGCCCCTCCGCGGTCGCGGCAAGTCGTGGTGATTCATGGACTTCCAAGCCGATCCCGTGGCCCAGTGAATGACCGAAGGCCTCGCCGTAGCCCGCTTCGGCCAGCGGGGTCCGGGCCAGCGCATCGGCGTCCCGGCCGCTCATCCCCGCCCGGACGGCCTCCCGCGCGGTGCGCTGCGCGTCCTGCACCAGCCCGTAGATCCGCTGCTGCCGTTCGTCCGGCGGCGCCCCGACCACGACCGTCCGGGTGATGTCGGAGCAGTAGCCGTCGACGATCGCCCCAAAGTCGATGAGCAGGAACTCCCCCCGCCCGATCACCCGCTCCGAGGTGCCGGCGTGCGGCAGTGCCGACCGGGGCCCGGACGCGACGATGGTCTGGAACGGGTGCCATTCGCTGCCGCGCACCCGGAGCGCCGCCTCCAACCGCGCCGCCACGTCGATCTCCCGCTCGCCCACGCGGATAGTCGGCAGCACTGCGTCGAGCGCCTCATGCGCCAGCGCGGCGGCGGCGCGGATCGCGGCGAGTTCGTCGTCGTCCTTGACCTGCCGCTGCCCCTCGACCAGCTCACTCACCCCGCGGAAGCGGCCGCGCGTTGCGCCTTCGAGCCGCTCGGCCCCCTGCACGGTGAGGATGTTTGCCTCGAAGCCGATCGCCTCCAGGCCCCGCCGCTCGACCTCGCGCCGGAGCCGTTCCCAGACCGAGGCGCGCTCGATCACCACGTCGGCGGCGCTCCCCGCTTCCTGCGGGGCCTGGGTGGCGTACCGGAAATCGGTGAGGAGCAGCGCGTGTTCGGCCGTGAGGAGGAGCTGGGCCGCCGAGCCGGTGAAGCCAGTGAGCCAACGGATGTTCGGAAGGTGGCTCACCAGCAGCGCGTCGAGCCCTTCAGCGGCACACGCGCGCCGCACCGCCGCCTGGCGGGCCTGGCGACGATCAGCCATCCCGCAGGATGCCGGCGAGCGCCTCGAGCGCGAGCAGATAGCCGCGGGCGCCGAGGCCGCTGATCATCCCGATCGCCTGGTCGGCGGTCAGTGAGTGATGCCGTGCAGCCTCGCGACGGTAGAGGTTCGAGAGGTGCACCTCGATGAACGGGATCGGCGCCGCGAGGAAGGCATCGCGCAACGCGAGCGAGGTGTGGGTGTAGGCGCCCAGGTTCACGATCGCGCCGTCGGCGCGGGCCCGGAGCCCCTGCACGATGTCCACCAGCTCCCCTTCGTGGTTGGACTGGATCCACTCGATCTGCACACCCAGTCCCTCGGCGCGGGCACGCACCTGCGCCTCGAGTTCCGCGAGCGTCGTGGCGCCGTAGATCGAGGGCTCCCGCTGCCCGAGGAGATTCAGGTTCGGTCCGTTGAGGACAGTGATGCGCGTCATCGGCCAAGCCCCTTGAGCCAGTCCTGGAAGGCGGCGAAATCTGCGGTGTCGCGGGCCGCGGGGAGCGGTGCCTCGTAGAAAGCGTCGAACCCCTCCTCCCTCGAGGCGACCTCGGGAGCCGCGGCGGCCACCCGGGCGAGCCACCCCCCGAGGGCGGTGCCGCCACTCGCCTCGGCGTCGAAGGGCCGCGGCCGACGCGCCTGCAGGTCACGCTCGATCGCCTCGGCCCGGCCGGCGTACTCGGGATGATCGGGGTGACGATCTGCCAGTGTCCGGAAGGCGGCCGCCGCGCGGTCCAGGTGCCCCTGATGGAAGAAGAGGTTGGCCAGCGACTCGGTCACCAACTCGGGCGCCTCGCCCTCGGGTTCGGCGGGATCGTCGTCGGGCCAGAGGCCGCCATCGTTCCAGCCGTCCTCGGCCTCCCCTTCGGCCTCGAACGCGGCGATCGCCGCCGCCTCGGCGTCGGCGGTCGGCACCCCCGAGGGGTCCGGCGCCGGTTGCGGCGGCGGGTCAAATGGCGCGGGTTCAAGGGCCGGTTGCGCGGACTCAACCGGTTCGGTCGACTCGGCGGCCTCGGCCACCATCTGCCAGGCGCGGGAGCCATCGGGGTCGCCGGAGGCGGCGGCAAGCCCTGCCAAGGCCTCCAGGACGACCGGGTGGGTCGGATCCTCGCCCAGGGCACGCTGGAGGGTCGCGGCGGCCCCGGAGAGGTCGCCCTGCGCTTCGCGGACCCTCGCGAGGGCCAGCAGCCCCGGCACCAATTCGGGGTGCCGTGCCAGCCCGACCAGCGCCACCGCCTCGGCTTCGGCCAGGGCGCCCGCCTTCCGGAGGCCATCGGCGAGCGCGGCGAAGGCCGTCCCGTCGGGGGCTTCCGCCCAACGGGCGGCGAGGTGGTCGAGTTCGGGGCTGTGCGGCATCCGGTCCTGAGCGACGAGAGGACAAGGGGTGGGAGGCCAACACTAGCGCCCCCGGTGGCGGTGTCAAGGCGACCCCCGGCTTGAGGTTCCCCCCTCGCCACCCTAGCTTTGCGGGCTGTTTCCTTCTCAGTCCGGAGCTGGTTGACCGCCTATGATGCAAGCCTTCCGCAACGCCGCCAAGCCGGTCGTCCTGCTGATCACGATCACCTTCCTCGTCTGGATGATCGTCGACCTCAGCGGCATCACCGGCTCGGGTGGGTTCCTGTCGAACACCTCCGTCGGCACCGTCAACGGCCAGAAGATCGATTCGCGCCTCTACTCGGCCGCGGTCCAGAACGCCGTCACCCAGCAGGGTGGCAGCCTCGGGATGGACGAACTCGAGAAGGTCCGTGACGACGTCTGGGAGCAGCTGATCCAGAACGTCTCGCTGAGCAACGAGATCAAGCGCCGCAACATCAGCGTCTCCGCCGACGAGGTCGCGGACGTGCTCCGCAACGTCCCGCCGGACGAGGTGCAGACCGCACAGGACTTCCAGACCAACGGCAAGTTCGACATGACGAAGTACCAGCGGTGGCTGGCCTCGCCGGTCGGACAGCAGTTCATCCCGCAGCTCGAGTCCCGCTATCGCGAGGAGCTGATGCGGCGGAAGCTGCTGGTCGCGATCACCGCGGACGCCTACCTCTCCGACGCCGCCCTCTGGGAGCGCTACCGCGACCAGAAGGAGCTCGCCAAGATCTCGCTGACCGCCATCATCGGCCAGAGCCTGATCTCCGACACCGCAGTCTCCGTGACGCCGGCCGAGGTGGAGGCGTACTACGCGGCCCACAAGAAGGAATTCGAGCGTCCGCGCTCCTCCTTCATGAGCTTCGTGTCGGTGCCGCGCGGCCTCGATGCCTCCGATTCGGCCGCCGCGCTGGCGCGCGTCACGGCCGTGCGCGCCGAGCTCGTTGGCGGGGCGCCGTTCGCCGAGGTCGCCCGTCGCGAGTCGAGCGATGGCAGCGCGGCCAACGGCGGCGAGCTGGGCACCTTCGCGAAGGGTTCGATGGTGGCGCCGTTCGACACCGCCGCCTTCACGTTGCCGCTCAACACGCTGAGCCAGCCGGTGAAGACCTCCTTCGGCTACCACCTCATCGAGGTGACCAAGCGGACGGCGGACTCGGCCACGGCGCGCCACATCCTGATTCCCTTCGAGCTGGCCGGGAAGCACCGCGACCAGGTCGACGCGATGGCCGATTCGCTCGAGCGCCTCGGTGCCGAGCATCTCGATCCCGCGGCGCTCGACACCGTCGCGCGGGTGCTGCGCCTCCCGATCGGGCAGACCGGTGCCGTGCAGCAGGGGAGCCGCGTGCTCCTCGGGCCGTACGTGATTCCGGATGCCGGCGCCTGGTCAATGCGCGCCAAGCAGGGCGAGACCTCGCCGGTGATCGAGGGCGAGACCGCCTTCTACGTCTTCCGCCTCGACTCGATCGCCGAGGCCGGCACGCCGACGCTGCAGCAGATTCGCGGCACGGTCGAGCGGCAGGCGCGCGAGGAGAAGAAGAGCGAGAAGGCCAAGGCGATCGCCGCCGATCTGGTGGCGCGCGTCAAGGCCGGTACCCCGCTTCCGGACGCCTCCAAGGCGCTGGGGCTGTCGAATCGCGAGTTCCCGGCGTTCGCCCGCGTGTCGCCGCCGATCAACAACGCCAAGCTCGTCGGCGCGATCTTCGGGCTCCGCGACGGCCAGACGTCGGACGTGGTCCAGACCGACGAGGGGCTGTACGTGGTGCAGATGATTCAGCGCCTGCCGGCAGACTCGCTCGCCTTCGTGACCCAGAAGGACCAGCTGCGCGCCGAGGCGATCCAGGGGATGCGGCAGGAACGGATCCGCCAGTACCTGGGCTCGCTCCGCAAGGCGGCGAAGGTCGTCGACAAGCGCGACGCGCTCTTCAAGACCAACGCCCAGATCGAGGCCGCGGCGCCGATCGCCCCCACCGGCAACTGATCCGTCGGCGGGCATGACAACAGAAAGGCCCCCGAGTCGATGACTCGGGGGCCCTTTCGTTGGGGAGCCTCGCGGTTACTGCGAGAGCCGCTTCGGCTCGCCGCCCGCCGGGATGTCGTCACCGGCGTCCATCATCCGCTTCGGGGTCCGGTCCTCGGACGCCGGCGGCACGTTGAGGACGGCGTCCTGCGTGTCCTTGAACGAGCGCTGGAACTCGCGGATGCCGCGTCCCATGGACGATCCGATCTCCGGCAGGCGCTTGGCCCCGAAGAAGAGGAGGATCACGCCCATGATGACCATGATCTCCATGAAGCCAAGATTGCCGAACATCGCCTACTCCGGGTCAGAAGAGGGAACGAGCACCGTAGTACGCCATGGCGACGCCTATCAGGCTCAGAACCGTCACATGCAGCCCCATGGGGCCAATGGTGAACGATACCACAAGGAGATCGACGGAGACAGGCCCCAGGGTGGGCGTGACGGCCGTGGTGAAGAAGCTTCGCGCCGCGCTCTCGGGGAGGAAGCGCTCCAACAGGGCCGCGAGGAGGCCGCCCGTGACGAAGCCTGCCGCCAGGACACCCAGATAGAACCGTGGCCGCCGCGGTCCTGACGCCATCAGCGCCTCCGCTCGAGAACGTAGCCCAGGGAGGCCCGCAGGATGTCCCGGGCCGGCGTATCAGGCAGCAACGCGAGCTCTTCCTCCGCCTCGAGGATCAGGCGCTGGGCGCGGTCGCGGGCGTAGTCGAGTCCGCCGTGCGCTCGCACGGAGGCCACGACGCTCGCGATCGCGTCGTCGCTCGGCGTCGGATCGCGCATCAGCGCCTCGAGCTCGCCGCGTTCCACGGTCGAGAGCCGGGGGATCGCGTAGATCAGCGGCAGCGTCACCTTGTGCTCGCGCAGGTCGAGCCCCGACGGCTTGCCGGTGGTGGTCTCGTCGGCGGTGTAGTCGAGGAGGTCGTCGGTGATCTGGAAGATCATCCCGAGCTTCTCGCCGAAGGAGGCGAGCGCCCGACGCTGCTCCGGCGGCGCCTCCAGCGCGCCGACCTCGCACGCCCCCGACATCAGCGAGGCGGTCTTCGCCTTGATGAGGAGATCATACTCCGGCTCGCCGAACGCGAGCGGATCGTCGGCGAGCAACTGCCGCATCTCGCCGACCGTCATCTCGGTGGTGACACGGGACAGGATGCGCAGCGCGTCGAGGTTCCCCAGCCGCACCAGTTCGACCACGGCGCGCGAGTAGAGGAAGTCGCCCATGATCACCGACACCTGGTGCGAGAACAGGGCGTTGATCGTCGGCATGCCGCGGCGCAGCGTCGAGTGGTCCACCGAGTCGTCGTGGACCAGTGTGGCGAGGTGGATCACCTCGATCACCGCGGCGAAGGTCGCCGCGCGCTCGGTCGGGCCGCCGGTGGCCTGGTCGGCGAGCAGCACCAGCGTGGGGCGGAACATCTTCCCGCGCATCCGCAGCAGGTGCTGGTTCACTTCGCTGATGAGGGGAAAGTCCTCCTCGATCATCCGGCGCATCTCGGCGGAGACGTCGTCGAGACGGCGGCGGACCGGCGCCTGCAGGTCGGCGAGCGACGTGGGCCCGAGCTGGGGGATCGTCACGCCGAGTGTTCCGCGGCGATCCGGGTGATCCGCTCCGCCGCATCCATGAAGCTCACCTCGACGGCAAGGACGCGCTCGTAGAAGCCACGGGCCACCTCTCCCTTCCCCTGCGCCTCGAGCGCGCGTCCGAGCCAGTACAGCACGCCGATCTTTTCGGCGTCGTCCTCGGGGCCGCGCTCCACGCTCCGGAGGACCGCCTCGGCGACCGGCGGCGATCCCTTCTCGAGGAAGGTGGCCCCGAGGGCCTCGGCGGTGCGCAGGCGCCCCTCGGTGGAGCGGAGCGCCTTCTGGAACTCGCCGATGGCCTCCTCGAGCAGCCCCATCTCCTTGAAGGCGATGCCGAGGTCGTAGTGCGCCTGGTGATCCTCCATCGGGAGGTTCTGGTCCAGCGCGCGCTTGAACTCGGCCAGCGCCTCGCGGAAGGTCTCGTCCTCGTCGGCGCGGATCTCGGTGGTCTCGGTGCGCATCCGGGTGCTGCGCGGCCCGGCGTCATCGATCACCATTGCCCCGAAGTCGACGAAGCCATCGGGCACGGCCGGCGTGCTCCCCTCGGGCACCATCGCGCGCAGCGCGGCGCGCGCGGCAGGATTCGACTCGTCGAGTTCGAGCAGGCGGCGGTAGACGGCGATCGCCTTCTCCTCGCTGCCGGCGCGCACCAGCGCCTCACCGAGCGCCTGGTAGGCCTCGCAGAGCTTCGGCGTGTCCTTCATCTTCGCCGCCACTTCGACCCGCGCCTGGTAGCGGTTGATCGACTGCGGCTCGGCCTGGATCAGTTCGCCGGCGACCTGCCAGGCGTGCAGCGGCTCGTCGCGCTCGACGTAGAGCTCGAGCGCCCGCTCGAGGGCGGCGATGCCGCGCGCCCGGTCGCCGTATTCGAAGAGGGCCGTCGCGGTGACGCGCTGGCCGAGCGGATCGTTCGGATCGGCGGGCGGCGGCTCGACGGGCGCCGGCGCGGCCTCCACGACCGCTTCGGCCGGCGGCGGTGTCGTCGCGCCAATGTCGATGAAGACGACGTCGCTCAGCGGCGCCGCACCGGGCGCCTGCGGGATCACCTCGGTCGGCGGGACGAACTCGCTCTCCTCGAGACCATCGATCCGGACCGCGGCCCCCGGCGCCACCTCGACGGTGCCGACATCGAGTCCCTCGACCGGCGCCTGATGCCGGATCTCGGCGGCCATCCGGTCGTTGTCGAGGAGGCCCGGCATCGTCCCTTCGGGACCCGGTCGACCATCGGCCACATCGAGCTGGCTCGACTCGAGTCCGGGCATCGCCGCGTCGTCGCCATGCCGCTCGAGTTCCAGGCCGCCGAGCATCGTCGACTCGACGCGCAGCGGCTCGTTCGCATCCGGCTCGGACGCCCGTTCGAATTCGACCGGCCCGGTGTCGATGAAGATCAACCCCTGGCCGCCCTCGCTGCCGCCGAAGGTGCTGGTCGCCTCATCCCCCTCGGCCGCGTCGCGCCCGAGCAGCTCGTCCATCACCCGGCGGAGTTCGCGCCAGCCGCCGAAGGTGGCGCCGAAGCGCTCAAGCGCCTCGCGACACTCGTCGCCCTGCCCGATGGTCGACATCCGGTCGCGATAGGCGGCGAGGTTCGCGCGCACGTCGAACAGCATCCGCTTCCGCGCCTGATAGGTGGCGAGGTCGAGGTAGGTGCGGATCCGGCTCGGCTCGAGGCGGAGGATCTTGTTGCAGAGGGCGATGGCGTTGTTGGTGAGGCCGTGCTCGCCGTAGCGCGCCGCCGCCTGCTCCCACGCCTGGCATGCCGCGCCGATGTTGCCGAGGCGGTGTTCGAGGTCGCCGATGCGGTTGTAGACGGACGGGTCGTCCCCTTCCGTCTCTCCCTCGCCCTCCCGGGCAGCCTGACGGTACAGCTCGATCGCCTCGCGCCATTCCTCGCGCTGTTCATGCTGGCGCGCAGCGACTTTGAGCTTGTCAAGCGTCATGGTCGACCGGGGTGAAGGAATGGGCCAAGTAGCGACGGGACTTGCGCTTGAAGAGTAGGCCCCGCGTGGGCTCTGGGCAAGCGCCGCGCGACGTGGTCGGGGCCTCCTCGGGCACCGAGGCAGTATCGGTTGTGGCCCCCGGCACGGTAGCGATCGGGGGGTGCCTCAGGGCCGGAGCGTCGTCTGGTTGTAGTCGAACTTCAGGTCCGGCAGGGAGAGGAGGAAGACCGAGAAATAGAGGGCGTAGTTGCCGTTGGCATTCTTCACGAAGTTGAACTGGGCGCGCCAGTCGTGCAGGTCGCGGGTCAGCTGGACCTGTTGCGACTCGAACCGCCCCAGGGTGGCGTTGTACTGGGTCGACCAGGTCACGCTCCAGAAGGCGGTCGGCGAAAACGAGGTGTTGAGGCCGATGCTGCTCTGGGTCGTGGAGAGCCCCGGAAGGATGATCGGGATGCTCCCGAAGGGGTCGTTCGGGTCGACCGGATCGACCACCGTGGCGCCACCGTTGGGGCGCTGCCGCGACAGCGACCAGGTCAGCGACGCGGTCAGCCCCCGCCCACCCGTCGGCGCCGCGGCGTCGAACGAGGAGAAGGCCCCCGGCCGGAAGCGGCGCGGCCCGGCCGGCGTGAGCGGCGGCGGCGCATTGGAGCGCGGCGCCGGCCCCTTCGAGGCCAGCCCGAAGAGGGCCCCGATCGACCGGAAGGTCGAGGACGAGAGCGACAGATTGGCCTGCACGTTGGACAGAAAGGGCTCGAACTTCGTCGTGTCGTAGCCGACACGCCCCTTCCAGAGATCGTGCGTCAGCGAGAGCTGGAAGCCCGGCACCAGCTGACTCTGCAGTGAATTCGTCAACGCCTGCGTGACAAAGCCCTTCCGTCCCGGCTCCTTCGCCTGCTCGAAGTCGAAGCCGAACGACGAGGTGGTCAGTGACAGCACCGAGATCGGCTGCCGCTCCGGCGCGGCGCTCACCGTTGCGAGCTTCCCGCCGGTGGTGTCAGCCGCCGCCGAATCGGCCGCCGACTGCTTCAGCTTCACCTCGATGTTCTGCGACAACGAGAACGAGGCGAGCATGGTGGCCGGCGTCTCCCGACGGAGCCCGGTGATGCCGGCCCCGGTCATCGCGTCGATGAACTCCTGCGACAGCGACGCCGCCGGCGAGTACTGCATCGAGAAGGTCGGTGCGAACTTGTAGCGCGTCCGCGCCACCGGGCCGATCCCCTTGTTCAAGAAGCCGTAGAACACCGGGATCGATTGCAGCGCGAGCTGCGGCTTCTTCCCCTGCATCACCCAGCGCCCATTGCTCCCCGGCGTCCGCACCAGAAGCGGCCCGGCGGCAATGTTGGTGACGCCGAACGACGGGGTCACGTTGAAGGTTCGATCGAAGAGCTTCGGGAGATCGATCCCGGTGTCCCAGTCAATGCTGCCGTAGTAGTCGCCACCGCGGATCGTGGTGATTCGCGTCGAGTCATTCGGATCGGGCGTCTCGAGGTTCGGCACCAGCGCACTGATGACGCGCCGCTGGCGGCTGACCTGATCGGACACCTTCACGGTGTTGCGCCAGTTGATCCGGCCGAAGTTGAACGGCGTGGCGATCTGCAGATCCGAGTTGCGCCGACTGCCGGTGCTCACCAGCGAATCGACGCCGTCCGGCCCGAGAATCGGCAGCGCGGGGATCGGCGTCTTGAAGGTCGTCGCGTTGGTGAACGACAGCGTCGGCGACCAGGTCGCCGGCCCCAGACGCAGCTGCGCCGGCGTGATCGCGAGGCTCGGCAGCGTCATCGAGCCGCTCCCGTCGCTCACCGTCTGCCGCCGCGTCGCGCCGATGTTCACCGTGCCCCAACGGAAGCGCCGGGTGAAGTTGGCGTCGCTGCTGATCTGCTGCGTGCTCTGCAGCGGGTCGATCGAGTTCCCCTCGAGGATGCGAGTGTCACCGACGTAGTTGGCGCGCAGGTTGAGCGACGTCGCGGCACTGAAATTCTGCTGGTGATCCCAGCGGGCGGAGATCATGGTGCCACCATCGCTCTGCCGGGTCTGGTCGATGCCGAGCCCACCCCGCACGAAGCGGTCGAGCCAGCGGTAGCGTACCTCGCCGCCATAGCGGATGTACCGATTGGCGTACCAGTCCAGCCGCCCCGTGAAGTCGAGGTAGTCGTTGGGTGCCCAGTAGTAGCCGATGTTGGTGACCTGCCGGTTGTAGTTCCGGGAGGGGCGCACGATGTCGTTGAGCCCGAACTGCGGGATCAGGATCCCGGAGCGCCGGCCGGCCTTGGTGTCCTGGAAGAGGAATGGCAGCCACATCACCGGGACGTCGCGGATGTAGAGGACGGCCGGGCGCGCCACCAGCACCGATTGCGCGACCCACTTCACCTGCCGCGCCTCGAAGTGGTAGTGCGCAATCGGCAGGTCGCAGGTCGTGAATTCACTGGAGCCGGCCCACAATCGCTTCGCGGTCGAGTCGACCTGCAGGTTGCCGCGCACGAACCAGCTGGCGCCGAGTTCGTCGAACGACGTCAGCGCATCGCTCAGGACGGCCTTTTCGGCGTCCTTGGCGGTGCTGAAGGTGATCGTCCGCGCGATCGAGATGTCGGTCCCCTGAAAGAGCTTCGGCTCCCCCTTCGCGAAGACGGTGCCCAGGTTGTCGTCATAGCGGATCTCCTCCGCCTCGAGCGTGGCCGAGTCGCGCACCGTCGCCGCGCGGCCGCGCAGGTCGATCCAGTTCGAGTCGGCCACCATCCGCGCCGAGTCGGAGAGGTACCGGGTCATGGCAAAGCCCTCCCGACCGAGGAGGGCCTGCATCAGCGAGTCCGGTTCGGGGAACTTCCGGACCGGTCCCGTCGGAAGGCCGAGGCGCTTGGCCGTCGCGGAGTCGATTACGCGACCCCCTGCCACCCGGCCGCGCGGGATGGTGTCCGGCGTTCGGGGAGGATCGAGGACGCTCCCGCCGATCGGCCGCGACACCTGCGCCGCCGCCTGCCGCGGCGCGGCGAGGAGCCCGCCCAGCAGCAGGAGGACCATCGCCGCCTCCGCCGCGCGCTTCCGCCCCTTCCGCTGTGCCAGGTACGACCCCAGCACGCCGACCTCGTAGAGGATCAGCAGCGGCGCGGTGTAGAGCAGCATGGTGAGGACGTCGGCGCCGGGCGACAGGAACGCGCCGGCGATGAACGCGACGACGATCGCGTAGCGGCGCATCGCGTGGTACTTCTTGGCATCCATGACGCCGAACGCGGCGAGGAGGATCATCACCAGCGGCAGCTCGAAGCAGAGCCCGAGCGCCAGCGTCGACTGCACCAGGAAGCCGAAGTAATAGTCGAAGGTGATCTGGTTGTTGAACGCGTCGTTGCCGAGCCAGGTGAGCAGGAACTTGAGCGTCATCGGCACGGCGTAGCGCCAGCCGAGCCAGGCCCCGCAGAGGAAGAGGCCGAGTCCCGCCACCAGCGTCGGGATGATCGCCTTCTTCTCCTGCTGGTACAGTGCGGGGGAGAGGAAGCCCCAGAGCTGCCAGATGATCACCGGCGACGCGAGCACGAGCCCGAGGGCGATGCCGAGCTTCATCACCACCATCACCGACTCGGTCGGCGAATGGAGCGTGAGCTTGCCGCCGGGAATGTAGGGGGCGATCGGCTTGGCGAGCTCGACGACGAGATTGAAATGAAGCACCAGCCAGAGGCCCAGGCCGACGCCGACGACGATCGCCCCGAGCACCCAGAAGATGCGCTGGCGCAGCTCCTCGAGGTGGTCGAGGAACGGCATCTCGCCGGTGGAAGTCGCCATGGTCGGAGTCGGGGGCTGCGGGGCGGCTAGAGCGGCAGGGTCTTGAGACGATCCTGCGCCAGCTCGTACTCGTCGGCGGCCCGATACTTCGGTACCACGACCTGCTGGAAGTAGCTCCGGGCCGCGGCGAGGTCGCCGCGATCCTGCGCCATCACCCCGAGCTTGTAGAGCGCCGCCGCGGCGCGCATCGAGGCCGGGTAGTCACGGAACACCCGCCCGAACGCCACCTGTGCCGAGTCGAGTCGCTGCTCGCGCAGGAACGCATCGCCGACGCCGAAGGCGGCATCGGGAGCGAGGCTCGAGGTTGGGTACCGCTTCAGCAGGTCGCGGAACGACGTCCGCGCCACCCCGAAGCCGTTGACGCGGAGCGCCTGCAGGCCGGTGCTGTAGAGCGTGGCATCGGTCGGCCCCGCCCCGGCCGGCGTCGTGGTCGGCGCCGTCGTGACCGGCGTGCCGGACGGCGCCGTGGCCGTGTCGCCGATCGCGGCGGCCGCCATCTCGCTCCGCGCGTCGAGCTGCGCACGCAGCTCGCGGAGGCCCTGCTGGCTCTGGTCGATCCGCTGCTGGATCGCGAGGATCTGCTTGCGAGCCTCGAGCAGCTCCGCCGTCTGCTCCCGGCTGCCGCGATCGACGCGGTCCAGCGTCCGGGTGAGCGCCACCAGCGAGTCCATCGCGCGGGTCTGCATGCCGATGATCCGCGCGAGCTCCGCGGCGCGCGCCGAGTCGGCGCGCTCCTGGTTGCGCTGCATCACGGCGACCTGCGTCTCGACACGCCGCACCTGACCGGGCGTGGCGCAGGCCGCGGCTCCGAGGAGGCAGAGGGCGGCGTATCGAGTGCGCATCAGTTCGGCTTCACGAGTGACTGGCCACCGGCGGTGATCTCGAACTCGTCGCGCCGGTTGCGCGCCCACGCCGCCTCGTTGGAGGCCGCGTCGACCGGCACTTCGCGGCCGAGCGAGGCGACCTCGACGCGGCCGGCGTCGATCCCCTTCCCGGTCAGGTAGGCCTTGGCGGCCACCGCGCGGCGCATGCCGAGGGCGATGTTGTACTCGTCCGAGCCGCGCTCGTCGGCGTGCCCGGTGACGCGGATCTTCAGCGCCGGATTGGCGCGGAGGATCGCGGCCTTCCGATCGAGGCGCGCCTGATCGTCGGCCGAGATCGCGTCCATGTTGTATTCGAAGTGGATCGTCTCGGCGATCTCGTTCACCAGCGCGGCACGAAGCCGCTCGGCCTCGGCGGCGGCGACACGCAGCCGCTCCGCGTTGGCGGCGTTCGCGGCACGGATCGAGTCGGCGATCTGACGGGCGCGGGCATCGTTGTCGACCGCGGTCGTCGGACGTGTCGCCGGCTGCGGGGTCACCACGGGCTCGGCCTTCTTGCCACACGCGGTGGTCAGGAGCACCAGGCCCATGAGGGCGGAGACGAAGGTACGCTGGGTCATGCGGTCCTCGAGGGTCAGGGTGTCGTCGCGCGGAGCGACGGCGACCAGGCGGGGACGCGGGCGCCCCCTGGGGTGGAAATCTGTCGGGACGCCCCGGTCTCGGTGTCGAGCACCCAGAGCTGGTCACGCCCGCTGCGGCTGGACTTGAAGACCACGTGGCGCGAATCGGGCGCCCAGCTCGGGTCCTCGTTCCGTCCGGTACTGGTCACGGCGCGCACCGTGCCGCGCGCGACGTCCAGGATGTTGATCTGCCGCCCACCGGCCAGGTCCCGGTGGAAGACGATCTTGGTCCCGTCCGGGGACCACTCCGGCGCCTGCGATTCCGCCGAGGCATCGGCCTCGAACACCATCGCCTGCTGTCCCGAGCCGTCGGCGTCCATCACGTACAGCGCCGGCCGGCCGCCCCGTTGCGAGATGAAAGCGATCCGTTTCCCGTCGGGAGAATAGGTGGGTGAGAGGTTGATCGCCAGCCTCCCAACCGTGGTCAAACGGTGCACGCAGCACATCTGCACCAGGTTGACCTCGTAGATGTCGTCCCCCTCTTCTCCGCTCCGGGTGAACGCCATCCGGCTCCCGTCCGGCGAGATCGCCGCCGCGTAGTTCTGGGCCGTCGTCGTGGTCGGGATCGTGACCCGGCTTCCGCTGGCCAGCGACTGCAGAATGATGGTCCCGACGTGGTCCCGCATCTCGGTGTAGGCCACCTTGGTGCCGCTCGGATGCCAGACCGGCGACTGGGTATGTCCACCGGGCCGTGAGACGCGCACCAGGTTCTGCCCGTCGCTGTCGATGCGGAAGATCCCGTCGTCGGTCCCGTCGGCCTTGGCGAGCTTGACGAGGATCCGGGTCGCGGCGATCCCCGTCGCCCCGGTGATCCACTGCACCACCTCGTCGCTGACGCGGTGGATCGCCAGGCGGGCGTCGCCCTCCCCGCCCCGGTCCAGGGGGCGGACCCCCTGCTGCGTCACGTTGCCGGTCGCGGCGTCGTAGAGCTTGATCTCGATCCCGCCCGGCGCCATCTGCAATTCGACCACTGCGGCCGCGCCGAGGAGCTTGTACACCCCCACCTGCACTGCCCCGTTGATCCGCGTGCTGCTGTCGGGGAGGACGATGACTTCGAAGCGGTCCGAGAAGCGAAGGTCGCGCTCGATGATCGCGCGCACCGAATCGAGGCCGGCCGCCGCGGCCACCACGATGCCGGGGCGGACGCCCGGCGGGCCATACGAAATTCCGGTGCGCACGCCGTCCTGCGCCGCCAGCGGCAGCGCCAGGAACGCGGAGAGCGCGACCAAGCGAAACGATCGGGTCACTGCGGCCCCTTCGGGGTGAAGAAGAAGGTCACGGGGAGCGCATCCCCGGGGAACGTCCTGGGCAACGGGCCGAAGGCCTTGGCATTGCCGGCGGCCTCGATCGCGGCCATCGCGGCCGCATCAAAGCCGTAGCTGCCGGACTTCACGACCACCTCGATCCCGGCCACCGAACCGTCCTTGAGGATCGTGAACGCGACCTCGGTGCGGAGGGCGCGAGCCGAGGTCGGTCGCGGCCAGCGGACTCGGACCTGCTCGACGATGTTGTTGACGTAGCCGGGAAAGGCACTCTGGAAGCCTTCCTGCTTTACCGTGACCTGATCACGGCCCGTGCTCGGCGTCTCGCCCGGTGCCGGGGTGTTCGTCGAGCGGACCGGCAGCGGCTTTTCGTCCTTCAGGCCCGGCGTCGGCTTCGGCTTGGGCTTTTCCGGTTCGGGCTTCACCTTCTTCGGCGGCTTCACCGAGGGCGCCACGTCGGGATCGTTGGTCGGCGTCGCCTCGGTGGCCGCGCGACGCGGCGCATCCGACGGCAGCGGCGCAGCCAGCAGGTCCACCGCATAGACGAGCGGCGCCTCCTCCGTTGCACCGCCAACGGTGACGAAGACCAGCCCGGCGAGCAGCCCATGCGCCACCAGCGTGCCCACGAGGCCGGCGCGCTGCGAGCCCATCATCGGCCGTCGGGCTCCGCCACGATCCCGACGGAGCTGATTCCGGTCTTCCGGACCAGTCCGAGGACGGTCACGATATCGCCGCCCCGACTATCCACATCGGCGCGGATGTAGATCGCCTTCGGCGCCTTCCGTTGCACGATGCCGGGAATCATCCGCCGGAAGTCAGCCATCGACAGCACCTGATCCTCGACCGCCACGCGCCCATCGCGGGTGATCGACACGGTGAGCGCATCGCGATTCGAGATCGGCGTCGTCGCCGCCTTCGGGAGGCGCACCTCGATGCCGCCCTGCATCATCGGGGCGGTCACCATGAAGATGATCAGCAGCACCAGCACGACGTCGACGAGGTTGATGATGTTCACCTCGGCGTTGAGCGTGCGATGCCGACGCCGACGCCCGAGCCCGCCGATCCCCGCCATGCTAGAGGAGCCCCTCGCGACCCAGCGCGCCGATGGTCTCCTGCGCCGTCCGCTCGAGCTCGCCCTCGACGCGCTCGAGGCGCGCCGTGAAGATGTTGTAGAAGACGACGGCCGGGATCGCCGCGCCGAGGCCCGCCGCCGTCGCCACCAGCGCGTCGGCGATGCCGGGACCGACCGAGGCGATCGTGCTCGAGCCACCGGCCGAAATACCCTGGAAGGCGTTGATGATGCCGAGGACGGTGCCGAAGAGGCCGAGCAGCGGCGCCGTCGCGCCGATGATGGCAAGCCAGGGAATCAACCGTCCCGACTGCTCGGCGGTGCGACGCACCACGCCATCGAGCGCCATCGTGAGCGCCTCGAGCTGCGTGAGCGAGAGCCCGCTGCGGGTGACGTTGCCGCGCGCCATCGCCGCCTGGAGGTCGGCGACGTACGAGCCCGCCGTGTGGACCACCTCCGCGTAGGGCGAGCGACCGAGCGCCGTGGTGGCCTGCTCGCGCTCCGCCACGGTGCGCGCCCGGCTGATGGCGTCGTCGAAGGCGGCGCGCTGCGACGCGAGCCGCCGGAACTCCCACCACTTGGCACCGATGACGTACCACGACACGATCGAGCAGATGCCGCAGATGATCAGCACCGCCGTCGTCTCGGGGGAGGCGCTGAGGACCAGGTCGAGCAGGCCGCCGGCGGCCGCGGTGCCCTGTCCCTCCATCAGCGGACCGTCCCTTCAAACCAGCCGGCGAGCGCCTTCATCCCTTCGTCGAAGCTGACCTGCGGCGTCCAGCCAAGCTCGCGCTCCGCCTTCGAGACATCGAGGCAGGAGCGGGCGAGTTCGCCCGCCCGCGGCTCGGCGTATTCGAGCACGGGGGTCACGCCCATGGCGTTGCCGACGAAGTGTGCGAGGTCGTTCACGGAGGTCTCCCGGCCGGTGGCGATGTTGTAGGCGGGGACGTCGAGCCTGTCCCCGCGCGACACAGCCCCGGCGCGGGTCCCGGCGAGATAGTTGGCGCGCGCCACGTCGCGCACGAAGACGTAGTCGCGCGTCTGCGTCCCGTCGCCGAAGATCGTGAGCGGCTGGCCCGCCAGGAGGCGCGAGACGAAGATCGAGACCACGCCCGCTTCCGACTTCGGATCCTGCCGCGGCCCATAGACGTTGGCGTAGCGGAGCGCGACGCCCTCGAAGCCGTGCAGCGTGCCGAGGACGCGGAGGTAGTGCTCGCCCGCAAGCTTGCTCACGCCGTACGGCGAGATCGGCAGGTTGGCGGTCGGTTCCGGCGTCGGGATCACCGCCGGGTCGCCGTACACGACGCCACCGCTCGAGGCGAAGACGACGCGCTTGACCTTCCCCGCCGCGACGCCGGCGAGGATGTTGGCGAAGCCGACGAGATTGATCGAGGCGTCGAGCGCGGGCTCGTGCACTGAGACGCGCACGTCGATCTGCGCGGCCTGGTGAATCACGACATCGAAGCCGCCATCGGCGACGAGCTGGAAGGCCTCCGGCGAGCGCACATCCGCCTTGACGAAGCGGGCGCCACTCGGCACCTGCTCCTGCTTGCCGCGCGACAGGTCATCGAGGCAAGTCACCGACCAGCCGCCGGCAAGGTACGCCTCGGCGATGTGGGATCCGATGAAGCCTGCGCCGCCGGTGATCAGGACTGAACCGCTCATGGAACGCCTCCGCGGCGGGCGCGAAATGCGCCCGCCGATGGGGTGGGATGGATTGAGAGGGAAAGATAGCCGTGGCCGGGGGCCACGGCTCAGTTGGGAAGGGTGGCGACCCGCACGACCGGCGTTCCCGGGGCGATCCCCGGCGCGACGACGCGGAGCAGCTTGATGGTGCTGCTGCGGGCGTTGACGCGGAGCACCTGGCCGGTGGCCATCAGCTCGTCGATCGTGTCGCTGGTGTTCTGCCGCGGCGCGGGACGACGGCGGACCTCGACGAAGTCGCCGGGGCGGAGGCCGGACTCGCGGCCAAGGTCGGCAAACATGATCCCGCCCGGCTGCTCAAGCTCGCGATGCGAGGCGCCGCCGATGATCGTCCCGGCCGGCCCGCTCGCCTTGACCGGCTGCACCCGGCCGGGGTTCTTGACCGGTTCGACCGGGAGCGTCACCTGGCCATCGCGGATCGGGCCGTAGGTGGCAATCACGGTGGCAAGGGTCTGCCGATCGTTGGTGGTGCCGACGCGGGCCAGTCCGGTTGGGGTGACGATGTCGCCCCACCCCTTCGGGCCCTGGGAGACGATCGCCAGGACCACCGTGTCGCCCGGAGCGTACTTGGCCCCCTCGGGGGCCCGGATCCCGATCAGCGTCCCGGTCAGCGCCAGCGAGGCGGTCGACGAGGAGCGCACCTGCGCCGGCGAGACGGGCCCGAGGACCTTCCCGAACGGCAGCGCCTGCCCCTCGGTCAGGAAGGAGGACTGGCGGACTTCGCCCGGCCTGACGGGCTGGTAGGGCTGCTCCTTGTAGATCGTCAGCGCCTCGTCCTGCTGGGTCACGCCGTTCTTCCGCAGGAACGACAGCGGCTCCTGGGCGGCCAGGGGGGTGGCAATCAGGAGCATCAGGGCGAGCTGTGACCGCATGAAGGTCCTCCGCGTGGGACGGTAGAGATGCCGCCTATGCACCACGAAGCGTGCCAAACGGTTCCGGAGCAAGGAGATGAGTGGAGTATCGTACGATTGGGGGTCGGACGGGAGGGGACGGGAGGCGGTGGGGCTGGCGGGGGCGGTGGAATGAGGGGGTTGTGGCGAAATGGGATGGGTCGTGAGTCCTGATTCCTGAGGCGTGAGTCCTGAGTCCTGAGTCGTGAGAGGGGGTCCCGTACCGCGGGGGGCCCCTCTCAGGACCCAGGACTCAGGACTCACGCCTCAGAACGGCAGATCATCATCCTCAGCATCCAACGCCTCCGGGACCTCATCGAAGGAATCGTCCTTCTTGGCGGCCCCTCCGCCCTTCGCCGGCGACGAGCTGCCCGAGCCGGCGGCGCGACCGCTCCAGCCACCGCCGCCGCCGCTGCCACCACCCTCGCCTTCACCCTTCCCGGAGAGCATGATCAGCTCGCGGACGTTGATCTCGGTGGTGTAGCGCTTCTGGCCGTCCTTGTCGTCCCAGGAGCGATACTCGATCTCGCCCTCGATGTAGAGCTTGTCGCCCTTCTTGCAATAGCGCTCGCAGATGTCGGCGAGCTGCTGGCCATTCTTGCTGTTCCAGGCGATCAGCCGGTGCCAGGCGGTCTTCTCCTGCTTCTGACCGCTGGCATCCTTCCACTGCCGGCCGGTGGCGAGCGACAGGGTCGCGACGCGGCCGCTGTTGGTCGTGGATCGGACCTCGGGGTCAGCGCCGAGATTGCCGATCAGGATCACCTTGTTGAGACTCTTGCTCATGCGTCGCTCCAGCGTCGGACGGAAGGGATTGCACTCCGGTGAACGGTCGCAGGATAGGCGACGATTCCCCGGTCGAGGTTACCGGTCACGGCAGGGATGGACCGGGTGATGCAGAAGGGGAGAGCTCGCGCCTGAGCACGAGGGCGTCCTCCACCGGCTCACGATAATAGCCACGGCGCCGCCCTGCCGGCGCGAAGCCATGCTCCTGGTAGAGCGCCTGGGCGGCGTCGTTGGAGGCGCGCACCTCCAGCCAGACCCGGCCGACCCCCCGCCCTGCCATGATCGCCAGCGCCTCGGTCAGGAGCCGCGCCGCGATGCCGCGCCGCCGCCGTTCGGGGGCCACGGCCAGGGTCAGGATCTCGCCCTCGTCGACCACGGTTCGACCGATCAGGTGGCCGACAACGATGTCGTCGTCTTCCTGCGCCACGAGGCCGACGGCCCCCGACTGCGAGAGCGAGTCGACGAGCTGCGCCTCGGTCCACGCGTCGGAGAAGGCGCGCAGCTCGAGCCGCGCGATCGCGGGGACGTCAGCGAGCGATGCCGGGCGGAGACGGCAGGGGCCGTCCATGCTTCCTCTCCCAGACCGCCTGCGCCTCGGCCGGACGACCATACTCCGGCTCCCACCCCGCGACATCCACCACCCGCACCGTCCCGCCCTGGAGGGCGTCGAGCGCGAGCAGCGCGCGCGCCGTCGGGAGCGCGGCCTCGCCACTGATGAGCGGGCGGCCCGTCGCCGCCTCGACCGCCGCACGCAACGGCTCGGGCACGCTCCCCACGACGACATCCACCGCGCCGAACTCGGCCAGCGACGCCGGATTCCGCGCGCGCGGCGCGTCGCCGACCGCCTCGACGCGGCCGTTGGCGATGCGCCAGCAGCCCGCATAGAGATCGCCGCGCAACGCGTCACTCAACGCCAGGACCACGCCTCCCCCGGCCGGCACATGCGCCGCCGCGCGCACCAGCAACGACGGCGCGATGTGCCACTCGATCTGGCCGGCCCAGGCGAGTCCCTTCCCGACCGAGGCCGCCACGCGGAGCCCGGTGAACGACCCCGGCCCGTCGGCGGTGAGCATGCGCGTGATGTCACGCGGCGTCGCCCCGAGCTCGGCGAGCAGCTCGTCGGTGAGCCCGAGCACCGAGCGCGCGTGCTGCCGGGCGCCATCGAGGTGCCGCTCGACGACGCGCGTGCCATCGGTGGCCGCGACGGTGCAGCGATCGGTCGCGGTGTCGAGGGCGAGGGTGATCACGCAACCTCCATCGAGCGGGTGTCCTCGTCGACATGCCCGAGGCGGATGCGATGCGTCGCCGGCGGCGCCCACGCCCCGGCACGCTCCGGCCACTCGATCAGCAGCAGGTCGGCGGTGGCGAGCGTCTCCCAGTCGAGGTCGGCCGCCTCGTCGGGATGGCGCAGCCGATAGCAGTCAAGATGATACGCCGCGCCACGCGGCCCCTCGTGGTGGTGCACCAGCGCGTACGTCGGCGAGGCGCCCGGCGTCGTGACGTCGCGCCCCCCGAGAATCGCGCGCACGAGCGTCGTCTTGCCACTGCCGAGTTCCCCTTCGAGCCAGACCACGCTGCCGCTCGGCAGCGACGCGCCGAGGGCCGCACCGGCGGCCTGCAGCGCGGTGAGGTCGAGCACCGGCGGTGTCATCGCCGCCCGCCGCGGTAGCCGCTGCGCTTGACGTTCGGCGCGTCGGCGGCGCGGAGGTCGTTCAATTGGTCTCGCAGCATCGCCGCGAGTTCGAACTCCAGGTTCGCCGCCGCCTGCCGCATCTGCTGCTCGAGCGCGGCGATTGCCACCGCGCGCTGCGCCGGATCGTGGAGGTCGAGCGGCTCCGCCGGCGCCCCCTTCCGCGCCGCCCGCGTGTCGGCGCGATCGGTGCGCTCATTGCGCTGGTCGGCGACGTGGGTCGAGAGGCGCACCTCGTCGAGCGACTTCACGATCCCCATCGGCGTGATGTTGTGCTCGATGTTGTAGGCCCGCTGGATCTCGCGGCGTCGGCTCATCTCGTTGAGCGCCCGCTCCATCGACCCGGTGATCCGGTCGGCGTAGAGGATCGCGCGGCCGTTGATGTTCCGCGCCGCGCGACCGCAGGTCTGGATCAGCGAGCGGTCCGAGCGGAGGAAGCCCTCCTGGTCCGCGTCGAGAATCGCGACCAGCGACACCTCGGGGAGGTCGAGCCCTTCGCGGAGCAGGTTGATCCCGACGAGAACGTCGAACTCGCCGAGTCGCAGGCCGCGCAGGATCTCGACGCGCTCGATCGCGTCGATATCGGAGTGGAGGTAGCGCACCCGCACGCCGGCCTGCTGCAGGTAGTCGGTGAGGTCTTCCGACATCCGCTTGGTGAGCGTCGTGACGAGGACACGCTCGCCGGCGGCCTCGCGCTTCCGGATCTCGCCGAGGAGGTCGTCGACCTGGCCGCGCACGGGGCGGATGTCGATCTCGGGGTCGATCAGCCCCGTGGGCCTGATGATCTGTTCGACGACCTTGCCGCCACTCATCTTGAGCTCGAGCTCGCCCGGCGTCGCGGAGACGTTGATCATCTGCGGCGAAAGCGCCAGGAACTCGTCGAACATCAGCGGCCGATTGTCGAGCGCCGACGGGAGCCTGAAGCCGTACTCCACCAGCGTCGTCTTCCGGGCGCGGTCGCCGTTGAACATTCCGTTGATCTGCGACAGCGAGACGTGCGACTCGTCGACCACCACCAGGAACTCGGGCGGGAAGTAGTCGAAGAGGCAGGCGGGACGCTCGCCGGGCATGCGGCCCGAGAGGAAGCGCGAGTAGTTCTCGATCCCGGCGCAGGTCCCGACCTCGAGCAGCATCTCGATGTCGAAGGTCGTGCGCGACTCGAGCCGCTGGGCCTCGAGCAGCTTCCCCGCCGACCGCAGCTCCAGGAGCCGCCCCTGCAGCTCGGCGCGAATCAGCCCCACGGCCTTCTCGACCGTGGGACGCTGCGTGACGAAGTGCTTCGCCGGATAGATGGCGCAGCGCTCGAGCTGCGCGATCGCGTTGCCCGAGACGGGGTGGAAGCGGGTGATCTTCTCGACCTGGTCGCCCCAGAGCTCGATCCGCACCGCCTGCTCGTCGTAAGCCGGGAAGATCTCGACGGTGTCGCCGCGCACCCGGAAGGTGCCGGGCTCGAACGAGGCGTCGTTGCGCTGATACTGGATCCCGACGAGGTCGGTGAGGATCGCATCGCGGCCGCGTTCCTCACCGACGGCGATGCTCACCATCAGCGCGCGATACGCCGCCGGGTCACCGAGACCGTAGATCGCCGAGACGGTCGAGACGATCACGACGTCCTCGCGCTCCATCAGCGACGAGGTGGCCCGGAGCCGCAGCGCCTCGAGGTCTCTGATTGATCGAGGCGTCCTTCTCGATGTAGACGTCGGTCGAGGGGACGTACGCTTCCGGCTGGTAGTAGTCGTAGTACGAGACGAAGTACTCCACCGCGTTGCCGGGGAGGAACTGCTTCATCTCGCCGTAGAGCTGCGCGGCAAGCGTCTTGTTGTGGGAGAGGATCAGCGTCGGCTTGCGGTACGCCGCGATGACGTTGGCGAGCGTCATCGTCTTGCCGCTGCCGGTCACCCCCAGCAGGGTCTGGTACTTCTCCCCCCGCACGAGCCCCGCCGTGAGTTCGGCGATGGCGCGCGGCTGGTCGCCGGCGGGGAGGAAGGGGGCTTGGACCTCGAAATCGGGCATCGAGGAAAGATAATAGGATTTTCGGGGGATGTTCGGGGAAGAAGCCGATGATCGATGATCGATGGTCGATCATCGATACGGTACCAGCCTCAATCGCGGGAACGCTCGCCCGAGTTGAGAATCGATCATCGATCATCGATCATCGAACTCCGAGCGTCTTCAGCATGCCCCGATGCTCCTTGCTCACCCCCATGCAGCTCAGCCGGCTCTGCCGCACCAGCGCCAGGTCGGCCAGCCCGGGGACCGCCTTGATGTCGGCGAGGGTGACCGGGGTCTTGAGCGCCTTCACGGGGGCGATCTCGATCACCAGCCGCTTCGGGTCGGCGAGCTTCGGGTCGGGGTAGGCCTTCCTGGTGACCTTGGCGATCCCGACGATCGCCTTCCCCTCGTTGGAGTGGTAGACCAGGACCTCGTCGCCGACCTTGGCGCCGGCGAGGACGATGAGGGCCTGCGCATTCGCGACGCCGTCCCAGACGGCGTGGCCGTCGCGGAGCAGATCGTCGAAGGAGTAGACGGAGGGTTCGGACTTGAGCAGGAGGGTTGGCATGCCCCGAATATATTCTGGGCGCAGGCTCCCTCCGCGAGGTCCCGATGACGCTCTCCCGCCGCGACTTCCTTGCCGCCGCTGGCGCGGCCGTGCCGCTGCTCTCCGTGCGGCTTCCCGTCGGCACGACACCGCGCGCAGGCGCCCGCCTCGCCCTCATCACCGACCTGCATCACGGCCTCGCCCCCGATGCGCTGGCGCGCTTCGACGCCTTCCTCGCCGCGCTCGGCGAGCATCACGACCTCGACGCGGTCTGGCAACTCGGCGACTTCTGCTACTCCGACGCGGGCGCCGAGGAGTTGCTGGCGAAGTGGCGCCGCATCACGCTGCCGCGCCACTCCGTCCTGGGCAACCACGACATGGACAATGTCGACAAGGCGGCGGCGATGGCGGCGTGGGGCATGCCATCGCGCTATCACGCGAGCGTGATCGGCGGCTGGCGCTTCGTGGCGCTCGACCTGAACAACTTCCGGAAGGACGGCAAGGTCCTCCCCTACGCCAACGGGAACTACTTCAACGCCGGCAGCGAGCTCAATCGCGCCGACCCCGAACAGCTCACCTGGCTCGACCGACAACTCCGCACCTCGCGCGAGCCAGTGGTCCTGATCGGTCACCAGCCGCTCGGCATCGGCGGCGCCGACAACGCGCTCCCCGACGAGCAGCGCGAGATCTTCGACCTGATCCGCGCCGCCGGGCGCGCCAATCCGCGCGGCCGAGTGGCCTGCTGCCTCAGCGGCCACCTGCACGTTGATCGCCTCGAGCGCGTCGACGGCATTCCCTGCCTCACCATCAATTCAGCGAGCTACTTCTGGTCGGGCGGGATGAACCCGTATACCAACCCGCTCTGGGCCTTCCTCGACTTCGGCGCCGACGGGATCCTGCGGATCACCGGTCGCGACGGCAGCTTCGTGAAGGCGCCGCCGGCGAACTCGGATGGGGTGGTGGGGAGGAGTGCGGGGATCAGCAGTCGGAGACTGGTCTTGGGGTGAACGGTGATCGGTGAAAGGGAGTGACGGGTGAAACGTGAAAGGTGAAACGGCCATCGGAGCACGTTTCACCTTTCACGTTTTACCTCTCACTGAGCCGCTCCCGGTCACCATTCACCGGTCACGGCCCCTGCGCCTCCCGCCTCTCGACGGTGCTGACCCCCTTCACCCGCCGGATCGCCTTGAGCACCTTCGCGAGGTGCGGCAGGTTGTCGACTTCGACGAAGATCGTGCCGAAGACCGAGCCGTCCTTCGAGTGCAGGTCGGCGCCGCGGATGTTGGTGCCGGTCTGGGAAATCTCGTGCATCACGTCGGCGTAGAGGCCGCGGCGGTCCTCGCCAGTGACGACGAGCCGCACCGCGAAGGTCTCGCCGCTCTGCTCCTGCCAGTCGATCTCGACCCGGCGCCCCTCGCCGCCGAGCGTGAGGAGGTTGGGGCAGTCGGCGCGGTGGATCGAGATGCCGCGGCCCTGCGTCACGTACCCCACCACTTCGTCGCCCGGGACCGGCTGGCAGCACTGGGCGTAGCGGATCATCAGGCCGTCGACGCCCTGGATCTTGATGCCGCGGCCGAGCCGGAAGCGATCGACCACGCGGCCGAAGATCGTCGCCGGCTTTTCCTGCAGCGCATCGGGCGCCAGGTCCGGGAAGAGCGCGCGCATCACCTGGCCAATCGCGAGGTCACCGCGACCGAGTGACACCTCGAGCGCGGTGCCATCCATCAGGTTGAGCGTGATCCCGGCCTGATGCATCGCGTCGGCCGACGGCGCCTCGAGTCGGCGGCGCTTGAGCTCGCGCGTGAGGATCTCGCGGCCGAGCTGCGACGACACCGCCTCCTCTTCCTGCCGGATCCACTGCTTGATCTTGCTGCGTGCTCGCCCGGTGCGGACGTGCGCGAGCCAGTCGCGCGACGGCTTGGCCTGCTGCGAGGTCAGGATCTCGACGGTGTCGCCGTTCTTGAGCTCGCGGTGGAGCGGCGCGATCCGGCCGTTGACCTTGGCGCCCTGGGTGCGGAAGCCGACGTCGGTGTGGACGTGGAAGGCGAAGTCGATCGCGGTGGCGCCCTTGGGCAGCTGCTTCACGTCGCCCTGCGGCGTGAAGATGAAGATCTCGTCGTGGTAGAGGTCGACCTTGAGGAACTCGAGGAAGTCCTCGGCCGACGCGCTCTCCTGCTGCAGCTCCATCAATTGCCGGAACCACCCGAGCTGCTGGTCCAGCTCCTCACCACTGTTGAGCGTCTTGTAGAGCCAGTGCGCCGCGATGCCGTACTCGGCGGTGCGGTGCATCTCCTGCGTCCGGATCTGGATCTCGAAGAGCTGGCCGTTCGGCCCGAAGATCGTGGTGTGCAGCGACTGGTAGCCGTTCGACTTGGGGCTGGCGATGTAGTCCTTGATCCGTTCCTGGAGCGGCGTCCAGCGGTGGTGGATCACGCCGAGGACGTGATAGCACTCGGGGACGGTCTGGACGGTGACGCGCATCGCCATGAGGTCGTAGATCTCCTCGAACGGCTTGCCGCGCTTCTTCATCTTCTGGTAGATCGACCAGAGGTGCTTCGGCCGCCCCGAGACGTCGGACCACTGGATCCCGGCACGGCGCAGTTCCTGTTCGAGCGGCGTCCTCAGCCCGGCGATCATCTCCTCGCGCTGCGCGCGCTTGGCGGCGACCTGCACCGCGAGCGCCTGGTACTCCTCCGGCTCGAGGAACTTGAACGCGAGGTCCTCGAGTTCGGCCTTGACGTTGGCCATGCCGAAGCGGTGGGCCAATGGCGCGTAGATCTCGCGCGTCTCGGTGGCGATCCGCTCCCGGCGCGCCTGCTGCAGGTGCTCGAGCGTCCGCATGTTGTGGAGGCGGTCGGCGAGCTTGATGATGATGACGCGCGCATCCTTCGCCACCGACAGCAGCAGCTTGCGGTAGTTCTCGGACTGTTCCTCGACCGACGACCGGAACGACAGCGAGGAGATCTTGGTGAGGCCGTCGACCAGCCCGGCGACTTCGGCGCCGAACTCGCGCGCGATGTCGTCGGTGGTGATGTCGGAGTCTTCGACGACGTCGTGGAGCAGGGCGGCGCAGATCGAGGTGGTGTCGACCAGGAGGCTGGCGAGGATCGACGCGACGGCGATCGAGTGCTCGACGAAGTCCTCGCCGCTCATCCGCTTCTGGCCACGGTGGGCGGCGGCCGAGTAGCGGAGGGCGCGGTCGATCAGGGCAATGTCGAGCCGGTCGGCGTGCTTCTCCAGGGTGGCGAAGAAGCCCGGCGAGAGGTCGGCGAGGTCGGCCGCGGGAGTCGGGGACATCCCTGACAATGGCGGGGGCCGGGCGTGGCGTCAACGACTGGACTCCGTCATCCCGAGCGCAGCGAGGGACCTGCGCGGTCGCGGCTGGGCCAGACCGCCGCTGTTCCCCGCCCCCGCAGGGCGGCGGGGCCCTTCGCTTCGCTCAGGGCAGGCTCTCCGAACCGGATACACACGGTACCCCCCGTGAGTTGTCATCCTGAGCGAAGCCCGCGCAGCGGGCGCAGTCGAAGGACCTCTCGATTCGCGCTTCCCCGCCCCCGCAGGGCGGCGGGGCCTCCGAACCGGCTACACTCGGTACCCAGGTGCGCGCGGGCCCGTTCTGGGGGCTCCGGTCTCGCGTGTTCCAAGCGTCTTCGCCGCGGCGCCCCCTATGAAGCACGTCGGGGGCGCCGCATTCGGCACTCCCGGTAGAGGAGGGGGCTCGACGACACGGAACCCGCTCGTCCGGCCCCCCAGCGCCGGGCCCGCACGAGATCTTACCCAGGGCGCACGGCGGCGGGGTCGCGGGCGCGAGGCCTCCCGGAGCGCGCAAACCGGATGCGGGGCGCAGCCATTTGGCTGCGCCCCGTCCGTTTGGCGGCGGCGACCCCATCATGGCGACGCGCCAGCGGAGCCGCCGCCCGGCGCGCGGCTGAGGACCGATGCGCCCGCGAGCCCCGCGACGGGCGCCCCTGCGGCCGTGCGGCCCCGCGGCCACGTCCGGTCAACCGTCCAGGGCGACGCATGCGTCGCCCCTACAGCATCCCCGCCGTCGCGAAGCTCGTGAACCGATCCCCCCGCGAC
>JBAOHR010000004.1:0-76981 GCA_037045245.1 Gemmatimonadales bacterium | reverse complement strand
CGCGTTGTAAAAGACGCTACTGGCATAGTTCGCCATCGCAGCGTTCATGCGAAACGCGATGAAGATGAACCGTTCGATCCGCTCGAATAGCTGAATCCGGTTGCATTCAGTTGGTTCATCCTTGAGACAGGCCATCACCAACGGCCTGAAGTACCCGATGCCGATTCGGTTAAGGCGATCGAGGCTCTTCCGTTCCGACAACGAGGTCTGTGAGCACAGCTCCGGGTAATGCGATGCGAACCAGTGGCGGGCCGACTCTTGGAGGCTGAGGACGAAGTCGCGAATGTCAGTTGGGGCGACTCTGAGTCTGAAAAGTCGATGTCGCCTGCTCTTCCTCGCCATTGTCGCCGTCGTCCCCAGACTCGTCTCTCACCTCCTGGGCATCTAACGCCACTTCCCGCTCGACCTTCTTGTGGATTCCTTTGGGCGTGAACTGCTCATCGAGGAGGAAGTTGATGTAGTCTTGGCCAGTCTTCCGTGAATACTTGAAATACATAGTCCAGTGGGCCTTCAGAAAGTCATCGTCGTTTAAGGGGCGGTCACTCTTGTTCCGCCCCAGTTGGTGGTAGACCTCCTTCCATGCATCGTTGATAGTGTCCCTCAGGCTCCTTCTGGAAGCCGTATCCAACTCCGCATCGTCGTAGAGCGTGGTCAGGTAGATCAATCGATTCTTTAAGCGGCTAGGTGGACAGCTTCTTGCCCCGGTTATTCATTGTCTTCGATCACGACGTCGAACTCGTCATTGATGATGTACTCGTTGAATAGGAAGTGCCTGGTCAGCTCTTTGTACACCTCATGTAGCCCCCTCCATGCCTGCTTGTCGGTAAAGCTCATTGGGTTGTTCCGGCAAAGTACGTTCTCGCGTTGCTCAGGTTGAGCGTGTAGAACGTCTCTTCTACCGAGCCGCCCCCTTCTTCTCCGAGGATGCGGTGCCTCAGGTAGCTGTAGCTCGGATTGTCAGTCTCGTACCCGAACTTGTACGTGCGAAATTTGTCACCCGTGGGTTTGGTCTTGAATAGGAACCGTTCCTGGACGGCCGCCACACTCAGACTATCGCTGATATAGATGTCGCCATCAGCCTTGCCCTCACTGGATGGCAGAGATCTAGCTAAATTCACCAAAGGCCTGAAGGAAGATGATGAAAGTAGTAATTCTCTGTTGGCCATCGACAATATGGTACATTACGTATGAGTGGTCCTCGACCAGCCAGAACTCCTTGTCACTCGATGTGACCTCGGACAGTGGGATTTGCTTTAGGGTCAGCACGCCGGTGTAGTGGGAGCGGCTCCCGGACAGATTGACCAGGTCCTCCCAGAAGTCTTTGAGCTGTTCGGCCCCGCCACGCGTAGCCCCGCTGGTAATCTGGAATGCGGAAGATCTTTTGCTTGAACAGGCTATCGAGTGATTTTGGCTCGTGCATTGTGGAGTGCTCCCCCAACAGTGGTAAACCAAAACCTGAACATCATACGTGTGGGTAAATCATACCGCTCGTCCCCGTCCTGACTCCAGCGCAACGATGAGAAAACGGGCATTTCGTCAAGCGATATTCGCATCCGTCGAAAGCTCCGCCTGCCTCAGCACGAGCTGCGTCGCGTCCTCCGACAAGGTCGGGCGGGTAGCCGTACTTGGCGAGCAGGCGGCGCACATTGCGGCGCAGAGTCGCGCGCACCGACTCGCGCTGGGTCCAGTCGAGCTTGGGCATCTTCTTGACCATCTCGGCCAGCTCGCGCGCCATCAGTCGCAGCGTGTCGCTCTGCATGACCTCGCTTGGCCGAGCCGTTTTCGGCCAGCGCGTCGTAGAACGCGGTCTCCTCGCTGCTCAGGCCCAGTTCCTCGCCGTGCTGCTGCGCGTCCCGCAGGTGCTTCGCCAGGTCGAGCAGCCGCGCGATCATCTCGGCGGTGGTGATCGCCTTGTTGGTGTAGCGCAGCATGGCGTCTTCGAGCGCCTCGCGGAACTTCTGGCTCTGCACGAGGTTCGTGCGCTCGGTGATGCGGATCTGGTCGTTCAGCAGCTTGCGCAGCGTCTCCAGCGCCAGGTTCTTCTGCTCCAGCGCCGCCACCCGGCCCAGGAACTCATCGCTCAGGATGTCCAGGCGGGCCTCGTCCAGGCCCGCCGACCGCGAACAGGTCGATCACCTCGTCCGCATCCACCGCGCCGCCGATCACCTGCCGCACGGCGGCGTCGATGTCGCGCTGCCGCCCGCGGCCCGCGCCGCCGTCGCGTATCGTCCGGCCAGCCGCTTGCGGATCATCGCCACCACGCGCTGGAAGAACGCCAGATGCGGCGCGATGGCTTCCGTCTCCGGACGCGGCACCGCCAGCGCGAAGGCCGCCGACAGTTCCTTCACCAGCGTCGCGCAGCCGCTTCCAGCCGTCGTTCTGCGCCGAACACATGGTCGATGGCGCGCAGGTACACCGGCAGCACGTCGCTGCGGCTGCGGCCTGCGAGCGCCTGCTGCGTAGTCGCAGCCGTGGAAGAAACCGCGCAGCTTCTCGAACGCCGCCTGCATCGCCGGCACGGCTTCGTCCTGCACCTCGCTGACGGCCTCGCCCGTGCCGCCGGCCTGGGTGTAGGTCGCCAGCGCATCGGCCAACTGATCGGCCAGGCCCGAGCAGGTCCACGATCAACCCGCCGGGCTTGTCGCCATAAACGCGGTTCACGCGGGCGATGGCCTGCATCAGGTTGTGGCCGGCCAGCGGCTTGTCCAGGTACATGGTGTGCGCCGGCGGGCAGTCGAAGCCGGTCAGCCACATGTCGCACGACGATCACCAGGCGCAGGTCGTCGGCCGGGTCCTTGAACCGCTCGGCCAGCCGCTTGCGGGCGCGCCTTGGTGCGCACGTGGCTGGCGCAGCGGCTCCGAGATCGCTCGCCGCGTGCCGGTAACGACCACCTTCATCGCCCCGCGCTCGTCGTCGGCGTCGTGCCACTGCGGGCCGCAGCGCGCGGATCGCCTCGTACAGCCGCGCGGCGATGTCGCGGCTCATGGTCACGACCATCGCCTTGCCTTCCATCGCCGCGCGCCGCTTCTCCCAGTGCTCGACGATGAACGCCGCCAGCGCGCTCGATGCGCTCCGGCGCGCCGACCAGCGCTTCCAGCGGCACGCGGATACTGTCGTCCGTCGTCCTCGCCAGCTGCGGTCGGCCTTGGCGACGTCCGTCAATCTCTGCCTCGGCCGACGCCGCGCCCGCCTCGTCGACCGTCAGCTTGACGATCCGCGACTCGTAGTAGAGCGGCTTGGTCGCGCCGTCCTCCACCGCTTGGCGGATGTCGTACACGTCCGCGTACTCGCCGAACACATGGATCGTGTTCTTGTCGTCGCGCTCCAGCGGCGTGCCGGTGAAGCCGACGAAGGTGGCGTTCGGCAGCGCCTCGCGCATCCAGCGCGCCCCGCCTTCGACGAAGCCGTACTGGCTGCGGTGCGCCTCGTCGGCCATCACCACGACGTTGCGCCGCGCTCGCGAAGATCTCGCCGTGCGCCTCGGCGAACTTGTGGATCGTGGTGAAGACCACGCCGCCCGCGGCCCGGTCCAGCACCTGCCGCAACTGATCGCGGCTCTCGGCTTGCCCTGCGCGCCCGCCTCGCTGACCACCACCTTCTCCACCTTGGATTCGGGCGCACCCGCCTGCGCCGACTGTCTTCGCCAGCAGCTTGATCAGGTCGGCGGCCAGCTTGCATCGGTCTCGCGGCTGGCGGTGCCGTTGCCAATGGCGATCAGGTTCACGCCATGCTTGGTCGCACAGCTTGCCCAAGCGTGTGCAGCGCACCCTCCCAGTCCTTGCGCGGCTCG
Organism: Gemmatimonadales bacterium; assembly: GCA_037045245.1. GTDB lineage: Bacteria > Gemmatimonadota > Gemmatimonadetes > Gemmatimonadales > GWC2-71-9 > Palsa-1233. The sequence goes on along the minus strand of JBAOHR010000004.1, from coordinate 73,190 downwards.
TGCGGGATACACGGTGGCGGTGTCCACCAGCTTGCCGGTGGCGTCCACCACAGCCACCTTCACGCCGGTGCGGATGCCAGGGTCCAGCCCCATCACCACGCGCGGCCCGGCCGGCGCGGCCAGCAGCAGGTCGCGCAGGTTGTCGGCAAAGACCTTGATGGCCACCTTTTCGGCGTCCTCGCGCAGGCGCGTAAACAGGTCGCGCTCCAGTCGACAGGCTGAGCTTGACGCGCCAGGTCCAGGCCACGCATTTGCGGATCAGGTCGTCGGCCGGCGCGGCCCTGCGTGGCTCCAGCCCAGGTGCAGGGCGATGCTGGCCTTCGGCCAGTGACGACGGCCTGGCCCGGCGCCGTGCCTGTGGCGAGGCATTCGGCAGCGTCCGGGCAGCACCAGCTTGGCGTCCAGCATCTCCAGCGCGCGGCCGCGGAACACCGCCAGCGCGCGGTGCGAGGGCACGCGGCCGATCGGCTCGTCGTAGTCGAAGTAGTCGCGGAACTTGGCCACGTCGGGGTGGTTCTCGTCCTTGCCGTCCAGCAGGCTTGCTGCTGCAACAGGCCCTCGGCCCACAGCCATTCGCGCAGGCCCTGCACCAGCGCGGCGTCTTCGGCCCAGCGCTCGGACAGGATGTCGCGCACGCCGTCGAGCACGGCGGGCACGGTGGAGAAGTCGGCGCCGTCCTCGCCTTCGTCCGGCCTCGGCACGATAGGCCTCGGCCTCGGCGGCCGGGTCCAGCGCGGGGTCGGCAAACAGCCGGTCGGCCAGCGGCTCCAGGCCCGACCTCGCGGGCGATCTGGCCCTTGGTGCGGCGCTTGGGCTTGTAGGGCAGGTACAGGTCTTCCAGCTCCTGCTTGGTCGGCGCGGCCTCGATGGCGGCGCGCAGCGCTGGCGTGAGCTTGCCCTGCTCGTCGATGCTCTTGAGCACGGCGGCGCGGCGGTCCTCCAGTTCGCGCAGGTAGCCCAGGCGCGCTTCCAGCTCGCGCAGCTGGATGTCGTCCAGGCCGCCGGTGGCCTCCTTGCGGTAGCGCGCGATGAAAGGCACCGTGGCGCCCCCATCCAGCAGCGCAGCGGCGGCGCTGACCTGGTGTTCCCCAACCCTGATTTCGGCAGCGATCTGCCGGATGATGTGCTGTGCATGAATCCCTGACCGGCCCGGACGCTGTGGCCCCGGCAAAGCGCGGGAGTGTGCCCACACGGCGCGGGCGCCCTGACTTGTGCGTCAGCCCGCGTTGCGGCGCATGCGCTGCGCCACCAGCGCCAACAGCACGAGGGCGACCGCGCAGAACCACACGAACGACCAGTTGGCGATCGAGCCACCCAGGAACGTCCAGTCAATCTTGGTGCAGTCGCCGCTGCCCTTGAAGATCATGGGCACGCGCCCGCTTGAGCGGGAAGGTTTCGATCATTCCGTAGAAGTCGCGCCCGCAGGAAACGATTTCGGGCGGATACCACTGCAGCCAGCTCTGGCGCGCAGCCACAAAGGCGCCAAAGCCCGCCGCTCACCACACGCCAGGCCGCCCAAGCCCGATGTGCAGGCCTTTTTTGCCGCCAGCCCCCGCCAATGCTGCGCAGACTGCTACCAAAATAAGAGCATATCGCTGCACGATGCACATCGGGCAGGGCTCCAGCCCCACCACATGCTGCAGATACATGCCAAAGGCCAGCATGCCCACGCACGACGGCCGCAATCGCCGCAAACACCCGGCGCGGGTGCGAATCAAACCATTCCAGCAAAGCGCCCTCCTTCAGTCAGTGCGGCTGTATTGTCCGCTGGTTGGTGCGGTCTTGTCTGCGCGAGTTCCGCACCGTCCTTGACCACTCAGACCTTTGAAGGCAGTCGTCAGCCTTCTTGCCAGCTGGCTGCAATCACCGGCGAAAGGGCTGCCAACTGGCTGGGCGTCAGGCTGGTTTGCCCAACCGGGGGCGGTGAGAACGCCGACATGGCTTGGACCAGTTGCTGCACCTGACTGTCCAGCAACTGCTGGCCGTTGGCCAGGCGGAACACTTCCACCTGATACGGGTCGCCCAGGTACCAGTTGGTCAGGCGGACCTTGTCGGCGGTGCCCACGATGCTCACGTCCAGGTGGTTGCCCTGTTTGCGCGGCCGAGCAACTGGTCGGCGGAGATGCCATCGGCAAACTGCAGCACGTCGGCCGCGTCCGGCGTCGCGTCGTTCTCGATCAGCGTGTCAAAGCCGTCGTCCCGGCCAAACTCGTATGTATCGGCGCCGGTCCCGCCCTCCAGACGGTCGTTGCCCGTCCCTCCGGCCAGCGTGTCGTCACCGGCCAGACCGATCAACCGGTCGTCGCCTTCGCCGCCTTCCAGCCGGTCGTCGCCATCCGCGCCGCGCAACTGATCGTTGCCGGCCAGGCCAGACAGGGTATTGCCCGCCACGTTGCCGCGCAGCACGTTGGCCAAGCCGTTGCCCGTGCCCGAGATGGCGGCATCGCCCGCCAGGGTCAGGTTCTCGACGTTGTCAGACAAGGCATAGCTGGCCCGCGCCAACACGGTATCGGTGCCTTCGTCAGGCGTTACTCGATCACGCTGTCGGCGCTGTCGTCCACCCAGTAAGTCGTCGTTCCCGGTGCCTCCAGACATCACGTCCACGCCCGCGCCGCCGTCCAGGCGGTCGTTGCCGTCGGCCACCCCGCCAGTTCGTCGTCACCGGCATCAGCCGTAGAGGCGGTCCACGCCATTGGCGCCGTACAGGGCATCGTTGCCACCGGCGCCACGCAGCGTGTCGTCGCCGTCCAACCCGTAGAGGGCATTGCCCGCTTCGTTGCCGCGCAGCACATTGGTCAGCTCATTGCCGGTGGCATCGATGGCCTGGGCACCCGTCAGCGTCAGGTTCTCCACATGGTCAGCCAAGGCATGGCTCACGCTGGCCAGCACCGTATCCGTGCCCTGCCCAGCCAGCTCCACCACCTGGTCAAACTCGCTGTTGACGACGTAGGTGTCATTGCCCGTGCCGCCCTGCGTCACGTCGTCGCCAGCGCCGCCGTCCAGCCGGTTGTTGCCGGCGTTGCCCACCAGCAGGTTGTCCAGCGCGTTGCCAGTAGCGCGCAGGTTGGCGCTGCCCATCAGGCGCAGTGCCTCCACAGCGTCCGGCAGGGTGTCCTTTGAGCCACGGCCTCCACCGTGTCGTAGCCCTCTCCGCCCACCTCGACCACGCTGTCGCGGGCGTCCTCCACGATGTAGGTGTCGTTGCCAGTGCCTCCGGACATCGTGTCGCGGCCAACGCCGCCGTCGATGCGGTCAGAGCCTGCTGTGCCCGTCAGGCTGTCGTTGCCCGTGCCACCGCCCACCTCCTGCACCGGTACAGGCTGCACCGTCAGCGTGAACGACTGCGACACCGCCTCGCCAGATGAGTCTGTCACTGTCACCCGCAACACATAGTTGCCCACTGTTGCTTCCGCCGGATTGCCAAAGAAGCCGGCGTTGTTGGCGTCAAAGTAAATCCAGTCGGGCAACGGCGAACCGTCGTCCATCTCTGCGCTGTAGCTCAGGCTGTCGCCCGCATCCATGTCGGCGAAGCTGCTGGCGGCGACGAAATACTCCCACCCACTGTCCTGAACCACCACCTGGTCGGGCAAGGGCGCAGCCGCCACCGGTGCGTCGTTGGTGTTGAGCACGGCCAGGGCCATGGTCGCCACAGCCACGCGGCCGTACGCGTCCGTGGCGCTGATGCGCAGCCCCAGGTTGCCCACTTCCGCATTGCCGGCCAGGCCAGACAAACGGCCCGTGACTCCATCAAAGTCCAGCCAGGCCGGCAGGGGCGAGCCATCCGCTAGAGTGGCGGCGTACGTCAGGCCCCCCGGCGCCGTGGACTGGAAGGTCCCCGGCGGGAGAGTCCAATCCAGAGGCGAATCTTCTTGTGCTTCCAGGGCCGACAGGGTCGCGGGTGCCGAAGGCGCGGCGTAAGTCATCATCCCAATCACCTGGGCCAGCGTCCACACGGTGCCGGGGCTGTCGGTAAAGTGGAACTCCTCTACCCGCCAGGCCGAGTTGCCGCTGTTGCCCAGCCCCTCGTACACCACCAGCGTGTCCGAGGTGCCGGCAATGTCGATCACCAGCTGGCTGCCGCTGCGGCTAAAGCGCAAGTCCTCTGGCCGCACACCAGCCTTGAACACCACCTTGTCGAGGTTGCCTACGCTGGTGTTGTTGTCGTAGATCCAATCCACGCCGTCGCCCCGGCCAAACAGGAAGGTGTCATTACCCAGACCACTGGTGTTCAACCCCCAGCCCTCGTCACCGCCGCGCAGGTCGTCGTTGCCGGCGCCGCCGTCAATGGTGTCGTCGCCCGCGCCGCCCATCAGCCAGTCGGCGCCCGCACCACCGGTCAGCACATCGTTGCCCGCGCCGGCGCGCAGCGTATCGGCGCCCTCGCCACCGTCCAGCGTGTCGTTGCCGGCTTCGCCGCGCAGCACATCGTTGCCCAGCCCGCCCGCCAGCACGTCGTCAACTGCAGTGCCAGTGATGTCGTCGTTGCCCGGCGTGCCCAGCAGCAAGCGCGCCCGGACTGCGGCCAAGTCCCAGACCGTACCCGGCTCGTCGGCAAAGCGGACCTGTTCAATGGCCCACGGGGTGTTGCCGTCGTTGACCAGGCCTTCGTACACGGTGATGGTGTCGGAGGTGCCCACGATGCCCAGCACCAGGTTGTTGCCATTGCGGCTCACCATCACATCGCCCGGCAGAACCCCGGCCTTGAAGGTGATGGCGTCGATACCGCTGCCGGTGGTGGTGTTGTCGTACACCCAGTCCTGCCCGTCGCCCCGGCCAAACAGGTAGGTGTCGTTGCCCAGGCCGCTGGTGTCGGCGCCCCAGCCGTCGTCGCCCCCGCGCAAGTCGTCGTTGCCTGCGCCGCCGTCGATCACATCGTCGCCCGCGCCGCCCAGACAGCCAGTCGTTGCCTGCGCCGCCCAGCAAGGTGTCCGCGCCCGCGCCGCCGCGCAGCACGTCAATGCCGTCGCCGCCGTCCAGCGTGTCGTTGCCGGCCAGGCCCACCAGGTGGTCGTTGCCCAGGTCACCGGTGATCACGTCGTCGGTGTTGTAGCCCGTCAGCGTGTCGTTGCCCGTGCCGCCCTGCAGCAACCTGGCCTTGATCGTGTCCAGATCCCACACCGTGAAGGTGTCGTCGCTGAAGCTGATCTGCTCTATCGCCCAGGCGGTGCTGCCATCGGTCGACACCCCTTCGTACACGGTGATGCGGTCTGTGGTGCCCGCAATCGACAGCACCAAATTGTTGCCCTCACGGGTCAGCAGCACATCTTGCGGCAGTACCCCGGCCTTGAAGACAATCTGGTCAAAGTTGCCCGCGCTGGTGGTGTTGTCGTAGATGGTGTCTTGCCCGTCGCCCCGACCAAACAGGTAGGTGTCGTTGCCCAGGCCGCTGGTGTTGACGCTCCAGCCCTCGTCGCCCCCGCGCAAGTCGTCGTTGCCGGCGCCGCCATCAATGAAGTCGTCACCCGCGCCGCCCATCAGCCAGTCGTCACCCGCGCCGCCAGCGACGACGTCGTTGCCACCACCCCCACGCAGAGTGTCGGCAGCCTCCACACCAAACAGCACGTCGGGCTGGCTGGTGCCGTTGCGGCTGCCGCCAAAGGTGATGCCCATGGCTGCGGCTTGAGCCTGCAGCACCGGGTCGCCCCCGGCCTCGGCCCAGGTGCGCAGGGTCTGCAGGCCTGTATCCAGATAACCCACCGACGCCATCGGTCGGGTGGCTGCCTGCATCAGGTCCAGCAAATCCCCTAGGGCACCGCTGGCGTCTACGTCGTGCAGGTTATCCAGCAAGGCCTGCATGGCCGTGGTGTCGAAAGCGCAGGCCGGATTCGTCGATCACCAGTTCGATGCTATCGAGATAGGGTTTAAGACGCGTCTGAGTCACCAGCGCGCTGTACACAGCGGCGCTCAGGGCGTCGTAGCTGGCGTTGAGGGCAGCAATCTGCGGGGCGTGCAAAGTCACGTTGTAGCGGGGACCAGTAGCCTCTTGCCCCGAGCCACCACCGCCAGACCCCCCGCCGCTGGCCATCCGGATCGCGCCAGCCGCGGACGGCAGACCTGCTTCTATGAACTTTTCTCCGTTAAAGACTTCCAGCACATTCAGACGGCGCAACACCTCGACGCCCTCAGGCGTCAAGGTGTTGCCGGTCAGGCCAGTCAACGGATCGAATGCCGATACTTCCATGCCGGCAGGATGTATGGTCAGCTTTGCTTGCAGCAGGTCGCCGGAGGAATACTCCACCGTGGTGCCGTTGAACCCGTACACATAGATGCTCTCCAGCATGCGCCCGCTGGTGCGCCCCCAGGCGGCGACGAGATCGTCCAGTAAGGCGCGCTGCTCTCCACGCGTGGTGGCGGCGGCAAACTGCGCTACCAGGTCCTGCAACGCCTGAGCCTGCGGTGTGCCCAGACTCATAGCCTCGCGCAGGTCCCTGGCCCAGCCACTGCCGCCCACCTGGGGCAATGCTGTCGCCGCCGCTGTCGGGTTGGGGTCGTCGGTGAATTCGCGGTAGAAGTTGTTGGAGGCCAACAGCAAGCTGCCCGATAGCTCAGGAGTGCCGCTTTGGCCGGGCTGCCCGTTGATACGGGTGAAGCTGCCGCTGAAGGGCTGGGTGTTACCGTTGCCAAGGTTGATGTTGCTGGGGATAGCCTGTACCCCGATGGCGCCTATCCCTGACTGTGGCAGAGTTTTTAGCTCACTACTCTGGCTGATGCCGTCCTGGTTGGCGTCTTGCCAAAGGCGCAGCTCGCCGTAGACGGCATCGGCGCTGTTGATTTGCCCGTCGTGATTGGTGTCGTGCTGGGCCAGGGCTTCGTAGCCGTTGGCGGCCATGTTGCCAGCATAGAAGCCGCTGGTGATGAGGGTGTTATCTCCAAAGAGTTCACGACCACTGTCGATAAGCCCATTCCCGTTAAGGTCCAGCACCACCAGCGCATCGTCTGCGCCGATCCAGCCAGTAGCAACGCGAATGCCATCGGCATCGTGATCAAACAGAACGGGAGCGGAAATGTCGATAGCCGTTGCTTCGATGCCGTCGGCGTCGAGATCGAGAGTTAAGGGATCCTTGGCAAGAGAAAATCCACGACTCTCAAGATATGGCTTATTTGAAGCTGCACTGTTTTTCAAGTCTCTCAAATTCAACCCGAATCCTACAGCAGTAAGTGTTGATCCGACCGCAGCAATTCCCAAAGCCGTCCAACCAAGAGGCGTCCCTATAGCTAGTAGTGATCCAACAATTGAAACTACAGAACCAATAGCACTTACGTAGTCACCAAGCGATGCACCATTTTCGTCAGCATATGCTGCGCCCTTCACTAATGTCAGAGTCAAAGAGACGGTATTTGTCGCAGCACCAACCCCAGGAATCGGTGCTGTAACAGATGCGATCAGACTAGCGCTCGCGGACGCCGCAGCGAGAGGCCCCTGAGAATTCAGAAGCTGGATCACGTTGTCAACCGCACCAACACCTGCGGCCGACAGATCAATTACCAATGCAATACCTTCAGCTATTACTGGTCCGCTCATTTAACTCTCCAAATTCAAAAGAAAAAACTCACAAGCAATGAAGCCCCAAAAATGACTGAAAAACTAATTGCCAAATTCCAAAAGATCAAAACGAGCTTTGCACTCTTATCTCCGGATTTCTTTTTTGTTATCAGATCAAAGTAACTAACAGGTTTTCTCAATCGAAAAACGTAAATTGCATACGATGTCATTGCTAAGAAAAAGAAAATTAGTGCTAACAGCAGAAGAGTGGCGCTACTAAGTAATTTCATTTTGTTAAACCCTAAGTTAGAAAAATTGTTATGCAACTTCGGTTGTATCCCTGCCCACCCAGTGCGCCAGTCCGGCTGGAACACCGTAGTGGTTTACGTGAAGTCATCGGTGAGTTCGCAACAAAATTTTCCACGCATCAGTTCGGCGTGAATTCTGTAGTGCTTTCAAGAATTTCTCCATGTACTAGACCCGGACCGAATCCCAACTTCATCGAATTACCGCTCCCTCAAACTCTCATTCCCCGCCCTCTGCACCGGGCTCAGCAAATACTCGATCACCCGCCGCTGCCCGGTCTTGATCTCGGCCGTCAGGTTCATCCCCGGGCTCAGGCGCACGGGCTTGCCGTCCACATCGCATCACCGGGCGGTGCCAGCGTCAGCGTCGCCGGTGAAGTACGGCGCCGCGCTTCTCGTCCGTGCACCGCGTCGGCCGTGACACATGTGCTACCCGTGGCCGGCACGGTGCCGTAGCGGGTGTAGGCAAAGGTCTCCAGCTTGATCTCGGCCGCCTGGCCGGCCGTCCACAAAGCCGATGTCCTTGTTGTCCAGCGTCACCTCGGCGGTTACGCTGCGTCTCCTGCGGGCACGATCACCATCAGCGCCTGCGCCTCGGTCACCACGCCGCCTGCGGTGTGCACGGCCAGCTGCTGCACCACGCCGGCCACCGGGCGCGGCCAGGGTGGTGAGCTTTTCGCGGTGGCTCGGCCTTGGCCTGCTCTTGCGTGGCCTGCTGGCGCTTCAGCTGGGCCTGGGCCTGGCGCTCGTGCAGGGCGCGGCGCGTCTCGGCCAGGTAGGCGGCGCGGGTGTTGCTCGCTCTCCTGCAGCGCGGCCTGGGCTTCGGCCAGGCGGGCGCGCTGGGTGGCCAGGTCGCGCTCCAGCTCGATGCGCTCGCGGGTGCGGTCCTGCCCCGCGTGGCCGGCCACGAAGCCCTGCGTCGGCCGAGCTTGTTGAAGTCTTCCTCGCGCTGGCGCGGCCAGGGGCACGGTGGCCTCCAGCTTGGCCAGCAGTCTCGCGGGCGGTGGCCACTCTCGGCCTGGCGGCGCGCGGCTTCGGCGGCCAGCTTGGCCAGCCGCGCGGTGATGTCGGCCCACTCGGCCTCGCAGCTGGGCGCCGGCGTGGCGGCGGTCCATCGGGCCGTTTCATGCGAAAAATTGGCCTCTAGCCCGCTTGCAGCCTGCGCTGACCCGCTCCTGATTTGATAGCAGATCGCAGCAGGGCATGCGCTGCGCAGCCATTCGACTTCGGCGGCGCGGCAGCTGCTTCGTCCACGCTGGCTTTGTCGGCGGTGGCACTGGTGGGGTCCAGCTCCACCAGCGGCTGGCCCGGCCTGCACCCGGTCGCCGTCTTTGCACCAGCACGCGCTTTGACCACGCTGCGCTCCAGCGGCTGGATGAGCTTGGTGCGGTCGCTCACGACGATGCGCCCGCGGCGCCACCGCCACGATGTCCACCTGGCCCAGGATGGACCCAGGCCAGCGCCATGCGCAAACAGGGCCATCAGCGCCCAGGCCAGGCGGCGCGGTGCGGGGTGCACGGGGGTTTCCTGCAGGCTCAGGGCGGCGGGCAGAAAGGCCGCCTCGTCGGCCAGGCGGCGCGGGCCGGCCAGCTCGTGCGCGGTGCGCCCAGGCGGCGCCGAAGACGGCGCGGTAGCGGGCCAGCAGCTCCACCGGGTGCGCGGGTGGGTGGCGCTGCTGTCGATGTGGCGGTCGGGCTGGGGGTGTGGCCGGGGCGGGCTCCGGTGCGGCTGCGTCCGCCATCCTGCATGCGCCACAGGTGGGCATACAGGCCGCTGGGCTCTTGCACCAGCGCGTCGTGCGGGCCGGCCTCCACGATGCTGGCCCTTGTCCATGACGACGATGCGGTGGGCGTTGCGCACGGCGCTCAGGCGGTGCGCAATGATGAGCACGGTGCGGCCCTTGCAGATGTGGGCCATGTTGCGCTGGATGATGGCTTCGCTCTCGTAGTCCAGCGCGCTGGTGGCTTCGTCCAGGATCAGGATGCGCGGGTTGGTGAACAGGGCCCGCGCAATGGCCATGCGCTGGCGCTGGCCGCCGCGACAAGGATGCCGCCCTGCTCGCCCACCATGGTGTCGTAGCCCTCGGGCAGTTCGCTGATGAACTCGTGCGCGCCGGCCAGTTGGGCCACGCGCATCACGGCTTCAATGGGGGCGGCCGGGTCGGTGATGGCGATGTTCTCGCGCACGCTGCGGTTGAACAGCAGGTTTTCTTGCAGCACCACGCCCACCTGGCGGCGCAGCTGGGCGGCGTCGATCAGGCTGATGTCGATGCCGTCCACCAGCACGCGGCCACCCTCGGGGCTGTACAGGCGCTGCACCAGCTTGGTCAGGGTGCTTTTGCCGGAGCCGGAGCGGCCCACGATGCCGATGCACTTCGCCGGGCTTTGACGTCCAGGCTGATGCCGTTGCAGCACGGGCGCGGCCTCGGGCCGGTAGCGAAAGGTCACCTGGTCCAGCGTGATGCGGCCTTTGAGCGGGGGCAGTTGCGCGGCGCTGGTGGGCGGCACTTCGGTGCGGGTGTTGAGGATGTCGCCCAGGCGCGCCACCGAGATGCCGGTTTGCTGGAAATCCGTCCACAGCTGGGCCATGCGCATGATGGGCTGGGCTCACGCGCTGGGCAAACATGTTGAAGGCCACGAACTGGCCCACGGTGAGTTCGTTGTTCATCACCAGGTGGGCGCCGTACCAAAGGGTGGCGGCGTTGACCAGCTTGCCAATCAGGTTGACGCCTTCGTGGGCCCACGGTGGCCAGGTTCTGGGTTTTGAAGCTGGCGGCCACGTAGGCGGCCAGCTGGTTGTCCCAGCGGCTGGCCAAAGGCGGGCTCCAGCGCGCTGGCCTTGACGGTCTGGATGCCGGTGACCGTTTCCACCAGCATGGCCTGGTTCTCTGCGCCACGGGCGAACTTGACGTCCAGCCGCGCGGCGCAGGATCGGGCACCACGGCCAGGCTCAGGCCAAAGTACAGCGGCAGGCTGACCAGCACGATCAGGGTCAGCGGCACGCTGTAGAACAGCATGACCGCGATGAAGACGATCGAGAAGAACACGTCCAGCACCACGGTCAGGGCGTTGCCGGTCAGGAAGCTGCGGATGTTTTCCAGCTCGCGCACGCGGGCCACCGAGTCGCCCACGCGGCGCGCCTGGAAGTAGGCCAGCGGCAAGGCTGCACCAGGTGGCGAAACAGCCGCGCGCCCAGCTCCACGTCGATGCGGCTGGTGGTGTGGCTGAACACGTAGGCGCGCAGGGCGTTGAGCACGCTCTCGAACACCACCACCACCACCAGGCCGATGACCAGCACGTCCAGCGTGGTCAGGCCCCGGTGCACCAGCACCTTGTCCATCACCACCTGGAAGAACAGCGGGCTGACCAGGCCAAACAGTTGCAGCATGAAGCTGATCAGCAGCACCTCGCCCAGCAGCTTGCGGTACTTGACCAGGCTGGGGATGAACCACGAGAAGTCAAACTGGGCCAGGTCACCGGCCAGGCTGGCCCGGCTGGTGATGAGGATCAGTTCGCCCCGTCCACTGCGCGGCAAAGACCTCTACCGGTTCGATGGCTGGGGCCGGCTCGTCACCGGCGCGCCACGGTGCGCCGGGGTCTTGCAACAGCACGCGTTGGCCGTCGCACTGGGCCAGGATGACGATGCGCGGGGCGTGCCGTCGTGCCGCGTGCGCATCAGCCGGCCAGCGCGGGCAATGGCGTCAGGCTCAGGCGGTCGAGGGTGGTGTGCTGACGTTTGGCCTTCAGGCCCAGGTGGTGGGCGGCGCGCAGCAGGTCGTCAGGCGGTCGGCGGTCTGGCTGGGCGCCAGGCCCAGCTGGTGGGCCAGTGTGGCGGCGTCGGCGCTGACGTGGTGCAGGCGTGCAATGGCGCACAGCGCAGCCAGCGACGCATCGACGGCCGCTGGTACTGGCTGGAGTGGCTCCCCCCGCTGCTGGTCGGGTACAGGCCCCTCTGCCCGCACCGACGCCTCGACGCCCATGGAATTCCCCTTTTGACTGAATCTGTAACGTTTTGTACTGATTGCGCGCGACTATACGCGAAAGCGGGGTACTAACGCCTCATCAATTCAGATGAGGAAACACAGTTTTTTGGGGAGAAATCAACCCGCCGCCTTGCTCACCCGCCCTTCGGCCACGATGTGATCGGCCAGAAAGTCCAGAAAGCCGCCGCACCGCCGGCACCAGCCCGCGCCGCGACGGCGAACACCGCATGGAAGATGCCCGGGCAGCGGCGCCCAGCCGGGCAGCACCTCCACCAGCCGGCCGGTCCAGCAGCTCGTCGCGGCACATGTAGTCCGGCAGCGCGCAGATGCCGGTGCCGCGCACCACGGCCATCTTCAGCGTCAGCAGGTCGTCGGCCACGTAGCGCGGCTGGTGGTGCAGGGTGTGGCTCGCGCTCGTCCGGCCCCAGCAGCGTCCAGCTGGTGCGGCCGTCCGCGGCCGACATGGCTGACCGTGTCCAGCCGGGCCAGGTCTTCCACGCGCGCCGGCCGGCCCTGGCGGGCCAGTTGCGCCGGGCTGCCCACCAGCAGGGTCTGCGTCAGGCCCAGGTTCTTGACGACCAGGCTGCCGCTGTCCTCCAGCGTGGGCCGCACGCGCAGTGCCACGTCCACGCCCTCTTCCACCAGATCCACCACCCGGTTGCTGACCCGCATGTCCACCCGCACCTGGGGGTGGCGCGGCCAGGAACAGCGGCAGCAGCGGCCCCAGCGTGGTCTGCGCCAGCGTCACCGGGCAGGCCACGCGCGACGGTGCCGCGGGGCTCGGCCTGCACCTGGGCCACCGCATCGTCGGCCGCCTCGGCCTGCTCGCGCATGGCCAGCGCAGTGGCGGTGGTAGCGCTCGCCGGCCTCGGTCAGCGACAGCTTGCGGGTGGTGCGCTGCAGCAGCCGCACGCCCAGGCGCGTCTTCCAGCTCGGCCACCCGGCGCGACAGCCGCGATTTGGGGATGCCCAGCGCCCGCCCGGCGGCGGCAAAGCCACCCCGGTCCACCACCTCGGCAAAGTAAAGCAGGTCGTTGAGGTCTTGCATGGCGGCTCGTTGTGATGCGTTAATTGTCCTGCCAGTGGAACAATCTAATCCGATTTTGCCGTGCTTATCAAGGATTCGATCCGACTCCACACTACATCCATCGCCGCGACCAGCGGTATATCCGTCACAGGAGATTGTCATGAAACTGCTTCACATTGATTCCAGCATCCTCGGCGGCCAATTCGGTCTCGCGCCAGCTCACCGCAGCGCATTGCCGCGCAGTGGCGCGCCACCCACCCCGGCACCGCAGGTGGACTATCTGGACCTGGCCGCGGACGCGCCCAGCCACCTGTCGGCAGACTCTCTGGGCTTCCGGGCTCCGGCCGGCACCGGAGCCTCAGCGACGCTGCAACGCCGCGAGAACGCCGTGTCCGAGCGCCTGGTCAGCCAGTTCCTGGCGGCCGATGTGGTGGTGGTCGGCGCGCCGCTGTACAACTTCTCGATCCCCAGCCAGCTCAAGGCCTGGATCGACCGGATGGCCCAGGTGGGCCGCACCTTCAAGTACACCGACAAGGGCCCGGTGGGCCTGGCCGGCGGCAAGACGGTGATCGTCGCGTCCACGCCGCGGCGGGGTGTATTCCACCAGCGACGCCGGCAACGCCATGGAGCACCAGGAGAGCTACCTGCAAGACGGTGTTCGGCTTCTTTGGCGTGACCGACGTGCGCTTCGTGCGCGCCGAAGGCGTGGCCATGGGCGACGCGGCCAGGGCGCAGGCCATTGCGACGGCTGAAGCCGAGATTTTGGCGCTCAACAGCGTGGCGGCGAACCAGCCGCAGGTGACAGTGGCGGCCTGATCCCGCCTCTGACTCGCTATCGTTTTGATAGTGGGTCAGCAAGCATTGGCGGGGGCTGGAGGCCGATTTTGTCTAAAAACGAGACTTGGGGCCGTCTGTTCCGCCATTGCGACTGGATCCCTGCCCCCGCCTTCGCGGGGGCAGGCTCTTCAGCGGGGATGACGGGAGGGGCTGGGGAATCTTGATAGAGTCGCGGCGAAGGCTTTTGCCAATTCAAGTACCCCAAAACATACCCAAGGTGACCCATGGCTCGTACCGTCAACTGCATCAAGCTCGGCCATGAAGCCGAGGGCCTCGACTTCCCGCCCTACCCGGGCGAACTGGGCAAGCGCATCTGGGAGAGCGTGAGCAAGGAGGCCTGGGCCGGCTGGCTCAAGCACCAGACGATGCTGGTCAACGAGAACCGCCTGAACCTGGCCGACCAACGCGCCCGCGAGTACCTCAAGCGCCAGATGGAAAACCACTTCTTCGGCGCCGGCGCCGACGCCGCCCCGGTTACGTGCCACCGGCCGCCTGAGCGCCAGCCGGCGCTGCCCCATGAGCGAACCCGTCGAATGGCAGGCCGACGGCACGCCGCGCAGCGCCCGGTTCGACGACATCTACCGCTCCTGCGCGGGTGGCCTGGCCCAGGCCCGCCATGTGTTTCTGGACAGCTGCGGCCTGCCCGGCGCCTGGCAGGGACGCCCCCCTCCTTCACCATCCTGGAAACCGGCTTCGGCCTGGGCCTGAACTTTCTGGCCGCCTGGCAGGCCTGGCGGGCGGATCCGCAACGCGCCGGGCTGCTCCACTTTGTCTCGGTGGAGGCGCACCCGGTGTCTGCGGCGGACGTGTTGCGCAGCGCCGCCGACTGGCCCGAACTGGCCGAGCTGGCGCGCACCCTGGCCGACAGGCTGGTGGGGGCTGCTCCCCGGCGTGCACCGGCTGCATGTTCGAGGGCGGACGGGTGCAGCTCACGCTGGCCGTGGGCGATGTGCAGCCCATGCTGCGCGATTTGGTGGCCACGGCCGACGCCGTGTTCCTGGACGGCTTCAGCCCGGCGTGCAACCCGGTGATGTGGCAGCCCTCGACGCTGAAAGGCGTGGCCCGCCATTGCGCGCGCGGCGCGCGCGTGGCCACCTGGACGATCGCGCGCGAGGTGCGCGATGCCCTGGCCGAAGCCGGATTCGTGGTGCACAAGGCGCCCGGACTGCCGCCAAAGCGCGATTGCCTGCAAGGCCGCTACGACCCGGCCTGGACGCCCAAGACCCGCATCGACACCCAGCCAACACCTCCGCGCGCTCTGGCCGGGGCACGCCGTCGCATGCGGTGGTGCTCGGCGCCGGCCTGGCTGGCGCGGCCGTGGCGCAGGCACTGGCCCTGCGCGGCACGGCGGTGCAGGTTCTGGATGCCGCCGGCGCCCCCGCAGCGGGTGCTTCGGCCCTGCCCGTGGGCCTGATGGCGCCCCACGTGTCGGTGGACGACGCCCCGCTGTCGCGCCTGACGCGCGCGGGCGTGCGCCTCACGCTGGCCCACGCCCGGGCCCTGCTGCACGAGGGCACGGACTGGCAGTCCTGCGGCGCGCTGCAGCGCCAGGGCGAGTTGCCGGCGCGCGCCTGCCAGCGGACTGGCGGCTGCTTTGCAGCCTCTTCGCGCCTGCGAAGCAGGCACTTTGCGCTGGCGCAAACCAGCTTTTTGCTATTGCCTCGATTAAAAATGTCCGGCGGAGCTAAGTTTGGCTTCACCGCCGGGCATTCTCATATCACAGGAAAGAGATTAGTTGAGGATAGCCAGGACGGTGATTTCGCTCATCATGCGCAGGGCAAGATCCGCGGGGAAGGTGATGTTGACGATACCGCCTGCAACCACTTCGGCTTGCAGAACATGCCACTCAACAACGCCATCAGCACCGACGAATCCCAGTACAGGCACAATAGCCTGGCCTGCCTGATAGACAGTGGCAAACTGGAAGGGCGCGATCACATCACCCATGCCGGCGGCATCGCCGCTGATCACAGGGGGGCCAGCTCATTAGCTACGAGCGTCGCGAGATCTTTGCCCGCGGGGAAGGCGGCGGCGATATCGGCCTGAAGTGCCTCACCAAAGAACCCGGCGGCAGTCACGCCTGCGGCGACCTTTGCGGCAATATCCGTCACAACAGCGGCGGCGGCATCAACACTTGCTTGGCTGGTGGTAACATACACGACCACGCCAGGAAGGTTTGTATCGCCGATTTGCGTCAGATCTGACGCGGTCTTACTGGGCGTTGCATTTGCTGCGCCTATTGCAAACATTAATGTCAACGCCAACATGATACCAAGCAGCTTTTTCATAACAAGTACCTCCATACACTTTAAAGCAATCAATAGAAAGACTCAACCATATAATACCCACTTCCAGGCGGTTTGGCAACAGCTAATTTTATTCCACCTCCCTGAAGAAAAGAGTTAGCACCAGCTGGTCGAGCGCCCTGATCGGCAATAAACTCCACAAAGCCGTCCTGGGCCACAAGCATGTTCACCCCTCAGGCTTTGCATGGGGGCGCGCTCGTAGCCGCTTGCCGCGTTGATTTCATTGATCAGCCGCCCGCGGCGCATATCCGTGCGCATGGAGAGCTGCCAGGGCGTTTAGCAGGGTATCGGCAAAAGCGGCGCTCTCCTTGAGCTTACGGGCCAGCAGGTCACCCGCCGCGCTGAGGAATTGGCGCTGGCGTATCATGCGGGAAGCGTTTGAGCCATCGCCCACCTGCATTCTGCTTCTGACAAAGTACTCCGCCTGCTGGTGCCTGTCAGGCGTATGGTGCTGCCCTGTGCCATGGCCGGGTCAAGGGCAGAAAAGTCATCCTCAACCTTCACTTCCACGCCGCCCAGGGCGTCATTGAGTGTGGAAATGGCATCCATATCCAGCGCGATGTAAAAATCCACCGGCATCCCGCCAAACAGCTTGCTCACCGCGTCGGCCGTGAGGCGCGCGCTTTGCTCGCCCCCATCGCCGAAGCCATGCTGCAGGCTGATCTGCGCGCGGCGGCTTTGCCGACACATTGCCGAAGATGCCAAGGGTGGTGATCTCAGCCATGGTGTCGCGATCAATGTGGATGGAGGAGACGGTCTTCCCCAGGCTGTCGATGATCATCAGGGCCAGAAAGTCGGCCTGGCCGCCATCGCGCAAGCCGCTGGAGGCCGTATCCCGCTCCGCCCCCTTTATCAATGCCCATCAAAAGGATGGTGGTGAGCCGCTGCTTCTGTTCGTAAGTCTTGCCGCCGTACTCCACGCGCAGCGGCGTTTCAAAGCGCCCTTCCAGATTGCCCTTGGGCTCCTCCGCCACAAGCGCGGCGCGTTCAAAGTGCTGCGCCAGCATATACAGCCCCGCCAGCAGCGCAGCAGCCAGCGCCACAATGATGATGATGAGCAGCCATTGGCGGCGGCGGGATAAAGAGGAGAACCGGCTGCCTGGTTTATTTTGCATGTGATCTCCCCCCCTTCTGAACGCCGCAGCGTTCAAATGCTGAATGCAGTGCCGCTTGAGCGGCAAATGCTGAATGCTGAATGCGGAATGCTGAATGACGGGGACGGACAGGGGAAAGAATGTGAAAAGCGTGGCCTTTGGCCACGAGAAGCGGCAGTGCGTTGTTGCGCAAACGCAGTCCCGCTAAGGCGGCAAATGCTTAATCCTGAATGCGGAATGCTGAATGACGGGGACGGACGGGGAAAGAATGTGAAAAGCGTGGCCTTTGACCAGAAGCGGCAGTGCGTTGTTGCGCAAACGCAGTCCCGCTAAGGCGGCAAATGCTGAATGCTAGATCCGGAGATGCTGAATAACAAAGAAAGAACAGGTGGACATGTGGAAGAGGCCAAGAAAACCCATTTTTCTGTTGATCTTACGGATCATTTAGCATTTAGCATTGGGCCCAGCAGTCCTACGTTTCCGCGCCGTGGCGCGAAATTCAGCATTTAGCATTCAGCATTATTTACGGAAATGCGCTTCACAGCCTGCGCATTTCCGTAAACTCAGAACGCCAGCCAGACCCGCCGCGCGCGTCCGTCGAAGGTGAACTCAATGAGGCCGTTGCGGCCGCGGCGGTCAATCTTGATGATGTTGCCCTCCCGCTCCTTCAACGAACAGGAGAGCAGCTGTACCTTGTCCCCCGCCATGTAGGCCTGAGACAAGCCGATCAAGCCCTTGTTATTGATGATCCAGCGGGCAAATGCCTCATCCTCCCCCTGGAATTCCCAATGCCCCTCGCCGTCTTTCAGGAGCCGGTATACATCCCGGCAGACGGCCGCAATCATACAAATTGACCCCTGTAATATCAAAGGGTACGGATATAAATACGTACCCCGGCAAGAGAATTTGCTCTTTGAGTGTCTTAACGCCATTTGTGCTTTGGTGTTTGATCTGACGCACGGGTGTCGCGTACAGGCCGGGAAACAATGCCATGATGGCATGCGCGACAGATTGCTCTGAACCGGTCTTGCAAAAGACACAGGTATATCGGTCAGCACCGGCAGAATCAGGGATAGATTCCATAGCTTTGCCCCTTTCGAATCATTCGCTTGAACAAGATTGTTCAGGTGATTCATCGAAATTGATAGAAACTTTTCTTCGCATTTAACACTTCCAATGAAACTCAAGGGAAACGCGCCACGCTGCTTGTAAACACCGGTGATGAAAGCTTTTAAAACTTTAAGCCTTCAAAGCCTCCTTGGCTTTATAAAGTAATATACCGTTGGCATGGTTTTTTGTCAAACGGCATCAGTTTCCCGGCCGACGTTGAAAGCGGCTTTCACGTCCACATAGACCCGCTCAAATGTGTCACTCTTCATGGAAGCTTACCTCTATGTCCCGAAGGAATTTGCTGTCCGACTGATATGGGGGCTCAACAAACTGGTAACCTTTGCGTTTCAGCACGCGGAACTTAAAATCCAGCAGCGTTGCTCGCGGAGCTCGCCTGGGACCCGGAGAGTCATGCGCGTCTGGCCGAACGCGTGCGCGAAGGCGAGGCCGCGTTGCAGGCGGCGCGCCTGCTCGTGGCCCGCGCCACCGCGGACCTCGGC
The DNA here is from genome assembly GCA_037045245.1 of Gemmatimonadales bacterium. Classification (GTDB taxonomy): domain Bacteria; phylum Gemmatimonadota; class Gemmatimonadetes; order Gemmatimonadales; family GWC2-71-9; genus Palsa-1233. The sequence continues at coordinate 54,546 of JBAOHR010000004.1, read as the reverse complement.
GGCGCCGAGCGGATGCGTGACAGCGGGCTCCAGCGGCAGGCGGATCGCGCCCTGAAGGCGGAGACCGCGAAGCGCCTCGGCGTCGAGGTGGCGATGCTGCAGGAGCTCGATCGCGCCTTTGGCGACCTCCGCACCGAACTGAACCTGCAGATGCGGCCGGAGCTCTCCGATCGCGCCTCCACGCTGCTTCGGGATCTCACCGCCGGACGCTACGCCGACCTCGAACTCGACGAGAGCTACATCCCGACGATCGTCGAGGACGGCGAGGCAAAGCCGGTGATCTCCGGCGGCGAGGAGGATGTCGTGAACCTCGCGCTCCGGCTCGCGCTGTCGCAAATGATCGCGGAGCGCGCCGGCCAGCCGCTCTCGCTGCTGGTGCTCGACGAGGTCTTCTCGTCGCTCGACGAGGAGCGTCGTGCATCGGTGCTCGACCTGCTGCGCGCGCTGGCGGATCGCTTCCCGCAGGTGATCCTCATCACGCACCTCGAGGGGATGCGCGACGCCTTCGACCAGGTCATCCGCATGACCTATGACGTGGAGCGGCGGGTGAGCAGCGCGCGCGAGGAAATGCTGGAGGCGGGTGATGTGGCGGCCTGACCGCGCGGTGCACGGACCCGTCCGGGCCACCCTGGCCGACATCGAGGCGCTCAACCGTCTCTTCTCCGATGCGTTCACCGAGCGCTACCGCCGCGACGGCCTCTCGGGCGTGCGCGTGCCGTTCCTGAATCCGGTGATCTGGCAGTACGCCATCGAGGATGCGGCCGAGGGCGCCCTCGTCTGGCGCGACGCCCGCGACGAACTGATCGCGTTCTGCATGGTCCACCGCTCAGGCAGCGAGGGCTGGATGGGTCCGCTCGCCGTCCGTCCGGATCGCCAGGGTCAGGGCCTCGGCCGCGAGGTGGTGCGCGCCGGCGTGGCCTGGCTGCAGGCGCAGGGCGTGCGAACGATCGGGCTCGAGACGATGCCGCGCACCATCGAGAACATCGGCTTCTATGCCGGCCTCGGCTTTCTCCCGGGGCACCTGACGATCACGCTGCAACGGCGCGACCCGCGCCGGCGCGGGCCGCTGACCACCCGCCTGGGCGAGGTCGAAGCCGGGCGTCGGGACAGCGTGCTGGCTGAGTGCCGCGCCCTGTCGACCCAGGTCGCTGCCGGCGTCGACTTCACCCGCGAGATGGTGCTGACCCTCGAGTTGCGACTCGGTGACGTCACGCTGCTGCGTCGCGCCGACGGGACGCTGCGCGCCTTCGCGCTCTGGCACACCGCGGCGCTCGCGCAGGGTCGTCCGCCCGAGGAGGTGCGCGTCCTGAAGCTGGTGGCGCCGGACACGGACACTGCGGGGGAGCTCCTCGCCGCGGTCGAACGCGAGGCAGCGGCGATCGGCCTGCCTGTCGTGTCGGTGCGATGCCAGGGGGTGCAGCAGGCGTTCTTTGCCCTGCTGGTCGCGGAGGAATACCGGGTGCACTGGACCGACCTGCGGCTGACCTACACGGGCCACGCCGAGGCGCCGGTGCGGGGCGTGCTGCTCTCGAACTGGGAGATCTGAGCGCCCCGCTCAGGTGATGACGGTCGGCGCCGCGCGTCCCGTGCACGCCGCGATGTCGGTGACCGCCAGCGCGACCCCGACGACTTCCGCGAGCACCGCCTGCACGTCATCGTCGACGGCCGGCGCGCCGGTGCCGACCTGCTCCAGGTAGAGCCGGATCGTGGCGCCGCGCGTCCCCGTGCCCGAGAGTCGCACCACGATCCGCGCATCCCCATCGAGCTCCAGCCGGATCCCCTGCGCCGTCGCCGTCGAGCCGTCGACGGGATCGGTGAAGGCGAAGTCGTCGGCCGCGAGGATCGTGCGACCGGCCACGGTGGTGCCCGGCAACGTCGCGAGCCGCTCGCGAAGGCCGGCCATCACGGCCTCGCCGGCCGCAGTGCTGACGTCCTCGTAGTCGTGACGCGTGTAGTAGTCGCGGCCAAACCGCCGCCAGTGTGCCTCGAGCAGTTCACGCACCGAGTGGCCCGACACGGCGAGGATGTTGAGCCAGCAGAGGACGGCCCACAACCCGTCCTTCTCGCGGACGTGCAACGAGCCGGTGCCGAAGCTCTCCTCGCCGCAGAGCGTGATCTTCCCGGCATCGAGCAGCGAGCAGAAGAACTTCCACCCCGTGGGCGTCTCGTAGCACGGCACGCCGAGCGCCGCGGCCACCCGGTCTACGGCGCGGGACGTCGGCATCGATCGCGCGACGCCGGCGAGGCCGGCGGCGTACCCCGGAAGGAGGGGGAGATGCGCGGCCAGCACCGCCAGGGAATCCGACGGTGCGACGTAGACCCCCGACCGAGGATCATGTTGCGATCGCCGTCCCCGTCGGACGCGGCCCCGAAGTCATACCGGCCCTGGTGCATCACCGCCTCGACCAGTTCCGCGGCGTGGACCAGGTTCGGGTCGGGATGCTCCCCGCCGAAATCCGGCAGCGGCGTGCCGCGCACCACCGTGCCAGCGGGCGCTCCGCAGCGCCGCTCGAGCAGTTCGACGGCGTATGGCCCGGTGACGGCGTGCATCGCGTCGAAGCGCATCGTGAAGCCGCGCCCGAAGAGGGCGCGGATCGCGGCGACGTCGACCAGCGATTCCATCAGCGTCGCGTAGTCGGCGACGGGATCGATCACCTCGACCACCATCGTGCCGAGTTGCGATGTGCCGATCCGGTCGAGCGGCACGTCGGGGTGATCGAGCAGCTGGTACTCGCGCAGTGCCTCGGCGCGCGCGGCGATGGCGTCGGTGACCGCCGGCGGGACCGGACCACCGTTGGCGCCGTTGTACTTGATGCCGAAGTCGCCTTCAGGACCACCGGGATTGTGTGAGGCCGAGAGGATGATGCCACCGACTGCGCCGCGGAGTCGGATCAGGTGCGACGCGGCTGGCGTCGAGAGCAGGCCCCCCTGTCCGACGATCGTCCGCTCGACCCCCCAGGCCGCGGCGAGCTTGAGGATCTGCTGCACCGCTTCCGCGACGAAGGTGCGGCCATCGCCACCGAGCACCAGGGTCGCACCGCCCCGCGGAACGGCCTCGCCGAGGATTGCCGCGGCAAAGGAGGCGAGGTAGTGCGGCGCCCGGAACTCGGCGGTGGGGCGGCGGAGCCCCGAGGTGCCCGGCGAGCGGCGGCCGAAATCGGGGGCGGCGTGGGTGACGACGTGGGGGGAGGGCATGGCAGGGTCCGGGTAGAGGCGGATGGTCCCCAATGAATAACCCCCCTTGACGCCTCGGCGGTCCGCTGGGTAACGTGAGACATGACTCGCGCCGCGATGTTTTACGCTTTTGCCTTTACGGCCTTCCTCACCGAGGGGGCCGGGCACCGGCGTTTGCGCTAGAACGAGCGCAGCACGAGTGATCCGGCGGCCCCCTCGGAATCCGAGGGGGCCGCTTCGTTTGTGTCCCAGTCCCAGGAGCACGCATGACCCGCATTGCCTACCAGGGCGCCCCGGGCGCCTACAGCGAACTCGCCGCTCGCACCCTGTATCCCAAGGCTCGCCTGGTGCCGACCGCCGACTTTGCCGGGGTGGTGCGGGCGGTGGCGAGTGGGGCGGTCGATCTCGCGATCCTGCCCGTCACCAACAGCGTGATCGGCCGCGTGGTCGAGGCCCACGATGCCCTCCGCGCGGTCTCCGGCCTCACCGTCGTCAACCGGGTGGCGATACCGGTCCGCCACTGCCTGCTGGCGCTGCCCGGGGCCGATCTCGCGTCGCTGCGGTGGGTGGAGAGCCATCCGGCGGCGCTGGCGCAATGCGCGCGGTGGCTCTCGGCCCAACGGCTCACGCCGCGCGCGGTGGCGGACACCGCGGGCGCGGCGCGCGCGATCGCCACGGATCGGGACTACAGCCGCGCGGCGATTGCCGGCGTCGAGGCGGCGTCGCATTACGGACTCGCGATCATCGCCGAGGGGATCGCCGATGCGCCGGACAATCGCACCGACTTCGTCGTGGTCGCCATCGCGGCCCGGGCGGCGGCATGAGTCTCCGGCGCATGATGGCGCGCGCGCTGGGCTTTCCGTCGGTCCGCGCGATTCGCGGCGCGATCACCGTGCCGACCGACGATGCGGCGGCGATCCGCGAGGCGGTGATCGAGCTGCTCGATGCCGTCCGCCGGGAGAATGCGCTGGGCGACCACGAGGTCATCAGCGCGATCTTCACCGCGACGGCCGACCTCTCCGCCGCCTTCCCGGCGGAGACCGCGCGGGCGGCGGGGTGGCATCGCGTGCCCCTGCTGTGCACGTTGGAGATCGCCGTGCCGGGATCGATGCCGCGCTGCCTGCGGCTGCTGGTGCACGTGGAACGGGTGTGGGGACGGCGCGAGGTGCGCCACGTCTACCTGCGGGAGGCGACGCGGCTGCGACCCGACCTGGTCGCGCCGGCGCTGGCGGTGCTCAGCGCCTGACGGGCGTGCCGGGTGAGAGCCGCACGATGCCGCGGATGATCGCGATCACGCCGGCGCCGAGCAGGATGTGGATCAACCCCGTCGTGGGTTGCACGACGAACTGGAGCACACCCCAGATCGCGACGAGCAGGAGGCCGGCAACCAGATCGAACACGTGGGCTTCTCGGGGGTAGGAGATTGTTGACGCCCTTCCTGCGCCGCCGTATTATAACCGGTGGCCGGACGGTGGCGGGGAGCCAACGTTTCGAGCCAACAGGTCCGAGGATGGGCCCACATTCCAGGTCCGACGCCACGCCCCTCGGGGGAAGACGGACGACAGGGAGAGGGCGCCAAAAGTGTCTCCACGGGCTTCGAAATTCTCCATCCCCGCCATCGTTCGTCCATCCGGCGCCGCCTCCCCGAGGTAGCGCCGTTCGCATTTCCGCCCATGGACGCCTCATGCCGCACGCCATCGTGGTCCGCCGCGCGCATTTCAACGCCGCTCACCGGTTGCACAACCCGGCCCGCTCCGACGAGTGGAACCGGGCGACGTTCGGGCCGTGCAACAACCCGAATTACCATGGCCACAACTACGAAGTGGAACTGTGCGTGGCGGGGCCGATCGACCCGGAGACCGGCTACGTCGTCGACGTCGCGCTGCTCACCGCACTCTTCGAGGAGCACGTGCACGCGCACCTCGACCATCGCAACCTGAACCTCGATGTCCCCTGGTTCGCGACACGCCTCGCCTCGGCGGAGAACATCGCGGTGTACATCTGGGAACAGCTGGCCGCGCGGATCCCCGCTGGGCGCCTGGTTCGCGTGCGCCTTTGGGAGACACAGCGCAACTACGTCGAATACGAGGGACCCGACACATGAGCGACAGCGCGCTCCGCCCGCTGGCCCTGGTGACCGGTGCCTCGCGCGGCATCGGCGCCGCCACGGCAATCGCCCTCGTCGGGGCGGGGTACCGTGTGATCCGTATCGCCCGGTCGGCCATGCCGCCGTTGGCGCACTGTCACGACGTTGCCGCGGATCTCGCCGAGCATGCGGCGCGCGCCGATGCGCTCGCCACCATCGCGCGCGACTTCGGTGTCCCCGATGTGGTCGTGAACAACGCCGGCTCCTTCCTCCTTGCGCCGCTCGAAGAGAGCAGCGACTCCCTCCTGCGCGAACAACTCGCGATCAACCTCGAAGCACCGTTTGCGGTGGCCCGGACCTTCCTGCCGGCGATGCGGCTGCGCGGACACGGCGCCCACGTCCTCGTCGGCAGCATCGCGGACTGGCGCGCCTTTCCGGAGAACGCCGCGTATTCCGCCTCGAAGTTCGGCGCCCGTGGCCTCCATGAGGTGCTGCTCGAGGAGATGCGCGGCAGCGGCGTCCGCTGCACCCTCGTGTCGCCCGGGCCGACCGACACCACCATCTGGGACCCGATGGATCCCGACACCCGGGGCGACCTGCCGAGTCGCGCCGAGATGCTCCGCCCGAGCGACGTGGCCGATGCGATCCTCTACGCCGTGGCCGCGCCGAAGCACGTGCAGATTGAAGTGATTCGGCTGGGAGCGGCGTAGGTGAACGGTGAACGGTGAACGGGGCGAAACGTGAGACGTGAGACGTGAAACGTGAACCGTGGACGAGCCCCCGTTTCACGTTTTACGTCTTACCTTGATCCCGTTCACCGTTCACCCCTCACCCCCCACCCCTCACCCCTCACCCCATGCATATCGAACTCACCGACCACCTCCGCTGTCCCGAGCCGCATGACGAGGCCTTCCTCGTCCTGTTGCCGGGCCGCATGGAGGGTCGTCGCGTGATGGCTGGCGAACTGGGATGTCCGATCTGCGAGTGGGCCACGCGCTGGGACGATGGGGCCCCCGATTTCGGCGGTGGGGTCGTCGCGATGGGAGATCCTCCCTGCGACGCCGAGGCGGTGGTCGCGACGCTCGGGATCGAAGGGGCGGGGGGCTGGATGGTGCTGGCGGGGACCCTCGCGGCGCTGGCGCCGGCGGTCAGTGCGCTGTTGCCGGGAGTGGGCGTGGTGGCGATCAATCCGCCGCCGTCGCTGCGACCGGAGGGCGGGGTGCAGTTGCTCCGGAGCGGTCGCTGGCCGATCAAGCAACACGCGCTCCGCGGCGTGGCCCTTGGCGCGGGCGTCGAGCATTGGACCGAGCAGGCGCTCGGGAGCGTGCTGCCGGGGTTGCGGGGGGTCGGCGTGGGGCAGCCGCCAGCCGGCGGCGTGCGGCACGAGCTGCTGGCGGAAGCGGGCGGACTGTGGGTGGTGCGAGCGGGCTGAGGCCCGCTACTCCTCGAGGTACAGCGCCTCGATCTGTTCCTTGTAGCGCGCCTCGACCACGCGCCGGCGGATCGACTGCTTCGGCGTGAGTTCACCGGCCTCGATCGTGAAGTCGTGGGGCAGCAGCAGGAACTTCTTCGGGGTCTCGAACTGCGCGAGATCGCGGAGACTCTTGCGCGCCTCGCGCGCCAGCTTGTCCTGCACCTCGGGCATGGTGACCAGCTTCTCGGGCGGGAGCTTCGGCAGTCCCTTGATCGTGAGCCAGGCCGCGAGCACCGGGAAGTTCGGCACCAGCAGCATGATCGGGAACTTCCGCTTGTCGCCGAGCATGACCGCGTTGGTGAAGAACTTGTTGGTCTTCAGCAGTCCCTCGATCGGCTGCGGCGCGATGTTCTTCCCGCCGGCCGTCACGATCAGGTCCTTCTTCCGATCGGTGATGCGGAGGCATCCCTCGCTGTCGATCTCGCCGATGTCGCCGGTGTGGAACCAGCGATCGGCGTCGATCGCCTCGTCGGTCGCCCCGGGGAGATTGTAGTACCCCTGCATGACGTGCGGACCCCGGGTGAGGATCTCGCCATCGCCGGCGATCTTCACCTCGACGCCCGGGATCGGGCGCCCCACGGTGCCCGGCTTGTGCAGCGCGGGCGTGTTCACCGTGATCACCGGCGACGTCTCGGTCAGCCCGTACCCTTCGTAGATCACCAGCTTTGCCGCGATGAAGAAGCGGCAGATCTCCGGATTGAGCGGCGCGCCGCCGGAGACCATCATCCGGATCCGCCCGCCGGTGCGCGCCCGCAGCTTCGAGAACACCAGCGCGTCGGCGAGCTTCATGCCGAGGACGAGCCCGAGCGGGACGCGCCGCCGAAGCAGGGTGTAGTCGAGGTATTTCTCGCCGGTCGCACGCGCCCATTCGAAGATCGCCCGCTTCGGCCCGCCGGCCGACATCGCGCCCTCGACGGCGCGCGCATAGATCTTCTCGTAGAGCCGGGGCACCGAGGCCAGCACGGTCGGCCGCACCTCGACCAGTTCGGCGGCCACGGTGTCGTTCGACGTGGCATAGCTGATCTGCACGCCGGCGTACACCATCACGTAGTGCCCCACCATCCGCTCGAAGATGTGCGACAGCGGCAGGAAGGAGAGGCACTCGTCCTGGTCGCGGATGTCGAGCACGGACAGCGACGAGACCACGTTGCTGGTGATGTTCCCGTGCGAGAGCATCACGCCCTTCGGATTGCCGGTGGTGCCGGAGGTGTAGATCAGCGTCGCGAGGTCGCCCGGCAGGGCCCGCCGGGCCTCGGCCTCCCACGCCGGATACTGATCGGCCACGGAGGCGCCGTGCGCGAGGAACTCGGTGAACGACTCGACGCCCTCCGGCCTCGGCCCCTCATCGAAGAGCACCACGCGCGTCAGCGCCGGCAATTCGGCGCGAATCTCGAGGATCTTCGCGAGCTGGACCAGCGACGACACGAAGAGCACCCGCACGCCGGCGTCGTGGAGGATGTACTGCATCTGGCGGGCGGGGAGGGTGGGATAGATCGGGACGTCGACGAGGCGGGCGGCGAGGCAACCGAAGTCGGTGATCGCCCATTCGGGCCGATTCTCCGAGAGGATCCCGATGCGGTCACCGGGCGAGAGCCCCAGGTCGCGCAGGGCGGCATGCGCCTGGCGCACCTTGGCGTGGAGGGTCGGCCAGCTGGTGGGCTGCCAGCGGCCGTCGCGCTTGATCCGCATCACCACCGGTCGCTGACCGAACCTGGCCGCCGCCTCGAAGTAGAGGTCGTTCAGGGTGGCCGGGGTCACGGCGTCGATCGGGCGCCGCCCGTGGCGGCAGGCAGGAGCGTCACCGCAATCGGGTCGGAGCGGAGCGTGCCGACCGCCGCCTGCACCCGCGCGCTTCCGGCGGCGGCGCGGCCCGACAGCACGCCCGTCGTCGAATCGAGGACGAGCAGGGCCGTGTCCGCAGTGTACCAGCGGAGCACCGACGGGACCGAGTCGCCCTGCTGGTTGAGCGCGCGCGCCCGCAGCGTGACCGACTGCCCGAGCCGCAGCGACAGCGGGCTCTGCGTGCGCAATTCGATCGCGACGACGCCGTCGCCATCGGCCGGGAGCGCGGAGCACGCCGTGAGGCTGGCGGCGGCCAGGACCAGGGCCAGGAGTCTCATGCGGTCACCTCGCCTTCGGGGTCGCCATCGATCTCCGCCAGGGCGGTGCGGGCGTGCTCGACCCAGCGGGCCATCTCCGGATCGCGTGGCGGGCGCGAGAGAAAGGCGCGCAGGTGCTCCGCCGCCCGCTCCACGTCGCCGCGCCGGCGCAGCAGGAACGCGAGGCCGTAGTGCGCCCCGGCGAGATCCGGCTGGAGCTCGAGCGCTCGCCGGTAGTGGCGGATCGCCTCTTCCTGGCGCCCCGTCCGCGACAGCGCGATCGCGATGTACTGGAGGACCTTCACGTTGGCGGGTTCGTCCCGGAGCGCCAGCTGATACGACGTGATCGCACCCTCGAAATCGCCGTGGCGTTCGAGCGCGAGACCCTCGTTCAGATAATCGAGGCGTTGGGGCTTGATCGATCCGCCGTCGCCGGCCAGGATCTTCTTCCACCAACTCACTGCTGGCGCCGCAGGGCAAGGGGAGGCATCCCGGTAACTTAGGCCGCGCCGACGGCCGGGGCAACGCGCGGCCCGGGCGCGCATGATTCGTGTTAGGTTGGCCGGAGCGGCGTGCGTGCCGCGACACCCCGGAGGCTCCCGTGCCACGTCCCCGTCCCGCTCCCACCCGCGACATTCTGGAAGTCGATTGGCCGTTCTTCGGGGAGCTGTGCCGCGCGCTCGCCCTCAAGGTCGCCCGGGAGTACCAGCCGGAGATCATTCTGGGGATCGCCAAGGCCGGCGTCATCCCGGCCGCGATCGTCGCGACCATCCTGCAGTGCGACTACGCCAGCATCACGATTGCCCGCGCCACCGAGGACGCCGAGCCCGAGCTGCTGATCGGTCCGCCGCCGTCGATCCGCGGGAAGCGGGTGCTGCTGGTCGACGAGACCTGCGACAGCGGCGACACGATGAAGCTCGCCCTGCACGCGGTGCGTGCCTCCCGGCCCGCGGAGGTGCGGACGGCCGTCTCGTTCAGCACCGGTCGGTGGGCAGCCGACTTCCACGCCTTCGCGACGACGAAGGCGATCGTGTTGCCGTGGGATCGGGAAGTGGTCGACGGCGGTGAGTTGGTGATGCGGCCCGACCTGCGCAGCTATCTCGGCGGGTGACCGTCAGCTCGCGAGCAGGGCGCCCGGGAGTTCCTCGGCACTGAACGCCTCGTGCCAGGGGCGACCCGCCGCCAGCAGGTCGTAGACGGCCGCCAGCGTGGCGGCGGAGCCAGCGAGGAAGCGGCAGGCCTCGGCGCCGCTCGAGCGGCACTCGACCTCAAGCACGGCGATCGGCGCGCCCGCCTGGGCGGTCAGGAACGCCGCGAAGCACCCGCAGGAGAAATGGCAGGCCGGGCGATCAGCTGTTCCCGGTTCCGCCTCGGCCCAGTCCCCCGCCTCGAGCAGCAGCGCCCGCTCGCCCAGCGGCGTGGTCGAGAGCGATCCCCATCCCAGCCCGACACAGAGTTCGTCCAGGAGGGGCCCGAACCAGCGCAGGTCGAGTCGGCGCGCGTCGTCGAGTCCGGTGCGTTCCGCGACGCGGTTCCGCCACCGCTCCGCCAGCGCATCGCCCGACGCGAAGCCGGCGTCCTGCAGCATGTCGGCCGCGGCGGCGGGCACGGCATCGTGCAACCGGCGGCGCAGGCGATGGAGCGAGACGGGGGCGATGGTGAAGAGCGGCATGGGGTGGCGAAGCTACGCGTCGGGGGCGAGCCGCCGCAAGAGCTCGGCCTCGTCGATGATCGTGATGCCGAGCTGCTGCGCCTTCGCCTGCTTCTCGCCGGCGTCGGCGCCCGCCACCACCAGGTCGGTCTTCTTGGAGACACTCGAGGTGACGGTGCCACCGGCGGCCTCGATCCGGGCCGTCGCCTCGCCGCGCGAGAGGGTGGGGAGGGACCCCGTCAGGACGATGCGCAGCCCGGCAAGTGGTCGGGGCCCGTCGTGGCCCTCAGTGGCCTCGCCAAGGGCCACCCCGGCCGCCTCCAGGCGGTCGAGCAGCGTGCGGTTGGTGTCGTCGGCCAGAAAGGCGGCGACCGAGTTGGCGATCGTCGGGCCGATCCCCTCGATCGCCTCGAGTTGCGCCGGGTCGCCCTGCCGCAAAGCCGCGAGCGAGCCGAACGCCCGCGCGATCCCCTTGGCCGCGGCCGCACCGACGTGGCGGATGCCGAGGGCCACCAGCAGGGCGCGGAGCGGGCGGGCCTTCGAGGCGGCGATCGCCGTGACGAGGGCCTGTGCCGACTGCTCCGCGAATCCCTCGAGCCCGAGGAGCGCCTCGGCGGTCAGGGCATAGAGGTCGGCGGCATCGGCCACCAGTCCCGCCTCGAGCAGCTGGCGGAGCCGCTCGGGACCGAGACCGGTGATGTCCATCGCCCCGCGCGAGACGAAGTGCACCAGCCCCTCGTATGCGCGCCCCGGGCAGCGCGAGTTCGGGCAGTAGCGATTGACCTCGCCCTCCGGCTTCACCAGTGCCGTGTGACAGATCGGGCAGTGCGTCGGGGCAACCCACTCGACCTCGGCGCCGGTGCGCTTGCTGCGATCGGGCCCGAGAACCTTCGGGATCACCTCGCCCGAGCGGATCACCTCGACGACGTCGCCGATGCGCACGTCACGCTGGGCGATGATCTCCTCGTTGTGCAGCGTCGCGCGGGACACCGTCGCGCCGCCGACGCGAACCGGTTCGAGGATCGCGGTCGGCGCGAGGGCACCGGTGCGGCCGATGTTCACCTCGATCGCGAGCAGGCGCGTGAACGCCGACTCGGCCGGGAACTTCCGCGCGATCGCCCAGCGTGGCACGCGCCCGCCGATCACGCCGAGCTCCTCCTGCAGGCGCAGCGCATCGACCTTGATCACGAGTCCGTCGGCGTCGAACGGCAGGGCACGGATTCGCTCGCCCCACTCGGCCACGGCGGCCTGCACCGCCGCAAGGTCAGGGAAGACGCTCCACCCGGGCGCCACCGGGAAGCCCCATGCCGCGAGCTGCTCGAGTGCCTCGTGATGATGCGCGACGTGCCACCCGGGGGCGAGCGGGACCACCTGATACCCGAAGAAGCGGAGCCGCCGCCGGCGCGCCTCGGCCGGATCGAGCTGCCGGAGCGCGCCAGCAGCGGCATTGCGCGGGTTCTGGAGGAGTTCCTGACCGGCCGCCTCGCGCAGCCGGTTCACCGCGGCGAAGCCCCGGCGATCGATGTAGACCTCGCCGCGGACCTCCATCCGCGCCGGCCAGCCGCTCCCCGTGAGTCGGAGCGGGATGTCGGCGATCGCACGGACGTTGCCGGTGATCTCCTCGCCCTCGCTGCCGTCGCCACGGGTCACGCCGCGCACGAGGACGCCGTCCTCGTACGTGAGCGACAGCGCGGCGCCGTCGATCTTCACCTCGACCGCGATCGGTGCGTGCAACACGCGCGAATCCACCTTGGCGATCTTCTCGAACCACGCCGCGAGTTCCTCGTCCGTGAAGGCGTTGTCGAGCGAGAGCATCGGGACGGCGTGACGCGCCTTGGGAAGGAAGGCCGCGACCTGGCCACCGACGCGTTGCGTCGGGGAGTCGGGCGTGACCAGGGCGGGATGTTCCGCCTCGAGCGCCTGGAGCCGGCGGAAGAGGACGTCGTATTCGGCGTCGCTGATCTCGGGCGCGTCGAGGTCGTAGTAGGCGCGACTCGCCCGCTGCAGCTGCTCGCGGAGGTGCGCCGCTTCGTCGGCGGGGCGGAGGGTCGTCACGGCTTCAGGTGCGTCGCAACCCGGGCGGCGAGGGCGAGTGCCTGCCGCTTGTAGGCTGCGTCCATCGGTTCGACGGGCGGGAGCTGGGCGATCGCGTCGAGCTGGAGCTTCGCCTGGTTCCACTCGTTGCGGTCGGCCATGATGAGGGCCAGGTCGAGACGGTGGTAGATCCACTGCGGGCGCAGGTCGACGGCGACGCGCAGCAGCCGCTCCGCCTCGTCCCACGACGCCTCGTTGAAGATCGCCGCCCCCATGAAGTTCTTCGCGAAGAAGCGCTCGAGCGAGGAGAGCCGCTGGATCTCGGCGTGCCATCGCCCGAGCACATGGTACGCCCCGTCATGCTTCGGGTCGAGTTCGATCGCCCGCAGGGCCTCGGCCCGGATCTCGGCCGCGCGCTGGATCCGCTCCTTCTTGCTCTTCGTCAGCGACGTGCGGCCGATCGCGTTGGCGAGGATGAAGTGCCCGTCGGCGCCGTCCGGCTTCGCGGCCGTGGCCCGACGTGCGTAGCTTTCCGCCACGACGTAGAGGGAGTCGCGGGCCGGATCGCGCTTCTCCTCCGGCACCTGCTTGCCGATGTCGAGCAGGACGGCGGCCAGGCGCCAGTTCCCCTCGTACGAGGCCGGGTCGACACGCACCGCCTCCTCGAGATGTCGACGGGCGGTCTGGAAATCGTGGCTCTCCATCGCCCGCGTGCCCAGGAGCAGGGCATCCTGGGCCGCCGCCGCGGCGGGCAGGCCGAGGCAGAGGCACAGGATGCTGGCGAGACGGGCGATGTGATGGTATCCCTGCATGACTCGATTCCTCTCATGACGACACGGGGCCTGACGGCCCGAGGCAGAATGGTCGTTCCACGCCTGATCGAACGCAAGCGAGACGGTGGTGCGCTGACCGGAGACGAGTGGCGGGAGCTGATCGCCCACTACGCGACCGGCGACGTCCCGGACTACCAGATGTCGGCGCTCGCCATGGCGGTGCTCTTCCGCGGCCTCACCTCGGACGAACTCGACGCGCTCACCCAGGCGATGCTCGACTCGGGCGCGAGACTCGCGCGATCGGCCGACGACCGGCCGCGCATCGACAAGCACTCGACCGGTGGCGTGGGCGACAAGACCTCGCTGATCCTGGCGCCGCTCCTGGCGACGTGCGGCGTCGCCGTCCCGATGATGTCCGGGCGCGGCCTGGGCCACACCGGTGGTACCCTCGACAAGCTCGAAGCGATCCCCGGCTTCACCACCCGGATGCCGCTCACCGAGGCGCTACGGCAGCTCGACGCGATCGGGGTCGTCATGTTCGGACAGACCGAGGAGATCGTGCCGGCCGATCGGCGACTCTACGCGCTGCGGGACGTGAGCGGCACCGTCGAATCGATTCCGCTGATCACGGCGAGCATCATGTCGAAGAAGCTGGCCGAGCAGCTCGACGGCCTCGTGCTCGACGTGAAGGTCGGTAGTGGGGCCTTCATGCCGAAGCTCGAGGACGCCCGCACGCTCGCACGGACGATGGTCGGCGTCGGCGAGCAGGCAGGGTGTCGCACGGTGGCCCTGCTCACCGCGATGGACCGCCCGCTTGGTCGCACCGCGGGCAATGCGATCGAGGTCGTGGAGTCGATCGAGGCGCTGCGGGGCGAGGGCGCGAGCGACCTGATGGAGGTCACGATGGCGCTCGGCGCCGAGATGCTCCTGGTGGCCGGCAAAGCGACCAGCCGCGCCGACGCCCTCCGCACCCTCGAGGCGGCGATGGCCTCGGGCGCGGCGCTTGAGCGTTTCCGTGAGGTCATCCGGTGGCAGGGCGGCGACCCGGCCGTGGTGGACGACCCGTCGCGCCTGGCGCGCGCCCCGATCGTCCGACAGCTGACCGCCTCGCAAGGCAGCCCGATGCCGGCGCTTGCGCCGCGAATCCTCGGCGAGGCGATCGTCGCGATGGGTGGTGGGCGGCGACTGGCGACCGACCCGGTCGATCCCGCCGTCGGCCTGGAGTTCCTGTGCCAGGCCGGCCAGCCACTGGCCGTGGGCGATCCGTTCGCCGTCGTGCACGCCCGGACCGAGGCCGACGCCGACCTCACGGAGCGCGCCGTGCGTGGCGCCTTCGCCCACGCCCTCGCCTCGGGCGAGGCGCCGCTCCCGCTGCTGGTCGAGCGCATCACGCAGGACCACACCGAACCGTACGGAGACGCCTGATGGGCGCACTGATCGGCCTGGCGGCGCTGGCCGCCCTCTTTGCCTGGTTGATGGGCTTCGGATCGCACCGTCCGCCGGCCGCGCCGGAAGACGACGTCGAGACCCCGATCGACGTCGACGAACTCGAGCAGGCCGAGCTCGAGATGCGCGACGACCGCTCGGCCCGCGCCATCGGCGAGGCCCTGGCCGGCGAGGTGACGGAGGACGGGGAGGAAGAGGAGGACTGGGGGCCCGGTTCGCCGGGGCATGGCGGGTTGCCGGGGATCAGCTGAGGGCGAGAAGCGAGAAGCGAGAAGCGAGAAGCGTGGTGCGACGGGAAGATCTCTCCGTGACACCACGCTTCTCGCTTCTCGCTTCTCGCTTCTCGAACTCCGCTACACGTCCAGCACACTCACATACTTCGCGTTCGCCTCGATGAACTGCCGGCGCGGCTCGACGTTGTCGCCCATCAGTTCGTCGAAGAGCTTCGAGGCCTCGACGGCATCCTGCAGCGTGACGCGGAGGACCGTGCGGGTGGCCGGATCCATCGTGGTCTTCCAGAGCTGCTCGGGGTTCATCTCGCCGAGGCCCTTGTAGCGCTGCACGCCGACGTTCCCCTTGCCCCCTTCGGCGAGGCGGCGCTGGAACTCGCCGCGCTCCTCCTCGGTGTAGGCGTAGTACTCCTCGCGGCCGCGGGCGACGCGGTAGAGGGGCGGCTGGGCGATGTAGATGTAGCCCGCCTCGATCAGCTCCGGCATCTGCCGGAAGAAGAAGGTCAGCAGCAGCGTCCGGATGTGGGCGCCGTCAACGTCGGCGTCCGTCATCAGGATGATCTTCTGGTAGCGGACCTTGGCGAGGTCGAAGTCCTCGCGCACGCCGGCGCCGATCGCGGTGATCATCGAGCGGATTTCCTCGTTGCCGAGGATGCGGTCGATGCGCGCGCGTTCGACGTTGAGGATCTTGCCGCGGAGCGGCAGGATCGCCTGGAAGGAGCGGTTGCGCCCCTGCTTGGCGGAGCCGCCGGCCGAGTCGCCCTCGACGAGGTAGATCTCGCAGAGCGCCGGGTCGTCGCTCGAGCAGTCGGCCAGCTTGCCCGGGAGGACGGCGTTCTCGAGGCCGGTCTTCTTGCGCACGAGCTCGCGGGCCTTGCGGGCCGCCTCGCGGGCGCGGGCCGCCGAGACGGCCTTGTCGATGATCGCGCGGCCGACGGCCGGGTTCTCGTCGAGGAACTGCGCCAGGTGCTCGTTGACGATCGCGCGGACGATCCCCTCGACCTCGCCGTTGCCGAGCTTCGTCTTGGTCTGCCCCTCGAACTGCGGCTCGCGCACCTTGACGTGCAGCACGCAGGTGAGCCCTTCGCGCGCGTCCTCGCCGCTGAGGGTGAAGCCTTCCTTCTTGAGCGCGTTCGACTTTTTCACCACCTCGTTGACGGTCCGCGTCAGCGCCGAGCGGAAGCCGGTGAGGTGGGTGCCGCCCTCGTGGGTGTTGATGTTGTTCACGAAGGTGAAGGTGTTCTCGTTGTAGCCGTCCTCGTACTGCAGCGCGCAGTCGACGTCGACATCGTCGCGGGTCGCGGAGAAGTGCACCGGCTTCGGGTGGAGCACCTTCTTGGAGCGGTTGAGCCAGGTGACGAACTCGACCAGGCCGCCCTTGTAGAGGAACGTCTCGCTGCGCGGGGTCTCCTCGCGCTCGTCGGTCAGCGTGATGCCGATCCCGCCGTTGAGGAACGCCAGCTGCCGCAGCCGGTCCTCGAGCGTGCGCCACGAATACTCCAGCACCGAGAAGATCTCGGGGTCCGGCTTGAAGTGGACGGTGGTGCCGGTGCCCGGCGCCATCCCGATCACGCTCAGCTTCTGCTTGGTCTGGCCGCGCACGAACGACATCTGGTGGCGCGCGCCGCCGCGGTCGACGGTCACGGTCAGCGTCGACGACAGCGCGTTCACCACCGACACGCCGACGCCGTGGAGGCCGCCCGAGACCTTGTAGGAGTTCTTGTCGAACTTGCCGCCGGCATGCAGCACCGTCAGCGCGAGCTCCACGCCCGGAATCCCCTCGGTCGGATGGATGTCCACCGGGATGCCGCGGCCGTTGTCGGCGACGGTGATCGAGTTGTCACGATGGATCGTGACGTCGATCTTGTCGCAGTAGCCCGCCAGCGCCTCGTCGATCGAGTTGTCCACCACTTCGTAGACCAGGTGGTGCAACCCGTTCTCGCCGGTCGAGCCGATGTACATGCCCGGCCGCTTGCGCACCGCCTCGAGGCCCTTGAGGACGGTGATGCTGTCGGCGGCGTAGTCCTTCTTGTCCGGGTCGTTCGTGTCGTTGTTGGCCATGCGTCCTCGCGCTCGAGAGCGATCAGGGCCGGTCCAGGGGACCGACCATCCAGCGAATGTGTTGCACGCGGCCGCGGCGCGAGCCATTCAGGCGCGCCAGGATCCGCGGAGTCATCAGGCCGAGCTCCGTGGCCCACGCCGGCGTGGCAACTCGCACCATCAGCGTCCCGTCCGGCGTGACCGAGACCGCCTTCGTCACCGCGGCGATCTGCGGCCCGACGCGCTCCGGCCAGTCGTCCACGGCCGTGGCCAGGTCGAGCCGCTTCCCGAGGCCGGAGCCGGCGAGCCACTCCTCGAGCGCCTTGGCGAACGGCGTCGGAGCCTTCGGTCGATTCACGTGCTCCCCTCCAGCGACGTCACCACGCCCGCCGCGACGCCCCAACGGGGCAACTCCAGTTGCCGCGGCAGTTCCTCGAGCCTCGGCGCCGTCACGATCCGCTGGCCCGGGCGACGCACCAGCCGCTCGGCGAGTCGCCGCTGCCGCTCGGCATCGAGCTCGGCGAAGACATCGTCCACCAGCAGCGCCGGCCGCACCCCCCGCCGCGCCGCGAGCGTCTCCTGCTCGAGGAACCGCAGCGCGATCGCCGCCGACCGCTGCTGGCCCGTCGAGCCGTAGTCGCGAAGTGCGTGGCCACCCAGCGCAAAGACCAGGTCGTCGCGATGCGGTCCGACGTGGCTCTGCCCGCGCGCGAGGTCGCGTGCCCGCGAGGCGGCGAGTCGCGCCGGCCACGCCTCGGCCTCCGCCAGCGCGTGATCGGTGCGGTACCGCACCGCCACGGGAGCCGCCTCACCGAGCGCGGCGAGTTCCTCCGCCCAGGGCTCGGCCGCGCCGTCACTCCACTCCAGCCGGGCGGCGATCACCGCCGCGCCGTCGCGGGCGAGCACCCCGTCGAACGCGCCGGCCGATGTCGCATCGCCCTGACGCAGCGCCGCGTTGCGCTGGGCCAGCGCCGCCCGATAGCGCAGCAGCGAGTCAAGATACGGGCGCGACGCCAGCGAGAGCATCCGGTCGAGCCAGCGTCGGCGTTCACCCGCGCCACCCTGCACCAGCGCGAGATCCGTCGGCAGGAAGGCCACCGCCAGCCAGCGGCCCAGGGCCGCGGCGCGCCCGGCCATCTCCTCGCCGTCGATCGTGATCCGCTTCCGTCGCGTGGCGCTCGACCAGGTGGTCGCGATCACCGGCCCCTCGGCGAGTGCCACCGTCACGTGGAAGCCCGGTCCGCCGAACTGTGCCAGCTCGCGGTCGGCGGCACCGCGGATCGAACGGAACAACACCGGATAGGCCAGCGCCTCGAGCAGGTTGGTCTTGCCGTGGCCGTTCGAACCGACCAGCGCCACGCCCTCGGGTGGCAGCGTCAACTCGGCGTCCGCCAGGTTGCGGAAGCTCCGCACCAGCAGGGTCGCCGCGCGCATCGACTACCGACCGCGGAACTGCGCCGGCCGCTTCTCCAGGAACGCGGTGGTCCCTTCGCGCTTCTCGTCGCTGCCGCACGCGACGCCGAACTGCGCCGCCTCGTGGGCCAGCGCGGCGTCGAGCGGGCGATCGAGGGCGGCGTCGACGGTCTCCAGCACCATCCGCACCGCCATCGGCCCCATCTGCAGGATCGTCTTCGCCAGCGCCTTGGCCTCGTCGAGCAGCGACTCGATCGGCACCACCTTGTTCACGAGACCGATCCGGTGCGCCTCGGTCGCATCGATCATCGCGGCGCTCAGCAACAACTCGAGCGCGCGCCCGCGACCGACCAGGCGCGGCAGCCGCACCGTGCCGCCGTAACCGGGGATCAGGCCGAGCTTCACCTCCGGTTGCCCGAACTTCGCATTCGGCGATGCATACCGGATGTGACACGCCATCGCGAGCTCGCAGCCGCCGCCGAGCGCGAAGCCGTTCACGGCCGCGATCACCGGCTTGCCCAGCGTCTCGAGGGCGCGGAAGGCGGCATGGCCCTTCGCCGACAGCCGCTCGCCCGAGGTCGCATCCGTCCCGGCGATCTCGGCAATGTCCGCCCCGGCCACGAACGCCTTCTCGCCGGCCCCGGTGAGCACCAGCGCGCGCACCGACGCATCCTCGGCAGCCCACGCCGCGAGCGCCGCCAGATCGGTGATCACGGCGTCGTTCAGGGCGTTGAGCTTGTCGGGGCGATTGATCGTGGCGACGACGATGCCGTCGGCGTCCTGGGCGGTCAGGAGGGTGGTGTAGGGCATCGCGGAAAGATAAGGGGGGAGGGGGGCGGGGGAGAGGGGTGAGGAGATGGGGGTGAGGGGAACAGGAGAGGGGGTGAAACATGAGAGGTGAAACGGCGTGGATGCGGAGTCCAGCGCCTCGGGACCGTTTCACGTTTTACGTCTCACCTCCCCCCTCACCCCTCACCCCCTTGCCGGTTACCGTTTACCGTTCACCGTTCACCCCTCCCGCCATCGAGCCACGCCATTCCGACAATCCTGGCCCTCGACCAAGGCACCACCAGCTCCACCGCGCTCGTGGTGGCGCCGGATGGCCGCGTCCTTGGGCGCGGGACCCGGGAGATTCCCCAGCATTTTCCCGCGCCCGGGAAGGTGGAGCACGACCCCGAGATGCTCGTCCGCGCCACCGTCGCCGCGGGGCGCGAGGCGTTGGCGCAGGCCGGGGTGTCGGTGGACGCGATCGGTATCACCAACCAGCGCGAGACGCTGGTCGCGTGGGATCGTGACACGCTGGCGCCGATCGGTCGAGCGATCGTCTGGCAGGATCGGCGCACGGCCGAGCGGTGCGCCGAGCTCCGCGCCGACGGCGTGGAGGAGGCGATCCGTGAGCGCACCGGCTTGCTGCTCGACCCCTACTTCTCCGCCACCAAGCTCGAGTGGCTCCTGCACGATCCCGCCATTCGCGGGCGGGCCGAGGCGGGCACCCTGCGCGTGGGGACGGTGGAGAGCTGGCTGGTCGCGAGGCTGACCGGTGGAGTGCACGTCTCCGATCCGACCAACAGTTCGCGCACCATGCTGGCGGCGCTCGACACCGGGGCGTGGGATCCGGCGCTGCTCGAGACCTTCGGCGTGCCGGCGGCGATCCTGCCGACGCTCGTCCCGTCGGTCGGCGTGGTGGGGTCGGCGAGGGCCGAGTGGTTCGGCCGCGAGCTGCCGATCGCGGGGCTGGCCGGCGATCAGCAGGCGGCCCTCTTCGGGCAGGGCTGCGTCACGCGCGGCAGCGCCAAGATCACCTATGGCACCGGCGCCTTCCTGCTGCGCTTTGTGGGCACCGAGGGACCGGAACGACCGGCCTCGGGAGTGCTGGCCACCATCGCCGTCGGCGCCGGGGGAGAACGGGCCTGGGCTCTCGAGGGGAGCGTCTTCGTGGCGGGGGCGGCGGTCCAGTGGCTTCGGGATGGTCTCGGGCTGATTGCCCAAGCAAGCGAGACGGCTGCGCTCGCGGCGAGCGTGGCCGATACTGGTGGGGTGGTCGTGGTTCCCGCCTTCACTGGATTGGGGGCCCCGTACTGGAACGCCGAGGCCCGCGGCATGGTGACTGGCGTCACCAGGGGGACGACCAAGGCGCACCTGGTGCGCGCGACGCTGGAGTCGGTGGCCCACCAGACCGCCGACCTGGTCGAGGCGATGGGGGGCGTCAGCGCGTTGCGGGTCGATGGGGGAGCCGCGGCGAATCCCTGGCTGATGCAGATGCAGGCCGACCTGCTGGGCGTCCCGATCGAGCGCCCGGCGGCGGTCGAACTCACCGCCTACGGCGCGGCCCGGCTGGCGGCGCAAGGCATCGGGGGGACGCTCCCCTCGGCCGCCGAACTGGGCGGCGGAACCACCTTCGAGCCACGGGGCTCGGCGGACTGGCGGGACGCTCGGCGCGCGGAGTGGCTGCGGGCGGTCGGGGCGGCGCTCCATTGGGCGCAGGATCGATGACCGATGATCGATGATCGATCCTCGATCATCGATCATCCCCCGCGGGCCCGGCAGGATGGCACCTTTTCCCGGAGTTCCGGGGTATATTTGCCCATCTCCTTGGGGAGCGTCACACCATGAAGCCCAGCACCAAGTTCGCCCTCGGCAGCGTCGCCATCGTGGCCGTCGTTTCGCTCCTGATGATCGAGGGCGTGAAGCAGACGGGCACCTACTTCCTCACGCCGTCGCAGCTGGTCGCGAAGGCGGCGCAGGATCCCTCGCTGCATGACGTCGGCGTCAAGGTGAGTGCGAAGGTGGTGCAGGGGTCGATCAAGCGCGACCCGGCGGCCCAGCGCGTCGACTTCACGATCAGCGACGGGACGCAGTCGTTTCCCGTGACGTACACCGGGCTGGTGCCGGACACCTTCACCGACAAGAACGAGATCGAAGTCGTCGCCGAGGGGAAGTTCGGGCGCGACGGCACCTTCCACGCAACCGTCCTGGTCGCCAAGTGCGGGTCCCGCTACGAAGCGCAGTGGGACGAGATGGCCAAGAACAAGACCACCTGAGCGGGGCCCGATGACTTACCTGGGACAGTTCGCACTCTGGGCCGCCGTGCTGGTGGGCGCCTGGGGTGCGGCGTTGGCGTTTTTCGGCAAGTGGGAGGAGCGCCCGGCGATCGCCACCGCGATCACGCGGAGCAGCTACGCCCTCTGTGCCGCCCTGCTCGTCGCGGCGGTCGCCCTCTGGAAGGGCATCTTCACCCACGACTTCAACATCGAATACGTCGCCGCCTACACCTCGCGGAACCTTCCCGAGTACTACCTCATCTCGGCGTTCTGGGCGGGGCAGAAGGGATCGCTCCTCTTCTGGGCGGTGGTGCTGTCGATCTTCGGGGCGCTGGCGCAGGCGCTCACCTCGCAGCGCTTCAAGGCGATGCTGCCCTACGTGGCCGGCATCGCCAACATCACCACGATCTTCTTCGTGCTGGTGATGCTCTTCGGCGGGGCCAACCCGTTCGAGCGCCTCGCCTTCACGCCGCCGGACGGCCGCGGCCTCAACCCGCAGCTGCAGAACCCGGGGATGATCATCCATCCCCCGATGCTCTACCTCGGCTACATCTCGCTCACCATCCCGTTCGCCTTCGCGATGGCGGCGCTGCTCGCGAAGCAGCTCGACGCGGGGTGGATCGTGGCGATGCGGAAGTGGGCCCTCACCTCGTGGCTCTTCCTCTCGGTCGGCATCACGATCGGGATGTGGTGGGCGTACGTCGAGCTCGGCTGGGGCGGCGTCTGGGCGTGGGATCCGGTCGAGAACGCCTCGCTGCTGCCGTGGCTGACCCTCACCGCGTTCCTCCACTCGGTGATGATCCAGGAAAAGCGCGGCATGCTCAAGCGCTGGAACATGGGGCTGATCGTCGGGACCTTCCTGCTGACGATCTTCGGCACCTTCATCACCCGCTCCGGGGTGATCGCGTCGGTGCACTCCTTCACCCAGTCGGCCGTCGGCTACTTCTTCCTCGGCTTCCTGATGGTGGCGGCGATCCTCTCGTTCACGCTGCTCTACACGCGCTGGCCGCTGCTGCAGCCCGAGGCGCAGCTCGAGTCGATGGTGAGCCGCGAGGGCGCCTTCCTCTACAACAACCTCGCGCTGGTCGGCATCGCCTTCTCCGTCCTCTGGGGCACGCTCTTCCCGATCCTCTCCGAGGCGGTGCGTGGCACCAAGATCACGGTCGGCCCGCCCTTCTTCAATCGCGTCAACATCCCGCTCGGGATCTTCCTCCTCTTCCTGACCGGCGTCGGGCCGTTGATCGCGTGGCGCAAGGCGTCCGCCGCCAACCTGCGCCGCCAGTTCATCGCGCCGCTCGTCGGGGGCGTGGTCGCCCTCGGCGCGCTGCTGGCCGGTGGCCTCCGCTCGCCCTGGGCGCTGATGTCGCTGGCGGTGGCGGCGTTCGCGCTGGTGACCGTGATCCAGGAGTTTGCGCGCGGCATCCGTGCCCGGATGACGATGCACGCCGAAGGGGCGCCGGTGGCGCTGATGCGGCTCGTGGCCCGGAACCGGCGCCGCTACGGCGGCTACGTCGTGCACGTGGCGATCATGGTCTACTTCGTCGCCTTCACCGGGCTCGCCTTCGCGACCAAGACGACCGTCGACCTGCAGCCCGGCCAGAAGGCCACGCTCAAGTCCGCCTATGGTCACACCTGGACCTTCACCCACCTCGGCGTCTCGCAGTACGAGGCGCTGAACCGCCGGGTCTCGGCGGCGACGCTCGAGATCGCGAAGGACGGCGTGAAGATGGGCACCATCAAGTCCGAGAAGCGGCAGCACGTCGACTCGTTCGGCAACCCGACCTTCGAGCCCTCGACCGAGGTCGGCATCCGCTCGGACCTGCTCGAGGACGTCTACGTGGTCTACGCCGGCTCGCCGGATGGCACCGAACGCGCCTCGTTTTCGCTGCTGATCAACCCGCTGGTGAGCTGGTTCTGGATCGGCGGGGGCATCCTCGTCTTCGGCGGCCTGCTCACGATGTGGCCGGGTGGTCCGCAGGTGAAGACGGCACGGCAGCGCGCCTCGATCCAGGCCGGCTACACCGTGCCGCTCGCCGGAGTCGCCGAGTGACCAGCTCGCGTCGGCAGTTCCTCGGCGCCGTCGTGGCGGCCGCCGGCAGCGCGGCACTGCGCCCGCTGGCCGCGCAGGATCAGGTGCCCCTCGGGGCGAAGGACACCACCACGGTGCAGGGCGACCTCCTGCGCGACCCGGACGGGGTCGGGCGACGCCGCGACACCGTGACGGCGGTCGACAACGACCCCGGCATCATCGCGATCGAGCGGCAGCTGCACTGCACCTGCGGCTGCACGCTCGACATCTACACCTGCCGCACGACCGACTTCACCTGCGGGGTGTCGCCGGCGCTGCACAAGGAGATCATCGCGCTCGTGCAGGGTGGCCAGACGCCGGAACAGATCGTCAAGTACTACGTCGAGCGCGAGGGCGAGAAGATCCTGATGGCCCCGGCCGCCCAGGGATTCAACCTGGCCGGCTATCTCGTGCCCGGACTGGGCATGCTGGCCGCCGGGTTGGCCCTGGCGGCGTATCTCTCCCGCCGGCGCGAGGTCGTCGCGGTGGCCACGGCGGGGGGCGCGTCCCCGGTGGCGCCCGATGCCGATGCGATGGAACGGCTGAAGCGCGCGCTTGACGAGGTGGATTCGTGAATCAGGACACGATGGCCCAGTTGGTCGCCATGGTCATGGTCGGCTTCGCGCTGTTCTGGCTCGTTGCCCAGCCGCTGATCGCGCCCGGTGTGGAGCAGGCGCCGATCATCGAGCCGCCCGATCCGGAAGAGACGCCCCGCGGCCAGGCCCTGCTGGCGCTCAAGGAGATCGAGTTCGATCGCGCCACCGGCAAGCTCTCCGACGAGGACTACGCCGAGCTCCACGCCCGCTACTCCAGCCGGGCGCTCGAGCTGCTCGATGCACCGACGGCCCCCGCAACCATGGTCGCCGCGTCGCCGGCGGACAGCGATCCGGTCGAAGCGCTGCTCACACAGCGCATCGTGACCGGCGGCGGCTTCTGTGGCAGCTGCGGCGCCCGCCGGGTGCCCGGCGGACGCTTCTGCGGCAGCTGCGGCGCCCCGCAGCTCGTCTAGCACTCAGGGGCGGTAGGCGGTCCCGAACCAGCCGTAGGTTCGGGTGCCGTCGGACTTGAGCACCCAGTTCGCGCCACCCGGCACCCATCCCGCGACCGACGTCTCGACCGCGTTCCCGATGAGGTCGTCACCCGTCGTGATGATGTTGCGCACCGCGCTGTAGAGGTTGAACAGTGACGGCGCGGCCCGCACCCCCTTCACATACCACGGCTCCACCTTCCCGCTCGTGACGCTCTTGTAGGCGGCATCCACCGCCGAGAGCAGCTGCGTCACGCGGTTGCCGTCGATCCGCGGCACGCAGGCCTCGTCGTCGTCCTCGTAGGCGACGATGCGAATCGGTGCGCCCGGGTGCGCCGACTGGTAGGCCTGCCGCTCCTGCTCGGAGAGCAGCATCGCGTTGCCGCTCCAGTCGGGGCCGTTCTGGTCGAAATAGGAATAGCCGCCCGCGTACTCCCCGGTGCACGCCAGCTGCTCGGCTTCGCTCCCCGCCACCAGTCCGTACACGTGGTACTCGTATTCCGGCTTCCCCTTGAGCCAGCTCTCGAAGGAATCCTCGAAGTGCGACGTCGTCAGGTAGAGCCCGGCGGTCGAGGAGAGGTTGCCGCCGGCCGAGGTGCTGGTGGTGCCGCACAGGTCGTAGCAGGACGCCGCCATCAGCGGGCGACCGCCGGTGAAGTCGGTCTCCTGCGGCACCAGGGCAAGGACCGGCGTGGTCGGGGGCGTGTCGGCACGCAGGACGCGGCGATGCCCCTCGAGGTCATACGCCACCGGGGCTTCGCCATCCTGCCCGAGGGTGGCCACCAGGAGGCCCGCGTCGCCGTGCCACGCGACACGATGCGCCTCGACCGGGAGGTAGACCTCGAGCGGACGCGCCGCGTCGAGGTCGCCGAGGAGTTCCGCCACCGAGCCGCCGCCGCGCGCGAGCGAGGCGAGGAGCAGTCCCTGGTCGGCGCGCGCGAGCGCCTGGAACTGGAGCTTCCCCTCCGGGGCGTGCGAGGCATCGAGGCGGCGCTTGAGGGAGGCGCGCGTCGCCGGATCGCCAAGCGCGACCGCGAGGCGCAGGGCGAGCCGTTCACGCGGGGAACTCGCGACGGGTTCGGTGGCGGCGGCCGGCGTCGGCGCCGTCGGCGTGGGGGCATCGGCGCCCTGACAGGCGGCGAGGCCAAGGAGAAATGCGGTGCAGTAGAGCAGGCGACGGGACATCGGGCCCTCCAGGGACCAAAGGACAGACCGCGATCCGGCGGAGTGCCGAATCGCGGTCGTCACGATCGTGGAGGAACCGCTGCCGCCGAGTGACCGAACGGTGCGGAAGGGTGCGCCTTCCTGCGCTCAGACCTCGAGTTGCTCGAGCCGGCGCAGGGCGAGCCGCATCGGCAGCCAGCCGGCGACGACGCAGCAGGCCGCCGCCCCGGCGAAGGCCAGCCAGCCGCCGAGGCTCACCTGGGTCTCCTCGCCCGCCGACGTGGCGCGCAGCTGCTCGACCACCGGGATCGCCTCGAGCGAGATCACCGCGCCGAGGAGGGCCACCGCGAGGAGCATGAAGACGAGGCCGCCGAACGACGTCGGAATCTGCGCCGCGTTCTCGGTGTCGTACTGCGGGAAGAGCGTGCCGACGCCAAGCGCGAGCCCGCCGACGGCAAGGGTGTAGCCGACGACCGTCGCCACCGACACCAGCATCATGAACGGCGACGCACGGAGCAGCGTGTTCGTCGAGAGGGTCAGCCCGACGGCAAGGACGAGCAGCGGCACCACACCGACGAAGTACTTGCTGCGGAGCATCGCGAGCGGATCGAGCGGCGACGAGCGCAGCAGCCACATCTGCCGCCCTTCCAGCGAGACGGCCGGAAAGATGAACCGCGCTGCAATCGCGGCGATCACGAAGCCCGCCAGTCCCTGGTTCAGGAAGGCGATCAGCGTGACCAGCAGCACCGGCACCTTCTCGCCGGTGAAGAGCGGCAGCGCCTGGATGTTGAAGAGGTACACCAGCACGAGGACGCCGAGCAGGATCAGCTGGCTCCACTGCGTCGAGTCGCGGAAGAAGGTACGCAGGTCCTTGAGGATGAATTCGCGCCGCATCGGGGGCAGTCCGACGAAGAGCCGCCGGATCAGGCCGTCCCAGCGCGCGCCGCGCACGAACTGGTCGGCCCCCTCCTGGGCGCGCGCGAAGCCCTGCACGTAGAGGCGCCGGTGCAGCGCCGCGCCGATCACCACGAACGCACCCGCCGTCGTCCAGAGGAGGGCGATCGGCAGCGGGTCGCCCACGTGCGTCAGCCAGTTCATCACCATGCCGCTCGCCCACTCGCTCGGCAGCAGCGGATGGGAGGGCGTGCGCAGCACCGCGACGAAGTCGACCAGGTTCTGGAACCCCTCGGGGCGGGCGAGCTGCTCGGGCCGCATCACGCGCAACATCACCACCAGGGCGCCGGCGGTGAGGATCGAGACCAGCCCGAGGATGTCGCGCGCGCGGCGGGCCGGGAAGATGTTGACGAGGAGCAGCGTCGCTGCGGCGCCGATCACGCCCGGGATCACGAGCAGCGGCACGAGGGCGCCGAGCGCGACCAGCGGGAAGAAGAGGCCGCCATCCCAGACGACCGAATAGGCGGCGAGGAGCGGCACCGCGAGCAGCACCACCATCCACGACGAGTGCACCACCGTCTCGCCGAGCTTGGCGAGATAGAAGCGTCCCCAGTCGAGCGGCGCGGCGACCAGCATGTCGAGATCGCGCGCCAGGAAGAACGTCGACAGTGCCGCCACGAGGTTCGACAGCAACAGGATCGAAAGGAAGGCGAGGAAGGCCATCCCGAGCAGCTTGCCGGCGAGGAGCGGTCCGATTTCGGGGACGTCCTTGAAGTACTTCACCGCCCGATAGGAGATGCCATAGGCTGCGGCGAGGAAGAGCAGCCCGGCGACGCCCAGCAGCAGCCCGCGCCAGCGCGTCGACTGGTCGGGGCGCGTGCGCACCCGCGCCAGCGCGCTCCGCCACTTCGGCGAGGTCAGCGTGGCGAGGCCGGGCTGCGGCCTCGCCGCGTCAGGTAAGGAGCGCATCGAGGTCGTGGTCGACATGCTCGCCGGTGAGCCGGAGGAAGAGCTCCTCCATCCCGGCGGCATCCGATGAGGCTTCGCGCCGGAGTTCCTCGACGGTGCCGCAGGCCACCAGGCGACCCTTCGAGATGATGCCGACCCGGTCGCACAGCCCCTCGACGATCTCCATCGTGTGGGTGCTCATCAGGACGGTGCCGCCGAGGTCGGTGTAGCGTCGGAAGAGCGTCTTCAGGAGCTTGGCGCTCTTCGGGTCGAGGCCGATCATCGGTTCGTCGACCACGATCACCTCGGGACGATGCACCAGCGCGCTCGCGATGATGAGCTTCTGGCGCATGCCGTGGGAATACGATTCCGTGAGCTCGCTCTTCCACGGGGTCAGGTCGAAGAGCTCGAGGAGTTCGTCGATCCGCCCCTCGACCTCGGCACCATCCTGACCGAAGAGCGCCGCTGTGAAGCGGAGGAATTCCGCCCCGGTGAGCTTGTCGTACACGAACGGCCGATCGGGGATGAAGCCGAGCTTGGCCTTGGCGCGCATCGGGTGGCGGAGGATGTCCTCGCCGCCGACGTGGATCGTCCCGCCCGTCGGGGCGAGGATCCCGGCGATCATGCGCATCGTCGTCGTCTTCCCGGCGCCATTCGGGCCGAGCAGGCCGAACAGTTCGCCGCGCGCGATGTCGAGATCGATGCCGCGCACCGCCTCGAAGCTGCCGTACCGCTTGGTGACGCCGCGCAGGCGGATCACGGGACCTCCGGAGAATCGGGGACTGCCACGACACGCAGTTGGAGCACGCGCGCGAGAAGCTGCGAGGGGTCGGCCGAGCCGCTGCTGCCGAGCCGGATGAGCGAGGCGCCGGCCTGCCGCCGACCGAACGCCGGATCGACTGCGGTCCACCGCCCGTCGCGGCGCACCTCCGCCCAGGCGTGGGTCGCGAAACCGTCGCCCACTGGTTGGAGGCCGATCGCGAGACGCGCCTCGAAGCCGGCCACGCGGGCTGCCGCCACGAAGAGGCGTGCCATCCCCTCGGCCTGCGCCCGCCGCGTGGCGAGGGCGGCCCCGGCGTCGACCGCAGCGGTCGCCGAGGTGTCGAGGGTCACCCGTGCGGCGATCGCCGAGAGGAGGCGGCCGAGGATGAGATCGCGGTCGGTCGGCGGCGTCGGGCCGAGCGCCCGGTCAACGAATGCGCGGACCTCGGGGAGCGAGTCCGGCGCGAGCGGGTCGCGCGGCATCGGCTCGCCGGCGCCACCGGTCGGCTCACTCCAGTCGGTCATGACGAACAGCGTGTCGCCGTGGAGCTGCTGCCGGCCACTGGACAGCGGTTGGAGCAGCGCCGCATCGAGCGGACGGCCATCGCGCCGCGACGGCAGGAACCGCCACGGCGTGGTGGAGGTATCGGGCGTCGTGAGCCGGCGCACCAGCGGATACAGCGTGCGGAGGCGCGCGACGCGCGACATCCCGCGATTCCGCAGCGCGCTGGCGGCGAGGTCGAAGTCGGTCCGCCGCCACGAGAGCCCGAAGGCCGTCTCGATCCCGGCCACGCGTCCGCGGGCGTCGATCCACCACCGCTCGGCCGGGCCGTCGCCCCGAATCACCACGGCGCGGGCGCGGGGTCGAGTCGCGATGCGCCACCATCAACTGCCCGGACGCCGGATCGAGGACGGCGCTGTCCGCAAACACCGCCATCGAGTCGGGCCCGGCGGTCATTTCGAGCGTGACCACGGTCCCCGGCCAGCCGACCAGCCCGGGAAGGCTCCGCCGCCGCCCGGGGGCCAGGCCAGCCCGTCAGCGCCAATCGGTAGGGGAGGATGGCCGTCGTGGTCGGCGCGACCGTCACCGGGATCCCGTTGTCGGTGCCGATCGTCCCTTCGCGGGCGATCGCGAGGCGCCCGGCCGGGAAGGAGACGGCCCACGCCTCCTTCGACCGGTCCAGCACCAACCGGGAGGTGACGGAGGTCACCACCAGGGCCGCCGAGACCTTGGTGACGGTGTACCGGGACGCCCGCAAGACGCCCGAGTCGGCCGGGGTTTCGATCGCGAACGTCTCCGTGACCTGATAGCCCGGGGAGAGGGTATCCACCGTGATCCCGGCCTGCCCGACTTGCGTGTCGCCACTGTACAGGGCGAACCACGCGGCGCCGGGCGCCAGCCGCAGCGCCGCTTCGGTGCTGAGAACGGCGGCCTCGGTCTGGTTCAGGCGTCGCGCCGCCAGCCACGCCAAGGCGCCCCCCCAGGCGAGGAGGATGGCGATGGCGGCCCAGGCTCGGGGGGACGGGCGATAGAGCTGCATTACGGGAATATGGGGCAAGCCGTGGGCCACCGCCCCAGGGTGGCGCGTTGCTCCTCCTTCCCGTTCCACCTTATGGTTCCGGGCTATGGCTGAAGAGTTCCTGGTCGTCCGAGGGGCGCGCGAGCACAATCTCAAGAACGTCGACCGTCCGCATTCCGCGGAATGCGCTGACGGTCATCACCGGCCTGTCGGGGTCGGGCAAGTCGTCGCTCGCGTTCGACACGATCTATGCCGAGGGGCAGCGACGCTACGTCGAATCGCTGTCGGCCTACGCGCGCCAGTTCCTCGGCCTGATGGAAAAGCCGGACGTCGATGCGATCGAGGGGCTCTCGCCGGCGATCTCGATCGAGCAGAAGACCACCGGCGCAGAATCCGCGCTCGACCGTCGGCACCGTCACCGAGAGTCTACGACTACCTGCGCCTCCTCTGCGCCCGTGCCGGCGTGCCGCACTGCCCGAACTGACGGGACGCCGATCGCGCGGTCAGATCGGCGGGCCAGATCGGCGATACCAGTCCTCGGCGCTGGCCGGAAGGGCACGCGCATCGAGGTCGCTCGCGCCCGATCGTGCGCGGCCGCAAGGGCGAGTTCCGCGACCTCATCGAGGACCTGCAGCAAGCAGGGCTATCGCGCGCGTGCGTGTCGACGGCGAGACACACGACCTCACCGACGGTGCCGGCGCTCAATCGTCGGCAGAATCAAGCACGACATCGCCGTCGATCGTCGACCGGCTCGTCGTGCGCGAGAGCGATCGGCCGCGGCTGGTGCGATTCGATCGAGACCGCGTTGCGCGTCGGCCGATGGGCGTCGTCGAGATCGTGCGACACGACGACCAAGCCGGCGGCGCAGGAGTCGCGGCTCTTCAGCGAGCAGCTTCGCCTGCCCGACCTGCGGCCTCTCGCTCCCCGAGCTCGAGCCGCGGCAGTTCTCGTTCAACTCGCCCTTCGGCGCGTGCGCGCGAATGCCACGGCGCTCGGCACCATCGCGCGTGCCGAATGCCGAGCTGGTCGCTGCGGCGACCCGGCAGCATCTCGATCCTCGAGGGCGTCGTGCTCCCCTGGGGCGAACCGGACCGGCTACCTCCGCAAGCGTCGTGCTGCCGACGCTCGCCCGGCGTCTACAAGTTCGACCTGAACAGCGCGTGGCGCGATCTCTCGCCGACGGTGCGGAAGGTCCTGCTCGAGGGGGCGCCCGGGAAGAAGATCACCTGGGTGGCGGATGGCGGGCGCAGCAAGGAAACGGAAGGGGAGTGGGAAGGGCATCCTCGCGAACGTGGGGCGGCGCTGGCGCGAGTCGCTCGAGCGACTCGGTGCGCACCGACCTCGAGGGCTACATGGTCGAGCGTCCCTGCATCGTCTGCAGGCGGCGACGCGCCTCAAGGCGGAGTCGCTCGCCGTGACTGGTCGGCGGGCAGGGGATCGGCGACGTCGTGGCGCTCTCGCGTGGACGAGACGATCGCGTTCTTCGAGGGGATCCCGGTCGGTCGACGGCAAGGCGGGCGCCGTCGACCCCGACATCGCCGGCCCGATCCTCAAGGAAGTGATCGAGCGGCTGCGCTTCCTCGCCGACGTCGGCCTGGACTACCTCACGCTCGACCGCTCGGCCGGCTCGCTCTCGGGCGGCGAGGCGCAGCGCATCCGCCTCGCCACGCAGATCGGCTCGCGCCTCGTCGGCGTGCTCTACATCCTCGACGAGCCGTCGCATCGGGCTCCACCAGCGCGACAACGAGCGGCTGCTCGACACGCTGCGCGCGGCTGCGCGACCTCGGCAACACCGTCCTGGTGGTCGAGCACGACGAGGACACCATCCGCGCCGCCGACCACGCTGATCGACCTCGGTCCCGCGCGCCGGCCAGCATCGGCGGCGAGGTCGTCGCCGAGGGCACGATCGACGAGATCGCTGGCACGACCCCGATTCGCTCACCGGGCGCTATCTCTGCAACGACGCTGCGCGATCCCGGTGCCCGCGGTGCGGCGCCCGCGCGATCCGGCGCGGCGCCTCCGCATCACCAACGCGCGCGAGAACAACCTCCAGCGGCCTCGACCGTCGAGATCCCGCTCGGCTGCTTCGTCTCGATCACCGGCGTCTCCGGGTCGGGCAAGTCGACGCTGGTCACCGACATCCTCTACCAGACGCTGGCGCGCCACTTCTATCGCGCCAAGGTGCTGCCCGGGGCGCACGACCGCATCGAGGGGCTCGACCAGCTCGACAAGGTCATCGACATCGACCAGTCGCCGATCGGTCGCACGCCGCGGTCCAACCCCGCCACCTACTCCGGGCTCTTCACGCCGATCCGCGAGCTGTTCACGCAGCTGCCCGAGGCGAAGATGCGCGGCTACGGGCCGGGGCGCTTCTCCTTCAACGTGAAGGGTGGCCGCTGCGAGGCGTGCCAGGGCGACGGGCTCGTCAAGATCGAGATGCACTTCCTGCCCGACGTGTACGTCCCGTGCGAGGTCTGCAAGGGCCGCCGCTACAATCGCGAGACGCTCGAGGTCCGCTACAAGGGGAAGAGCATCGCCGACGTGCTGGAACTGACCGTGGCCGACGCGATGGACTTCTTCTCCGCGCAGACGCGGATCGCCGAGAAGCTCTCGCTCCTCAACGACGTCGGCCTCGGCTACCTCCACCTTGGGCAGGCGGCGACGACCCTCTCCGGTGGCGAGGCGCAGCGCGTCAAGCTGGCGACGGAACTCGCGAAGCGGGATACGGGTCGTACGCTGTACATCCTCGACGAACCCACCACCGGCCTGCATTTCGAGGACGTCCGCCTGTTGCTCGAAGTCCTGCACCGACTGGTCGACAAGGGGAACACGCGTGGTCGTGATCGAGCACAACCTCGACGTGATCAAGACCTCCGACTGGGTCGTGGACCTCGGCCCGGAGGGCGGCGTGCGCGGCGGCACCATCGTCGCGGCCGGCACGCCCGAAGAGGTGGCGCTGGTGCCGGGATCGCATACCGGCCGATTCCTCGCCCGGACGCTGGGCATTCGCTGAGCCGCGTTGCGCTGCGCGACGAAACCCGTCGCCAGCGTCGTTCGTCGAGCCCCCCCGTGGGCGATCCGACCCTTCTGCCGGTGGAGCGGCCGTGACCGAGTTGACGCTGGACGAACTGCGCCCGCGCTTCGCCGGGCAGTACACGCTGGAGCGCGAGCTCGGCCGCGGTGGCATGGGGATCGTCTTCCTTGCCCGCGAGCTCTCGCTCGACCGGATGGTGGCGATCAAGCTGCTGCCGCCCGCCCTGGCGAGCGATGCCGGCATCCGCGAGCGGTTCCTGCGCGAGGCCCGCACGGCCGCGCAGCTCTCCCATCCGAACATCGTCCCGATCTATCGCGCCGACCGCGTCGACGAGCTGGTCTACTTCACGATGGGCTTCGTCGACGGCGAGACCCTGGCCGAGCGCCTCGCCGCGCGCGGCCCGCTGGCGCCCGGCGAGGCGGTGCGCGTCCTGCGCGAGGCGGCCTGGGCGCTCGCCTACGCGCATGCGCGCGGCGTGATCCATCGCGACGTGAAGCCCGAGAACATCATGCTGGAGCGCGGCAGCGGGCGCGTCACCGTGACCGACTTCGGCATTGCGCGGGACGCGCGCACCTCGTCGCTGACCGCCGATGGCATGGTGATGGGGTCGGTCCATTACATGAGCCCGGAGCAGGTCAGCGGCGGCGACCTCGACGGCCGCAGCGACCTCTATGCCCTCGGCGTCGTCGCCTTCCAGCTGCTCAGCGGGCGCCTGCCGTTCGACGCCCCGCAGGCCTCCGCCGTGCTGCTGATGCAGGCGACGCGTGCGGCGCCGTCGCTGTCGGAGCTCGCCCCCGGGGTGCCGGCTCCGCTCGCGCTGGTGGTGGACCGCTGCCTGCGGAAGGACCCGGCGGAACGCTACGCCACTGGCGAAGCGCTCGCCGAGGCGCTGACGCAGGCGCTGCAGCAGGCGCAGAGCGGACCGAGCGCCGTGCCCGACGCGGTGCTCAGCGAGGAGGCCGCCAAGGCGGTGTGGCTGCGCGCTGCGCAACTGCAGGCCGATGCCGCGCGCCGCGTGCAGGATCGCTCGGCGCAGGCCGAGGCGTATGCGACCGGGGTGCAGCCGTCCGCGCCGACCAGCGGCTACCGGCGGGTCGACGTCGAGGCCGCTGCCGTCGAGGCGGGGATCGGCGCGGAATTCGTCCAGCTCGCGCTCGCCGAACTGCCGGCGGAGGCGGATCGTGGCACGGTGCCGGTGCTCTCCGGCGAAGGGCGCGACCGCTTCGCGACCTTCATCGTCGGGACGAGCGATCGCTCGATGCAGGTCACCAGCACGATCCACGCGACGCCGGTGCAGACCCTCGAGGCGATCGGCAAGATCTTTCCCGCGCATCCCTGGGAGCTCCTCTTCCGCGACACGGTCGGTGGCCATCCGCTCGACGGCGGGGTGCTGACCTTCGGCGTGCGCGCCCTCTCGTCGGGCGACTACGTCGGCGGCAGCGGCCTCTCGATGCTCCGCTACTACCTCTCCGTGATTGACGCCTACCAGTTGCGCGTCACGCTGCACGCGCATCCGACCGATCCGCGGCGCTGCGACGTCACCATCACCACCGACCTGCGGAGCGGCGTGGCCAAGAACGCCAAGGTGGGCTTCTGGCTCGGGGCCGGGCTGGGCGGCGGGGGGGCCGCGGTCGGGATCGGCCTGGCTGCGGCGAAGGGCGCGCTGTTGCTGGCGGCGCCGATCGGGCTCTCGGCATTCGCCGTCGTCGGCGGTGCCATGGTGGGGCTGTACCGCGTCTCCTTCCGGTACGGGCTCAAGCGCGCGCGGAAGGAACTGGAGGCGATGCTCGACGCCGTGCAGGGCTCGGTGCGTTCGCAGGACATCTTCGGCGCCCCGCGGGCGGCGCCGCCGCGGTTGCCGCGCGCGGACGACGGCCACCCGACCGGATAATCGGCGCGGGGCCCGACCCGATCGGTCGGCGACGGCGCTAGATTTCCGGGACCCGCCTTCACGGAGGCAGTCATGGATATCGACGGCATCATCGAGGTGCTGCGCTGGGCCAACGGGCAGGGACTCACGGTGCGGCTCGTGCTGCGCGACGAGAGTGAAGTCCACGGCGTCCCGACCAGCGTGGACCTGCATCCGACGGCCCACGAGGTCTTTCTGCGCCCCGAACGCAACGACGACACCGAGATCGGCGTTTCCCTCGGTGACATCATCTCCGCCGAATTGGTCTGAACCCGCATGGTCTCACTGCTCGACATCATCGGTCCCGTCATGGTCGGTCCCTCGTCGTCGCACACGGCGGGGGCCTGCCGCATCGGACTCATTGCCCGGGCGCTGGTCGGCGGCACGCCCGATCGCGCCCTCGTCGAGCTGCATGGGTCGTTCGCGCGCACCGGGGTGGGGCACGGCACCGATCGCGCGATCGCCGGGGGGCTGCTCGGCTACCAGCCCGATGACGAGCGGCTCCGCGAGTCGCTCGAGGCGGCCAAGGCCGCCGGGCTCGCGATCGAGTTCAAGAACACCACGCTGCGTGGTGACCATCACCCCAACACGACCCGGCTCACTGTCAGCCGCGGCGATCGCACGGCGGTGCTGGTCGGCTCATCGCTTGGAGCCGGCCGCATCATGATCACCGCGATCGATGGCTTTCCGGTCGAGGTGACCGGCGCCTACACCACGCTCGTGGCCGTGGCGAAGGACGTGCCGGGCAGCGTGGCCAGTGTCGCCAATGCGCTCGCCGAGGACGCCGTGAACGTGGCGACGATGCGCGTCTTCCGCCGCCAGCGCGGTGGCGATGCCATCCACATCTATGAACTCGACCACGCCCCGTCCACCCAGGCGTTGGCCAGGATTCAGGCGCTCTCGGCGCTCAAGACTGTGCGCATCATCGAACGGGTGGCCTGATGTACGACGTGTTGAACGAGGCGGTCGGCGATGCCGAGCGCCAGGGGATTTCGCTGGGCGAACTCGCCCTGCGCACCGAAGCGGAGACCGGCATCCGGACCCGCGAGGAAGTCGAGGCCGGGCTCCGCCGCGCGCTCCACGTCATGCAGCACGCCGTCGAGCGCGGGCTCAAGGGCGACTTGCACTCCGTCAGCGGCCTCGTCGGCGGCGATGCCTTCCGGCTCGCGAATGCGCGGGGGCCGTTGGCCAACACCATCTTCACCGATGCCCTCGCGGCCGCACTCGCGGTGCAGGAAGTGAACGCGGCAATGGGCGTCATCGTCGCCGCGCCGACGGCGGGCGGAGCCGGCGTGCTGCCCGGGACCCTGCTGGGGATCGCGCGCCGTCATCCGGTCTCCGAGGAGGCGATGGTCCGCGCCCTCGCCACCGCCGGCCTGATCGGGGCAGTCGTCGCCGTCCGGGCCTCGCTCAGCGGCGCCGAAGGGGGCTGCCAGGCCGAGACCGGGGCGGCCGCCGGCATGGCGGCAGGGGCCGGCGTCGAACTGCTGGGGGGGACCCCGCGGCAGGCGATGCATGCCGTGGCGCTGACGATGCAGGGCACCCTCGGCCTCGTCTGCGACCCGCTCGGCGGGCTGGTCGAGGTCCCGTGCGTGTACCGCAACGCCACCGGAGCCGCGATGGCCCTCGCCGGCATCGAGATGGCCCTGGCCGGGGTCGAGTTCCCGATTCCCGTCGACGAAGTCATCGATACCATGGGCCAGATCGGCCGCGAGATGGACGTCCGGTACCGGGAAACCGCCGGCGGCGGGCTGGCCGCCACCCCGACCGGGCGGCGGCTCGCCAAGGAGCGGTTGGTCCAGCTGAAGCCCAGGAAGGGGCCGACCTCCTGATCGTGGGCCCTGTTTCCGGCTGAAACATTCCCGCGCGCCCCCCCGTACAAGGGGGCGTTCCCTTTCTCGATGAGGCCGTCCGTGGAAGACATCATTGCGATCCTCTGCATCTTCGGCGGCGGCACCCTGATCGTGTTGTCGTTCTCGCCCGTCGGAAAGGCCTTTGCCGACCGGCTCCGCCACGGCGCCCAGCCGCTCCCGGCGCTCGAGCCGGACCCGGCCGTCTATGACGAGCTCGATCGCCTGCGCCTCGAGGTCAACGAGCTGCATGAGCGGGTCGAGTTCACCGAGCGCCTGCTCGCCAAGGGCGACCGGGCAGACGCCGCCACGGGAGGTCAGTGATGGCACTGCCCCAATTGCCGACGCCACCGATTCCACCGGACACGCCGGATCCCCAGGTGATCATTGCCGGCAGCGGGCCGCCGGATTGGATCGCCCCCGTCGCGGTGTTGACGCTGCTGATCATCGTCGGCGCGATCGTCTTCTATCCGCTGGTGCGCGCGTGGGCGCGTCGGATCGAGCAGCGCGGACAGGAGCCGGCGCTGCTCGACGAGGTGCAGACGCTGCGCGATCGCGTCGCCGATCTCGAGCAGTCGGTCGCCCGGATGCACGAGATCGAGGACCGGATGGACTTCGCCGAACGGATGTTGACGCAGCGCGCCGAATCGGCACGACTGCCTGAGCCGGGTGGGCGCTAGATGGGTGATGGCATCGGCGCCTTCTCCTTCTGGTTGGCCATGGGTGGTATCGGTTGCACCGCCATGTGGGCGATCTCGCCGGTGCTGAAGGCCTGGGCCGATCGGATCAGCGGTGGCAACGCCGAGCGGATCGCCGAACTTGAAACACGGCTGGCCCATCTCGAGGAGCGCGGACTGACGAGCGGCGAGGTGGAGCAGGCGTATGCGCGACTCGCCGAGATGGAAGAACGGGTGGAGTTCACGGAGCGGATGCTCGCGCAGCAGGCGGCGCAGCCGCGGATCGCAGGGGGCTCGGAATGAATCGGTTCTCGCGCATGATGGCGATGGGGTTGGTCCTCTTCCTCGCGTTCGGCAGCATGTTGTTCATGGCCTTCCTGATCGACGAGGCCGCGCGGAAGGGATTCGAGTTCCTCATCGTGGGGCTGTTCGGTCTCGTCGGCATGGGCTTCCTCCTCTTCATGGGGCCGGTCGGGAGGGCGATCGCTGGCATGCTCGAAGGCAGCGGCGTCGATGGCCTCTCCGCATCGCGGATGGCGGAGCTGGAATCACGCTTGGCCGAGCTTGAGCACCGCGGCCTGACCAGCGGCGAGGTCGAGCAGGCCTACGCCAGGATCGCCGAGGTCGAGGAACGGCTGGAGTTCACCGAGCGGTTGCTGGCGCAACCGCGGATCGGCGAGGGTCGCCATGGCGCATGAGCCGCGGCAGCGGGGCGGGGGCAGCGGTGGGTGGATTGCGCTTGCCGCGGTGGCGGTCTTCGGCGGGCTGATGAAGGCGACGATGGTCCTCGGCCCGGTCTCGGTGCCGATCTGGTTCGCGGTCGTGGCCGGCGGCACCTTCATCCTCCGCGGCCCGCTCGGCAAGGCGCTGGCGGCCAGGATTTCGGGCGAGCTCCCCGAGTCGAGCGGCCCGGCCGAACTGCCCGAGGAGCTCTACGCGGAGCTCGACGAGCTTCGGACGCGGGTGGCGGAACTGGAGGAGCGGCAGGACTTCTCGGAGCGGCTGCTGGCGCGCCGTGAGGAACCGCCGGCGGCGGGATGAGATGGCGGCGGGGTGCTTGGCGGGTCTTTTGGGCCCGCACTACGTTTCAGACGTCGCCCGGCGTGTCCGGGCCGGAGGAATCGCCGATGACCAATCGTGATGACGTGCAGGCCTATCTCGACCGGCTCGACCTGCCGGTCGAGTCCGTGGCCGAGGACATGTGGCTGGTCCGCACGGC
The DNA here is from genome assembly GCA_037045245.1 of Gemmatimonadales bacterium. Taxonomy (GTDB): domain Bacteria; phylum Gemmatimonadota; class Gemmatimonadetes; order Gemmatimonadales; family GWC2-71-9; genus Palsa-1233. Next base: position 16,013 of record JBAOHR010000004.1, on the reverse strand, counting down.
GGAGGACGCCGAGCTGATCGTCCACTACGCGCCGCCGGTGCTGGTGCTGCGGGTGCGGGTCATGCAGCTCCCGAGCGACTCGGTGCGCGCCGGCGAACTCTGCCGCCGCCTGCTGGAATTCAACGCGCGCGAGCTGGTGCACGGCTCGTACGGCGTCGAGGGCGACCACGTCGTCCTCACCGATGCATTGCTGCTGTCCGATCTCGACTTCAGCGAGTTCGAGGCGAGCGTCGATTCGCTCGCCCTTGCCCTCGCGTCGCATGTGGGCGCCCTCGCGGCGTTCGGGGAGAGGTAATCGCCATGGGGATCTTCGACCGTTTCGCCACGATGTTGCGCTCCAACCTCAACGATCTCATCTCCCGGGCCGAGAACCCCGAGAAGATGCTGAACCAGTTGATCGTGGACATGCGCAGCCAGCTCGACAAGGCGCGCCAGCAGGTGGCCCAGGCGATCGCCGATGAGAAGAAGCTCGAGGCCGACTCGATCGCGATGAAGAAGCAGGCCGAGGACTGGGAGCGCCGCGCCATGCTCGCCGTCCAGGAAGGTCGCGACGATCTCGCCAAGCAGGCGCTGATGCGCTACAACGAGGCGCTGCAGGGCGCCCAGCAGCTGCACGAGACCTGGGCCAAGAGCAAGCAGGAGACCGACTCGCTCAAGGGCTCGCTCCGCCAGCTCAACGAGAAGATCGAGGAAGCCAAGCGGAAGAAGAACATCCTGGTCGCCCGCGCCCGGCGCGCCGAGGCCCAGCAGCGCATCCAGGACACCCTCTCCGGAATGGGCGACAAGAGCGCCTTCGAGTCGTTCGAGCGGATGCAGGAGAAGATCGAGAACAACGAGCGGAAGGCGCTCGCCGCCGCCGAGCTCCAGGAGGAGTTCACCGGCGACAAGCTGGCCAAGGAATTCGAGCAGCTCGAGTACCACGGCTCGTCGGACCAGCAGCTGCTCGAGCTCAAGGCCAAGATGGGGATGCTCGCGGCCCCGAAGGCCGAGGCGCCGAAGCAGCTCGGCCAGGGTGGTGAGACGATCATCACGGAGTCCAGCGGATCGTGAACGCGCCGCGTCACCTGATCCTGGCCGATGGGGATTTCGGGCCGCTCACGTCGAAGACGGCGAACTCCATCATCCGCTTCCAGCCCGATCGGGTGGTCGCGGTGCTCGACCGGCAGCACGCCGGCAAGACCTCGCAGGACATCCTCGGCGCGGGTGGCGACATTCCGGTGATCGCCACCATGCGCGAAGGACTCGCCCTCGGCGCGAACTCGGTCCTGATCGGGATCGCGCCAGTGGGCGGCCGACTCCCCGACGAGTGGCGCGCCTGGTTGCGCGAGGCCCTCGAGGGCGGCTGCAACATCGTCAGCGGGCTCCACACCTTTCTCGGCGACGACCCCCTCCTGGCCGAGGCGGCGCGCTCCCACGGCCGACGGATCGAAGACTTGCGGCGCCCGCCGGCCGATCTTCCGGTCGCCGCCGGCCGCGCCAAGGCCACCTCGGCCATCCGCGTCCTCACCGTCGGCACCGACTGCAACGTCGGCAAGATGACGGCCCAGCTTCGCCTCGTCGACGGCCTCAAGGCGCGCGGGCTCCGCACCAATTTCGTCGCCACCGGCCAGACCGGGATCATGATCGAGGGGTGGGGGATCGCCGTCGACGCCGTCGTCGCCGACTTCATCGCCGGCGCCGCCGAGCGGATCACGCTGCAAGGCGCCGAGGGCGCCGATGTGGTGCTGGTCGAAGGGCAGGGGAGCATCAATCACCCCGGCTACTCCGGGGTGACCTTGGGGCTGCTCCACGGCAGTTGCCCCGACGCGATGATCCTCTGCCACCAGGCGAGCCGGAAGTTCATCGGCGATTACCGCCCGCAGGCCTGGCTGGCGATCCCGCCGCTCTCGGAATACGTCCGGCTCTACGAGACCATGGCGAGTGCGGTCCACCCGTCGCGGGTGATCGGTATCGCGCTGAACACCTACGACCTGGATGACGCCGCCGCGCGGCAGGCGTGCGAGGACGCGGCCCGGGAAACCGGCCTCCCCTGCACCGATCCGGTCCGTTTCGATGCGACCCCGCTGATCGCCGCGATCGCGGCCGTCCATCGGTAGCCGGGGCGCTGTGGCAGGCGAGTGCAGATCGCCCGCGACAGTTTATGTTGCGCGACCGCAACATCGCTCCGGAGGCCTAGCTCTTAGGGTTTGCTAACTGATTGACTTTTAACGACTTAGGTTGTGGTCTTGGTGGCGAATTGATTGGCATGGAAGGTGCTCCTAGGCTGGGCAACCCACACCGGAGTTCTGTCTGACCATGAAGAATCTTGTACTTGCTCTCTCCGCCGCGGCCGTGATCAGCGCCGCCCCACTGCAGGCCCAGGCGTTTTCGTCGTTCACGGCGAACAACGACGGCGCCGAGTTCTGGGACAACCTCTCGGCCGACGGGTTGGGCCTGGGCTCGCCCCAGACGACCTTCAACACCTGCAACTCGGGCTTCATCGTCACCGGCGCTGCCCCGACCGCCTGCATCAACCAGCGGCCGAACACCTGGCTCCCGTACACCGGCCTGCACGCGACCGAGTACTGGAACGTCAGCGGCAACTGGGCGCCGATCATCTTCAGCGCCGGCGACTACACGCTGTCGTACCTCGGTGGCACGACCAGCCCGGGCTGCTCGGCTCCGTGCACCGGTGGTGACGTCGCCGGGATGAACCTCGATTGGGGTATCTTCGCGGTCGGCAATCGCAGCTCGACGATCAGCTTCAACAGCCTTCCGACGCTTGGCAGCTTCTCGCCGGCCGTCTCGTGGGGCATCTACGTTGACCTGGTCGGTGGTGGCCGCGCCTACTCGGACACGGACCAGCAGTTCGCGCTCTTCGGCTTCGGCCGCCTCGATCCGATGACCTGGATCGCCGGCGTCGAGGACAATGCCGCGGGTGACTTCGACTATCAGGACATGATGTTCCGCATCACCGCCGACAATGGCTCGCCGCCGCAGGAAGTCGTCCCGGAGCCGGCCACGATGACGCTGCTCGCGACTGGCCTGGCTGGTATGGCCGCCGCCAAGCGCCGCCGCAACCGGAAGTAACTCCGAACGGTTCTCTGGTAGTGGGTGTCGCGGCGGGTCCGGAATCTGATTCCGGGCCCGCCGCTTCGTTTGCGACCCTCCTCGTCGACAGGCTGGCGCTCGATCGGGACTCGCCGTACTCTCCTGCTGCACCTCGCGCCTCCCCCCATCCGCTCGTCACCCCCGTCTTCCCCCGCGCCACCCGCCTGGAGTGTCGTCATGCGTCGCCTGCCCTGGTCGCTTCCGTTCCTCTCGCTGCTCGTGGCGACGGTCCCGCTCGTCGCCCAAGGCGGGGCCACGCCGGCACCGCCGACCGGTCCGATCACCGCGATCCGCGCCGGCCGCCTGATCGATCCTGCGAACGGTTCGATCACCCGGAACGCCGTCATCCTCGTCCAGGGCGGGCGCTTCACCGCCGTCGGCACGGACGTGGCGGTGCCGACGGGTGCCAAGGTGATTGACCTGTCGAAGCTCACGGTGATGCCGGGCCTCGTCGATGCGCACAACCACCTCGCGCTGACTTACAAGGAAGACCCGGAGCGGAACGACTACTACATCACCTACATCAAGGAATCGTCGGAGTTGCGCGCGATCCAGGCCGCCTCCAACGGCCTCCAGATGTTGAGCGGCGGCTTTACCGTCGTGCGTGACCTCGGCAACAACGCCAACTACGCCGACGTGGCGCTCCGCCAGGCGATCGAGGCAGGGTGGCTGCCGGGGCCGACGATGGTCACCTCCGGCCTGATCATCGGCGGGATGGGCGGCCAGTTCTCGCCGACGCCGACGATGGCGCTGGACCACAAGATCGTCTATCCGGAATACCTCGAAGCCGACACGCACGACGAGATCATCAAGGCGGTCCGGCAGAACGCGCTCTTCGGCGCCCGAGTCATCAAGATCTGCGTCGACTGCAAGCGCTGGGGGTACACCACCGAGGAGATCCAGCTCTTCATCAGCGAGGCGGCCAAGGCCGGCCTCAAGGTGGCCGGGCACGTGCAGACCGCCGCGGGGGCGCAGCGGGCGATCGACGCCGGGATCTGGTCGATCGAGCACGCCTCGGCCCTCAACGACACGCTGCACAAGCAGATGGCCGCAAAGGGGATCTGGCGCGTCGGGACCGAGACGCCGATCACCCTGGTGGGGCACACCAGCGCGGCGGCGTACCAGCGCACCGTGGCCGGGCTCAAGAACGCCTTCGAGAACAAGGTGCCGCTGACCTACTCGACCGACGCAGACTACTACGTGCCGGGGAAGGACCGCGGGCAGGTGGCCATCGAGTTCATCAAGACGTGGCAGGACGCCGGGATCCCCAACGCCGAGGTGCTCAAGGCGCTGACGATCAACGGCTACAAGGTGAGCGAGCTGGACGCGCGCCGGGGCCCGATCAAGCCGGGGATGGCCGCCGACCTGATCGCGCTGTCCGAGAATCCGCTGGAATCACTCGACGCGCTGCGCGACGTCCAGTTCGTGCTGAAGGACGGACTGGTCTACAAGCAGGGTGGCGTGATCCTGGTGGGGGAGTTCCTGCATGGTGGGCCGCAGAACATTCGTCGAGCTGCCGCACCCGCACCCGCACCCGCACCCGCACCAGCGCGTCGGGGGGAGGCGAATAAGAGGCCGTTAGCCCATCGCCTGCAGGCGGGCGATGCGCTCGGCCATCGGCGGATGGCTCGACATCAGGTTGCCGAGCATTCCCCGCAGTCGCTGGACGGTTTGATCGCCCGGATCGACGATGCACAGATGAGTCGCGGCGCGTCCGATCCGGTGGGTCGGGCCGCGCGCCTCGTCGAGCTTGGCCAGGGCCGAAGCCAGCGCGCCGGGATTCCGCGTGTACTGGGCCGCCGTCGCGTCGGCAAGGAACTCCCGCTTGCGCGAGATCGCCATCGCCACGAGCCGTGAGACGATCGGTGCGATCAGCAGCGTCACGAGCCAGATCGCCAGGAGGATCGCTGCGGCCGGGAATCCTCGACCACCACTCCGTCGTGCCACCAGGCCGCCCATCGAGCGCCCCGCCGCGTTCCCGCTTCGACCGGAATGCCAGAGGGCGCGGCCGAGCCCATCGCTCAACAAGGCGATCGCGCCGACCATGGCGGCCACGAGCGTCATCAGGCGCGTGTCGTAGCGCGCCACGTGCGCCATCTCGTGGGCGACGACGGCCTGGAGTTCGTCGCGATCGAGCCGGGTCAGCAGTCCTTCCGTGACGGCAATCGAGGCGTGGTCGGGATCGCGTCCGGTGGCGAAGGCGTTGGGGTCGTCATCCGGGACGATCCACACGGTGGGGCGCGGCAGGCCGCTGGCGATCGCCATCTCGTCGACCACGTTCACCAGCCGTTGCTGCTCGGGGGTCACGGCGTTCACCAGCTCCATCGCGCGCGCCGACCAGAGGACCTGGCGGTCACCATGCCGCCACGCACCCCACGCGACGCCCGCGGCCACCAGCGTGACGCCGATACCTAGCCATGGCACGCGGTGCCGATAGCCGAGCGAGTCGTCGGGGGTCGCGCGCATCAACGCGAAGTCCCCACCGAAGCCGACCCACGCGAAGAGGAGCACGAAGCCGGCCACGAGCCACGACGATTTCCGCCGGTTCTCCTCCTGTTGCGTGAAGAGATCCCGGCGCACGCGGCCACTGGCGGGCGACGGGATCACGGGAGGGAGAGGTCCACCTTCGGCACGTTGCGTTCGCCCGGGTCGGTGATCTCCCACAGCTCCACGACCGAGGCCTTCGCGAGCCCCGCCACCAACGAAGTGGGGAACTGCTGCTGCACCACGTTGTAGGTCGTGGCCACGTCGTTGTAGTGCTGGCGCGAGAAGGCGATCCGGTTTTCGGTCGAGGTCAGCTCTTCCTGCAGCTGACTCACGTTCCCCAGCGCCTTGAGGTCGGGGTAGGCCTCGGTCACCGCGAAGAGGCGGCCGAGCGCCTGCGTCAGCGCCCCTTCCGCCTGCGCCACGTCCTTGACGCCGGTGGCGCCAACGGCGCGGGTCCGGGCCTGGATCACGGCGTCGAGCGTGCCGCGTTCGAACTGGAGCGCCCCCTTCACCGTGTCGACGAGGTTGGGGATCAGGTCATGGCGCCGCTTGAGTTGCACGTCGATCTGCTTCCAGCCGTTCTGTACCTGCCCCTTCAGCGCGATCAGGCGATTGAAGGCGGCGATGCACATCACGAGGAAGGCGGCGATCAGTCCGAGGAGGATCATGGTTCCCATCGGTGCTCCGGGGCGAAAGTGGACACGGCGCTCCTGCCCCAAGAGTACCGGCGAGGCGACGGATCGCGCCAGCGCGGTGATGTCCGGGCCCCGCGCGTCACGCGCCGTGCGCTAGCGATTGCCCCAGGGCTTCGCAGGCAGCGATTTGAAGTAGGCAAAGAGGGCCGCCGTCTCGTCGTCGGTGAATTCCCGGCTGATGCGGATCGGCATGGCCACCGAGTCCATCATGACCCCTTCGGGGAGCTGACCGATCCGCATCGCCGCGCGAAAGTCGCTGAGCGACCAGCGGCCGATCCCGGTGGCGCTGTCCGGCGTGAGGTTGCGGGACGGCGCCATGCTGGCGCCTCCGGGAATCTCGCCGCCGGAGAAGGTCTCGCCGTGGCAACCGCGGCAGCCTCCGGCCAGATACTCGCCGTAGGCGATCGTCGGCCCGATCGGGATCGAGGGCGGCCGCGGGGCCTGATGATCGATCCGCTCGGCGGTCACCAGCGGCAGGCTTCCCATCACCAGCATCACGCGCCCGAGCACGCCGACCGACGGGGCCGGGAAGGCGGCGTCGACCTTCGGCCGCGCCTTGAGCCAGGCGATCAGGGCGCCGAGATCGCGATCGTTGAGGCGCTGGTAGTTCTGCGACGGCATGAAAAAGAGGCCGCGGCCATCCGGGGCGACCGCGTGACGGATCGCGCGCACCCAGTCGGCGTCGGTGTACCGCGCCCCCACGCCACCCGCGCCCGGCGTGAGGTTGCTGGCGAAGAGGCGCACGACGCCCGGCGCATCCATGAAGGCGCGACCGGCGAGCTCGGGGCCGTGGCAACCGTCGCACCCCTGCAGGGCGGCGACATGCCCACCGTACGCGATCGCGGCGGAATCGGTGGGGACGACGACGTTGTCGGGGGTAAGGCTCCAGCGGCGCTCGAGGCGCTTGCCGCTGGTCCAGTAGGTGTAACCGAGCGCGATTCCCGCGACGGCCACCAGGAAGAGAAAGAGTCCGATGATCCCGCGGGCGATCCGCTCGAGCGTCACTTGCCCGGCATCAGGGTCGCCGGCAGGGTGGCCAGGAAGCCGAGGAACTGCCCGCCCAGCTTCACCGCGATCCCGATGACGGGCGTGCCGACGGTCGCGAAGAGCAGCGCGGCATCGGTCATCACCAGCGGCTTGGTCCAGCGGTCGACGAAACGACGATCCCGCGTGCGCCAGAGCCCGGCGATGAACACCGCGTTGACGACGACGAAGAGTACGATGGCAACCGAGGCGATGGTGCCGGTGGCGGCGTCGATCCAGGGCATGGCGGGGTCCTCCGAGGAGGGATGGCGCGATCTGACCGTTGGCGTGGGGAGGGCGTTCCAGTGCTGAAACGCCTTCCCCAAGCTAGCCTCCCGCATTGCGGACGCAAGGTGGTCTGCCGTGAGGATTCACGGTCGTCCTGCGGGCACCGACAGGAGCTGGAAGTCCTGCACGAGGGTCGCACCGCGGTTCAGGCGGAGCCCTTCCACCTGGGTCATGGCGTATCCATCTCGGGTGGCGCGAAGCGTGAGCATTCCGGAACGGACCAGTGGCAGAACATAGCGGCCGGCGCTGTCCGTCCGCGCCGACTCCATTGTGCCGATGATCACGACCCGCGCGTCGACCACCGGTCGATTCGACCCGTCGCGGATCGTCCCCTCGATGCGGCCCGGGGCGGAGTCAGCGCGCGCGCCGGGGGGGAGGGCATCAACGTAAACGAACTCGAGACGCGTGCCTTCCGTTCGATTCATGCTGTTGCCACCCGGCGTCCCCGGTACGAGCACGAAGTCCTGCACGACCGTCTCCCCGGCTCGGATGCGGACCCCTTCGACCGTGGCGGGATTCGATCCGGCGGCCTGCACGTAGAGGGTGATCGCTCCGGCTGGCACGAAATCGAAGCGATAGCGACCGGTGGTGTCGGTGCTGGCGCTCACGAGCGATCCAACGATGTAGACGCTTGCGCCCCAGAGCGGCTGCCGTCCGATCGCCATCACGGTGCCCTCGAGGCGGCCCGGAGCGGGGACGGGCGTGCCGGGGCGAGCTCGGAGCACGAGTGGGACGCCATTGGCCGGCAACCGGTCGACGTACGAACCGTCCGGGAGGCGCGTCACCTCGGGGGTGGTGGTCGACGATTCGCAGAGGCTCGTCTCTACCGGACGCGTTGAGGGTGCGGCCGATGCCTGTCGGCCCGCCTTCCCCGGAGGTGGCGTGAACTCGGTGACAGTGACGGGAGATGCCTCGAGCGTAAAGTCCTGGCTCACGATTCGATCGGCCGAGAGCCGGAGCCCCGAGACGAGCGCTGCCTTGTAGCCGAGGTAGCTGACCCGCACGCTGACGGTGTCCGGCGCGAGCGACCAGAAGGAGTACTGCCCGGCGGCGTCCGTGATGGTGGCAATCTGCGGGTTGACGAGCACCACCCTGGCGCCCGGCAGCGGCACGCCGGGACCCGAGAAGACCCGCCCCTGCAGGCAGGCGGTGCCCGAGAGCGGGCGCCGATTCACCTGCTGCGGCACGCCGTCGATGAGCACCTTCGCGGCACGTGGGCTGGATCCGGCGCCAGCGGTCTGCACTGCGATCGGCATGACCTCCCGGAACCGCGCACTGGTATCCACCGGCACGCCGTCGATCATCCGGGTAGGACTCGACGCCGTGCTCTTCGGGCACGTGCGCTCCGACTCGATCACCGTTGGCGGCTGGGGTCGTCCTTCCCGCGGTGCCGACGCTGCCGGCAGCGGGGCGTCGCCCATCGGGGTGATCGTCACCTTCGACTGCTCGAGGGTGAAGTCCTGCGTCACCGGCTTGCCGGCCTCCAGTCGGAGTCCTGACACCATCCCGCTCTTGTACCCGATATAGGTGACCCGCAGGCTGACGGTGTCCGGCAGCAGCGAAAGGAAGGCGTATCGCCCCTCGAGGTCGGTCATCACCGCCGTACCGGCGTTGAGCAGGGTGACCCGTGCGCCCATCAATGGCGACCCGAACGACCCATACACCCGCCCCTGCACGCAGGCTGTTCCGCCCTGCGCCGCAGCCGGCACGGCGACCAGCGTGGCAAGTAACCACAACAGACGAGCCTGGGACATGGCAGCCCTCCCGGGGTGAAGACACGCGAATGTGGGGATCCTCTGGAGACGCCGCCTCGAGCCGGAACCACACGGGGGGAGGCGGCGCCTGCTCAGTAATACTCCCCGCTCCCGCCGAGGCGGGGGTTCACGATGTTGTTGAGCACCGAGCCGAAGGTGTAGTTCAGCCCGAAGAACGCCGAGTAGCGGTGAGTTGGTCCGCAGCCGCTTCAGGCGGAGGAGGATCTCCTCGTCGCTGGCCCCGTCCCGGGGCAGGGTGATCTGGTCGCGTACGCGGGAATAGCTCGCCCCGTAGTTGATCCCCATCCCCTTGAACACACGCACGTTTGCGTTGGCGCCGAGGGTGATCCGGTTCTGTCGGAGGTTGGCGAGGTACTGCGAGGCATTGATGCTCATGCTCGCGCTGCCCCAGGTCGTCCGCGTGACGTACGAGGCGCCGAGCGTTTGATTCACCAGCGTCTCCTCGTCGCGGTCGAAGATGGTCGTCTCGGTGTACTCGTAGCGATTGAATCCGACGCTGTACTGGAAGGTGAGTCGGCGCTTGGTGTAGTCGGCGTAGCCGAACACCGAGTACTCGAGCGTCGGCGCGACGCGCAGGTTGAGGTCGATGTTCTCTTGCGTCGAGGAGCTGCCGGAAAAGAGGGCACCGGCCGAGAGATGGCCGCCGAGGCTTCGCACGAGCAGTCCGCTGCCGTAATAGCTGTGCACGTTGGACGTGAAGGTGCTGCCGTCGCCAAGATCGAAGCTGTTGTCGCTCTTGTTGCCCGAGATGTAGGCCTGGAACTTCCAGTCCGCCGTGGTGCGGCCGGCCGAGAAGCTGCCGCCGACGTCGCTCGACTTCGAGCTCGACTCGCCGCTGAGATAGCCGTTCATCCCGACGGACAAGACCCAGAGCTTCCACCGATCACGGGACGGGACGGCGGCGTCCGCCTTGGCCGGCGCGGTGAATCCGATGGGATACCGGTTGCCTCTGGATAGTCTGCCCTGGGTCAGTGAGACGGATTTTCCGTGGGTGCATCCGCCCGATCCTTCGCATGACCGCGAAGCTCTGCCACCGCAGTTTTTCAGCCGGGTGAACTACCTGCGTGCCGCCGCGGGAGGCATTGACTCCTACATTGCCGACATGGAATCTTCCGGCAGCTGGACAGTGCCCGAGACCCGCATTCCCGGCTCGCAGGAATCCGCCGCCTGGCTGACTCGGACCGCCATGTGTTTCGAGGCCCGCGAAGGACGGCTCCACGTCTTCATGCCTCCTGTGGCGGACACGGAAGACTACCTGGACCTCATCGCTGCGATTGAAGACACGGCGGCGGCTTTGCATCTTCCGGTTATTATCGAGGGCACGCCGCCTCCCTACGATGCCAGACTCCGAGTTATTAAGGTGACTCCCGACCCCGGGGTCATCGAAGTGAACCTCCAGCCTGCCTACGATTGGAAGGAACTGGTCCACAACACCACTACTCTCTACGAGGAGGCCCGCCAATCTCGCCTCGGCACCGAGAAATACCTCGTCGATGGGCGGCATACCGGGACCGGAGGGGGGAACCACATCGTCATCGGAGGGGAAACGCCCGCGCATTCTCCGCTGCTGCGCCGACCGGACCTCCTGCGATCCCTGGTGGCTTTCTGGCACAATCATCCGTCCCTGAGCTACCTTTTCAGTGGTCTTTTTATCGGGCCCACCAGTCAGCATCCCCGGATCGATGAGGCGAGACTCGACAGTCTGGCGGAACTGGAACTGGCTTTCCGCCAGGTGCCCGACCACGGTCAGGTGCCCCCCTGGTTGGTCGATCGGCTCTTCCGGAACCTGCTCGTCGATTCCACCGGGAACACCCACCGGACGGAGTTCTGCATCGACAAACTGTATTCCCCCGACTCCTCCACCGGCCGACTGGGCTTGCTGGAAATGCGTGGCTTTGAAATGCCGCCCCATGCCCGCATGAGTCTGGCCCAGCACCTCCTCCTGCGCGCGGCGATTGCCCGCTTCTGGCGTCAGCCCTACAATCAGGAACTCGTCCGCTGGGGGACGGGACTGCACGACCGGTTCATGCTGCCCCATTTCGTTTGGAGCGACTTCCGTGATGTTCTCGAGGACATGCAGGAACACGGTTACCCTCTGTCGGAGGAGTGGTTCGCTCCCCATTTTGAATTCCGTTTCCCCCGCATCGGGGATCATTCGCTGTGGAATCTCCGGCTGGAATTCCGCACCGCGTTGGAACCCTGGCATGTGCTGGGCGAGGAATCTGCGGCCGGGGCCACCGTCCCGTCATGTTGACAGTTCCTTGGAACGGCTTCAGATCAAAGTGCGAGGTCTGGTTCCGGGACGCCATGTCCTGGCCTGCAACGGCAGGGCTCTGCCGCTCCATCCCACCGGCACGGTGGGAGAATTTGTCGCGGGGGTGCGCTACCGGGCCTGGCAGCCTCCGCGCTGCCTCCAGCCCACCATCGGGGTGCACAGCCCCCTGGTGTTCGACCTTCTCGACTCGTGGAGTGGCCGCAGTCTGGGAGGCTGCCAATACCATGTCTCCCACCCTGGGGGCCGGGGCTACGACACCTTTCCGGTCAATGCCTATGAGGCCGAGGCGAGAAGGTTGTCGCGGTTCTTCCCCATGGGGCACTCCCCCGGTCCGGTGACGGTGCCGAAGGTGTCGATTGACCGGGACTTTCCCTTTACGCTTGACCTGAGAAAGGCATAGTTCCTTGATGCCAGTCCGTCCCTCTGTTGGCTTTCCCGGCAATTGAGGACACAATGGGGTGCATTACCGACCCATGTCCATGCCAGCTCAGCTCCCCGCCGGGTCCGCCAATCCACCTTCCCAGGCTGGAGGATTGCTTGCCGGATATGTTCCCCAATCCGGGGTCTGGGATGAGATGCTGCTGCCCGGCGGTGGCATCCGGCCCCATTGGAAAGCCTACGCCCGTTTCTTGGAAAGCGTCGAGGCCGAAGAGATCGGGCGGCGCCAGAGCCAGATGCAGAAGCTTCTGAGGGACCATGGCGTCACCTACAACATGTATGACGATACCCGGGGCGCCGGTCGTCCCTGGGAACTGGATCTCCTGCCTCTGTTGCTTCCCCAGTCAGAATGGCAGTCTGTTTCCGTGGGATTGGCGCAACGGGCCAGGCTCCTCAATGCCATCCTCGCGGATCTCTATGGGGCAAAGACATTGCTCAAGAGGGGACTTCTTCCACCGGCCCTGGTGCATGGGAATCCCGGATTCCTCCGCGGGGTCAGTGGGGTGGTGCCTCCTGGGGGGAAGTTTCTCGTCCGGCTTGGCGCCGATCTGGTCCGGGGGCTCGATGGACGATGGATGGTGCTGGCCGACCGCCTGCAAGCGCCATCTGGGAATGGCTACGCATTGGAGAACCGGTTGGTCCTCGCCAATGTCCATGCGGAGGAGTTCAACGCCCTCGGAGTGCGTCGGCTCTCCGACCACTATGAAGTGATCAAGCAGATGCTGCAATCCCTGGCCCCACGGGCCAGAGGAGGGGCCAGCATCGCCATGTACACTCCCGGTCCGTACAACGAGACCTATTTTGAACACGCCCTCAAGGCGCGCTACCTGGGCTATCCATTGGTCGAGGGGGCCGACCTCACGGTGAGGGACCGGCGTGTGCACATGAAGACCCTGGAAGGACTCCGCAGAGTCGATGTCCTGATCCGCCATGTCGATGATGTATTCGCCGATCCGCTGGAACTGGAACCAAATTCATTGCTGGGGGTGGCAGGCCTTTTGGAGGCTTGGCGGTCAGGCAGTGTGGCCTTGGCCAATGGGTTGGGAACCAAGGTCGTGGAGACCCCTGCGTTGCATCCTTTTCTCCCGGGACTTTGCCGGCATCTCCTCGGTGAGGAGTTGCTCCTGCCTTCCGCACCGACCTGGTGGTGCGGTCAAGCCAGGGAGCGGGAGATGGTCCTCGCCTCGCCGGACCGCTGGGTGCTCAAGCCTGCTTTCGTGCGCGGTGCCCGCGATCCCATATTTCTCGCGGATCTTTCCCCTTCCGACAAAGCGTCTCTCCTTGAACGCTTGAGAAGCACCCCACATGACTGGATTGCCCAGGAAGCGCTGCCACTTTCCACGGCCCCGACCCTCGTGCGCGGCCGGCTTGAGCCCCGTGCCTTGGTCTGGCGGACCTTTACGGTCGCGGGCAACGATGGATACAACACCATGCCGGGTGGTCTGAGCCGGGTCAGCCCGGAACCCCGCCGCTGGATCGTCACCATGCGCAGCGGTGGCATCAGCAAAGACACCTGGATTATTGGCGATGGCGCGGAGACATCCGGTCCCGGTGTGATTCAGCAGACCCCCGCCGTGATCCGGCCAAGCCGTCCTCCGGGTGCTGTGCCCAGCCGGGCGGCGGACCATTTGTTTTGGTTGGGACGCTATGCCGAACGTCTCGATACCACCGTGCGGGTGTTGCGGGCGCTGCTGCAGCGTCTCTTCAGCGAAAGAGCCGCTGAAAGCAATCCCGAGATCCGGGCCTGCCTGGATCTGCTCAAGGCGATGGGCTTTTCCAGCATCGGAGCCAACATCAGGAATGAGCTGCGTGAAATCATCCGCGATCCGAAAAAGGACGGAAGCCTGTCCGATCTGCTGGGGAGGATCCGTTTCAATGCCTCCTCGGCCCGCGATCGTCTGAGCGACGACATGTGGAGACTCTTCAACCATCTCGACCGGGACGGAATGTTGGACAGGACTTCCGCCGGTCTGTCCGGTGCGCAGGACCTTCTGGATTCGCTGGTTCTCGATCTCACGGCATTCAGCGGCCTGCAGCAGGAAAACATGACACGAGGCCATGGTTGGAGGTTTTTGGAGATCGGGAAACGCATCGAGCGGGGATGGCAGACGTTGACTCTCCTGCAGACTGCCTCCGGATCGGAATTCGGGGAAGAGGCGGTGCTGCCGCCTTTGCTGGAAATCTGCGACAGCAGCATGACTTACCGGAGAATGTATTTCTCCCGCCCGTCCCTCCTTCCTGCCGTCGATCTGCTCCTGCTGGATGAGTCCAATCCGCGGTCGGTGGCCTTCCAGCTTCAGGCATTGGGGCGCCAAAGTGCGCGTCTTCCCAGCGATCCCACCACCGACTCCGGTGGCCGCGAACGCCAGCAGACGGATGCCCTGCTTTCCGATCTCAGTGGCATCAATCTGGTCTCCATGGCCGCCGCCGAGAGGGATCCCCGGGTTGAGTTGCCTGCCCTGTGTCAACATTTGGCCGATTCTCTGGAAGTCCTTTCAGATCTGCTCACCGAGCACTTCTTCAGTCATGCCGTGCGCCGTGTCCGCTGACCCGAGTCATCATGCAGTACCGAATCACCCACAAGACGACCTGGACCTATGAGCGACCGGTGACCGTTTGCCACTACACCGCGCGCCTTGAGCCGAGGACGCTTCCCCAGCAAAGCTGTCCGTGGCATGAGTCTGCACATCCATCCCCAGCCGACGGAAAAAGCCACCCGTTGCGATTATTTCGGAAATTCGAGTGTCTATTTCGAGATCGAAGGCTCGCATGAATCGTTGGAAATAACGGCCCAAAGTCTCGTCAGATTGCAGCAGAGCGCCCCGGTCGACAGCAGGGCCACGCCTGCTTGGGAGTTGGTCCGTGATGCCTGTCTTGCCGACCAACTGACGCCCACTGCGGTGGCCGGGGAGTTGTGCTTTGCTTCGCCTTTGATTCCGATGGATTCCGTGTTTGCCGCTTATGCCAAGCCGTCCTTTCCACCGGGACGTCCGATTCTGGAGGGAGTGAAGGATTTAAACCGTCGAATCTTTAAAGACTTTGCCTTTGATCCCACCGCGACGGACTTTGCCACGCCCGTGGCCAAAGTTCTGCAGCAGCGGCGCGGCGTGTGCCAGGATTTTGCCCAGGTCATGGCCGCGGGTTTGCGTTCGCTCGGCCTGGCCGGCCCGCTATGTCAGCGGCTACCTTGCGTACCACGCCTCCGCCCGGGCAAGCCCCGCCTGGTGGGGGCCGATGCCTCCCATGCCTGGGTGTCGGTGTGGACCGGGGCCGACGAGGTGGGTTGGACTGATGTCGATCCCACCAACGACGTGCGTCCGGTGGATGTGGACCACATCACGGTGGGCCTGGGGGCGTGATTATTATGACGTCGCGCCCGTGCGCGGTGATTATCATCGGGGCGGGAGAACAGGTTCTCCAGGTGTCGGTGGATGTGCTACCCGTTGAGGTGTGAAGGCGTCCATGGACGGCCCTCAGTCAAACCTGAATCGGCCGGGGAGGTGGCAGATTCAGTTTGGGAGCAGGGGCAAGTCGGGCCGACGGGGGGCCGGACACCCGGGAGCGAGGGTGGAGTGGGAAGCGACGGAGTCCCGGCGGGGTTTCGCTGCGCGGCGGGACCAATCCTGGCCGTGGGGTCGGGAAGGGCATTGGGTTCGTTTCCGTTCAAGGCTGGATCATCAATCACCACCGGAGTCGCCATCAAAGGGGAGGCTTCCGATGGGAGGCCCGTGTAGGGAACTTCAGCTTCCTCGTCGGTCAGGGGACGGGCAACGCAGAATGGCCCCTGAACCCACGGGTTCAGCGCGAAGGGTGCCTTCCGGTTTCTCTTCGGGCTCTGGTTCCGGCAGGGCAATCGGGCGCGCGGCCCGGAACCGCTGCTCAGGCAGATAACTTTTGTAGGGATCATTGCCAAGGAGCAGTTTGCCCACCGGGAACACCGGT
>JBAOHR010000003.1:0-111102 GCA_037045245.1 Gemmatimonadales bacterium | reverse complement strand
AAACGGCTAACGTTAGCTTCACCGTTAATCCGGGTGCCGGTCCTTCTATTTCTGTACATCCTGCAAGCCAGACGACTTGTGTGGGAGCAGCGGTTAACTTCAGCGTTACTGCCAGTGGTGCTCTTTCTTATCAATGGGAGTACAGTACCAATGGTGGTACTACATGGAATATTATTGCTGGTGCTATTGGTAGTAGTTATAATTTCCCAAGCCCTACAGCTGCTCACAACAACTGGCAATTCCGTTGCGTAGTTACCGGCCAGTGCGGCGTTACCAATTCTAATGCTGCCGTGCTTAACTGTAAATACAGCCCCTGCAGTAACCGGTCAGCCTGCAAACCTTGCAGTATGCTCTGGTAGTGCAGCTTCTTTCACGGTTACAGCTACCGGTTCTTCTATAGGTTATCAATGGGAATTAAGTACGGATGGTGGTACCACCTGGAATCCAATTGCCGGTGCTACCAGTGCTACTTACTCAATTGCATCAACCTGTAATTGGTCAAAACAGTCACAGATTCCGTTGTGTGGTAACAGGAGCTTGTCCTCCTGCAGTTACTTCAAGTTCTGCTACACTTACAGTTAATTCATCTGTAACGGTAACCAGCAATCCTGCTAACCAAACCATTTGCGAAGGCACAGGCACCAGCTTTAGTGCAGCAGCAAGCGGCAGTGGTCTCAACTATCAGTGGGAAGTAAGTACCGATGGTGGCGCTACCTGGAATAATGTTTCCAACGGTGCTAATTATTCAGGTGCTAGGTACACCTACACTTACATTAATTAATACGCCTCCTACCTTCAATCAAAACAGGTACAGATGTAATATCTCAAGCCCTCCATGTACACCGGGTATTACAGCTTCTGCATTACTTACAGTAAACTCTTATCCTGTAATTACGGCACAGCCTGTAAGCCAGACATTCTGCGAAGGAAGCAATGTAACATTATCTGTAAGCGCCACTACTTCAGTGGGTGCACTTACTTATCAATGGCAGGCAAGTACCAATGGTGGTGCTACCTGGTTCAACCTGGTATTCCCTACTTCTTCGCTTACACCTACTAATAACAGCACATTAGTACAGAATAATGTTCCTGCTATTCAAAACGGTTACAGATACCGTTGCGCAGTTACTGCAGGTTGCGGTACTACGTTTACCAATGCAGCAATATTTACAGTGAATACTTACCCTGTTATTTCTTTAAATGCTTTGCCAAAACCAGTTTGCGTATCCGATGCAGCATTCAATCTTTCTGCATCTTATGGCGGTGGCGTTTGGTCGGGCACAGGTGTTACAGTCAGGTGGATTATTTACTCCATCAGCAGCCGGAATTGGCAACCATACGGTAACTTATACCGCAACCAATGCAGGTTGTACCAAAGCAGCCAGCTCTCAGGTACAAGTATATGAGTGTGCCGACAGACACAGAAAACTGAATCAGAAGCATGCTGTATTAATTATGCCTAATCCAAATAATGGTAATTTCAGTTTGAAACTGAACACTGACCTTTATACTACATTAGGCGTAAAAGTATATGGTGCCGATGGCAGACTGTACAGAACATATAGCTATTCTGGCTTGACTTATGGTAGTGTAATCCCAATGGATCTTACTTCAGTAGCTCAGGGCACTTATTATCTGTATATGTACAACAGCGAAAACGGCTTCATCAGTCGTGGCGATGGTATCATTATCAAACACTAATCGGGTATTAATACCTAAATAATAAAAACCGTTCTGCAACCAATGCAGAGCGGTTTTTTTTGCTTAATAAATTCAACCAATCAACTAATCAACCAACAAATCAACTAATCAACCAACCAACCAACTCTCCACCTTTCCCCCTTCCATCATTTCTGCTTACCTTTGCACCCTCAAAAAAATCAATCATGATCAGTGTAAGAGATTTGAAACTTGCCTATGGCAAAAGGGTTCTTTTTGAAGAAGTAAACCTGAATTTTACCAAAGGGAATTGTTATGGTATTATAGGAGCCAATGGTGCTGGTAAAGAGTACATTCTTAAAAATATTGAGTGGCGAAATAGAACCCAACAAAGGCAGTGTTGAAATCACACCCGGCGAGCGGATGGCTGTTTTAAAACAAAACCAGTTTCAGTTTGACGAAGAAACTGTATTAAATACTGTGATGATGGGCCACACCAAACTTTGGCAGGTGATGAAGGAGCGGGAAAGCATTTATGCACTTGCAGATTTTACCGAAGAAGATGGAATAAGAGCCGGAGAACTGGAAGGTGAGTTTGGCGAAATGGGCGGTTATACTGCCGATAGTGATGCGGCAACTTTAATAAGCGAATTGGGCGTTGCGGAAGCTTATCATCAATCATTGATGAAAGATATTCCGGCTACATCTAAAAGTAAGGGTGCTGCTGGCACAGGCATTATTTGGCAATCCCGATATTTTATTGCTTGATGAGCCTACCAATGGATTGGATATAGAAACCATCAGCTGGTTAGAAAATTTTCTGGCCGATTATGAAAACATTGTATTGGTAGTAAGCCACGACCGTCACTTTCTGGATGCTGTGTGTACCCATGTTGCCGATGTGGACAGGCAGAAAATAAAAATATTTACCGGTAACTATACATTCTGGTACGAGTCATCGCAATTGATGGCACGCCAGGTAAATGATAAGAATAAAAAGACAGAAGAAAAAAGACAGGCGTTGATTGACTTCATTGCACGCTTTAGCGCCAATGCAAGTAAAAGTAAGCAGGCTACATCAAGAAAGAAAGCGCTGGAAAAACTGACCATTGAAGAAATAGAACCCAGCTATCAGTAAATATCCCGGCATTATTTTTCAGCAATTGCGAGAAGTGGGCAATCAGATACTCAATGTAGAGAAATTGAAAAAAACGGTGGACGGTCGTGTATTGTTTGCCGATGTTACATTTACTATAAACAAAGGAGATAAAATTGCATTGCTGAGCCGCGACCCATTGGCGGTTACCAGTTTCTTCAATATCATTAACGGCAGAAACCATAGCCGACAGTGGTTCTTACGAATGGGGAAGCACCGTTACGCATGCTTATCTTCCACAAGAGAATACAGAATATTTTGGACAAGACATAAACCTGATGGACTGGCTGCGCCAATACGTACCCGATCATGTAAAAGATGTGGATGAACCATTTCTAAGAGGTTTTCTTGGCAAAATGCTTTTTAGCGGTGATGATGTAATGAAAAAAACCAACGTACTGAGCGGTGGCGAAAAGGTGCGTTGTATGCTCAGCAGGATGATGCTGCAAAGCCCCAATGTGATATTGCTGGATCAGCCTACAAACCATTTAGATCTTGAAAGTATTCAAAGCTTCAACGAGCAGTGTACGGCATACAAAGGAATTGTAATCCTCACCAGCCACGACCATACTTTTATGCAAACCGTAGCCAATCGTGTAATAGAGTTGACACCGAAAGGAATCATTGATCGTTTAATGACCTTTGATGAATATCTGGAAGACGAGAGAGTCAAAGCGTTGAAAGAAGAATTATATAATTAACAGAATCAAGAATAATATTAATAGCCTTTCTCTTGTAAGAAGGGCTTTTTTATATTTATTCGTGCCCATTCGTGTGCATTAGTAGTTAGAAATATTTCGTGTGCATTAGTAGTTAGAAATATTTCGTGTCCATTCGTGTGTTTTCGTGGCAAAAAATCATTCGAGTCCATTCGTACAGTTTCGTGGCAGAAAAACCTTTCGTGTCATTTCGTCTGAAGTCTTCAAATTAATTTTTGCAACCAAATTATTGAAGCTTCTGGCACAACATTTGACAAATGGGCTGCAAATCGTACTATTATGAAATTAAAAACATCATTATTCGCATTGCTCTCAGTAGCTGCATTAAGTGCTAATGCCCAAACCATCAAGGCAGGGCTCAATTTTGCAAACATTACCATAACCAACGACGGCGATGTTGACAAAAACAAAATGCTCACCAGTTTTCACGTAGGTTTCAACGGCGATGTAAAAATTGCACCCTCAATCTATTTTCAACCCGGAATTTTGATAACCGGAAAAGGCTCAAAAACTTCATCAGGCAACCCATCCGGCAGTACTTATTTCCAGGCAACATCCAGCCCGTTGTATGTAGAAGTGCCAGCCAATTTTGTATTTAAATCTCCCGGCAAAACGGTAAATATTTTTGGTGGCGTGGGCCCTTACATCGCAGTAGGTATCGCCGGCAAAAACAAAACCGAAGGAAAATTTCTGGGCGTTGCCTTTAAATCAGAAGAAAATATCAAGTGGTCGGATGATGACCCTACCACATTGGACTATGAAGAAGGCTCCGGGTATGGCATTATGAGAAGATTTGACTATGGCGTAAATGCACTGGCAGGAGTGGAGTTTAAACAAACCGTTATTTCTATTGGCTATGGATTTGGCCTTGCCAAATTACAATCAGGAAGCAACAGCAGTGCCGATGACAAAAACAAACATCGGGTACTTAGCTTATCAGTAGGGTTTAAATTATAATTGCAGTTAATAATATTTTCTGCTGAAAAAAAATTCCGGCAATCGTCGGAATTTTTTTTATGCCAAATTTTCACAGTTTCATTTGAAACCATTTCAATAAATACAGTTCAATCTGAAACCAATTTTTCATAACAATTAAAATCACCCAATCACCCAATCACACCATTCAACTATTCAATCAACCAACTATTCAACCTTTCAACTAATAACCTACCAATCAACCTAACTCAACATTAACCACCCCACCACCCCACCACCATATTCCTTATCTTGCGCCCCATGCGATATACCAAATGGATAGGACTGGCGGCGGCTTTATTGCTGATCGTTGCGGCATTTTTACCTTGGGTAACCATTGAAGACCGTAACCTGACCATCACCGGAATCAATACACAGGGCACCAATTTTGGGAAACCTGCATACCTGCATTTTATCTTAACCGCTTTTTATATCGTATGTGTATTGGTGCAGCGAATTTGGGCCAAGCGTTTGAATCTTGCATTATCGGCAGTAAACATTGCCTGGGCTATTCGCAATTTTTTTATAATACCGGCCTGCCAGGGTGGCGATTGTCCTGTAAAACAATTAGGCATTTACCTGATGGCGCTTGCCTCACTCATTATGCTGATTGCGGCTTTATTCCCCGATATGAAAATTGAGGAAAAGAAAAAATAAGTAAACGGCCGGATTAATTTCTCATTAATTTTCTATCTCTCATTTTCTTTTATTGCTAATTGGTTTTCCTTTGCCTGAAATAGCAAACAGACCTCAATCAATTTTTTATAAATGTGGATAAATACCACACCCCGTCATGCTTTTATTTATTAAAAAAAACAATATTTGGAATAGCCTTTCCTCCCTGATTTTTCACTTTACTGTTTATTAATTAAAATTTAATTGTATGAAAAAAGTTTACTTATTGATGGTGTTGGTGATGGTTTGCAATTTGCAGTATGGGGCACAAACAAACCCTACCCCACAATCTTTGCCGTATTCGCAGGATTTTGGAACTCTAGCACAAACTTCAACTACATATGCAACAGGATGGGTTGCAAGGTTGGCAACTGGATCAGGAAATCTGGGAAGTTCTTTCAGAACTACTGGCATCCTAGTTCTGGTATAAATCCTTGAACTACAATCGTTCTATCAGCTGCAACTGGTGGCAGGAAATGTTTTTACATAATTTATCGATGGAGTAATTGGCTATTTAACTGGAAGTAGCCTTAATCTGTATGATAATATCTTGCAATAAATACTACTGGACTATACAAATATTGACATTAGTTATGATATAATGATGGTGTAAAATCCTGGTGATAGTCACCTAATACTAGACATTCAATGAATTCTACATTGCATGAGTCAGAACTAGTACTAGTGGCAATGTCACTGACTTAACTGGTCTTGAATATCAAAATCATAATGTCAGCACAAATAGGAGCAATTAACCTTCTACCACAGAGAATCTACAAATCAATTAAATATTACGCTTTCCACATATTGTGATAATCAAGGTGTAGTTCAATTAAGATGGTACTGCAAAACAGGTATCTGGATCAGGATCAAGACCGAGTTTTGCATACGATAATGTTGGTCAGTTACTGGAACATCAGCAGTCACTGCCGAACGTAGCCATCTCCTCCGGCGGCATCGGAGCTTCTACCGAAAACCAGGGAGCAACTGATGTGGTGTTACAACGTTATGATCTGGCAGTTACCAGTGCCAATGCCACACTCAATGGATTAACTGTAACTACGGCCGGCACCTATAGCGCATCCGATCTGGTAAATCTAAAAGTTCGTTATTCGGCTGATAATATTTTGGACGTTGGCGATGCCACCTTAAGTACCAAAACAACGGGGCTGGGTGCCGGCACACAGGTTTTTCCATCATTTACCTCGCAAACCATTAACAATGGTACAACGGGCTATGTATTTGTAACGGCCGATATTTCGGGCAGCGCCACCCCGGGCAATACCATCAACATAGGTACCACCGCCTTTAGCGATATTTCTTTTTTGGGCACCGTAAATAAAACCGGAACCGATCCGGTACCTGCAGCAGGCGTAAAAACCTTTGCGGCATTGGTACCTTCTATTGCAATTTCTGCTGCATCTCCAGCGGCAGGCAATATCAATCAAAACAGTACTAACAATGTCTTATATGGCGTGCAACTTAATGTTACGGTAAACAACGCTACACTCAGCAGTGCAACCTTTACTACCGGCGGCACTTATCAGGTGTCCGATCTTAAGCCGAATAGTTTTAAACTGTGGATCAATAGCAGCAATAGTCTGAGTGGTGCTACGCAACTGGGCACTGCACAGGCAATTGTTGCCTCCGGAAATACAATTACATTTAGCGGTTTGAGTGAACTAATTAATAATGGCAGCACTCGTTATCTGTTGGTAACAGCCGATGTGGCTTATAATGGAGCAGCAGGAAACACAGTAAGCATTGCAGCTACACCTTTTAGTGATATTATTTTTGTATCGGGCACTAAAACCGGTACTGACCCCGTTGCAGCAGGTAACAATCAGACAATTGCTGCCGTTACTCCTTTAGTAACCATTACGCAAACAGGACCGATCTGCATCCAATGTTGCCAATGGTGCAAACAATGTATTCTTATATCAATGGAATGCTGCGGTTACGGCAAATGTTGCAGTCTTAAATTCATTTACTGTAAATACAGCAGGTACTTATGTTGTCAGCGATTTGGCAGCCAATAGTTTTAAACTGTGGTACAATAGTTCCGGTTCATTTGGCTCTGCTACACAAATCGGAACTTCTCAAGCAATAGTTGCTTCAGGCTCACCGGTTACCTTTAGTGGATTAACACAGCAAATTAATCCGGGAGCTACAGGATATTTTTGGGTAACCCGCGACACAACCCCGCCATACAAAATTATTTTATTTAATAATATTTTTTAAATATTTATATATCAAATTTATTGTTATTTAAATATTTTAAATTTTTTTTCAATCATTTAGCCCAATCCATTTCAATGTATTTTGTGTCCAACTAAAAAATTAAATCAAGGCCGAGGGAAGCACTACGTCACGCTGTACGTGACGGCGGAGGCGGCGGACGGGGAGCCCGAGGTTCTGGAGCCGACCAAGTGCGCCGAGTGGCGGTGGTTCGACTGGAGGGCGCTGCCAGAGCCGCTCTTCCTGCCGATCCGGAACCTGCTGGCGGGGGGATTCCACCGCCCCGGCTAGAGTCGACGTAGATTCGGAGGACACCCTCCCCCTTCTGTCTGGAGCGTCTCATGCGCCTCGCGCTTCTGGTGGCTGCCGCCGCGGTCGTGTCGCCGATCTCCCTTGCGGCGCAAGCGCCGAAGAGCCTCTCGATCACTCGGGACCTGCTGGTGCCGCCGAGCGATGCCGATCTGTCGGGCAGCGGAGTCGTCGCAGTCTCCCCGAAGGGTCAGATTCTTGTCGCCCAAATGGACGACAACCTGATCAAGGTGTTCGGCCCCGGCGGCGCGACCACCACGATCGGTCAGAAGGGGAGCGGGCCCGGCGAGTTCCAGCGGGTGACCCGGGTCGGCTTCATGGGCGACACGCTCTGGGCCCTCGACCCCGTCCTGATGCGCGTCAACATCTACGGCCCCGACTTCAAGTATGTCCGGACTTTTCCCCAGCCGTTGTCGGCCACGAGTGGCGCCGCCAGCCGCCCCGTGAGCTACTTCGTGCAGGCCGTGTTGCCGGGCGGGGATTTGCGCGCGATCGCCTCCCTCCGAGCGACGGCCCCGAAGCCGACTTGGGCTGCTGACGTCGACTCCGGCGCCACGCTGCTTGTCCGTATCTCCCCGGCAGGCGACTACAAGCGCCGCCTGCTAGTTGCCGCACGCTCGAAGTGCCAGGTCTCGTACACCTTCAGCAAGGGCAGTGGCACCACGATGATCCCGTTCTGCCCGGAGCGTGTGTCCACCGACTGGAACGGCTCCATCGGGGTAGCATCCGTCGATGTCGAGGCGGGCGCGGGCAAGGCAGGGAGCTATCGAGTCACGGTCGTGGACGATCAGGGAGCGACCCGCTTCGCACGGTCGTTTCCGTACACCCCTTTGACGATCAGCAAGCCCGCGATGGACAGCATGCTTGCACGGCGGAAGGAATCGCAAAAGGGAATGCCTGCTCCGATGGTGGCGGCGATGCCCAAGGTGACTCCCTACCCGACCTATCCGCCGATCCGCCGGGTCGTGCTCGGCCGCGACTACTCCGTCTGGCTCGAGGAGCGAATCGCAGGGCCCGAACATCGGTGGCTGGTCCTTGACCCGAAAGGCGCGACCGTCGGCGTCGTCATGCTGCCACCCGAAGTGGAGCTGCAGGTCGCGGAACTCGGCACCATCTGGGGCCTGACGAAAGACGCCGACGACGTGCAGGGCGTCGTCCGCTATCGGGTGGGGCGCTAGATTGCGGGCGTGATGCCGCGCCTCGCCTTCTTCACCTTCGCCATCCTCCGCGCCCCGCGGCAGCATCCCGATTCGGCGTCGTTCCTCGCCGCGATCGACCCGACCAACGCGGCCGCGGAACGCGCCGAGGGGTTCCTCGACCAGTCGCGCGTCGACCCCGATACCGGCCGCCACAGTTGGGGCGAGCCGGTGCTGCCCTCGTTCGTCGCCCCCGAGGACGCGCCCCAGGTGACGCGCTCATTTTCGCTCTGGCAGGACCTCGAGACGGTGTTTGCCTACACCTACGGCGGCCAGCATGCGGAGTCGCTGCGCCAGCGGAAGGCGTGGTTCCGCCCGCCGGAATGGCCATCCTACGTGGCGTGGTGGGTCGACGACGCGCACCAGCCGACCTGGGCCGAGGCGGTGGAGAGGCTGGAGCAATTGCACACGATGGGCTCGACGCCGGAAGCGTTCACCTTCAAGCAGCCGTTTGATGCGGAAGGGAGGCCGACGGAGGTGGAGCGGCATCGGGTGAAGAAGATCGTTGAGAAGAATGGTGAGGGGTGAGGGGTGAGGGGTGCATTGTCATCCCGAGCGACGCGAGGGACCTGCGTATTCGCGACCACGCAGATCCCTCGCGTTGTTCGGGATGACAGAACCCCTCACCCCTCACCTTCACTTCACGGCTGCGCCGCCTTCGGCCACACATTGTCCGTCACGTCCCGATCCGGGAAGCGCCCAAACGGATCAAGCGTGATCTTCTCGATCGCGCGCCCACCGAAGGAGAGCACCGCGTTGAAGTTGCGACGGCCGTCGAACCAGACACTCACCGGATAGGTGACGATCGCCGTGACCGAGTCAGTCATCGTGACGCCCGGCATCGGCCGGATTGCCTTCCCCTTCGGGGCGAACTGCACCTTGAGCACCACTGGTGAGGGCATCGCGCCGTCCTGGTGCACCGTCACCGTCGTCTTGAGTCCCGTGGTGACGACCTTCTGGATCGAGCCCTGGACTGCGTCCGTGGTGAAGAGCCACGAGTACCAGAACCAGCCGAGCTCCGGCGCGCGGTTCTTGAGCGCGTTGCTCATGAAGTTGGCGTAGTCCCACGGCGAGGGATGCTTGAAGCGCCACGCCTTGGCGTACTCGCTCATCGCCCGCTGCACCGCGCTGTCGCCGACCACGCCCCCAAGCATCGAGAGCATGAGCGGCGCCTTGCCGTATGCCTGGAAGGAGTACTGGGGCCCGCCGTAGTTGGCGTCCCACATCAGCGGCGCCTCGCGTTCGTCGCCGCTGGTCCGGCCATAGTTCTGGCCGGCGCCATCGAGCCGCGCGGGCTGTCCGCGGCTGTCGGCGCTCGAGAGCTGGTTCATGTACTGATTGAAGCCTTCGTCCATGAAGCCGTACCAGGTCTCGTTGACGCCCACCATCATCGGCCACCACTGGTGGCCCGTCTCGTGGTCAGCCGCACCGACACCCGAGAAGATCGTCATCGGATATTCCATGCCGCCGTCGGGGCCATCGAGCATCGTGAGAATCGGGAAGGCGTAGGGCATCCAGAGCTTCGAGTAGAACTCGAGCGCGTGCCGGTTGACTGCGCCGCCGCGCGCGTAGGCGGTGGCATGCCCGGGGAGGTACATCCCGTAGACCGGGATCGGTCCCTTGCCGGGAATCGTCGCGCGGGTCGCGTCCCAGACAAACTGGTTCGACGTCCCCCAGGCAAAGTCACCCACGGTGTCCGCGACGAAGTGCCACGACAGTCGATCGCCCGCGACGGTCGCCTTGCCAGCGCCGAAGTCGGCGGGCCCGACGATGATCCGGGTCGAATCGGATTCGAGCACGTGGGAGAGCCGCTCGCGGACGGCTGGCGTGAGGACCTGCTCCGGGTTCTGCAGCAGTCCGGTCGCGCCGACCACCCATCCCGCCGGGACATCGATCGTCACGTCGAAGTGGCCGAAGTTGTTGTAGAACTCGGACGGGCCGAGATAGGGATCGGTGTCCCAGCCGCGCAGGTCGTCGTACATCGCGAGGCGTGGGTACCACTGCGCCACCTGGAAGAGCGAGTCACCCCACGATCCCATGCGGAGGCCACGCGCCCCAGCCACCAGCGGCACCCGGAAATTCCAGTCCGCTTCAATCGTCGCCGAGGCACCCGCGGCGATCGGCGTCGGAAGTGTCATCGTGGCAACGGTCTGATTGAGTCCGTTGACGAAGATGCGCGTCGGCGCCGGAGCAGCCCCTGCGCCACGCCCGCCAGCACCACGTCCGCCGGCCGCCGGCGTCAGATCGACGGCGGTGCCGTTCACCACCAGCCGCGTCACCTTCATCCCGTCGGTCAACGACGGCAGCGCCTCGGCGCGCGGCACATTCGGCGCGAACAGGTTCTGATCAAGCCGAAGCACAACTTGGCGCATCGGCGTGTCACTGGTGTTCTGGAAGGCGAGCGTCTCGGTGCCGGTCAGGATGCCGGTCGCGGGATCGAGTCGCGCCGAGATCCGGTAGTCGGTGCGGAGCTGCCAGTAGTTCCGGCCCGGTCGGCCGGTCGAATCACGGGTCCCGGCGGTGAAGGCACGCCGGATCATGTTGGTAAGCGGAATCTCGCGGTGGATCGGGCGAGGGAGCGGCGTCTGGGCCGACATCACCAGCGGCAGCGCACCAACAGCAAGCGCCAGCGTCGACAGGCGACGTGCAATCGGGAAGGACATGGCACCTCCGAAGCGGGTTCATTCCCGCACTGAGATATACTACTGACGCCCGAAAAGGTTGGGCCCATAACGGGACCACCCCGCTCGGCATTCGACGGATTGCGCGGTACATTCGACGACAATGCCCGCGGCCTGACCCTTCGCAACGCTCAGGGGAGGCGGCCGCGGCTGAAGACTCGTTCGCCGTTCGCTGTTCGCCGTTCAGCCTCTCCTCCCGGACCCCACCTGATGCGATTCGTCCGATCACTGCTGCTGCTCCTGCTGTGCCTTCCCGCGACCCTCACGGCGCAAGCCGCGCCAGCCAATGGCAAGAAGGTCCTCGGCGTCGACGACTACTCGCGCTGGCGCTCGATCGACAACGCCAAGCTGTCGGCCGATGGGAAGTGGCTGGTCTATGGCGTGCGCTTCACCAACGTGGTGACGCCGGACGCCAAGCCGGTGCTGCACCTCAAGAACCTGACGACCAACACGCGAGATCGAGATCGCCGACGCGACGCTGCCGATCTTCTCGGCCGATGCGAAGTGGATCGCGTATCAGGTCGAGCCACCGGCGAAGAAGCCGGCGGCGCGCGGGAGCGCCGGTGACACGGTGACCGCGCCGCCTGCCCCCGCCCCGGGGCCGCTGCGGCCCCGGCGCCGGGGCGCCGGTGGCCGTGGCGCGCGCCGGCCGCGCCGCCGCTGCCCGAAGCGCTGGGAGCTTCGCGAACTCGCCACCGGCACCGTCCGCTTCTGGCAGGACGTGCAGAGCGTCACCTTCTCGCCGACGTCGACCCACCTCGTGCTCCGTCGTCGGCCGCCGACGCCCGCCGCCGGTGCGGGGGCTGCGGCCACTGGCGCCAACGCGGCGCGCGGCGTCGACGTGATCGTGCATGACCTCGCCAGCGGGCGATCGCAGTTCCTCGGCAGCGTGGGGGAACTGGCCTACAACAAGGGCGGAACGATGCTCGCGTACACCGTCGATGCCGCGGTGCGCGACGGCAACGGCCTCTTCCTGCTGGACCTCGCCGCCAACCGGATCGACCCGCTCGACAACGACTCGCTCCGCTACAGCCGGCTCACCTGGAACGACGCCGGGACCGGCCTCGCCGTGCTCAAGGGACGCGAGGTGGAGAAGATGCGCGAGCGGAACAATCGCCTCATCGTCTTCGGCAACCTCGCGGCGAACCGCACCGCCCGCCGTGCTCGACCCGGCCACGACCGCCGGCTTCCCGAAGGGCTTCGTGGTCTCGGAGCGCGCGGCGCTCTCCTGGAGCGCCGACGGGCAGCAGGTCTACCTCGGCATCATGCCGCAGACGGCCGCACCAGACACCGCGAAGAAGAAGAGCACCGACTCGATCGCCGACGTCGACGTCTGGCGCACGCAGGATGAACGGATTCAATCGCAGCAGATGAACGAGGCGGAATCGCGAGCGCAACCGCACCTTCACCCAGGCGTTCGCGCACCCCGGCCGCTACATCACGCTCACCGACTCGAGCATGCGCGAGCTCGAACTGCCGCAGGCCGGCAGCTGGGCCGTCGGGAGCGATCCGCGACCCTACATCTCCGACTACAAGCGCCCCGCGGCAGACTTCTACCGCGTGCAACCTGCAGACGGGCGAACGCACCAAGTTCCTCACCGGCCAACTCACGGGGCCGTACGTCGAGGGCATCTGCGCCCGACGGACGCGACCTTCCTCTCCTGGCAGAACGGTGCCTGGCAGGGCTACGATCTCGCCGCCGGAACGATCGCGCGCACTCGCCGTCGGACGCGGCCCGCTTCACCAACATGGAATGGGATTACCCCGGCACGCGCCCGCCGTACGGGGTCGATCGGTTATGCCAAGGACGGCAGCGCCGCGATCGTCGGCGGAGCGCTTCGATCTCTGGCTCGTGCCGTTCGCGGCCGGGCGCCGCGCCCGAAGAACCTGACGACCGGTGTCGGCGACGGCCCGTCAGATCGTGCTGCGCCCGATCCGCACCGAGCCGCTCGACTCGTCGGTCGTCCGCGCCTCGCGCGCCGCCCGCGAGTGGGACCTGAGCAAGCCGCTGACCCTCTCCGCCTACGGCGAGTTCACCAAGCAGGCCGGCTTCTTCCGGCTCGCCGATGGCGCGGTGCAGCAGCTGGTCTTCGACGACGCCGCCTACTCCACGCCGGTGCGCGCCACGGGGGCCGAGCGTTTCCTCTATACGCGGCAGACCTTCCGCGACTTCCCCGACCTGCTGATCGCCGACGGCTAGCTTCGCGGCACCGTCGCGTCAGACCGACGTGAATCCCCAGCAGGCCGAGTATCGCTGGGGCCGCCGCATCCTGTTCGACTACACGACCCGGCGCGGTGCCAAGCTGCAAGGGCATCCTGGCGCTGCCGGACGATTACCAGTCGCGGGCCAGAAGTTGCCGATGCTGGTGACCTTCTACGAGAAGAACTCGCAGACGATGCACCGGTACCCGTCGCCGTCGTTCATCACCGGCATGGGCGCGATGCCGATCGAGGCGGTGAGCCGCGGCTACGCCACCATGCTCCCCGACGTCTTCTTCCACACCGGCACCTCGCACAGCGACATGCTTGACGCCGTCGAGGCGGCGACGAAGAAGGTGATCGCGATGGGCTACGTCGACCCGAAGCGGATCGGCGTCCACGGACACAGCTACGGCGGCGAGGGCGCGGCCTTCATCGGCACCCGCTCCCGCCTCTTCGCGGCCGTCGGCATGGGCGCGGGCGTGACCGACCTCTTCACCGACTTCAGTCAGAGCTGGGGATGGAGCTACCAGGTCACCGGCGGGAGCGGCGCCAATGGCAACAACTACTACATGCTGGGCCAGGGGCGCTGGGGCTTCTCGCCCTGGGACGATCCGGCGCGCTACCACTTCGAGTCGGCGATCACCCACGTGCGCGAGGTGACCGCGCCGTTCCTGATCATGCACGGCGCGGCCGACCCGACCGTCTCGTTCACCGAGGGGATGAACTTCTACAACGCGCTGCGCTTCAACGGCAAGAACGCCGTGATGCTCGCCTACCCGGGCGAGGGCCACGGGCTCAGCGGGCTGGCCAACCGGAAGGACCTGACCATCCGCTACTTCCAGTACTTTGACCACTACCTGCGCGGCACGCCGGCGCCGAAGTGGCTGACCGACGGCGTCCCCTACATCGCGAAGGAGACGCTCAAGGAACCGAAGTAACCGCGGCGCACTCCTCCGGCCTCGGCGCGCTCAACCGAGGCCGGGGCGATAGCGCTCGCGAAAGAGGCGCAAGTGATATTCGACATGCCCGGGAATCATGGTGAGCGCTGCCAGCGCGGTGACGGGATTGTCGCTGGCGACGCCTCGCCCTGCCAGCCCCTGTGACGGCATTGCCCGGAGCAGCGCGATCGTCGCGTCGCGCACCGCACGCCACTCGGCCACCACGTCGGGCAACGGGCGCCGCTGGTACTCGCCGTGCGGCATCCAGGCGTCCTGGTCGAAGCCCGGCAACGGCGCCGCGTCGCCACGCGAGAAGGCGGTGGCCCGGTAGGCGAAGACCCGCTCGGTGTCGGTCAGGTGCCCGATGACTTCTCGGATGGTCCACTTCCCCGGGGCGTAGGCATGCCCGGCACCCGTCTCGCTGATCGGCGCCATCAGGGCGAGCAGCTCGTCGCGCTGGGCCGTCAGGATGGCGACGAGATCGCCGGCGGGAACGAGCTCGATATAGCGCTGGTAGTAGGCAGCGTAGTCGGCGGTGGTGGGGCGTTCGAGGACGGGCACGGGCATGACGGTCACTCCGAGGGATGTGAGGGAGAGTGGCCGTGTAATCTCTCGCCTTCCCCGCGCCGTCGCCAGCGTGCCACGTCAGGGTCGATCCGGCACTATGATTCGGCACCGGTGTTCCCCCCGTTCCCTGCACCGGCGTTGCCTTCCACTGGCGCGGCCGTGCCGCGCGCCGGGAGCACGGGACCGATGCGCCACCGCAGCTGGGCCGAACCTTGGAAGATCAAGGTTGTCGAGCCGATCCGCATGACCACCCGCGCCGAGCGCGAGCGCCACATCCGCGACGCCGGCTACAACACCTTCCTGCTCCGCTCCGAGGACGTCTACATCGACCTCCTCACCGATTCCGGCACCAGCGCGATGAGCGATCGCCAGTGGGCCGGCATGATGATGGGCGATGAGGCCTACGCCGGCTCGCGCAACTTCTATCACCTGGAGAAGGCCGTCCGCGACACCTACGGCTACGAGGAGCTGATCCCCACCCACCAGGGGCGCGGCGCCGAGCACCTCCTCTCGAAGCTGCTGATCAAGCCGGGTGACCACGTCCCCGGCAACATGTACTTCACCACGACGCGGCTCCATCAGGAGCTGGCCGGTGCGACCTTTCACGACGTGATCATCGACGAGGCGCACGATCCGGCCTCGCTGCATCCGTTCAAGGGCGACGTTGACCTGGTCAAGCTCGACCGCCTCGTGCAGGAGGTGGGCGCCGAGCGGGTCCCCTACATCTGCGTGGCGGTGACGGTCAACCTTGCTGGCGGACAGCCGGTGAGCCTTGCCAACTTGCGCGAGGTCTCGGCCTACTGCCACGCGCGCGGCATCAAGGTGATGCTCGACGCCACGCGTGCGGTGGAGAATGCGTGGTTCATCCAGCAGCGCGAACCCGGCCTCCGCGATCGGACCGTCGCAGAGATCCTGCGCATGCTCTGCGACCTCACCGATGGTGCGACGATGTCAGGCAAGAAGGATTCGCTCGTCAACATCGGCGGCTGGCTCGGCCTGCGCGACCCGGCACTCGCCGCGAGAGGCGCAGAACCTGGTCGTGGTCTACGAGGGACTGCACACCTACGGCGGCCTCGCCGGGCGCGACCTCGAGGCGATGGCGATCGGCATCGGCGAGTCGGTGGAGGAGGATTACATCCGCAGCAGGATCGGGCAGGTGTACTATCTGGGCGAGCGGTTGCAGGAGGCCGGCGTCCCGATCGTGACGCCGATCGGTGGACATGCCGTCTTCCTCGACGCGGCGGCGATGCTGCCGCACGTGCCGCGGAGCGAATTCCCGGCGCAGGCGCTCGCGGCAGCGCTCTATGTCGAGGGCGGCGTGCGGGCGATGGAGCGCGGCGCCGTCTCGGCCGGGCGCGATCCGGTGACCGGCGAGAATCGCTATCCCCAGCTCGAGTTGGTCCGGTTGACCATCCCGCGCCGGGTCTACACCCAGGCCCACATGGACGTCGTGACCGAGAGCGTGATCGCCCTGTACGAGGACCGGGAGCGGGTGCACGGCCTCGAATTCTGCTACGAGCCGGAGTACCTCCGCTTCTTCCAGGCGCGATTCGAACCGGTCGGGGCGCCGAAGGTGCTCGATGCCTCGCGGGGCACCAGCAACGAACTTGAACCGGGCTTCGTGCTGCCGTCGGCCCACTGACCGCGGGTGCGGGACGCTATCTTCCGTGCTCCCGCCGGTTCAGGAGTACGCCATGACCGCCCGCCGCTCGCTCGTCCTGCTGGTCCTGCTCTTCGTGCTGGTGGCCATCGCGTGGCCGTCGTTCAGCACCACGCTGTCCGACTGGTGGTGGTTCAAGGAAGTGGGCTACGAGGTGATCTTCACCAAGGAGATCGTCGCGCGCCTGGCGCTCTTCCTCGTGGTGGGTGGCCTCACCACCGGCCGTCGTCTACGGCAACTCTGCGCGTCGTGCGCCGGGGACTGCATCCGCTCCCCTTCGCCGTGCAGCTCGGGCCGAACATGCCGCCGATCAACCTGTCGGCGGTCCTTCGGCGCGTCTCGCTTCCGCTGGCGCTCTTCCTCGGCTTCCTCTTCGGGAGCAGTGGCGCGGCCTCCTGGGAGACGGCCCTGCTGGCACTCAACCGGACGCCGTTCGGCAGCATCGATCCGGTCTTCCAGCGCGACATCTCCTACTACGTCTTCCTGCTCCCGGCCATCAGCGGCGTCCTGTCGATCCTCGCCGGCCTGACGATCGTCACGCTCCTCCTGCTCTTCCCGGCGTACCTGCTGCGCGGCGACATCACCTTCACCCCACCGCGCGCGATCGGCATGCGGATCGAGGCCTCGCGCCATGTCGGGACGGTCCTCGGCATCGCTCTTCGTGCTCTGGGCGCTCCAGCTCTGGTTCGTCGACGCGCCGGGGCTGCTCTACTCCACCACCGGCCCGCTGCTCGGCGCCAGCTACACCGACTTGCACGCGTCGCTCCCGGCGATTCGCCTGGCCGCCTTCGCCGCATTGCTCGCCGCGGGGCTGGTCTTCCTCGGCGGACGACGGGGGCATCTCGGCAAGTACCTGGTCCGGGTGCTGGGTGGCTGGATGCTCCTTGCCATCGTCACCCGCGCGCTCTTCCCGCTGGCGATCCAGAAGCTGATCGTCGCGCCGACCGAGCTGACCCGCGAGGCGCCGTATCTGCAGTCCCACATCGCCGCGACCCGCGCCGCGTGGGGCCTCGACTCGGTCGAATCGAGCGAACTCGCCGAGGGCGCCACGCTCTCGCTGGCCGACCTGCAGCGCAACGCGCCGACCATCGACAACGTCCGGCTCTGGGACCGGGACCCGCTGCTGCAGACCTTCGGCCAGCTGCAGGAAATCCGGACCTACTACGACTTCCTCTCGGTCGACGATGACCGCTACCACATCGACGGCAAGTTGCGCCAGGTGCTGCTCTCGCCCCGGGAACTGAACGCGGCGTCGCTGCCGACGCGCACCTTCATCAACGAGCATCTGACCTTCACGCACGGCATGGGGCTCACCCTCGGCCCGGTGAACCAGATCACCAGCGAAGGGCTGCCGGTCCTCTTCATCAAGGACCTGCCACCGGCATCGAGCGTCTCGTTGAAGATCACGCGGCCGCAGATCTACTTCGGCGAGATGAACTACGACTTCGCCGTGGTCGGCACGGCGCAACGGGAGTTTGACCACCCTGCCGGCGAGGAGAACGTCTACGCTGCCTACGCCGGGACGGGCGGCGTGCCGATCGGCTCCTTCTGGCGTCGCTCTGGTGCTGGCCTCGCGGTTCCAGACCTCGAAGCTCCTGCTCTCGGGCGACATCACCAACGCCTCGCGAATTCTCTATGTCCGCAACATCAAGCAGCGCGTCGAGAAGGCGCTGCCGTTCCTCTCGCTCGACCGCGACCCGTACATGGTGGTGGCCGACGACGGTCACCTGCAGTGGATTCTCGACGCGTACACGACCACCACCCGCTATCCCTATTCGCAGCGGCTGTCGAACGGCACCAATTACATGCGCAACAGCGTGAAGGTGGTCCTCGATGCATATGACGGCTCGATGCACGCCTATGTCACGGCGCCGACCGATCCGCTGATCCAGACCTGGGGGCGCGTCTTCCCGGGCATCCTGCTGCCGATGGAGAAGATGCCGGCGGACATCCGCGCCCATCTCCGCTACCCCGATGATCTCTATCGCATCCAGACCGCGCTCTATGCCACGTACCACATGGACTCTCCCGACGCGTTCTACCATCGCGAGGACCAGTGGGCCGTGCCGGAGATGGAGGAGGGATCGAGCGGGGCGGTCCCGTTCATGCGCCACATCGTGATGCGCCTGCCGGGGGAGGAGAACGCCGAGTTCGTCTACATGGTGCCGTTCACGCCGCGCGGAAAGGACAACCTCGCGGCATGGATGGTGGCGCGGAACGACGGCGCTGCCTACGGCAAGCTCCGGGCGTACACCTTCTCGCGGCAGAGCACCGTCTACGGCCCGACACAGATCGAGAACCGGATCAACCAGGACACCGAGATCTCCCGGCAGGTCTCGCTCTGGGATCAGCGCGGCAGCAAGGTGCTGCGCGGTGACCTGCTGGTCATCCCGATCGAGAATTCCCTGCTCTACGTGCAGCCGCTCTACCTGCAGGCCGAGGGAGGCAAGATCCCTGAGCTGAAGCGCGTCGTCGTGGCGTACCAGACGCGCGTGGTGATGGACGAGTCGCTGGATGGGGCGCTGAACACGCTCTTCGGCGGCAGCGGGGCGCAGCGGATCACCTCGGACACGCCGACGCCGCTGGCCGGGGCGCCGGTGACCACCACCCCCATCGCGCCGACCACGCAGGCGCTCCTCGCCGAGGCCCAGCGCCACTACGACGCGGCGATGACCGCGCAGCGCGAGGGGAACTGGGCCAAGTACGGCGAGGAGATCAAGGCGCTCGGGCAGCTGTTGGCGCAGTTGCGGCGCTGATCCCGGATCGCGCGGGCCGATCCCGATTGCCCGCGGCCCTGATGCCGGATCGCGCAGGCCGATCCGGATCTTCGGGAGGGCGACGCATGCGTCGCCCTTACACACGGCGGGCGTCTGCGCGTCAGGGGGTGCCCCGAGTGTTATTCCCCCGATCCGTGTCGGGCATCGCGGCGCGCGGATCGACCGTCGCGCGTATCACCCGCTTGGTGCCGGGGACGCGATAGGTGAAGCGCTGGCCGAGGTTCCACATCTCGACCGGGAGGCGGACGGTGGTGCTGGTGCCGTCGCTGAAGGTGAGCGCCAGCTCGGCCGGCATCGTCATGGTGCCGCGGTTGCTCAGGTGGACATTCGAGCCACCATCGGGGCGGACGGTGATCGAGTCCACGGCTTGGTCGAGCCGCGCCGTCGTGTAGACCCAATCGCGCCAGAACCAGTCGAGCTCCATCCCCGACGCATCGCGCATGATCCTGAAGAAGTCCGTCGGCGTGGGGTGCTTGAACGCCCAGGCGCGGATGTATTCTCGGAAGGCGGCCTCGAAGCGCTCGCGACCGAGGACCTCGTCGCGCAGCAGCGACAGCATCAGCGCGGGCTTCTGGTAGCCGGTCCAGAAGAGGTCCCGAACAGAGGTCGGCTTGGTGATCAGCGGCTGCTCCTCGCCCGGCGTGGTGTGCAGGGCGGCGAGGTGGAGCGGGTGCGCCTGGATCGAGTCGCCATAGGCGGTGCCACGGAAGTAGTTGGCACTGTTGGCGAGGTCGATGAAGGTGTTGAAGCCCTCGTCCATCCACGGGTAGAGCCGCTCGTTGGAACCGACGATCATCGGAAACCACTGGTGACCGAACTCGTGCGCGACGACCCACTGCAGTTCCTCCCGGGTCGGCGAGTTCGGCACGAAAGTGAGCATCGGGTACTCCATGCCCTCGATCGGCCCCTCGACGGTCGTCGCATGCGACCAAGGGTAGCGGTACCACTGCTCGCTGAAGTGCTTGATCGCCTCGCGTGACATCCGATTGGCCTCGGCCCACGCCTCGGCGCGCGGCCGGTATAGCGTCTCGATCAGAATGCCGTCGTACCCACTGGCATCCCAGCGGAAGTCCGGGCCGGCGGCAAAGGCAAAGTCGCGCACATTCTTGGCGGTGAAGCGCCAGGTCAGCGTGCCCGTCGTCGTCGGGCGGGTGGCCGCGGCGTTCCCCGCTTCCGCCCGCGTCACGATCGCGATCGCCGTGTCGGAGCGGCGCGCCATCACAAGCCTGGCGCGCTGTGCCGCGGTCAGCACCTGCGCCGGATTCAGCAGGTCGCCGGTCGCGGCGACGAGGTGCGTTGCCGGCACCGTGAGGGAGACATCGAAGTTGCCGTACTCGAGGTAGAACTCCCCGGCCCCGATGTAGGGTTCGTGGTTCCAGCCGCGCACATCGTCGTAGACCACCATCCGAGGATACCACTGGGCAATCTCGTAGAGCGCACCATCGTGACCCATGCGGCCGGCGCCCTGCGCTGGCACCTTGAAGCGCCATACCGCGTCGAGGTCGAGCGAATCCCCCGAGGCGAGCGGCTTTGGCAGCTCGACCCGCAACGTGGTGCCATGGCGACTCCGGTTCACTTCCTTGCCCCGCAACGTCATCGTCTCGAGCCGCCCGCCGCCCGCGAAGCCCTGGCAGGAGAAGTCGAAGGTCGAGCCGAGAAAAACCAGCGGCGGCTGATTGAGGAGGTTGGTGATCGAGGCCGCATCGCAGATGTTCTGCTCGACGAAGAGCCAGAGGTACGGCAGCGCATCAGGGGAGTGGTTGACGTAGTGGATCGTCTCGCGCCCACGCACCTCGTTGGCCGCCGGGTCGAGGGTCGCGCGGATGCGGTAATCGACCCGCTGCTGCCAGTACCGGGGCCCGGGCCGCCCCGATCCCCCGCGGAATTCGTTCGGTGCCGGGAGATTCAGCGGCCGGAAGGGCGACGAATCGGCCACCGCGAGGCCGGACTGGGCGGCCAGCGGCGACAAGCCGGCGAGCAGCAGCGCGGCCGAAAGCGAGAGGGAACGCATGGGAACTCCACGACGGGTTGGGATGCGTCAAGCATAGTGGGTGAACGGTGAACGGGGAGAGGTGACCAGTAACCAGTAACCCGGGGTGCGGTCACGGGTCACAGGTCACTGGCTTTCGCCGTATCTTCAATCTCCCCCGCCCCACCCGGAGATCGTCTCGTGCGCGCTTCCGCGTCCCGCCTCACGCTCGTGGCCTGTTCGCTCTTCGCCCTCCCCTCGATGCTCCCGGCGCAGTCCCCCGATCCGGCCGCCGCGATGCACTGGCGCTCGATCGGTCCGGTGCGTGCGGGTCGAGGGCGGTCGATGGTCGGCGTGCCGACGCAGCCCAATGTGTTCTACGCCGGCTTCGACAACGGCGGCGTCTGGCGGACCACCGACTTCGGCTCGACCTGGAAGCCGCTCTTCGACGAGGAGTCGACCGGGTCGATCGGGGCCATCGCGGTGGCACCATCGAATCCGGACATTCTCTATGTCGGCACCGGTGCGGGGATCATCCGTCCCGACCTCGCCGTTGGCGACGGGATGTATCGCTCCAACGACGCCGGGAAGAGTTGGACGCACCTCGGGCTGCGCGAGAGCCAGATGATTGCCTGGGTCGAAGTGGACCCGAAGCACCCCGAGCGTCTCTTCGTTGCTGCCCTCGGCCACCCGTACGGCCCGAACGCCGAGCGCGGCGATCTTCCGCTCGACCGACGGCGGCGCCTCGTTCCAGAAGGTGCTCTTCAAGGACGAATACACCAGCGGCAATGACGTGCGGATCGATCCGACCGATCCGAACGTGGTGTACGCCGCGCTCTGGCAGCAACAGCAACAGTTCATCGAAGGGCGCGAGTTCAGCGGCCCCGGCGGCGGGATCTTCAAGTCGACCGACGGCGGTACGACGTGGCGTCAACTGACCGACGGGCTTCCGACGGTCGGCCAGGCCAACCTGGCGATCTCGCCAAGCAATCATCTGGTGCTCTACGCAACGGTCGCCCCGGCCGCGGGGGCGGCACCCGCGGGTGGTGGTGGCGGCGGTCGCGGGGGCGGCGCGGGAGCGATCACGCTGTTCAAGTCGGTGGATGGTGGGGAGCATTGGTTCCCGGCGCAGCGCGACCCGAACGCGCCGGCCGGTACGGCCGTTCCCGCCGCAGACCCCCGCCCGCTCGGCCGAATCGGCGGCGGCGACCTCCCCACCATCACCGTCGATCCGACCAACGAAAACGTCGTCTACAGCGCGTCGACGGTCTTCTGGCGGACCGAGGATGGCGGCCGGACATGGGCGGCCGTGCGCGGTGCGCCCGGTGGCGATGACTACCAGCGCAGCTGGATCAACCCGCTCAATCCGAACATCATCGGCGTGATCGCCGACCAGGGCGCCGTGATCTCGGGCAATCGCGGGCAGAGCTGGAGCAACTGGTACACGCAGTCGACCGCGGCGATGTACCACGTCACCGCCGACAACGCCTATCCCTACCGTCTCTGCGGCGGCCAGCAGGACTCCGGCTCCGCCTGCGTCGACAGCTGGTCGAGCGACGGCATCATCACGTTCCACGACTGGCACCCGGTCAACATCCAGGAATACGGCATCGCCGCGCCCGACCCGCGGAACCCCGACATCGTCTTCGGCAGCTCGCGCAGCAATGTGTCGCGCTACGACCGGAAGACCGGACAGACCACCAATGTCGGCCCGGACATGACCGGCTTCAGCCGCAACGTGCGGACGATGCCACTGCTGTTCTCGCCGGTGAACCCCGACGCGCTCTTCTACGCCTCGAATGCCGTCTGGAAGACGCTCGACCGCGGGCACCGCTGGACGCGGATCTCGCCCGACCTTTCGCGACAGACGTGGGAGGTGCCGGCGACCGCCGGGAAGTACGCCACGACGGTCACGCCCGCACCGTTGGGCACCATCACGGCGCTCTCCGCCTCGCCGCGCTCGGTGGCGATCCTCTGGGCCGGGACCGACGACGGCCTGATCCAGGTGACGATGAACGGCGGGACGACGTGGCGCAACGTCACCCCAGCCGGCATCAAGCCGTGGACCCGCATCTTCAACATCGAGGCGGGGCACTTCGACAACCTCACCGCCTACGCGGCGGCCAACACGATGCGGATCGACGACCTCAACCCGCACTTCTGGCGCACGCACGACGGCGGCACGACGTGGCAGGAGATCAACACCGGGATCGCCCCGGGCGTGGTGGTCAACTCGATCCGCGAGGATCCCCGGGTGAAGGGGCTCCTCTATGGCGCGACCGACACGCAGGTGTGGGTCTCGTTCGATGATGGCGACCACTGGCAGTCGCTGCGTCTCGACATGCCGGCAATCTCGGTGCGCGACATCAAGGTCAAGGACGATTCGACCTGCCGCTGCGCCGATCTCGTCGCCGGGACGCACGGCCGCGGCTTCTGGATCCTGGACAACCTCACCCCGCTCCGCGAGGCCGCGGCGCTGCGCCAGGCCGCCGCGACGCAGTCGGCGCACCTCGTCAAGCCGATGACGGCCGTGCGGCTCCGCAACTTCATCAACGACCCGACGCCGTGGCCGCCGGAAGTGCCGGCCGGCGAGAGTGGTCCGGTGGGTGCGGTGCTCGACTATTTCCTGCCGAAGTCCGCCACCGGCGCGGTGACGCTCGAGATCCTCGACGCCACTGGCGGCGTGGTCCGTACCTACGCGAGCACCGACCCGGTCCTGAATCCTGATCCGGTGCGCGACCCCGCTGCCTACGTGGCGCTCTGTCAGCGGACGCCGAACGCCCAGCACTGCGCCTTCCCGCTCTACTGGCCCGCCGCCTCGACGGCGCTGTCGGCCGAGGCCGGAATGCATCGCTGGCTCTGGGATATGCACTACGATCCGATCGTGCCGGGTGGGGGCGGGTCGACCGGTGCGGTGCCGGGGCGGATGATGACGGTGGTGAGCGCACCGTGGGCGCCGCCTGGCAAGTACGTCGTTCGGCTGACGGTGGAGGGGAAGCAGTTCACGCAGCCGTTGACGCTCCGCCTCGATCCGCGCGTCACCACGCCGGCGCCGGCCCTGACGCAGCTCTTCACCATGACGCGCACGCTGCACAGCAAGGCCGTCGCCGCCCGTGCTGCGTGGACCGAGGCGCGTGCCCTCTCGACGTCGCTGGCGCAGTCAAGCGCGCCGGCGGCCTCGACACTGAAGGGCAAGCTCGACTCGCTCGCTCCGGCCCCGGTGGCAGGCGGAGTCGGTGGCGGTCGCGGTGGCGGCGGACGCGGTGGGGCCGGTGCCGGTGCGACACCGCCGTCGACGCTCGACGGCGTGAGCAACGCGCTGCACGCGGCCGCGCTGGCGATGCAGGGCGCCGATGTGGCGCCAACGGCCAACCAGCTGGCGGCAGCCGCCAAGGCGGAGCAGGCGTATGTGACGATCATGGCGCGGTGGGCGGCACTGAAGGCGGCGGCCCCGGCGCGATGAGCCTCGGCCCCTGGGAGACGCCGCGGCTCATGCTGCGGCACTTCACGCTGGACGACGGCGATTTCGTGCTGCGGCTGTTGAACGAGCCGTCGTTCCACGAGTACATCGGCGACAAGGGCGTGCGCACCCTCGAGGGAGCGCACGACTACCTGACCAACGGACCGATCGCCAGCTACGCAGACGCACGGCCACGGGCTCAACCTGGTCGTGCTGCGCGAAACGTGGCGCGCCGATCGGGATGTGCGGACTCATCAAGCGTGTCACGCTTGAATCGCCCGACATCGGCTATGCCTTCGTCCCGGAGGCGTGGGGCGTGGGCTATGCGCTGGAAGCCGCGAGCGCGATCCTCCAATCGGCGTGGCGAGACTTTGCCGTGCCGCGCGTCCTGGCCATCACCAACGCAGAGAACGACCCTTCGCAGCGCCTGCTCCTCAAGCTCGGCTTCGTGGAGGAGGCGCCGCGGGTGTTGCAGGAGGGTGGTTCGGCCGTGCGGACCTTCGGCATGGACCGCCCGGCCGACTGACCCGGGCCAGCGCTCAGTCGGTGGTTCCGATCGCCCGCTCGATCCGCCGGTCCGGCACGAGCCAGATCAGCGCCACCGCCACGTAGAGGGCGATCGCCGCCCAGACGCTCGCGAACGACAGCGCGATCGCCGCGACGTAGCAGGCCACCGAGAGCTTCCCCTTCCCGT
This sequence comes from Gemmatimonadales bacterium, assembly GCA_037045245.1. GTDB lineage: Bacteria > Gemmatimonadota > Gemmatimonadetes > Gemmatimonadales > GWC2-71-9 > Palsa-1233. Next base: position 85,227 of record JBAOHR010000003.1, on the reverse strand, counting down.
CATCACCGATCGCCTTCGCCAGCAACGAGTCCCGGCCGTGCAGCCGGACGATCGCCTGCTGCAGGATGGTGTAGGCGATCGCCGCCATCAGCAGGATGCCGCCGTAGAGCGCGGTCGTCGCCGGCGCGAGGTGCCCCTCGCCGAGCCAGGCGGTGGCGAACGGAATCAGTGACAGCCAGAAGAGCAGATGGAGGTTGGCCCAGAGGATGGTGCCATTCACGTGCTTCGTGGCCTGCAGCATGTGATGGTGATTGTTCCAGTAGATGCCGAGATAGATGAACGAGAGGACGTAGGAGAGGATCACGGGCAGGAGCGGCGCCAGCCCGGCGAGCGTCGGCTCGTGGGGCGGGCGCAGTTCCAGCACCATGATGGTGATGATGATGGCGATCACGCCGTCGCTGAAGGCCTCGAGGCGCTTGGTATCCACTACGCGATGCCCTGCTTGATCGCCTTGCCGATCAGGTCGGCGAAGACATCGATCTCGTCGGGCGTGGTGTAGACGTTCGGCGTCACGCGGATCCCGGAGAACTCGGGGTGGTTGATCGCGACGGTCACGACCCGGTGTTTGTCGAGCAGCCACGCCGAGAGCTTGGTGGCGTCGACCCCCTCGATCGAGAGCAGCGCAATGGCGCCCGCCGTGGTTCCCACGAGCGGCGTGGGGATGTGCACCCGTGGGCTCTCGGCCAGCAGCCGCTTGGCCCAGCGATCGCGCAGGTAGCGGAGCCGGGCGATCTTCCGCTCGCTGCCGATGCCGCGGTGGAAGGCGAGCGCCGCGGAGATGGCGTTGTGATTGGCGGCGGGGTGCGTGCCGATCTCCTCGTACTTCCGGATGTTGTCGTTCATCGTGGCGGGGGCGGCCATCATCGGCCAGATGCTGCCGATCTTTGCCTTGCGCACATAGAGAAAGCCGGTGCCGATCGGCGCCAGCAGCCACTTGTGGAGCGAGGTGCCGTAATAGTCGACGTTCAGTGCGTCGCGCGTGAACGGGAAATGCGCGTAGGCATGGGCCCCGTCGACGAAGACCTCGATCCCCTTCTCGTGGGCCATGTCGATCACCTGCTTCACCGGGAAGATCTGGCCGGTGAGATTGGTGATGTGGGTCACCTCGATGATCTTCGTGCGCGGGGTGATCGCCTTGCGGAAGACGTCGACGAGATAGTCCGGCGTCGGGTTCTTGACGTCGAACGACACCTGCTTCAGCACGATCCCCTGCCGGCGGACCCGCTGCTCCCACGTCGTGAGCATGCGGCCGTAGTTCTGATTGGTGACCAGGACTTCGTCGCCCGGCTGGAGGTCGCGGCCGAGGATCAGCGTCTCGAGCGCTTCCGAGGCGTTGCGGGTGATCGCCATCTCCTCGGGGTCGCAGCCGAAGTCGTGCGCCAGGTCGCGCCGCACGCTCTCGATGCGCGGCTCGAGCACCGCCCACATGTGGTGGACCGGCAGCTCGTTGCTGAAGCGGAGGTCGCGGATCATCGCCTCGAGCACATGGCTCGGTGTGGGGCAGACGCCGCCGTTGTTCAGGTTCACCATGGTGCGGTCGGCGTCGAAGGCGCGCTGGATCTCGGTCCAGTAGGCTTCGTCTTCGGCGGCCGCGAGCGGATCGGCGGAGGTGAGCCGGTCGGTGGCCCGCATCACCTGGCGCATGGCGTCGTGGCGAAACATCGGGAGCGCGGCTCCGGTGCCCATCAGGGTCCGGACGAAGTGGCGGCGCGAGGACATGGCGACTCCGGCGAGGCGGGTTAGCGCGCGCCCTTGCGGGGAATCCGCTCGGCGCTGTTGGCGGCGTGCCAGGCGTAGGACGCCATGATCACGGCGTTCTTCATCAGGTCGTCAGCCTGGATTGTGTCGTAGAAGTCGAGGTTGGTGTGGCCACCCTGCCCCGGGGTCCGGTCCTGAAGGAACTGGAAACCGGGGAGCCCGATCTCGTCGAAGGCGACGTGGTCGGTGCTGCCGAGACTCTGGTTCGAGACGGCGGTCATGCCCAGGTCCTTGAACGGCGACATCCACGCGGTGAGCAGCTCGCGCGCACCCTCGTTCCCCTGCAGCATGATGCCGCGGTACTGCCCCGACCCGTAGTCCTGGTTGAAATAGGCCTGCAACTTCTCGAAGTCCGGCGTGGTGCCGACCTTCGGATCACGCGGATTGCCGAAGTGCTTGAGCACATAGGCGCGCGAGCCCCACAGCCCCTGTTCCTCGCCGCCCCACAGCGCGACCCGAATGGTCCGGCGCGGCTTGGCGCCGATCGCCTTGAGGATGCGCGCCGCCTCGAGCGCCACCGCGACACCGGAGGTGTTGTCACTCGCATTCGGCGAGGCGTGCCAGGTGTCGAAGTGGGCGCCGATCATGACCACCTCGTCCTTGAGATCGCTCCCCGGGATTTCGCCCACGATGTTCATCGCCTGCTCGGATTGCTCGCCGATCCGGTTGCGGACCTCGACCTCGACCTTCACCGGAATACTCCGCTGGAGAATCCGATACATCCGATTGTAGTGCTCGGGGGTGACCGCCACCATCACCGGCGCCGCCAAGTCGCCCTCGCGCGACCACCGGTCGGTCGCGGAACCGGGGCGCGAGAAGCCGCGCACGGCGCCGAGCCAGCCGCTCTCGCACTGGAAGACGACGACCACGCCTTCGGCCTTGTAGAAGGCCATCTTCTCGACCGCCGTCAGCACGTCGGGATTCCGGACCGCACGCGGCGCCGGGGCCGGCCGCGGCACGATGACCACGCGCTCCAGCGAATCGAGCTCCGCCTCGGTCCGACGGCGCACGCCATTGGTCATCGCCGCGAGGTCGATCACCGCCGGCGGCGTGGCGAGAATGGCCATGCCGGCCAGCTTGCCACGGTAACGCTCCAGGTCCTGCTTCGACTGGAGATCGACGATCATCGCCTGTGCGACCTGCTTCCCGTCGGTACCGGGCGTGTGCGCGAGCGGATAGCCGACCATCGGCTGATAGTCGGGTTCGAGCATGTGGATCGAGACGTACTCGTTGTCCCACGCCGCGCCAAAGTTCATGAACGGCTCCGCCGCCACGTTGACGAGCCCGATCCGCTCCATTTCACCGCGCACCCAGAGCTGGGCGCGCTGCATGTCCTTGGAGAGGGTGAGCCGGGCGCCGAGGACATCGGCCATGTACCCCTCGAGGTCCATCACCCGGGAGCGCTGCAACCCCTCGGCGCGGATCTTCGCGACCATGGGCCAATCCACCGGTCCTGAATTCGCCGGAACCCCAGCAGCGAGCAGGACGAGCGCGGCGGCCACCAACGGGCGGAAGCGGGCGAGCATGGGGGGACCTCGGTTAGGCAATGGTGGGGGAAGGCAGAAAGGTAACCAGTCCCCCTCACCCCTCACCCCTCACCCCTCACCCGTAGTACCCTTCCTCCATGATCCCTGCCCACGAAGCCCTCGCCCGACTCCAGGCTGGCAATCTCCGCTTCAACACCAGCGTCAGCGGCGGCGCGCCGGTGCTCCACCAGGCCCGTCGCGCGGAGTTGACGGAAGGTCAGGAGCCTTTCGCCATCATTCTCGGCTGCGCCGACTCCCGCGTCCCCGCCGAGATCGTCTTCGACCAGGGACTCGGCGACCTCTTCGTCATCCGGGTGGCCGGCAACATCGTCGCCCCCTCGCTGGTCGGGAGCGTCGAATTCGCGGCCGAACGGTTCCACACCCGGCTGGTGGTGGTCCTGGGCCATTCGCAGTGCGGCGCGATCGTGGCCACCATCGAGGAGCTGCAGCACCCCTCGCCGAGCTCGACCCACTCGCGCAACATCCGGGCGATCGTCGACCTGGTGCGGCCGTCAGTCGAGTCGCTCCTCGACACGCCGCTCGCCCACGACCACGACGCCCTGGTGGCCGAGGCGGTCAGGGCCAACATCCGCGCCTCCGCCAACCATCTGCGACACGGCTCGGAGATCCTGGAACAGTTGATTCGAGAGGATGGACTGCTGGTGGTGGGCGCCGAGTATTCGCTGGAGACCGGGGTGGTCACCTTTTTCGATGGGATGCCGGAGCTACCCGCCGCCGCAGGCCGCGGCGGCGTCGGGGGCTAGCCCTTCCGACCGCTGGCGGGATCGCCCCGATCGGCGATGATCCCCGGCTCGCTCCCCATGTGCTCACCCAGCCACGCCAGCAGCTGGCGATCGATCTCGGCCTCGTCCTGATCGGCCAGTTCCGGCATCACCGTCCACCGCTTGCCGGCCGCCATCAGCGCCCAGGTCGGCGGGACCTCGGGGTGCCCACGCGACGGATTGGCCCGCTGACCCTCGCAGGTGACGAAATGGTATTCGCGTCCGCCAAGGGTCAGGCGACGCTGCAGGGTCTTGTAGGCGCTCATGCGAACTCACTCGTGCCGGGGACGAAGGACGGCAAAGTGGCCGCAGGGGAAATCTAAGCGGGGGTACCCGGAATCGAGCCTCCGGCGGCGGATTCGCCCTGCCACCGCTGGCGCGTTCTTCGGAGCCGGACTTATCCTTTAGCTCTCAACCCTCTCCGGCCCGAGGCCTCCAGCTTGGCCGATACCACCCTCGAACGACTGCAGACCCACCTCGCCGATCGCTATGCATTCGAGCGGGAGCTCGGCCGTGGGGGCATGGCCACGGTCTTCCTGGCCCGCGACATCAAGCACGACCGCAAGGTGGCCGTGAAAGTGCTCCACCCGGACCTTTCCGCCTCGATCGGCGGCGAGCGTTTCGAGCGCGAGATCCGGGTCGCCGGGAGGCTGCAGCACCCGCACATCCTCGGGATGTACGACTCGGGAGTCTCCGACGGCCTGCTCTACTACGTGATGCCGTTTGTCGAAGGGGAGTCGCTCCGCGACCGCCTCGACCGCGAAGGCCAGCTTTCCGTCGAGGATGCGCTGCAGATCACGCTCGAAGTGGCCGATGCCCTTGAGTACGCCCACAAGCAACAGGTCATCCACCGCGACATCAAGCCGGAAAACGTCCTCCTCAGCGGCGGCCACGCATTGGTGGCCGACTTCGGCATTGCCCGCGCGGTCGAGGATGGCGCGCAGCAGCTGACGCAGACCGGGATGGCGCTCGGCACGCCGACCTACATGGCACCCGAACAGGGGATGGGCGAGAAGGTCGGCGTCACCGCCGACATCTACTCCCTGGGTTGCATGCTATTCGAGATGCTCGCGGGTGAGCCGCCCTTCAGCGGAAAGAATGCCTCGGCGATCCTCGCCAAGCATGTGATGGAGCAGGTCCCGTCGCTCCGGATCATCCGTCAGTCGGTGCCGGAGGAAGTCGAGTACGCGATCTTCTGCGCGCTGGGGAAGTCGCCGGCCGACCGGCCGCAGAGCGCGGCGGCGTTCGCCGAGATGCTGGTCGCCGCGCCGATGGCGGCCGGGGCGACGTCCACTCGCATGATGACGATGCGGCACACGACGGCGCGCCGTACCAACAGCGGGATGACCAGCGCGTTTGGCGTCGCCGCGCCGATGCCGGTGCCGCTCTGGAAGCGGCCGGCAGTGCTCGCCGCCGCGCTCTGTGTGGTCGCCGCCGCCGGCTTCGGGGCCTACAAGATGAGTGCGGGCGGCAACCGGCCTGCGGCGATGGCTGATGGCACCGGATTGCCGGCGAAGCGGATCGCCGTGCTGTACTTCCAGAGCATCAGCCCCGGTGACTCCCTCTCGGCACTCGCCGATGGGCTGACCGAAGCGCTGATCGAGAACCTCAACACCGTCCCGAGCATCGCCGTCATCTCGGCGGGCGGTGTCGGGCAGTATCGCGGCAACGACTCGATCGCGGTCGAGGATATCGGCAAGGCGCTCAACGCCGGCACATTGGTCAAGGGGACGCTCGAACAGCAGGGCGACAAGATCAAGGTCTCGATCCGGCTGATCGACGGCAACTCGGGCGCCGACTTCGGCGACCGGAAGAGCTTTACGGTGGATGGCCGCAACTTCGCGGCAGCGCGCGACTCCACCGCGCGCGAGGTCGCCACCCTCATCCAGCAGGGAATCGGCAGCGAAGTGCTGATGAAACAGCAGCGTCAGGCAACCTCGAACAACGATGCCTGGTTGTTGGTGCAGCGCGCGGAGCGGCTGCGGAAGCAGGCAGCCGCCGCGAAGGGGGATAGTGTGCTCCTCATCCGCGCCCAGGCCGACACGCTGCTCGCGCAGGCCGAAGCGCTCGACCCGAAGTGGCCCGACCCGATCATCGCCCGCGCGCGGCTGGCGTACGAGACGTCGCGTCGCAACCAGGATCCGCTCGACGCCAAGGCGCCGATCGACGCCGGGCTGACGCACATCAACCGGGCACTGGCGCTGCAGCCGCAGGACCCCAATGCGCTCGAGTTGCGCGGGAACCTGCAATACTGGCGCTACCTGCTGAAGGTCGACGCCGAGAAGGAGAAGATCGACGCGCTGAAGCTGGCGGCGCGGGCCGACCTCGAGAAGGCGACCGAGCTCAATCCGAATCAGGCTGGCGCCTGGGCATCGCTGTCGCACCTCTACTACTACATCCCGGAAGTCCCGCCGCTCGACATCTATCAGGCCGCCGAGAAGGCATGGAACGCCGACGCCTTCCTGAGCAACGCGCAGACCGTCTTGAACCGGCTGATCCTCGCGTCGTACGACCTCGAAGACTGGACCAAGGCAAACCGCTGGTGCGACGAGATGCAGCGCCGCTATCCCGCGTCGGCGCAGGCGCCGCGCTGCCAGCTCTACCTGATGACCTCGCGCGCGAAGGAGCCCGACGTGGCGCTGGCGTGGAAGCTTGCCGATTCGATCACCGCCCTCGTCCCGAAGCCGCAGCAGCGGTTCGAACGGTTCAAGAGCGACCTCCTCGTGGCGGCCGTGCTCACCCGTGCCAACCTGGGCGACAGCGCCAAGCGGGTGGTCGACCGGTCGCGCGGCAACCCGGAAGTCGACCCGAACCTCGAACTGCCCCAGTACGCCGCCTTCGTGAGCGTCCTTCGCAGCGACACCACCGCGGCGCTGGCCAACCTGAAGGTCTTCCTTTCGAAGGAAGACGACCGGCGGAAGGCGATCCAGGCGTATGTCGGCTGGTGGTACCGGCCAATCGAGAAGGCGCCGGGATTCCAGAAGCTGATCGCGAACTAGGTCACAGGGGTGTGACACTGGCGCAACAGCATTGCGGGACCTCCCGCTGTGGCGTATATCAATCGCCATAGGGAGTAGTAGGGTGACTCGGCAGGACCACACATCGCCAAGATCCCCGATGATCCTCCCTCCTGTATTTCTTCCGGAGGCGATGTGTCTCGTGTGACCTGGTTGCCGCTCCTCGCGGTGACATTACTGGCGAGTGCATGCGGTGATACCGCTTCACTTCCCGACACGCCCGCCCGCGCGGTGCCGCACAGCGGCATTGCCGCGGGCCTCTCGCCGTGCACCTCCGATCCGGCGGTGATCCAGGCGGCGCTCTCGAGCGGCTTCACCTCGCTGGCGAGCACCTTCACCGCCACGAGCACCTGGAACGCGATCGTCCAGGCGACGAACGCCAACAACCCGACGCTCGCGAAGGCGAAGGCCTTCGAGCTGGTGGACTTTCTCCTGCTGCAGGACTCGCTGCACCTCGTCGCCCATTCGCCGGCGGCGCTGGCAACGTTGATGAACCAGGTCTTCTGCTATGTGGGCATCGACGCGGGCATCGCGAACCCCCGGGAGACCTGGGTGGTGCACGTCGGCGACCCGATCACGACGCTGATGACGCAGAATGTGCAGAGCGGTGCGCAGTTTCCGCCCGATGCAGTGGTCGAGAATACCGTCGTCACGGTCAAGCGCGTCACCGATCTCAACGCGCTCACGACGCCGCTCGACAAGTACCCCTTCATCTATGAGTGGACGGTCTCGCCGGCGCAGACCCTCAAGCCCGGCACCAAGGCGATCATCGGCGTCTGTCCGAATCCCGCCGAGTTGACGAACGTCCCGGCGAGTGAACTCGACGCGCTGCTGGCGAGGCTCGTCCTCGGCCACCAGAAGGATGCGAGCACCTTTGAAGTGCTCCCCCGCGTGGACCTTCCTCCCGAAATGGCGCTCGCCTGCGGCGCGGTCACGTCGGCGGCGATGCCCTCGACCTGGGGCGGTCGTGCCCTCACCACGCTGGCGAGCATGATTCTCCCGGCCCCCCTCTCCGCGGCCCGGCGCCTCGCCGGCGGCGGCATCGGTGGGGCGACCAGCGAGTTCTCGCCGTTCGAGCCGGTCGATCCGCAGCTGTTCGCCTCGGGTGGCGTGGGCGGGTCGACGAGCGAATTTGTCCGCGACGCCCTGCTCGTCACCACCATCGACGGCACCGTCGGCACGACGCGCGGCGGGTCTGGCCTCCCCAGCGTCACGGTCAAGACGCGTCTCGGCACTCCGATTCCCGGGGTGATCGCCGCGTGGAACGCCGCGCCGTCCACGGTGGCGCCGTACAGCGCCAAGCCGGGCAACGCCACGGTCTGCGGCGCCGATGCCGCCACCAACGCGGCCGGGACCGCGGCCGTGAGTTGCCTCAACTTCGGCACGACGTCCGCACTTCGTACGGCCTACACGAAGCTGACCGTGGCACTCACGCCACCGGCCGACCTCGACCCGGATGTGATCGAGTTTGTCCCGGATGCGCCGGGCTGGCTGATCGCCACGTATGGGGCGAGCAACCTGGTCTTCACTCAACCGGCCGCGGGCAGTTACAGCGCCGGTGCACTGATTCCGGCGCGCGTCGAAGTGCGCTCCGATCTGGGCACGATCGTTCCGACGGCATCGACGCCGGTGACGCTGTCGCTGAACAAGAACAGCTTTGATGGCGGCGGCACGACCAAGGTCGCCAACACCGTCAATGGTGTGGCCACGTTCAGCACCACGATTCTGCAGTCGGCCACGGGCTACCGATTCGCCGCCACTGCCACGCTCGGCGATGCGGGCGTGGTGACGAGCACCACGGGGAGCAACCTCTTCGACGTTCTGCCTGGGACCGCGTTGCGGTTCGTGGCGGTCGGTCCCACGGCGTATGACAAGGTCAACGACGGCCCGGTCAGCCCGACACCGACCGTCCGGGTCACCGATCAGTTCAACAACCCGCAGATTGGTGTCCCGGTCTTCTGGACGCCAGGCGGCGCCATGGGCGCCACGGTGAACGGTGCACCCTCGACCACCACGACCCTCACCGGGGCCGACGGGAGTGCCTCGGTGGCCTGGGTACCCGGCGAAGGGGACAACCAGCTTCGCGCCTCGCTGCAGGCGGCACCCGGGGGCGCGGAGGTGTTCTACACCGCGACGCACGCCGCCGACTTCACGACCATCAACGCCTGCAACCCGGCCGCCTCGCGAGACGACATCGCCGCGTATTACGTCACCATCCCCGGTCCGGTGGGTGGCAGCGGACTGGTGCATTCGATCGGCCTCTACCTCTCGGCCGAGGAGAGCCCTGGGCAGACCGGGCCGATCGCCTACCCGATGACGCTGGTGGCCGAGCGCGTGGTGAAGAATGCCACGACCGGCGCACCGCAGACGCAGTCATTCAGCGCCTCGGCCGTCGCGTTCCTGGGAGGCGACACTGATGCCGTCAGCGGCATCGATCGACTGGTCACCTTCCAGTTTGCCATCGGCCCGCTGCCGAATGCGCAACTGGTGACGCGAAATCGTCAGCCCGAGCTGGTGCTACGCTTCCAGTTGCCGAGTGGTGGCTATGGTCGGCGCATCAACTTCAACGGTGGTCCCTGCGCGCCGGGCAGGAACTGCTCACCTCCGCCGGGATGCTCCGCCACGCAATCCGCGCTGCCCTTCCCGAGCGCCTCGCTTTTCCGGAAGAGCGTCGCCATCATCGTGCGCGGCCGCTTCACCACGGACGAGGAAGATCGCCGGTTGGGGCGAGCACGCTAACGGCGCCGCGCCACACCGCTCAGAGTTTTACCACCGACGCGGACCAGCTTGCCTGGTCCGCGTCGCTTTTGTGCATCGCCCCGACGTGGACGATGACTTCGGTCCCGGTATGGGTGATCGAGAAGCGATCCATGTTGCGGGTGGCGCGCCCGGCGATGAAGGTGCCGTCGGGCTGGTAGCGCGACTTGTGCTTCGGGCACTGGAATTCGTGCTTGGCATCGGTCCACCGCAACGCCGTCCGCTGGTGCGGGCAGGAGAGGTTGAACGCCCAGACGCTGCCCTGCCAGCGCACCAGGATCACCTCGTTCACCTTGTCGATCTGCACGCCATCGGCCGCCGGCACGGGGTAGGTCGGATCGGCGCCGACACGGCCGCTGGCCGCCACGTCCCGCGGCCGCATCGTCGCGGCCAACTCGGCCGGGATGCCGGCCAGGAGCAAGGCGCCCATCGCGGCCAGACCGATCTCCTTCAGGAATTCCCGGCGGGGCCGGGTCAATTCGCAGCCTTCGCAGGCGGCGTCTTCGTTGGGGCCAGTACTATCGCTCACAAGAACCTCATGGCAGGACAATGGTGGACGGCCAACTGCAGTGCAGCGCACTCACGCCGCGTTGACGAGCACGACTCCGACGACGGCGGTGCTGACCCAGAGCACGAGTGAGAGCCAACTCACGAGGCGCAACGTGCCCCAGCGCGCCTCGGTCGGATCGACGCGGAGCCGCCGCTCGGCGCGAAGCATGACGAGCCCGTTGACCGAGAGGAGCACGACCAGCGCCAGCTTCACCAGAAAGGCGGGCGACGCCGCGAAGGTCTCGACGTCGGAGGCGGCAAGCGCCACGCCGCTCGCGAACAGCGCCGCCAATCCAACCATCACCGGCCGGTGCACCGACTGCAACTCGTCGAGCATCGCCATCCGGTCGGCCGTGTCGCGCCGCGTCGTGCGCAGCGTGAGTCGGTCCGCCGCGACGGCGAAGCCGCCGCCAAGCAGCATCGCCACGACGTGCACCGAGGTGACCGCGATCTCGGTCAGTCGGGAATCGCCGTAGAACGTCTGCCAGGGCGCGCACCAGCGGATGAGCGTGTCGATCAGTGTCGTGAGCATCAATCCTTCCAGAGCCACATCATCACGGTGGAGGCGGTCGCGAGACTCATCGAGGCGATGGCGCGCGTGCGGTGCGTCCGCGCCCCGGCATCGGATTCACGCGCCCCCTCCGCCGCCGCGGCGGTCCACAGGAATCCGGCATCGGCCGCGAGCATCGTGATGGTGTGGAGCCACTTGCGTGTCCGGCCCGAGGGATCCTTCCGCGACTCGTAGAGATTCCACCCACCCGTGACGGTGTTCACGGTGAAGAGCACCCCGAGCCCGGCCGCCACCGCCGAGTGCGCACCACGCGCACTCGATCGGCTCCCACCATCCTCACCACCCTGGTTCAACCCGTTGCGCTGATCACGCAGCAACTTCTCGCCGAGAAAGTATTCCGCGGCGAAGAGTGGCAACTCGGCGTAGCTGGCGAGTCGATGGATCTTCAGCCGGACGGCGTATGCGTCGCTGTATTCGATCGCCCGGAGGCGACCGGTGTCCGCAGGCGCCTGATGAATGCCGACGGCAAGCGAGGCCACGCACGCGCCGCACTCTCTGGGAGGCAGCGTCGACGAGGCGAACTGCTGCGCCGCGAGCGACACCGTCGAGGTCGACGCGATCGCAAGAAGGAAGGCAAACCTGCGCATGAGCGACTCCAGAATGTCAGCGCGATTCGAGCATTACCACGGCGGCGAGACTCACACGCTGTTGTGCAATCACTACCAGTGACGCCCGATCGGCAACCGGCAACACGGGCGTGTAATGGGGACCGTTTCAGTCGCCGAAGCACTCCACTGGCATGCCACGGGAGAGATCACCGGGTCGCGATGGTCACCCCGGGCGGTTGCGATCCGCGGGCCATCCGAGCAATTGTCGCAGCGCCGTCAGCACCGAGGTCGTCGGTCCCTTGCCCAGGTCGAGCGCGTGCACGGTCGTGCGGAGCGTGGCGAGGTCGGGGTGCCTGATCGCCAGCAATTCGAGGACGTTTCCGCCCACCAGGATTGTTCGCCGCTCGGCCTGACACTCGAGAAGGCGGTACTCGCGTCGCCAGCTTCGCGCCGGGAGGACCCGCACCTCGGGAAACTGCTGGGCGAGGAAGGCGTGGAAGTCGTCCACCGTGCGGATGGTCGGGCATGGCCGTGGCGGGTCGCATTGCCACCCGGTGCAGAGTTCGGCGATAACCGGTGGGGACAGCGGGAGCGGGAGCCGCCGAACCGTTGCCCAGGCCTCCATGCCACTCGGCTCGGTGGCCATCAGCCGCTTGACATCCACCCGGTCCTGCCGGAGCTTCACGAGATTCGTGGAGTGCCGCGTCAGCAGGTAAGTCTCGGATCGCATGTAGCCACCACCGCTCGGCTGCGCGTGGCGAAGCGCCTGATGCCAGCGTCGTGGAGATTGGTCGAAGCTCTGCCAGGCCCATTGGGCCGTTTCGTTGTCCTCTGGTGGAGCCTCGCCGGCGGGGTCGCCGGGCGGTTCCGTCTCGCGAAGGGACATCTCGGCGCTCCCGCGCAGCGAGGGTCATTCGGACCGGTACAGGGCCGGAAGGTGCACCATCGCACCGGAAGGGAGGATGGGCCGGGGATGAAGGTTTCTTCAATCATCACGGCACGACCGCAGCGACCCGCGACCAGAAGGACGGCGCCCACGAGCAATTCCGGCAAGCAGGAAGGCGAACGGATGGAGGGGCTGGTGCTCGCGGGACTCGCCCTCACTTCGGAGGCGTCCCTGGAGGGCGTGCTCCACCGCGTGGTCGCGATCGCCGCGGAGGTGATCGGCGCCCGGTACACGGCGATCGGTGTGCTCGCCCCGGACGGCCTGGTGCTCGAGCGCTTCGTCACGCATGGCATCAGTGACGAGGAACGGGAAGTGATGGGCGCGCCGCCCCGAGGCCATGGCGTCCTCGGCCTGCTGCTCCGGGAAGGGCGCCCGATCCGCCTCCCGGACCTGGTCCGCCACCCCGATTCCTGTGGCTTTCCCCCGCACCATCCGCCGATGCATTCCTTCCTCGGCGTACCGATCACCGGTCGGCGCGGGATCATCGGGAATCTCTACCTGACCGAGAAGCAGGGTGGCGACCAGTTCAGTGCCGACGACGAACACGTCGCCATCCTGCTCGCCGCGATGTCGGCGGCCGCGGTGGAGAATGCGCGGTTGCATGAAGAGAGCGCCCGGCTGCTGGACGAGGTGCACCAGCTCCAGCGGACTCGCGAGCGGTTCTTCGCGATGGTCAATCACGAATTGCGCAACGCACTCGCCGCCGTGTATGGCTGGTCAGAGCTGTTGGTCCGCAAGCAGGATCGTGCGACGGCTCCGCGAGAGGCATTCGAGGTGTATGACGCCGCCCAGCAGGCCATCGACCTGATCAGCGACCTGCTCGACCTGAGTCGACTCGATGAGGATCGCCTCAAGCCGGTGGTGCGACGTGTCGACGCGGTCGCGCTGGCCCACCGGGCGACGGGACGGGCGACACCCGCGGCCAGTGCCAAGTCGATCCGGCTGGTGATGGAGCTTGCGGATGACCTGCCCACGATCGAAACCGACGCCAGCCGCGTGGAACAGATCCTGATGAACCTGCTCACCAACGCCATCAAGTACAGCCCCGCCGAGACCATGGTGCGGCTCTCGGTGCGTCCCGAGGGCGCGATGGTCCGCTATCTGGTCGAGGATGAGGGGCCCGGCATCCGCGAGGAGGAAGCCGAGCGGATCTTCGACGTGTATGTGACCACTGCCGAAGGGGAGAAACAGGGGGTCGGGCTCGGCCTGCCGCTCTCGCGACGATTGGCCCGCCTCCTGGGCGGGGACCTCGACACCGTGCCCCGTGCGGGCTGCGGCTGCTTCTACCTCGACCTCCCGACTGTTCGGAAGTCCCCATGACCCGGAGCGCCCACCGATGAAGCTGCTGGTTGTGGAAGACGAGCGAAAGGTCGCCTCCTTCATCAAGCATGGGCTCGAGGAGGAGGGGTACACGGTGGATGTCGCGGTCGATGGGGAGGAGGCGACGCTGCTGGCCCATGTGGGCGACTATGACGCAATCCTGCTCGACGTGATGCTGCCGAAGAAGAACGGCGTGCAGGTGGCGATCGAATTGCGGCGCGAGGGCCGCACCACGCCGATCCTGATGCTCACCTCCCGCGACGCCCCGGAGGACGTGGTCCGCGGGTTGGACGCCGGGGCGGATGACTATCTCTCGAAGCCGTTCCGCTTCGACGAGTTGCTGGCACGACTGCGGGCACTGACGCGCCGGGGCGGAGCACAACGACTCGACATGCTTCAGTACGACTGCGTGGGAATGGATCGACTGCAGCACCGCGCCACCGTCCACGGGACGACACTCGACCTCACGCCGAAGGAGTTCCAGTTGCTGGAATTCTTCCTGCTGCACGCCGAAGAGGTGATCCGCAGGACGACGCTGCTCGAAAAAGTCTGGGACCTTCACTTTGACCCCGAGAGCAATGTGGTCGATGTCCACGTGGGCAACCTCCGGCGCAAGCTGAACGAAGCGGCCGGCGTGCCGCTCCTGCAGACGATGCGCGGCGTCGGGTTCCTGCTTCGTCGCGAAGCGGTGGTGTCATGACGGCGCCGGGCGTGGCCCAGCCCAATCGTCGTCGCTTCTTCCGGCGACAACTGCTGCACTCCGTCGTGTCGTTCGCCGTGCTCGCCTTCTCGCTGGTGATCGGCATGGTGGGCTACCGCCACTTCGAGCGGATGAGCTGGCTCGACGCCTTCCTGAACAGTGCGATGCTGCTGGGCGGGATGGGGCCCGTGGCCGTCGAGCTCTCCGAGCCCGGCAAGCTCTTCGCAGGGATCTACGCCCTTTATTGCGGTCTGGTGGTGATCGCCGTGACCGGCCTGCTGCTCGCCCCCGGGGTCCACCACCTGATGAAGAAGGTCGACTGGGAGGACCGCGACATCTGATTGGGTTGGCCCACCGGCCATCCTGCATCCATCGCGACCTCCATGGCGAACCGTCAGGGAGCACCCCTCCCCTGGAGCCCCCCTGATGCTGTCTCGCCTCACCCAGACGTTGATCCTGGCCGCCAGCATCGCGGCGGCCAGCCCGCTTCCGGCACAACGGGACACCCTCCGGCGTGACACCCCGCTCGCCGCGGCCTCGCTCCGTGCCGACCTCGGCGTGCTTCGACGCGCGTACGAGACGCTCCACCCGGGCCTCTATCGCTACCGCACCCGCGATGATGTCGACAGGCGGTTCGAGGCGGTCGACCAGTACTTCGCCACCGACCGCACGGTGGCCGAGGCATTCCTCGCGCTGACGCGATTGACGGCCGCGATCCAGTGCGGGCACAGTTACCCGAACTTCTACAACCAGTCGAAGGCCATCCGGGAAGCTCTGTTTGAGGGGCAGGACAAGGTGCCGGTGGCCTTCCGGTGGCTTGGAGGCCGGATGATCGTCACCGCGGACCACGCCCCCGACGCCGACCTGCCGCGCGGCACCGAGATCCTCTCCATCAACGGCGTCCCCGCGCGCACCATCCTCGACTCACTGATGCCGCTCGCGCGCGCGGATGGCGGCAACGACGCCAAGCGCGTGGCCTACCTCGAGGTGCAGGGGCCGGAGCGCTTCCAACCATTCGATGTGCTGTACCCACTCGTCTTTCCCGTGCGGGAGCCGCGCTTCGCTCTGGTGGTGCGCCGACCGGGCACGACGGCGACGCGGCGCGTGGTTGTGGCGGCGTTGACCGCCGTCGAGCGGCGCGCGCAGGGTGGTGGCAGCGCCGAACCGGCCGAAGATGCCCCACTCTGGCGCTACGCAGAGGCGAATGGCATCGGGGTGCTCACGATGCCGACCTGGGCCACCTTCAATTCGAAGTGGAATGGGACGCGCTGGCTCGATTCGGTGCTCGATGCCGCGACGGCCCGCAAGCTTCCCGATCTCGTGGTTGACCTGCGGGCCAATGAAGGTGGCGTCGATGCCGGCAATCAGATCCTCGCGCGGTTGATCGACATCCCGCTCCAGTTGCCCATCTATCAGCGGCACGTGCGCTATCGCCGTGTGCCCGACGACCTCGCGCCGTACCTCGACACCTGGGATCCCTCCTTCCGCGACTGGGGGGCGGCAGCTGTCGGTCCGGTCGACTCCCTGTTCTATCGGTTGGTGCGCTTCGACGACACCAAGGACGGCGCCGACGTGATTGCCCCGGCTGCCACACGGTATCGTGGCCGCGTCTGGGTTCTCGTCGGCGCCGTCAATTCCTCGGCGACCTTTCAGTTCGCGCTGGCGGTCAAGGAGAGCGGTGTCGCGACCCTGGTGGGGCAGCCAACTGGCGGCAATCGTCGCGGCATCAATGGCGGCGCCTTCTTCTTCCTTCGGTTGCCGACGACGGGGCTCGAGGTCGACCTCCCGCTCATCGCCGGCTTCCCGACCACCCCGCAGCCCGACGCCGGCGTGGTGCCCGACATCCAGGTGACGCCGACGCCGCGCGACATCGCGGCGGGAATCGATGCCGAGATGCAGGCGGTGCGGCGGGCGATCGTCAGCCGAAGACGGTAGCCGTCCGCCCCGGCTCTCGGATCGCGACTACCTGCCGCGTCCGCCCGTCATCGATCAACGGCACCTCGCCGCCCTCGACCGGCGCGCCATCCACGGTGATGCGCATGTGGCCCGACACCAGCGCCTCGGGATTCCGCACCTCGATGTGGTAGTGGCTCGCGCCGAAGCGGTAGTCGATGGAGTACACGGGCCAGGCGGGTGGCGCCGTCGGCATGATCGTGAAGGCGTTGCCACGCTTCCGGAAACCGAGGATCCCTTCGAGGCCGACGCGGTACATCCAGCTCGCCGCGCCGGTGTACCAGGTCCATCCTCCGCGACCGAGCTGTCCGGCCACCGTATAGACATCAGCCGCCACGACGTACGGTTCGACCTTGTAGGTCGCGACCTCCTCCGGCGTCCGTGCATGCATCAGCGGGTTGAGCATCTGGAAGAGTTCGAAGGCGCGCGCGCCGCGGCCCTGTTCCGCCACGGCAAGTACCGCCCAGAGCGCCGCATGGGTGTATTGCGCCCCGTTCTCGCGCACCCCCGGCAGGTACCCCTTGATGTATCCGGGGTCGCTGGTGCCGCGATCGAACGGCGGGGTGAGCAGCATGATCAAGCGGCCGTCCTCGCGCACCAGCTGTTCTTCGAGGGCCCGCATCGCCCTGGCCTGACGCTCCGGCCGCGCCGCACCCGAGAGCACGCTCCAGCTCTGCGCAATGGCATCGATGCGACATTCCTCGTTGCTGGCCGAGCCGAGCGGGGTGCCGTCATCGAAGTAGGCACGCCGATACCAGTCGCCATCCCAGCCATGCAGTTCAACCGCCTCGACGTATGCGGTGGCCTGCGTGCGGAGCATCGCGGCTGCCACGTGGTCCTGGCGCGCGTCGGCGTGCGCGGCGAAGCCCCGGGCGACCGTGACCAGGAACCAGCCAAGCCAGATGCTCTCCCCGGTTCCCCCGACACCGACTCGGCTCATCCCGTCATTCCAGTCGCCCGAGCCGATGAGCGGCAGGCCGTGCGGCCCCTGGGTGGCGGCCTTGCGGATGGCCCGCAGGCAGTGCTCGTAGACGCTGGCGACCTCCCGGCTGATTCTCGGCTGATCGTACAGCTCGTCCTCGTGCGGTTCCAGCGCGCGCATGGTGAGGAACGGCACCATCTCGTCGAGCATCGCGCGGTCGCCAGTCACGCGGACATAGTGATCGACGACGTAGGGGAGCCAGGCGAGGTCGTCCGAGAAGCGCGTCCTGGTCCCCCGGCCACTCTCCGCGTGCCACCAGTGCTGGACGTCGCCCTCCACGAATTGCCGCGCCGCCGCCCGCAGGATGTGCTCCCGCGCGATGGCTGGCTCGGCGTAGACCAGTGCCATCACATCCTGCAGCTGGTCGCGGAATCCGTACGCGCCACCACTCTGGTACAGCGCCGACCGCGCCCAGAGTCGGCAGGCCAGCGTCTGATAGAGCAGCCAGCGGTTGAGCAACGCGTCGAACGAGGGCTCCGGCGTGGCAACCGTCACCACGGAGAGTCGCGCCGCCCAGGTGGCGTCGGCGAGGCCAAGGGCATCGTTGGCTGCGGTGGTCGTGGCCCAGGTCCCGACAGCGGCGCGCGCCTCCGCCTCGCTGCCAGTCGCGCCGAGCAATTTCACGATCTCCCGCGTTTCGCCGGGTGCCAGCGTGATCACGCACTGCAGCGCGGCGCACGGGTCCATGCCGGCGCCAGTCCGGCCATCCAGGGCGGGGCCAGTGCCCGGGCGCCCGGCGAGGGCAGCGGGATGGGCCACAGTGCCATTGGGCCCGAGGAAGGCCCGCCGATCGCCGGTGTGCGAGACCGCCGTATCACCCAGTGCACAGAAGGCGACCTGATCGGCGAACTGCGGATCGAAGGGGTTGCGCGCCAGGATCGCGTTGAGCGCCGGAACGAATTCCGTGCGCACGTGGTGCTGCGTCTGCTCACGCCGCACGCCGAGGGTCCACTCGACATACGCCGTGACCGAGAGACGGCGGGACACCGTCCCGGTGTTGGTCAGGCGGAGACGCGACACCCGGACCGCGGTTCCCTCGACCATGCCAAGGGTCAGTTCGGTACTGATGCCCCGGTGCTCGTGCTGGAAGACCGACCGCCCCGGCGCATGCCGCACCACGTAGGCGATGTCGTCGCCGACCGGCGCCGGCGTCGCACTCCAGAGGTCGCCGCTCTCCTCGTCGCGGAGGTAGAGCACATCACTGATCGGGTCGCTGACCGGGTCATTGTGCCAAGGCGTGAGGCGATAGAAGTAGCTGTTGCCGGCCCAGGTGAAGCCGGCGCCTCGCTCGCTGACGACGAAGCCACCCAGCGGATTGGCGACCACGTTGACCCAGGGCGCCGGCGGCAGGTCGTCGCCCTGGACGCGAATCTGGTAGTCGTGCTGCGCGGTGAGGCCGCCGAAGCCGTTGTCCAGCTGCAGCGGCGGACCAGCAGCACCGCGCGATGGCAGGGCGCCCGCCCGCTCGGCGGGCCGGACCGCCGGCACTGGCGCCACGGCCCCCGACATCGGCACGCCGAGCCACTGCCGCATCCGGCTCCCGCGCGAGGCACGCTGGGTGGACGAACGGGGCGCCGGGGCCCGCCGTTCCGGTTCGGCGGTCGGCGTGGCCTGCGCCTCGGTGGTGCCGTCGCGGAGGATCGTCTCGAGCGACCGACCATCGCAGTCGATCAGCACGCGGGCGGTGGTGCGCAGCGTGAGGAGGTCGTCCGTACCCAGCTGGTCGGCGCGCCGCAGGAAGACGCCGCCCGGACGATCGAGCACGGTGGCCTCACCGAGCGAGAACATCATCGCCGTGATGCTGTCGTTGACCGCCTGCAGGTAGGTGGACGCTTGCGCGTTCAGCACCACGAGGTCGACCATCATGCCGCGTCGGCGCCAGTAGTGGTGTGCCGCGAGGAGTTCGCGCAGGGTGGACATCCCCTCGTCGCCATCGATGATCGCGAGGAGAATGGGCCAATCCCCCGAGATGCCATGAGCCCAGAGGAGTGGCTGCGACCCGCGACTGCGGAAGAGCTCCTCCTGCGGCGCCCGAAATTGGCCCGTCGAGTAGAGCAGGTGCCCAGCCAGGTCCTGGAAGAGGGATGCTGCGAGCGGGGTCACCTGCAACTCGCGCAATTCGGCCTGTGTCGAGGTCCACGCCAGGTCGAGGGCGCGTTGCGCGGCGTGTGGATCGTGATAGCGACCCGCCAGCTCGAAGGCGCGTGCGCGGGTGGTCGCGACCAGGGTGGTGAAGGCCACCGAGCCGGACTGCCCGGGCGCCAGCCGGATCCGGATCCGAATGGCGAAGACCGGGTCGAGCACCGGACCGGTGGTCCCCGAGAGCGGACCATCGACCTGCAGTGCCGCCGGGTCGCGCAGCGTGCGGCCACGCCCGAGGAAGCGTGCCCGATCACTTTCGCAACTGACGGCGCCGACCTGCTCCGCACTGGTCGCCACCACGTGGACGCACCAGTGCACCGCGTCGGTTGCCGCGCGCGGGCGGCGCGTCGCGGTGATGGCGCTGCACCAGGGATGCCATTCCGTCTGGACGAAGAGCGAGGAGAACGCCGGGTGTGCCCGATCGGAGGCGCCCGGTGCCAGGACGATCTCCCCGTAGCTCGTCAGCTCGATCTCATGCGGCACGTCGCCGTGGTTGGTCAGCGTCACCCGGCGCACTTCGGCCGAGTCGTCCGGCACGACCGCGATCTCAGTACGACTCTCGATGTCGCCATCGCCACGATGGAAGGTGACGCGGTCGCTGGCAAGGGTCGCGTGGCTCCAGTCCGCGGGGATGCACATCGGCTGGTGCGTCGCCGACCAGCGCCGATCGGTCGTGAGATCCCGCAGGTAGCAGAACTGCCCGGTCGCGTCGCGCGTGGCATCCGCGCGCCAGCGCGTCACGGCCAGCGCCTCGTAGCGGCTGTAGCCACCCCCCCCGCTGCTGACCATGATGGTGTACGGAAGCCGCCCGAGCAGCGCCACGCGCGGCGGGCCGATGTCGGGATCGGTGATGGTCCGGATCGACGGCCGGTCGGCGTCGGCCGCTGGCCTGGCCTCGGCGGTTTGCGCCGACTGCGTGGGCTGCAGCGCGACGCGCCGCGGAATCCGTTCGTGCAGCAGGAGCTCGGCCCCCTGCACGAGCGGGTCGGCGTGGAAGCGCCGTTGCCAGACGTCGCCGCGCAGCACGTTGGTGAAGGCGACCAGGCCCATCCCCACGTGGTGCGCCATGAATGACTGCACCACCGCGAGTCGCTCGCCGGGAACGGGACGGGTGTAATCGATGGCATCCCGGAAGCCGTATCGGCCGATCGCCCCCTCGCGCTCGAGGAGACGAAGATTGGCCAGCGCGCGCGGCGCGTCCACCTGCATCGCGAGCGCCGACGCGTAGGGCGCGACGACCAGGTCGCGACCAAGCCCGCGCTTGAGGGCCAGGTCGGGAACGCCGAAGGCACGGTACTGGTAGATGAAGTGCCGGTCGCGGAGGTTGTAGGCGCTCTCGCTGATTCCCCAGGGGACGCCGTGCGACGCCCCGTGGGCGACCTGCCTGGCCACGGCGCCACGACAGCTCTGGTCCAGCAGCGTCGACGGGAACGCGCGCATCACCAGCGACGGCATCAGGTACTCGAACATGCTCCCGCTCCACGAGACCAGCGCGGTCGCTCCCGACGCGCGGGTGAGCGTCCGTCCGAGGCGGAACCAGTGCTCGACCGGGACGTCATTCTTGGCGATGGCGAAGAAAGAGGCGAGGCGTGCCTCGGAGGCGAGCAAGTCGTACGACGAGGGATCGAGTGCATGACTCCCTTCCTGATAGCCGATCGACAGAAGCTGCCGCTCCTTGTCGTACAGGAAGCCGAACTCCATCGCCATCGCGAAGCCGTAGGCCTGCTCGGCGATCGCCTCGAGCCGCGCCTGACAGTCACCTGTGCCGGCGAGGGCGAGGCAGCCCTGCCGGAGCGCCACCAGGTGCCCCGCGAAGTTTCCGCTGTCGACCGTCGAGATGTACGCCGGCGATAGGACCGTGAGCGTGTGGAGATCATACCAGTTGTAGAAATGGCCACGATAGCGCGCCATCTCCCGGAGCGAGGCGAACGTCGCCTCGAGCCGGCCCGTCATCACCTCGAGGGAGATGAGGCCGAGCTCGTGCGCGCTCACCGTCGCGAGCAGTTGCAGGCCGATGTTGGTTGGCGACGTCCGCATGGCGATCGCCGGTTCCGGATCGTCCTGGAAATTGTCGGGCACCAGCCAGTGGGTCTCGGCCGTGACGAAGCGCTCGAAGTACGCCCAGTGCAGCGCGGCATAGCGCTCCAGATCGGGACGGTCGCTTGGCCGAAGCTGCGGTTCGACGTGTTGCGTCGCGCTCAACCGCCAAGTCGCCACCGGCGCCGCGGCCCAGAGGAGCAGCAGCGGAACAATGCCGACCACCAGGGCCGTGCCGTCCACGCCGTGTCGGATCGCCACCCACGCGGCGAGCGCGACGAGGGCGGCGGTGGCGGTCAGGGCGGGCGCCATGGCGCGCCAAGTGGCATCGAGGCTGTCGGCCGTGCCCTGCTCCGCCTGGGACGCGGTCTGCCACTGAAGGAGGAAGCGGTGCGAGATGCCGAGCCGGTAGAGCGTGCGCCCGATCGCATCGACTGAGGTCCACGCCTGGTGCGGCAGGACGGCCACCGCGATCGCCAGCTGCTGCAGCGACGTCAGCGCGTCGCGACCCACCGCGCCATAGTAGGCGCGCCACGAGGCATCGAGCGGTGGGCGCAGGGCGGCCAGCAGCAGTGCCATGAGCCAGGGAGCCGCGATCGCGCCGAGGGCGAGCAGCGTCCAGCGGAGCGGCGTGACCGGCACCACCGCCCATCCCACGATGAGCATCACGAGCAAGGCAATCTCGACGATGCTGCGGCGAAGGTTGTCGACGATCTTCCAGCGCGACAGCCAGGGGAGGCGGTTTCGTTCGCGGCCTCCGGGGCTCGGTACCCAACGGCGCAACCAGGAGAGCAGCTGCCAGTCGCCGCGGATCCACCGGTGCTTGCGACGCGTCCAGGTCAGGTATCGTGTCGGGTAGTCGTCGTAGACCGTGATGTCGGTGACCAGCCCCGCGCGGGCGTGGTTCCCCTCGATCAGGTCGTGCGAGAGCAACGTGTTCTCGGGGAAGCGGCTGCCGGTCGCCCGCTCGAAGATGTCGAGGTCGTAGATCCCCTTCCCGGTGAAGGAACCCTCGCCATAGAGATCCTGGTACACGTCCGACACGGCGGTCGTGTACGGGTCGACGCCGGGATGTCCCGAGTGGATCGCGGCGAAGTGCGACGCGTGCGCGCTCGGCAGGGACACGGCGACGCGCGGCTGCAGGATGCCGTAGCCGCGCACGACCCGGCCGCGGTCGGCGTCGTACACCGCGCGGTTGAGTGGATGCGCCAGTGTCCCGATGAGGAGCGGGGCGGCGTCCGGCGGCAGCATCGTGTCGGCATCGAGCGTGATGACGTATTGCACCTGCCGCAGCGCCATCATGTTGCCGATCGTCTCGCTGAAGGCGCCATGGTCGTCGCCACGGACGAAGCGATTGAAATCGCCAAGCTTGCCGCGCTTTCGTTCCCATCCCATCCAGACGCCCTGGGCCGCGTTCCACTGGCGGGGGCGATGGAGGAGGTAGCAGGCGTCCTCGGTGTCGGGCGCGTAGCGCGCGTTGAGACGGCGGATCCCCGCGGTCGCCGCGTCCACGATCGCGGTGTCGCCGTCGACCACTTCCGTGGCCGCATCGGTGAAGTCGCTCAGCAGCGCGAAGTGGAGGTTCGATTCGCGATTGGCCAGGAACTGCACCTCGAGATTCTCCAGCGCGTCCTCGACCGCGGCGACGCTGTCGAAGAGGGTGGGAATCACCACCGCGGTGCGGCAGCCGTCGGGAATGCCGTGTTCGCGGAAGTCGAGCTTCGCGAGGACCCGCGGCGGCAGGACCGCCGTGACGAGCTGATTGAGCGCGTTCACGGCGACATCGATCGCCGGCAGCAGGGTCAGCAGGACCACGATGAACCAGTCCGGGTGCGCGGCGGGCTCCGCCAGCCAGAGGACCGCGGCCACGGCGGCACACGCGGCGGCCACGAGGCCGCTGGCGAACACCGCCGTCGGATGGCGGCAGACCCAGCGATGCAACGCCTCCCGGGGGCCGGCCCGGTACCCGGTGCGCTCGATCAGGTGACGCCAGCCGTGATCGACGAGGTAGTAGCCCACGTGCCGGCGGCAGTCATCGGCCGCGCCGGACTCCGCCTGCTCGGCCAGGGCGATGGCGTGCGCCGCCACCACCTCCTCGCGCAGCCTCGTTCGCTTCGCGATCCGCTCCACTTCGTGGCGATACCAGTCGCGCGTGGCGAAGGTCATCCGCGGATAGTCGCCCGACGGATCGCCGCGCAGCACGGCATCCATCACGCTCTGCTGCTCAACCAGGTCGCGCCAGTTGATCTGCGCAATCGCCCGCATCGAGGTGATGCTGTTGGCCATCATCAACTGCGTGAGCGCCAGCCGCTGCGTCGCCTGAGCGTCGGCCTCCTCGGCGGGGAGGCCGTGATCGCCGATCCACGCCTCCAGGCGGGCCAGCGGCGGAAACGCGCCGCGGCTCGCGCGAAGCTGGCGCAGGAGGCGCGAGATGAAGACGGCCGAGAGCACCGGGGGTTCGGCGACGAATTCGCCCAGTACTTCGCGGAGGGCCTCGGGGCGTTCCTCGTCAGCGGCAAGGATCCGCGCCACCCACGCATCGGCGCCGCCGATCTCGTCGAGACGCTGCACCGTCCGGAGCGCCATGCGGCGCACGCTCTCCAGCAGGCCGAGGCGGAGCATCGCGGGGATGGCCCAGAGCTCGCCGATCGCCAGCGGGGTTGCCTCCTGGAAGGCGCCCAGCACGAGCGCGATGTTCTCGGCGTCGAGCCGCCCCTCGCTGTGCGAAATCAGGAGGATCGCCAGCTCGTAAACGCGCGGATAGCCCGCCAGCGGGCCACTCGCGAGTTCGGGCAGCTCACGGTAGTACCCGCGTGGCAGCGTGGTGCGCACCTCGCGCATCTGCTCCTGCACGACGTGATAATTATCGAGCAGCCATTCGCCGGCGGGAGAGATGTCGACGTCGTCGGCGACGGTCATCAGCCGAGCATGCGCGTCGTCGAGAATGTGGCGCGTGTCGTCGAGGCGCGCGAGGAGGCGGGGTGTGGTGCGCGGACGGCGGGCCTTGGTCAGTCGCTGGGCACGGGCCGCATCACGAACCCGGGCCGCGAGGTGCTCGCTCCCCAGCAGCTCGCCGCGGATCGGCCCGGCGAGCATCTCCTCCTGCCCATCCGGCGACCGGAAAAGCCGCGCCAGAAAGCGCGGCGGGAAGGTGATATTGATGACAGCGACCTCGGGTGGCGGGTAGCGGGAAATGGCGGTCAGCGGTGCGCCGACATGTCTCCCCCGTCGCCTCTGGCGCAGGCTTCGCAAGATAGTCCGGCGTCCCGAGTGGGGGGCGCGGCACATGTCCGACGCTCCATCGTCTGATGGAGACGTCTGACCGGCCGATAACGCGACTGTGTGCCCCGGCCGTGCATCCTTCGGGGAGTTGCCCATCCTCTTCTTACCGGAGCTGCCTCGCCATGCGTCGTCCCCTGCTGCTTGCCGCCCTCCTCCTCCTCCCGGGCGCCCTCGCCGCCCAGTCCCATCCCCTCGTCGGGACGTGGAACGTGACCGTCCCCGCCGGGATGCGCATGGAGAATGGCGAGGCCACGCCGATCATGGCCAAGGGGAGCTTCGCCTTCTCGGTGGTCGGCGATTCGATCATCGGGATGCTGAAGAACGACCCGATCGAAGGCCAGCCGGAGCGCCCGGCCAAGCGGGTCGCCGCCAAGCTCACCGCTGGCGCGGTGACCTTCGTCTCCATCGGCGAGGCGAAGATGAACATGAATGGCGAGGAGATGGTGCGGACCTCGACCAGCACCTATCGCTTCGAGGTCGACGGCGACACGCTGAAGGGGACGCTCGACCGCAGCATCGAGGGGCTGAACCTGCGACATGGGTGGGGCCCAGCCGATTACGGGGACGAGAGCGAAGGGGTGAACGGTGAACAACGGCCGTGAAACGTAAAAGGTGAAACGGAGTCAGTGGGGCACCCGTTTCACCTCTTACGTCTCACGTCTTGCCGCTTACCGTTCACCTTCTGAACAAATACGCCACCTTCACAAACAATCCATCCTCCGTCCGCTCCAGCGCGCGGAAGGTCAGCGGGCGGTCGCCGCGCAGCGTCGAGCCGTAGCCGAGGAAGGCGACGGTGCCGGGCGTCGGCTCATAGGAGGCGAGCCAGTCGACGCGGAGGCGGTCGGTCTGCCGAGCAGGCGAGGCGCTGCCGTTGATCAGGATGGGATCCCCGGAGACGGGATCGATCAGCATCGACTGCCGCTCGCTGCGGTACTCCCCCACCATGCGGAAGAAGAGCGACCGGTTCGGCTGCACCTCGACCTTGAGGCGCGGCAGGACCGTGCGCGCGAACTCGCTGCCGTCACGCTTCCGTTCGAGCTTCTGCACCGCGAGCGTCCCGAAGACGCGCACTGCCGGCGACGGGCGCATGGTGATCGACGCCGTGGCCGACGTTCCGCGCGCCTCGGCGGCTTCGGGGAAGATCGCCTTGGTACCGCGCTCGACACGCAGCGAGCCCTGCCAGAGCCGCCAGGTCGGCGTGGAGATCGTGAGCGAGGCGCCAAGCGCATCGTAGATGCCGGAGGAAAGCGGGAACGGCTGCGGGACGGCGCCAAGGCCGACAGTGGTTCGATCGACCGTGTAGTTGGCATACGCGGCAGGATCGAAGCGCACAAAGGCCAGTTCGCCCCGGCTGCTCAGATTCCATCCGCCGCGGAGCCGCATCGAGGCGTTCAGCTCCTGGCCGCCTTCGAGCGCCTTGCCGCCGAGCTCACTGTAGCGGTAGATCCGCGAGATGCCGCCGAACACGGTCGCCTGCTCGACCAGCGCGCCGCGCGAGCCGTAGACCGAGTAGCGATTGAAGGCGCGCGCCGTCGCGATGCCGGTCCGATTGACGAAGCCGCTCCACGTCTCGAAGTCATTGCCAATCGCGGTGATCTTGTAGTTGAAGCCGAAGGCGCGGCCGGTGCGGTCGACCTCGAGATCCCAGAGCGGATCGGAGCGGAACTTGTCGGAGCGGTCGTCCTTGGTGAACGACGCGCCCAGCTGCCCCTGGAAGTAGTAGAGCTTGTTGAAGACGATCCGCGTATCGGCGGAGATGACCCGATTGTGATGGCCATCCTCGTCCCGGTTGGTGAGGGTGATGCCGGCCACGGAGTTGTCGCCGACATCGCGGCGCAGTCGGGTCAGATTCGCGAGACTGCGCGTGTCGGCGGTCGCGCTGCCGTCACGCGCCGCGCCGAACTCGTCGAGCGCCGTCAAATGGGCGACCGTCCACGCGCCGTACTTGCCGGTCACCTTGCCGCCTGCGAGCGGATTCGCCACGGTGCGGGTGTAGACCAGGTTGTTCGGCGAGGCGAAGAGTTCGATCCCCTCGAGGAAGAAGGGGCGCCGCTCCGGGAAGAAGAGGGCGAAGCGTTCGTTGATCGTCACCAGCCCGGCGTCGGACTCGACCTGCGAGAAGTCCGGATTGATGGTGCCGTCGAGTGTCACCTGCGTGAAGCCCAGCCGGAAGTTGCCGCCGATTTCGGTGCGCACGTCGCCGCGGTCAAAGCTGCCGTTCGACGACCTGGTCCCCGGCAGTTCCGCCGTCAGCGTCGGCTGGAGTTCGGTGACGACCCCGCGCTTGATGTCATGGATCCCGGTGATCGGTACCGGCCTGCCCGAGAAACGAGGCGCTGGCGCGGCGAACATCGGTCCAGGTGTCGTCATAGCCCGTGCGGCGCGTCGTGCGCTGCACGTTGAGTCCCCACGTCAGCATCTCTCCGCCACCCCAGCGCAGCGACTTGAAGGGGACGCGAATCTCGGCGACCCAGCCGAAGTCCGTCTTCATTCCCTTGCTCTGCCAGAGGAAGTCGGGATTGCGGTCGGTGCTCCCCGACATGCCACTGCTGGTGGAGAAGCCGCCCTCACTCCGGACCCCGTCGTCCTGGATGCCGTAGGGGTTCACGCCGAAGAAGTAGGCACGGCGACGGTCGTTGAAGGTGTCGAGGAAGATGGTGACCTGATCGTCGCTGCCGATGTTGTCGCGGTCGGAGACGGTGGCCCGCACCCCCTCGGGGACCCGATCGTAGGCCAGGACGCCGAAATGGATCGCCGTGGGCGAGTACCAGACCAGCACCACCGTCGAGTCTTCGGCCGGGCGCGAGTCCACCGGCTGGAACTGATGGAAACCATCGAGCCGGGTCGCCTGCCGCCAGACCGCCTCATCCAGGCGGCCGTCGATCACCACCTCGGCCTCGACCCGCGGTGGCGTCACGGCATGGGTCGGGGACTGCGCCGGGAGCAGCGCGGGGAGCAACAGGGCGGCGGGGAGGAGGAATTTCATGGAGGCGAAGATAGTGGAGCGAACGGCGGACGGCGAACGGCGAACGGCGGTGTCGGGAGGAGATCTTCCCTCGACACCGCCGTTCGCTGTTCGCTGTTCGCTGATCGCCGATTACTCGTACCGCAACGCCTGGATCGGATCGAGGCTCGCGGCGCGCCGCGCCGGCCAGAGGCCGAAGAAGAGGCCGACCAGCGCCGAGAAGGCGAAGGCGACGCCGACGGCGACCGGCGAGATCACCGTGCTCCAGCCGAGCTTCTGCGAGACGATCGACGAGGCGCCCCAGCCGAGCAGGATGCCGACGAGACCGCCGGCGAGGCAGAGCACCAGCGCCTCGATCAGGAACTGGCCCATGATCGTGAACTTGGTGGCACCGAGCGCCTTCCGGATGCCGATCTCCTTGGTGCGCTCGGTGACCGAGACCAGCATGATGTTCATGATGCCGATGCCGCCGACCAGCAGCGAGACGCCGGCGATCGCGAGGAGCAGGAGCGAGAAGGTCTCGGACGTCTGCTGCTGCGTCGCGAGGAACTCCTTCGGCGAGACGATCTGGAAGTTGTTGTCGGCGCCGGGGCGGATCTTGTGCTCGCGGCGCATGATCCGCTCGGCCTCGACCATCCCCTGCTCCATCGGCACCTTGTCGCGGACGACGACGGCGATCGAGCGGAGCCGGTCGGTGCCGAAGACGCGGTAGCGCGCGGTGTTCAGCGGGATCAGGATCTGCTCGTCCGGATTCTGCCATCCCTGCGAGCCCTTCGACGACAGCACGCCGATGACCTCGAAGCGCAGCTTCCGGATCAGGATCTGCTGGCCGATGATGGCGCCCGCGTTGACGTTCAGCATCTTCGGCACGTCGGAGCCGACGACGGCATAGAGCTGCCGCGCCGCATCATCGCCATCGGTGAACATCCGGCCGGTGGTGATGGTGTAGTTCCGCGCCTTGGGATAGTTGGCCGTGGTGCCGACGATCGAGGTGTTGATGTTCGTCGACACCAGCTGGACCTGCTGGTTCTTCTGCAGCTCCGGGACGACCTCGCTCAGCGTCGTCGCGTCACGCCGCAGCGCCTCGTAGTCGGCCACGAGCAATGCCGCGCGATCCTGCGTCGCCACGCCGCGGTTCATCCCCTGGCCGGCGTTGATCTGCACCAGCGAGGCGCCGAGCGAGTTGATCTTGTCCTCGACGGCCTTCTGCGCCCCGGTCCCCATCGCCACGACGGTGATGACCGCCGCGACGCCGATGATCACGCCGAGCATGGTCAGCAGGGCCCGCAGCTTGTTGGCCCGGATCGAGGCCAACGCGACTCGAATCGTCTCGCCGATCAGCATATCAACGCCCTCCGGGCTTCACGCCACCAGCCGCCGGGGTCGCCCCACCCTTGCCCGCCGCACCACCAGCGGCCGGCGCCGCGGTGTTCGACTGGCCCGGGAGCCCGCCGCTCATGGACTTCATCCGGTTCTGCAGGTTCTGCTGGCCCTGGATCAGCGAGGCGCTCGGTAGCATGAGCACCATGTCGCCTTCCTTGAGCCCGCTCTTCACTTCCGAGTAGTCGAGGTCGGTCAACCCGGTCTTGATGTACACCGGCGTCGGCTTCCCGTCGCGCTGCACGAAGACGATGTAGGTGCCGCCGCTGAAGGCGTCGCCGTTGCCGCCGCCGCGTCCACCCCGGCCACCCGTCTGCCCGCCGGCGCCGCCGCGGCCGGTCTGCCCACCCGCGGCGCCACGCTGGCCGGTGGCCCCCGCCGCGGCCTTCGGATCCGTCGCCGGCTTGGCGTCGACCGGTGCGCCACCCTTGCCCTGCAATTCGAGCGCGCCATCGGGGCTCGGCGTGCCGGCCGGCGGCGCCGCCGCGGCCTTGGCCGCTTCGAGCATCGTCTTGAAATCGGCCTCGGCCAGGCCAAGCACCGTGGCCGCGCTGGCCACGTCACGCTCGGTCCGCAGCGCTGCGTTCGGCACCGCGAGCACGTCACGCCGCTCGCCGACGCCGATCCGGACGTTGGCGCTCATCCCTGGCTTGAGCAAGCCGTCCTTGTTGTCGATCCGCACCAGCACCGGGAACATCGTGACGTTCTGGATGGTGTCGGCCTGCGGCTCGATCTTGAGCAGCTGGCCCTTGAACGGCCGGTTCGGATACGCATCCACGGTGACGTTCGCCTCGAGTCCGACGCGCAGCTTGCCGATGTCGGTCTCGTCGACGAAGGTCTTGACCTGGACCAGGGTGAGGTCGGCCATCTTGAGGAGCACGGTGCCGCCGCCAACGTCGCTCACCGGCGACGAGATGACGGTGCCGCGCTCGACGTTCTTGGCGATGATCGTCCCGTTGATCGGGGCGCGCACCTCGGTGTCCTCGAGCGCGATCTTGGCGTTCTCGAGGTCGATGGTCGACGAGATGACCGCGGCCTTCGAGTTGGCGACGTCGAGTGTCGTGGTCTCGAGTTCCTGCTCGGTGATCGCCCGCGACGCGAAGAGCTCCTTGGCCCGGCGCAGCTGCGCCTCGGCGTTCCGGAGCCGCGCCGTCGCCACTTCCGCCGCCGCTTCCGCCTGCGACACCCGGTTCTGCGGGACGCGCCGATCGACGCGCGCCAGCAGGGCGCCACGCCGGACCAGCTGCCCCGTCTCGACCGCGAGGTCGGTGATCTCGCCGGAGGCGCGCGACTTCACGTCCACGATCGTGTCGGGATTGATCGCGCCGGCGGCCTGCGCCGTCACGATGATGTCGCGCTTGCCGATGGCCACGGCCTCGTAGACCGGCACCGGCTCTTCCTTCTTGCAGGCGGTGGCCGTCACGAGGGCAAGGACGGCGAGGAGGCGGATGGGCTGCTTCACTTTAGTGCTTCTCCATGCTGCTCGCGTCGCTGGCCACCTTGCCGTCCCGGAGGACGATCTGGCGCTTGGCGTGCGCGGCAATATCAGGTTCGTGGGTCACGAGAATGATCGTCTGCCCCTGCTGGTGCAGGGATCTCGAACAGCGCCATGATCTCGACCGAGGTGGCCGAGTCCAGGTTGCCGGTCGGTTCGTCCGCCAGGATGATCGACGGACGATTCACCAGCGCGCGGGCGATCGCCACGCGCTGGCGCTGCCCGCCCGACAGCTCGTTCGGGCGGTGGTGCATGCGGTCGCTGCAGGCCGACCTGACGCAGCGCCTCTTCGGCCCGACGTCCGGCGCTCCTTCGAGGAGGCGCCGGCGTAGACCATCGGCAGTTCGACGTTGGCCAGCGCCGAGGCACGCGGCAGCAGGTTGAACGTCTGGAAGACGAAGCCGATCTCCTTGTTCCGGATCCGGGCCAGCGCATCGTCATCGAGCTCGCTCACGCGGTAGCCGTTGAGCCAGTACTCGCCTTCGCTCGGCGTGTCGAGACAGCCGATCATGTTCATCATCGTCGACTTGCCGGAGCCCGACGGGCCCATGATCGCGACGAACTCGTTCTTCCGGATCGTCATGTCCACGCCCTGCAGCGCCCGGACCACGCTCCGAGCCCATGATGTACTCGCGCTTGCAGGTTGCGGGTCACGATGATCGCGTCCCGCGGCACGTCCGCCGGCAACATCGCCATGCGCTCGGCGGTCGTGCTGATGTCCTTCGCCATTACGGCAACCTCCGGCCCACGATCGACTCGATCTGCGCCTTGGTGCGCAGATAGGTGAAGCGGGCCTGCACTTCGTTGACCTGCGCCTGCGTGAGCTGTTCCTGGATCTGCATCATCTCGACGATTGTCATCACGCCGAGCCGGTAGCGCTGCTCCGCCACCCGCACGTTCTCTTCCGAGGCCTGCACGGAGGCCTTGGCGACCTCGATCGCTTCCTGCGCATTGGCCAAGCGACGCGAAGTTCTGCGTCAACTGCGCGGAGATCTGCCGGCGCTGGTCGGCCAATGTCGCTTCGGCGTTGTCGACCGCGATCGACTGATTCTCGATCTGCGTCTCGCGCGTGATAGTTGGTCCACGGCGTGATGCTGAAACCGATCAACAGCTGCCGGCGGGCCTCAAGCGTGTAATCGTTGGTCTTGCTGGCGTTGTAGTTGTTCGACGCCGAGACGTTGAGGGTCGGGAAATACGCCGCCTTCTGCTGCCCAGAGCTGCGCCTTCGCCGCACGGAGATTGGCATCCTGACGCTGCGGAGCGCCGGTGCCTGTTGCATCGCCTCGACGCGGAGGGACGTGGTGTCGAGCGACGCCGGTGTGCGATAGAATGCCGAATCGGAGATGGCGGCGACGCGCGACTCGCTGCCCACCAGGCGGCCGAGGTTCGCCTCGGCATTGGCCAAGTTGGCCTGGGCCGTCAGGCGGTTCTGTCGGGCCTGGCCGAGCGTCACCAGGGCGGTGAGCGAGTCGGTACGCTGGCCCGAGCCGGACCGAAGCCGAGCCGTCGCCACCTTGAGCTGTTCCTCGGCGCGCGCCACAGCCGCCGCGCTCACCTGCAGCAGCTCCTTGTTGGCCAGGGCGTCGAAGAAGGCGTTGGTCACCGCCAGTGCCGCCGAGAAGCGCGACGTGGTGTAGTTGGCGTCGGCGGCGTCCTCGCGGGCGCGGGCGGCGCGGAGCGAGTGGTTCCGCGCGAAGCCGTCGAACAGCGGCAGCGACGCCGAGACGTTCATGCCGTAGCTCGGGTTGGTCGTGTTGCCGCTGACGACCGCGCCGGTGATCGGGTCGACGCGCGACTGCCCCGAGTTCATCTGCAGGTTGGCCTGCGGCTGCAGCGTCAGCTGCGGCACGAACGCCCACTTGGCCTGGCGCACGGCCAGTTCGGCGCTGCGCACCGAGCCGCGACCGGAGACGACGCCCGGCGTCACCTCTTCGGTGCGGCGGAGCGCCTCGGCCAGCGTGATCGCCGCGGGGGCCTGCTGGGCCGCGAGCGGCGCGGTGGCCGAAGCCGTCAACAAAAGCGCCGCAGTCGCGGCGCGGAAGAGATGTTCAGCGCGAGCCACGGGGTGCTCCTCCTCGTCCAGTCGGTGCATTCGGTCCGTCGGTGGTGCCCGGATAACAGGGTCCTGCAGGGTCGGAACGGTCGCGGGCCGGAGCTGCGCATGGCGCGGCGGCTGGAATCGTCCACAGCAATCATCGAGTCGTACCTCACACGTTGGTCGGGCGTCAGGAGTGCCCGGATGCCGGAGCGTGATTGATCGCGACGGGCTTCGATCTCCGGACGGATCCCCTCGTAGAGGGAGTCCATCATCGGGCGATTCCGTTCCTGGTAGGAGGCGAGCACCGAATCGATGCCGACGACGCGTCGGCAATAGATCGCGTTGATGCTGTCCGCCACCGCCGCGTCAACCGTGATGTTGAGCTCCCGGGCCAGCCAATCCGTGTGCTTCCCGCCACCGTCGCGACCACCGAACCCGCGTCCGCCCGGGACCACGCAGGCCACGGAAGACGAAGTCGGCCTTCCCCTCGCGCACCGCCATGGTCAGGGCCGTGCCGCCCACGATGATCCCGACCACGAGGGCCGTGATCAGCAGGGTGACCGCGCGGGTGCGCGAGGTGGTCAACGATCCCCCGACGTCATCGCGACCAGCAGGATGTCGGCGCCAGGCCGCTTGCCGTCCAGGAGCTCACTGGCAACCGATGCTTCGACCGTGGTATTGGTTGCAGGGCGGCTCCAGCCCCAGCCCGCCAGGACCGTGGCCAGCGAGGCGGCGACGAGACCCTGCCAGAACCAGCCGGCCAGCTCGTCTTCCCAGGCGCGCCCCTGTTGGCCGATCCGTGCGCGCACCCGGGCGACGAACGCCTCGTGATGCATCGGCTCCAACGCAGCGCGGACCGCCGAGCCAAGCTCGTCGTCGCGCGTCGCCGAAAACGGACTGATGTCACTCATCCCACTCCTCCTTCACCGAGCCGAGCACCTTTCTGAGCGCCCGACGTCCATGGAACACATCCGACTTCACTGTCCCTTCGGGAATCCCCAACATCGCCGCGATTTCGGCCTGCGGATACCCTTCTGCATCGAACAACACTACTGCCAATCGTTGCCGCTCGGGGAGGGTGGCCAGCGCGGCGTTCAGCCGTTCGCCCAGGTCCATCGCCCCCACTTCCCTCGCCGGGTCGTCGCGCGAGGCGGCCGACACGTGGTCCAGCATCTCGGTCGTTCGAACCCGGCGACGCCGCCGGAGATCCCGGGCGGCATTCACCACGATCTGCATCAGCCAGGGCCGGAAGGCCCGACGGGGGTCGTACCGGGCGATCGCCTGCCAGGCGGAGAGGAACCCTTCCTGGGCCGCGTCGTCGGCGTCTTCCCGGTCCTCGAGGATGGTGTAGGCCACCCGTCGAGCCATCGGTGCGTGCCGGTCCACGAGCGCCCCGAAGGCCTCGGCATCTCCCTTGGCGGCACGCGCGGCGAGCGCGGCTTCATCCACGTCGGTCATACGCGTCGGCGGGAAGGGAGGTTGACCCTCATCCCCGCTCCCGATGGGCGAGCGCCCGGGTGGCGAGGGCAGTTCCCGCCAGCCCCGTCAGAATGGCGGCGGCCACGGCCATCGGGCCGGGGAAGAGGACGAAGGCGACCGCCATGATCAGGAGCAGCAGGGCGAGGGGGCCGAAGACCGCCGCCCGAGCCCCCTTGGCCAGCCCGCCGGCGATCACCGCCGCCACCCGGACCCGTTCCCACGGGCTCCGCAGGTGGGCGGGAACCTCCCCCGCCGGGGCCGCCAGGCGAGAGTCGGCCAGGCACCTCCCGCCCGAACATGGCCTGGAGGCGGCGGGGCCGCAGGAGCACCTCCCTGGCCATGGTCAGGTCCATCCGAAACTGCTGCTCCATCTGATCGCCAATGGCCTCATTCTCAATAAAGATATCGAGTTCCCAGTTCGCCAAGAGGGAAGACGCATTCAAGTTGCTGGAACCGACCCGGGTCCAGCGACCATCGGCGACGATCGTCTTGGCGTGGAGCATCGGCCCGGTCCACTCCCAGATCCGGACACCCGCACGCAGGAGTGGACGATACCCCACCCGAGTCAGGTTTCGGATCGCCGGCAGGTCGCTCGATCCCGGAAGAAGCAGCCGGACGTCAGCCCCGTCCCGCGCTGCATCCTGAAACGCCTGATACATCCGCTGTGGTGCCGCAAGATACGCCTCGGTCACCCAGATGCGCTCCCCGGCGACGCCCAGCATGAGGTCGATCGTGCGGAAGGCCCGCTCGCGACCGGGCTCGGTGGCGACGACCCGGACGGGGGTGTCGCCAGCCTCCTCGACATCGGGGAGTGCCTCCATCACATCGCCGGGGGTCCGCCCCCTCGC
Source organism: Gemmatimonadales bacterium (assembly GCA_037045245.1). Classification (GTDB taxonomy): domain Bacteria; phylum Gemmatimonadota; class Gemmatimonadetes; order Gemmatimonadales; family GWC2-71-9; genus Palsa-1233. Next base: position 50,152 of record JBAOHR010000003.1, on the reverse strand, counting down.
GAAGAGCCACGCCCGGGTGAACGCCCCGTCGAGGGCGCGAGCCGCCGGGCCGACGATCGCAACCGCGGTGTCCCGCCAGGGACGCCGCGACCGGGACGCATCGCCAACCCATTCGTCACCGATGCAGAGCCCACCCGTCACGGCCCGGGCCCCATCCACGACCAGGAGCTTCCGGTGATCGCGGGCAAAGAAGAGGAGTGGATCGCGGAGCCTGGGGGGCCCGAAGGCGCAGACTTCCACACCCGCGTCACGGAGCATGCGCCAGAATCGCCGCGAGGTGCCGAAGGAACCGGCCCAATCATAGAGGACGCGCACCTTCACCCCGGCGCGCGCCTTGCCAATCAACGCCTCGGCGAACCCATGACCGACCGCGTCGTCATGAATGATGTAATTCTCGAGGTGGATCCGGTGCGTGGCGGAGGCGATCTGCGCGTGCATCGCCGCGTAGGTGTCGGGGCCATCGATGAGGAGCGTGACGGCGTTGCCGGGAATGACCTGGATGCCGGCCGCGCGGTCCAGCGCGCGCACGAGCCCACCGCTCCCTGTGCGGAGGCGCACCGGCGGCGGAGTCATGGGCCGCCCAGACCGAGGGCCTGTTCGTGGGGACGGAGGGCGACGAGCAGGTCGCGAATCAGGGCGTCGAGGGGCACGCCGAGTTCCTCGGCCCCGAGCCGGACGTCCTCGCGCGAGACGCCCCGGGCAAAGCCCTTGTCCTTGAGCTTCTTGAGGACCGACGGCGCCTCGAGATCGGCGAGTGACTTCGACGGCCGCACCAGCGCGCATGCGACCAGGAAGCCCGCGAGCTCGTCGACCGCGAACAGCACCTTCGCGATCGAGGTCACGCGTGGCACGCCGGTGAAGGCGGCGTGGCCGAGGATCGCCTCGCACCCTTCCTCGGGGAAGCCGAGCGAACGGAGATGGCGCACCCCTTCCGAGGGATGCTCGGCGTCGGCGGCCTGGTCGGCGTTCGGGAAGCGCTCATAGTCGAAGTCGTGCAGCAGGCCGACTACACCCCACCACGACGGATCGGCGTCGTAGCGGGGCGCGAGGTGCCGCATGCAGAGTTCGACGGCGTGCATGTGCGCCCTGAGCGCAGGCGACGCCGTCCACTCGGTCATGAGCTCCCAGGCGCGCTCGCGGGGCCACGCCGTGGCGCTCATCAGTGCACCGTCCCGCCCTGCGCCGCCACCTCGGAGGCGAGGAACGGCACGCGCGCCGCCTCGGCGCCGTCGAGCAGCACGACAAAGGCGTACTCCCCGGGCACGGAGAGCGGCACGTCGAAGACCAGCACCAGCGGGGCGTCGAGGTCCATCACGCCCGCGGGCGGCTCGTTCACTTCCATCATCCCGTTCTGCTCGAACAGGGAGTCGCCATTGGGATCGACCAGCCGCACGGTGACCTGGTGCTGCCCGACCTCGGTGCGCCGCCCGCGCACATGCACCACCAGGTGCGCGCGCGGGTGGACGCCTGGAAACTGCCCGACCATCAGGTGCCGCCAGATCCCCAGGATGGAGAGCTTGCCGTACTGATCGACCAGGGCATAGTCGGCGAGGGCTGCGAGCTCGACGTGCAGGGTCAGCTCACCCGGATCGAGGTGATGACATCGCCCTGCTTGATCGCGTTGACCACGTCCATGCCCTCGGTCACCTTGCCGAACACGGTGTGCACGCCGTCGAGGTGCGGCTGCGGCGAATGGGCGATGAAGAACTGCGACCCGCCGGTGTCCTTGCCGGCGTGCGCCATCGAGAGCGAGCCCGCCGAGTGCTTGTGCGGGTTGCCCTTGGTCTCGCACTTGATGGTCCACCCCGGACCGCCGGTGCCGACGCGCGGGTTGTTCGGATCCTTCGAGAGCGGATCGCCGCCCTGGATCACGAAGTTCGGGATGACGCGGTGAAAGCGCACGCCATCATAGAACTCGCTGTTGGCCAGCTTCTCGAAGTTCTCGACCGTGCCCGGCGCGGCCTCGGGAAAGAGCTCGGCCGTGATGGTGCCGCGGGCGGTGACGAGGGTGGCAGTCTTGGACATCGGAAAGATCCTCAAAAAGTGAAGCTACAATATACGATGATCGATGATCGTCCATCGATCATCGATCATCGATCATCCTGCCGGCTCGGACACAGGTCATTCAGCACGCACCCCCCGCACTTCGGCCGGTTCGCGATGCAGACCCGCCGCCCGTGCCAGATCAGCAGGTGGGAGACGAGCGCCCAGTCCTCCTTCGGCACCAGCGGCATCAGCTCCTGCTCCAGCTTGACGGCGTCGGTGGCGCGCGAGAGGCCCAGGAGCCGGGAGAGACGGAGGACATGGGTGTCCACCGTGATCCCCTCGCTGAGGCCGTAGGCGTTGCCGAGGACGACGTTGGCCGTCTTTCGGCCGACACCGGGGAGCGGCCGCAGCTCGGCCATCGTGCGCGGCACCTCGCCGTCGAACTCCGCGACCAGCCCCTGCGCCATCCCGATGAGCAACTTCGCCTTGTTGCGGAAGAAGCCGGTCGAGCGGATCAGTTCCTCGACATCCTCCTGCTTCGCGGCCGCGAGCGCATGCGCGTCAGGGTAGCGGGCGAAGAGCGCCGGGGTGACGAGGTTGACCCGCACGTCGGTGCACTGTGCCGAGAGGATCGTGGCGGCGAGCAGCTCGAAGGCGTTGCGGTAGTCGAGCTCGCAGTGTGCATCGGGATACTCGGCCTTGAGCCGCGCGAGCAGCTCGAGCACGCGGGCCGACTTCGCCGCCTTGGACTCCCGCGCCATCAGGGGCGACGGGCGCGCGCGAAGCGAAGGAAGCCGTCGGCGTCGCGGCAGTTCAGGATGTCGTCGCGCCCGAGGCCGCCCTTCCGCGCCACGCCGATGCCCCAGCGCACGTTGGCGATGCCGGCCACCGTGTGGGCGTCGCTGCCAATGGTGATCATCACGCCGGCGGCGCGCGCCGCGCGCAGCACGCGCCAATCGAGGTCGAGCCGGTGCGGATCGGCGTTGATCTCGATCGCCACCTGGTTGGCCGCGGCCACCTCGAAGATCCGGTCGAGGTCGACCGGATATGCCTCGCGCCGCCAGCAGGAGGCGGCCCGTCGGGTGTCCGAGGATCGCGAGATAGGGCGACGTCAGGGCCCGACAGATCCGCTCGGTCATCTCCTCGCGCGTGAGCGTGAAGCGGGAGTGGATCGAGCCGATGATGAAGTCGAAGCCGGCGAGGATGTCGTCGGGGTAATCGAGCGAGCCATCGGCGAGGATGTCGCTCTCGATCCCCTTGAGGACGCGGATTCCCGGCATCGCGGCGTTGACCGCGTCGATCTCGTCCCACTGGCGGCGCAGGTCGTCCGGCTGCATCCCGCCGGCATACGCCGCCGCGCGCGAGTGGTCGGTGATGCCGCAGTACGCATAGCCCTCGGCGAGGCAGGCGGCCGCGAGTTCGGCGACGGAGTTGCTGCCGTCGGAGTAGGTGGTGTGGCAATGCAGGAAGCCGCGGAGGTCGCTGCGCTCGAGCAGACGCGGCACCGGGGCGGTCAGGTCGGTCGCCGCCTCGCGGAGCTCGGGCGGAATCCATGGCAGCCCGAGCGCGTGATAGAGCGACTCCTCGCTCGGCGTCGGGACGAAGCGGCTCCCCTGCCAGAGCGCGGTACCCGCGAGCGTGAAGCCGCGCGACGTCGCATGCGCGGCGAGCGCGGCGAGGTGCTCGGCACTGCCGGTCGCCTGCACCAGCACCGCGCCGAGATTCTGCGGCGGCGTGACGATCACCTGCACCGCGGTGCCGGCCGCGAGGCGCAGCGTGGCGCGGCGCTCGTCCTGGCCGGCGATCTCGCGCGCACCGGGCAGCGCACTCAGCGCGCGGAAGATCTCCTCGGGCGGCACGTCGGCGACCAGCACCACCACCAGTTCGCGCACCGTCTCCATCCGGCGGCGCACCTCGCCGGCGACGTGCACCGCGACGACGTGCGGGACGCGACCGAGCGCCTCCGCGAGTCCCTGCGCCTCGTCGTGCGCGTGATGAATGAGACGGGACTGGCTGGCCTGCCGCAGGAAGGCGATCCCCTTCGCGACATTCTGTGCGGTCCGTTCACCGAAGCGCGGCAGCGCCGCGAGGCGGCCGTCGCCCGCCGCGACTTCGAGTTCGGCGAGCGTGTCGATGCCGAGGGTCTGGTGGATCGTGCGCACCTTGGAGACGCCGAGACCGGAGATCTGCAGCATTTCGACGAGGCCGGGCGGCACCTCGCGACGAAGCTCCTCGAGCAAGTCGGCGCGCCCGGTCTGCACGAGCTCGGTGATGGTCTGCAGGATGGCGGGGCCGATCCCCTTGGCATCGGCGAGCGAGCCGTCGGCAATCGCCTCGTCGAGCGGCGCCGCGAAGCCTTCCACCGTCTTCGCGGCGCCGGTGAAGGCGCGCACGCGGAAGGTGTTCTCGCCCTTGAGTTCGAGGTACGCCGCGATCTGATCGAGTGCGCGGGCCACCGCCGTGCGATCCATCACCGCCATCTCAGTGCTCCTCTCCGACCCGGGCCGCGCGCCAGCCGAGCAGCATCAGCTCCTCGGGGGCCGCGACCGAATGCAACCCAGCCGTGTCGCCACCGGGCATCGTCGGCGCGAAGAGCGGCTCGCCATCCTCGCGCGCCATCGGCCCGGGGGCGTCACCCTGCACCACCACCACCGCGAGCCCCGGCCGCTCCGGATGCACCCCGAAACAGGCCACCATCCGGATGCCGTCGCCGTCGGGGAGCGCAAACCAGCCGTCGAGCGGCTCGTGCGGTTCGCCGTCGGCGAGCTGCGCCCAGACCAGCCGCGGCGCGATCTGAATGTACTGCGTGGTCCGCGGCGGCGTGCCGATCGCCATCGTCGGTGCGCAGAGGCGCTCCGTCGTCGCCTGGTCGACGTGCCGCGTGACGCATCCCGCCGCCCAGTAGCAGTAGGCCGCGTGCGTGAAGGCGACGAAGTCGTCCATCGCCTCGCCGACGCCCTCATCCGGCCGCATCCCGTGCAGCAGGTCCACCACCGCCTCGGCGAGCAGGAAATGGTCGAGGTCGGGGGCATCGCCGACCGCGTCGCGGATCGCGGGGAAGTGCTCCTCCGCGAGCGCACCGAAGACCAGCGTGAACGGATGCGGGCGATCGCTCATGCGCGCGGCAGGAAGGGGTCGAGCGCCGCGAAGAACTCCACCGGCGCCTCGACATACGGCACGTGGCCGCAGTCGTGAAGCACGACGCAGGGCGCCTGCAGCGCGGCCGCGGTCGCCTCGGCGGTCGCGAGCGGGATCGGGTCGTCGTCGCCGTGCACTACGATCGCCTTCACGTCGAGCTCGCGCAGTGCAGGGCGGAGATCGAAGTCGTCGCCGAGCGAGTTCCACACCTCCTGCTGCGTGCGGCCGGTGAGCCGGAACGGCGTGAGTTCGTGCACCCGCGACGGATCGTGGAAATAGCCGGCGACGGCGAGCTCGAAGAGGCGCTGGTTGTAGGCCGGGATGTCGTGCGCGCGGAGTCCGCTTTCCTGCAGCGCCTTCCGCTCGGCGAGCAGCGCCGGCGTCGCGTTGCGCGCGGCGAGCGCCGCCTCGTACACGGCGCGTTCATGCTTGGCCGCAGGCGCGGGAGAGACGAGCGCGAGCGAGGCGACGCGCGCCGGATAGGTCACGGCGTAGAGCATCGCGAGGAGACCGCCCCACGAGTAGCCCAGCAGGTGCAGCTGGTCGAGGCCCCAGACATCGCGCAGCGCCTCGAGATCGGCGACCTGTTCGCGCCAGCCGACCGGGACGTCGCGGGCCACGGCCGAGCGGCCGCCGCCGCGCTGGTCATAGTAGACGAGCGTGCGACCGGTCGCGAGCGCGTCCATGCCGGGGAGGAGATAGTCGTGATGCGCGCCGGGGCCGCCGTGGAGGACGATCACCTCCGGCCCCGCGCCGATCCGTCGCTCGAAGAGCGAGACGCCGCGGACGTGCCGCGTGATGGTGCGCTCGGTCACAGCAGGACGGCGAGCGCCTCCGCCACCTGCCGCACGGCGCGCTCCTCCTCCGGGGTGAACGGATCGAGGACGTCGGAGTCGACGTCGATCTGGCCGAGGATCTGCGTGCCGCGACGGATCAGGACGACCAGCTCCGAGCGCGTGAAGAGGTTGCAGGCGATGTAGTTCTCGCGACCCTGCACGTCGCCGACGTTCTGGTCCTGGCCGGTCGCCACCGCGGTGCCGCAGACGCCCTTGCCGACCGGGATGCGGTCGTGCTCGGTGTCGCGACCGCTGTAGGCCTCGAGCACGAGTTCGTCGCCGTGCAGCATGTAGAGATAGACCGAGGTGTACGGCGAGCCGGCATCACGGATCAGCTCCGCGGCCAGCGTGAGCATCTCCTGCCGCGGCACCGCGTGATTGAACGCCGACCGCAGCCGGGTGACGACGCGATCGGCGTCCAGGACCGGCTGACTCACGAGCCGGGCCGCACGCCGAGGATGACCGCGACCGACTTCTCGGCGCCTTCGCGCTGGAAGACCACCTGGATGGTGTCGCCCGGCTTGTGGGCGCGGAGGACCTCGGTCATCGCCTGCAGGTCGATGGTCGGCTTGCCGGCCATCTTGAGGAGCACGTCACCCGCCTTGAGCCCGGCCTTCTCGGCGGGCAACCCGGCGGTGACGCCGTTCAGGAAGATCCCGGTGGTGGAGTTGTCCATGTCGGGGATCGAGCCGAACCAGGCGCCATAGCCGCTGACCGGCGCGGCCGGGGCCGGGGCAGGCGCGGGCTTCTTGGGATCGACGGGCCGCTGGGCGGCGGCCGGGGTGGCGGCAACGGCAAGGACGAGTAGCGCGGTAAGGATGCGCATTGGGCATTCCGGGTTGAGGTACCCCTAGATTCTAGCGGCTCCACTCCCCCCAGACCACGTCGGGTGCCGTGTCACCACGCCTCTTCGCCCTGATCCCCGCCGCCGTCGCGATCAACCTGGTCATCGGGCGGATCGTGAACGAGCTCTCGCTCCCGGTCTACCTCGACACCCTGGGGACGATGCTGGTGGCGGTCCTGGCCGGCCTCCCCGGCGGCCTCCTGGTGGGAACGATCTCGCAACTGCTCTCGGGGATGCTCTCCGGCTACCAGTGGATGGCCTTCACCCCGCTGCAGTGGCTGGTGGCGCTCCTGGCAGTCGCGGCGGCCCGGAGCGGCGGGTTCCGCGGGTCGTGGCGGACCGGCGCCTGGGGAATCGGGGCCGGGCTCGCCTGCGGAGCCGTCTCGTCGGTCATCTCCTATCTGCTCTTCCGCGGTGTCACAGCCGGTGGGGTCACCGCCGTCAGCACCCTGCTCCGCTCACTCGGGGTCCCGCTCTCGGTCGCGGTGACGGCGGCCTCGCTCTCGACGGACGTCCTCGACAAGGGCGCCGCCTTCCTCGTGGTGGGGGCGCTGCTCCGCGCCCTGCCGCGGCGGATCCTCGGCCGCTTCCCGCTCGCCGCCAAGGCGGTCGGTCGATGACCACGAGCCTCGCCGGCCGGGCGCACCCGTTCACTGCCGGCAGCGTCTCGCTCGCGATGGTCCTCCTGGCGGTGCTCGTCCCGGCGCCGAACGGCCCGCCGCTGCTCTACCTGGCGGTCTGCGTCGTCGCCATCGCGACCGGCGTCGGGCGCGCGGTCCGGCAGGGAATGCTGCTCGCCGCGCCGCTTTGGATTCTCCTCTTCCTGATGCACGGCGTGCTCGGCGACGGGCCGCGCATCCCAGCGCCGTGGGGCGGGACCCTCTCGGCATCGGGAATCGCCTGGGCGATCGAGCAGGGGAGCCGGCTCGCGGCGATCGTCACCGCCTCGCTCGGCTTCGCGCGTGCCTTCAATCCGCACCGCTTCCTGCAGGCGGCGATCGCGCGGCGCTGGCCCTTCGCGGCGGCATTCCTCGTCGTGGCCACGCTCGATGCGATGGGTCGCTTCGGTGAGCAGGCCACGCGACTCCGCGAGGCGCAGCGCACGCGCGGCCTCAAGGTGCGCGGCTCACTGGCCACGCGGGCGCGCGCGATCCCCGCGCTGGTCTTCCCGTTGCTGCTCGCCTCGCTCACCGAGGCCGACGAGCAGGCGCTCGCGCTCGAGACGCGTGGACTCACCGCCCCGGGACATCGCACCGCACTCGACCCGCCCGCCGACGGCGTGCTCAACCGATTGGTGCGCTGGGGTGCGCTGCTCATCGTGGTGCTGGCGCTCTGGTGGCGGGTGGGGCAATGAGCACGCTCTCGGTCCGATCGCTCTGCATCCGCTATCCGGCGCAGTCGCACTGGGCGGTCGACGGCGTCACGCTCGAGGTCGCTTCCGGCGCAGTGACCTGGCTGACTGGTGCGCTCGGCAGCGGCACCAGCACGCTGCTGCTCGCGATGGCCGGCCTCGCGCCGCGACTCACCGGTGGCGAACGAAGCGGCGAGGTCCTGCTCGACGGTCGCGACGTGGCGACGCTTTCCCCACTGCCGAGCGGCATCGCCTATCTGGGGCCAACGCCGGCGCTGCAGTTGAGCGGCATCGCGGCGACGGTGCGCGACGAGGTCGCCATCGGCCCGATGAACCTCGGCTGGCCGGTGGAGCGGATCCGTGCCGCGGCCGACGACGCGATGCAGCGGCTCGGCGTCGAGCACCTCGCCGATCGTGCGCCGCGCGCGCTCTCCGGTGGCGAACAGCAGCGCGTCCTCCTGGCGGCGCTCGCCGCGACCGCGCCGACGCTCTGGCTCCTCGACGAGCCATTCTCCGCCCTCGACACGGCGGGGCGCACGCGGGTGCAGCAGTGGTTGCGCGACCTCGCGGCGCAGGAAGCCACCGTGGTGATCGCCTGCGACGAGGCCGACATCATGGTCGACATCGCCGATCGCCTGCTGGTGCTGCAGCACGGCACGCTCGCGCTCGATGGCGCGCCCACCGCCTTGCTCGGTGGTGACGCGATACTGGCCACCGGCGCGGCCACCACCGAAGCGGCGACGCTCGCGGCCGCCGCCATGATGCCGACGCCGCGTCCGCTCCAGCCCGCGTCGCTGCTCGCTGCGGCCGGCCTCGCCACGCCGACGGTGACGACTGAGGCGATCGCGGCACCTGCCGTCGATGAACCACCACTGCTCGAATGCCGCGACGTGCAATTCGCCTACGCCGGCGGCCCACCGGTGCTCCGCGGCGTGAGCGTCCTGGTGCGACCGGGTGAGGCGGTCGGCCTCTTCGGCGTGAACGGCGCGGGGAAATCGACGCTGATGCGATTGGCGATGGCGCTTGATCATCCGACCGCGGGAGAGGTGACGGTGCGCGGGCTGGCAACGCGAGGGCGTCACCCCGAGGACTTCGCTCCCGCGGTCGGCTTCCTCTTTCAGCAGCCGGAGCGACAGCTTTTCTCGACCTCGGTCCGCGCCGAATGCGCGGTCGGCCCGCGACTCGCGGGGTGGAGCGGCGCGCAGGTCGCCGAGGCGGTCGCGAGGGTCCTGGCAGAGCTCGGGCTCGAGGACGTCGCGGACGAGCATCCGTACGACCTCCCGGTGCCGCGGCGGCGGCTGGTGGCGCTCGCCGCGGTCCTCGCGACGGACCCCGACCTGCTCCTGCTCGACGAGCCCACCGCCGCGCTCGACGGCACTCTCGCGGACACGGGTTGCCGCCGTCGTGCGGTCGCGGGTGGCGCAGGGGCGCGCGGTGGTGGCGATCACCCACGACGTGGTGTTCGCCCATGAGGCGCTGGACCGCGCCCTCTGGCTCCGTGAGGGACGGATCGCCCTCGATGCCGCCACCCGAAGCGTCCTGACCGGCGGCGCACACCAGCTCCCTGCCACGCTGCAGGTGGCGATGGGGCTCGGGCTGCCGCCGGGTGCTGATCGGCACGCCGCCGTTGCGGCGGCCCTCGCGCAACGCCGATCGGAGTAGATTCCAGCATGCCAGTTCCGCTGATCGCGCTGTTTGCCGCATCGCTTCACGAAGCGAGCGTAGCGGGGAGGGACCCCGCCAGCTACGCGCGCGCGGTGTCGCTGCTCGCGCGCGCCGTCGGCGGGTCGGCGGTGAACCTCGTGGTCGACGGTGATGCGCTGCTCGTGAACGGGATCCCCGTGCCGGCCGAAGCGCCCGGCGTGCCGCAAGTCATCGCCGCCTTGACCCGGCTCCGGATCGGCGGCGTGAGCATTCCCGCCAATGTCGAGGCCGCGCGCTGGCGCGACCTGGTGGAGCTGTTCGTTGCCGCTCCGGCCCTCTATTCCGACCTCTCCGCGTTCCTCACCGCGTTGACGGCGATCGCCCCCCAGGCGAGCGTGCTTCCCTCGGCGACGGCACGGCCGTTCGACACGGGGCGCCCGGCCACGCTGGTGATGCCGAGCGAGGAATGGGGGGGGGGAGGCGCTGCTGACGCTCGGCACGACGGACATCGAGCGCTCCGATCTTTCGCTCCGGCTCGACCCGATCCTCGAACGCGGTCGCGCCGCACTGGACGCGAATGACGACACGACCCTGGCCGAGGTCCTGCTCGAGCTCCATCACCTCGACGTGTCGCCGTCGGATGCCGTCAGCGTGCGTGCCGAGCGGCGGCGCCTCGCCTCGCCGCGCGTCCTCGAGGCGATGGCGCGTCGGCTCACGGAGCCGCATGCACCGGTCGTGATTGCGCAGGCGCTCGCGACCTTCGGGGCCGGTGCGGCGGACGCCATCATCGAGGTGATGCCCCAGGCCACGAGCCGCGCGATGCGGCGCGCCTACATCGCGGCGCTGGCGGAGATGCCCGACGCCGAGGCCCCGATCCTGGCGGCCCTCACCGGGACGGATCCGCGAGTGGTGGCGGACGTCGCCGAGGCGGCGGGGCGGCGGATGATGGAGAGCGCCATCCCGACGCTGGCACGGCTGCTGAAGCACCACGAGGAAGAGGTGCGCACCGGGGCCTGGCACGCGCTGGAGCAGATCGGCACCGCCGGCGGCCCAGCGCGCCCTCGCCCGCGTAACGCTGCGCGCTCAGCGCGGGACCAGGTCCATCCCCTGATCAATGTCGACGTGCCGTCGCGGCCAGCAGCGCCGCGGCGTGCTCGATGTCGCTCAGCGCCGCGAGCTCGTTGGGCGAGTGCATGTAGCGGAGCGGCACCGAGACCAGCGCCGGTCGCCGACGCCGCCGCGCGCGGTGAAGATCGCATCGGCATCGGTGCCGGTGTACTTCGCCGCGCCCTGCACCGTGAAGGGAATCCCCTCCGCCGTCGCCGTCTCGACCAGCAGGTCGAAGAGCACCGGGTTCACCGCCGCACCGCGCGAGAGGACCGGCCCGCCACCGAGCTTCACCTCGCCGTGCCGCTTCTTCTCGATGCCCTGGCGAGTCGGTCGCGTGCGTCACGTCGACCACGATCGCCGCATGGGCCGCGAGCGACGTGGCCGAGGTGCGCGCGCCGCCGCCAGTGTAGGCGATCTCCTCCTGCGTGGTCGCGACGGCGGTCACCGGCAGGCGCGGGCGGTCGCGCGGCGAGGCGGCGCAGCGCCTCGAGCACGACGAAGGCGCCGATCCGGTTGTCGAGCGAGCGCGAGACGATCCGGCCGTTCGGCAGGTGCGTCACCGTCGAGCCGAGCACGCCGGCGTCGCCGATCGCCACGAGGGCGAGCGCCTCGTCGCGCGAGGTGGCGCCGATGTCGATCCAGAGATCGTGCGGCTTCGACAGCTTGTCGCGGTCGGCCTGGTCCATCAGGTGGATCGCCTGCTTGCCGATCACCCCCGGCACGGCACCGTTCCGGCCGAGGAGCACGACGCGCTGCCCCACGAAGACCTGCGGATCCCAGCCGCCGATCGGCTCGAAGTAGCAGAAGCCATGCTCGTCGACGTGGATCAGCATCACGCCGATCTCGTCGATGTGCCCGGCGAACATCAGCCGCGGCGCGCCGGAGGGCCCGCCCGCCGGATGCACGGTCGCGAACGAGTTGCCGCCGACGTCGGCCTGGACGGCATCGGCAAAGGCGGCGGCCTCGCGCCAGAGGCGGGCCGGGGCGCGCTCGAAGCCGGAGGGGCCGGGGGCATCGAGGAGGCGGGCGAGGAGGTCGATCGATGTCTGGTTCATGCGGAGAGTATAGAGTGACCTGTGACCCGTGACCAGTTACCAGGGTAAGACGTGAAACGTGAAACGGGGCTTCAGGGTGGCGCCCCCGGCTCACGTTTCACCTCTCACCTTTCACGTCTTACCTTTCGCCCCATGCCCACCCGCCTCCGGACCACCCTCGCCTCCATCTGGACCTGGACCCTCCTCTCCCTCGCGCTGGTGGTGACGCTGCCCTGCGTCCTGCTCTACCGGGCGGTGGCCTGGCCGTGGGACCGCTGGAATTACCGGGGCGGGCGGTGGTTCCGGAACATTGGCCCGTTCGTGGCGTTCATCACGCCGCGCTGGCGCTTCGAGGCGCGCGGGATCATGCCGGCCGATCCGCGGCATCCGTACGTGGTGGTGTCGAACCACGAGTCGTTCGCGGACATGCTGCTGCTCACCCACCTGCGGTGGGAGATGAAGTGGCTCAGCAAGGTCGAGATCTTCCGGATCCCGTTCCTCGGCTGGCTGCTGTGGGCGGCGATGGACATCGGGGTGAAGCGCGGCCGCGGCACCAGCGCCAAGGACGCGATGAACGAGTGCAAGCGACGGCTCCGGGACCGCGTCTCGGTGATGATCTTCCCCGAGGGCACCCGGTCGCCCGAGGCGGAGATGCTCCCGTTCAAGGACGGCGCCTTCCGCCTGGCGGTCGAGGCCGGCGTGCCGATCCTCCCGTTGGCGCTCTACGGCACGCGCCACGCGATCGCCAAGCACGATTGGCGGATCGGGGCGACGCACGCGATTGTCGAGGTGTTGGCGCCGGAACCGACCGAGGGGCTGACCCTCGCCGACGTGCCGGCGCTGCGCGAACGGGTGCGGGAGCGGATCCGCGTGGCGCGGGACCGGCTGCGCGATGAACTCGCGCGCGAGCCGCAGCCGTGAGCTAGCGGCGGCGCGCCAGCCGCACGGCGCGGAGCCCGGGGAGGACCACCGCGAGCGTGGCCAGCAGCCAGAGCCCAAGCATCGGCCAGCGCCAACTCGGCCGCTGGTCGACATGGCCGACAAAGAACACCGTCAGCGCCACCGCATCCACCAGCACGACGCCGATCACCATCCGGAGCACCGCGGCGCGAATCTGCGCGACGCGCTCGTCGATCATCGCTGCGCGAAGACCGTCGCCTTCCCCTTCGCATCAAAGGTGTAGACGGTGTAGCGCTGCGGCGGCCCCTGCTCCATCCCCGGCGAGCCGACCGGCATCCCCGGCACAGCGATCCCCTTCACCCCGGCCGGCTTCGTCTCGACCAGCTTCTTGATGAGCTCGGCCGGGACATGTCCCTCGACCACATAGCCGTTGATGAAGGCGGTGTGGCACGACTCGAGCTCGGCCGTCACGCCGTTGGCCCGCTTCAGCGCCGTGAACTCCTCGCGCGCCTCGACGGTGACGGTGAAGCCCTTCGTCTTCAGGTAGTCCACCCACGCCTGGCAGCAGCCGCAGAGCGGCGACTTGACCACCCGGATCGCGAGCGGCGCAGGGGCCGTCTCGCGAGTGGCCGCGGCGACGGAACCGGCACCGATGAGGAGGAGGAGCGCGGGGAGGAGGGAGCGGAGGCGCATGGGGGGGCTCGGAAAGGAGTCGTGAGTCATGAGTCCTGAGTCGTGAGAAGAATAGCCTCTCGCGACTCAGGACTCACGACCCAATGCTAGATCAATCCCTGACCAAGATCAGGAACTTCCCACCATCCCAGAACTCCGGCGACGAGATGTGCAGGTCGCCCTTGACCTTGCCGTTCGACATCACGGTCGAGGAGAGGAACGAGGGGCTCTGCCGCGTCACGATGCGGTATTCCTTGTTCGGCTCCGGCACCGTGAGCACCGTGTCCCGGCGGCGATCGAGGCGCTGGAAGAGCTCGGGCTTGAGGTCGCGCGCCGGCTGCAGCGTCTTGCTGCCGAAGACCAGGAACTTGCTCCCTTCCGTGACCAGGATGCCGCGCTTGAGCAGCTCGTCCTTGGTGCCGACGGCGTAGTAGACGACGTTGCTCTCGTCGATCACGCGGACCAGGGTGTCCTGCACCGCGACCTTCTCGGTCGTCAGCTGCGCCGTCTTCTGGTTCAGCGTGTCGACCGTCGAGGCGAGCGTCGCGATCTGCACCTTCTGCTCCGAGATGATCGACTCCTGCTCGCGCGCGGCGTTGCGGAGGTCATCGATCGACTTCTGGAAGGTCTCCAGCTGGGCGACGAGCTTCTTCCGCTCCGCCGAGAGGCCGCCGATCTTCTTCTTCTGCGCCTCGATCTGCTGCTCGGCGGCGTCGAGGCGGGCGATCACCTCGCGGACCTTGCCGAGGAGGACGGCGCGCTCTTCGGCGCGGCCAGCGAGCGGCCGATCCCCGCCGGCCACCGGCGAGACCCCGAGCGCCTTGACGCGGGCCAGGTCGGTGTTGATCTCGGTGACCATCTGCGTGGCGGCCAGCACGTCGGCCACGAGAGAGTCCTTCTGTTCGGTGACCCGCTGCTGTTCCAGCACGAGCTGATCGTACGACTTCTTGCTGACGCACCCGCTCAGTGCAATGACGGCCGCAATGGCCAACCCGATCTTCCGCATGGCAACATCCTCTGTAAGGTGAACGACGGGGGGGACGCCCCGCGGGCGGAACGATGCACAGATGCACGCTGGCGGGCCAGCCCCCCGGGGGGGCAGATTGCGGGGTTGCCCCTTTTCCCGGATCCGCCATGCGCCGCACCCTGACCCTGCTGGCTGCCCTCCTCCTGACCCTCCCGGGGACCGCCCAGGCCCAGGGACGGGGCCCCCGGACGGCGACCTTTCTGCACTTCAACGACGTCTACGAGATTGCCGCCATCGACGGCGGGAAGATCGGTGGCCTGGCCCGCGTGGCGACCCTCGCCCAGCAGCTTCGCCGCACCCTCCCCGGGGTGGTGACCACCCTCGGTGGCGACTTCCTCTCCCCCTCGGCCCTCGGCCTGGCCGAGGTCGGCGGGCAGCGGCTCGCCGGCCGCCAGATGGTATCGGTCCTCAACGCCGTCGGGGTGAGCTGGGCCACGCTCGGCAACCATGAATTCGATGTCCGGGAGTCGGAATTCCGTGCACGGATGGCGGAGGCCCGCTTCCCGATCGTGATCTCGAACGTCGTCGACAGCAGCGGCACGCGCTTCCCGAACACCGTCGCCCGTGCCGTGCTACGCGTGCGCACGTCGAACGGGACGCTGCGGGTGGGGCTGTTCGGGGTGGTGCTGCGCGACAACGCGCCGGCCTGGGCCCGGTTCGAGGAGCCGCTCGCCGCGGCCACCCGCGAGGTCGCCGCCCTCGCCGATAGCAACGTCGACGTGATCATCGCGCTGACCCACCTGACGCTTGCCGCCGACCAGCAGCTGGCCGAGCAGCTGCCGCAGGTCGCCCTGATCATGGGCGGCCACGAACACGAGAACTACCTGATCCGCCGGGGGCCGCACTTCACGCCGATCGTGAAGGCCGACGCCAATGTCCGCAGCGTCGCGCTGGTTCGGCTGACCGTGCCTGGTCGGGGTGCCCGGCCCGTGGTCGATGTGCGCTTCGTCCCGATCGATTCGTCCACGCGCGAGGATCCGGTGGTCGCGCGCGAGGTGACCACCTGGGTGGCCCGCGGCGACTCGGCCTATCGCGCCGCAGGGATGGACCCGACCGCGACCGTCACGAAACTGACCGAGGCACTCGACGGCCGCGAGGCGACGGTGCGGGTGCGACCGGGGCGGCTCACCACCGTGATCGCCGAGGCGTTGCGCGCCGAAGTGCCGGGCGCCGAGGTGGGGCTGATGAACGGCGGCTCGATCCGGATCGACGACGTGATCGCGCCGGGGCCGATCACCCAGTACGACGTGATCCGGATCCTTCCCTTCGGCGGGCGCGTGAGTGGTACCACGATGACCGGGGCATTGCTCGAGCAGGTGTTGCAGCAGGGCGAGACGAATCGCGGCACCGGCGGCTACCTGCATCCCGTCGGTGTGACCCGTGAGGGTGAGCGCTGGCTGGTCGGCGGCGCGCCGATCGACCCGGCCCGTCGCTACACCGTGGCGACCACTGACTTCCTCCTGACAGGGAAGGAGAAGGGGCTCGACTACCTTGCCCCAGGCAACGCCGGCCTCGGACCGATCACCAACTACCGCGACATCCGCCAGGCCGTGATCGATCGACTGCGCGCGGTGTACGGCGCACCATGACCCTCATTCCCCGTTTCCCCCGGACCACGATGCGACCGACAGCCGCTCCCCTGCTCGCCCTAGGCCTGGCCCTCACCGCCTGCGCCCCGCCCGCCCCGCGCACGATGCCGGGGGCGATGGTCACCCCCTCTGCCACGCCCGAACGGATCGTCGCGCCGTCAGTGCCGACGCTCGACGGAATGCCCGCCGCCGTCCGCGTCGGCTTCACCGTCCATGTCTCGGGGATGGTGCCGGTCGACTCCGCCGGCCGCGTCGTCGGCACCGACCTCAACGGCCAGTTCCGCCAGGCGCTGGGCAACCTCGTCACCGTGGTCCGCGCCGCACGCGGCGTCCCCGGCGACGTCGTTCGTCTCACCGTCTATCTCCGCGACCCCTCGACCGAGGCCGTCGAAACCGTGCGCAGCGCCGTCCTCGACATCCTCGGCAAGGAGGCGCCACCGGCCCTCACCGTGGTCGGGATGAGCGCCCTCCCCGAAGCCTCGATGCGGGTGATGGTCGACGGGACGGCACAGCTGCGGAGTGAATTTCCAGATCGGACGAGACGACCGTAGAGCGAACGGCGAACGGCGTGAAACGTCAAAGGTGAAACGTGCCCCAATCCGGGATCCGTTTCACCTTTCACGTTTCACCACATTCGCCATTCGCCGTTCGCTGTTCGCCGTCAGTTGCCCGGCGCCTGCCACAACTCCACCCGATTCCCCTCCGGGTCATCGAGCCAGGCGAAGTCGCCGTCGATGGTTTCCTGCCGTTCGGCGAGGGTGACGCCGAGTTCGCCGAGCTGTTCGGTGAGGGCGTCGAGGTCGTTCACGTACCAGGTGATCTCGACCTGGCGTCGGTCATGAGCGAGCGGATGCTTGGCCTGGTGGATCGAGAAGGAGAGCCCGCCGAAGTCGCACCACCATTCGTGGCTGCCGGGTTCGCGGGTGAAGAAGAGTCCGAGATGGCGCTCGTACCAGTGCGCGAGGGAATCCGCATTGTCGGCGAAGAGGACGATGCCCCCGATCCCGACGACCTTCTGTCGCTCCATCTGCGATCTCCAAGTAAGGAAGAAACGAGCGTGAGCTGCGGTGCCGCTACCAGCCCCGGCTGTTGCACAGGGCGATGATCTGCGCGGTATGGTGCTGGCCATGCCAGGCATAGAGCGCCAGGGTGTGGCCCAGCGTGAAGGTCTTGTTGTACTCGGGGTGCACAAAGGTGCGGTGCAAAGCCGCGTCGTCAAGGGTGCCGAGGAGCATGCCCCAGCGGACGTGGAGCCCCTCGAGCATCTCGAGCGACGGGGCCACCGAGAGCCCGGTCGAGTCCGGGAGCTTGGCGAAGGCCTCCTGCGAGTAGGGACGGATGACCGGGTTCTCCTCGGTCAGCGCGAGCTTGAAGCGCAGGTAGGCGTTGAGGTGCGAGTCGGCGAGGTGGTGCACGATTTGGCGGACCGTCCAGCCGCCCTCGCGGTACGGCGTGTCGAGCGCGGCATCGTCGAGGCCCGAGACGGTGGCGCGGAGCGCGCGTGGCAATTCGGCGATGGCGCCGCGCCACATCGCGACGAGATGCTCGTCCCAGCCGGTGGGCGCGACGAAGGGACCGATCGGATAGCGTGGGTCACTCATGACGGAACTTCTCTCCTGACCAGTGGTCATCGAAGGCAATGAGGAGGATGCCGCGCAGCCCGGCGGCGTGGGCCGATGCCCAGCCATGGTCGCGCGTGAGGGTCGTGGCCCGGCCGGAGGATTGCTTGGGATACGCGACCCAGAGCGTGCCGCCGGGCGCCAGCGCCTTGAGGGCCGCCGGGAGCCGGCGCTCGAGCGCCTCGGCGGTGGGGGCATAGAGGACCACCACGTCGCAACTCGCCGGGGCGGCGCGCGTCACGCGCTCGACCCCGTCCGGCAGCGTGGCGAAGGTCGCGCGCGCCGCGGCATCGCCGTCGAGCACCACGAGCCGTTGTCCAGCGCGGAGTCCCATCTTCAGCGACGGTCGGCCGGGTCGGAGTTGGTCGCATTGCGCGCGGGCTGGTCGCTCCGCAGCATGTCGAGCGTCTTCGCCAGCCGCCGAGCGCGAGTCTCCGGCTTCTTGGCGGTGAGGAGCGCCTCGATGTGTTCGCGCTGGTGCGTGTAGGCGAGTGCGCTGAACACCTTGCGCAGCGCCGGTTCCGCGCGGAGCGCCGCCCGCAGGTCGGGCGGTTCGGCGAGCGGCGGCCGGGGCGACATCATGTGGAGCGGGGGCGACCGGTCATCGGGCGCATCCACGTCAGAGGGTGATCTGGATACCGGAGGTGAAGAGGCGATCGGTCGAGAGGAAGCCCGGCTGCGGCAGTCCGTCGTAGCGGATCACGTAGCTCAGCTTCAAGCCGACTTCCTTCGTGATCGGGGCGACGACCGTGCTCTCGGTGTTGATGCGGAGGTCTTCCCGCTCGCGAAAGTTCGGCAGCAGTTCCACCGTCTGCGCGAACGACGCCTTGGCGCCGAGTTTCTGGCTGTACGCGGTGGCCGCGCGCCCGCCGAGGAAGTCCTGGTTGGGCCGCTTGGTGGGGTCGACGGAACGCTGCGCCGTCACCGAGACGCCACCCTCAAGGGTGAGGCGATGGCGCGGGTCGGCGTGGAGCAGCGCGGTGAGCCCGGTGTTGGTCGCGATGCGGGACGCGAGGCCGGCGAAGACATTCCGCTCGTAGTTGACCTGGGCGTAGAGGCCGAAGGTCGTCTGCAGGGCATAGTCCGACCGCACCTGCGCACGATAGAGCGAGGTGACCGTCTTCCCCTTGCTGCGACCGTGCACCAGCGAGAACTGCTGCGAGACGGTCACGACCCCGAATTTCGCGATGATCCGATCGCCGAGGTTCAGCGTCTGCACCGACGAATTGCCGGCGGTGCTGACGTAGCCCAGGTCGCCGGTGAACTTGATCGGGCTGGGCGGCTTCGGGGCGACGGTCGGCGGGGTGGTGGCCGGTGGGGTGGTCGGCGGCGGCGTGGTGCCCGCCTGCGCCACCAGCCCTGCGGGAAGCAGGGCGAGCAGGAGGGCGCAACGGGCGGCATGCAGCATGAGCGGCTCCGGCGGGTACGGCACATGAGGATGACGCCCGCGACCAGCCGGGCGCCCGGATCCTCAGAAAGTAACCCTCCCCGGGGTCGGGCGCCGCCCGCTCAATCAGAATGCCAGTTGCAGCCCCGTGGTGAGAATCCGGTCCGTCTTGAGGAAGCCGCTTTCGGGGAATCCATCGTAGCGGATCACGTAGCTCGCCTTCATCGCGACGCCGCTCGCGAGCGGGGCGGTGAGGGCCGTTTCGCTGTTGATGCGGAGGTCGTCGCTGGTCTTGAAGTTCGGCAGGAACTCGAGCGTCTGCCCGAAGCTCGCCTTCGGCCCGAGCTGGCGGGCATAGAGTAGCGCCCCGCGCCCCGCCGCGAACTCCGCGCTCTCGCCGACGGCGACTGCGTTCTGCCAGGTGTAGCCGCCGCCGACCTCGGCGCGCAGCTTGTCCTTCTCGCCGTCGACGAGCTTCGCCGAGAGGCCGAGCTGCGGCGCATAGCGCGAGGAGATGCCGGCGAAGGTGTTGCGGTCGAACTCGGTGACCACGAAGAGCGAGACCTTCGACGAGAGGTCGCGGGCGCCACGCAGCGAGGCGAGCCAGAGCGAGGTGTTCACCTCGCCGTCGTTCTTGCCGTACACCACGCCACCGGTCTGGGTGAATTTCCATCCCTTCTGGGTCGCCTCGAGCTTGTTGCCGAGGTTGACGGAGGTGATCTCGGTGTTGCCGGTCGTGTTCACGAAGCCGGCATCCACGGTGAACTTCACGGTCTTGGCCGTGTCGGCGGGCGCGAGGGCGCTCATCGCCAGGAGGAGAGTGATCATGGGCCAATAATAAAGCGGCCGAGGCAGGGAGTTCCCCGCCTCGGCCATCGGCCCTGCCGGCTGCCTACGCGCCGCGCGCGAAGACGATGAAGTCGGTCGAGAGGGGCGTCCCCTCTTCCTGCCGAATGCCGAGCATCACCTGGCCGCGGTGATACATGCCGTGCAGGCAGACATGATGGAGAATCTCGCTCACGGTGTTGTCGAAGCGCTCACCGCGCGTGTTGGCGTAGCTGACCACCCGCTCGCCGTCACCGTCGTCGAGGGCACCCTGCAACATCACGAACTCGGCATGGTTGGTGGCCGCGAGTTGGCGGCATTCCTCGAGGGAGAGCGTTGGCCAGACCAGCACATCACCGCTGCGGCCGGCGATCCGGGCCAGCCACACCGCCTCGGCGCCGAGCACGTGGGCGTAGAGGCGCAGCAGCTCGGCGTCGGGCATCGGCAACGAAGCCAGGGCGTCCGCGGTG
Source organism: Gemmatimonadales bacterium (assembly GCA_037045245.1). Lineage (GTDB taxonomy): Bacteria > Gemmatimonadota > Gemmatimonadetes > Gemmatimonadales > GWC2-71-9 > Palsa-1233. Next base: position 29,720 of record JBAOHR010000003.1, on the reverse strand, counting down.
CGGACGTCGGCCCAGATCAGGTGGTCGAGCAGGCGGGTGAGCATCGCGGCAGTCTCTCCGGAAGACTACTGCGCGGGAATCCCGAACACGGCCGGCAGCGGCCCGGCGCCAGGATACTTGGCCGTCACCAGGCTGCGTGCCGCGACGCAGAGCGTGCCGCTGGCACCCGCGGCCGTGCCGCAGGTGGCGTCACGGCCGGTCCGGTTGGTGAAATTGCTGATCGGGATGGGGGTGTAATTGACGAACTCCGTGCTGACGGTCGCCACCTCCACGAACGAGAGGCCACCCCAGGCGGAGCCGGTTCGGTTGCCGTTGAGGGTGACCAGCGTGTAGGCGATCTGCGTGAGGTCGGTCGCATTCTCCCGGCCTGGGATCGCGACTGGTACCCGACCGATCGGTGTGGTCACGTCGGTGCCACGCATGCCGGTCCCCAGCCCCCAGCACCAGAGGCCGCCAGTGATCGCGACACCACACGCCGTGTCATCCCAATCGCCCATTGCGATGCGCGAGAAACGGGTCGAGGTCGCGAGTCGCGCCGGAAGCACCGTGGTCGTGGGAGGTACCTGCCCTGTCTGGCCCTGGCGGTTGCGACCCCAGCACCACACCTCGCCGACTGCTGTCAGGGCGCAGCCGCCCTCCCAGCCGATCTCGATCATCGTGAAACGCTCAGTCGTGTTGATCGGCGTGGGCGATGGCACCACGATATCACCAGGGGGTATGAACCCGAGCTGGAATTTGTCGTTGCGACCCCAGCAGTATCCCTCGCCCACGGCACTGAGGCCACAGTACGCCGGGACATGGGTGGACACGCCGCTGCCGCTGAGTCCGTGCAGCATCGGATAGCTGCCCGCCAACTCGGCGAGACCGGTGACCGCGCCGTCAACGCCCAAGCTGAAGCACCAGATGCGCCCCGATTCCGCAATCGCGCAGCCCTTCATGCCGATCGCGGTGTCATCCACGAGCACGACCTCATTGAACCGCAACGCCCCGCCCACCGCGGCCCAGGTCGGATTCGTTGCGCCGAGCGTCGGCGGCAGGCCGCACCGCAGCACGCCGTCGGCATGCACCACGCACATGCCAGGGCCACCACCGGTGACCGACCTAGGCGACTGGCTCCCCGCCGCCGCGGTGAAGTTGGCCGCAGGAATCTCCTGACCGGCGACGGTCGCCGCGAGCCGCTGCGTTCCGATGCCCGAGCCGAGTCGCCACGCCGTGCGCGCGACACCCTCAGCATCCGTGACGGCGCTGTTCGGTTCGGCCACCGCACCCGATTCGGTGCTCGCGAAGTTGATCGTGGCGCCGGCGACCGGGTCGCCACGCTGATCGACGAGGCGCACCACCACCTCGGCACCGAGCCGGAAACCAGGCGTGCCGCTCTGCGAGTTGCCGCTGACGACCTGCAGGGAGGTGGCGACAGGGGGCGCGACAACGGGGTCCTCGGCACAGCCGAGGACCGCCAGCAAGCCGACGAGTACCGCCGATGGACGACGACGCATCGGGACCACCACGCGAGGGAATGAGAAAGGAGTCTCTCTACGATACCCCTCGCGCGAGCCCCCCGCCACGGGTGGCGGGAGGCGCTCCGTTACTGCTTCAGACGATGTTCCATCCTGCACGGTACGGCCGAGTCAGGTACTGGTTGGCGCCGACCTGGTTGGTGAACGCCATCTTGGCCCCGTCGTACTGGAGCTTCTGCGGGCCGGAGTTGAGTGCGGCGGCGTGGCGCACCGCGGCGACGCCGAGGTGCATCGTCTCGACGAGCTTGGCGGCGTACTCGATCGGCGACGACGTCACGTCGGTGCCCTTGATCGCGTTGACCCAGTTCATCTCATGTGTCGTGGTCACGCGGCGCTCGGTCTTGGGGACCTTCTTGGCCTCTTCCATGAGGGCGGCCGGGAAGAGCTGCGGCTTGGCACCGTACGTCTGGTGCACCAGCACGCCCTTCTCGCCGACGATGAAGACGCCGCCCTCGGTGACGTACTTGAAGTCGTCGGGAAGCGCGGCCGGCCGCGGCGCCATGAGGCCGCCGTCGTACCAGTACATCTTGAACGCGGGGCGCGTCGGCGTCGCGGCGAACTCCCACTGCACGTTGGTCGCCATCGGGAACGACGCCGGATTGGTGCGCGGTCCGCCGAACGGCGTGGACGATCCCTCGACCGTGGTCGGGTAGTCGAGGCCGAGCGCGTAGAAGGGGCCGTCGACGAGGTGGGCGCCCATGTCGCCGAGCGCGCCGCCGCCGAAGTCGAGCCAGCCGCGCCAGGTGAACGGGTGGTAGATCGGATGATACGGGATCTCGGGGACGGGGCCGAGATAGAGATCCCAGTTGAGCGAGTCGGGCTTCACCACGTTGGCCGACATCCCGTTGGCAAGGATGTTGTTGATGGTGCCCTGGCTCCACTGCGACCCCGGCGCCGGCATCGGCGGCATCTTGGCGCCTTCGGCGATCGGCCGCGGCACCGCCTGCGGCCAGTAGCCGAGCGGGCGGTCGGTGTAGATGTGCACTTCCTTCACCGCGCCGATCAGTCCGGCCTGGATCCACTCGCGGATCAGGCGGGTGTCCTCGCGCGAATGGCCCTGGTTGCCCATCTGCGTCACCACGCCGCTCGACGCCGCGAGCTTGGCGAGCATCCGCGCCTCGGCGACCGTCGCGCAGAGCGGCTTCTGCACGTAGACCGCCTTCTTCAGCTCCATCGCGGCCTTCGCCACCGCGGCATGGGTGTGGTCCGGGGTGGCGATGATCACGCCGTCGATCCCCTTCTCCTTGTCGAGCATCTCGCGGAAGTCGGCATAGCGGCGCGCCTTCGCATGCGCCTGATGCAGCTTGTTCGGCGTGCCGTCGCGGTTGACGGCCGGGCCGACGCGCCGATCGACGTAATCGAAGTCGACGTCGGCGACGGCGATCAGGTTCTCGGAGAGGATCTGCGTCGTGTTGCTCGCGCCCATCCCGCCTGCGCCGACGACGGCGATGTTGGCGAGGTCGCTCGGCGCCGTGAAGCCCTGACCGCCGAGCACGTGGCGCGGCACGATCATGGCGCTCGCGGCAGCGGCTCCGGACGTGGCGATGAAATCACGACGATTGACCTTGCGACGGGACATGAGCGGCCCTGGCGTTGAGGGTAACGATGTTGTGGCGGGATTGAGCCCAATCTACATCGGCATTCCGAGTGGGTGTAGGGGCGACGCATGCGTCGCCCGTACGAGAATCGGCACCCGTCGCGCATGGGCGAGATCATGGTATGGGCGATGTCGGCCACCCGGACGGCACGACCCCCTGCGCGAGGCGCGCCGATCCGCCACCCTTGCCGCCGTGCGCCGCGATCGCGGCCTTCAGCAGGGCCCCGACGTCCACCCCGCTGTTGGCGCTGCTGCCGAGCACGACCGACGGGGTCGCGACGAGGATCAGGACGGCCTTCGGTTCGGCCGACACCGCCTGCGCCATCGCGCGGAGCAGGGTCGGCGATTCGGTCGTGGCATGGTGCACCACGCGGCGCACACCCTCGGCATCCGGGGCTGCCGCTGCGAGGAGGCCCCGCACCCGGTGCCCCGCGAGTTCGGTCTCGAGCAGGGCGAGCTGCGCCCGCAGCGCCTGCAACTCCTCCTGTCGCTTGGGGACCAGCGCCGAGAGCTCATCCTCCGCGCACGAGAGCGCCCGCGCCAATCCGGCGACGAGCGCGTCGCGCGAGGCTAGATGGGCGAGGACCCGCCCGCCCGCGAGGAAGTCGACCCGCAGATGGCCGCGCACCTTCTCGACGCCGGTCAGCACGATCGGTCCGATCTCCGCGGTGCTCGCCACGTGCGTGCCGCCGCAGGCACTGCGGTCGAGTCCCGCAATGGTGACCACGCGCAGCTCGCCCTCGCGCGGCGGCGCCTTGCGAAGCCCCGCTGCGACCGCGTCGGCCGACGCCTCGAAGCTCACCGTCACCGGCAACGCCGCCCGCACCGCCGCCTGGGCGCGCGCCGCCAGGTTGGCGAGCTGCGCCTCGGTGGCGCTCGCCACCGCGAACTCGATCGTCGAATGATCGGCCCCGAAGTGCACCGACGCCGTCTCCCAGCCGAAGTGATCGGCGGCGATCGCCGAGAGGAGGTGCTGGGCGGTGTGCTGCTCCATGTGATCAGTGCGTCGGGCGGCGTCGACCACGCCCCGCACCGCGCCCAGCTCGAGCGGCGCCGCCAGGACGTGGATGATCCGCTCCTCGTCGTCGATCACGTCGATCACCGGCACGCCGCCGAGCATCCCCGTGTCGTGCGGCTGGCCGCCGGAGGTGGGATAGAAGGCGGTCTGGTCGAGGATCACGCGCGTGAGGTCGCCGTCGTGATCGATGACGGTCGCGGGGAAGTCGAGGAGGGTGGAGGAGGGGTAGTAGAGGCGGGTGGTCATTGGAAGAGAAGTGAGTCGTGAGTCCTGAGTCGTGAGAGGGGGGAGATCGGTGGTCGTTCGGAGGTCCTTCGACTTCGCCCGCTGTGCGGGCTTCGCTCAGGATGACATGCCTGTCGATGATCCCGCGCCTCTCTCAAGACTCAGGACTCACGACTCACGACTCCGGCACCCCGTGGCACCAAGTTCACCCCGAACATCGTCCCCCGCCCTGCCACCGTGCGAAACGTCGCCAGGGTCCGCAATGGCTCCTGCTGTGGATCGCGGGCGCCGCTCTGCTGATCGACGGTGAGCACGGTGCAGCGCGCGCACGGCTTCACCGCATCAAAGGTGACGTCGCCCAGGGTGAGCGTGGTCCACGCGTCCTCGCTCCAGGCCGGCGCGTCGGCAAGAACGATGTTGGGGCGGAAGCGCTCCATCGGCACCGGGTGCGCGAGGCGGCGGTTGAGGTCGTCGAGCGATTCCTGCAGTACCGCCAGCACCGGGTAGCCGTCGGCGAAGGCGGTCTCCGCGTCGGGCCTGGGCGCGTAGCGCGGATCGAGCCGCCGGGTCGCCTCGCCGCCGAAGTGCACCAACCGGCAGGGATGGCCGACCACCTCGGCAAACCACCCGGCCGCATGGTCGCCCTGGTCGGTGGCAGTGACCTGGTCATTCCAGATCGTCACGTCGCGCGAGGCGCCGTGCGGATCGAGCTCGAGCACCAGTGTCTCCATGCGCGGCGCCTCGACGGTGAGAATGCGGCCGTCGAAGGTCGGCGTGACCGTCGCCAACACCGCGGCCTCCCGCTGCGACACGAAGCGATCGTTGCTGTCGACCAGCATGAAGCGACGGTCGCCGACGAAGCCGAGCGCGTCGACCACGGCGGAGTCGATGGCGTGGCCGCGGCAGGCCTTGATGGGGTAGCGGTGGAGGGAGGCGAGGTGCATGAATGGATATTAGTCGTGAGTCGTGAGTCGTGAGTCCTGAGTCCTGAGAGGGGTGCAGTCGAGCCCCTCGAGCGCGCCTCTCACGACTCAGGACTCACGACTCACGACTACTTTTAGCACTTCTCCAACCCCGACCGACCATGCGCCCCACTTCCCTGCTCCTCCTGGCGGGCCTTTTCGGCCAGCCGGTCCCCGCCCAGCAGCACAACCTCCTCCCGGTCCCGGCCTCGGTGACGATGGGCGCGGGGTCGCTGACGCTCGACTCGACCTTCACGGCGGCGATCACGGGATATCGGGAGCCGCGGCTGGAGCGGGCGGTGCAGCGGGCGATGCGGCGGCTCGAGGCGCGAATGGTGGTGGCGCTGCCCCGGACGATCGGCAGCACGGCGCCGACCAAGGGGTTGATCGTGCAGGTCGGGCGCGCGTCGCCGGCGGTGCCGGCGCTCGATGACGACGAGTCGTACCGGCTCGACGTGACCAGGCAGACCGCCACGCTCACGGCCAACACCGTCGTCGGGGCGATCCGCGGCCTCGAGACCTTTCTCCAGCTCTATCAGCAGGACGCCGGCGGCGCCTCGCTGCAGATGGCGACGATCAGCGATGCCCCGCGTTTCCGCTGGCGCGGCGTGCTGGTCGACGCGGGACGCCACTTCATCCCGGTCGAGGTGATCAAGCGCACCGTCGACGGAATGGCAGTGTCGAAGCTGAACGTCCTCCACTGGCACCTGAGCGAGGACCAGGGCTTCCGGATCGAGGTGAAGTCCTTCCCCAAGCTCCACGAGCTCGGCTCCGACGGTGACTACTACACCCAGGCCCAGGTGAAGGACGTGGTGGCCTACGCCGCCGATCGCGGCATCCGCGTGATGCCCGAGTTCGACATGCCGGGCCACATGACGGCGTGGTTCGCTGCGTATCCCGAGCTGGCGAGCGGCAAGGGCCCGTACCAGATCGACCGGAAGTGGGGCGTTTCCCATCCCGCGATCAACCCGACGGTCGAGAGCACCTACCGCTTCCTCGACACCTTCATCGGCGAGATGGTCACGCTCTTCCCCGACAAGTCGTGGCACATCGGTGGCGACGAGGTCGAGCCGACCGAGTGGAAGGCCAATCCCACCATCCAGGCGTGGATGAAGGTCAACAAGATCGCCGACGCGCACGCGCTGCAGACCCACTTCAACCGCCGGCTCTTCGCGATCCTCAAGAAGCACGGCCGTCAGCCGGTGGGCTGGGACGAGATCCTCGCCCCCGACCTGCCGACCGGCGCGGTGATCCAGTCGTGGCGCGGCACCAACTACCTGATCACCGCCGCGAAGCAGGGGCGTCAGGCGATCCTCTCGGCGCCCTACTATCTGGACCACATCAAGACCACGACCGAGATGTACCTGAGCGATCCGCTCCCGGCCGGCCACGACCTGACCCCGGCGCAGCAGGCGCTGGTGCTCGGCGGCGAGGCGTGCATGTGGGGCGAGTACATCACGCAGGAGACGATCGACTCGCGTCTCTGGCCGCGCCTCGCCGGCGTGGCCGAGCGCTTCTGGTCGCCGGCGTCGGTGCGCGACGTCCCCGACATGTATCGCCGGCTCGAGGTCTTCTCGCGCCGCCTCGAGGAAGTCGGGCCGACCCATGAGTCGCACACCGCGCGGATGGTGCGCCGCTTCGCCGAGGGCGACGACGCCATCACGCTCGTGGACCTGCTCGAGTACGCCCGGCCGCGCGGCTTCGCGGGGCGCGGCACCAACCAGTTCTCGCCGCTCACCCGGCTGATCGACGCGGCGCGCCCCGATCCGTGGAACGGCTGGCGGATGCAGCTGCTCGCCGACCAGGCGGTGCAGGGCGACGCACGCGCCGGGGCCGTTCTGGCCGACCACTTCCGGGCGATGCAGGGCTTCACCCCGCTGCTCGACGCGATGATGAGCCGCACCCCGATGGCGACGGACGGCCTCCCGGTGGCGCGCGCCCTCAACACCCTGGGGCGGATCGGCCTCGAGGCGCTCGACTACCGGATGCGGAAGGTGCAGCCGTCGGCGGGGTGGCTCGCGAGCACCGACTCGACCCTCAAGACGATCGAGGGGAAGACCTTTGGGCTGCTGCGGCCGGTGGGGGCGGAGGCGGTTCGGCGTCTCGTTGCGCCAGTCTCCTCGGTCCCGTAAGCTTCGGGGTTCCCTCCACTCCCCTTTGCTCCGAGGCCAGCCGATGTTCCGACGCGCGCCTGCTCGCGTGCTCGTTTCCTGCGCCGTGGCGATGGTTGCCGGTGCGGCGACCGCCCACGCCCAACATGACATGAGCGCCATGCATGCCACCCCGAACACCCTGACCGCCGCCGAGAAACAGGCGGGGTGGACGCTGCTCTTCGACGGGAAGAGCATGAAGGGATGGCACCTCTACCAGAAGCCGGGGCAGATGACGGGGTGGGAGGCCAAGGACGGGATGATGGTCAAGACCGCCACCACCGGCGACATCATGACCGACAAGCAGTTCGACTCGTTCGAGCTGGTCCTCGAATGGAAGATCGAGTCGAAGGGGAACAGCGGGATCTTCTTCTGGGCCACCGAAGGGACCGAGGTGGTCTACCAGAACGCCCCCGAGATCCAGGTGCTCGACAACATCGGCCACCGCGACGGCCTCTCGCCGCTCACCTCCGCCGGCGCGCTCTACGGCCTGGCCCCCGCCTCACCCGATCTCGTGAAGCCGCTCGGCGAGTGGAACACGATGCGGATCATGACCCACGGCTCGATCGTCGAGACGTGGTTCAACGGGACCAAGATCGCCGACCAGATCGACTTCGACTCGCGCGCGTTCAAGGAGGCCGTCAAGAAGACCAAGTTCGCGCAATGGCCCACGTACGGCCTCGCGCGGAAGGGGAGCATCGGCCTGCAGGAACACGGGAACACGATCTGGTACCGCAACATCAAGATCCGGGAGATCAAGTGAGCACCCGCCTCCGACTCCAGATCATGATGTTCCTCCAGTACTTCATCTGGGGGAGCTGGGCCGTCACCCTCGGCACCTACCTCGGCCAGACGCTGAAGTTCGAGGGCGCCCAGATCGGCCTGATGTACGGCACCACCGCGATCGCCGCGATCGTCTCGCCGTTCTTCGTCGGCATGGTGGCCGACCGCCTCTTCTCGACCGAGAAGATCCTCGCGATCCTCCACCTCGCCGGCGCCGCGCTGCTCTGGTATGTGTCCGGCCTCTCGACGTTCGACTCGATGTACGTCGGGATGCTGCTCTACTCGCTCTGCTACATGCCGACCCTCGCGCTGACCAACTCGATCTCGATGAGCAACCTGAAGGACCCCGCCGCCGAATTCGGCTCGGTGCGCGTCCTCGGCACGCTCGGCTGGATCGCCGTCGGCCTGCTGCTCGGCAAGCTCGGCGTCGACGCCACCGCCACCCCGATCCGGATCGCCGCGATGGCGTCTGTCGTGCTTGGCGGCTTCTCGCTGATGCTGCCGCACACGCCGCCGCCGGCCGCCGGGAAGGCGTTCGCCGCGCGCGACGTCATGGGCCTCGATGCGCTCGCCCTGCTCAAGGACCCGTCGTTCCTGGTCTTCGTCATCGGCTCGTTCCTGCTCTGCATCCCGCTCCAGTTCTACTACGCCTTCGCCAACCCCTTCCTCAACGAGATCGGGGTGGCAAGCGCCGCGGGCAAGATGACGATGGGGCAGATGAGCGAGGTCTTCTTCATGCTCTTCATCGGCGTGCTGCTCCGGAAGCTCGGGATCAAGACGATCCTGCTCGTCGCGATGATGGCCTGGGCCGCGCGCTACTTCGCCTTCGCGTTCGGCAACGCCGACGCCAAGGTGTGGCTGCTCTACGCCGGCCTGCTGCTGCACGGCGTCTGCTACGACTTCTTCTTCGTCTCGGGACAGATCTACGTCGACCAGCAGGCCGGCCCGAAGATCCGCGCCGCCGCGCAGGGCTTCATCGCCCTGGTGACGCTCGGCCTCGGCAACTTCGTCGGCTCCTGGCTCTCGGGGCGGATCGTCGACGCGCACAAGCTGGCCGACGGCACCCACGACTGGACCGCCATCTGGAAGCTCCCGGCGATGGGGGCGGTGGTGATCTTCTTCATCTTTGCGGTGGCGTTCAAGCCCAAGACGGTCGTCGAGGCACATTGACGAAACGATGATCGATGATCGATGGTCGATGATCGATGGTTCCGTGCCGCGAGTTCATGCTTCCCGCGACCGGCAGCTATCGATCATCGACCATCGATCATCGATCATCCCCCTTTCCGGAGCCCAACATGCCAAGTCGTCGTTCCGTCCTCAAATCCGCCGCTGCCGTCGGCGCCGCCTTCCACATCGTGCCGCGGCATGTGCTCGGGCGCGGCTTCACCGCGCCGAGCGACACGGTGCGGCTCGCGTCGATCGGGATCGGCGGCAAGGGCGAGTCCGACATCACCGAGATGGTGAAGGCCGGCGCGTCGGTGGCGGCGCTCTGTGACGTCGACTGGCGTTCGGGGGCGAAGTCGTTCGCGCGCTACCCCGATGCGAAGCAGTTCAAGGACTACCGCGAGATGCTGGCGACGATGGGGAACGAGATCGACGCCGTCTCCGTCTCGACGCCGGACCACACGCACGCCGTGGCGACGATGGCGGCGCTCAAGCTGAACAAGCCGGTGTTCACGCAGAAGCCGATGACGCGGACGATGAGCGAGGTCCGTGCGCTCGTGGCCGAGGCGAAGGTGCGGAAGGTCCCGACGCAGATGGGGAACCAGTTCCATGCCGGCGCCGGCACGCGAATCATCCGCGAGGCCTACGAGGCGGGGCTCATCGGCGAGATCCGCGAGATTCACTACTGGACCAACCGTCCGGTGTGGCCGCAGGGACTCGACCGCCCGACCGATGCGCACAATCCGCATCCGACCTTCGACTGGAACCTCTGGCAGGGGCCGGCGCCGGAACGACCGTACAATCCGGCGTACGCGCCGTTCAAGTGGCGCGGCTGGTGGGACTACGGCACCGGCGCGCTCGGCGACATCGCCTGCCACGCGATGGACGCGGCGTTCTGGTCGTTCGACCTGCGGAATCCGGCGCGGATCACCCCCGAGCTGAGCCAGATGTTCGAGGAGACGGCGCCGAAGCAGTCGCGCGTGCAGTACGACTTCCCCGCCACGGCGAAGCGTCCCGCGATCAAGGTGGTCTGGCGCGACGGCTCGATCTGGCCCGCACGCCCCGCCGAGATCGGCGACAAGGACCAGTGGCCGATCGGCGAGGTCGGCGGCCAGATGTGGGTCGGTACCGATGGCGCGATGGTCGCCGATGCCTACGGCGATTCGCTCCGCATCCTCAATCCGAAGCGCCACGAGCAGTGGGTCAAGACGCCGCCGAAGCCGACCTACGCGCGCTCACCGGGGGCGTATGCCGAGTGGATCAACGCGATCATGGGGAAGGGCCCGGCGCCGCTCTCGAACTTCGTCGACTACTCGGGGCCACTCACCGAGATGGTGCTCTACGGCTGCCTCGCGGTCCGATCGGGGCGGATCATCGAGATCTCGCCCGAGGGCGTGATCAAGACGCCGCTGCCGCCGGAGTGGATCACGCCGACCTACCGCGCCGGATGGTCGCTCTGATCACCGTCGAAGCCTGCGTCGACAGCGTCGCCTCGGCCGTCCAGGCCGAGCGCGGCGGCGCGCATCGGGTCGAGCTCTGCGACAACCTCGCCGATGCCGGCACCACGCCGAGCCACGGCGTGATCGTCGCCGCGGTGAAGGCACTCACCATCCCGGTCTTCCCGATCATCCGGCTCCGCGGTGGCTCGTTCATCTACGACGCCGACGAGATCGCGATCATGACCGCCGATGTGACACACGCTCGCGAGTGCGGTGCGCACGGCGTGGTGATCGGCGCGCTCACCCCCGAGGGCGACGTCGACGAAGCGGCAGTGCTGGCGTGGAAGGAAGCGGCGGGCGGCTTGCCGCTCACCTTCCACCGCGCGTGGGACGTCTGCCGCGATCCCGCCGGCGCCCTCGAGACGCTCATCCGTCTCGGCGTGCAGCGCGTCCTCTCCTCGGGCCAGCGCGAGAACGCCTGGGACGGCCGCGCGAACCTCGCCGCCGCCGTGCAGCAGGCGGCAGGTCGCACCTCGATCATGGCGGGTGGTGGCGTCGACGAGACGAACGCCGCCGACCTGATCGCGGCCACCGGCGTGCACGAGATCCACGTGCGCGGCACCGCGCCGCATCAGGAGATGATGTCGTTCAATCCGCACCCGGTGCCGTTCCGGAGGAACTGGCCGGAGGATGAGCGGATCAGGATGGTGACGGATGCATCGCGGATTGGGGAGATTGTGCGGAGGGTGAACAGTGAACGGTGAACGGTGAACGGGGCGCGGCCGATGGCCGCGCGAGGTAAAACGTAAGAGGTGAAACGTGGGCCAGTTTCGGCTCCGTTTCACCTTTCACGTTTCACGTCTCACCTTGTTCACCGTTCACCGTTCACCGTTCACCGCGTCTCGTCGTTCCCCGCTCCGCAATCATCTCCTGCACCCCCTCCGCCAGATACGCCACGATCCCGACCATGATGATGGTGCCGAGGGCGACCAGGAGCAGGTCGTCGCGGTCGGCGCGGAGCGCGGGTCCGAAGGGGGTGATCGCCTCGCGGAGCGCCGGGGCGCCGATCTCCATCTGCAGCCACCCCTCGACCGGGGCACGGGCGGGGACGACGACGTAGGCGGAGGGGGCGGCGGTCACCGCGGAGAGGAGCGCCATCCAGCTCGGCTGGTTGCCGACGGGGAGGGCGACGAAGTACTGGGTCGCGACGGCCAGGACAGCGGCGACCAACCCGACCACGCCTGCGTGCGAAGCGCGCTCACGAAAGGCGAGGGTCATGGGACCTCCAGGAGTGAAAGCCGGCCCCCGCCATGGAGCCTCCCAAGGAGCGGCAGGGGGGAAGTCGCAGTATCGGCATTCGCCGCCCGTCCTGTAGGGTCCCCCTCAGTAAACCTCGATTTCGTCCATGAAGACCCAGGAGGCCTCCCCGGCGCCGGCGTGCCAGCGCGGGAGCCGCCCGCCATTGACCGCCCCGACCCGTATGTAGCGGGCCTTGGTCCCCGGGGGGAGGGTCATCACCACCCGCGGCCGCGACCGGCCGTCGGGGAGGACTTCCCCCTGGACCTTCCGGACCCCGCCATCGACCCACTGCACCCCGTCGGGGGAGACCGAGACGGAGACCTCCTTCGGGAGGAGGATCCACGACCGGACCTCCTCGAGCAGCGAGACCACCACCGAGTCGACTTCGGTGGCGGTGCCGAGGTCGATGGTGGCATCGACATTCGGGCCGAGCCAACCGTTCCAGAAGCCGTCGCCGAAGCTCGCGCCGCGGACGCCATCGGTCAGCGTCAGCGAGCCGGTCCCCGGGTACTTCGCGTCGGGGGCGGTGACCAACTGCACCGGCTTCCCGACGGCGAGGTGCGAGATCATCGTGAGCCGCCGCGGCTCGCGCACCATCCGTCCGCCGTACCGCCCCTCGACGGTCCACTCACCGCGTCCCGAGAAGAGCGCGCCGTCGGTGACCGGCGTGAAGGCGCCGGTCTCACCGCGGCGCATCGCGATCGAGACACCAGGCACCGTCTTGGCGTGCAGGCGGAGTCCGCGCGCGGCACTGTCCCACGAGAAGGTGATCCGCAGCAGGTCCTCGTCCGCAGGCCCAACGGCGTAACCGGCAAGGGTGAGACGCGCGAGTTCGCCAGCGTCGAGCCGCGCCTGGAACTCGGCGATCTCCGCGGGGCCGCGCCACATCGTCTCCGAAAAGCCGAGCAGCCGAGGCAGCCACATCAACTCGACATTCGCCGGCGACGTCACATGTTCGGTCCAGAGCGGCGCCTCGCCGCCGAGCAGCTTGCCGGGACTGGAGATGCCGGTGAGCTTCGCCGAGGGATCGAACTGCAGCACGCGTGCGAGCGGCAATTCGTTCGCGGGGCGGTTCAGGTAGACCCATTCCGACGGCGACGCGATCACGTCGGCGCCGGCCGCCAGCGCCGCCGCGATCCGGTCACTCCCCTGCCACGCCTGCACCGTGGCGCCCTTGGGGAGGCCACCATCGAGGATCTCGTCCCAGCCGGTGAGCGACCGTCCCCGCTCGGCGAGCCACGCCGCCACGCGCGCAGTGAACCAGCGCTGCAGCTCGTGCTCGTCCTTGAGCCCCTCGCGCCGCATGATCGCCTGGCACTCGTTGCATGTCTTCCACCGATCCTTGGGGACTTCGTCGCCACCGATGTGGATGTAGTGCGATGGAAAGAGGTCGAGCACCTCGGTGAGCACGGTCTCCACGAACTTGAACGTCGTCTCGGTCGGGCAGAGGACGTCCGCGAAGACGCCCCAGGTCGCGGGCACCGGCAGCGGTGCGCCGGTGCAGCTCAGCTCCGGATACGCGGCGATCGCCGCGCGCGCATGGCCCGGCATCTCGATCTCGGGCACCACCGTGATCCCGCGCGCCGCCGCATACGCCACCACCTGGCGGATCTCGGCCTTGGTGAAGAAGCCGCCGTAGCGGGAGCTGTCGGCCTCGGTGCGATAGCCGCCGATCGAGGTCAGCCGCGGATACTTGTCGATCGCGATCCGCCACCCCTGGTCCTCGGTGAGGTGCCAGTGGAAGACGTTCAGCTTGTAGCGCTCGAGCAGGTCGATCCAGCGGAGCACGTCGGCCACCGGAAAGGTGTGGCGCCCGACGTCGAGCATCGCGCCGCGCCAGGGATAGCGCGGGGCATCGTGCAGCTCCACGCCAGCGATGCTGCCACTGCCCTGCGCCGGCAGGAGCTGTCGGAGCGTCTGCAACCCGTAACGGATCGCCCTGCACCGTCGGCGCGGCGATCAGGCCACCGATGCTGTCGACGTACATCGCGTACGATTCGTCGGTGGCGGCGCCGCCCTGGATGCTGAGGCGGAGTGCGGAGGGCTGCGCGGTGCCGACGACACGCACCACCCGCTTGGCCTCGCGCAACTGGGCGGCCGCGAAGCGCTGCGCCTCGACGCGCGCGAGCGAATCGGTCGCGACGATCACCAGCGTGTCGCCGACTCGCCACGACCCCGCACGCGGCGTGACCTGTTCGATCTTCGGGATGATGCGGGTGGCGGGGTGCTGCGCGGTGAGCGGGGCCGCGGCGAGGGCGACGACGAGGAGCACGGCGGCAGGATCACGCATCGGCACCATCCAGAAGGAAACGGGCCCGTTGGGCCGGAGTCGGGGGCGGGCAGCGGTCGGCGCCACCGGCCAGACGGTGGCGGAGCGTCGCGATCAGGCGGTAGCCGGCATCGCGCAGCGGACGGGGAATGATTGCGAGGAGCGCGGCGAGTCGCCAGCCACCGCCGAGATAGCGCGCCAGGCGCAGCGCGGCGTCGGAGCGGATGAGGAGCCGTTCGGGGGTGGTGGCGGTGGCGGGCTCGAACCAGAGCAGCGAGTCGGCGGTTGCGTCGGGATGCCGGACGCGAAGCGCTCCGCCCAGCGACCTCCTCGAGGGGCGCGAAGCGGAGCGGGCCGTGCGGGTCGCGCCGGAGGATCCACTGGACGGTGCCGTTGCACAAGCCGCATTGGCCGTCGTACAACAGCACCGGTCCGGGGTCCATCGTGCGTTACATCGCCAAGATGGCGCGGGCGATCACCATGCGCTGGATCTCCGACGTGCCCTCGCCGATCGTCGTGAGCTTGACGTCGCGATAGAACTTCTCGGCCGGGAACTCCTTGATGAAGCCGTAGCCGCCGAAGATCTGCACCGTCTTCTCGGTGGCGCGCACCGCGACTTCCGACGCGTAGAGCTTGGCCATCGCCGAGGCGGTGGTGACGCGCTCGCCGGCGTCCTTCATCGTGGCGGCCTTGTAGCAGAGGAGGCGCGCCGCCTCGATTTCCGTGGCCATGTCGGCGAGCATGAACTGGATCGCCTGGAAGCCGGCGATCGGCTGGCCGAAGGCGGTGCGCTCCGAGGCGTACTTGCGGGCCGCATCGTACGCACCGCGCGCGATGCCGAGGGCGATCGCGGCGATCGAGATGCGGCCGCCGTCGAGCGTCTTCATCGCGTCCTTGAAGCCGTAACCGACCTGGCCGATCACGTTGGCGTTCGGGACGCGGCAGTTCTCGAGGATCAGCTCGGCGGTGTCGGAGATCCGCATGCCGAGCTTGTTCTCCTTCTTGCCGGCGCGGATGCCGGGGGTGTCCATCTCGATCGCGAACGCCGTGATGCCGTGCTTCTGGTCGTTGCGGTCCGTCACGGCGAGCACCGTGGCGAGCTGCGCGTGCGTGGCGTTGGTGATGAAGTTCTTGGTTCCGTTGAGGATCCAGTCATCGCCATCGCGGACGGCGACGGTGTGCATCCCCGAGGCATCGGAGCCGGAGCCCGGCTCGGTCAAGGCCCAGCAGCCGATCCAGCTCGCCGGTCGTGAGCTTCGGCAGGTAGCGCTGCTTCAGTTCGTCCGACCCGGCGACGTTGATGTGGCCGATGCCGAGCGAGTTGTGCGCGGCGACGATCAGGGCGATCCCCGACTCCACCGCGGCCAGCTCCTCGAGGATGTTGACGTAGTCGATGTAGGAGAGCGCCGCACCACCGTACTGCTCCGGGAAGACGGCACCGAGGAGGCCGAGGTCGCCGAGCGCCTTCACGGTGGGGAGTGGGAAGTGCTGCGCTTCGTCCCATTCCATCACGTGCGGGAGAATCTCGGCGGCCGCAAAGTCGCGGACCATCTGCTTGATCTGCTGCTGCTCGGGGGTCAGGCTGAAATCCATGACTGCAGAACTCGAGGGAAAAAGGTGCGCGGAAGATCGCCGGACGGAGGGCTGGGTGGTAGGGTGGCTGAGGGGTGAACGGTGAACGAGAACCGACGTAAAAGGTGAAACGTGAGACGGGCGTCGGCCGCGGGGCTCCCGTTTTACGTTTTACGTCTTACGTCTCACCCCCGGCCCCGTTCCCCCTCATCGTATCCCAGTATCGAACTGCAACGTCACCCCGCGCGTCTCCGGCGCCATCACGGTCAGCGGCTGCGACACGGTGCCGGCGCCGATGATCGGTGCATCCACCGAAGGGATGACTTGATAGCTGCCGGGGGCGAGTGCGATGGTGAAGCGACCGGCGGCGTCGGTGCGGAAGGTGAGGATCCTTCGGCCGTTGCGGGCGACGACGAAGTCGGCGACCAGCGGGCCATCGCACGATTGTCCGACCTGGCAAACCGGCTGCAGCGGACCACGGAGAATGGTGCCGTCGACGGAGACGGTGTCGGCCGACGTGGGTGAGGTGCACGCGGTGATCATGGCGAGCCACGCCACGCCGCACACGAAGGGCGACCCATGGGTCGCCCCTACAGTTTGCGCTGCCATCTGTCCTTCGATTGGAGGACGGTGCGGGGGCCGTCGCCGTCGAGCCACGCCTTGGCGGCCGCGTCATTCTTGAGGTTCGCGTCCCAGAAGGCGGTGGAGAGCGCGAGGATCACGCGGTGATGATTCGGATTCCGCTTGGTGGTGCGCGCGCCCTGGACGTCGCCGAAGGCGGAGTGCTGCGCGCCGTCGAGGACGAGCTCGTACTTCGACCCCGGCGGCAGTGCGGGATAGACCGCGAGGCGATCGGCCACGTCGATGTCGCCGATCGGCGAGGTGTCCTCGGTGCCGGTCATCAGCAGCCACGGCAGCGTGACCTTCCCGAACGCCTGCGCGGCGCTCCCCGCGCGCTGCGTGCTGGGCGAGAGGATGACCGCGGCACGAATGCGCGGGTCGGTGAACTGCGCGCCGCGACCCGGCATCGACTGGCCGCTCACGCCCTGCGTGGTGACGGCGCCGAACGAGTGGCCAGACATGCCGAGGTGGGCCAGGTCGAGTCGGCCGAAGAGCGGATGACCGCGGGTCGACTGCCAGCGCGTGAGCTGGTCGATCACCGCCGGCACGTCGGCGAGGCGCAGCATCAGGTTCTCGGCGGAGGCGGCCCGCTTCATCGCGGCGACCGCCTGCAGCGGCCGCACGCCCTTCCAGACCGATTCATCGCTGCCGATGTGCTGCATCGCGACCATCACGTAGCCGCGCGCGGCCCAGTGGTCGCCGAGGTAGCCGGCGTTCTCGCGGGAGCCGCCGAGACCGTGACGAGAAGAGCACCACGGGGGCGGCGGCAGTGGTGGTCGGGAGGAAGACGCGAATCGGGATGTCGCGCTGGCGCGCGGCATCACGAATCGTGAGGTCGATCGGGGGCGCGAGCTTGGCGGCCGGCAGTGCGAGCGGATCGTAGCGCTGCGCGCTGAGTGGTAGCGCAACGAGCAGCGCGGTCGCGAGCAGGTGTCGTGAGATCGTCATCATGCCGGAAACTAGACGGGGGGATCCTCGGCGGCATCGTCGTCCTCGCTGCCGCCGCGGAAGCCGTCGGCGAGGTGATCGCGATCGGTGCTGTCGAAGAGGGTCACCAGGTCGTCGCGCGTGCCCGAGGCGCGACCGGTGATCTCCTCGGGGAGCGGCTCGCGGCCCTCGAGCGATGGATACTCGGGCTGCGTCGTGGTGCCGTCGTCGGAGGGCGCGGTGCGTCGCAGCGCCTTGGGGAGGGTGCTGTACTTGCGGCGCGGCTTCTTCGGTCTGGACATCGTGGACTCCTGGTGGTGATCAGTGCTGGTTGCTGCGACCGACGATGCTCTCGACGGCGTGGCGCAGCTTGTCGGCCGCGACGTCCACGCTCTTCGCCACGGTGGTGGCGACGGCGTGGACCGCGATCGGCGGACGGCCGCTGAGCCGCGCCTCGATCCGGCAGCTCTTGTCGTTGACACCGCCCTTGTCGGCGCCGTTCTCGTCGCTGACATGAATCTCGACGCGGGTGATCTGTTGCGCGAACCCGCCGAGGGCACCGCGCACCGATGATTCCGACCTCTCAGCGAGGGCTTCGCCGCCGGCAATGTGACGATCGCTGTTGAACTGGACGAGCATGGGCTGCTCCGGGGGTGGGATGATCGAATGTCGGGACAGAGGGGGGACGAGGCAAT
Source organism: Gemmatimonadales bacterium (assembly GCA_037045245.1). Classification (GTDB taxonomy): domain Bacteria; phylum Gemmatimonadota; class Gemmatimonadetes; order Gemmatimonadales; family GWC2-71-9; genus Palsa-1233. Next base: position 11,479 of record JBAOHR010000003.1, on the reverse strand, counting down.
CGGTCCGAGGATGGACAGCGGAACCGTGACCAGTGATCAGGGGGCTTCGGCCGCGGCGGTCAGGCCGCGGAAGCGGGTGAGGGGGTTTCAGCCGCGGCCGTCAGGCCGCGGTGCAGGGTGAACGGTGAACGGTGAACGGTGAACGGTGAACGGTGAACGGTGAACAACGAGCAGGGGATGGGGGGGGTGTCATCCTGAGCGGGGCGACGGCGGAGCCGGCGCGCAGTCGAAAGGACCTCTCCCTGCCCCTAGCCCCTGGTCCCTGGTCACTGGTTTCTGTCTATCGCCTTCCGAATCACCCGCCCGCATTTCCTGGTGCCCTCCCCTCTCCACGGATCGGCGATCGTTCGGGCTCCTCCACCGGAGCCCCCTGTGCAGCAGAATTCGCCCCTCTTGCGTGCCATGCAGTCCAATTTGCGCTTGCGGCACTTTTCGCCGAGGACCGAGACGGTCTATCTGGCGTGGGTGGTGCGGTTTGTCCGTTTTCATCGGGTTGCGGCATCCGCGGGAGCTGGGCGCGGCGGAGGTGCGGGCGTTCCTGGGCCATCTGGCGGAGGGGCGGCGGTTGTCGGCCAGCAGCGTGAACCAGGCGTTGGCGGCGTTGCTCTTCTTATACAGTGAGGTGTTGCGGCAGCCGTTGGAGGCATTGGGGCCGTTGCCGAGGGCGAAGCAGCCGGAGCGGCTGCCGGTGGTGTTGACGCGGGAGGAGGTCCGGCGGGTGTTGGCGGAGCTCGACGGGGTGGCTCGGTTGATCGGGGTGGTGTTGTACGGGAGCGGGATGCGGCTGACGGAATGCCTCACGTTGCGGGTCAAGGACCTCGATCTGGAGCGGGGGGAGTTCCGGATCCGGCGGGGGAAGGGGGCGAAGGACCGGGTGACGGTGATGCCGCGGGCGGTGCGCGGGGCGATCGGGGGGCAGATCCGGCGGGTGGCGGCGCTGCATCGGGACGACTGTGCGGCGGGGGCGGATGGGGGGTGGGTGATGCTGCCGGAGGCGCTGGACCGGAAGTATCCGGGGGCGGGGCGGAGCCTGGCGTGGCAGTGGCTCTTTCCGGCGAGTCGGCGCTACCGCGATCCGGCCAGCGGCCATTGGGTGCGGCATCATTGGCATGAGTCGGCGATGCAGCGGGCGATGACGGCGGCGGTGCGGCGGAGCGGGATCACGAAGCGGGCGAGTTGCCACACATTGCGACATTCGTTCGCAACACATCTCCTCGAGAGTGGCGCGGACATCCGGACGGTGCAGGAGTTGTTGGGTCATCGGAGCGTGACGACGACGATGATCTACACGCACGTGCTGAACCGTGGCGGGCTGGGGGTGACGAGCCCGGCGGACGGTGGCGGCCTTGGCGACCTGCTCAGCGGGTTGGCGGTTTAGCTTGCAAGACGTACCGTAGGGGAGGACTCCGCCGAGGCGGGCGGAGGTGAATTGTTGTTAGGGTCTCAGTCATTTGATTCAGGAAGCCCGGATGGATGACCGCCGCGCGCAGCCATGGAAGTTCACCCTGCTGGCTGGCCTGTGGGTGTGGGCGGTAGCGTATGCTGGCTATTTTGGCGTCCTTGTCTGGACGGACCCCGGCCTCCTCCTGTACGCGGGGCACGCCGTCTCGCTGGTCTTCTTTGGCATTCCGCTCATCCTCCTTGTCTTGATCTCGTGGCCGCTCCTGCGCCTTTGGACACGCCGGCCACAACGGATGCCAGTCATCTTTCTTGCCGTCTGGGGCGGGATGGTTCTGAGTCCGTTGCCGCCGATGCCGACCTCCCACTGGGCGAGAGGGATGGCCCAACCGGAAGCAACGGTACCGTGGGTCTTTCTTGCGTTTGCGACAGTCGTGAGCCTGATGCCGTTGGTGCTGTCCCTCGGGATGCTGCGGACAACGATTCGGGCGCGGCAGCACCTCGTAGCGACTGGACCCTAACCAGCGTTTGCTGCGGTCGGGGCCTGACGCCTCGGCCCACGCGCTGTAGTCTTACGAAGGCACGCGCGGGCCTCGGCAGGCCCCGCCGCAGAAACGCACGACGTTAGGTGGCCTAACGACTCGGCCATCCTCCCCTCTCGATCCTATGTACCACTTTTGTCCGTATTCGCGCGGCAAGGCCATCGACAGCCAATTCACATCGGCGGATCGGAGTTGAGCATGAAACCAGGAGGCCGCCCATTGCCAGATAACAAGCGCCCTGCCGAGCTCATCGCTCAGTACGCCGCATCCGATGGGATGATTTCGGAGCCAAGTGTGCGAGCGCAGGGCTCGAGGACTTGGCGTGGTCAAGGCGTTGCGGTGCTTCTCCTGTTGGCCCTATGCAGCTGCGAACAGAAGGTTGACCACGACCCAACTAGCAAAGCAGTGGTACCTGAAGTTCAGGCGGCCCCGGCGAAAGCCATGGTCCCGGGGGAGGTATTCGCGTCGGGAGACTACCTAGGTCGACCGATGTTGGTGGAGGTGAGTGGGGGCAATCTCTGGGTGGCCGACTTTTCTGGGGACCCCTGGGTTCACCTCTTCGACATAGCGAGTGGCGCACGCAAGGCTTCAGTTGGGAGGAAGGGTCAGGGGCCAGGGGAGTATCAATCAGTCCTCGGTTTCTTTCGTGACCCCCGGAGCCCTGGAGGCCTCTGGGTCTTTGACGCCAACGGTGGTCGACTGACGAGCTTGCGCGATGGCCGGGCTTCGGTGGAGGTCGGGGCGACGGTTCGGCTTCCGGCAAGCGGAGGATTTCCACTTCTCGTCACGAAGGCAGGCGATGGATTCATTGCGCTGGCTCCAGACAGCACGGTCGCCTGGGTCCGTTTCGGACCGGACGGCTCGGTACTAGGGAAGACTGCCGGGACAATGCTCGGCCACGACTCCGTTCCGGCCGCTGCCCGGTTGCAACACTCGCAAACGGTCCATGTGTGCTCACGGCCGGGGGGTGAGCGATTTGCGGTCGTCTATTATGGTGCCGGCCGGGTCGAGATTCGTGGTGCAGATGGAGCCCTGCACACAGCTGCGGCCGTACCATTTCCGAGCGAACCCGAATTCAAGATCAGCCAGCGGACAGGGTTGCTCACCTGGACTCGAACAACATCTCGGTACAGTAGTTGTGCAGGCACCATACACCGGCTCTATGCCCTGTATGCCGGTAAGGACGACCGCCAACTGCCGGACCGTACGCGACCGGTCGGATCAGATGAAGGCGCGGAGGTGCACGTCTTCGATTGGGATGGCAAGTTCCTTGAGAGTTACCAGCTCAGCGAAGAGATTGTTGCTCTGGCCGTCTCCCAGGACGACTCGGTCCTCTACGGAGTTAGCGCCCAGCGCGCACAGGTATATCGCTTTCCACTCAACGGCAGACATCGATAGTCCTTGGTGCTGGATGAGCGAACGCACGGTGCCGCGTGCCCCGCTCCGCGCTCAGGCAGGCTCCACGTTGCCCACAGCCAGCCTAGCCACCAATCGCTACTGTGGAGTCTGGTCGGGCCGGCACCGAATAGTCCCCTCGCTCTGAGGCACCAGGACAACTCCGGTAGGGTCGCGGGGCCGCCGAGACTGTTGCCAAGGGCGGCCACCTAACAAGCGTTTGCTGCGGTCGGGGCCCAACGCCTCGGCCCGCGCGCTGTAGACTCATTGAGGCACGCGCGGGCCTCGGCAGGCCCCGCCGCAGAAACGCACGACGTTAGGCGGAACGGATGCGTACTGTCAACGCATGACCCGCGCCTGAGCTGAGGCCACCAGTTCTGGAGGATCGAGCCATGGCAATCGAAGAGCACTCCCCCACTAGGTATGACGCCATCGCTGGTCCCGGCGCAGTCGCCGCCCGCTCCCATCTCTCCGCTCTGGGGTTGGTTGCTCGGCGGCGGCTCGACCTGTGACAGCCGTCGTTACGTCGACTTGCTGTCGGGTCGGCGCGGACCTGGGAAGCCGGGGTCGCCACATGGTGGGCCCTCGCCATGCTGACCGCCGCTGGTACGACGTATCAGTTGGGACGCTGGGATGGATCAGCGCATCCTCGTGCCTACTGGCTGCGTGCGCGGAATCTCGTCTGCCTCAGTGCGAGTGGACTCGGCATGTCTCTCCATCCTTACCAATGAACGAGTCGCTGCGCTCAGGTCTCGGGTTCCTCGCCACGTTCGGTGTTCAGCCTCGACGCATGGCGCAACCCTGTTCCGTACCCCGGGGTCGAGGACCTGAAAGTGGGGTCCGCCTAACAAGCGTTTGCTGCGGTCGGGGCCTGACGCCTCGGCCCACGCGCCGTAGCTCTTACGAGGGCACGCGCGGGCCTCGGCAGGCCCCGCCGCAGAAACGCACGCCGTTAGGGCGCTGGCGTACTTCAATTGTAGCGGGCAAGAGCACGCAAGCTGTGGTTCCTTCGGAGCCGATTGCTCTGCCATCCTGGCAGCGCGGAGTGCGGGTCGCGGTGCGCGTACTTCGGATCGCGGCTCTCGGCGCAATTCGTGGCGCGCTCGCAGGTGCCCTGGGTGTTGGTGGTGGTCTTCCGTCCTCGTGTAGTCACTTCCTGCCCGGCTTGAAACTGGGATAAACCCTAGTTCTGAGACTAGGGCTTTTTCCACTAGCGCGCGACGGGACTGAAGCTACCTTAACGGAGCCGCGCCCGCGGTGATTTCCCGGAGAACGCGATGGCCCTGCTCTTCTACCATCGTCCTCGCAACCCTGAGGGTGAATCTATTCAATAGCAGGACCTAAGGAGAGCTCGGATGGAAACTGCTCATCAGTCGAAGGCACACATCGAATCCAGAGGCTCGGCCGGCTTGGCCCTTGCTGCCGCTCTTGCCTTGCTCTCAGCATGCGGATCGTCCCGAAGCGCCGAAAACTTCCCGTGCTCCGTCATCCTTGACGTCACGCCGGTTTTTCTTCAGGGAAACGACTCCGATGAGGTCGATCCTGCAGCGCAGGTCGCGGTGGATTCGCGGGGGCATTTCTTCGCGAGCTCGCGCGCTGGCGCGCGCGTCCTCGAATGGGGATCCGACGGGCACCTCATCAGAGGGATCGGCCGCTCAGGCGATGGCCCCGGAGAGCTCGGTCAAGGCAGCGTCGTACCGTTCGTCGCACCCGGCGACTCCCTCTTCGTGCGCGATAACCATATGCATTGGGTCGTGTTCGATTCCAGCGGCCGATTCATTCGTCAGTCGCCGATCGGTGCCGCCATGGCCGTGTCCAGCACGGACCTCTTGTTTCTTCCCACCGGCGGCATGCTGACGTCCTTCGTGCGGCCCGGGCAGGACGTCCACAACGTGTCGATTCTCAACCGGCTGGGGCAGACAACTCGATCGTTCAATGCCTTTCGCCAAGACAGTCAGCCGCCCAGTCCGCACCCGGCTGTCTATGTTGGCGAGGGCCATGTGTGGATCGGTTCAACAGCAGGCACGCCGACAGATTACGGCATCCAGGTCTGGGACACGACCGGCCGGTTGGTCGACAGTGTGCCCTTGCGACTGGAGCATTTCCAGAGCGCGCCGACGCCGGAGCCCGGGCATCAATCACAGCCCTTTCCCTACCCCTACCTGAGTCGCCTCTTGACGGATGGCAGTGGCACCGTCCTCGCACTCATTGCGACACCGAAGTCGTCGGACGCTGCCGCGAAGTTCTTTGCCGCCGGTCCCAACGCAAAGGCGAGGGACTACCTCGTTTTGCATGTTGTTGCGATCGATCGCCAGAGCGCGAAACATCTCGCCGACACGGTGTGGTCGTACGATCCGACGGTGTTCTCGCGGCCAATCGCTGGGACGCAGTTCGTGACGCGCGTTTCGACTGACTCTATCGGCGTGGAGCGTCTCGGCATCAGCAGTTGGCGCCTGCGGGGGAAGGCCGGCGCAAGTTGTCCCCGTAGTAGTCCCTAGGACGCAGTTCCACTTCTTACCCATGAGGAATTTATGAACCGCAAGCTGCTTCTCGCTGCCACAGTGCTCACGTTCTCGGTGTCGGTTGCCGCGTGGGCGGAGAGTGGAGGGAGTGATGAACCGGACAACTCAAGCGGATGTGGCCAGATGAAGGACTTCATCAGCTCGGGGGAGGCGCCCTACACCTACCAGCACGGCTCCGGCACGGCTACCACACCGAGTGGGTCCAATCTCTACTCGACGCTCGAGAATCGTGGACAGCACAACGACAGTCAGGTATGGCCGGGAAAGGCGGAGGATGTCTCGCGGCACAATTACTGTGGCGCGTGACGGATGAATGAGGTCAGTGACTGCCTGGGCCCCAGGGAGCCTTGGCAGTCTCTGACCGACTAGACGGCGGCCGCCCCACGGGTTGGGGCGGCCGCCAGCTTCTCATGTGTGCGAGCTGGCGCCAAACTCGCAGCACAGGCCGCTATCCCCGGAGGGTTTCGGTTACTGCCTCCGGTCGAATACAGGGGGGCAACTTCTTCGGCGGGCGTTCGAGTCCGGAAGGGCATCCCGCCGTCGGCGTGACAACTAGAGCCTTGCGCCCTAACAAGCGTTTGCTGCGGTCGGGGCCTGACGCCTCGGCCCACGCGCTGTAGGCTTACGAGGGCACGCGCGGGCCTCGGCAGGCCCCGCCGCAGAAACGCACGACGTTAGGGTGCAATCAGGAGGTATCCAATGAGCAATTCCCGACGCCTACGCGCGGTTTTCCAGCTCGCCCTGATCTCCGCGGCCTGCTGGGGTCTCGTTGGAGTGGTCCTCAACCTGATTGGGGCCATTGCCATTGGCCGGGATTTGGGCTCCTGGTCCCCGATGCCGGTCTTCGGTGTCTTTGGCTTCTACGGTTTGATCGCGGGGGCAGTATTTGGTGTTGTCCTTGGCCTGTGGCGACCCGACCCCAACGGCGCTGAGCTTCGTGCGCGGCGCGCCATCGGATTCGGCGGGATCGGCGGTGCGCTCGTCTTTCTCCTCGTGGCGTCTCTCTCCACTCGATTGATGCCGGGCATCTCGGTCGGCGACCTCGCGAGTGGTGCAGCGCTGTTTTCCGTCATTGGCGGTTTGACTGGACTCGGCATCCAACGGATCGCCAAGCGTGGAGCGCTGCCTCCGGGCACGAGCTCCCCAAAATCGATTGCACCCTAACCAGCGTTTGCTGCGGTCGAGGCCATGGCGGCTCGGCCGCCGCGCTTCCGTTCTACATTGAGGTACGCGGCGGCCTCACCTGGCCTCGCCGCAGAAACGCACGCCGTTAGGCAAACCGGAGATTGAATGCGCGTTCGAGTTGTGCTCCTCCTTGCGGCCGCCATCTGCCAGCCGTCATTCGCGGATGCTCAGGCCGCTCCTGGCCAGAGCACGCCCGAAGCAGCGGCCCGTACGGTCCTGGAGGGAATGTGGCGAGGCGACTACCTCGCCGCGGCGCGGGCGACGGACCCAAAGAATCTGCGTCAGACCCGCGAGATGTTCGACTCCCTGCTCAAGCACGGACAAGCCAAGTATATCGCGCAAAGGCTCTTTCAACTCCCCGATTCGCAGGCGGTGCTGGCTCTCGATGACGCTGCCTTCACAGCGGGGCTCTTCCGGTTCCAGTGGCTGCTTCAGGGCGGGGACCGCTACATGAAGGCCTACACCGGCGTCGACATTCAGGGTACCGTCCGGCGCGGCGCGGACTCAGCACACGTGGTCTATCGGTACATGTTCCCGCCCGACTCCCTGCCGATGCAGTCTTTTCGAGTGCAAACGGTCGTCCGATGCGGCAAGCTGTGGTGCGCCAACATGCTGACGACGTTCACCGGCATCCTGGAGCTCTTGAAGTCTCCGATGGTGCCCGTCCGGCAGTAGGTTGCCTAACCAGCGTTTGCTGCGGTCGGGGCCTGACGCCTCGGCCCGCGCGCTGGAGTTTTACGAAGGCACGCGCGGGCCTCGGCAGGCCCCGCCGCAGAAACGCACGACGTTAGACAGAGTCACTTCAGACATCGGAGGCAGCTAGCCATGGCCGCTCCAGTGCTCGCCAATGATGACATGTCGCTCGAGGCAGCGCAGCTCGCGGCTGCCATGCTCCGTTTCCAGGAGCCTCTGGCACACCTGATGAGTGCGCACACGCCTGAGGGCCTGCCGGTCGTCGGCGTGGACGCGTACGCCTTTGTCCCCTCGCCCCGGATGGTGGCCCGCGATCAGGTCGCGGCATACCTCGCGGGACTCCCCAGTCCGGCCATGCTCGCGCCGACGACGGTTCGTGGCATTGTCAGCCTCATTCTGCTTCAGGAACTCACGGGTGAGCGCCGCGCGGCTATGCAGCACGAGTTAGACAATCAAGGTGCTGCACTAAACCACCACGCTGCTGCGGCCGACACCGATCGCGTACTTCTCGAGTTCGACGACGAGGTCCACCTGTTTTCCCTTGGGGCCGTTCGACTGTGGGCACGGCGTTATGGGGTCTTGGTTGGCTGGAGTATAGGCCGTTGTAGCGAACCCACGCGCGCGGAGTGGCGGTTCGATCTGCTGGGCGGCGACGGTCATCGGTATTCGAAGGGGTTTGGGCGCTAGGCTCCGCACGCGGTGACCTGTCTAACAAGCGTTTGCTGCGGGCGGGGCCTGACGCCTCGGCCCACGCGCTGTAGTCTTACGAGGGTACGCGCGGGCCTCGGCAGGCCCCGCCGCAGAAACGCACGACGTTAGGCCGATTCCGAGCCTGATCCCGGACCGGGCACTCCGCCTTCAGAAATCGGCGCACCACCTGTTCCGAGTACCCCACACCCAGGTGTTTATGATCTCGCGCTTTTCACGGCCCCTCGCCGGCGTCATCGCCCTTGCCGCTCTGCTTGCCTGCGGAGGATCGCCAAAGGCACACCCGATCGTGGGCGTGTGGGTGGTCCGGCACCAGGGCGCTCCGTTCCCATACCACATGTATGTCTTCAATGCCGATGGCACGATGCAGCAGGCCAATCCCGACGCGGGGAACGCGCGCACCAGCGACAGTGACGGGAAGGGCATCTGGATCAGCGCCGCCGATACGGTCAAGGGCAAATTTGTCGAGATGCTGGCTGACCGGACGACGCATGCTTTTCTGGGCCGAGGCGAAATCTCCTTCAGTGTAATCGTCCGAGGCGACAGCATCATCGGCACGGCAAGCGCGAGGTTCTTTGACGCGGCTGGAGCACCAACCGATGGACCGATCGCCGTCGACATGCTGGGCAGTCGGGTAACGCTCCCGTAGGTCAGGTCAGTCGGGCATGCTCCAAGGCACCCCTCAGGATCGTGCTATTGGCTACGGCCTAACCAGCGTTTGCTGCGGTCGGGGCCTGACGCCTCGGCCCACGCGCGGTAGTCTTACGAGGGCACGCGCGGGCCTCGGCAGGCCCCGCCGCAGAAACGCACGACGTTAGCTGGAGCACCTTGATTGAGCGCAAACGAGAGGGTCGGGCAAAGAGCGCTGGTTGTAATGCTGATGCTTAACGGCATCATGTTTGTCGTGGAGGTGCTCGCGGGGTGGCGAGGAGAGTCCATGGGGCTTGTCGCCGATGGGCTCGATATGGGTGCAGATGCCGCGGTCTACCTACTCGCGCTGCTCGCGATCGGTGCATCGGACTCCAAGAAACTCGGGGCCGCGCGTTTTGCAGGGCGAGTCCAGTTGTTGTTGGCCATCTTGGCGATCCTGGAGATCGGGCGTCGGGCATTGGTGGGAAGCGCCCCCGAGGCTCCCACGATGATTGGAGTCTCCACCGCCGCGCTCCTCGTGAACATCGCGTGCTTAGCGGTGCTGCACCGCTACCGTGACGGTGAGGTCCACCTGCAAGCCGCGTGGATATTTTCCGCCACAGATGTTCAGGCGAACCTTGGGGTGTTGGCGGCCGGTGTCCTCGTGAGCACTCTCGGCTCTGCGATCCCAGACCTCGTGATCGGGATGGTTGTTTGTTGGCTCGTGCTCCGGAGTGCGCTTCGTATCAGGCGGCGGGTTCGGGAAGCCGAAGCGGCCATGCCTCAGCCTGTCGGAGTGAACCCCAGCTAACAAGCGTTTGCTGCGGTCGGGGCCTGACGCCTCGGCCCACGCGCTGTAGTCTCATGAGGGCACGCGCGGGCCTCGGCAGGCCCCGCCGCAGAAACGCAGGTCGTTAGGCACACAGGGATTTTTGCGCGTAGTCCTCACTGCACCTTCTTCCGCCGAGCGTCTGATGGGCCACATGCTTGCCGTTCGTCTGCGTGCCGCGGCCGTCCTCGCGATTACATGGGCGCTGGCCTGGGGGATTGTTGGCGCACTACTCGCTGTGATCTCGTTCGTCGTGTCCGGCGCCTCCTTCGGCGATCAGGCCCCAATTGTCCAAGTCTTCTTTGGTGCTATCGCTCAAGCGATGATACTTGGTGCCGTGTGCGGTGGCCTATTCAGTCTCTTTCTTGCGCTGCTGGGTCGTGGTGGAAAGGTCACTTCCCTGGCCGGGTCACGTGTGGCGCTGATCGGGGGGATGGCAAGCGTTTGGTTGGCCTTCCTGTTTCAGTATTACGACGCGGTAGTCGTCCACAGCTTGTGGGGCGTCGGCGTGGTCATACTCGGGGCCGGCATCTTTGGAGTGGCGTCCTCATGGCTCACGCTCGCCGCGGCCCGCCGCGCACCGATCCAATTCACCGAGTCGAGCGACAATGAGCAACTGGGCCTTCCGAACTAGGGCGCGAGCAACGACTGGTGCCTAACCAGCGTTTGCTGCGGTCGGGGCCTGACGCCTCGGCCCACGCGCTGTAGTCTTACGAAGGCACGCGCGGGCCTCGGCAGGCCCCGCCGCAGAAACGCACGACGTTAGACAGAGTCACTTCAGACATCGGAGGCAGCTAGCCATGGCCGCTCCAGTGCTCGCCAATGATGACATGTCGCTCGAGGCAGCGCAGCTCGCGGCTGCCATGCTCCGTTTCCAGGAGCCTCTGGCACACCTGATGAGTGCGCACACGCCTGAGGGCCTGCCGGTCGTCGGCGTGGACGCGTACGCCTTTGTCCCCTCGCCCCGGATGGTGGCCCGCGATCAGGTCGCGGCATACCTCGCGGGACTCCCCAGTCCGGCCATGCTCGCGCCGACGACGGTTCGTGGCATTGTCAGCCTCATTCTGCTTCAGGAACTCACGGGTGAGCGCCGCGCGGCTATGCAGCACGAGTTAGACAATCAAGGTGCTGCACTAAACCACCACGCTGCTGCGGCCGACACCGATCGCGTACTTCTCGAGTTCGACGACGAGGTCCACCTGTTTTCCCTTGGGGCCGTTCGACTGTGGGCACGGCGTTATGGGGTCTTGGTTGGCTGGAGTATAGGCCGTTGTAGCGAACCCACGCGCGCGGAGTGGCGGTTCGATCTGCTGGGCGGCGACGGTCATCGGTATTCGAAGGGGTTTGGGCGCTAGGCTCCGCACGCGGTGACCTGTCTAACAAGCGTTTGCTGCGGGCGGGGCCTGACGCCTCGGCCCACGCGCTGTAGTCTTACGAGGGTACGCGCGGGCCTCGGCAGGCCCCGCCGCAGAAACGCACGACGTTAGCGTGTCCGACGCCGCCCGCTTGCGCCCGCCGGGGCTGTAGTTACATTGTGACTACACTGCTTCCCGAGACTCGCATGAAGACCAAGCTCG
>JBAOHR010000002.1:0-15365 GCA_037045245.1 Gemmatimonadales bacterium | reverse complement strand
ACGCGGCCAACAACACCCTGACCGGACGCACGGTGACCTGGACCTCGAGCGACCCCACCGTCGCCGTCGTCCTGGGCTCCGGTGCCGTCAACACGGTCGCGATCGGTACCACCAACATCATCGCGACGGTCGACGGCGTGGCCGGAAGCGCATCGCTCACGGTGGCGCCGATGCCGGTCGCCACGGTGAATGTCACGCTAACCACCGCGACGCTGGCACCGGGCAGGGTACTTTGCTACGGCCTCGCTGTTGAGTTCGACCGGGGCTGCCCTCACAGGACGGGTCGTCACATGGTCGTTGACTAATCCGTCGGTCGCCACGGTGGCTGGCTCAGGCGCGGTCACAGCGCTCACTCCCGGCACCACCCAGATCACCGCCACAAGCGAAGGACGCAGCGGAAGCGCCACCCTCACCGTGACCCAACCCCCGGTCGCCACCGTCACGATCAGCGGCACCGAACGGGTGAAGGCGGGCGATGCCTACCAGTACACCGCCGACCGCCCGCCTCGGCGACGGCACCGTCGTGGTGCGGCCAGTCACGTGGAGCGTCGTGGAGTCCGGGCCGCGGAACGATCACGCAGGGTGGTGTGCTCACGCCGGCCGGGCGCGGCGCACTGACGGTACGGGCGACGGTGGAGGGGCGTCACGTTCAACGGGGCGGTGACGTCGTATGACTGGACGTTGGTCACCGGCGGGAGTCGTGTCCGCCTTCTTGCCCGCTGACGTTGCCGATCATCAACCGGTTCGGCCAGTCCGAGTATCCAAAGCTGTGGGTGGGCGTGCAGCCTCACCAACGGATTCTTCGGCCTTTATGTTGACACGGACAACTTCATCACACAGAGCGGTGGGTCTCCTACTCGTTCGATGGTGGTGACCATCTTCTCCACCACATGGCTCGAGTTCGACAACTTCAGCGCAATCGGACATCCCGGCCCGACCAATCTGGCGACGAAGAACTTCGCATCATTGATCGGCCTCTCCCGTCAGTTCGGGTTTGCCTTCACCGAATTCCTGGCACGGCCAAGGCGCACGATCTTCCGCGTCACCGGGCTTACGCCATACCTGAACCAGGTGCTCGCTGCCTGTCCGAGCAACAATCTGCGCGACGGTGAGAGCCGCCTGATGGAGCAGATGCAGGTGCTCGACCACCCGACGCCGATGAACGCTGAGCGGATGGAGCGGCAGCGGCAGGGCGTCATGACGTCGAGTGCTCCGGCGCTTGTTGCCCGCCGGCCGCACAGCCGGTGCAGTTGAAGCCCCGGGTGCCGTAGGGGAGCTCACGAAGGATTGTCATCCTGAGCGAAGCCCGCGTAGCGGGTGGAGTCGAAGGACCCCTTTCGCGGAGCGCGAGGAGACAGGCTCCTCTTCATCTTCGTTCAGGGCAGGCTCTTCGACTGCGCACCCCTTAGGGGTGCTCCGCTCAGGATGACAATACTCGAAATCTCCCCCACAACGACCAACAGCTCCCCCCCACTGTCCAACAATCCCCTTCACCACCTCGCACTCTCACTTCACGACTGCCAACTTCCGCCGTACCAACCACCAACATCCGACAGCATCACGACCATCTCCCCGCTCACCACCGCCAGAATCTCCCGTTCACGACCATCATCCGCCTCACCACCTCGCACTCTCGGTCGATGACTGCCAACTCGGGGGGCACCACCGGCAACAATCGGCGCACCACGACCAACAATCACCTCGACCACGACCATCTCCCGCTCCCCGCCACCACAGCGCCAACAATCCGACTCACCACGACCAACTCTCGGTCGCCAGCCTCCATCTCGCCGCCGCGCACGACCATTGTCCGGCGCATCACCTCCAACATCCGACCACTCACCACCAACTCACGCCGCACCACCACCATCATTTCCGTTGCACCGTCCAGATTGCTCGACACCGCTGTCCTAAGAAAGGGACACCACCCCCAACCCACCCCTGCCACGCAGACGCACCAACACCCCCACTACACCCCACCCTCAACCGCCCCTCAAATCACCCGCAAACCCTTGCCACACGCGGCCTCCAGCGACACGCACCACCCCCTCACCACTCACCCCTCACCGACGCATGTTGCACGCATGGCACACCGCTCGCCTCTCCCCCTTCGCCGTCGCCGACGGTTGGGGTGCTCGGCGACACTCTCTCATCACAACTCGCGCAGTACTCTCCCCAACGGGGTACCGCTGCCATAGGAGGTGTACCATGCAAGCCAGCATTCGTCGTCGCCTGTCGACCGCCGGAAAGGTCCTCGCCTTCGAACACGAGCACCTCTCCACCGACCCCGAGTCACATCGCCGTCGTCGCCGACCTCGAGGCGCTCGTCGCCCGCGTCGACACCGTCTTCACCAAGGAAAGTCTCGGCACCATCGCCGAACGCGCCGCCACCGCCCGCCGGCGGAAGGCCCGCGCCGCCCTCGCCCTCAACCTGCGCATCCTGGTGCGCGTCGCCGAACGCGCCGCCAAGAAGACGCCGTCGCTGGCCGGGCTGTTCGTCCCGCCCGACTACCAGGGCCCGAACCGCGGCATCGTCGGCCACGCCAAGGCGATGCTCGCCGAGGCCACCCGGCTCCAGGAGCTGCTCGTCCCCGCCGGCCTCGGACCGACCTATCTCCCCGATCTCGCGGCGTCGATCGGCGAGTTCGAGAACGCGTCGCTCACGCTCGACGCGGGCCGGCGCGACCACATCCTCGCGCGCGCCGACTTCGCCGACCTCGCCGGTGAATGCAGCGAAGTCGTCGGGATCCTCAACGTCCTGAACGCCAAGCGCTTCGCCAACGACAGCGAACTCCTCGCCGGGTGGAAGGCGGTCCGCAACGTCTTCGGGCCGTTCACCCGGCGCGACGAGACGCCCGAGACGCCGATGGGGCTGCTGCCGCCGGGGGTGTGATGGGGGTGGAGTGGTGTTGAGTGAAGCGCCCCCCAGGGTTGTCATCCTGAGCGGAGCACCAAAGTGTTGTCATCCTGAGCGAAGCAGCCTGGAAGGCTGCGCAGTCGAAGGACCTCTCAACGGGGCAAGAGATCCTTCGACTTCGCTCAGGATGACAAACCTCAGGGCAGGCTCTTCGACTTCGCACCCCTTCGACAGGCTCAGGGCAGGCTCCTTCGGGGTGCTTCGCTCAGGATGACAATCCTTGAGGTACCGACCGCAGCGAAGGAACCTGCCCTGAGCGTAGCGAAGGGTCAAGCGCGGCAATGATTCCGCCCGGTGATGCGTACATTGGATTGGTGACCTCCGCCCCTTGTCGCTAGAATACCCGAAGCACCCAGCCAGTGGAGGTACCCATGACGGTCGCGATCGAATTGACGGACGAGCAGGAGCGGACGCTTCGGGAGGCCGCCAAGCGCCTCAATATCTCGCCGGACCAACTGGCCGCCGCGGCCGTACGCGACCTGGTCGGCCAGACGGGCGCCGATTTTGAGGCCGCCGCGAGCCGCGTGATGGAGAAGAACAGCGAGCTGTACAAGCGGCTCGCGTGACGCGCTGAGCGGCGGATGGGTCGAGATGTCCCCCGCCCTCGGGCGCAGCCCGAGCGGCGGGGCCTCCGAAGCAGATACACTCGGTACCCCTGCATTTGTCATCCTCGAGCGAAGTCCGCGAAGCGGACGAAGTCGAAGGACCTCTTTCCGATGCGCACGGGGAGAGGTCAGCATTCGACTTCGCGACGGCCGCGCCGTCGCTACGCTCAGGATGAGCAGATCATCCCACCATCGCCGCGCATTGACCCTTCACTTCGTTCACGGGCAGGCATGCGCGAGCTGAAAGGTCTCCCCGCTACGCTCAGCGCAGCCTCCTCCCTGCATTTCCCCGTCCATTTCTGCGTCCAAATTGCCTTCGCAGGCGAACGATCAGCCGTCCATCCTTCGGGCAACCCGGAGGAGCAGATTGACGGACAATACTGAACCTTGTATATCGAGCTAACTCAACAACGGTTGCGCGATCTCATCCGCTCGCGCTCGAGGAGGTAGCCCACATGGCAACGAAAGTTCAGCGCTCCAGTGGCAACGTGTTCAGCGATGTCGGGTTCCCCCCAGAAGAGGCGGAAAACCTGCGGCTTCGCTCCGAATTGATGGTGCAGGTACGGCGCATCCTCGAGGGCCGCAAGCTCACCCAAGCCGCTGGTGCCCAACTCTTCGGCGTCACGCAGCCACGCATCAGTGACTTGGTCCGTGGGCGTATCGAACTCTTCAGTATCGATGGGTTGGTCAACATGCTTGCCCATGCCGGGGTCCACGTCACCCTGACGGTCAAGCGCACGCGGAAGGTTGCCTAACCGGTCGTGCTGCACGCAGCGCGTGCCCATTCGCGATTACGCAGGCCCCTCACTGCGTTCGGGATGACAGATCTTCCCGCCACTGCCGCGCATTGACCCTTCACTTCGTTCAGGGCAGGCATGCGCGGCTGAACAGTCACCTCTCGCGTCGTCGCCCCGCCGGCACCATCTCCACCGTCACCCCCGCCTTCGCCTTCCACCTCGGCCCCTCGGCCACCTGAATGCGAATGTCGAAGTTCAGGTGATTGAGGCACGCTGCCAGCCGTTCCTGGCTGAAATTCTTCAGGCGGCCCCGCGTCAGGTTGGAGACATCCGGCTGCTGCATCCGCATGATCGTCGCGGCCTCCGCTTGCGTGAGGCCCCGCTTGGCGATGATGTGCGTGATCAGGTTCGCCGACTCCGCCTTGGCCACGCCGCAGCTCGGCGTCGGGGAGGCCGAGGTCGGCGAAGACGTTGCCGGAACTGGGCTCGATGGCGAGGTCGTCCTTCTGTGGCGCGCGTCATGGGTGGCCTCTACGGTAGCGTTGAGTTCCTGCCGGCAGGAAGGCGGAAGAATCGAACACCAGTGGGTATAGTCGAATAACTATAAGCCGGCTCGTCGCCTGGGCGGGGCCGGGCCCCATTACTGAGCGCAATTGGGTACCTGCGTGCGGCATCCCGGTCCGTTCTCCGCGTCCTGACGAGCGACCTTCCCACCATGACAACCCTCGCGACCCGCCTCGACCACCGTCCGAAGCCATTGCAACGCCAACACTTGGCAACATTCCCATTATGGGTATATTTATACCCAATATGGGAATACCATCAGGGGCCGGGCACACCGGCGCGCTCTTCTCGCCCGTCCAGCAACGGTTGTTGGCCGTCCTCTTTGGCGCACCCGACCGCCAGGTGCAAAGTGCGCGACTGATCCGATTGGTCGACGGCGGCACCGGGGCGACCCACCGCCAGCTCCTCCGGCTGGCGGAGTCGGCGATCATCTCGGTGCAACGCATGGGCAGTCAGAAGTTCTATCAGGCCAATCGGGCCTCACCGATCTTCGCGGAAATCCTGGGCATCGTCCGCAAGACGTTCGGCCTGGTCGAGCCACTGCGCGAAGCGCTCATGCCGAGCGGCTGATGCCCTGCGCGTGGCGTTCGTCTATGGGTCCGTCGCTGCCGGGACTGATACCGATCAGAGTGACATCGACCTGATGGTGCTCTCCGAGAGCTTGACGTATGCCGACGTCTTCGAGCTGCTGCAACCACTGGAACACGAGCTCGGCAGGACAATCCACCCAACCGTCGTGGATCCCGCCCGGTGGTCAGTTGAATCGCAGGAGGCAGACTCCTTCCTGGGGCGCGTCGCCCGCGGTGCCATCCTGACGGTGATCGGCTCGATCGATGTCGCGGGATGAACTGGAGAACCTTGTCGCGGTCGGGTCGCTCAAACGTGGGGGCAGTTCACCGCGGGAGATCGCCGGTCTGATCGCGTCCGGCCGAGCGCCGGCTGCACGATGCATCGAACGCTGCCCTGTCTCCGGACAGCCGCTTTGATCTTGCGTACAACGCGGCGCACGCCCTCGCACTCGCCGCGTTGCGTCATGCTGGCTACCGCTCTGACAACCGATACGTCGTCTTCCAAGCGCTGCCCCATACGCTTGCGCTGGGCCCACGGGTGTGGCGCGTACTGTCTCGCGCCCATGACATTCGCAACATGCTGGAATACGAAGGGGCCGCGGAGGTTGACCCGCGGTTGCTCGATGATTTGCTCGCGGCGGCAGCTCAGGTGGAGCAGGCGGTGGCGAGGATTGAGTGAATGATGGGGGAGTGATGAGGTCATCCCGAGCGCACTAGTCTCCCGAACTTGTCATCCTGAGCGGAGCCCGCCACCCGAAGGTTGTCATCCTGAGCGAAGCAGCCTCGAAAGGCTGCGCAGTTGAAGGACCTCTCAACGGTGCAAGAGATCCTTCGACTCCGCTCAGGATGACAATGCTGCTAGGCGGGGAATCGCTCATCGACCATCGATCATCGACCATCGATCATCCCCGCATTACCTTTCCCCCCGGCCCACCTCCGTCCCGGTGGCCAGCATGTCGAGTGCGGCGAGAGCTCCGGCTCCCTGACCCGCCACCACCCGTGCCTTATCGGTGGTCCTGCCGGCCGACCCTCCCCGGGTCGGAACCATGCGCGAATGGGACGGCATCGTTCATCGCACAGGTGCCGCATGTCCTTCGTTACACCCCTCCCGTGGGAGCCGTACGCGCTCCCGAATCACGACCTCGCCGCCATCTTCGCCGCGATCGATCGTCACGCCGAGACGCTCCGGCGCGACCATCCCGACCTCGCCGTCCCTGGCACGGGGTGTCGCGGCCCGCACCTCAATGCGGGGCCGTTCACGGTCGGCTCGATCGTCAACATGTGGCACGACGCGCCCGACTGGTTCACTGGCAGTTGCACCGTTTGCGGCGGCGCCGCGCGCGGCACCGAGATCTCCGGGTTGCTCGTCCACGGCGGGATCACCGGCTGGTGCCTCTCCTGTGGCGCTGGGCTCCTGCGCTTCGTCGGGGGCGTGCCGCGCGTCCTCACGCTGCTGCCCAAGGCCGCGCGCAGCCAACTCTTCGACACCGGGGCCAGCTGCGACATCACCGTTGAAGACGGGCTGCTCGTCACCTCACCGACCGAGGGGTGGTGGCCGCCGAAGCCCGCGCCCACGGTGAGCTGGGAGCCGCTGCTGGAGGTGTTGGCGACGTTGGAATAGTGTTGTCATCCTGAGCGAAGCGACGGCGCAGCCGTCGCGAAGTCGAAGGACCTCTATCCGAGCGCACCGGGAAGAGGTCCTTCGACTGCGCAGCCTTTCAGGCTGCTTCGCTCAGGATGACAATGCTTCAGGGGCGGGCAATCCATCATCCATCATCCATCATCCATCATCCATCATCCATCGTCCATCATCGATCATCGATCATCGATTATCGTTCACCACCCCTTCATCCGGACCCCCCCATGCTCTACAAGCCCTCCGGCTACACCTCCGTCGCCCCGTACCTGGTCGTCTCCGACGCCAAGGCGACCATCGCCTTCCTCCTGGCCGCCTTCGATGGCGAGTTGATCCAGACCATGGAGGCGCCCGACGGCCGCGTCCGTCACGCCGAGGTGCGCATCGACGACACCGTCGTCATGCTCGGCGACTCGGCGCCGGGATGGCCGCCGGTGCCAGCGCACGTGCACATCTATCTCCCCGATGTCGACACCGCCTTCGTGCGCGCGCTCGGCGCCGGTGGCACGGCGGTGCAGGAGCCGGAGCAGAAGGGCGATCCCGATCGTCGTGGCGGCGTGAGCGATCCGGGTGGCACGACGTGGTGGATTGCGACACGGGGTGGGGTAGCGCCGATGGTGTCATCCTGAGCGAAGCAGCCTCCAGAGTTTGTCATCCTGAGCGGAGCCCGCGTAGCGGGCGTAGTCGAAGGACCTCTGCGACGGTCGATAGGTCCTTCGACTGCGCGACGGCTGCGCCGTCGCTCCGCTCAGGATGACAATTCCTTGTGGCGCGGTATCGATCATCGACCATCGATCATCTACATTCCCCCATGCCCATCACCATCCGCTCCGACCTCGGCCCCATCACCACCCTCGACGAGTGGGCCGCTACGGTTCCCGCCAAGCTGTGGAAGCAGCGCGCCAGCAGCAGGGCGCTCGCCGAGGCGTGGCTGACCCCCGGCCCGCGGCCAGCCGAGCCCGATGAGTTTGCCGCACTGCTCGATAGCGATCGCCTCGCCGGCCTGACGCTCGGCACCGTGCAACCGCACGCCGCCATTGCCGTCGCCGACACCACCTGGCACGCCGATCTCGCCATCACCGCGCACGCGCAGGAAGGGCCTGTTGCCATCGTCGTCGACGCGATTGCCGATGAACGCTTCGGCGATCGCCTCGGCAGCCTCCTCGTCGACGCCGCGCGACAGATTGGTCGCGATGAGCCATCACCGATGGTCGAGCGCGTGCAGCGACTCGCCGCGCAGCTCTTCCCTGCGTGGAAGCACGGACTCCCGCATCTCGACGAACTGCGCCACGAGCTGCTGATGGGCGCCGCCGCGACGATGGCGTTTGCCAAGTCGATCAACGCGACGCGCGCCATCTACGTCGTGCACGAGCTCGTCCACCTCGATCGCACCAAGGAGTCCGATCGGCGGAAGAATCGCGAGGAGCTCGACCTCTTCGTGCGCCGAATCAGCAACGGCGCGGACGAGCGCCTCAAGCGCGGCGTCCTCACCGCGCCGATCACGGTGCCGGGCTATCCGGGGATTGCGCTGCAGCTGGGGAAGGCGAGGCGGGACCTGGATCGGTGAGGGGGGTACCCGGAACGTGTCATCCTGAGCGAAGCGGCGGCGTAGCCGGCGCGAAGTCGGAGGTACCTTCTGTCCGTGCGCAACGGAAGGAGGTCCTTCGACTTCGCAGCCTTCCAGGCTGCTTCGCTCAGGATGACAATCCTTGGTGCTCCGCTCAGGATGACAATTACCCTCCCACCCCCTCACTCCTCACGTATCTTCCATCATCCCCCGCTGGAGAAGCCGATGGCCGCGTTCCGTCTCGCTCGTCTCGCCTTGATGCTGTTCGTCGGTGCGGTGCTCACCGCGCCGACCCTCTCCGCCCAGCAACCCGACGCGGCTCTCGACAAGCTCTTCACCCGGCGCGAGGTGATGATCCCGATGCGCGACGGGGTGAAGCTCTTCACGGTGATCCTCACGCCGCGCGCGATGAGCGGGCCGCTGCCCGTGCTGATGTCGCGGACACCGTACGGCACCAACGGCTGGGGCGGCACGAGCGGCATCGCGGTCGGCTTCAGGGAGCTGATCGCCGACGGCTATCTCTTCGTCTTCCAGGACATCCGCGGGCAGCACCAGTCGGAGGGCGTCTTCATCATGAACCGCCCGCCGCGCGACAAGTCGAAGGCCGGCAGCGTCGACGAGGCGACCGACACCTGGGACACCATCGACTGGATCCTCAAGAACAACCCCACCAACGGTCGCGTCGGCATGCTCGGCATTTCCTACCCCGGCTTCCTCGTCAACGCCGCGCAGGTCGAGCCGCACCCTGCCCTGAAGGCGATGTCGCCGCAGGCCTCGATGGTCGACACCTGGATGGGCGATGACTTCTTCCATCAGGGCGCCTTCCGGCAGTCATACGGCACGGAATGGGTGCATGGCCGCGAGTCAAAGCAGGCCGGCACCGGCCCGCTGAACATCACCCGCTGGGACACCTACGACTGGTATCGCTCCTTTCCGACGCTGGCGGCGTTGGCGCAGGCCACCGGTGCGACCAAGTGGCCGACGTGGCAGCGCTTCGTTGCGCCACCCGAGCTACGACTCGGTCTGGCAGCAGCGCGCCGTGCAGCGCTACCTCACGCACACCAACATTCCGACGCTCACGGTGGGCGGCTGGTGGGACCAGGAGGATGGCTTCGGGCCGTCAGGCGTCGTATCCGGCGCTCGAGCGCACCGACACCGCGGGCGTGAGCAAGCTGGTGATCGGCCCCTGGTTCCATGGCCAGTGGTTCGACGAGACCGCTGACTCGCTCGGCGCGATCCGCCTTCGGCCGCAACACCGGCGACGACTTCCGCGCGTTGCAGGCGCGCTTCTTTGGGCAGTACCTCAAGGACCGAGCGACGACGCCGATCGCCGAGGCGACGATGTTCGATGCAGGCACCAATACCTGGCGCGAGTTTGGGGCGTGGCCGCCCAAGAACGCCGAGCGGACCAAGCTCTACTTCGGGGCGAATGGCGCGCTCTCGTTCACGGCGCCGAGGGCGGCGGCGGGGCAGGACACGTACGTCTCCGATCCGGCGAACCCGATTCCGTACCGGCCGCGGCCGATCCCCTCGTACGTGGAGTGGAACGAGTGGCTCACGCGTGACCAGCGCTTCGTCGATGGCCGCCCCGACGTGCTCACCTGGCAGACGGCGCCGCTCGCCGCCGACATCACCATCGCCGGCGACGTGATCGCGAAGCTATTCGCCTCGACCACAGGTTCGGATGCCGACTGGGTCGTGAAGTTGATTGATGTGTATCCGGACAGCGGCGTGGCGCGTCCGGTGATGCGCGGCTACCAGCTGATGGTGGCGAGCGAGATCATGCGCGGCCGCTATCGCAAGTCGTTCGCGAAGGCGGAGCCGATCCCGGCGAACACGGTGGTGCCGTTCACGGTGGACCTGCACCAGCAGGCGTACACCTTCCGCGCGGGGCACCGGATCATGGTGCAGGTGCAGAGCAGCTGGTTCCCGCTCTATGACCGGAATCCGCAGACCTTCGTGCCCAACATCTTCCTCGCCAAGGCGAGCGACTACCGCGCGCAGACGCACCGCGTGCAGCGCTCGGCGAAATGGCCATCGCATGTCGAGGTGGGTGTGCTGCGCTGAGGGGTAAGGGGGGGCGACGCAGGCGTCGCCCCTACTACACCTTCCGCACAAACTCCGACTTGAGTCCCATCGACCCCACGCCGTCGATCTTGCAATCGATGTCGTGGTCGCCGTCGACGAGGCGGATGTTCTTCACCTTGGTGCCGACCTTCACCACCAAGGATGATCCCTTGATCTTGAGATCCTTGATCACCGCGACGGTGTCGCCATCGGCGAGCGGCGTCCCGTTCGCGTCGCGGATCACCTTCGGGCCGCTCTCGGCGGCCTCGACCACGGCGGTCCACTCGTAGGCGCACTCGGGACAGATCAGCATCGGCCCCTGCTCGTAGGTGTAGGGCGAGGAGCAGGACGGGCAGGGCGGCAGCGGCTGGGTGTTGGGCATGCCGGAAAGGTAAGCGATGATCGATGATCGATGATCGATCATCGATCCCCCCCCATGAGCCAATTCCCGCCCCCTCTGCGCATGACCGGATACCCCCTGGCCCGACCGGGCCCCTGGGGAAATCCGTCATACTGGAGGCAGCATGCGCAGTCGACTCATCGTGGGGGCGCTCCTGGTCGCCCTGGGAGCCGCGCCGGCATCGGCGCAATGGACCTACCAATTCAGCGGGACCTGGGATTTCACCGGCACACCCCAGACGCTCGCCTTCACCCTCACCACGGGGAGCGCCATTACGTCGGGCGGCTTCTGGAACCCGTCCAGCTGCTCGATCACGCCCGGCACCGTGGGGACCAACTACTACCTGTGCGACCAGCCCGAGATCGATCCGAACGGCTTCGGCACCGGGTTCGGCTACATCGGCGCCCGCTTCCTGAACTTCGACGTCACCACCAACAGCCCGACCGGCGGTGGCGCCGCGTTCTTCTGGTTCGCGCCGGGGACCTTCTCGACGCCCGGGAGCTACTCGCGGGTGCCGGACGGGACCACCATCAGCGTGGCCAACCCGCTCTTCGATCCGAACGCGGTCTGCAACGACCCGAACGATGATCCCTGCCGCACCACCAACTTCTATGGCAGCGCGGGTCAGGCGACGCTGGATGTCCGCTTCTCGACGCCGGGCGGTAACGGCGATGTCGTGCCGGAGCCGGCGACCCTCACGTTGCTCGCGACCGGGCTGGTCGGGATGGCCGGCGCGCGGCGGTCACGGAAGCGCGGGTGAGTTCGTCATCCTGAGCGAAGCCCGCGTAGCGGGCGCAGTCGAAGGACCTCTCTCCTCGCACATCGGAAGGAGGTCCTTCGACTTCGCGCCGGCTACGCCGTCGCTACGCTCAGGATGACACGTTCCCCCTCACCCCGCGACCCTCGCCCCCGGCTGGCGTCAAACCCGCGCCAGCCCTACACTTATGCAGTCTCCCCACGCCCGACCCGCCGTCATCCCAGCTTTCAGGACCCCCGTGGACCTTCGCGACCAGCTCCAGGCCCATCTCGGTGACGCGTTCCGCATTGAGCGGGAACTCGGCGGCGGGGGGATGTCGCGGGTCTTCCTGGCCACGGAAGTGCGCCTGGCCCGGTCGGTGGCGATCAAGGTGCTCTCGCCCGAGCTGGCGCAGGGACTGAACGCCGAGCGGTTCGAGCGCGAGATTCTGATGGCGGCGTCGCTCCAGCAAGCCAACATCGTCCCGCTGCTCGCGGCCGACGACCTGAACGGCCTGCCGTACTTCACCATGCCGTTTATCGAGGGCGAGTCGCTGCGGCTGCAGATGCGGAGCGGCGGCCTCCCGATCGCGACCGTCATCGCCATCCTCCGCGATGTGGCGCGGGCCCTCGAGTACGCCCATGCGCGCGGGATCGTCCACCGCGACATCAAGCCCGACAACGTGCTCCTCTCGGGTTCGACGGCGGTGGTCACCGACTTCGGCATCGCCAAGGCGCTCTCGGCGTCGCGTGGCGAAGCGGGTGGGACCCTCACGTCCGTCGGCACTTCGATCGGCACCCCGGCCTACATGGCTCCCGAACAAGTGGCCGGCGATCCGAACATTGATCATCGCGTGGACCTCTACGCCCTGGGCTGCGTCGCCTTCGAATTGCTGACGGGGAAGTCGCCCTTTGGCGATCGCACGCCGCAGAAAATGCTCGCGGCTCATCTGAGCGAGACGCCCGCGGCGGTGACTGCGGTGCGCGAGGACTGCCCGCCGGCGCTGGCGCAGCTGGTGGCACGGCTCCTGGCCAAGGATCCCGACGAGCGCGTCGCCAGCGCGAGCGAAGTGCTGCGGACGCTCGACGACGTGGGCACCTCGTCCATGCCGATGAGGACGATGCCGTCACCCAACCGCCTGCCGCGGATGCTCCTCCTCTGGGCTGGTGCGACGGTGGCCGTCGCGATCCTCGCCAAGGCGGCGATGGTGGGCATCGGCTTGCCGGAATGGACGCTCCCTGGCGCGCTCACGCTGATGGCGCTCGGCCTCCCGGCCATTCTGGTGACGGGCTACGTCAAGCACGTGGCGCGCAAGGCGGCCACCGCCACACCGACGATCACCGATGGCGGGACGATGGTGCCGAAGGTGCCGTCGGGGACGGTGGCGACGATGGCGCTGAAGGCGCATCCGCACCTGTCATGGCGGCGCATGATGCGCGGCGGTGCGATGGCGATGGGCGCCTTCGTGTTGCTGGTGGTCGGTTTCATGGCCACGCGCGCCCTCGGCGTAGGTCCGGCCGCCTCGCTCTTTGCGAGCGGCTCGCTCGCGGCCGACGACCGCATCGTGCTCGCCGACTTCACGGCCGCCCCCGAGGATTCCGCGCTCGCGCCGATCGTGCAGAGCGCGGTGCGCGAAGCGATGGGCCAGAGCCGCGCGGTGCAGCTGCTCGATGCGGGCGCGGTGGCTGCGGAACTGGAGCGGATGCAGCGGCCTGGGGCGGCACTCGATGCGGCGACGGCGCGCGTGCTCGCGGAGCGCAGTGGTGCCAAGGCGATCCTTGGCGGGCGCCTGGCGCGCATCGGGAGCGGGTTCGCAGTCTCGCTCGATTTGGTGGCGACCACCGGCGGTGCGACGCTCGCCTCGTTCCAAGGCACCGCGAACGGCCCCGCCGACCTGCTTACCGTCGTGGACGACCTGACCAAGAAGTTGCGCGGCAAGATGGGCGAGTCGCTGAAGCAGGTTGCCAACAGCATTCCGCTCGAGCAGGCGACCACGAGCAACCTCGAGGCGCTGCGACTCTACACCGAGGGGACCTACGCGAACGACGTCACGAGTGATCCTGAGAAGGCGGTCGGGTTGCTGCGGCAGGCGGTCGCGCTCGATTCCACCTTCGCACTCGCGTGGCGCAAACTGGCCGCCGCACTCGCCAACGCCCAGCTCCCCGCCATCGCCTCGGATTCCGCAATGGAAAAGGCGGCGCGTTACGCCGACAAGCTGCCGGAGCGGGAGCGGTTGATGGTGATGGGCTCGCTGTACCAGTTCCACTCGACGCGTAGCGATCCGGTGAAGGCGCTCGCGACGTATCGTCGACTGTACGTCGTGGACCCGAGCAACCGGGTCGCCACCAATCAGCTCGCCATCCTGCACGAGGATCAGCACGCCTCCGACAGCGCGCTGCATTACTACCGTCTGCAGTTGGCGAACGAGCCGACTCCACCCAACCGGATCAAGGTGGCTCTCGGGTTGTTGGGTATCGGCGACACGACTGGTGCCCGCGCCATGTTCGACTCGCTCCGTGCCACCGACTCGGCGTTTGCTGCGGTGCAGGGGGCCACATTCCCGGCTCTGCTTGCCTACACTGCGGGCGACCTCGCCGGCGCGGAGGCGGTGGCCGAGTCGCTGCAGCGCTCAGCCGTGGCCGGTAATCGTCTATTCGGACTCTCGGGCGCCGCACTGATTGCCGCAACGACCGGACGCCTCTCCACCTCCGAACGTCTGATCCGTGAGGCGGTCGCGTTTCAGGCGACGCGTGGGGTGCCTCTCGTTCCGGGGCGGGAGATCGCGAACGACATCTACTTCCGAGGCCGCTCGGCGGAGGCGGTTGCCAAGCTGGACCGGCTGGTGGTCAGTGATGCGTGGCGGGCCATCCCCACGGTCTCGCGGCCGTATGGGTTCGCGATCAACTTCTACGCCCTCGGCGGCGCGCCCGCGAAGGCACGGCGCATGTTGGCGGAGGCCGTGCGGGAGATCCCTGAATACGCCACCACGCCTGGGGGCCAACGCGCCCTCGCGGAGTTCGAGACGCGCATTCTGCTCGCCGAGAAGAAGCCCACCGAGGCGCTGGTGCGCGCTCGCGCGAGTCAGCGGAGCAGCGATGGCACCCCGGCGGCGTGTCGGGCCTGCATCGCCATCCTGATGGCGACCGTCTTCGATTCGCTCGGGCAGGCCGATTCCACCGCCGCCTGGCTCGAGCAGTACCTCGCGGTACCTCGGGCGGAGCGCTTCGATTTCGATAGCTGGGCTTTGGCATCGACCAACAAGCGACTCGGCGAGCTGTATGACGCCAAGGGTGACCGTGCCCGTGCGATGCAGTCCTACCAGGCGTTCGTGGACCAGTGGGCCCAAGCCGACGCCGAAGCTGCAGCCGGTGGTGGCCACAGTGCGCAAGCGACTCCGCGAACTGCAGGGGCAGGAGAAGCCGTGAGCGATCTGCGCGCCCAATTGCAGGCCCACCTCGGCGACGCGTTCCGCATTGAGCGGGAACTCGGCGGCGGCGGGATGTCGCGGGTCTTCCTGGCCACGGAAGTGCGCCTGGCCCGGTCGGTAGCGATCAAGGTCCTCTCGCC
>JBAOHR010000001.1:0-173953 GCA_037045245.1 Gemmatimonadales bacterium | reverse complement strand
AAGTTTGTAGTGCAACACGATGCTTCACCGTCCATAGCATTCCTCCGGTGTCCGATAGCCAAGTCGTTTGCGCGGCCGTGAGTTCAGGTGGCTCGCAATGCGATCACATATGGCTTGCGTGAGGTGCGCCATGCTCGCGCCCTTGGGGAGATACTGACGGAGCAGACCATTCGTGTTCTCGTTGGTGCCACGCTCCCAGCTGTGATGCGGTGTTGCGAAATAGAAGCGGGTCGTCGTGCGGCGTTCGATGCCCGCGTAATCATGAAACTCCGTTCCGTTGTCGACGGTGATCGTGCGCACAGGACGCCGCTCGCGACCGATCAGCTGCGTGGCACGGCGAGTGACCGCCGCCGTGGTGCGCTGGCGGAGCTGGCCGAGCACGAGGAAGCCGGTCTTGCGCTCCACGAGCGTCAGGACGCACGGGCCGGCCTGGCCCGCCCCGAGGACCGTGTCGCCTTCCCAGTGCCCCACCTGGGTGCGGCCCTCGACGATGGCGGGGCGCTCGCCAATCATCCGCTTCCCCGCGAGGCGCCCGCGACTATCGTAGGCCCCATAGCGTTTGCGACGTTGCTTCCGTGCTCCCCGGAGGTACGTGTACAGGGCGCCGCCCCGCTCACGGTCTGCCCAGATGTAGCGGTAGATCGTCTCGTGGCTGATGGCGAGCTGACCTTCCTGGCGGAGGCGCCCGGCGATCTGCTCCGGACTCCACCACTCGGCGAGCCGGGCGCAGACGAGCGCCCAGGCCGCGACGCCGAAGCGCCGATTGCGACGCGCCCAGGAGCGCCGGGTGAGGGTGTACGAGTGGGCCTTGTCGTGCCGGTAGCAGCCGTCGGCGCGCGTCGCGTTGCGGCGGAGCTCGCGGCCGATGGTGCTCCGATGGCGCCCCAGCGCGCGGGCGATGGCGGCGGAGGACAGCCCCTGTCGGCGTAGCACCCCGAGGGTGTACCGTTCAGCAGCGGTGATCTGGTGGTAGCTCATGGTCGGCTTCCTTGTCTTGGCGGACGAAGAAGTCTACTAGCTGTCAGGTCACCGCTTTCTCGCCCCTCTCCTGTTGCACTTAGTATATGAATTCGCGCCGCCTAACAAGCGTTTGCTGCGGTCGGGGCCTGACGCCTCGGCCCACGCGCCGTAGCTTTACGAAGGCAGGCGCGGGCCTCGGCAGGCCCCGCCGCAGAAACGCACGACGTTAGCTGGAGCACCTTGATTGAGCGCAAACGAGAGGGTCGGGCAAAGAGCGCTGGTTGTAATGCTGATGCTTAACGGCATCATGTTTGTCGTGGAGGTGCTCGCGGGGTGGCGAGGAGAGTCCATGGGGCTTGTCGCCGATGGGCTCGATATGGGTGCAGATGCCGCGGTCTACCTACTCGCGCTGCTCGCGATCGGTGCATCGGACTCCAAGAAACTCGGGGCCGCGCGTTTTGCAGGGCGAGTCCAGTTGTTGTTGGCCATCTTGGCGATCCTGGAGATCGGGCGTCGGGCATTGGTGGGAAGCGCCCCCGAGGCTCCCACGATGATTGGAGTCTCCACCGCCGCGCTCCTCGTGAACATCGCGTGCTTAGCGGTGCTGCACCGCTACCGTGACGGTGAGGTCCACCTGCAAGCCGCGTGGATATTTTCCGCCACAGATGTTCAGGCGAACCTTGGGGTGTTGGCGGCCGGTGTCCTCGTGAGCACTCTCGGCTCTGCGATCCCAGACCTCGTGATCGGGATGGTTGTTTGTTGGCTCGTGCTCCGGAGTGCGCTTCGTATCAGGCGGCGGGTTCGGGAAGCCGAAGCGGCCATGCCTCAGCCTGTCGGAGTGAACCCCAGCTAACAAGCGTTTGCTGCGGTCGGGGCCTGACGCCTCGGCCCACGCGCTGTAGTCTCATGAGGGCACGCGCGGGCCTCGGCAGGCCCCGCCGCAGAAACGCAGGTCGTTAGCGTGTCCGACGCTGCCCGCTTGCGCTGGCCGGGGCGGTAGTTACATTGTGACTACACCGCTTCCCGAGACTCGCATGAAGACCAAACTCGTCCGCATCGGCAATTCCCGTGGCATCCGCCTGCCAAAGCTCCTGATTGAGCAGGCGGGACTCGACGAGGACGTCCAACTGGAAGTCCACGGCAATACCGTCGTGATCCGGCCGCTGGCCTCGACTCGGGCGGGGTGGGCCGCCGCGGCCGCCGAGTTGGCGGCGACGGAGGAGGGCCTGCTGGACGCCGTCCGTCCGACCGCCTTCGACCAGGATGAATGGACGTGGTGAGTGCGGAGCTGGTCACCCGTGGCGATGTCTTTCTCGTGGCACTCGACCCGACGCTCGGTCGCGAGATCCGCAAGACCCGCCCCTGCGTGATCGTGTCGCCCGATGAGCTCAATGGCGCACTGACCACGTTCATCGTGGCGCCACTCACCACGGGGTCGCATCCGTACCCATTTCGGATTCCCTGCCGCTTTGCCGGCAAGTCGGGTTATGTGGTGCTGGACCAGCTGCGGACTGTGGATCGCGCCAGGCTCACGAAGAAGGTCGGTCGGCTCAGTCCATCGACGCTGGAGCGTGTGCTGGGCGTCCTGCAGGAAATGTTCGCCGCGTAGTCGGCACGCTAACCAGCAAATGCAGCGGACGAGCGCACCTGTGATGCGGCTGCGCCGCCCACGCGCTCGCCGCTGATTTGCAGGTCGTTAGGCCGATTCCGAGCCTGATCCCGGACCGGGCACTCCGCCTTCAGAAATCGGCGCACCACCTGTTCCGAGTACCCCACACCCAGGTGTTTATGATCTCGCGCTTTTCACGGCCCCTCGCCGGCGTCATCGCCCTTGCCGCTCTGCTTGCCTGCGGAGGATCGCCAAAGGCACACCCGATCGTGGGCGTGTGGGTGGTCCGGCACCAGGGCGCTCCGTTCCCATACCACATGTATGTCTTCAATGCCGATGGCACGATGCAGCAGGCCAATCCCGACGCGGGGAACGCGCGCACCAGCGACAGTGACGGGAAGGGCATCTGGATCAGCGCCGCCGATACGGTCAAGGGCAAATTTGTCGAGATGCTGGCTGACCGGACGACGCATGCTTTTCTGGGCCGAGGCGAAATCTCCTTCAGTGTAATCGTCCGAGGCGACAGCATCATCGGCACGGCAAGCGCGAGGTTCTTTGACGCGGCTGGAGCACCAACCGATGGACCGATCGCCGTCGACATGCTGGGCAGTCGGGTAACGCTCCCGTAGGTCAGGTCAGTCGGGCATGCTCCAAGGCACCCCTCAGGATCGTGCTATTGGCTACGGCCTAACCAGCGTTTGCTGCGGTCGGGGCCTGACGCCTCGGCCCACGCGCGGTAGTCTTACGAGGGCACGCGCGGGCCTCGGCAGGCCCCGCCGCAGAAACGCACGACGTTAGCGTGTCCGACGCCGCCCGCTTGCGCCCGCCGGGGCTGTAGTTACATTGTGACTACACTGCTTCCCGAGACTCGCATGAAGACCAAGCTCGTCCGCATCGGTAATTCCCGTGGCATCCGCCTGCCCAAGCTCCTGATCGAGCAGGCCGGCCTCGACGAGGACGTGCAACTCGAAGTCCACGGCAACACCGTGGTGATCCGCCCCCTGGCCTCGACGCGCGCGGGGTGGGCCGCGGCTGCGGCCGAGCTGGCGGCGACCGAGGAGGGCCTGCTGGACGCCGTCCGTCCGACGGCCTTCGACCAGGATGAATGGACGTGGTGAGTTCGGAGCTGGTCACCCGTGGCGATGTCTTTCTCGTGGCACTCGACCCGACGCTCGGCCGCGAGATCCGCAAGACCCGCCCCTGCGTGATCGTGTCGCCCGATGAGCTCAACGGAGCGCTGACCACGTTCATTGTGGCGCCGCTCACGACTGGCTCGCATCCGTACCCATTTCGGATCCCCTGCCGGTTTGCCAGCAAGTCCGGACATGTGGTCCTCGATCAGTTGCGGACCGTGGATCGCGCCCGACTCACGAAGAAGGTCGGGCGGCTCAGTCCATCGACGCTCGAGCGTGTGCTGGGGGTCCTGCAGGAAATGTTCGCCGCGTAGTCGGCACGCTAACCGGCAAATGCAGCGGACGAGCGCGCCATGGATGCGGCTACGCCGCCCACGCGCTCGCCGCTGATTTGCAGAACGTTAGCGTGTCCGACGCTGCCCGCTTGCGCTGGCCGGGGCGGTAGTTACATTGTGACTACACCGCTTCCCGAGACTCGCATGAAGACCAAACTCGTCCGCATCGGCAATTCCCGTGGCATCCGCCTGCCAAAGCTCCTGATTGAGCAGGCGGGACTCGACGAGGACGTCCAACTGGAAGTCCACGGCAATACCGTCGTGATCCGGCCGCTGGCCTCGACTCGGGCGGGGTGGGCCGCCGCGGCCGCCGAGTTGGCGGCGACGGAGGAGGGCCTGCTGGACGCCGTCCGTCCGACCGCCTTCGACCAGGATGAATGGACGTGGTGAGTGCGGAGCTGGTCACCCGTGGCGATGTCTTTCTCGTGGCACTCGACCCGACGCTCGGTCGCGAGATCCGCAAGACCCGCCCCTGCGTGATCGTGTCGCCCGATGAGCTCAATGGCGCACTGACCACGTTCATCGTGGCGCCACTCACCACGGGGTCGCATCCGTACCCATTTCGGATTCCCTGCCGCTTTGCCGGCAAGTCGGGTTATGTGGTGCTGGACCAGCTGCGGACTGTGGATCGCGCCAGGCTCACGAAGAAGGTCGGTCGGCTCAGTCCATCGACGCTGGAGCGTGTGCTGGGCGTCCTGCAGGAAATGTTCGCCGCGTAGTCGGCACGCTAACCAGCAAATGCAGCGGACGAGCGCACCTGTGATGCGGCTGCGCCGCCCACGCGCTCGCCGCTGATTTGCAGGTCGTTAGCTGGAGCACCTTGATTGAGCGCAAACGAGAGGGTCGGGCAAAGAGCGCTGGTTGTAATGCTGATGCTTAACGGCATCATGTTTGTCGTGGAGGTGCTCGCGGGGTGGCGAGGAGAGTCCATGGGGCTTGTCGCCGATGGGCTCGATATGGGTGCAGATGCCGCGGTCTACCTACTCGCGCTGCTCGCGATCGGTGCATCGGACTCCAAGAAACTCGGGGCCGCGCGTTTTGCAGGGCGAGTCCAGTTGTTGTTGGCCATCTTGGCGATCCTGGAGATCGGGCGTCGGGCATTGGTGGGAAGCGCCCCCGAGGCTCCCACGATGATTGGAGTCTCCACCGCCGCGCTCCTCGTGAACATCGCGTGCTTAGCGGTGCTGCACCGCTACCGTGACGGTGAGGTCCACCTGCAAGCCGCGTGGATATTTTCCGCCACAGATGTTCAGGCGAACCTTGGGGTGTTGGCGGCCGGTGTCCTCGTGAGCACTCTCGGCTCTGCGATCCCAGACCTCGTGATCGGGATGGTTGTTTGTTGGCTCGTGCTCCGGAGTGCGCTTCGTATCAGGCGGCGGGTTCGGGAAGCCGAAGCGGCCATGCCTCAGCCTGTCGGAGTGAACCCCAGCTAACAAGCGTTTGCTGCGGTCGGGGCCTGACGCCTCGGCCCACGCGCTGTAGTCTCATGAGGGCACGCGCGGGCCTCGGCAGGCCCCGCCGCAGAAACGCAGGTCGTTAGGCGGAGTCGACCTGGCCTTGGAGTGGGAAGAGATGAGGACTGGCTGGCGGTCGCTTTCAGCAATCGAGCTCTCAGCCCTGCTCTGCGTGGTTGCGCTGAGTGCGTGTGCATCTTCCGGGCAGCTTCGGGAAGTGCGGCTCGCCTCCGCATGTTCACCTAGCCAACCCGAGTGTCGCCCCGAGAAGCTCCAGCTTGACACTGCCTCCCTGGCATCGAGGTACTTTCCCCCTCCGAACTTGCGGGCCATCGGAGTCGGTGGCCACGCGACTCTCGAGTTCACGGTCTTGGGGGATGGCACGGTTGATCGAAGCAGTATCAAGGTACAAAGCTCCACGTTACCAACGCTCGGCGAATCGGCATCCTTGGCGGTCCGTGGTTGGTCCTTCAAGGTGGCTCCTCCTAGCAGGGCGCGCTTTCCCTCACGAATAGTGGTAGCGCTTGCGCTTGAATTCGATGGAACGCCGTGCCGACAGCAACCCCGCTTCACCTGGCACTGGCTCCCAGAGCTTGTCCCGCAGCAGCTGCTAGTACGAGCATGCACACAGGACTTGGTTCCGGCGCATTAGTCCGGGGCAGGCGCCGACCTGCAACTCCGCCTAACAAGCGTTTGCTTCGGGCGGGGCCTGACGCCTCGGCCCACGCGCTGTAGTCTTACGAGGGTACGGGCGGGCCTCGGCAGGCCCCGCTGCAGAAAGGCACGACGTCAGACCGCTAGGACCAACCCTCCAGTCCCGGGTGCATGTGCGCTATCGCGTGGCGGTCCTGTCCCTGCTCTTCCTCGGTGCGTGCGCCCGGCATTCGGCGATCCGGGCCCCGACTCTCGCCACATCCCGCGGCATCCAGTGGCTCGTTGACTCGCTCGCTCAGTCCGCCGGTTGTCCCCGGTCGGGCCTGCCGCCGATTCGGGGCGTCGCCTTTCCCTCCATGCGCTTCGATTCCGTTCAAGCCTGTGGAATCGCGACTGCTGCACTCCGGCGCCTCGCTCTGGAACCGGCGAACGAGCCGCTCTATGCCCCAGGTGACACGGCGCGTGTCTCCGCCATCACCATTTTCGTGTCGGCGTACCAAGAACTCGACAGGAAGGGAAGGAAGGTCGGTATTCCCGACTCTGTGGTGCAGGTGGAGATCGACATCGTCGGCCGGCGGCGGATGGTCGCCGTCTACTATAGCGCGGGCTCCACTCGAGCAGAGCGGGAGCGCTTCGGGACTACGCATCGGTAGCCAGTGGTCCAACCAGCGTTTGCCGCAGTCGGGGCCTGACGCCTCGCCGCAGAATCGCACGACGTACCCGGGCAAGGGGCGCCGCCGTTGAAGAGCGTCCCCCGTCGCGTCAAGTGCTCGACGGGGGATGAGCGTCGCTGGGTTCTGGTCGCTGCCGACGGACCGGGCCGACCCGGCGCTGTCCGCGGCTTCCGGGAGTTGCTGTACGGCGGTAGCGTTCGTGGGGTTTGGGCAGCGCGATTACACGTCGACCCGTAGGTGGCCGGAATGAATCCAGCGAAAGTCGTCCGGAGCAAGGTGGCCATACTCACCGACCTCCCCAATGTCGGTGAGGCCACTGCCGGCGATTTACGACTGCTAGGCATCGAGCATCCACGTGACTTGCTGGGGCGCGACCCCTACGAAATGTTCGATCAGCTCTGTGCAATCACCCGATCGAATCAGGATCCGTGCGTCATCGATGTGTTCCTCTCGGTGACCGCATTCATCAACGGCGGCGAGCCGAAACCGTGGTGGTCGTTCACGGCGGAGCGGAAGGCCAACGGGCGGCGGAGCACGCAGGCGAAGTAGCGCGGTGGTCCGCTCTCCGGTGTTGCCGCGATGGACCAGGCGCTCAGTGCATCGTCCCGACGACGGGCCGGCCGACCTGCAGTTGCTGCGGTCCGGGACCTGACGCCTCGGCCCACGCGCTGTAGTCTTACGAGGGCACGCGGGGGCCTCGGCAGGCCCCGCCACAGCAACGCACGACGTAAGGTCGCTTCGAGGAGTCAGGATGAGAGCGCATCTGTCCACCCTGCTGGTCCCGGCGTTGATCCTCTCCATGGTCGGGAGCACCAGCGCCCAAGGCGTGGCCCCTGGTGACAAAGTGTCGGCGACCATCTCCCGCTGCGCCCCAGATACACTGGCCGTCGTCGCGAATCTCCGGTACAACCTGAACCGGCACAACCGAAACCTCCCGCAGGACTCGACACGGTGGACGGCCTTCAGCGCCGGTTACTTGCCGGTCCGTGACACCGCAGCCATTCGACTGGTCACCGACGAGGCGATCTGCTCGCACGCCGCGAGTGTGTACACGCGGGAGACTGCTGACTCGGTGCGGGGGGTGCGCCGGCGCGTCACTCTCGTTCGGGCCGGTGACCGTTTCGTCATCACCGACCCGTTCACTCCGGTGATGGCTGGCGAGTATGCCACCCAGCTCATTGTGGACCGCGACTGGAAAGTGCTGGTTCGACTTGGCCACTAATGCCCACGAGCGCCCAAACACGCGTTTGCTGCGGTCGGGGCCTGACGCCTCGGCCGCAGAAGCGCACGACGTGAGAAGGATCGAAATCGGAGGGCCGATGTCCATCAAGCGAGTTCGCGCGATCCTCCTACTCACGCTGCTTTGGTCGATCGGCGTCGGAGTGATCGGCACCTTGGCCGTTCTGCTCCGCTTTCTGGTTTCGGGCCCGACCGGGACGTTCGCGGAAGCGCTCGCACGCACCCCTGCAATGCTCATGTGGTTTGGTGCCTGGGGCGCACTCGCCGGGCTGATCTTCTCCGGGGCCCTGATGCTCGCGGCGCGGCGGCGCGGGTGGGAAGCCCTCTCAAGCAAGTCCGTCGCGATGTGGGGTGCGCTTCCGGGGGTGCTCGTGGCGCTCGCAGCGGCGGTGCCCAAGATCCACCCTCACGGTTCCGCGCTGGGCGTGATCAGTGAAGTGTTGACCGTGGCCCTGCTCCTGAGTGGAAGCGGCTCCATCATGGCCTTGGCGCAGCTGAACGCCGCGCGTCGCCTCCCAGCCGGTCGGGTGCCCGCGGAGCTCCCAACGCGTTCGACGCTCTAACCAGCGTTTGCTGCGGTCGGGGCCCTCACGCCTCGGCGCAGCACCACACGACGCTGGCGTGGTCAGCGTCCCGTCACCCGGTGGCATCGTGAGCCCACACACCTCGAATGGTGCCGCTGCATGAAACCCACTGTCGCCCCCAATTACGGCATCGACGCGCCGATCGCGGTGCGCAACTTGTTCATCGTGGCGGCGCTGGGCGTGATCGCGCTGATCGCGCGGCTGCTCGGGGTGTGGTCCCGGGACGACCCGATCGCGCTGATCGGGCGGCCATTGATCGCGGCTGGCCTGGGCAGCGGTGCGATGGGCGCGTGGATGCTGTACGACAGCAAGATCGGCAAGGCGCGCGAGCGCGAAGACTACCTCGACAAGATCGCCTGGCGGGGTGATGAGCGCGTCCTGGATGTGGGATGCGGTCTCGGCTTGTTCCTGATCGGCGCCGCCAAGCGGCTCTCCATCGGCCGTGCGGTCGGGATCGACAAATGGCAGCAAGAAGACCTGAGCGGCAACAACCCTGCGGGAACGCTCAACAACGCGACGATCGAAGGCGTGGCCGACAAGGTCGAGGTGCACACCGGTGATGCACGCACGCTGCCGTTCGACGACGCACGCTTCGATGTCGTGCTCTCGAGCATGGCGTTGCACAACATCTACAACGCCGGCGAGCGGCAAACCGCCGTGCGCGAGATCGCGCGCGTGCTCACCGCTGGCGGCCGCGTGCTGATCGTGGACGTGCGCCACCTCAGACAATACGCCGCCACGCTACGCGAGGCCGGCCTCGAGGCGCGGAGTGTCCAGGGAATCGTCTCATACCTGCTGAGCGTGATCACGTTCGGATCGATCCAGTTTGGCTACGTGATCGGCAGCAAGGCGGGGCCGACCTGAGTGGCACCGATCCACCGGTCCGGAGAAGTCGTTGACCGTGTCGATGGACGGCGCGGATCGCGCCCGCGCCACTCAGCCCATAGATTGCAGCAACGTCATCGCCCACCGGCCGCAACACAGCCGCCTCCGGGCGAACACCCACAGCCACTCGATGGTGCTCCCGATGCCCACGCTCCTCCTCCTGGCGTCGCTGTTCGCCACCCCCTCGCAGTCGCCGGCCCGTCCTGCGGCGGACTCTGTGCAGATTCGCTTGCAGCGGATTGTCGACAGCGTTGTCGCCGCGAGGCCGCGCATGCCGGGGATCATCATTGCGGTGGAACAATCGGCCACGGGCAAGCGATGGACCGTGGCGGCGGGACTCGCGGATACGGCGCGGAAGATCAGGCTCACCCCCGACCAGCCGGTCAGACTGGCGAGCAACACGAAGAGCTACACCGCAGCCGCGGTGCTGCGCCTCGTGGAGATGGGAAGGCTTTCGCTCAGCGATCCGTTGGCCAAGCATCTGCCATTGTCCGTCGATTCTCTCCTCCGCCGGGATGGATACGCGACGGACACCATCACCATCGAGCAGGTGTTGAATCACCGGGCGGGATTCAATGAGCACCCCGCGGTACGAAGCTATGTCGCCATGCTGCGCACCGACCCGCAGCATCACTGGACGCCGCGTGAGCAGCTGCAGTGGCTGGTGGACAGCCTGGCGCCGGTGGGGCCGCCGGGCGCCCAGTTCCGCTACTCGGACGACGGCTACGTGCTGCTGGGGCTGATCGTGGAGCGTTACACCAAGCGGTCCCTCGGCCCCGCGGTGCGATCGCTGGTGCGCTTCGACAAGCTCGGGCTGCGCCATACCTGGTGGGAACGGCTGGAGCCCGCACCCGCCGGAGAGCCTGACCGGGCGCACCAGTATCTCGGTGGGCTCGACGCGTACGGCATCGATCCCTCCTTTGACCTCTACGGCGGCGGCGGGATCGTGGCGACGATGGCCGACCTGGCCCATTATCTCACGGCGCTGATGGCCGGACAGGTGTTCGAGAAGCGAGAGACACTCGAAACGATGATGCGCCCGCGGAGCCCGGAGATGAACGGTTATGGCATGGGCCTCTTCGGCTCGACCGTAGGCGGACTGACCGGGCGTGGCCACAGCGGCTTCTGGGGAACGACCGCGATGGTGTTCCCGGACGCGGGTGTGACGATCGCGGTCGCGATCACTGATCAGGGCGAATTCCGACAGTCGAACGCCGTGATGGGCGCGGTGCTGAAGGTGGTGGGGGCCGAGCGGTAGCGCACGAGGACCAACCTTCCAGCCCCAGGGGGCACGGCGCGTGTCGCGGCCATGGCGCCTCGGCCGCCACGCTTCCGAAATACATTCAGGTACACGGCGGGGAGTGCAGAACCGAGGGGTATCAGATGACTGATCCGGCGTCCCTGGTGAGCGAGGCCTTTCGGGCCTTCATGCGTGAGGCCCCCGAACACGCCCAGGCGTGGGGCACCATGGTGGGCGGCCTCGCCAAATCAAGCGCGCTGGACGCGAAGACCTCCGCGCTGGCGTATCTCGCGGTGCTTGCCGCCCAGCGTCTCGAGAGCGGGATTCCATTCCACGTCCAGGCGGCGAAGCGCGCGGGGGCATCGCGCGAGGAGATCATCAGCGCGATCCTGGTCGGGCTGCCTGCCGCTGGGCTTGGGGTCACCCAGGTCCTGCCAGCGGCGATCGCGGCCTACGAGGCGGCGTAGATCCTGGGCCGCCAAGCGTGGCGCTGCCGCCTGGCAAGGACGTCCCAACGTCGATTGGACCCTGACCGGGGTATGCGGCGCCCGGGGCCTGACGCCTCGGACCCTCGCACGGTAGTCTTGTTCAGCTCCGCGCGGGCCTCGGCAGGCCCCGCCGCCGCAACGCATGACGATCGGCACGCTGCAAGGATCCGACTTCACCCGACCCCCGGGGGTACCATGCGCTCACCCGCCGCCTTGTCCGTCGCAGTCCTCACCCTCGCGGTGGCCGGCCCGACCTCCCTTGCAGCGCAGCAGGGGTGGAAGACGATGATCATCATCGACCGGCCCGTCCGGGCCGTGATGCCGCTCCTCTCGGTCGATACCCAGCGCGTGGTCCGCGAGAGTGACGGGACGTACTCCGTCTTTCTCCGGTGGACTTCGGGCGCAGATGCAAAGCTGGCACCGCGCACCGACCGCATCGAGCGCCACCGCCTGGACTGTCGCGGCCGGCGTGCCACCTTCATCGCCGGGTACCTCGTTCCCGTACGCGAGGGCAAGGATTCGACGCTGGTGCGCTATTCGGACACCGAGGCGCGGTCGTCGGGCTTCGAGAGCAACGCTCCCGAAAGCGAGTTCTTCGACGGCGTCTGCCAGTGGGTGCAGAAGGCGGTCCCGGGCAACGACTGAAGACGGTTCGCCGTGATGGGCAGACCCTCTCCGGTCTGACCCATCCCCACGAGGCCACCCACCGCAGTGGCCGTTGCGGCACTGTCATCGCCTGCCCGGTGGCGCACCCGCGACCGGCGGCGGTAAGCTTGGGAGGTCCGGCCGCCCCCACTCCCCGAGACTCCTCATGCGCCTTGATTCCGCCCTGCTCGCGTTCGGCCTTGCCGCGCTCCCCGCCGCCCTGCACGCGCAGCACGTCATCGGCGAGCGCGACGCGCGCGCCCTCCGCGCCGACAGCGTCTTCCGCCGCTTCGACCGCTCCGACGCCCCC
Organism: Gemmatimonadales bacterium; assembly: GCA_037045245.1. Lineage (GTDB taxonomy): Bacteria > Gemmatimonadota > Gemmatimonadetes > Gemmatimonadales > GWC2-71-9 > Palsa-1233. The sequence goes on along the minus strand of JBAOHR010000001.1, from coordinate 161,743 downwards.
GGCTGCGCCCTCGGTGTCTACCAGGACGGCCGTCTCCTCTACGCACGCGGATACGGCATGGCGAGCCTCGAGCACGGGATCGCGCTCTCGCCCCGCTCGGTGCTCGATGTCGGCTCGATCTCGAAGCAGTTCACGGCGATGGCGATCCTCCTGCTGCAGCGGGACGGCAAGCTGTCGCTCGACGATCCCATCCGGAAGCTTTTTCCCGAGATGCCGGCGTACGCCGACGGCATCACCTGGCGCCGCGCGCTGAGCCAGACGAGCGGCCTGCGCGATCTCTGGACCCTCTGGGGCCAGACCGGCCGCACCTTCCGCGGCGACACCATCGACGCGCTGCGCGTGATCACCCGCTCGGCGGAGCCCAACTACCCGCCGGGGGCCCGCTACCTCTACACCAATTCCGGATGGATCCTCGCGGCGCAGGCGGTCTACCGCCTCACCGGCCAGTCACTCGCGCAATTCGCCGAGGCGAGGATCTTTGGCCCGCTCGGCATGCGGGACACGCGGTACTTCGGCGACAACGCGATGGTGATCCCCGGCCTCGCGACCGCGTACTCGCCGCAGGCCGGCGGCTTCCGCGTGGCGCGCAACACGTACGATGGCGCCATCGTGGGCGCGGGCGGGGTGCACACCACCATCGAGGATTTCGGGCGGTGGCTCGACAACTACGACCGGCTCCTCGTCGGCGACGCGGCGATCGTGCGCACCATGACCACGCCGACCACGCTCACCAGCGGATTGCCGGCGCGCTCGGACTTCACGCTGGCCTACGCGGTCGGCCTCAACGCCGGCGCGTTCCGCGGGCTCCCCGTGGTCTCGCACGGCGGGAGCTGGGCCGGGTACCGCGGGCACTTCCTGCGCTTCCCCGACCAGCGCTTCGCCGTGGCGACCTTCTGCAACGTCTCCAACGCCGGCGCCGACTCACTCGCACGACAGGTGGCCGGCGTCTACCTCGGCGACCGGATGGAGCCGGACACGGTGGGCGCCTGGGTGGCGGCGCTCGACGCAGCGCCGGCCGCGTCGGTCCCGGCGTCGGAGCGGCAGGCGATCACGGGGATCTGGCGCAACGTCGCGCGCGGGGTGGTGCAGCGCATCCGCCTCGCGGGAGACACGCTGATCGCGGTGGGGAGTGAGCGGACGCGCGTGGTGCCGCTCGGCGGCGGGCGCTTCCGGCTCGGGCGCGGGACCGAGCTGCGGCTTGCGCCGGGCGGCACGGCGAGACTCCTCTCCCGGTCGGCCTCCGACACGACGACGTATGAGCGCGTCGACTCGGTGGCGCTCACGGCGGCGCAACTCGCCGAGTATGCCGGCGAGTACCGCAACGAGGAGATCGAGACGACGCACAGCTGGCGCGTGGAGAAGGGCGAGCTCGTGGTGTACGCTGCGGGGCGGCGGCTCGGGACGCTCGACCCCATGTACCGCGACGGCTTCCTGCGCGGCGGGGCGATGATCGACGTGACCCGTGACGCGCGCGGACGCATCACGGGGTTCGTGCTGCAGTCGGGGCGGGTGCGCGACCTGCGGTTCACGCGCGTTCGGTGAGATCTGGCCGCCGGGGTGACGACGGTCAGCGTGCGGGAACGACCTTCCGACGCAGGTCCTTCGCGAACATCGTCCGCGTGAACTTGCCCAGGCCCGCGGCATGCTCGCCGTAATCGCCGATCCGCTTCTCGATCACGGCGCGCTTGTCCGGGTCCATCGCGGTGCGCCAGGTCCTTGCCTCGGCGAGCCGGAAGTCGGCGAGCGGTCGGCCCTGGCCCTCGTCGTTCCACGCTTCCACGTCATACGTCGAGGTCAGTGCGGGAGTGGCCTGCATGGTGTCGTGGAACGGGACGTGGAGCAGGACCGCGCGCAGGTAGTCCATCACGGCCGCAAGCTGCGTCCGGCCCTCGTCGTCGAGCCGGTCGCTGAGCACGTCGGCGATCGCGAGCTCGAGGAAGTCGAGGCCGTCATGCAGCGCGTAGAAGCGGCCGAGCATCGAGTACTTGCTGAGGAGATTGCCGCCGAGTTCGCCGGAGATGAGTCCGGGGAGGCGTTCGCGCGCCCACTCGACGACGGCCTCGCGCGTCTCGAAGAGTTCCTCTTCGCTCTCCTTGAGGAAGTCGGCCACCACCTTGCGGAAGCCCGGCGGCGCCTGCTCCAGCAGCTGCTGGAGCCGGATGACCAGGTCGAACGGCTTCACGCCGCGCTCCCGGGCGAAGGCAAACGCCTCCTCGATGTTCCCCTCGTAATAGAAGATCGACAGCAGCAGGTGGAAGACGCGGACCTCGAGGTAGTCCTCGAAGCTCAGCGTGGCCGACTCGACCACCATCTCCTCGGTCTCGACGACCGGCTCGCCGGTGCCGTAGTCACCGACGTCGCGGGCCACCACCCGGAAGCGGGTCTTGATCTTGAACTTCTCGCGCTGGTCCGGATTGTTGAGCGGGGCGCCGTGGAGCAGCATCAGCTGGTGCGCCGAGACCCGGAGCACCCCCGTGTCGAGGAGGTCGCTGATCCCCTGGAGGAAGCTCTCCTTGGTCTCGCCGGGGAGGCCCAGGATCATCTCGCCGTAGGACTGCATCCCCTGGGCGCGCACTTCCTTCTGGATCTCGGCGTAGGTCTCGAGCTTGATGTTGGAGCGTTGAATGTTCTCGAGCACCACCGGACTCATCGACTGGACCGCGGCGGTCATCGGCAGCGCGCCGCGGATCTTCCGCATCACCTCGATGATCCGTTCCCCCCGGTTCTTCCCGGTCGTGGTCCGCACGTACCGCGGCCATCCGTAGGTGTCCTGGCACCACGCGATGACATCCGCGATCTCGACGTCGAGCTCGTACATCCCGAAGTTGTCGTCGGCGAAGCTCAACGCCATGGTCTTGTCGACCCGCTGGGCGGCATAGATCAGGTCGGCCTTGACGTTTTCGAGCGAGTGCGCGTGGACCTTGCTGTTGGACTTGACCGACGAGTTGCAGAACTGGCAGGTGAACGGGCAGCCGCGGGCGATCTGCATCAGCGGGAAATAGCCCGTCTTCCAGAACGGGTCCATGAGGCCGGCCAGGTACGGCGACGGAATCTCGTCGAGCTCGGTGATCCGGAAGACGGGACCGCCCGCCACGAGGTCGCCGGTCTTGCGGTCGACCCACATGCTGCCGGCCACCGCTTCCTCCTGGAGCCCCGCGAGGGAGCCGCCCACGTCGACGAGGCGCTGCATGATGCTGAGGAACGCGCGCTCCCCCTCGTAGGTCGGCCCGCGAACGTGGGCGTCGATCTCGGGCATCGTCTGCATCCAGCTGTACTGCTCCGGCGTGGTGAGCGGAAAGTTCGGACCGCCCATCATCGTGATGACGCCCGGATGCTTCCGCTTGGCGTACCTGGCGAAGTTGGTCGAGAGGTTGTGGTTCCAGCCGTAGCTCGAGACCGCGAGGACATCGGGCGGCGCGCCGTCGAGCGCCGCCTTGAGGTCCTGGGGTTCGCGGAAGATCCGGAGATCGAGCTTGGTGTCGGCCTTGAGATAGGCCGTCAGGTAGGTCGCGAGATTGGCCACGCCCAGCGGATAGGTATCCGAGCTGATCGTGACTTGATTGTGCCCAAGGTCTGCCAGGTACACACGCATGTGGGCTCCAGGAACGACCAGAGGGGCGATCGAATGTCCACGCCGGAATGTGAAGGGATTGGGGTCACGCAACCTGCAAGATTAGTGCCCTGCCAACGCCTCGAAACTGCGCCCGCAGGCGGGCGTAGTGGGCGCGACGCTACCCGCCTGCCACGTCTCCCACTCCCCCGGCGATGATCGGCCCAATCCTGCTGGCCCTCTCGTGGATCCTGCTGCGCCTCGAGGGGAAGAGCCTTGGAGTGCTCGGCCTGAACGCGCCGGCGCTACGCCTGCGCCAGTGCGGGGCGGGCTTTCTCGTGGCGGGACTCGCCGTCATCCTGCAGCAACTCGGGCACGCCGCGGTCGCCGATGTGGCCTGGCGGCTGAATCCCGCGGCTGACCTGGCGCTGGTCGCACGGAGCCTGCGCTGGAACGTGAACTCCGTGCTCTACGAAGAGCTGCTCTTTCGCGGGTATCTGTTGTATCAGGCGATCCGCCGTCTCGGCGCCCGCCGCGGCGTGCTGCTCGGCGCGGCCGCGTTCGGCGTCTATCACTGGTTCTCCTACGGCATCGTCGGGAACCCGGTGATGATGGCGTTCATCTTCGTCCTGACGGGCGCGTTCGGCTTCATGTTCGCCACGGCGTTCGCCAGGACGGAATCGATCGCGCTCCCGATCGGCCTGCATCTCGGGTGGAATCTCGTCTCCTACCTTGGCTTCTCCACCGGACCGCTCGGCGCGGGGCTCCTGGTGCCTGCCAATGGCGCCGCCCGCCTGGAAGCGACGGGGCTTTCCGGGCTCCTCCTCGACATCGTGCTCCCACTGGCAGTCGTCGCGGTCGTGTGCGCATACCTGACCCGCGCGTATCCTCGCGGCAGCACCGCTGCGTCACTCGCACAGACGGCGCCGGTCATTCCGAGCGAGTGAGCGCGGCCGTGTCGCCCCGCGAACGGGCGATGCGCCAGCAGCGACGATCAAGTGGTTCACCCACGTCTGACGCAAATGCAGGGTGGCGTGCTGACCTTCACCGTGCAGACGGTGGAGGGGTTCAAGCGGGTCCGCGTGACACCGGGCGCGGACAACGGGGGTCTCGGCTACTCGTCCGCAGCGAGGAAGATGTCGTCGAGGCGCGTGTAGCTGTGTTCCATGCCGTCGGACATCCCGGTGGACACCGCATCATCACGCGCGTCCTGTGACACGAAGGTCAGATTGCAGACGAGCAGCGTGACGCCGTCCACCTCACTGAGGTCGACCGACACGATGCAGGGATCGCCCTCGGGCATGGCGAAGTCCGAGTTGCCGGCGTCGAAGTACTGGGCGTGGACGAGCTTCGAGGGAACGTCGACTTCGAGGAAGGTGCCGAAGAAGCCGAAGCGCATGCCGTCCTCGCGATTCCTCCACTGCCACCGGTACTTCCCGCCGACGCGGACATCCATGTCGCACACGGGCATCTCCCAGCCGTAATAGCCCTGCCACCGAGCGATCAGTTCGGGACGGGTATGCGCATCCCACACCAATTGGCGCGGCGCGTTGAAGGCGCGGGTGACACGGACCTCGCGTTCACTCGGCAAGGTGACTTCGGTGGGGTTTGGCATCGTCTGCTCCGTTCGCTGAGATCGGCTTCCCGGGACTGGCCGCGGGTTGTCGTGGCGGGAGATCGTCACCTCGGTGGTGGTGATCTGGACCTCGCGGTCATTCTCACACCTGCCGCGTCACCCGGCAACGGGTGGCGGGGAGCCGGGCGGACGCGGCCTCCCCTCTTGCGGGCGTCAGGCGCCGCCCGTATACTGAACCATATGGTTCAGTTTCGCCAGTCCCCATTCGATGCCGCCTTCGGAGCGCTCGCCGACCCCACCCGCCGCGGCGTGCTGGAGCAGCTCGGGCGTGGCGACGCCTCGATCTCGGTGCTGGCCGAGCGCTTCCAGATGACCCTCACGGGGATGAAGAAGCATGTGGGCGTGCTGGAGCAGGCCGGGCTCGTCACCACCGAGAAGGTCGGGCGGGTGCGGACCTGTCGACTCGGGCGGCACGCGCTGCAGGAGGAGGCCGCCTGGCTCGAGCGGTACCGCCAGCTCTGGTGCGCCCGTTTCGACGCGTTGGACAAGGTGGTCGAGGAACTGAAATCAGCGCAGCAACTTCCCCCCACGGAGCAACCCCGATGAGCAAAGTGACGCCGTTCCTGATGTTCAATGATCAGCTCGAGGCGGCCATCGCCTTCTACACCGCCACCTTTCCGGACTCCCACGTCAAGAACGTCGCCCGCACGGGGGAGGACGGGCCGGTGGCCTCGGCGGAGTTCGTCGTCGGTGGCCAGCACTTCATGGCGTACAACGGCGGATCGTACTTCTCGTTCTCCGAAGGCGTCTCCTTCTATGTCGACTGCGCGGACCAGGCGGAAGTCGACGAGTACTGGGGGAAGCTCGTCGCGGCCGGCGCGACGCCGACCGCCTGCGGCTGGATCAAGGATCCGTTCGGTCTTTCGTGGCAGATCGTGCCGCGGCGATTCGTGGAGCTGATCCGCGACACCAATGCCGCCAAGGTCAAGGCGGTCATGGACGCCATGATGACGATGGTGAAGCTCGACGTGGCGGCGCTCGAGCAGGCGTACGACAACGCGTAGCGGCAGCCCGACACCACTCTCAGCAGCGAGGGACCACCATGCCCGCCCGCAAGACCGACAAGACCGACAAGCCCGCGACGGCGCTGCCGGCCTCTATGCTGACCGGCAAGGCGAGCGCCGCCAAGGCCGCCGAAGGGGACAAGCCGGTGTTCGCCTACATCGCCTCGCTGCCCGAGCCGCAGCGCGGCATCGCCGAGCGGATCGATGCGCTGGCCGCGAAGACATTGCCCGGCCTGCAGCGCGCGGTGAAGTGGGGGATGTCCTACTATGGCGTCGGCGACGGCTGGTGCTTCAGCTGCGGCAGCTTCGACACGCACGTCAAGGTGATGTTCATCAACGGTGCGTCGCTGACGCCGGTCCCGCCGGTGACGCCCGTGGCGATGGGGAAATCGACGCGGGGAGTCGAGATCGCGTCGCTGAAGGAGCTTGACGAGCGTCAGGTCGCGGCGTGGATGAAGCAGGTCGCGGGGATGCCGGGGGTCGGCGGGAAGAAGCGGTAGGTCGGGGCTCGGCCGGCGGAACCCGCCGACCAGGGCACCAGGGGGAGGGCTCGGTAGATTCCCAATGCGACGCGGTTTCGCCCCCCCCTGTCACGGAGACTTCGCCATGCCGCTCCGCATCATGCCGTCGATGACGCTCGCCCTGCTCGCAGCCCTCGCCGCGACGCCGGTCGGGCGCACGCTCCCGGCGCAGGCCAGCGCGGTGCGCGCCCTGGACGGTGAGTGGATCTATGTCGAGGATCGCACCGACGGGCGCGCCCTCGAGCAGCTCGGCCCGCCGATGAGCTCGACCTTCGCGATGCGGGTCGAGCCGGATGCGGTCATCCTGGCCCGCGGCCACGGCTCCGGTCATCTCAACGTGCGGATCGCGCTCGATGGCAGCATCACCACCATCACGGAGCCGACGCAGCAGGTGCACTATCGCGGCGCGTGGAAGGATGGCGCATTCAGCTACCAGGTCGACTTCGTGCGCAGCACGAGCACCACGCCCGACCATACCATTCGGCGCGAGTTCCGCAACACGGCGGAGGGCCTCCTCGTCCGCGCCGTCTCCGCGGCGACTGGCCCGTACGAATCGGTCGCCCTCTACCAACACGCCGCGGACATTGCCATGCCCACGCCGGCCAAGGCCGCGATCGGCGGCATCGGCTGGCTGGCCGGCACGTGGACCGGCACCCGGAGCTCGGGGTCGACGATCGAGGAGCGATGGAGTCCGCCGCTCGGCGGCACGATGCTCGCCGTCTCGCGCACCGTCTCCCGCGGCCGGATGTCGGCGTTCGAGTACCTGCGCATCGTCGAGCGCGACAGCGGGCTGGTCTATATCGCCCAGCCGAATGGCGCCGCGCCGACCGACTTCGTGCTCACCGAACTCACGCCAACCCGCGCCGTCTTCGCGAATCCGCGCCACGACTACCCGAAGCGGATCGTCTACGAGCTCTCGGCCGACGGCGCACTGACGGCGACGATCGGCTTCATGAAGGGCGGCACGCCGCGGCGGTTCGAGTATCTCCGTGAAGGGAAGTAAGGGAGCGGTGCGCCGCCCGATAATGAGCGAGCTCGCGGGAGGCGATCGTGTCGGTTAGGCCGCTGGTCGGACTCTTCCTCGCGCTGGAGCTGTTGCCGCCAGGGAACGGCGTCGCCGAGGGCGCGGCCGTTGCTCGCCGCTGTTCCCCGATCGGCGGGATCCCCGCGAATGGCTACGACCCTGCCCCGCTGGTCGCGTCGGCCCGCGTGATCCTCCGGGCTCGTGCGGATTCGGTGACGGCGGGAGCGTCGGGGCGCGCCACCCGGCCCGGACCGCAGACATCGGTGCACTTCACCGTGCTCGAGGTGATCGACAGCGGAGGAATGGCGATTCCCCGCTCGCTGCGAATCACCGGCTCCTTGTCGAAACAGGCCGACTTCAACACCAAGCCCGTACCGTACCGTTGGGTGCGAAGCGAGGGGTTGCGGGGCTCGTGCAATGCGTACTCCTACCAGCAGGGCGGCGAGTTCCTCCTCCTGCTGCAGGGAAACGCCGTGGAGGCGTTGCACCCCTACTGGTCAGGGCTGACCCCGACCAATGAGCAGGTCAGGGGCGCAGACGATCCCTGGGTCATGTGGGTGCGAGCGGCGAGACGCGCAGCCGCTGCACCACTGCGCAAGGCGGTGTTCATCATCCTCGATGGCATCCCGGCGGATGTGATCGAGCGGGTCGCCACGCCGGCGATCGATGCGATCGCCGCCGCCGGCGGATACGCGCGTGCCCATGTGGGCGGCGAGCTCGGCGGCCCCACCGAGACGCCGACGATCTCGGCGCCCGGCTACATGAGCCTGCTGACGGCGACCTGGGCCAACAAGCACAACGTGCGCGGGAACAGCAAGCTGTCCCCCAACTACGACTACTGGAACATCTTCCGCATCGTGGAATCGGTCGATCCCACGCGCCATACCGCGCTCTTCTCCACCTGGCTCGACAACCGGACGGTGCTCCTCGGCGAGGGGCGCCCCGACGCGGGCAACTTCCGGCTCGACCACGCCGCCGACGGTTTCGAGCGTGACACCATCGCCTTCCCGCACGATTCCGGATCTCGCTACATCCTGGCGATCGATGAACGGGTGTCGCGGGACGCCGCGGCGTACATCGTCGCGAAGGGCCCCGACCTCTCCTGGGTCTACCTCCAGCACACCGACGACGCCGCGCACGCGAACGGCGATGGCGAGGGGTTCTATGCGGCGGTGCGGCAGGCCGATGCGCAGGTGGGGCGCATCTGGGAGGCGGTCAAGCAGCGGCAGGCGATGGGCGAGGAGTGGATGATCGTGGTGACCACCGATCATGGGCGCGATGCGCCGACGGGCAAGGGCCACGGCGGGCAGTCGGTGCGGGAGCGCACGACGTGGATCGCGACCAATCAGTCGGCGCTCGGTCCGCGCTTCAGGAACGGCACGCTCGCGATCGTGGACATCACGCCCTCGATCCTGCAACATCTGGGCATCGCCATCCCGCCGGCAGTGGCCGCACAGATGGAAGGCGTGTCGTTCCTGCGGCCGCGAGCGCGCTGACGCCAGCGCCCCTCAGATCTTCTGGATCCCGGCGACCCCATGCTCGACGCGCCAGCGGCTCGCCGTTTCCACCGGCGCGCCCGGCCGCGTGATGTACGGCACGGTGCGATAGTCGGTCTGCCACGCCTCCGGCGTGACGCGACAACTCAAGTACCCGCGCCGTGCGTTCTGCCACTTGGTGTGCGGGTTCTCGGCCAGAGAGGCTTCGTTGACGCCACCGGAGCGATCGGCCCCATCGCCCCCCGAGGCGATGCTGGTGCCCACGAACTCCGCGGCCACCACCGGGGCGCCCGGTCGGCGGAAGTCGGCGCGCAGTTCGTTCACCCAGGCGGAATGGATGTCGCCGGTCAGCACGACGGTCCGGTTCGGCGCGCGCTTGGCGATCGCGCCGAGGAGACGATCGCGCGCGGCGGGGTAGCCGCTCCATTGATCCATGGAGAGCTGGGCCTCGGCGCCGGCGCGGAAGTCGAACGGCGCCATCATCACCTGCTGCGCGAGCACCTGCCAGTGGGCGCGGTTCGCGCCGAGGCCCGTGGTGAGCCACGCTTCCTGGGCGTCGCCGAGCATCGTGTGCCGCGGGCTGCCCCAGTCGCCGCACGGCACCACGCGATTGCCGTCGTTGCACGGCTGGTCGCTCCGGTACTGACGGGTGTCGAGCGTCCACAGCTGCGCCAGGCTTCCCCACGCCGTGCTCCGATGAATGGTGAGATCGGCCCACGACCGGGCGCGCGGCACGCGCACCGGCTGATTCTCCCACCACGCCTGATACGCCATCGCCCGTCGGGCGTGCATCTGCTCCTCGGACTCCATCTCGTTCTCGCCGATGCCGCCGGCATAGTTGTTGTCGACCTCGTGATCGTCCCAGGTGACGAGCCACGGGCAGCTCGCATGGGCGGCCTGCAGATCCTGGTCGGTCTTGTACTGGGCGTAGCGCATCCGGTAGTGCTCGAGCGACGCGATCTCGATCGTCTCGTGCTTGCGCACGTTGCCATCGCGGCCGCTGTACTCGTAGATGTAGTCGCCGGTATGGGCGATCAGGTCGAAGCGCTCCCTGGCCATGTGCGCGAACGCGGTGTAGTAGCCCGCCTCGTAGGCCTGGCAGCCCGCCACCCCGAGCCGCAGCGGGTCGATGGCGCCTGCCGCCGGGGTCGTGCGCGTCCGACCGATGGCACTCACGGCATCGCCGGCCATGAAGCGGTAGAAGTAGTCACGGCCCGGCTCGAGGCCGGTGGCGTCGACGTGCACGCTGTGGCCGAGCTCCGGGGCTGCGGTGGCCTGTCCCTTCTTGATCACGCGACTGAAGGCCGCGTCATCCGCCAGCTCCCAGCGCACGGCGGTGCGGACCGCGTCCATGCCGTAGCCGGGAACGAGCGGCTCGGGAGCGAGCCGGGTCCACAGCATCACGCTGGTGGCGGTGGGATCTCCGGAGGCGACGCCGAGGGTAAAGGGATCGGCCGGGAACGAGGGGCGGAGGCGGACCCGCCATTCGGTGGGGATGACGGCGGCCAGCGCGGCATAGCGCGCGAGGTCGAGAAAGGAGCGACGATGCATCGACGGTTCCTGACGAGGGGAGAGCCACTAATCTGCGAGCGGCACCGCCATCGCGCGAGGGACGTGAGGGGACCGTTACGTCCCCCCACCCCGACGGTCACTCCTTCCGCTTGACGTGCATGTTCGACTCGGTCACGGCGCCTTTGCCTTCAGTCGGGTGATCATGCTTGGCCTGATCCTTGGCCAGCCGATTCTTCTCGCTCTTCATGTCGGCATCATCGTGCTGCTCGCGCCCCTCGAACATCCGGTCCTTGCCGGTGTCGTCGTGCTTGCGGACGTCGTCGGCCTCATGACCGTGGTGCGCATGCGCGCCGGCCTCGGCGACTTCCTTCTTCGATCGCGCCGCCTCATCGAGCGCCTTGTCGCTGCTGCTGTGGGTGTAGCCGCTCTTGTCCTTGCTCATGGTCCGTCTCCCGTGGTGACGCGCAGTCTTATCGCGTGCAGGAGCGGGGACGCGGGTGGCGGACCGGGTGAACACACCACGCAGCAGGGTGTACGATGTCGGGGGGACAGCGCTCACATCGGTGCGCATCGCGGGCGATTCGCACGCGCCGGAGGAGGGCCGAGACGGCTTTCTGCGTCGGTGGAAATCACCTGACCTCGGCGGGAGTGGCAGGAGCCATCCTGACGGTGCCCCGGCGCCCGCCCCCCTCCCCCATCGCCCGTGCGCCGCCCATGCACCGCAAGAATGGCCGATTTCCGCCCCATCGGCACGAGAAATGCCCTGTCTCCGAGCCACGAATCCAGCGACGTGGCGTCGCCCCGAGGGTCTCGGGGGACGCGGGGAGACGAATGGTGTGACCCCTCGCGGGGGCCGCACGCGACAATTCAGGAGAAGGGCATGTTCTCACGCTTCCGTCGACGCGGCCTCTGCCGCGTGCTGCTTGCGGTCACTCCAGCGATCAGCGTGGCCGCCTGCGAGCCCGAGCAGCCGCCCGCGGAGGCCGTGGTGGCGTGGTCACCACCACCCGATTCCCTGATTCCCCACGACTCGCTCGGCACCTCCATCCGGCGCGGGCTGGCGATCCTGGAGCACACGCCCGATTCGCTCCCGACCTACGCCACGAGTTCGCTCAACTGCACCAGCTGTCATCTCGAGGGGGGACGTCGCGCGGGCGCGGCCCCGCTCCTCGGCGTCAACGGCCGCTTCCCGGGCTACCTCGCCCGCGCGGGTGCGGTCGTCCCCATCGAGGACCGGATCAACTACTGCATGACCAGGAGCCTGGCCGGCTACCGGTTGCCGTCGGACAGCCGGGAGATGCAGGACATCGTGGCATATCTGGGGTATCTGTCGAAGGGGCTGCCCTTTGGCGCCTCACCCGAGGGCCTCGGCTTCCCCGCGATCCCGGCGTTGGAGGGCGACAGCGCGCGAGGTGCGGGGGTCTATGCGGCGCGCTGCGCGACCTGTCACGGTCCCGAGGGCGAGGGCGGTGCCTATCCGCGCGCACCGGCCCTCTGGGGGCCGGGGTCGTACAGCATCGGCGCGTCGATGGCGATCGTCGAGCGGGCTGCGGCCTTCATCAGGCACAACATGCCGTTGAGCGCGCCGGGGACGTTGACGGACCAGGAGGCGTGGGATGTCGCCGCCTACATCAACGGACACGCGCGGCCCGACACCCCGGGGAAGGAGGAGGACTGGCCGTTCGGCGGCGCCCCGAAGGGCGTCCCCTATGCGACGGTCGGCCGGGTGCCTGAGCGGGCGTCCGCCGTCCTCCCACGCGCTAATGCGCAGGATGCGCTGGTGCCGGTGCCGCGTTCGGTGCGCGCACCGAGTCCAAGGCTCCACTAGCCGGCGCGCAGGCCAGGAGCTCTTCCGTCGGGATCGCATCGACCCCACCACGCAGATCGGCCATCACCATCAGTCCGCCCCCGACCACGGGACCACCACGGTCGAAGCCGGGGGTGTGGTAGCGCGTGCACATGAGCGCTCCCGTCAGCCGGTCATGCACCTCGATGACGCCATCGCTTCCGGTCAGGACCACCTGCGACCCCACGAGCAGCGCGGTCCCGCGCGCGCCGTGCGCGCCGGCGATCCAGAGCGTCTTTCCGCTCCGCGTCGAGAAGCCCACCAGCGAATCGGACTCCGGCACCACGATCACCCCGACGCTGTCTGCCACGGCCGCCGTGCCTGCGGTATGGCCGAGCACGTCACGGGTGAACTGGTACAGACGGGAGCGCCACAGCAGGCGGCCCGTGCCCAGGTCGAGTGCGATCACGACCTGACCCGCCACCTCGGGGTTGTCTCGAAAGGCGGTCGCCAGCAGCCGCCACTCCGCGCCGCGGCTCAGCGAGAGATACTCGTCCAGCGAGGTGGCCCGCAGCAGGGCGAGCCCGCTCACGAACATGACACCCTGATCGACCGTCGGGCCGGCGTGCCCGACCTTGATGTACCCGGGCAGCGTCCGGCACCAGATGGGCTCGAAGCTGCCGACCAGCACGGCACACGCGCCGTTGAGGTCGAGCGCAATCGCAAGGGTATCTCCGGTCGCTGCCATCGGCCCCATGATGACGCCACCGGGCAACTGTCGCTCACGGAGCAGCGCCCCGGTCCGCAGATCGAGCTTGCGCAGCATCCCCGCGGCCGACGCGTAGACCACGACCGAGTCGCGAATGATCGGCGAGGTCATCACCGACGACTCCGCGAAGTGCGTCCAGAGATGCCGACCGGTCCGCAGTTCATACGCGGCGACGCCAGCGGGGGAGGCGCCGTGCATGCTGAGCGAGTTGTCCCCGAATCCCACGACCACGATCCGCCCTTCGCTGACCGCGTCCTGGTGCACCCAGTTGGGAAGTCGCACCGACCAGAGTCGCCGCCCCGTCGCCAGATCGCGCGCGTCAAAGGCACCGGTCTGATGGGTGCCGAGCAGGACGATGTTGCCGACGATGCTGGGCGAGGCTCGCACGGGACCATCGATCTGGCCATGCCACCCGACCAGTGACGCAGGGAGGCCATCGACGGCCTCACTCGCGCTCTTCCGCGCATCGCCCCGATACTGCAACCACTCCCCGAGGCGCGGAGCCTCCTCAATCGCCGGCGGGGGTAGCTCGGCCCGCAGCGGACGGGCGAACGCCAGCCCGGCGGGTGCGGTCTTCTGCTGCTCGCACTCGCGCGCCTGGCGGGCCGAGTCGCCGGCGATCGGGATGGACGGGATGGGGATGCACTGCGCGGTTCCATCGCCCGCGCGTGCCCACACCTCGGCACGCGTCGCGTCGAGGTGACGGATCGCGATCTCGACATCCTCCGGAAACGGCCAGTCGGCCGGCAGCGTGAGCGGGAGATCCCTGACGAGCGAATCGGTGAGTCGATGCTCCGCGATGTGGGCGCCCCATGCCGCGCGCTCGACCGGCAACAACTCCGACAGACGGTTCGCGAAGGAATGCGCCACGACCGGCGGCCACTGCATCACCGGATCACCGGCGGCCGCGAGCCGCTCGACGCGCCAGCGGCTGCCCGCCGCCATCGCCAGGAGCAGCGTCAGGCCGTAGAGGGCCACGCGTGCCGGGACCTGGATCCACTTCCCTCGCGCCCGAATGGCGTACAGCCCCACGAGCACCACCGCCAGCGCGGCCATCGCCAGCAGGGCGTAGCTCCGCCCAGGCGGGAGCAGGTCGTTCACGCCAAACGATGGGCGATGGATGACGGCGTACGTCGTCGCCACCACGGCGATCACGGACACGACGACGTCGAGGATGCGACCCGGTGATTTCAGCGACACAAGCGATCCCGGCGGATGGGTGGACTAGCCGATGGCGACGTACGACAGCTGCCGTGACTGGGCGAGCACGGCCGCAGCGATCATCGCGGGAACCGGTTCGACCCCGGCATGGAGTCCGGCAATCAGCTTGGCGTTGACGGCGTCGGCGCTCTCGCCAGTCTCTGCCGCGAATTCGGTGGCCCAGCGGTGAATCGAATTGCGGCATGCCAGCACGCGCATCCCGTGGTCGCGCATCGTGGCGACGCCGGTCGCCCCGAGGGCCGACCATTTCGCGGGTTCGGTCCGCAACGACTCGGCCTCGGCCGGCGACCGGGCATAACTGGCCACCTTGGCCCCCACGCCATACTCGGCCCACACCTTCGGCCCCAGCACGTGGGCAATCGAGGAGGAGCCGGCGCCGAACGCGATCCCGACCTCACGCTCGACGGCGCCATGCGCTTCGGTCAGGGCAGTGAGGAGGTTGGTCGCCTTCCGGAAGGGCGTGCCACTCGGGTCGAAGCTCCGGATGTCCAGGAAGGCGCGGTGCTTCCGCGACGCGATGGCTTCGAGCCACGCGTCGGCGGCAGGACCATTCCGCGACTCGGCACCCAGGCCGCCAGGGAATCCGAGTCCAGCCAATCCGGCGATCGTCAGGCCCAACATGCTACGTCGTTCCAACATGACGCTCCTCCTGTGGTGACGGGGAAAGATGCGCAGCCGTGCGGGGCAATCCTAACCCCGTGCCGAGCCGAGGCGACGAAGCGCCGGGAGCAACTCAGGCTCCGTCGCGACGCCTGCAATCGTGAAGACGAGCGTTGCGATCGCCGCCGACGCATACGGCTGGAGATCGAGCATGGCGGATCCGGCCACCAGCACCGCGGCGAGCGCCGCCGGGAGCAGGACGGGTCGGATGGGCATCCAGCCGAGCTGTCGCCATGCCAATCGGAAGAGCAGTGCCGCCACCACCAGGTTGGCGACCACGATCGAGCCTGCCCCACCCACCACACCGAATCGACGAATCAGCAGCGCGCCGGCCGCGAGCGTGATCACGACGCCGACCGCCTGGATGAGGACGACGGCGCGTTCCCATCCTGCGGCGACCAGGACCCAGCGCGGGTGATCGCTGAGCAGCAGCAGCGGCACCGTCCAGACCATCACGGCGAACGCCGGACCGGCGCTCGCGAATTCGGGCCCGAAGAGCAGGGTCAGGATCGGCGTCGCGAGCAGCGTCACCAGCACGGCGCCGAGGATGCCGGCCCAGCTGCAGAAGCGGAAGGAGTCGGTGACCATCTCGCGGAGGGCCACCGGTGATTCCTTGGTGAGTCGTGCCAGGATCGGAAAGAGATTGAAGTGGTAGATCCACGCGAAGGTGACCAGCGAGACGAAGACGCGATGCGCGGCCGAGAACGGCGCCGCCGCCGACAGACCGAGGATCGTCGCCACGAGCAGCGAGGGGAGGTACTGGTTGACCGCCCAGACCACGTGACTGAGTCCGACCGGCGCACTCTCCCGCACGAGTCCCCACAACCTGGCGGGATCCCACGCGAACCGGACGGGCGTGATCCATCGGCGCTGCTGGCCCAGCGCCCACGCACCGGACACCACCACCGATCCCAGTTCGAACCAGCCAACCCAGACCGTCCGGGCCGCGTTGGTCACGAACAGGGCCACCCCCAGCGCGAAGGCCCCCATGCGCACGTTCTGCACAACCGCGGTCGTACCGATCCGCCCGGTCCCCTGAAAGAGCCACGCCTGCGCTGCCGGGAGCGCCAACAGGGCGGCGCCGTACAGGAGGGTGAGGGTGCGCGCGGCGGGATCGGGAATGGCGACGAGCGCGGCCACCGCCATCATGGCGGCCGCGACGGTGGCCAGGACCAGACGCGCAGAAAAGACCTCGGCGCTGATCTCGGCGAGCTGGTCCGGGTGCGCCGCGAGGCGGCGCACGCCGATCGTCCCCACGCCCGCGTTCGATCAGGATGCCGCACATCGCACCCAGTGCGACCGCAAACTCGACCGCGGCATATCCGGCGGGCGCCAGGCGACGCGCCAGCAGCGCGAACGCGACGAAGCCGAGCACGCGGCTGACTGCTTGACCCCCCACCAGCGAACTCAGGTTCCACAACATCGAGGACCGGACGCGGGGTCCGGCCGGCACGGTCACTGTTCCGGCTCGCCCGACGAGAGGTCCACGTGGATCATGCCGTCGGTGATCGTCGCCTTGCGCAGGCGGAGCGCCGGCAACGCCTGGCAATCACTCGCGCCGGAGGTGCGATCGAAGCGGAGGTTGTGCCACGGGCAGACGATGTTCGTGCCGTCGAGATGGCCGTCCGCGAGATCGGCGCCGCCGTGCGGACAGAAGCGCGAGACCGCGACGACATCCTGTTCGCCGAAGCGCGCCACGCACACCTTCGGCGAAACCGCGCGGAGCTCGCCGATCGGAACGGAGGCCAGCGGAATCGGGTTCTGCCCCGGATCGGTCTTCGGCGCAGGCCGCGGTGCCGGCTTGCTCGACGTCAGGCGCTTGATCGCCCGATCGGCGAGCGAGGTGACGTAGCTGGGCTGGAAACGCGCGGGCCAGTGCGAGACCGGCTTGAGCATCCCATCCTGCCAGGCCTCGGCGAGATAGTCGTGGTAGTGGCCGTGCGGAAAGTGCGGCTTGCCGAAGGTCACACGAAACGAAATCGCGGCACGCGTGTCGTCGGTGCGATTGACCTCCGACCCATGGAGGTGGGCGCTGTGGAAGAGGACCACATCGCCGGGCGCCAGGTCGAAGGTGAACGGCTTCTTCAGGCGGACGCCACGCGGCACTTCCCCCTTCGCGTTGAACGGAATGTCCTCGAGGTAGTGCTCGGGAAAAACCGTCAGGCCGTTGCCGGTCGAGACCGGACCGAGCGCGGCCCAGATGTTCAGGGCGTTGTCGGGACAGTCGAGCCAGTGATCACGATGGGGACCATGGGCGCCGATCTTCCCGTGCCCTCGCTTCTCCGCGAACTTGTCGAAGGTGCTCCGGAACCCGGCGGCGATATCGTAGGGAATGTGGAACCGGACGTTCGGTTCCTTCTCGAAGTACCACCCGCTCTGATCCGCGAAGAGCGCAGTCGCGAATCGATCCATGAGCTCGGCCGCGGTCGGCGTCAGTTGGCGATAGGCCGCATCGGTGATACCGGGGATCGCCTCGGGCGCGACAAACTCGTGGATGCGGTGCAGTCCGGCGGCCTCGACCTTCGCGGCAACCTCGGGTCCGACCGCATTGGCCACGCCGGCCAGGGTGGCGCGGATGATGTCGTCGAACACCCCGGCTTCCTGCATGCCGCCCCGAATGACGATCACCTCACCGGCCAGTGCCCGTGTCGCCAAGTCCCGGTGGGACCCGATCTCACTCAGGTCGATAAAGTCCGCCATGGTGATGCCCCTTCTGGTCGAGTGGAAAGTGCCGTGTGTGTCAGCCATGCGACATGGTGCGATTTCCGTGCCCAAACCGGCCTGAAATGGGGATAAACGGCCTCGCCGACCGTCCATCCGATGGTACTCCCGTCACCCCGTCCGTGGTCCCGAACCACCGGGCAGTCTCGGGTCCGTCCGGAGCCGATCCAGCAGGTAGGCCAGCGAGCCGGCGTCCGGCGGGACAAAGGCGGGGAGCCGCCGGGCCGGCACCAGCGGGCAATGCGCGTCCGCCCCGGGCGAGGCCGGCGGCACGATCTGTAGCGGGGCGCCCACGGCTGTTCCAATCACGCCACAGAAGTCGGCGAAGGAGACCGGCTCCGGGCCGGCGATGTCCCACTCCCCGGCCCAGTCCTCATCGATGGCCTGCAGCAGGAACCGGGCGGCATCGTCGACATGGAGCCAGTGCCGCAGCCGGGCCGGCGCCCCGAGCGGCAGCGCCGTGCCGCTGGCGGCGGCCCGGATCGCCGAGGGAACGAAGCGGTGCTCGGCCTCTCCCGGCCCGAAGAGGAAGTGGAGACGCAGCCAATTGACCGTGAGCCCCGGTTGCCGACGCAGCAGGGCAAGAATTTCCGCCTTGCGTCGCCCGTAGCTCAGGTAGGGCTCGCCCACTTCCGGCGACGACCCCGCCGTGACCGACTCAATCCCGCTGCCGACACCCCAGACGGTGATCCGATTGGCGGCCGCCGCGGCGGCCATCGCAGCCACCCACTCGGCAAATGCCGCCCACGCCTCTTCCCCGAGTGGAGGGGATTGGGTCGTTGCCCCGGTGCGCTCGAGGCCCGGCCAGCTGAGCAGGAGCAGCGCGAGGGTCCGGTCTGGATGACGTCGCCGCGCCGCGATGAGCTCCTCGACGGCATCGGCACGAGCGATCGGCACGACTCGACCCGGGGCAGACTGCGCAGCCACGTGCGCGAGTCGTCGCCCGACAAAGCCGCCCAGACCGGCCACCAGCACCAGCGGCAGGCCGGCACCGGGGTCCGCCGGCGTGTCGCTCGCCTCGCTCATCGGATGGCCGCACCCTGACGAGTTCTCACGTCGGATCCTCGATCTCGGTGGTCAGGCAGTGGCGATCGCATCGCGACCAGGGGGATGGGGGGCACTGATCTTGCACCTTCGGCGACCTGCTCGACTCGCGGTCAACCCAGCGCACCAGCCTGCTTGATGGTGTCGCCCCACCGACCACGCGGCAAGGGCCGCCAACCAGGATCCCCATCTGTCGCAGCGAACCGCCGACATCCGCGCGACCGTGATCGCGCCGAGCGATGGGACGATCCAGTGGCCCGTGGGGCGGGATCTCTGGTATCTGGTCCTGCTGGCCCTGCTCCCCATCCTTGGCTACCAGTTCGGCGTCGGCAACCAGATCGAGCAATTCTCGCTGGTCGAACGCGTACTCGACCCCGGATTCATCGCGGGCGACTTCTTCGTGGACAGCTCCGTCGGCTTCGGCCCTCGATTCTACTTCGTTCGCGTGGTCGCCGCCCTCGCGTCGGTGACGTCCCTTCCCGTCGCAGTGCTGCTGCTGGCGCTCGTCACGAACTTCGCGCTGGCGGTCGTCACCTGGGCGGCGGCGAGGACGCTGCTCTCCGCAACGCAACTCGGTGGTGCACTCGCTGCCACGCTCGCGATCACCAACGCCGGATTCGCGCTCGGCCTCGCCGCGTTCCTCCGCTTCGACAGCTTTCAACCCGCGAACGTCGCCATTGCGCTCGGGCTCGCGGGTGTCCTGCTGCTGACGCGCGGTCGGGGCGTGGCGTGCGCCGTGCTGTTCACGCTCGCCAGCATGATGCATCCGCTGATCGGCGCGGAACTGTCGGCGCTCGGCTTCGGCAGCGCGATCGTGATCGGACCGAGCGATCGCCGGCGCCACCTGGTGTGGCCCGCTGGGCTCACCGCCCTGCTGACGGTGGCCGTCTGGGCCGGCCCTCGTCTCTTCTTCCCGGCGCCTGCACAGCCTCCGGCCGATCTCTTCGGGATCATGGCGACCTTTCGCGCGCCGCATCACTATCTCGCCGGCAGCTTTCCGGTGAGCCACTATCTCGCCTTCGGAGTGTTCCTCGCGGGAATCGTCGTGCTCGGCCGACGCCACGTCCGAGACCGCGGCTGGACCACGACCACCGGCGCACTCGCGCTGATGACCCTCGGCGTCCTCCTGCTTTGCCTCGGCAGCGCCTTCTTCGTCGACGTGCGCCACGTCTCGCTGTGGGTGATGGCGCAACCGTTCCGGATGCTGCTCCTGATCAAGTGGATCGGCTACCTGCTCGTCGGGAGCTTCCTCGCCGACCAGATCGCGGAAGATCAGCGCAGCGGTTGGGCCATCGCAACCGCAATCCTCCTCGCCCCGGCGGAGGCGCTCGGCGCAATCGTCCTGCTCGCGGCCGGTCTGGCGCTCTGGCCAGGTGATCGGCCCAAGCGAGCCGGCATCCTGCTCCCGATCGGGTGCATTGCGCTGGTCCTCGTCGCGATCCCGGGTCTCGGCGCCGTGAACGAGGCCATTCGGCCGGTGGTGGCGCTCTTCGCGCTGGGCATGATGTTCGTGGCGCGGGTCAGGTGGGCGCCGATCGTCGCCACGGCGGCGGTGGCTGTCCTGCTGCTCGTCGTGGTGGCCAATCGGTCCAGCGGCGTGCGCCAACTCAAGGCGTTCCGTCCGACCTTCTCCTGGTCTGACGTGGTGACCCCGGCCGCCGAGGCGGCGCGCTGGGCCCGGGCCAATACCGCGGAGGGGTCGGTCTGGATCATCCCACCGGACGTCGAGCTGTTCCGACTCGTGGCCCACCGCCCTGTCGTCGTCGACTTCACCAGCATCCCCCTCTCCAATCGCGGGATGATCGAGTGGCGGGAGCGGATGACGGCGGTCTACGGGGAGGTGCAGGATGGGGGCTTTGCGGGGCTGCGCGACATGCTGCAGCACTACCAGGCCGGGGACCGCGATCGCCTTGCGCAGGCGGCCCAACGGTACGGGGCCACCCATGCGATGCTCCTCGCCGCGACGCCGTGGCCGGGCAAGGTCCTCTTTCAGAACGCGAGCTACAAGATCGTCGCGCTCTGAGCCGGAGGCGTGCCCGCCGCCGCCATGAGCCGCTCGACCAGCCACTCGACGGTCATCTCGTCGATCCGGCAGCAATCATCGCCCCGCCCCGCGTCGCGAAGCAGCGCGGTCACCTTGTAGCTCTTGCCGATGCGGTAGTCGATCCCGATGACCCGGCGCTGCTGCGAGAGGGCGAACACCGCAGCGTGAAAGCGCATCGTGATCACGGCGTCCATCGTGCGCAGGATCCCGATCACCCCGTCCAGCGTGGCATCGCCCTCCCAGACGCGGAAGTCGGCCTCGGCGCCGAGCAGCTGCTTGATCCGAAAGGCGCTGCGAAGATCCGACATCCCGAACTGGATCGCATTCATCGGAAAGAAGAGGAACGTCACCGGCCGCGGTGCGGAGGCATGGACACGGCGCATCGCTTCGGCCAGGCGCTGTTCGAAGCGTTCGGCGATCATGCGCGTGTATTCCGCCTGCTTCCCCGCCTCGGCACCGGCCGTCCATTCGTGGCGGATCGGTCGGATGTTCACGCCGACGATCATCCGCCCGGCGGTGCCGCGGAGGAGACGGTCGTGCCATTGGTCGTCGGCCGCCGAGCGCTTGGTCAGCGTCGCGCCGCGGGTGGCGAGGTAGTCGAACGCCGGGTCGCGTCCCGTCTCGGGGCGCAGTCCCGCCATCAACGGTGCCGCGGCATCGGAGGAAGTCCGCACCACGATACGGTCGGCCATCTCCAGCAGCCGGCGGGCAATCCACTCGGAGGCACGGCGGACAAACGGCCCGGCCCCGATGCCCTCGACCAGGAACGGGATCCCCCGGTGACGTGCGAGCGAGACGGTGTGGAGATGGAGGACCAGTTGCTTCGGGAGATCCATCAAGGGGCCGCCGGCGAAGACGACGCCATCGACCTGCGACAACGTCGCGGCCACTTC
This sequence comes from Gemmatimonadales bacterium, assembly GCA_037045245.1. Lineage (GTDB taxonomy): Bacteria > Gemmatimonadota > Gemmatimonadetes > Gemmatimonadales > GWC2-71-9 > Palsa-1233. The sequence continues at coordinate 139,862 of JBAOHR010000001.1, read as the reverse complement.
CGAGGCGACGTAGGGCGCAACCGTCACCTGGACGGGCGTCTCCAGCATCGCCACCAGGTGTCGCGTGTGCTCCGGTCGCTGGCTCATCAGCACGGCATGGGTCGACCCGTGTCGTGCGTGCATGCGCAACAACACTCCGCCCAGAATCGCGGTGTCGCCGACATGGTCGCCGCCATAGGCGCCGATCAGCATCAGCCGCGGGAGGGGATCTCCGGCCTGGAGCGGCGGGCGTGCCCGACGACCGAGCGGGGTCTTGGATCGGCCCCACTGGAGCAGCCCTCGCACGCCGTCCGACAGCACGCCGACCACGTCGGCGGCGTGTGCGATCTGCTGCCGAATGCGCCCGCCATCGCGCGCCTCCCCGGGTCCGGCACCATCATCCGGGGGAATGGATACGCCGTCGGCCTCCCCATTGGGCCCGCCAGCCCGGAGCCGCTGCAGCAGCGCTGCGTAGGCCCCACGCCGCGTGGCCGAGAGGAGGGCCTGTTCCTGATCGAGGAGGCGATACGCGACGAAGTCGGCGGCGAAGAGCAGATCGTCTTCGGTCGTGAGGGCCGCCCGTCCCTGCGCCACCGGTGCATCGGCACCGGTCGGGGTGAGCACCGGATCGGCCGCCTCCGCTCGCGCGAGCGAATAGAGGGCCTCCAGTCGGTACACGAGCACCGGCGACAGCGGGATCCACCAGCGAACGGCGATCCCCTGCTGCCGCAACGCCCGCGTCGCGTCGACCACCGCGGCGAGGGAGGTCGGCGCACCGCCCAGCCACGCGATCGCGTCGGCATCGTCGTCGAGCACGCATTCGGCGGAGACGGTGATGCCGTGCGTTTGAGCGCGGTCCCTCAGCGAGCCGAGCGTCGCGACATCGCCGGGGGTAAAGGCCCGGTCACTCCGGAGCGCGATGTGTCGCTGAGGAATCGGACCGTCGAGGAGCGCGGCGAGCGCGCTGGGCCACTCGTGGCCGTGAGCAGCTGTCTCGAGGACCGCGGTCAACGTCGATGCCACTACGACCCGTCGGTCCCGCGGTCGGCGAGCGCGCGTCCCGAGATCACGGCGTTCTGGAGGCGAATCGACTCCTGGTGAATCACGTCATAGACGGCCTTGACGAAGGCCTGGTCGAGGCCCTGCGCCGCCGCCGCCGCGAGCCGATCGTCGAGCAGTGCGCGCCACCGCTTGACCTGCAGGATGGTGACGTTGCTGGCGCGCTTCTGCTCGGCAATCTTCTCGACGACTTCCATCCGCTGCCGCAGGACGGCGATCAGCTCGTGATCCATGTGGTCGATGCGTTCGCGCAGTTCCTCCAGGCTCGCCACGAACTCGGCGTTCGCGGAGTCGGGGCTGCGCACGACGAGCTCGGCCACGATCTCGCCCATCCGTTCGGGCGTGACCTGCTGGGCCGCATCACTCCAGGCGTTGTCCGGGTGCGGATGCGCCTCGATCATGAGACCATCGAGGCCGAGATCCATGGCGCGCTGGGCAATGTCCTGCAACAGGTCGCGGCGGCCGCAGATGTGGCTCGGGTCGGTGATGATCGGAAAATCGGGGAACATCCGGCGCAGCTCGATCACCATGCTCCACATCGGCGCGTTGCGATACGGCGCGGAGGAGACGGTGGAGACGCCGCGATGGATCCCGCCCATCGCGCGGACGCCGGCCTGCGCGAAGCGTTCGATCGCCCCGATCCAGAGTCCCAGGTCGCTGCTGGTCGGGTTCTTGATCAGGATCGGGACGTCCGTCCCACGGACGGCGTCGGCGAGTTCCTGCACCGAGAAGGGATTGACGGTCGTGCGGGCGCCGACCCACAACAGGTCGATGCCGGCCTTGAGGGCAGCCTCCACGTGGCGCCCGTGCGCCACTTCTGTGGCGGTCTTGAAGCCGTAGGCGTCGCCGGCGGCCCGCAGCCACTCCAGCGCCGGGTCGCCGATTCCCTCGAAGGACCCCGGCCGGGTGCGTGCCTTCCAAATGCCGGCCCGGAAATAGTCGATCCGGGTCCCCGCGAAGCGGCGAGCCGTCTCGAAGAGCTGCTCCCGGCTCTCCGCGGCGCAGGGACCCGCGATGATCATCGGGGCGCGTTCGACCCCCGACCATCGGACCAGTGGCAAGACCGCAATCTCCATGGTTCTCCCAGAGGTCGGACACCGGTGCGCTGCGAAGGGCCCGGAACAGTGCGGTGGAGACCGGGCAGGCGGATAGGGCGAGGGAAGCAAGACCCGCGCCAATTGACCGCCCTCGCTGGCACTATTCTTCCGTAGCATACTCCTGACGATGGTTCCCCAAGGAGGCCACATGAAGGTCAGCAAGGATATCGAGACACGCCGCGCCGGTTGGACCTTCGACGGGAGCGTGGCCAATTCGTTCGTCGATCACGTCCGGCAATCGGTGCCGAACTACGACGCCGGCCACGACCTGATCTGCGACGTGTCCGACTACTTCGCCCACGCCGACAGCGTCTGCTATGAACTCGGCGTCTCGACGGGCCAGCTCATCCGGAAGCTCGCGGAACATCACCCGCACAAGCCGGGGATCCGCTGGGTGGGGATCGACCCGGTCGAACCGATGATCGCCAAGGCGCAGGAGCACTGCGCCGGCGTGCCGAACATCGAGCTCGTCGCCGCCGACGCGTTGACCTACGACTTCAGCAAGTGCGACATGGTGATCTCCTACTACTGTGTCCAGTTCATCCCGCCGAGGAATCGCCAGGAGTTGATCAACCGGATCTACGAGCGGTTGAACTGGGGCGGCGCGTTCGTGCTGTTCGAGAAGGTCCGGGCGCCGGATGCCCGCTTCCAGGACATGATGAGCGCCCTCTACAACGACTTCAAGGCGAAGAACGGCTTCACGGCCGACGAGATCCTGAACAAGACCACCGCGCTGAAGGGCGTGCTCGAGCCGTTCTCGACGGAAGGCAACCTCGGTCTCCTCCGTCGCGCGGGGTTCACGGACATCATGACGATCATGAAGCACCTGTGCTTCGAAGGCTTCCTCGCGATCAAATGACAGTGCCTGCCGAGCAGCGACCGGAACGCTGGGATGCGGCCACCCGTGGCCTGCACTGGCTGAACGCCGCACTCGTGGCGTTGCTGGTCCTCACGGGCCTGCTGTTCATGTATCGGGGCGGCCTGCAGATCGACGGCAAGGAAGCCAAGATGGCGCTCAAGGGATTCCACTCGTGGATCGGCTACGCATTCGCCGCCGCGATCTTCGCTCGCGCCGCCTGGCTCTTTCTCGGACCGCCGCTCGCCCGGTGGCGCCGCGTGGTCCCCGACCGCGAGGCACTGCGGGCGATCCCCGCCGAATTGCACGCGCTCCGATCGCGGCGCCCCGCGACGGAGCCGCTCCGCAGCCCCGTCAGTCGGCTCTCGGCCACCCTGATGATCGCGATGATGCTGCTGATGGCGACGACCGGACTCATCCGCACCTCGACCGATCTGTACCGGCTGCCGTTCGGCCCGATCGTGGCGTCCTTCGTGGCGCGGCAGGGTGTGGAGTCCTCCACCATCACGTGGCGCAACGAGGCGGAGCTCGCCGAACCGTACCGCCTGCGGCTCGTCACCAAGGCCAAGCTGGTGGCCGGGAAGCTCCACACGTACGGCTCGTGGGTCCTGCTGGTCCTCGCGCTGCTGCATGTGTGCGGGGTCGTCCTGACCGAGCTCCGGCAGCGCACCGGCTTGATCTCGACGATGGTGTCGGGAGAGGCCCCGCCACCGCGCCATCCCGACGTACCGCGCAACCGCACCGGATGAATCGGCCGCTCCGGTTCGCGATGGTCACCACGTTCTACCCGCCCTACAACTTTGGTGGGGATGGCTACGCGGTCCAGCGACTCACCCATGCGTTGGCACGACGCGGACATGCGGTGACGGTGATTCACGACGCGGATGCGTTTCGATCGCTCAGTGACGCGCCGGAACCGGCCCCGACGACCACGCCCCCCGGCGTCACCGTCCACCGCCTGGAGAGTCGGGCCGCGAGACTCTCCTGCCTGGCGACCCAGCAGACCGGACGACCCGTGATCCACGGACGGACCATCCGGCGGATCCTGGCGACCGGCTTCGACGTGATCCACTTTCACAACATCTCGCTGGTCGGTGGGCCCGCCGTGCTCGGCTACGGCAGCGGGATCAAGCTGTACACCGCGCACGAGCATTGGCTGGTCTGTCCAACCCACGTCCTCTGGCGGCACAACCGCGAAGTGTGCACGGGCCGCGAGTGTCTCCGCTGCGTGCTGCACTACCGGCGCCCGCCGCAGCTCTGGCGCAGCGGCTCGCTCCTCGAACGGCAGAGTGCGCACGTCGACGAGTTCCTCACGCTCAGCGACTTCGCCGCGCGCAAGCACGCCGAGTTCGGCTTCTCGCGGCCGCTCACGGTGATCCCCACCTTCCTGCCGGACGAGGCCGCGCCCACCGGGGCGGCGCCGGAACCGACGGCGGCGCCCTACTTCCTCTTCGTGGGGCGGCTGTCGCGGATCAAGGGACTCCAGGACCTGATCCCCTGCTTCACGGGGGAGGGGACGACGGAGCTCTGGATCGCGGGGTCCGGGGAGTACGAGCCGGAGTTGCGCGCGTTGGCGGGGAATGGCCCGCGGATCCGCTTTCTGGGGCAACTGCCCCCGGAGGCACTGCGACCGCTCTACCGGAACGCGCTGGCAGCGGTCGTGCCCTCGGCGTGCTACGAGGTCTTCCCGATGGTCGTGCTGGAGGCGTTCCGGGAGGGGACCCCGATCGTTGCCCGGGCCCTGGGGCCGTTCCCGGAAATCATCGCGGCGAGTCAGGGCGGCATCCTCTTCGAGACGCAGGACGCCCTCGAACGTGCGCTGGCGGCATTGACCGACGACCCGGCGCTGAGGGCGCGGCTCGGGGCGGCCGGCCTGGCGGCGTTCACGTCCCGCTGGAGTGAATCGGTGGCTCTCGAGCGGTACTTTGACGTCATTACGGCTGTTGCGGAGCGCCGGGGCATCGACCTCACCCTCCCAGGCCAGGCCTGAGCCGGCTGATCCTGTAGCGCACGACTCTATCAAGACCCGGAGCGAGCACGTGATGAAAGCGACCCACACCCTGTTGCTCCTCTTCCTGATCAGCGGCGCGGTCGGCTGCGGCGCACAGGACACCAGCCCACCGGCGTCCCCGCCGCCGCCGCCGGGGAGTCCCCTGCCACCGCCGCCCCCGAACATCCCGGAGGGGGCCGTTCGCGTCGTGATCGACACCGCGGCCCGCTTCCAGCGCATCGACGGGTGGGAGACCTCGGTGCGGATGTGGGAACAGGACAAGGTGAACGACCGCTTCGCGAGCTCGATCGAAGCCTACGCCACGGCGGTCGCCAACTATCTCGTGGATTCGGTCGGGATCAACACGGTTCGCCTCCACGCGAACAGCGGGATCGAGAATCCCCGGAATGACTGGGCCCCGTTCTACAGCGGGGCGATGACGTACAACGACTGGTCGCCCGGGCGCTACGAGAAAGTCAACGACAACAATGACCCGATGGTGGCGAATCTCGCAGGATTCCACTTCGAGTCGCTCGATTACCTGGTCGAGCGGATGGTGCTGCCGATGCGCGCCGCACTCGCCGCGCGCGGCGAGCAGTTGCGCCTCAACCTGAACTACACCGACTTCAAGTGGAACGCCGCGCGGCAGGGGACGTTGAGCCACGCCACGAATCCTGCGGAGTTCGCCGAGTTCGTGCTGGTGTGCTTTCAGCACCTGCGGGACAAGTACGGCCTCATCCCCGACTCGTTCGAGATGATCCTCGAGCCCGAGAACACCGTGGCATGGACCGGGGACAACATCGGTCGTGCGCTGGTGGCGGTGTCGGCGCGGCTGGCGGCGGCCGGGTTCCACCCCGAATTCATCGCCCCGAGCACTACGGGGATGGACCACGCGGTGCCGTACTTCAACGCGATCCGCTCGATCCCCGGCGCCGGCAGCCTCGTGTCGACGCTTGCCTATCATCGCTACGGCGGTGAAGGCGAGGCCACGGCCCGGTCGATCCGGGACGCGGCCGCCGCGCAACACATCAAGACGGCGATGCTGGAGAAGGTCGGTGCCGGCATCGATCAGCTGATGGAAGACCTCACCGTGGCGAATGTCTCCGGCTGGCAGCAGTGGGCGATGGCCGATGAATCGAGCCACCCCGATGAGGGAGCGTATTACCTCCGCGCCCAGGTCGGCGCCCCGCCCGCGACCGCGATCAAGATGGCCTCGCGCACGCCGCACCTCGCCCAGCTCTTCCGCAGCGTGCGGCGCGGGGCGGTCCGGATCGGGAGCACCAGCAGCGCCTCGGATCACGTCGTCGCGGCGTTCCTCAACCCGGGCGGTCAGCCGGTCGTGGTGATCCGCTCGCGCCAGGCGGGGAGCGTGGTGGCGGTCGAAGGACTGCCGCCGGGGAGTTACCGGGTGGTCACCACCTCGGAGTTTGGCGTCGAGGCGACATCCGGCCCCGTGACCATCGCCGCCGGGGGCTGGGTTCCCGTCCAGACCCCGAAGGCGGGACTTGCCACCATTCTCCGGCTACCCTGAGGCGTCGAAGCATCCAGCACCGGCCAGGGGGCGCCTGCTCCCTGGCCGTTTTTCGTGACCCGCCGCGCCCCGCCACCGCCTGCCGTCCCGCCCGCCGCCCAATTGTCAAATTTGTTGACAGGAATTTGATGCATTACCGGGATCCGGTTCGGAGCGATTCCGTTACATGCTTGTTTGACAATGACTTACAATCGGTGGTCCGATGTCTGAACGCTGGCATCTACCTTGCCGATACTGAACAGTAGTTACAACGCACGGACCGGCAACGGTCCCCATACGCAGCACGCTGCCAAGAGCACACCCAGGGTGACCTGGGGCCGCAGAACCAGGGAGCTCCACGGTCCGACTCCAATCGACCGAGAGCCCGCCCAGTCGCCAGCGAGATGCTCCCCCAGGCGGGGAGCCTCGTCCGGTGCCATCATCGCGCGCCGGGCTTCCATCTAGCGGAGTTGGCAGACCGATGGCTTACACGTTCTCGATGTCGCGGCGTCTGACAGGCATCTCTCACCAGATCATGGCGGTTTGCACGGCACTCACGTTCCTCTCCGGCTGTGTCCCCGGCGGAGAGGCCGACCCCGTGCTCGGTGAGGGCCCCGGCAGCATCTACCTGACCGTGAATGGCCTCGCGCCGCAGGGCAACCCGCAGCTGGTGCTCACCGGCCCGGACGGCTTCGAGCAAGCGGTGACCCACGGCGGCGCCCTCACCGGACTCCCCCTCGGCAACTATGTCGTGCGCTACTTGCCGACGACCGTCGACGGGGACCACTGGGCACCCAACCCCGAATCCCAGACCATCCTCGTGTCCGCCGCCGGTGTCTCCGTCCCGATCGCGGTGAGCTATCGCCTCGTGAGCGGAGCGGTCGACCTTCGCACGCCCGGGCTGCCGGCCGGGACCCAGCCGATGGTCCGCGTCACCGGGCCCGACGGCTTCGATCGCGAAGTGCTCGGCGGGACGGTGCTTCGCGGCCTCGTGCCCGGGAGCTACACGCTGTCGCCGCTCCCCGCGCAATCGGGGTCGGCCGTCTATCGCCCCACCCTGCCGACGACGTCGGTCGCGGTCGTCATCAGCGAAACGCCGGTCGCGGCAGAGCTCGCGTACTCGCGGGTGCTGGGATCGCTGGATGTGCAGGTGGACGGGCTGCCGAGCGGAGCCACGGCGCAGTACACCGTCGCGGGTCCCGGCAACTTCAGTCGGCAGTACACCGGCGCCACGACGCTGACGGCACTCGACCCGGGGGCGTACACGGTGACGCCCGCCGCGGTGGTCTGGCAGGGGAACAGCTGGACGACGCCGCTGCCGGTGATTCCGGTGCAGGTCGATTCCGGCACCGTCACGGTCCAGCTCACGCACCAGATTGCCACCGGGTCGCTCGCGGTGGATGTTGAGGGATTGCCGGCGGGCGTCACGGCGCAGGCCGTGCGCGTCACCGGACCCGGCGGCTTCCAGCAGGATCTGGTCGCGAGTCAGCAGTGGGCGGGTCTCGCGCCGGGCAGCTACACGGTGACCGCCACGGCCGTACAGAACGACGTGCACCACTACGTGCCCAACCAGACGAACCAGGTCGTGACGGTCGGACCGGGGACCAACGTGACTCGGGCGGCGGTGCGCTACACGGAGTCCTTCGGCGCCCTGACGATTGCGATCAGCGGTCTTCCCGACGGCGTCGCGGGTCGCGTCGTCGTGATCGGCAACAGCTTCGCCGACACCGTCACCTCGACGACCACCTTGACGAACCTCGTGCCGGGGACGTACAGCCTCGTCGCGACGAATGTCACGAACGCGGGGACGGTGCACTCGCCGTCGCCAAGCTCGCAGGCCGCCGTCGTCGTCGCTGGCGCCACCGCCAGCAAGTCCGTCGTCTACGCCGCGACTGCGCCGACGACCGGAAGTCTCACGGTGACGGTCTCCGGCCTGCCGAACGGCGGCGCCGCGGCGATCGCGGTGACCGGTCCCGACGGATTCAACACCACCATCACCGAGACCACGACACTCACCGGGCTGGTGCCCGGCGGGTACTTCGTGGCGGCCGCGAATGCGGTCGTCTCGGGCACGAGCTTCACCCCTGACCCGACGATGCAACCCGCCACCGTCACGGCGGGCGCGACCGTCACCACGGCCGTCGCGTACGCGCTGACGCCGCCGACGACGGGTGCGCTCACCGTCACGATCTCCGGCCTCCCGGGAGCAACGGCCGCGGCCGTGACCGTGACCGGTCCCGGCGGCTTCACCCGCTCCGTCACGCAGACGACCACGATCGGCGACCTGGTGCCGGGGACGTACACTCTCGGCGCCACGGCGGTCACCGTCAGCGGCAGCAGCTACGAGCCGACCCCGACGTCCCAGTCGGCGGCAATCACGGCAGGCACGACGGTCACGAAGGCGATTGCCTATGCCATCCCCGCGCCGACGACGGGGTCGCTCACGATCACGGTCACCGGGCTCCCCGGTGCCACCGCTGCGGCGGTGGCCGTCAGCGGCCCCGGCGGCTACACCCGCGCGGTGACGCAGACGACCACCCTCACCGACCTGGCGCCCGGGACGTACGCGATCGGTGCGGCGAACATCACGGTGAGCGGAACCACCTATCAGGCCGCGCCGGCGTCGCAGACCGCGGCGATCACGGCAGGCGCCACGACGACGAGCACCGTCACGTATGTCGCGGCGGTGCCGACCACTGGCGCGCTCACGGTGACCCTCTCCGGATTGCCGGGACTCACCGCCGGGGCGGTCACGGTGACCGGCCCCGGAAGCTTCACGCGGGCCGTGACGCAGACGACCACCATCACCGGGCTGGCGCCCGGGAGCTACACGATCGCGGCGGCGAACATCACGTCGGAGAGCATCGGCTACCAGCCGACCCCGACCTCCCAGTCGGCGACAGTCTCGGCGGGGGCCACGGCCAGCGCGACGGTCACCTATGCGCTCGTCGTCTCCGGCCCGCAGGTCACGCTGAATTCGGGCATCCACTACCAGACGATGGACATGTGGGAGACGAGCCTGCGGATGTGGGAGCAGGACAAGATCAACAACCGCTTTGCCCCGTCGATCGAGACGTACAGCACGGCGGTCGCCAACTACCTCGTGGACTCGGTCGGGATCAACGGCGTCCGCCTCCAGGTGAACAGCGGCCTCGAGAACCCGCGCGACGACTGGACGCCGTTCTACAACGGAACGATGTCCTACACCGACTGGTTGCCGGGGCGCTACGAGAAGGTCAACGACAACAACGACCCGAACTCCGCCAACCTCGCGGGCTTCCAGTTCGGCCCGTTCGACTACCAGGTCGAACAGATGATCCTGCCGCTGAAGGCGCGGCTGGCGGCGCGTGGCGAGCAGCTGCACATCAACGTCAACTACCTCGACTTCATGTGGAACGCCGCGCGGCAAGGCAGCCTGAACCACGCCACCAACCCCGCGGAGTTCGCCGAGTTCGTGCTGGTCTTCTTCGTGCGCCTGCGGGATCGGTACGGCATCACCCCCGATGCGTTCGAGATGATCCTGGAGCCGGAGAACACGATCTCGTGGAGCGGTGACAACATCGGTCGCGGCCTGGTCGCAGTGGCCGCACGGCTTGCCGCCAACGGCTTCCACCCCCAGTTCATCGCCCCGAGCACCACGGCGATGGACCACGCGGTGCCGTACTTCAACTCGCTCCTGACCATCCCCGGCGCGGGCAACCTCGTCTCGACGCTGGCCTACCACCGCTATGGCGGCGAGAGCGAGGCCAACGCCGTGTTGATCCGCAACGCCGCGGCGGCGCGCGGCATCAAGACGGCGATGCTGGAGAAGGTCGGGGCGGGCATCGACGAGCTGATGGAGGACCTCACGGTCGCCCATGTCTCCGCCTGGCAGCAGTGGGGGATGGCCGATGAATCCGGCCACGCGGACGCCGGCGCCTACTACCTCCGCGTGAACCTGGGGCAGTCGCCGAGCAGCGCGATCTCGATGGCGAGCCGGACGAAGCTGCTGGCGCATGTCTTCCGGAGCGTGCGCCGCGGTGCGGTGCGCATCGGCAGCTCGAGCACCGCCGGCAACCACGTGACGGCCGCCTTCATCAATCCGGACGGCCGCTGGGCGGCGATCGTGCGCGCGCGCAACAACGGCGGGCCGGTCACCATCAACGGGCTGCCGGCCGGCCAGTACGAAGTGCGCTTCACCAGTGATGCGGGGGTGACCACCGCCGCCACGACCGTGACGGTCTCGGGGGCCTACGCCACCACGCTCCCCGCCGCGGGCATCCTCAGCGTGCGCGGCGTGCCGTGATGGCGTCGGGTCTCAGCCCGCGGCCTTCTGCACGCGGACGGTGATGACGACCTCGAAGTCCGGATCGACGTAGTCCAGTTCCTCCGCCGAGAGCTCCTCGGCGGCAATCCCATGCAGGAACGCCGTCGCCGCCAGCACATTCCCCGATGTGCTGACGGCGATCTCCGCACCCGGGAAGCGGGCGGCGCCGAGCGCGGCCATCGACTGCGCCGTGAAGTGCCAGTACTCCCCCCAGTCATCGACGCCCAGGCGTCGCGCGATCTTGCTGATCCCGTGCGTGGTCAGCAGGAGCACGCCGCCTGGCTTCAGGATGCGATGCAGCGTGTCCAGTGCGGCCTGGAAATCGAAGATCATCTGCAGCGTCTGCGTGAAGATGATGCAATCGAAGCTGTCGCTGGGGATGTGCGGCGCATCGGTCAGGTCGGCGACGATGGTGGCGTCGGGGTTGCCCGCGGTGTAGTGCAGCACGTCGATCTGCCGCGCCTGGCCGTCGCCGAACTTGGTGATGTAATAGGCGTCGCCGAGCTCGAGGCAGCGCCCCCGGATGTCGGCGCGATGCTGCCCGAGGAACTTCTCGATGTAATAGCGGTCGATCACCGTTCCGCGATCGAATCCGAAGATCCGGCTGATCGGCGTGACGCGGCGGAGTTCCCCGAGGTCCACGGTGCCGGCCCGGGGCCACTGGAGTCGGTGCGCGCGTTGCTGCTCGACGACCCAGCCGCGGGTCCGCTTGGGCACGATCCGCTTGGCCAAGTCGATGACCCGATCACGGAAGGAACGTGAGCGCATGCAGGAATCCGCGGTGGCGTGTGGGAGCGAGGCCGCTGGGGCAACAGGAAGGAGGATAGACCGCCCACGGAGCGCAGGCAACCGGAGTGGCGCGGGCGCGGCATCCACGACGATGTCAGCGCAGGATGCTGGCGCGGCGCTTGCGGCCATCGATATACTCCACCATCCCCATTCCATGGAAGTCGCCAGTGCCCCGCTCCCCACGGCGCGATCGATGATCGAAGCCCGCTCGGCGTCCGCCGCGGCCACCGTGGCGGCCGAGCCGATCCGTGCCCCGGATGGCACCACGCTCTGGCGGGCCATCGGCAGAGCGCCGAACGAGGGGACGCCGTGGATCGCGCTGACGCTGCTGGTCGCCGTCGCGGCGATCCTGCGCCTCCTGACGCTCGGGCACGGACTCTGGTGGGACGAGATCCGGACGCTGGTCGACAGCGTTCGTCTCCCCCTCCGGCAAATTGTCACCGTCTTTCCCGGCGACAACCAGCACACCCTCTTCTCGATCCTGGCCCATCTCTCGATCAGCGTCTTCGGCGAATCGGCGTGGAGCCTCCGTTTGCCGGCCGCTCTCTTCGGCATCGTCACCGTGCCGCTGCTCTACGCCTGTGCGCGCGAATTCGTCGGGCGCACCGAGGCGCTCGCGGCGGCGTTGCTGCTGACGGTGTCGTACCATCATGTCTGGTTCTCGCAGAGCGCGCGCGGCTACGCGATGCTGGCCTTCTTCACCCTGCTCTGCACCTGGTTGCTGCTTCACGGACTGCGGAGCACCAGGACGCTCTTCTTCGTCTGGTACGGGATCGTCGCCGCGCTCGCGATCTACACCCACGTGACGATGGTCTTCCTCGTCGTGAGTCACGCCGCGCTCTGTGTCCTTCCCCTCGGCCTCCCCTGGCCGCTCCGCACGGCGTGGCCGCGATGGCGCGGCCCGCTCACCGGCTTCGTGCTCGCCGGTGCGCTGGGGCTCGCCCTCAACCTGCCGTTCCTGCTGGAGGTCCGTCAGGCCGTGGTCGATGCGCCGAGCCCGATGCAGGCCGCGACACCGACCTGGGCGCTCCTCGAGCTCATCCGCGGCATGCAGCTCGGCCTCGGTGGCCTGATCGGCGCGGTCGCCGGCGCCGCACTCTTCGCGATCGGGGCGTGGAGCTACTATCGCCAGAGCCAATTCCTGATCGGCCTCTTCCTCGTGCCGGGCGCGGTGACGCTCGTGGCCAATGTCGTCCTGCATCGCCCGGTCCGCCCGCGCTTCGTCTTCTTTCTGGCCGGCTTTCTCGTGCTGATCGTCGTCCGGGGCGTGCTCGAGGTCGGGCGGTGGGTGCAGCAGCGCGGCGCGTCCGGGGGACCGCATGTCACCACCACCGGCATCGGCCTGGCGCTCCTCCTCGCGGCCGCGTCGGCGAGTGCGCTGAGTCCCAACTATCGCTATCCCAAGCAGGATTTCGTCGCGGCGATGGCCTACGTCGACGCGCACGCGGCGCCCGGCGACATCGTCGTCACGGCCGGCGGCGCGCGCTATCCCTATCGTGAATACTTTCGCCGGGAGTGGGAAGGGGTGGAGACGGTCGAGGCGCTGGCCGAGCTGCGGGGTCGCGGTGCGCCCGTGTGGGTCGTGCGCACCATGGACGGCTATATCCGCGCGAATGCCCCGGCGCTCCTGACACTCCTCGAATCCGAGTGCACCAGCGCCGAACGCTTTCGAGGGACGGTCGCGGATGGCGACCTCACCGTCTGCAAGTTGACGCCGATCGGCGCGACATTGAGCGCGCCGACCTCACCTCCCGCGCCCGGGGTCCCCTGAGCGGAAGGGCGTCGCCCTCAGTCCTCGACGACGTGCGACGCGAATTCCTCGCGGTGCGCGGCCCAGGCGGTCCGATCAAATCCGGCAGGCCCCAGACACTCCGCCGCGGCGTAGGCCATCGCCAGGGCGTGGTGGGTATTGTCGTGCGCAAAGAGCCCCTGCCGACCATAGCTCAGGAACTGGGGCAGCCCGTCGGCCCACTGGTCGAGCACCTGGAACGGGACCTCGTAGCCGGTGGAGTAGATCGGGTAGGCCTGCTTCAGTCGCCGCACGTGGACCTGCTCCGGCGCCACCGGCAACGGCACACCGGCGCGCGCCAGATCTTCCGCCACCAGCGCCCCCAACTCCAGGTCCGTCATCGTCCACCACGGATCGCTGGGCCCGGCGGGCAATTCCGCGCAGAGCACCGTGCGCCCCGGCGTGGCGCGGAGATCCCCGTAGTTCTTCGGCTCCGAGAGTCGCGTGATCCGCAGCTCCGCACTCGGGAAGTAGTGCGCATCGAATTCGGTGAACTGATCCACCGGCACCGAGAGGTAGACCAGGAGCATACCGCGGTATTCCATCGCCGCCGCGGCCTGGGTCACCGCCTCGGGGACGTCGTCGCCGATCAGCCGGGCCAGCAGCGTCACGGGAATCGTCGACCAGAGCTGGTCGGCCTCGAGCCGTTCGACAGTCTCGCCCTGCTGGAATTCGACGACCCAACGCGGCCGTTCGGCATCCGGCGGCACGAGGCGGGTCACGCGCCGGCTGTAGCGGAAGTCCGCGCCGAGCGCGGCGGCGGCGGCGGCGTATGCCTCGACGATCTGCCCGTAGCCATGCCGCGGGTAGAAGAAGCGGCCGGCACCGGGCGGCTTGAAGCCCGGGATCGCGTTCATCACCTTGCGAATCAGCTTGAGGAACGTCCCCGCCGAGACCCGGCGGCGGGCCTGGATCCCCGAGAGCTGCGATGGATCGCGTCCCCAGATCTTCCGCGCGTAGGGGAAGTAGAAGGAATCACAGATCGTCGGCCCGAGGTTCGCTCGCAACACGTCGGCGAATGAATCGCCGGTCGGCGCGCCGCGAAACGGCTTGAGGAGCATGTCGCGGAGCGTGCCGAGCGCGAATCCGGGATCGAGGCGCACCAGCAGGTCCTGCGGCTTCAACGGGAAGTGGATCCAGCGCCCGCGCAAGCCGATCCGTCCGTGCCGCGGACGATCCAGCAGGTCGTCCCCGAGCAGGCGCTGGATCTCCGCCATGATGCCGGGATCCGTCGCGGGATGCAGCCGGTGGCTGCCGTAGTCCACCCGCATGCCGCCGAACTCGAACGACCCCGCATTGCCCCCGGGGACCGCGTGCTGCTCGAGCACCGTCACCTGCGCGCGGTCACCCTGCCGGAGTTTGAAGGCGCCGCCGACCCCTGCCGGGCCTGCACCGAGGATGACGACGTGCGGAAGGGTGGTGCTCATTGGTGGCCGGTCCGGGGCGTGGGCGAGTGCGTGGTGGCTGCGCGCAGCGACAGCGCCGGATCGCGCCCGAGCGCGAGCCAGGCCAGCCCGCCGAGGAGCCCGCCGGCGATCATGATCGTCTGCCACAGCAGCGAGCAGACCACGCTCACTGCGGCTGGCACGCCGAACGGGAGGAGCAGCGCGGCCAGGCTCCCTTCCCGGACCGCGATCCCCCCCAGGGAAATCGGCACGAGGGCCGCGATCTTGGCGAGCGGCCAGACGAGGAACCACGTCGCGTGGCTGACGTCGATGCCCATGCTGCGGCCCAGCCAGATGTTGAGCACGACGAAGCCTGACTGAATGGTCAGGGACAGCAGCAATCCGACGATCGCGATCCGCGGGCGGCGCCAGAGCGACCGCAGGCCGACGAGACCGCGCCCCAGCGGGCGCCGGATCCGGCGCGGCCAGCGGTCGAGCGGTCGGCGCAGCAGCAGCGGAAGCCCGAGCACCAGCAGCGCCAGGCCGATCACCAGCGCCACGGTCAACGCCTGTCCGAGCCAGCCATCCAGGTGGCCACGCGCGAGCGTCCCGCCCACGATGACCAGCAGCGTGAGCGCCATCATGTCGGTGAGCCGATCCATGATGCCACCCGAGAGGGCGGCCTCCGGACGACGGGTGATCTTCCCCGCCATCGCCACGCGCAGGACGTCGCCGCCGACGATCGTCGGCAGGCAGAGATTGGCGAACAACCCGGCGCTGTAGCAGGTGACGGCGTCCCGCGGCTTGAGTCCGCCGCGCGCGGCATTCACGAAGAGCCGCCACTTCACCACACCCAGCAGGTGTCCCGCGACGAAGCCGGCCAGCACGCCGAGCCAGACCCGCGGCGCAAGACGGCCGAGCGCCTCGCGGACGCTCGCCCACGGGAGGATGAGGAACAGCAGGATCAACAGGGCGACACTGACCCCGGCCTTGAGCCAGGGCTTCATCGGCGCTTGGAGATGCGGGTGTTCTGGTCGGCGAGCAGGCCGACGGACCAGACCACGAGGGCGCCGATGATCCCCAGGACGGCGCTCTCGGAGAGATTGTCGAGCGTGATGTCGTAGATGAACTTCGCCACCCCGGCCAGGAAGAGCGCCGCGCCGAGCGGGAGGAAGATCTTCAGCGGATTGAAGAAGACGATGATCCGTACGATCAGGATGGTGAAGTCGTACGCGTGCCGCGCCCGGATCTTCGACTGGCCGAGGCGCGCGTGATAGTCGATCGGCACGTAGACGAAGGCGTGCCCATTGCACGCCGCCGACATCGTGATCGTCGTGGTGAAGGAGAAGCCGTCGGGCAGCAGGAACTCGTAGCGCTCGACCAGGCTCCGGCGCATGAGGCGGAGCCCGCTGTTGATGTCGGGAAGCCGCTGGCCGGCGAGGTAGCCCGCGAGGCGATTCAGGAACCACTTGGCCGGGCGACGGATCAGCGGGATCGCCACGTTGGCGCCGAGGCGCCCGCCGATCACCATCTCGTTGCGGTCGGCCTCCGCGAGGAGCGCGGGAATCGCCGCGACCGGGTAGGTGCCGTCCGCGTCGGTGATCAGGATCCAGTCGTACTTGGCCCGGGAGATCCCCAGCTTCAGCGCCGCGCCATAGCCGCGATTCTCGAGGCGGCGCAGCACCAGCGCGCCGGTCGAGTCCGCCTCGGTCGCGGTCGCATCGCGCGAGCCATCATCGACCACGATGACTTCGAACAGCCACCCGGTGGCCGCCAGCGTCGTCTGCACGTCGCGGACCTGCTGCGCCACGTGGTCGCCCTCGTTGTACGCCGGGATCACCACGGTGACCGCGCGCTCCAGCCGCCGGGTGTCGCTCCCCGCAATCTCTTCGATCACACGATCCTCCGCTGAATTCCGGGCAGCGTGCGCGCGGCCCGGCGGGCCGGCGCTGCGCACCGTGTCCCGCTCACGCGCCCAGAAACTCCCGGTACCAGGCCACCGTGTCCGCCAGGCCGCGCTCGAAGCTGTAGGTCGGGCGCCACCCGAGGATGCGCGTCGCCTTGCTGCAATCAAGGTACTGCGTGGCGATTTCGTGCGGGGCCTCGCCCAGGATGATCGGGCGCAGGTCGGTCCGACCGAGGGCGGCGAGAATGTGGTCCACGACGGCCAGCACGGACAACGGCTGGTGTGGCCCGAAATTGAAGGGTTCGCCGCTCACCCCGTCGCCAGGGAGCGCCTCGGCCAGGCGAAGGTAGCCCTCGACGGCGTCGCGCACGTAGACGTAATCGCGGACAAGCGTCCCATCCGACCGGATGATCGGCGCCTCGTTGCGGAGCACCGACCGGATCGTGCCCGGAATCAGCCGGTTGAAATTGAGGTCGCCGCCGCCGAAGAGGTTGCCGCATCGCGTGACCGCGATCGGCATCCGCCAGGTGTGGAAGTAGGAGAGGGCGATCAGGTCGCTGCACGACTTGGAGACGTCGTAGGGGAACCGACCCTGGAGCGGCATGTCCTCGGTGTACGGCAACGTCTCGTGGTCGCCGTACGCCTTGTCGCTCGACGCGACCACGACGCGCTCCACGAGCTTCGGACAGAGCCGCACGGCCTCGAGCAGCGTCCACGTTCCCTTGATGTTCGACTCGAAGGTCGAGAGGGGAGAACGGACGGCGGTCCCGACGATCGCCTGCGCGCCGAGGTGAAAGACGGAGTCGATTTCGAACTCGTTGATGGCGCGGGTGACGACGGCGAGGTCTTCCAGCTCGCCGCGCACGACGTTGCAGCGGCCCAGGAAGCCGGCCGAGACGGCACGGCTGTCGGCGATCCAGTCGCGCAGCAGCACCGTGACCTCCGCCCCCTCCGCCAGCAGCGCCTCGGTGAGCCAGCCGCCAAGCAATCCGGTCGCCCCGGTCACGAAGACCCGACGTCCTTTCCAGAAACTCATGACCAGACCCTCCACGGGGCGTTGCCGGACTCCCAGAGCGCCTCGAGCTGTTCCTTCTCACGAAGCGTGTCCATCGGCTGCCAGAAGCCGTGGTGCTGATACGCCATCAGTTGCCCTTCGCGCGCCAGGCGCTCGAGCGGCTCCCGCTCCAGGACGGTGTCGTCGCCCTCGAGGTAGTCGAACACCGCCGGCTCGAAGACGAAGTAGCCGCCGTTGATCCAGCCGACGTCGCCCTGGCTCTTCTCCGAGAATTCCTTGACCCGACCCTCCTCGAGCACCAACCCGCCGAAGCGCGCCGGGGGGCGGACCGCCGTCACGGTGGCCAGCCGCCCGTGGGCCCGATGAAAATCGAGCAGGGCGCGGATGTCGACATTTCCCAGCCCGTCGCCGTACGTCGCCATGAAGGTGGCGTCGCCGATCCACGACTGCAGCCGCTTGATCCGCCCGCCCGTCATGGTATCCAGTCCGGTGTCGACGACGCTCACCTTCCAGTTGGGGACGGTCACATTCCGCGCCTCGACATGTCCCGTCGACAGGTCGATGGTGAAGTCACTGGAGAGATCGAGCACGTTGCGGAAGTACTCCTTGATCTGCTCTCCCTTGTATCCGCAGGCGACGACGAACTCGCGCACGTCACGCGCCGCGTAGATCTGCATCAGGTGCCAGAGGATGGGCCGGCCGCCGATTTCGACCATCGGCTTCGGTCGCGATCCGGTCTCTTCCGCCAACCGCGTACCGCGGCCACCCGCGAGAATCACCAGCTTCATACCACCTCCGTCCCTCGGACGATCAGTCCAGAATTCGTGGCATGGGAATCGGCACGATGAACCGGCCGCCGCGGGCAGCATACTCCTGCTGCTGGCGCACGATCTCGTCGGCGAAGTTCCACGCGAGGATCAGCAGATAGTCCGGTTGGCGTTCGAGCAGGACGTCGGGATGGAGGACCGGCTGGTGCTGACCGGGGAGGTAGCGATCCTGCTTGAGCGGATTCCGGTCGACGGTGTACTCGACCAGCTCCGTGCCGATCCCGCAGTAGTTGAGCAAGGTATTGCCCTTGGCCGGCGCGCCATAGGCGGCGATCCGGGCGCCCTCCGCACGGAGGCGGCCAAGGAGGGCGCGCAGCTGGGTCCGGTTCTCGGCGGCGGCCGCCGCGAACGCGCGCAGTCGCGAGAGGTCGTGCAACCCGGCCTGACGTTCCGCGTCGGCCAGCGCCAGCACCTCGGCGGCGTGGTGCGGGACACTCTGCTCCCGGGCGAACCAGGTGCGGATCGATCCGCCGTGTACCGGCACGCGATCCACCCGGACGACCCGGAGTCCGGCACGCTCGGCGATCGTGAGCAACGCCGTCACCGAGAAGTAGCAGAGGTGTTCGTGATAGATGGTGTCGTACTCGTTGCGGTCGAGCATCTCGGCCAGGTACGGCACCTCGACGATCGCGCGACCGTCGTCGGCCAACCAGGCGGCGGCCCCGGCCAGGAAGTCGACGGGATCGCCGACATGGGCCAGCACGTTGTTCCCGATGATCGCGGACGCCTTCCCATGCACCGAGGCGAGTCGGGCACCCTCCGCCCCGCTGAAGAAGACCACTTCGGTCGGGACGCCGCGCGCCTCGGCGAGCTTGGCGATGTTCCGCGCCGGCTCCACGCCGAGCACCCGGACGCCATGCGGGACGAAGCAGCTGATCAGGCTGCCGTCGTTGCTGGCGACCTCCACGACGAGATCCGTCGGACCGAGCGCCAACTCCGACGTGACGGCGGCGGCGTAGCGGAGATTGTGCTCGGCGATGGTGTCGGAGGTGCCGGTGACGTAGAGATAGTGCGCGAAGAGGACGTCCGGACGGATCACGTCGACGAGCTGGACCAGTCCGCAGCGTCGGCAGAGGAAGAGCACCAGCGGAAAGCGCTGCTCGGTCGCAAACTCGGCCGGATCGGTCGGCAGCGCGTTGGCCAGCGGTTGCGCGCCGAGATCGAGCACTTCCTCCAGGGTCTCGCCCAGGCAGGCGCGACAGGCGGTGATCCGATGATGAACCGGCGCCTCACTGGGACGGCTCATCCGTCGGTCCTCGTCGCAAGATGATCGCGTCGCCACCGGCCGATGACGCCGGTGAAGCGATACCGCAGCAACTCCACGAAGAACTCCCAGCAGGTGGAGGCGCGGACGTGCGACATGCCGGTGCCGCGCATCCGCGCGAAGACGTTGAGCTCGAGGACACGGAGTCCCAGGTGGTGCGCCTTGATCATCAGCTCGGGATCGAGGAACCACCCGGTCGAGGTCAGGTGCATCGCGCGGAGCGCG
Organism: Gemmatimonadales bacterium; assembly: GCA_037045245.1. Classification (GTDB taxonomy): domain Bacteria; phylum Gemmatimonadota; class Gemmatimonadetes; order Gemmatimonadales; family GWC2-71-9; genus Palsa-1233. The sequence goes on along the minus strand of JBAOHR010000001.1, from coordinate 119,865 downwards.
TCACGGCGGAGCAGCTTCGGGCTGCCGTTGGCGTCGAGCGTCCCGAGTCCGGGCCAGAGCAGGAGCACCAGGCCGTTGTAGGCGATCGACACGAACTTCCGGTTGATGCCATCGAGGCGAAAGCGGCGGCGCACCTTGGCGACGATCTGGCCGTCGGTGGCCAGCGCGGCCTCGAAGAGACGGACCACATCCTCGGCATCGACCTGGCCGTCCGCCGGGATCATTCCGACCCACTCCGCGTCGGCGACCGGAATCCCCTGGAGGATCCCGTTGCCGTACCCCTGGTTCTGCTCGACCCGGTGGACGCGGAGTCGGGGGTACTTCGGGATCATGCCCCGCAGGATGTCGCCGGTCCCGTCGGTCGATCCGTTGTCGACCGCCACGATTTCCAGCTGGTATCCTGCCTGAGCAAAGGCATCAAACAACCGACCGACGACGGGGGCGACCCCGCCGGCCTCATTGTATGCCGGGATGACCAGGGAAATATCCGCCCGTGTGGACGGCGTCGCGCGCAGCAGATCGTGGCTCGCAGAGGGGGCTGGAGTGCTCATCCTTTCGGATGTAGCAAGAGCCGGGCCTCGCCGGGGGGGCGGTGCTCCCGGTCGCGCCCGACACGCCTTTTCCCCGTGGCGGCGGGCCCGGCGCGGCGGAAGACGGCACTTTCTTCCTCCCGGCCCCCCTCCCGCCCACCCCTTGCGTGCCTTGCCTCCTTGTCGACCACCGCGGCGGCTCCCCCGCCCCGTCGCGCCGGCGCACCACCCCCGGCACGACATCGAGATGGCGGGTGGCCCGACCTTCCACTTCGTCACGGGCGGCATCCAGACGGCGCTCGATCGTCCCCGTAAGGCGGCCGCAGCGGCGAATGACTCTTCGAGGGGGTCGACCTCCGGACGCTGGGGTACCAGGTCGTCGAGGTCGTCCCCTCGGAGCAGGCGACGCGTGTTGTCCTGCGGCTACTTCAGTGACAGTGCATGCGCCACGAACTGATCGATCGCGATCTCGGTGCCCTGGTAGAAGCCCGACTCCTTGTTGGTCGTGAAGTCGGACTCGTTCCGGTGGAGCGCGGTGAAGATGTAGCGCGTCCCGGTCCCTTCGGCCTGCATCGTCATGACGGCCGTGATCGGGATGTCGTCGAAGACTGCCGGGCGGTACCCGGGGAAGAGCATCGACGTCCAGACCAGCCGCTGCATCGGCACGACCTCGAGCACGCAACCGACGTTGGGCACCTCCTGGCCGCCGCCCACGACGATGTCGATGCTGATGATGCCGCCCGGCTGCAACTCCAGCTCCGCGCGCGACACGCTTCCCCACTCCCTCGGCATGTACCACACCTTGAGGTGTTCGGGCGTCGTCAGTGCCTCCCAGACGAGCCGCGGCGGCGCGTCGATGAAGCGTTCGATGGCGAAGTCGAGCTGCGGATTGAAGGCGAAGTGCGTGCTCATGAGCCTGATTCCCTCTCCTTGAGTTGTTTGACGTGCGCGTCGAATCGGTCGAGTCGCGCCTCCCACTCCCGGCGACGCGCCGTGAGCCAGTCCTCTGCGACCTTGAATCGTTCCGGGGCGAGTTCGTAGGTCCGCACTCGGCCCCGCTTCCTGGACTTCACGAGTCGGCTCTCCTCGAGCACCGCGAGGTGCTGCACGAAGGATGGCAACTGCATGTCGAACGGCGCCGCCAGCGCGCTGACCGTGGCCGGTCCGGTCGAGAGCCGCTCGAGGACCCTCCGCCGGGTCGGGTTCGACAGGGCGTGGAACACGTCGTCTACCGCTGCGATCTGCACCATCTCCGGCCACTCCGTTGGTTGGCTGTGGCGACCCGCTGCACACAGTCTACCACCCGGAGACTACTTTTGTAAATACCTAAGTATTTTCCTGCCCCGGAGCCCGCCGGCCCCGCCACGCGATGGCGGCGCCGCCGATCGAGGAGGCTTTCTTTAGGTGTCCCCTCCTCCCCCGGATTCCACATGCGCCCCCTCCGCTACTCGATCAACCTCACCCTCGACGGCTGCTGCGATCACCGCGAGGGCTTCGCCGACGAGGCGCTGCACCATCACGCGGCCGCAGGCATCGCGCAGGCCGACGCGCTGCTCTTCGGCCGGGTGACCTACGGCATGATGGAGGAGGCGTGGCGACCAGTCGGCGAGACCGGGCGTGAGGCCGGAGTGGATGGCCGAGTGGATGGTGCCGTTTGCCCGCACCATCAGCGCTGCGAAGAAGTACGTCGTGTCGAGCACGCTCGACCATGTCGACTGGAACGCGGAGCTGATCCGCGGCGACCTCGAACAGGCCGTGCGGCAGCTCAAGGCGGCACCAGGCCGGGGCATCGCCACCGGCGGCGTGACACTGCCGTTCGCGCTGGCCGAGCTCGGGTTGATCGACGAATACGAGTTCATCATGCACCCGAGGATCGCGGGTCACGGACCGACGCTGTTCGCGGGATTGTCGACGCGGATCGACTTGACGCTGGTGGACCGGGTCGAGCTGCCCTCGGGGGCGGTGGCGCTGCGCTACGTGCCGCGCAGGTAGAGGTTGGGCATGTACGTACTCTGGCTGGCCCGGCGCCTCCACGAAGCCAACCTGCGACGGGGGTAACGATGCGCATGCGACTCTTGGCGACTGCCGCAGTGCTCGGGATGTGTCATGCGGCGACCATCAGCGCCCAGGCCCCGCACACCGCCGAGGCCGTCCGCTCGGCGATGATGGCCCGGCTGCAGTCCGAGGCGAAGGGTGCTGATCACCCGAGGATCGCATTCGACAGCGCCGCGGTCTGGCGTGACTTCGTCTCCTGTACGATCGTCAACGGTGCCTCCGTCTGTTCGCTCTCCGAGGGGAAGCCGGTGACGGTGATTCACGTGACGATGGTCACGCCTGACAGCGCCGAGGTCCGGCTCCAGCACTTCCGGATGGTTGACCGGATGTGCCCTTACGGACGGCCGATCGTCCCGCCGATCATCACAGGCGCGTTGCACGGCACGTCATGGTGGACGATGCGGTACGTTGGCGGCACGTGGGTCGGCACGAAGAGCGACCTGGTCGTGACCTGCTAGGCGCTGCGCCAGGAGCACATGATCGCCCCTTTCACCCGACTCCGACTCCGATACCTCGCCCTCGCCGCCGCGACCATCGTCGCGGGACTGCTCCTGCAAGCGGTCCGCAGGGGGTTGCCGATGGCGGCAGCCGATATCCTCGGCGATGTACTCTGGGGGATGATGATCTACTGGCTCGTCGGCGCGGCGCTGCCTGAGACTGGCCGCCTGCGTCGCACGGTGATCGCCCTGGCGACCTGCTGGGCCGTGGAATTCAGCCAGTTGCATCATGCAGGATGGCTCGACAGCTGGCGGGCGACCACGCTCGGCCGCCTCGTGCTCGGCAGCGGCTTCGACCCGCGCGACCTGGCGGCGTATGGGCTCGGGGTGCTCGTGGGGTTCCGACTTGATGTTGTCATCGGGCCACGGCGCAGCGACACCCAGCACTGAGGCACATCGCCGAACACTTCATGATCGCCGGAGGAGTGTGCGGATGTCCGCGATGATCACCGGCCGAGCCACCATGCTCCTCCTTGGCGCCGCCTGCTGTCTGCCGGCACCCGGCGCGGCGGCTCAGGGACGCGACGGCGCCGGTGTGCGGATCGTCGAGAGCGCGGCGCCGGCGTGGCGGGCAGCCAACGGACTTCGCCTCGAGCCGACGCCGCTCCTCACCCTCGGCCGTCCGGGCGCCGCCGCCGAGCAGCAGTTCGGGCGGGTCGCCGGCGCCACGCGACTGCGCGATGGCAGCGTGGTCGTCGCTGACGGGCAGGCGCTGACGCTGCGCCGCTTCGACGCGGCGGGCGCGTTCCTCCGGGCGATCGGTCAGCGTGGGGAGGGGCCCGGCGACCTGCGGTGGATCGACTGGGTCAAGGGCATCGCAGGTGATTCCATTCTGGTCTGGGACACCTCGCTGCAACGCCTCACGGTCTTCACCGCGCAGGGGCGTCTGCTCACCACCGTCATCCCGGAGCGCCTCCCGGCGGTCACCGACCCGAGAGATGGGGCCAGAATCAGGATCGGTGTCTCGGTGATCGGGCGCTTCGCCGACGGCTCATTGCTCACGGCGCACCGACTGCCCTTGGGGATGTCGCAGGAGACCGGCTTCCACGCCGACACGCTGATCCTCGGCCATCTGGTCGGACGAGGTCCGCCGACGGAGGTGGGCCGGCTGCTCTATCGCGAGGCCTTCGTATATAACTTCCCCGGCGGGAGCATCTCCGGCGAAAGGCCATTCGCGCGGAGCGGCGCGGTGGCCACCGATGGGCGTCACATCCACACCTCCGACGGCCGCGCCTTCGAGGTGCGGACCTTCACCACCTCCGGCGCGCTCGTCCGGATCTCCCGCATCCGCCGGGCTCCGGCACTGGTGACGGCGAGGGAAATCGCAGAGGACAAGGCGGCGCGGCTCACGAGCGAATCGAGCCGCTTCCGCGCGGAACTGGAACGCATCAATGCCTGGCTGCCGTTTCCGCGCACCAAGCCGGCCTTCGATGCACTGCGCGCCGATGCCGCAGGGCGGCTCTGGGCGCAGGTGGCCGGCGACTCAACGCGCGCGCGCCACTGGGAGGTCTTCGCCCCGACGGGCGCATGGCTCGGGACCGTGACCACCCCGGCGGGACTGGCCGTCCTGGAGATCGGACGTGACTATTTCCTGGGCCGGACGAAGGACGAGGATGGCGTGGACATCGTGCAGCTGTTCCGGATGATCGGCGGGTGACCCCGGTCTCGACACCGCCACGCAGGGGGATTCCATGCGCACGTGGAGGATGATGACCACCAGTGGCCGCGCGGTGTGGCGCCACGCATGCGTGCTGTCCCTCCTCGCGGCCGCACCGCTGGGCGCACAGTCGTCGGTCGCGCCGCGTCCGATGCCGGACTCCGTTCGCAACTACATCACCACCGCCGTCACGCGCTACCGCGACCTCTCGGTGCACCGGGCCACCACGAACTGGGACTCGCTCCTGGGAAGCGTGTTGCAGGTGACTGCCTCCGCCCAGACGCCGTCGGAGACGTGGGCGGCGCTCTCCGCGGCCTTTCATGGCGTGGACCGCCACAGCTTCCTGATGCCACCGCCGTCGTCGTCGCCAGCGTCGGACCGCCCGAACACCCCGGTGCGCCCGCCCGCGGAACCGCAGCTGCTTGGGCGGCTTGTGCAGCAACGCCTCGGGGTGGTGGTGGTGCCGTCGCACGGCGGTCCGAACCGCCCCTCGTATGTCGACTCGCTGCATGCGCAGTTGCAGTCGCTCGACAGCAGTGGAGTCTGCGGGTGGATCGTCGACCTCCGACGCAACACCGGGGGCAACATGTGGCCGATGCTCGCCGGGATCGGCCCGCTGCTCGGCGCAGAGGATGTGGGATCGTTCACCGCCGGCGGGCCGGGGTTGCTCTGGCACTATCGCGACGGGCGGGCGTGGTATGGCGGATCGGCGACCCCGACCAATGCGGCGGGCCGCGGATCGGCAGCGGCCGGGCCCGCGCTTCGACACGCTGCCGCGCCGATCGCCCTCCTGCTCGGGCGCCAGACCGCGAGCTCCGGGGAGATGACCGCCATCGCCTTCTTCGGTCGCGCCGACCTGCGCAGCTTCGGCGACTCGACGGGCGGATATGCATCGGCGAACGCCACGGTCGCCCTCCGCGACGGCGCCCAGCTACTCGTCACCTCCTCCTACCCCAGGGATCGGCTCGGTCGCTCGTACACGCTCACGCTGGCACCGGATGAACTCATCGCCCCGTCGAAGCCGGGCGAGGATGACGCGACGGTGCGTGCGGCATCGACGTGGCTGCTGCGCCAAGCAACGTGCCGAGCCGAGGCACGACGGTAGGACCGCCCAGCGGACGACAGCACCATCTTACAGAGCGGCCCCCTCGCTTCCGCGATTCCGGCCCGGGTGCTAGCTTGGTCGGAGGCGCTGGTCGGAGCGCCTCCGGTCCGCGGGAAGGGATGGTCCCCTCCGATGTCGTCGCAGTCCCGCAGCACCCCGACAACTCATCCTCTTTTCGGACCCACCTGGCGGACACGGGTCACCACGAAAGGAGATCCCATGTCCGGCACCAGCCCCAGGCGCGCCGATCCGATCGCGCGCGACGCCCGTCCGCTCCCCGCCACACCCCATCTCGAGTACGAGCGCAAGCAGGCCAAGGCGCTCCTCAAGCAGCTGCACGCCGGCGACCCCGACGCGGTGCGTCGCGTCCAGGCGGCCCATCCCGCCGCGCTGCGCGACACCGGCGTCGAGGCGCTCCAGTTGGCCGACGCCCAGCACGTGATCGCGCGCGAATACGGCTTCACCAGCTGGCCCCGGATGGTCGAGTACTTCGAGGTGCTCGAACGGCATCGCCACGCTCCGCGATTCAGCGTCGCCGAGGACGGCCTCGCGCGCTTTGAGGGGCTGGCCAGGAACGTCGTGACGCGACACGAGCGTGGCGATGCCATCGTGGCGCGCGAGCTCGCCTACTTCGTCCCCCGCCTTTTCGCGCGGCCACTCCCGGAGATTCTCGCGACCCCGATCACCACCGACGAGGCGCGGCTCGTCGTCGCGCGGCGGTATCGTCGGGCGAGCTGGGAGGAGCTGATTGCGCGTGGCGACGACTCGCGGCGCCGCAACACCAGGAATGTCTGGGAACGGGAGAGCAGCCCGCGGACGCGGGCCGGCGACGCCATCCGCCACCACGACGTCGACGCGCTCGCGTTGCTGCTGGACGCGCACCCCGAGTTGCTCACGCCGTCCGCCACGGAACGGGAGTGGCGCAACACCCTCGGCGAGATCGCGCTCCATGCGGAACGCGGCGCGACGACCCCCGAAGCACGACGGGTCACCGACCTGCTCGCCGCCCGTGGTGCCGACATCCCGCGCGACCTCAACGAATTGCTCCTCGGCTGGCCGCACGACGGGGCGTACCCGGCACGCGGCATTGCAACGGAGGCCGTTCGCTGGTTGCTCGATCGCGGTGCCGACCCCGACTGGCTGCCGCCCAACGGCATCCCGATTCTCGAACATGCCATCGCGCGCTACCGGCACGGCGCCGCCGTCGACCTGATCGCCGCGCGAGTCACGCCGCGTCCTGCCCTCTGGATCGCCGCCGGCCTCGGCGACGTCGCCGGCGTCAAGCGCTTCATCGCGGGGAAGGGGCGGCTCACCCCGGAGGGACGGCTCAATCGCCCTGACATGCTGGCGATGGGACTGAGGGGACCACTGCCACCCCACCTCGACGCCGACGACCTCGAGATCATGTACGAGGCGTTCCAGATCGCCGGATGGAACCAGCGGTGGGCGACGATGGATGCGCTGCTCGACGCGGGATTCCCGATCGATCATTCACCGTTCCAGTGGCCGCTGCTCCGCGAGGCGGTGGGAAACCTGATGGTCCCGCTCGCCGAGTTTCTCGTGCGCCGCGGTGCCGACCTTGACCGTGACTGGCCGGGGCACGGCTCGGCGCGCGCGACGGCCCGCGGACACGTCCGCCACCTGCACGACCCGACGACCGACGACGTGCGCCGGCTCCTGGCGATCTGCGGAGCGGGCACCATCGAGGAGATACTGGCCGAGATCGATGCCACCCGGCAGTCGCCGCCGCCGATGGACGAGATGGCCGTGCGCGTGCTGCAACTGGCCGCCGACGATGCGTCGCGGCAAGCGCAGCCGGCGATCACCACCGAGCACCTGCTCGTCGGTGTGCTCCGCCTCCGCGATGGGGCCTTCCTCTCCTTCCTCCATGGCACCGGCGCGGAAATGCCGCAGCTGCGCGCGCTGATCGGCCCAAGGCTTCTGCCTGATGTCGATCCGCTTCAGGGCGAGGCGCTGCCGCTTGACCCCGGCGCCGAGGCGGCGATCGCAGCCGGAACGGACAGCGGCGGACGCCCGCCGCCGCGACGGGGTCAGCCCGCTGCACCTCTGGTATGGCGTGCTGCAGCAACCGGACGCGCCGGGGGCGCAGCTGCTCCAACAGGTCGGAACCACGGTGGGCGTCCTGTCGGAGCGATTGGCGTCCGCGATGTAGCGGCGTCACGCCGTGGCCCGCGCGCGTTAGAATTCCGGTATCACGCGCGGGCCTCGGCGGCGCGCCGACCTTGCCCTGCCCCTCCCGGGAGCCCCATGCCGTTACCGCTCGATCCCTCCGCTCCGGCGGATTTCGATTTCGTCATCGGCGATTGGCGCGTCACGCATCGGCGCCTCAAGGCGCGTCTGGCCGGATGCACCGAGTGGGAGACCTTCGACGGGTTGTCGTCGACGCGGAAGACGCTCGGCGGCTTCGGCAACATCGAGGACAACCTCCTCCACCTGCCGACGGGGAGCTATCGCGCGGTGGCGCTCCGGTCGTATGACGCGGCCGCGGGCACGTGGTCGATCTGGTGGCTCGATGGACGCTTTCCTGGGGCACTCGACACACCGGTCGTCGGACGGTTCGCCGATGGCGTCGGCCTGTTCTACGCCGAGGATTCGCTCAACGGTGTGCCCGTTCGCATTCGCTTCACCTGGCGCATCGCCCCCGGTGGTCATCCACGCTGGGATCAGGCGTTTTCGGCCGATGGTGGCGTGACCTGGGAAGTGAACTGGGAGATGGAGTTTGTCCGGCTCGACTAACCACGCCCGAGGAACGAGATGCCCAATCCCACCATGCGGATGACCGCGCTGCTTCGCAGCGTCGCCCTCCTTGCCCTCCTCGCCGGCGGCGCGTCAGCACAACAGGCCGCTGTGCCGACTCCGGAAGTGGTGGTGCAGCGCTTCGTCGATGCGGCGAATGCGCGCGACGCCAATGCGATGGCACTGCTCGTCGCGCCGGATGTGGTCTTCGAGCGGCTGCCGAGCGGGCGAATCATGGCGCAGGGACGCGACAGCATCCGCGCGATGTACACACGGTCGCTCTCCGCCGTCTCCGCGGCGTTCAAGATCACGGTGCAGCCGCGGATCGTCGAAGGACAGTTCGTCGTAGACCAGGAGCACATTGCGGGTGGTTCGCCGGATCGGACGCAGGCGACCTGGATGTACCTCGTGCAGGGCGGGCTGATTCGCCGGGCCTGGGTGCTCGACGGGAAGGCGCCCTAGCGCCCTGCGCTTGCCCTCCCGGGGAGTTGGCCGGATACTCATCGGTCCGAGGTTGGGCACGATCGCTCCCGCACCCACCCGCACAGGGAAAGATTGCCATGACCACCCCCCGCATTGGCTCCCTCGTCCGCAGCGCCGCTCTGCTGGTGCTCGCCGTCGCACTCCGGCCGCACGCCGTGCCTGCCCAGGCGCAGGAGGGCATCGGCATCAAGGTCGGTGACACCGTCAACGTGGCGACCGGCCAGGGCATGGTCATGGCGATCGTCCGCGGCGCCGACGGCCACCAGTTCGACGTCCAGATTATCAACGGCCCGCGTACCGTCCGGCAGTACCCCACGCAGCTGCGCCGACGCGGACCGTCCACGCGATACGATCGTGCCAATGGCATCTTCGAGGTGGGCGACCTGGTCACGGTCCAGTACCAGGGCCGGTCGATCGACAGCCGGATTCTCACCGTGGCCGGGACGGAGTATCAGGTCGCGCTGCCGGACAACATGATGGTCTGGGCCAAGCCCGAGCAGATCCGCTTCGTCAGCGAAGCGCCGCCGAAGGTGGTGGCCAAGGCCGGGACGCCGCCACGTCCGGGCCTGGTGAGCTGTAGCGGCAAGATCGAGGGACGCTATGCCGCCTCCGGCTCCATGCCGGTGCAGATGACGTTTCGCGCGGGCAAGGTGACCCTCTCGCTGATGGGCGAGAACCAGAGCGGGGAGTGCTGGACGGGCGGTGGAAAGGTCGTGATCACCCTGATCGGTGAGGAGGGGGCGATGGAACTCGACATCAACGACGACGGCTCGCTCCAGTCCTCGATGTTCGGCGAGCTGGTGAAGAAGGCGAAGTCCGCTGCCTGACGCGCCGCGCCCCGCCACGGCCGGCGTGATCGCCCCGCCGCCGCTGATCTACGGCATCCCGCTGATCGCGGGCTTGCTGCTGAACCGCTGGTCCCCGCTGCCGCTGATTGCCGGTCGTGGCACCCTCCCGGCCGGCCTCCTGCTCGTCCTGCTCGGCTTCGTCGCGCTGCCCGCCGTGCTCGCCTTCCGGAAGGCACGCACCCATCCGGAGCCGTGGAAGCCCACCAAGGCGCTGGTGATCGTCGGGCCGTATCGCTTCTCGCGAAACCCGATGTATGTCGGCTTCACGCTCTGCTACCTCGGGATCGCGGTCTGGCGGAACAGCCTCTGGCCGCTGATCGCGCTGCCGGTGGTGCTCGGCGTGATGCAGGTGGGCGTGATCCGCCGCGAAGAGCGCTACCTCGAGGGGCTCTTCGGCGACGAGTACCGGGCCTACTGCGCGCGGGTCCGTCGCTGGCTCTGAGCCGGAGTTGCGCCGCCCCGCACGACGCCCATCTTCAGGAATCTCCAACCATCGGTTCCTCCATGCTCCGTCTCATGCCAGTCACGGCGCGCCTCGTTGCGCTGCTTGCCATCCTCCCGCTCGCGACCGCCACCGCCCAGGCACCGAAGGGACCCACCGGGTTGCTCTCCTGGTCGGAGCAGATTCGCGTCCGCGAGTCGTGGCTCGACGCCCGGCACGCGCTGTTGCTGCCGATGATGCGCCGCCAGGGCATCGGGATGTGGATCGTGGCGAACGAGGAGTTCCACGACAACCCGGTGGTCCACGCGATCGCCCCGCCGCGTCCCTATACCGGCAACCGCGACTTCTTCGTCTTCGTGGACGCCGGAGAAAAGGGACTGCGACGCGTGGCACTCACCGGCTATGCCGAAGACAACCTCACCCGCTGGTTCGAGAGCACGGCGGAACCGCGACCCGCCGCGGTCGTGCTGCGCGAGCTCGTGGCGGAACACAGACCGGCGAAGATCGCCCTGCAGCTTGACGGTGGTCGAGGCCAGACACGCGCGCTCACCCACGATGCCTACACCTGGCTCGTCACTGCGCTGGGCGACTCGATCGTCCCGCGCTTCGTCAGCGCGGCGCCACTGATCGAGGAGCTGCTCGACACGCGCCTCGAGCAGGAGAAGCCGTACTACACCACGGCGGTCGCCGTCACCGCACGGATCGTCGAGCGCGCCCTCTCCAACGAAGTCATCAAACCGGGCGTCACCACCGTCGGTGACGTGCGCAACTGGCTTTACGATGCCCTCGGCGCGCATGGGGTCCGGACCTGGTTCCAGCCGGACCTGCGCATCCAGCGGCAGGGTGGCGGGCTGCCGCTCTCGCGCGGCTTCCTCGCCGTGGCCCCGGAGAAGACCGTGATCCTCCCCGGTGACGTGGTGCACATCGACTTCGGCATCAGCTACATGGGCTTCGACACCGACTGGCAGAAGATGGCCTACGTCCTGAAGCCGGGCGAGCGCGACGCGCCGGCGGGGTTGAAGGCCGCGATGCGAAACACCAACATCCTGCAGGACGCGCTGATGCAGCGCCACTCGCGCCCCGATCGTTCGGCGGGTGAGGTCTACCGCGCCACGATGCAGGAGATGAAGGAGCGCGGGATCGAGGCGATGATCTACTCGCATCCGATCGGGCCTGCAGGGCCACGGCCTCGGCGCGAGCATCGACTTCCGCTCGGGGGCCCGTCCCGGCGCCGACGGGAAGCGACTCCGGAAGGGGTCGTACCTGTCCGTCGAACTCAACACCAAGACGCCGATCCCGGAGTGGAACGGGGAACAACTCTTCGTGATGTTCGAGGACGACGCCTGGCTCGACGACGACGGCTGGCACTTCTTCCAGCCTCGGCAGGAGAAGTGGTTCCTGATCAAGTCACGCTAGGGCGGGAGGCTGAACCGTGCAGAAGGTCAACCTTGCCGAGAAGTTCGCATTGATCACGGAACATTGGCGACCCAAGGTCGTCGGCGAACTGAACGGGCAGGAAGTGAAGCTCGCGAAGTTCAAGGGAACGTTCGTCTGGCACCAGCACGCCGAGGAAGATGAACTCTTCCTCGGCGTGCGCGGGCGCTTTCGCGTCGAGTTTCGTGATCACGCGGTGGAGATCGGCCCCGGCGAATTCCTGGTGGTGCCGCGCGGGGTGGAGCACCGCACCGTGGCCGACGACGAGGTCGAGGTGTTGATCTTCGAGCCGGCTGCGACCCGGAACACCGGGAACGTCGAGGATGCGACGTTCACGGCGCCCCAGGGCGTTCGGCTCTAGCGTTCGGTCGGGACTACCCGACCAGCGGCGTCGACACCCCGAGCTTGAAGCCGTCGAGATCCTTGAACTGGAACATCCGCGCGCCCCAGGGACGATCGGCCGGCTCGCTCAGCAGCGTCCCGCCGTTGGCCTTGATCCGCTCGGCCGCGCCGTCGACATCGGCGTAGGTCGGGACGTTGAGCTGCAGGTAGATCCCCTGCCCCTTGATGCGGTCCCACCCGAGCTTGCCGTCGTCCTGGTTGAGGACGATCTGGATGTTGCCCGCCACGATCACGGCCGCCACGACCTTCCCCTCGTTCTCGAACTGGTGCGCCACGGCGAAGCCGATCGCGTCGCGGTAGAAGGCAATCGAGGCCGCGAGGTCCTTGCAGGTGATCGAGCAGCCCAGGTTGGTGGCGTTCAGCGCGGCGGCGGTGTCGGTCATGACGGTCTCTGGATAAAGGGTGTGAGGAAGGCCGCAATGATAATCGCGGCACGCGCGCCGGAGGCAAGGGCCCGGGGACGTTCCACGGGTGCGACTGGCGCCGGGGACGCCGGCTTACCTTCAGAGAATGCCCGAAACCCCTGCATCCCGCCCGCCCCGCCACCCGATCGCCCGCCTGCTCCTCTTCTGGACCGCCGCGCTCGCGATCCTGATGGGTGCCGGCCTCCTCAAGGGATTCGTCCCCGCCCGCTGGGGGGACTGGCCTGGGGCGTGAGCAGCTCGATCGCCCTGCTGCTCCTGATCCGGTTCCTCGTCGCACGGGAAGGCGGGACGTTCGCCGCCGTCGGGCTCCGCTTCACCCGCGCGTCCCCCGTGCGCATGGCGGCCGGACTGATGCTCGGCATGGGCATCTATGCGGTCACCCTGCTCGCGATCACGCTCGCGGTGGGTCCGCTGCAACTCGTCCGCGCCACCGCCCCTCCCCTCGATGTGGTACTCGTCATCGTGGCGAGCACCATCGCCCTGGCCGCGATGGAGGAGCTCGCGTTCCGCTCCTATTCGCTCTGGACCGCGCGGAGCGCGCTGGGCTTACTGGCAGACGCAGGCGGTCGTCGCGGGCGCGTTCGGATCGCTGCACCTCCTCTACGGCTGGCCCCTCCAGACCGTCGCCTTCGGCGTCGTCCCCAGCGCGGTGCTGTTCGGCGTATCCGCGGTCACGACGCGCGGGCTGGCGTGGCCCCTCGGACTCCACACCGGGATCAACCTCGCGCGCTGGCTGACCGGGGAGAACGGGGAGCAAGGATTCTGGCGCCTCGGCGCGGAGGGCGTCGATCAAACACGGCTCGCGCTCTGGTCGCCATGGATCGGTAGTCGGTGTGCTCGCGGGGGTGACATTACTGTTCGCGCGATACGGTCGAGGCGACCGCCCCTTCTCCGCGGCATCACGCACCTCGATATTGGGTGATGACCACCCTCTATGAGATTCCCGTGCGCACGATCGACGGCACCGAGCAGACCCTCGCCCGGTACCGCGGGAAGGTGCTGCTGATCGTGAACACCGCGAGCGAGTGCGGCTTCACCCCCCAGTATGCGGGACTCGAAGCACTGCACCGCGAGCTGGGCCCGAAGGGCCTCGCCGTGCTCGGCTTTCCGTGCAACCAGTTCGGCGCGCAGGAACCGGGGAACGACGCCGACATCAAGACTTTCTGCGAGACCAGCTACGACGTCACCTTCCCGATGTTCGCCAAGATCGACGTCAACGGTGACGACGCGCACCCGCTCTTCCGCTTCCTCAAGGAAGCGCGCCCCGGCGTGCTCGGCACCGAGGCGATCAAGTGGAACTTCACCAAGTTCCTGGTCGGGCGGGATGGCACGGTGCTCAAGCGCTACGGCTCGACCGACACGCCGGAGTCGATGCGCGCGGACGTGGAGCATGCGCTGCGTGACGCACCCGAGTCGACGGCGCTGTAGCGCACCGCCCGACGCCGTCAGAGTCCGAGGTCGCTCAACCCCGGATGATCGGCCGGTCGCACTCCCTGCTCCCACCGGAACTTCCGCTCCGCCTCGCTGATCGCCACGTCATTGATGCTCGCGTGCCGCTCGGCCATGTAGCCCTCCGCATCGAAGCGCCAGTTCTCATTGCCGTGCGAGCGAAACCACTGGCCGTCGGCGTCGTGCCACTCGTAGACGAAACGCACCGCGATGCGGTCGCCGGTGACCGCCCAGAGCTCCTTGATCAGGCGGTACTCCTGCTCCTTGGCCCACTTCCTCGTCAGGAAGGCCTCGATCTCCGCCCGACCGGAGATGAACTCCGATCGATTGCGCCAGCGACTGTCCGGGGTGTAGGCGAGCGCGACCTTGGCCGGGTCGCGCCGATTCCACGCGTCTTCTGCCGCGCGCACCTTGAGCGTGGCCGATGCGATATCGAACGGGGGAACTGGTGGACGCATGCGCGCTACCTCGTGCGATGAAGGGTGACGGGGTCCCCGACGGTGATCTGCCCACCGCGACCGACGGCGGCATTGAGCGCAAGCTTTCCCCCGAAGCGGCGGCCGATGTCCTTGAGCACGGTCGGGATCCCGGGTGATCGTGTCCGGGTCGACCGTCGTCATCGGGCAACGGCCGCGGAGCGAGTCGAGTTCGATGATCGCTTGGCCGATCTCGAGTTCCGCGCCTTCCCAGGTGGTCTCGGCCATCCCTTCGACGCCGCTGATCAGAAGATTGGGCCTGAGGCGCCGAATGTCACGGCCGAACGCTGCGACTGCCCCGTCGGTGGCCACCAGCAGCGGCAGGATGTCGAACTGGTAGCCCATCGGGGCGCGCTCGAGCCACGCGTCCTCTCCCGCGGCGGCGCGCACGAGGTCGGCCGCCGCCGGGGAGTCCCACGCGTGCCCATTCACCAGCACCTCGCCCTCGGGGCTCAGCGTTCCGCGCAGTCCGAGCAGCTGGTATTGCCGCCGTGCCGTGCGCACACCCTCCGGGCCACGCACCCAGATCAGCCGATCGCCCGGCACGCCGAGATCGGTGAGGGTGGCGTGCGGTGAGCTGCTCCCCGGCCATCGACTTGACCGGGTAGCGCCAGAGCTGGCCGAGGGTGAGCGCCATGGTGCTACGCCGCCTGCTCGATCGCGACGAGCGGGAAGTCCACGTCCGTGTCCGGCGAGGTTGTTCAGGTAGTTCGTGAAGATGTTGAGGGCCACGTGGCCGACGACCTCCACGATGTCGCCGTCGGTGAAGCCAGCGGCGCGAGCTGCCGCAATCGTGGCATCCGACACGCGACCCTTGGTGCGGACGATCTCGAGCGCGAGGGTGATGGCGGCCTGGGTCCTGGGGTCGTCCGAGTGTCCGTGGCGAGCCGAGGCGAGGTTGGCGGCGCTGACGCCGTGCATCCCGCCGATCGCGGTGTGGGCCGAGAGGCAGTACTGGCAGCCATTGGCCTGGGCGACAGCGATCGCGACCTGCTCACCGATCTTTCCGCCGAGGGGGGCCTTGCCGAGCGAGGCGAAGAAGCCGTTCATCGCGGCCAGGGTCGCGGGAGACTGGGCTGCGGTCGTGAAGAGGTTCGGGGTCGACCCGAAGAGCTTCTTGGTCGTCGCGAGGTGCTCGGCGGCGGGGCCGGTGGCGGCCGTGGGGAGCAGGGGCTGAATGCGGGGCATGGCGTTTCTCCGAACTTGACGGGGTGGAGGTATTGTACCGATCGTTCGGTACAATACCTTCCCGTCCGGGGCCGCGCAAGGGGTCCCGAACTCAGCCCCGCAACAGCTCCTCCGGGAGTCCCCGCAGTGCCCGCCCGAAGATGGCCGGCTCGTCGAGCGACCGCGCGAGGACCAGCGCCCCTTCGATCCGCGCCACCGCATCCTCGGCACGCGCCTGGGCCACCTGCCGCGAGAGCCCGGCGTCCCGGAGGGCGCTGGCGATGGCGTCGATCCAGCTGCGGAAGATCTTCTTCACCTGGGGATGGAATCGGTGGGAGGCATCGCCGACACCGAGGATCGCGAGGACGCAGGCCTCGCGGCCTCCATGATAGAACGCTTCGAGGACCTCGTTCATCGCGCGCAGCCGGGCGGCCGGCTCACCCGCTGCACGCAGCGGAGCAAACACCGCGGCCTCGAGCGATGCCTCGAGGTGGCTGACGACGGCGCCAACCATGTCGTCCTTCCCCTCGGGGAAGTAGTGGTAGAGGCTCGACTTGCCGAGCCCGGTGGCCTTCGAGAGCTCGCGCAGGGAGGCGCCATCGTACCCCTGTCGGCGGACGACGGCCATGACGCGGGCGACGACTTCATCTCGGGTCAGGACGGCGGGTGGCATTGGCTCTCCAGGCGATGGAACGATCGGTACAATGTAACACCCCGGCCGCCTGAGCATCCGACGAGGCCGACCGCGCGGTCACCTCGTGGCGCGCCAGGACCCGAGATGCGTATTCTGGGCGCGCACCGAATGAGGCACGACCATTCTCGCTGACAGGTCTCGATCGCCATGCCTTCCCTCCGCCACGCCACCCCGCGCGACGCCCGCGAACTCGCCCACCTCGGCGAGCGCACCTTCCGCGAAGCCTTTGGCCCGATGAACACGGCCGAGAACATCGACCACCACACCCGCGAACGGTACGGTGAGGCGATCCAGGCCGACGAGATCGCGGATCCGCGGATGACCACCCTGGTGGCGGAGGCGGACGGCGCGCTGATCGGCTTCACCCAACTCCGCTGGGAGGCGGCGCCGCCCTGCGTCGTGGCGACTACCCCGGGCGAAATCCAGCGACTCTATGTGGCGAGCGAGTGGCATGGGCGGGGGATCGCCCAGCAGTTGATGGAGGCGGCGCTCGGGCTGATGCAGGCGCGCCGCTGCGACGTCGCCTGGCTCGGTGTCTGGGAACACAATCCGCGCGCGATCGCGTTCTATCACAAATACGGCTTCGCCGAGGTCGGGGACCAGCCCTACTCCCTCGGCGATGACGACCAGCGGGACCTGGTGATGGCCCGGCCGCTTGTCGTGATCTGATCCGGGAGTGCGCAATACCCTTGAGGAGTCCCGGATCCAGCCCGCCTGAGGAGGCGGTCCCGACAACCCCCAGCCCCCTGACCCGCCATGGCACATATCCGCCTCTCGGAAGCCCGACTGATCCCCGTCCCCGCGCCTGTGATCTATGACATCATCGCGGACTACCGGACGGGACACCCCCACATCCTGCCGGCCAGGTTCTTCGGTGCGCTCGACGTGCTCGAGGGGGGGCGCGGCGCCGGCACGAAGATCCGCTTCGAGATGAAGGCGTTCGGCCGGCTCAACGTCGAAACCGGAGTGATCACCGAACCGCGGCCGGGAACGGAGTTGCGGGAGACGCTCGCCTCCGGGATCGTCACCACCTTCCTGGTCGAGCCGCGCGGCGCGAACGCGGCGATGGTCACGATCACGACCGAGTACGACAAGCCCGGCCTCCGCGGCTGGCTGGAGTCGATGCTGGCACCGTCGTACCTGCGACAAGTCTACGTCGCCGAACTCTCGCAGCTCGAACGCGTCGCGGTGGAGCGTCAGCGCATTCCCTGACCTGACGCGGGACGGCAACCAATCCGGGACGGCCGGGTATCTTACGCTCCGCCACGTGGGGCGCTATTCTCCCCGCACCCCGCTCAACCCCCGGACACAAGACCCGATGCGCATCAGCGACATGCACTGGATGCAGGTCGAGGCGTACCTCAAGCACGACGATCGCGCCGTGCTTCCCCTCGGCAGTACCGAACAGCACAGTTATCTCCGCCTGACCGTCGATTGCATCCTCCCCGAGAAGGTCGCCGCCGACGCGGCCGAACCGCTCGGGATTCCGGTCTTTCCCGTCCTATCGTACGGCGTGACGCCGTACTTCCGAGAGTATCCGGGGTCGATCTCGATCCGCGTCGAGACCCATCTCGCGATGGTGCGCGACATCCTCGACGGGATGGCGCACAGCGGCTTCCGGCGGATCATGATCTGCAATGGGCATGGCGGCAACGGCGCGGTGCAGCAGTTCGCGCAGGAGTGGGCCGCCGATCATCCGGGGTGCAAGGTCCTCTTCCACAACTGGTGGAATGCGCCGCGCACCTGGGCCAAGGTGCAGGCGATCGACCCGGTGGCCTCGCACGGGTCGTGGATGGAGAACTTCCCCTGGACGCGGCTGCCGGGCGTCAACTACCCGACGACCCAGCGCCCGATGGTCGACCTCGCGAAGGTCCGCATGCTCGACCCGGTCGCGATGCGCGACTACATCCCCGACGGCAACTACGGCGGCCTCTACCAACGCCCCGATGAGGATGTCCTCGCGCTCTGGCAGGTCGCCGTCGAGGAGACCCGCGAATTGCTCGACGGCTCGTGGGGCGACACCTCGTGACCGCACCGCGGTCGCGCTGCCTCGTCTGGGGGGCAGGGGCGATCGGCGGTACCATGGGGGCGTTTCTGGCCAGGGCCGGCCATGACGTAACGCTGGTCGACAACGTGCCGGCGCATGTGGACGCCATCAACGCGAACGGCCTGAGGATCACCGGGCCGATCGCCGATTTCACCGCGACGCTGCCTGCCTGCACGCCGGAATCGCTGAGCGGGACGTGGGACACGATTGTCCTCGCGACGAAGGCGCATCACACCGCCGGCGCGGTGCGATCGCTCCTCCCCCACCTCGCCGACGATGGCTGCGTCGTCTCGGCGCAGAATGGGCTCAACGAGCTGACCATCGCCGAGGTCGTGGGCGAACAGCGCACCGTCGGGGCGTTCGTCAACTTCGGCGCCGACTACATGGAACCGGGCGTGCTCTTCTACGGTGGCCGGGGCACGGTGACGGTCGGCGAGGCGTTCGGACCGACCGCCGAGCGAGTCTCGCCGCGCGTCCTGGCCATCCGCGACAGCTGGCAGGACTTTGACGAGCGCGCCTTCGCCACCGACAACATCATGGGCTACCTCTGGGGGAAGGAGGCGTACGGCGCGATGCTGTTCGTCACCGCCCTCACCAATGACTCGATCGCCGATGCGCTCGCGATGCCGGAACACCGTGGCATCTACATCGCCATCGCGCGCGAGATGCTCGCGGTTGCGGCGGCGCACGACGTGCAGCCGATGGCATTCGACGGCTTCGACCCGGCCGCGTACCGCCCCGATGCGCCCGCCGGGGCGGCGGAGCAGTCACTCGACGCGCTGGTGGCCCACAATCGCCGCTCCGCCAAGACGCACAGCGGCATCTGGCGCGACCTCGCCGTGCGCAAGCGACCCACCGAAGTCGATGCCCAACTCGGCATCGTCGTGCGCCTCGGCGCCGCCGCCGGCGTGCCGACCCCGCTCACGGCGCGGGTCGTCGCGATGATCCAGGAGATCGAGCGGGGCACCCGCGCGCAGTCACGTGACAATCTCGAGGCACTCACGACGTGAATCAGGACTTTGCAGGACGCACGGCGATCGTGACCGGCGCCGCGCATGGCTTCGGTCGCGCGATCTCGCTCGCCTTCGCCACGCGCGGCGCGGCGGTCTGGGCCTGCGACGTGATCGCCGATGAACTGGCCGAAACGGAACGAATCTGCCGCGAGGCAGGCGGGCAGTGCAGCACGCGCGTCGTCGACGTCCGCGACAAGGCGGCGGTCGACCGCTTCGCCACCGACGCGGCCGCGGCGGGGGGATGCGTGCATATCCTCGTGAACAACGCGGGCGGCGTGCTCGGCCAGGTCGGTCGACCGTTGGAGGAGGTTCGGCCCGAGGAATGGCAGGCGATCTTCGACGTCAACGTCACCGCCGCCTTCCACTTCGCCCAGGCCGTGGCCCCGGGCATGAAGGCGGCACAGTTCGGCCGCATCATCAACATCTCCAGCGGCGCTGGCCTCGGCATTTCGCTGACCGGCATCCAGGCCTACGCCTCGGCGAAGGCCGCGCAGATCGGACTCACGCGGCAACTCGCGCACGAGCTTGGCCCTTGGGGGATCACGGTCAACAACGTTGCCCCCGGTTTTGTCCGTTCCAACCCGAGCACCGAACGACAGTGGGAGGCCTACGGCGAGGCGCGGCAGCGGGCACTCGTCGAGGGCATCGCCCTCAAACGGCTCGGGACGGTCGAGGACATCGCAGCCGGCGTCCTCTTCTTCGCCTCGGAGTCGGCACGCTGGATCACGGGCCAGGTCCTCTCGATCGATGGTGGCCGATGACGGACATTGCCCCGGTGCTCGCGCACCTCGAGGCTTCCCACGACCGTATCCTCGCGGAGCTCGTGGAGTATGCGTCGATCCCGAGCGTCAGCACCGACCCCGCGCACGCGGCCGACATGCACGCGGCGGCCGAATGGGTCGCGGCGAAGCTCCGGGCCGCAGGACCGCTCGCGGTGCGTGTCATGCCCACGGCGGGCAACAGCATCGTCTACGCCGAGTGGCTCGGCGCACCCGGGGCGCCGACGGTGCTGGTGTACGGCCACTACGACGTGCAGCCGGTCGATCCGATCGAGCTCTGGACCACGCCACCCTTCGAGCCGACGGTGCGCGACGGCCGCCTCTACGCCCGTGGCGTCTCCGACGACAAGGGGCCGATGTTCATCCCGATCAAGGTCGCCGAGGCGTTCTTCGCGGTCGATGGGCGGTTGCCTCTCAACGTGAAGTTCATGATCGAAGGCGAGGAAGAAGTCGGCAGCAGCCACCTCGAGGAGTTCGTCACCGCCAACCGTGACCTGCTGGCCTCGGACGTGGTCATCTCGGCCGACGGCGCGATGTGGCGGATCGACGAGCCGTCGATCACGATCGCCAACCGCGGCCTCGCGGGGCTCGAGCTGACCTTGCGCGGTGCCTCGAAGGACCTGCACTCGGGGCGGCATGGCGGCAGCGTCGCCAATCCGCTGCACGCGATGGCGCAATTGATCGCCTCGCTGCACACGCCCGACGGTGCGGTCGCGGTCGCGGGCTTCTACGACGCGGTCCAGGAGCTCAGCGCGCTCGAACGCGCCGAGATCGCGGCGCTGCCGTTCGACGAGCAGACGTACCTGGCGCAGGTTGGCGCCCCGGCGGCGGTCGGCGAGCCGGGCTACTCCACGATCGAGCGGCAGTGGACCCGACCGACGCTCGAGGTCAACGGGATGTGGGGCGGCTACCAGGGGCCCGGGCAGAAGACCGTGATTCCGTCGGAAGCCCACGCCAAGATCACCTGTCGCCTGGTACCCGATCAGTCGCCGGAGGAGATCGTGGCGCTGGTGACGCGGCACCTCGAGACGCACGTACCGGCGGGGACTACGCTGACCGTGCGCGAAGCCGATCATGGTGCCCCCGCCGCGCGGATTCCGAGGGATCATCCGGCGCTCCGCTCCGCGGAGGCGGCGCTCCACGAGACCTACGGGATGGCGCCGCTGATCGTGCGAATGGGTGGCACCGTGCCGGTCGCCGAGATCTTCCAGCGCACCATGGGCCTCGGCACCGTCTTCTTCTCCTTCTCGACCGGCGACGAGGACTTCCACGCGCCGAACGAGTTCTTCCGGGTTCACCGATTGCACGAGGGGCTCGCCGCCTGGGTTCGGCTGTGGGATCACCTCGGCAGGGGAGTTGCCGCATGACGTTGGCCCAGGAGGAAGCGCGCGTCGAGGCGGAGAGCGCCACCCTCAAGAAGGAACTCGGCGTCCGCGACCTCGCCCTCACGCAGATCCTCTTCATCATCGGCCTGACCTGGATCGGCGTGGCCGGCAAGCTCGGCCCGTCGCACGTGGTGCTGTGGCTGACCGCCATGGTCCTCTTCTACCTGCCGATGGCGGCCGTCGTCATCTACCTGAACCAGCTGATGCCGCTGGAGGGCGGGCTCTACCAGTGGGCCAAGCTCGGCTTCAACCCGAAGATCGGCTTCCTGCTGGCGTGGAATCTCTGGCTCTACGTGATCGTCTTCACGTCGGAGATCGGCATCCAGTGCGCCACGTATCTCTCGTATGCGCTCGGGCCGAGCGCGGCGTGGATGACGTCGAGCAGCTGGTTCGTGGCGCTCTCGTCGGCCGTCATCCTCACGCTGATGGCGACGGCCGCCACGATCGGACTCGCCGTGGGCAAGTGGGTGCACAACATCGGCGGCATCTTCATGCTGATCATCTTCGGCATCCTGATCGCGCTGCCGTTCATCGGGCTCGCGACCGGGAACCTCGCCGAGTTCCACCCGTTCCGGACCCAGATGCCCGAGGCGACGCTCCTCAACCTGAACATCCTCGGGAAGATGGGCTTCGGGGCGCTCGGCGGCTTCGAGTACATGGCGATCCTCGCCGGCGAGACGCGCTCTCCCGCGAGCGCGATCCGGCGCTCCGTCTACATCGCCGCGCCGATCATCGCGGTGATGTTCATCCTCGGCACCGCCACGGTGGTCGCCTACGTCCCGGCGGACCAGATCGACCTGATCGGCCCGATGCCGCAGGTGCTGCGGGTCGGCTTCGAGCCGTTCGGCATCGCCGGACCGCTGGTGACGATCGCGATCCTGATGACGCTGGCGATGCGGGTGGCGCAGGTCAGCGTCAGCTTCACGGCGGTGACGCGCCTCCCGATGGTCGCCGGCTGGGACCGGATGCTGCCGCCCGCCTTCAGCAAGCTGCACCCGCGCTACCGGACGCCGGTCAACTCGATCCTGCTGGTGGCGGTCTGTTCGTTCGTGCTCTCGTTGATCAGCCAGGTCGGCGTCGGCCAGGCCGAGGCGTTCCAGCTGCTCTTCAACGCCGGCGGGATCTTCTATGCGCTGGCGTACGTGGTGATGTTCTCGATCCCCCTGTTCGGCCTGCGCGATGCGACCCCTCGGCCCTCGCCCCTGCTGCGGCTCGCGTCGCTGTCGGGGTTGCTGATGACGCTGCTCTATATCGCGCTGGCGGTGTTCCCGATCATCAAGGTGGAGAGCGTGTCGGGCTTCGCGCTCAAGATCGCGGCGGTCGTCGTGGTGATGAACCTGGTTGGCGTGGGCATCCTGGTCGCCGCACAGCGGCGATCCTCATCGGTTCCGGAGATTGGAGCGTAACATGACGAATCGGACCTCGCGCGCCGGCGGCGCTCGCTGGGCGCTCGTGCCGCTGGTGCTGCTGGCGCTGGGAGCGGGCGCCCTCACGGCGCGCCGGCGTGTCCCCGTCCTCGCGGGCGAGTGGGACGTGTACATCGCGCTGAGTGCGAAGCCGAAGTTCGGCTTCGAGGGGTGGCGACGGATGGCGTACGCGCACTTCGCCGGCGCCGACTCGGCCAACGTCGGCTACCTGCGCCGGCGCACCGGGGCCCCGATGTTCACGGTGGCGAAGGTCGCGCCGAAGGGCGACTCGCTGCTGCTGACGCAGGACGCCAATTCGGTGGTCCGCGCCGCGTGGCACGGTGACACGCTCGAGGGGGTGCAGTACACCAACGACCGGCCGATGGATCGCCGCTACCGGCTGGTCCGCCGCGCGACGCCCGGTGCCCCCGAGCCGACCTACCAGGTCTGGAAGATGCCGGCGTCCGACTCGCAGTACGCCACCGTGATCGACACCACGCAGCTGATGCCGGTGCGCGATGGCACCCTGCTGGAGACGTACATCGTGCGTCCGGTCGGCCCCGGCCCGTTCGGCGTGGTGATGCAGCGCTCCCCGTACCGCGCGTCGAATCCCGGGCCGGGACGGTGGTGGGCCGCGCGCGGCTACATCTTCGTCGGCCAGCTGGTGCGTGAGCGCGGCAAGTCGACGGGGAAGATCGAGGAGTTCGGCGACTACAGCCACGACATCCAGGACGGCTACGACGCCGTCGAGTGGGCGGCGAAGCTTCCCGGCGCCAACGGAAAGGTCGGATTGATCGGCCACTCCGACGAGGGCCGCCTGGCGTGGTTCGCCGCGGTCAGCGCCCCGCCGCACCTGGCGGCGATCGCGCCGTCGGCGGCGACCAGCGATCCCTGGCGCATCGTGCCCTACGCCGCGATGGCGTTCGGCCCGATCAACATCTCCTGGGCCTGCATGATGCGCGGCCGGAACATGGCGACCGGTGGCGCGGACCTCGAGATCGGCGAGGCGATCACCCACCTCCCGCTCTCTGCGCTGCCGGAGCGCCTCGGCTGCGCGCCCAACCAGATCTGGGACCGCTGGATCGCGCACCCGACGCTCGATGCCTACTGGCGCTCGCGCGCCGCGACGACCTTCATCGACAAGGTCAACGTCCCGGCGATGTCGCTGGCCGGCTGGCACGATGACTCGCGCGGCCCGCTCGACTACACCAACGCCCTCTTGAAGCTGAAGAACCACCCGGCGTGGCACCTCGTGATGGGCGTGCACTCGCACAAGGGCGTGGAATACGTGGCAGGCGACTTCGGCCCGCAGGCGCGCTACGAATACCGCGACCTCCAGATCCGCTGGTTCGACCACTATCTCCTCGGCAAGGACAACGGCGTCGACAAGCTGCCGCCGGTCGACATCTTCGTGCAGGGCGACAACACCTGGCGCCAGGAGAAGGAATGGCCGCTGGCGCGCGCCCGGGCGATGAAGTGGTACGTCTCGTCGGGCGGCAACGCGCAGACGAGCGGGGGCGACGGCGTCCTCGACTCCATCCCGCCGCGCGGTGCGGTGGCCGACACCTACACCTACGATCCGGGCGACCCGACGCCGTACCTGATCGACTCGCGCGAACTCGAGGAGTCACTCAACGAGGACTACACCACGCTCAACGCCACCCGGCGTGACGCGCTGGTGTTCACCTCGAAGCCGCTGACCAGGCCGCTCGAGGTGACCGGCGAGATGACGGCCACCCTGTGGGCGAGCAGCGACGCCAAGGACACCGACTGGGCCATCATGCTGCTCGATGTCTTCCCGGACGGGCATGCCGAACGGGTCCAGGACGGCCTGGTGCGGGCGCGCTTCCGGAAGGGGATGGACAAGGTCGTGCCGCTGGTGAAGGGGCAGGTCGAGAAATACGAGATCGACCTCTGGTTCACCTCGAAGGTGTTCGCCCCCGGGCACCGGCTCCGGGTCAGCATCACGTCGGCGCTCTTCCCGAAGTACAACCGGAACCTGAACACCGGTGGCAACAACGAGCGCGATTCGACGTTCGTCCCGGCGCACCAGCGCCTGCTGCACGACGCGGCGCACCCGAGCCACGTGGTGCTGCCGGTCATCCCGCGGTAACGCTCCGGATGAGAAACGCCGGTGTCGGACTTCGGTCCGGCACCGGCGTTGTCGTTTCCGCGCCCTGCGACCCTCCGCGCTACGCCGCCTGCCCGATCTCGAAGCGCCGCAGCTTCCGGATGCAGAGCATGACCACGCCGACCGCGACGACGGTGCTCATCACGTAGGCCGTCTTCGCCGGCAGGAGCGCCACGAAGATGTCCGGCTTGACCGTGGTGATCGCGTCGGCCACGGCGAGCATGTACTGCCGCACGCTGAGCACCCGGGTTCCCTGGAAGAAGGAGCCGAGCGCGCCCTCCCAGACGATCAGGTAGGTCAGGCCGAACAGCATTCCGCGCTTGGTGACCAGCCCGAGCGCCAGGAAGAGCACCGAGTAGAGGAACGCCCCGAGCGCGGCGCCGACGGTCAGGCCCAGCACCAGGCCGGTCGGGTCGAGGCCGCGGACCAGGCTCATCCCGGCGCCCAGCATCGACACCGCACTGAGGGTGACGCAGATGAGGGCGGTGATCACCAGCTTGGTGATCACGATCTCCGCGCGCGAGATCGGCTTGGCGAGCAGGTAGATCGCGGTGCCGTCCTCGATCTCCGCGCCGAAGGAGGAGGCGGCGAGGACCAGCGCGATCACGGGGACGATCACCGTGTAGATCAGCGTCATGATCGGGATGGCGACGATCTGGAGCGGTTCGTCGTCGACCGTGCCGTAGATGCTGATCAGCGTCGCCATGATCACGGGCAGGGCAGCGAGCAGCAACACGATCATCCAGCGTCGCTTGGCGAGCGCCTGGCGGAGGGTCAGCCCGGCGAGGACGGGGTTGTAGAGCACGGGTTACCCCTGCACCAGGTAGGAGAAGACGCTCTCGAGCGATTCGTCGGCCGGGTGCACCTCGAGGATCGAGACGCTCGCCTCACGCGCCAGCGACGGCAGCAACCGCGTGAAGGTGCCGAGGTCCGAGGTCCGGATGCTGAGCCCGGCGGCGGTCACCTCGACGCTCGCCGTGATGTCCTGGCGGATCAGGCGCGAGGCGATGAGCCGGTCGTCGCTCGTCCGCACCGTGAAGGTGTGGGGACGATCGGTCATCAGCTGGCGGATCACGCGGCTCGTGCCCGACGCGGCCAGTCGGCCGCCGATGATCACCAGCACGGTGTCGGCGAGGCGATCGACCTCCTCGAGGATGTGCGACGACACGAGGACGGTGCTCCCCGCATCGGCCAGCCGGCGCAGCACCGCCATCATCTGCAGCCGCTGCTTCGGGTCCATCCCGTTGAACGGCTCGTCGAGGAGCAGCACCCGGGGGCTGTGCACCAGCATCGCGGCGATCTTGATCCGCTGCCGCATCCCCTTCGAATAGGTCGCCACCGGTCGATCCTGCGCCGCGGTCATCTCGACCAGGTCGATCGCCCGGCGCACCGCGCCGTCGATGTCGGGGATCTGCTGCAGGCGGGCGTTGAGCCGCACCAGCTCCACTCCGGTGAGGAACGAGTAGACCGACTCGCTCTCGGGGACGAAGCCGAGGGTGCGGTAGATCTCGGGGTGCTGCCAGGTCGGGACACCGTCCAGCGTGACGGTGCCACTCGATGGCCGGAGCAGCCCCACCAGCATGTGGAGGATCGTCGACTTGCCGGCGCCGTTGGGGCCGAGCAGCCCGGTCACGCCCGGGGTGAGGGTGAACGAGACGTCGTTCACCGCGACGATGTTGCCATACCACTTCGAGACGTGCGCGAGTTCGACGCTCATGTCTCGACGCTCCGGTAGCGCAGCGTCAGCACCACGCCGGCGATCACGATGAAGCCGGCCATCGTCCCGAGATAGGCAAGCCCCGGGAGGTTGGCGGCCTGCAGCACGGTGCGGTTCCGGCGACGGAAACGGCGGCGCAGCTGGGCCGCGCTGTCGGCGGTGTTCTTCGGCGGCCGGGCCAGCGCATCGGCGGCGTCGAGCGCGGCGATCGAATCGGCCTTCTGCTTGACCGAGGTGGTGTCGAAGATCCAGGTCGTCACGCCATCGCCGACGATCATCGGCGACGACAGCGCGAGGTAGCGCATCTTGTCGGGCCGCTGCATGATGAGCGGCGTCACGAAGGCGCTGGCCAGCAGGAAGAAGGCGAGGATCGCGGCGGTGGCGAACGGCCGGCGCTTGATCACCGCGGAGATGGTGATCGACACGGTCGAGAGGAGGATCGCGATCGCGAACGCGCCCCCGATGATCCGCGGGATCGTCGGCAGCGAGGTGTGCATCGCCCCGAGCACGTCCTCGGCCGCCATCCAGGTGCCGCTGAGGAGGACGATGTGCGGCAGCAGGGCGACGGCAAAGAGCGAGGTGGCGAGCGCGGCGACGCGCGCCAGCACGTAGTCCGACCGCCGCACCGCACGCGAGAAATAGAGCGCCAGCACCCTGCTCTGCACGTCGCTGGTGATCAGTTCCGGGGTCTGGAAGGCGCAGAAGAGCCCGAAGAGCCAGACCGTGGTGCGGAAGTAGGTGGCGTGGGCAAAGAGCTGGATCATGTTGCCGGCGAGGCCGGTCACCGCGCTCTGGATCAGCGCCGGGATCACCATCATCGCGACCAGCGCGACGGGCGGGATCTTCGCCTTGCCCCCGCGACCGATCCCGAAGATCGAGCGGATCCCCTCGACGTAGAGGGCGCGCACCGCGCCGGCGCGACCGAGCCGCGGACCGTCGTAGTGCTGGTAGCCTATGTCGTAGATCGCGCCGGCCGGCGGCATCACCGGATCAGCCATGCATCCCTCCCGCGATCACGGCCTCGTCGACGTGGAAGAGATCCTCGAGCCGATCACGGCGACGCGCCATCCGCAGCAGGCCCACGCCCATCTCGGCGGCGACGTCGCGCACCGTGTCGAACGGCAGATCCGCGCCGACCTGGATCGCGATCGCCCCGCCCACGCCGAGCTTCGCCGACAACCCGCGCGCCAGCAGCTGGGCCAGAAAGGCGTCGCTGTCGCCGAGCACCTCGACCACCAGCAGTTCGGTCTCCTGCACGAACTCCTTCAGCGGCGCGGCGCGGAGCAGGCGACCTCCGTCGATCGCGACCAGGAAGTCGCAGACCTCCTCGACCTCGCCGAGGAGGTGGGTGGCCACGATCACGCTGATCCCGAACTCGCGCCCGGTCCGCTTGACCAGCTCGAGCATGTCGATCCGGCCGGCCGGGTCGAGGCCGTTGGTCGGCTCGTCGAGCAGCAGCAGCTTCGGATCGTGCACCAGCGCCTGCGCCAGCTTGACGCGCTGCTTCATTCCCGTGGAGTAGCCGCCGATGGGGCGATAGCGCTCGTCGTAGAGCCCGACATGCCGCAGCATCTCCGCGGCGCGCTCGCGAGCCGCCGTCGCCGGCAACCCCGACACGCGCGCGAGGTGCGTCACCAGGTCGGTCGCGGTCCGATCAGCCGGCAGGCAGTCGAATTCGGGGATGTAGCCGAGGAACTGACGCAGCTCGGTGCCGCGGGTGGTCGCGTCGATCCCGAGCACCGTCAGCGAGCCGCTGGTGGGCGGCAGCAGGCCGAGCATGATCTTCAGGAAGGTGCTCTTCCCGGCGCCGTTCGCGCCGACCAGGCCAATGACGCCGGGCTCGAGATCGAGCGTGAGGCCGTCGAGCGCCGTCACCCCGCCGGGGTAGCGCTTCGTCAGCTCGAAGGTGCTCAGCAGGGGCATGTCGGCCGGATCCCGGGGGAGGAGAGCGTGCAGCAACGGGGAATCCTACGGCCCGGGCGGCGAGATAGGTAGCCACGTCGCAGGCATGAAACGCACGGCGCGCCTCCCTGTCGGCCTGGCCGCACGGGCAGTAATTTCGTCTGGGCGCGCAGGGCGCCTCCCGTCCGCGGAGAGGACCGAGTCCACCTGAGCAGCGTGCCGAGCAGCACCCGGGACGTACCCATGACCCTCCTTCGCCCGGCGCCAGCGGACCACGGGCACATCAAGGAGGTTCGTCATGCCCGTCCGTGATCTTCCCGTCCGCCCCGATCTCGACCAACTCCATCGCCAGGCCAAGGAATTCCTCAAGGCGCTCCACGCCGGGGATGCCGCCGCGATCGCCGAGTGGCGCGCGCTGCACCCCGACCCGGCCGATCCCGCCGCCGCGAAGCTCGCCGAGGCGCAACGCGTCCTCGCGAAGAGCTATCGCGCGTCGAGCTGGCCGCGACTGGTCATTGCGGTGGAGCTGGTCGATGCGATCTGGCGCGATGACCGCGCCCGGGTGCTCTCGCTCGTCGAGGCGAATCCGGCGCTGCTCCACGAACCGGTGCTGCTCCGCCCCGACAGCAACTGGGGGCCGCCGATGAGCTACGCGGCGAACCTCGGCCGAGACGAGCTGATCCGCCAACTCCACGCCCGCGGCGCGCGCGACCTCGAGAAGGCCGCCGGCCGGGCCGCCTTGCAGGGCCATCCCGGCACGGTGCGGATGATCCACGAGCTCGCCGGGCGTCCGCCGATCGATCGCGGTTCGCTGGCCGGGCCGGCCTACACGCTGAACGTCGCCGGGACGGCGGTGCTCTTCTCACTCGGCGTGCGCGTCGACGGTCCGGACGGTGTCCCGCCCAACGTGATGGAGCACCTGCTCGGCACCGACAGCCGGAACTCGGCGGCGAAGCGCCGCATCCTGGAGATGTATGTCGAGCACGGCTTCGAGCCGCCCGACACGCCGATCATGGCGTTTCATCGGGGGCGGCTCGACCTGCTCGAGGCCCACCTGGCGCGCGACCCGGAGCTGCTCACGCGCACCTTTCCGAAGGCGGAGATCTTCCCGATGGCGCCGGCGTGCGCCGCAGGCCCGTACACCGCCCAGGGCACGCCGCTGCAGGGGGCGACGTTGCTGCACATTGCCGCGTACTTCGACGATGTGGACACCGCCGCGTGGCTGCTCGACCACGGGATGGACCCGAACGTCCGTGCCGCGATCGACGCCGACGGCTTCGGTGGCTATACGCCGCTCTTCTCAACCGTCGTCTCCCAGCGCAACTTCTGGGTCAACTACGGTGCGGGGCAACCCGACGAGGCGCGCTTCACCCGGCTGCTGCTCGATCGGGGGGCCGACCCGAACATCCGCGCGTCGATCCGCTCGCAGCTCGAGGAGGGCCACGGCGGCGGGCCGATCCACGAGGTTCGGGACGTCACGCCGCTCGGCTGGGGAGAGCAGTACCACGCGCCGATCTTCGTGAGTCGCGAGTCGATGCGACTCGTCGAGGAGCGGGGTGGCGGGCGGTGACCGCAGGCCGCACAAGGCGATGGACCCTACGGAGACGCGATGCCCGAACCGAAGCCGATCGAAGTACGTGACGCCGTCCTGCCACAGGATGCCGAGGCGGTGCGGCGGTTGTGGCTCGACTATCTCACCTGGGGCAACGCGGAGATGGAGGCGCGCCATGGCGTCCATCCGCACTCGCCGCGTGAGGCGGTCGAGGCCGACATGGCGTCGATCGCCAAGTTCCAGCCGCCGCACGGACGCCTGGTCCTCGCCTTCCGCGGCGACGAGGCGTGCGGCGTCGGCTGCCTCCGCGAGATCGGGACGGGCATCGCGGAGATCAAGCGGATGTACGTCGACCCCACGCTTCGACGCGCCGGCGCCGGGCGCGCCATCCTGAGCCACCTGATCCACGCCGCCGAGGAGGGGGGCTACGACACCATCCGCCTGGACAGTCCGACCTTCATGACCGCGGCGCATGCGCTCTACCGCAGCCACGGCTTCACGGAGATCGCGCCGTATGCGGAGAGCGAGATCCCCGAATCGTTCGCCCAGTACCTGCTGTTCATGGAACGGCGCAACCCCGGGAGCACGTCATGAAGAAGCGCGCAGCCCATGCCACCGACTCCGCCGCCGCGCTGATCGATGGACGGATCGCCGAACTCGGCGACTGGCGTGGCGAGACCCTCGCGAAGGTCCGCGCGATGATCCTTGCCGCCGACCCGGGCATCATCGAGGAATGGAAGTGGGGCGGGCCGGTCTGGTCGCACACCGGCCTGATCTGCACCGGCGAGAGCTACAAGAAGGCAATCAAACTGACCTTCGCGAAGGGGGCGTCGCTCAAGGATCCGAGCGGCCTCTTCAACTCGAGCCTCGACGGCAACGTGCGCCGCGCCATCGACATCCACGAGGGCGAGGCGGTGAACGCCAAGGCATTCACCGCGCTCATCCGCGCCGCGGTGGCGTTCAACGTCGCCTCGGCCAAGGGGTAGCGGCCGCATGGGACGCGCACGCGCGACCACGATCGCGGAATACATCGCGGCGGCACCTGCAGCGGGGCAGCCACACCTGCGGCGGCTCTACGCGATCCTGAAGGAGGTCGCGCCCGACGCCGAGGAGGCGATCAAGTGGGGCACGCCGTTCTTCATCGAGCCCCGCTTTCTCTTTGCTTTCTCGGCGCACAAGGCGCACTGCAACTTCACGCCGATGGAGGCCGGGCTCGAGCCGTTCCGGAAGGAGCTGGCGAAGCACCAGACCACGAAGGGGATGCTCCAGATTCCCTATGCGGCCCCGCTCCCCGAGGCGCTGATCCGCAGGATCGCGAAGGCGCGCGTCCGCGCCGTACGGGCGCGGAACGACGACGGCTTCTGGTGAATCCCCGACTCTCCCTTTCTTCTGATCCTGGTCGCCGATGAAGAATCTCGCGAACGACGTCGTGCTCGACGAGCTGGTCACCCGACTGCAGCACCTGACACCCTCGCATGCCGCCGTGTGGGGCACGATGAATGGGCAGCAGATGGCGCGCCATCTCGGGGACGCCTCCGAGGCCGTTCTCAAGCGGCGGCCGTTCGCGTCCAAGTCGCGCGGCAAACCGTCGCCGCTCCGCAAGTTCCTGTTGCTCCACGTGCTCCGGCAGATGCCGCGCGGCATCAAGGCCGGTGCCGATCCGGCGGGTGCCGCAGTCGATCCCGCCGACTTTGCGGCCGACCTGGCGCGCGCCGTCACGCTGCTGCGGGAGCTCGCGGCCGCCTCCCCCGAGGCGCTGGTCGAGGCGCATCCGGTGCTCGGCCCGATGAGCCGCGCGAACTGGATGCGATGGGCTTACCTCCACACCGACCACCACCTGCGGCAGTTCGGGGTCTAGCCTCGGACGTTGTGCCTCGCGAATTTCATCGGTAGACTGAAGTGCGCCTGGGGCGCATTCAGTCCGCGTAAAGGGCCGTGCCCACCCACCGCAGTCGCCAAAAAATCGACGAACCTTCTTTCAGCCTGATCAGTGCGGACTCCAGGCGCCCCGAAAGGAGATTCGTATGTATCCCAATCCGCAGGACGCCCTTCCCCTCCCGCCGCGCCCCGACCTCGACCAGTATCGCACGCGCGCCAAGGAGCTCGTCGCGGCGTGTCGCCAGGGCGACCCCGCCATGCAGCGCTGGGTCACGCGATGGATCGCCGATCTGGTGCGACTCCAGCCCGAGGGGAGCCGACTCAACCCCGCCGACATCGAACGCCGGTCCCAGCAACTGATGCACTTCGTGCGCGAGCGGCTCCGCCCGAACGACACCACCATCGCACAGGCGCAGTTCGTGATCGCGCGCGCGCACGGCTTCGACAGCTGGCCGAAGCTGGGGCAGTACGTGGAGGCCGCCGTGCAGCAGGACTCGGCGGTCGCCACCTTCGAGCGCGCCGCCGATGCGATCGTGGCCGGCGATCTCGCCACGCTCGACCAGCTGCTCCGGGCCGAGCCGTCGCTCGTCGTGGCGCGCTCCAGTCGTGAGCATCGGAGCACGCTGCTCCACTACGCCTCGGCGAACGGTGTGGAGAGCTACCGCCAGCGCACCCCCGCCAACATCGTCGCGATCACGACGAGACTCCTCGACGCGGGCGCCGCGATCGATGCCGAGGCCGATGTCTATGGTGGCGGCGCCACGACGCTCGCCCTCGTGGTGACGAGCGCTCATCCGCGCGCGGCCGGTGTCCAGAACGCACTCGCCGACCTGCTCCTCTCGCGCGGCGCCAGGCTGGACGCAGGCATCGTCCGCTACTGCCTCATCAATGGCTGCCCCGAGGCCGCGACACACCTCGCCGAGCGCGGCGCGCGCGTCACCGCAACCGACGCGGCCGGCATTGGTCGCCTCGATCTGTTGCGGCAGGCGTTCGAACCGCCGAAGACCGTGTCCGCCGCCGATCGTGGCGAGATGATGGCGATGGCGGCATGGTATGGCCAACGGGACACCATCCGGCTGCTGCTGGAACTCGGAGTCGATCCGGCGGTCCGGCGTCCGGAAGGGGGGCAGACCGCGCTGCACGTGGCCGCCTACCAAGGCGACGCGGAGCTGGTCGAGCTGCTGATCCAGCACGGCGCGCCACTCGACCTCCCCGATGCCCACTTCGGCACGCCGCCGCTGGTCTGGGCGCTGCATGCCTGGCTCAAGGAGAACCGCCCCGACGCCGCGCCGTATCGATCCGGATCGTCGAGGCGCTTGTCGACGGCCGGGTGCCGAGCGTGAGAGCCGGAGTGGATCGACGACGACCGGCTGCGCGCGGATGGCGAACTTCACTCGGCTGCTCGCCAAGGCAGCGACCCGGACGGTGGCGCCGTAGCACTGTCGGTGTCGTGCCGTGAGCACGCGATCGCTGCGCAACTCGAGCAAGGGGGTGGAGGCGCATCTCGTCGCCTCCACCCCGGCGCGTCGTCAGCGGCCGTTTCCGCGCTGCAGGAGCCGCGATGCAGACGATCGACCCGTTGCTGAACCCGATCCGCAGTCTATGGCTACACCGAATGCATCTTCGCGCGGCAGATGCCCGCGCTGCGCGAGTTCATACAGGCAGCGAGAGCCCGTCGAAGCGCTTCTCCGCTGCACAGGCGATACTCGAGCCCGCAGCGGAGTCGAGTGTCGTGTCGGCTCGACCATGCCTGGCGCTGACCGAGCGCCGGCAGTGGTGCTTCGACGACCCCGAAGAACCCCGCCGATCGGGGCGAACTGTCGCTGCAACTCGCCTTCCGCGTCGCGCCAGGCGAGGTCGACGACCTGCGCCGCCACGCTGGCGGCGCGGGGCGTGCACATCATCTCCGGCCCCATCCCGACCATGCCGCTGGGGACACCGCAGACCGCTCTTCTTCCGCGACCTCCGGATGCGAACCGTGCTCCGGAGATCGGTACGCCGAGATCTGGAGCACCGCGCCCGGCCGGGTAGGTGGCGCTCAGGACGGATCCTTCGGCAGGTCGCGCGAGCGCGTGTGACTCACGCCGCTCAGGATGCCGACACCGAGCATGATCACGGCCGCGATGATGACCCACGTGGTCGGCAAGCCGGCCTTGATCATCCCCCAGGCCACGCCGCCGATCACGATGAGGGCGCCGGCGAAGTAGAGTCCGAATGACATGGTGCCTCGTGGGGGAGAGGAAGCGACTCACGGGTGCTGTTCCGCGCGGCGCAGGGGACGAGTCCGCCGACCGCAGCCACACGCTCCATCGAACGATGGAGCAGGGATGAGACTCGCTCCTTGGGATGATCTCCCATGGCGCCATTGTGCGTCCCGGTACCCCGACGCTTCTTCTCCCTCCCGACGCCCCCGCACGGGGTGAGACGCCACTCAGGAGTTGATCCGCCATGCCCGAGACGCGCCGACAGGCCGCGGCCCCCGACGACCCCAGCACGCCCCCACTGCACCGCGCGCTCGATCAGAGTGCGAAGGTCACGGAAAACGCGCAGGAACTCGCGCACGTCAACGACGCCCTGCAGCACGAGGTCTCGTCGGGGGTTCCGGTCGAGCAGGTCCAGCGCACGATCGAGAAGAGCGAGGCGGTCGAGACGAAGGTGCAGGAGGCGGCGGACGAGCTCGTCGAGGTCACCACTGCGCTGGCGATGGAAGTCGACGAGCGCGACGCGATGCAGTCGGCGCTGGCCCGGAGCCAGTCGGCCGAGGCGGCCTCGCGGCATCGCGCGCTCCACGACACGGTCACCGGCCTCCCGAATGCCACGCTCTTCGGTGATCGACTCGACCTGGCCCTCGAGCAATCGCTCCGCCACGGCTGGCGCCTCGCGGTGATGTTCGTCGACCTCGACCGCTTCAAGGCGGTCAACGACACCTACGGACACGATGTCGGCGATCGCGTGCTGCAGGCGACCGCCATCCGGTTGAGTGCCTTCGTGCGCGGTGGCGACAGCGTGGCGCGGCGCGGTGGCGACGAGTTCCTCGTGCTGCTGCTCGAGGTCCAGGGGGACCGCTCGGCGCTCGCGTTTGGAGCATCGCTGATCGACTGCATCGCGGAGCCGTGCGCGATCGACGACACGATCGTCAGCGTCGGGGCCAGCATCGGCATCGCGATCTATCCGGAGGACGGCGAGAGCGCGGAGCTGCTGCTGAAGCGTGCCGACGCGGCGATGTATGTGGCGAAGGGGTCGCCGTCCGGGGTCGCCCGGCACGCATCCGCCGACGTCGCCTAGCCGGTACTGCCGCGGCCTCACTCCTCGCGCGAGGCGCCTCCGCCCGGGCGGAGATGCTCGGTGAAGAACCAGAGCAGCGTGTCGTGCTGGTGCGCCTTGGTGTTGATCCCCTCGGTCATCCCGTGCGAACGGTTGGGATAGGGCACCACGGCAAAGTGCTTCCCTGTGGCGATCAGCGCATCCGACCATCAGCTCCATGTTCTGGTAGTGCACGTTGTCGTCGGCGGTCCCGTGCATGATCAGCAGGTCGCCGGTGAGGTTCCTGGCGTATCGCAGCGACGGCCGCCTTGTCATACGCGGCGGGTGATTCCTGCGGCAGGCCGAGGTAGCGCTCGGTGAAGCCGGCCTCGTAGTAGCGATGGTCGCTGATGAAGGCGCCGGGAACCGCCGCCGTGAAGACGTCGCCATGGCGCAGCAGCAGGAGCATGCTGATCAACCCGCCGCCGCTCCAGCCATAGACGCCGACGTGCCGGGCATCGAGGTACGGGTCGCTCGGTCAGGAGGACCTTGGCCGCGGCCGCGATGTCGTCGGAGGGAAGGATGCCGTGGTTCTGGTAGATGATCTTGCGCCACGCCCGCCCGTACAACGACGGCGTGCCGCGTGAGTCGACCGCCATCACCACGAAGCCGCGCTGCGCCAGCAGCAGGTAGAAGAGGTAGTTGTCCCCCTTCCAGCCGTCGGTGACGAACTGGCCGCCGGGCATGCTGTATTCGTGGAAGATCACCGGGATATTTCCGTCGATGGATCGAAGTTCGGGCGGCTTGATGCACCACGCGTCGAGGCGCACGCCGTTGCCGATGTCGACCTTGAGAAACTCGTAGGGCGCGCGGGGCACGCGGTCGAGCTTGGCGCGCAGCGCCGCGTTGTCCTGCAGCATCCGCACGCGTGCGATGCGTCGGCAACGCGACCACCTCGGAGCGCGGCGGCGTGTCGAACCGGGACCAGGTGTGGAAGGCCCACTGCCCGGACGGCGAGATGCTGTAGCTGTGCGTCCCTGGCGGCCCCACCGGCGTGATCCGTTCCGGCAGGCCGCTGCCGTCGAGGCGCGTGCGATAGAGTGCGCGGTAGATCGCATTGTCCGGCGACGCCAGGTAGTAGAGCCAGCCCCCTGCCTCGTCGATCCGTTCGACCGAGGCGATGTCGAAGTCGCCGCGGGTCACCAGCGCCGGACGGCCGCCGTCGCGCTCGTGCCGATAGACGTGCCGCCAGCCGTCGCGTTCCGTGACCCAGAGGAAGTGGCGACCCCCATCGATCCACGCGATGTTGACCGGATCGAGAAAGGTCGGATCCGTCTCGTTCAGGATTGTCGTCGTGGTGCCCGACGGCAGCACCGCAAGGAACACGGTCATCCGGTTCTGATGCCGATCAAACTGTTGCACCGTGAGTTCCGACGAACTCGCCGCCCACTCGACCGTGGTCAGGTAGTTCATCCGCGGATCGCCCGGCAGCTCGATCCACCGCGTGGCACCGCCGCCGACTGGCACCACCCCGACCCTGGTCGCCGGGAGGGTGGCGCCCGGCTTCACGTGCTGGAAGGAATCGACCTTCGGGTAGAGGTAGTCCACGTTGTTGATCATCAGGACGCTTTGCACGCCGGCCATGTCGAACTGGACGTAGGCGAGCTGCGTGCCATCGGGGCTCCAGCGGAATCCCTTCGTGTTGTTCACCGCCGCGAAAGGGCGTGGTGAGTCACCGTTGATGCGACTCGGCGACCCATCGGTCGTCAACTGAACCCGAGTCGAGGTCGCGAGTGTCTCGACATAGAGATTGCCTTCGGCCGTGTAGGCCACCTGGCTCGCGTCCGGCGAAAGCAGCGGCGCCACGATGCGGCCGGACAGCCCCGAGGCGCCCACCGGGGTGAGCCGCCGCGACCGCAGGTCCATCACCCACCAGGTCGCATCGGTGCGCGGGGCAACGGCGGTCGCGCTGAAGAGGAGCCGCGACCGATCCGCCGAGAAGGCGTACGTGGCGATCCGGAGCGGTCGGCCCTCACCGGGTGGCACGAGTTCGGTCGCCGCCACGATGGTGCTCTTCACGCCAGCCGGGGTCGTCGCGACCAGGTCGACACTGCCGCTTCCCTGCGGAGACGGTTCGAGTCGCGTGAAACCGCGCACGTCATCCAGCCACGGCTGCCACCCTGCCGGGGCGGCTGCGAACTCCCGCTTCGTGAAGATCCGCTCGATCGTGAGGGGCGCCGGCGCCACGACTTGCGATTCGGCGGGAGTCGACGCGATGACGAGGCCGGCGGCGACCGACAACAGCACGCGATGGTTCATGACCATCCTCGGGAGGGGGGAATCGTCACTTCGCCGGAACTGCCGCACGCCAGCCCGCCACGCGCTCCGCTTCCAACCGGGCGAGCAACGCGACGTGCTCTGGCCGGCCGGCCAGGTTCACGTTCTCCATCGGATCGGCGCGCCGATCATACAGTTCCCATGCGACGTACTGTCGCGTGGTCCAGTTCATCCACGCGACGTAGTGCCAGTCGGCGGTGAGCATCGAATAGCCCATGTAAGGAATGCTGTCCTTCGCGACCCAGATCCCGTTGCGCAGGTACTGGCTGAAGACGGCGCCCTTCCAGGGCCGCTGGGGATTGGCCAGCAAGGGTACGGCGCTGGCGCCCTGCAACTGCGACGGGACGCGCAGCCCGGCCAATGCGGCGAGGGTCGGATAGATGTCGACGAGTTCCACCGGCTGTGACAGTCGGAGCCCGGGGCGAATCTGGCCAGGCGCCCGGATGATCAGCGGGACATGCGTGTCGATGGTGTAGTTGGTCATCTTGGCCCAGCCGTTGTGCTCGCCGAGCTTGAAGCCGTTGTCGCCCCAGAGCACCACGATCGTGTGCTTGGTCAGTCCGAGGGCATCGAGTTGATCCAGCAACCGACCGACCTGCGCGTCGATGTAACTGATCGAGGCGTAGTATCCGTGGGTGAGGCGGCGCACATCGGCGGGCGACAGGCGACCATCAGCCGGATCCTTGGCATCGGCGAAGTCGGCATAGCCGCGGAGTTCACGGTTGGTGTTGACGGCCATGCCCGGCGCCCCGGCCGGCACCGTCTGGTTGGGCGCCAGCGGCAACGCGTTGCGGTCGTAGAGATCCCAGTACCGCTTCGGGGCGTTGAAGGGGAGGTGCGGGCGGTAGTAGCCGACGGCGAAGAAGAACGGTCGGCCGGCGTCGCGGAGTGCCGCCAACCGGCGCACCGCATAGTCGGTCTGCGCGCCATCGTAATAGGCGCTATCGGGGAGGTCCTCCGCCTCGGTGGCATTCGCCTTCAGGTACCACTGTCCGAACTGGTCGATGGCCGTCGCCTGGCGCCCGGCACGGATCAGGGCCGCCATCCGGATCTCCTGGATGGAGACATTGTCGTGCCCATGGTAGACCGCGTCGGGATCGTAGGGAAAGCCCGCCACCTTGTGCTCCGGCTCACTCCAGGAGAGCGAGTCGGGGATCAGGTTGTGATAGATCTTGCCGACGCTGACCGCGGTGTAGCCGTTGCGGATGAAGTACTGCGGCAGGGTCACGACGTCGGGGGTGGTGCGGCGGAAGTCGGTCTCCAGGTCCCAGACGCGCAGCGAATCGGGGCGCAGCCCGGTCAGGAGGCTGGCGCGCGAGGGATTGCAGACCGCTTCCTGCGCGTGCGCCTCAAGAAAGACGGCCCCCGACCGCGCCAGGCGATCGATGTTCGGCGTCTTGACCACGGGATCGCCATAGGCGCCGAGGGTCGGACGGAGATCGTCGATCGCGATGAAGAGGACGTTCGGTGGGGTCGCCGCCGACGGCTGCGGCGTGGTCTGCGGGGTGCAGGACGCCAGCAGCAGGGCCATGCAGGTGCCGACACGGAAGGAGCCTACCATGCGCAGACCTCGGGTCGGGAAGGGTGCCATCGAAATCGTGGAGGATCCTGACAGTATACGACAGGAGCGGTAGCTTTCCCATCATCCATTCACACCGAGACGGCAACCTGACCGTCGCTGCCCACTCGGTGCATCAACGACACTGAGGTCGCATGGCCAACACGGAATGGTGGCAACGCGGTCCGATCGAGGGCGTGCCGGACGTCCTCCAGCCGGTCGCGCACATCCTGCTGCAGGTGCGCGAGAGCGTCGAGGAGCTCGTGGCGCCGCTGACGGAAACGGAGTGGAACGCGCGGCCGGCGGGGATCGCGTCGGCCGCCTTTCACGTGCGGCACATCAGCGGGGTGATCGACCGCCTCTTCACCTATGCCCGCGGTGAGGGCCTCAGCGAGGCGCAGTTCGCGGCGCTCCGCGCGGAAGGGGAACAGCTCGCGGTCACTGAAGTCGCCGAGGCGCTCCGCAGACTCTCCGATCAGGTCGACGCCGCGATGGCCCAGCTGCGCAGCACGCCGGCCGCCACCCTCGGCGACTTCCGCCCCGTCGGCCGGGCGCAACTCCCGTCGACGGTGATCGGCTGCCTGGTGCATGGCGCCGAGCATGCGATGCGCCACGTGGGGCAACTCTCGGTGACGGTGCGCGTCGTGCGCGCCGCCGCGCCCTGAGCCGCGCCGTGTCCCACGTGATTCGCCAGTTGGGCCCCGACGACCTGCCGCTCATGGACGGCCTGCTGACGATGTTCGGCGAGGCCTTTGACGACCTCGAGAGCTACTCGGCCGCGCGTCCCGGTCCCGACTATCTCCGCGGACTGCTCGGTGGGGACTCCTTCATCGCACTCGCGGCGCTGGATGGCGACACCGTGGTCGGTGGCATCGCGGCCTACGAACTCCGGAAGTTCGAGCAGGCACGCAGCGAGATCTATCTCTATGACCTCGCCGTCGCCACCACGCATCGGCGGCGGGGAGTGGCCACCGCGTTGATCGCAGCGCTGCAGGAGATTGCCGCTCGGCGCGGCGCGTGGGTGATCTTCGTCCAGGCCGACACGCAACCCGAGGATGAGCCGGCGATCGCGCTCTACACCAAGCTGGGGACTCGCGAAGAGGTGCTCCACTTCGACATCGCGGTCGAAGTGGATCGACCGCGGCGCGGGTGAATCCCGACACATCAATTCATCATCCCGGTGACGACACCCCATCGGTATACTTCGTCAACCCCTTCGGGAGGTTGCGATGTTGCCGCGTTGGACCGTCACCTGCGTTGGTTGCTGTCTGCTCCTCGCCGTCACCGGCGCCCCCATGTCCATCTCCGCCCAAACCACGTCACCCTGGACCTTCCGCAGCCGCCTCGTGATGTCGGGCAGCACCGATCACTCGGAGCCGGCGGGGTTCACGATGTATAGCGGCATTGCCCTCGAGGCGGCGCTGGCCCGGCGCCTCTCCGACCGACTCGCGGTGGAACTCGCCGTGCGCACCGAGTCGCGCGAAGTGGACCGCGTCGTCGCTGGACCGATCACGGAACGCCTCGGCTCGCTGGAGCTGCTCCCCGTGAACCTGCTGGTGCAATGGCAGCTTGCCCGCTCTGGCTCGGTGCGTCCCTACGTCGGTGCAGGGATGAATCTCACCGTGGCGTGGGAGAAGAGCGGCGTGCTCGACTCGCTCGACGTCGCCACGCGAGTCGGAGGCGCGCTGCAGGTGGGGGCGCTGGTCCCGCTTTCCGGTCGCGTTGCGTTCAACGCCGACGTGCGATGGAACAGCTTGTCGACGGATATCCGCGGGTCGACTGGTCGCGTTGCGCTGCTGAAGGTGGATCCGATCGCCCTGGGCGTCGGCCTCGAGTTCGCCTTCTAGCCACCACCGCAGGTCGCCGCATTCCGAAGGGTCGCGTCATCACCCTGCCTGCGATGTCCCCATGTCGGGTGGGCCGGGGTGGCAAGTCTTGGCGAGGACCCGGCGTGTCTCACCCTTGCCGCCTTCCCGCCCGAAAGCCAGCTTTGGGGTGATTCCCTCCCCGAAGCCCTCCGGTGACCACGCTGAAGGCCGTCTGCGATGGCTAGGTGACCAGCCACCCACTGCACGGAGACCGCATGCGACCGATGATCTCCCGCCTGTTCGTCGTGGCCGCGATCGTCGCCGGCCCCGCGCACCCCCTGACCGCCCAGGTCACCTGGACCGTCGATCGCGCTCCGCTCCTCGATGTCCCGGGCCTCGGCGCCGACGGCAAGGTCATCTTCGGCTACGCCGCGGGAGCGATGCGGCTCGCCGACGGTGCGCTGCTGATCGCCGATCGTGCGGAGAACGCCGTCCGCCTGGTCGACGGCGCGGGGAAGCTCGTGCGCACGATCGGGCGGACGGGCGACGGGCCCGGGGAATTCCGGTCGATCATTTCGGCTGTCGGGTGTGGCTCCGATTCGTTGCTCATCTGGGACCTGCGCAGCAATCGCGGCAGCATGGTGAGCGCCGGAGGCGGCGTGCGGCAATTCACCATCGCCGCGTCGGACACGGCACAGTCGCCGTTCCGCTTCTCCTGCGGCACCACGCGCACCATGGCGTACGTCGGCTCTCCGAAGCCGGCACCGGGCAGCATGCCGAACCCGGACCCGACGATCATCGCGATCGCGGGGGCGCTCTACCGCGTCAATGGCGACGGCAGGATCCAGCAACGCTTCGGTGACATCGCCGCGGGCGAGATGCTGATGCTGACGAGTCCGTCCGGGGGGCGCGGTGGTGCACCCCGACCGCTCGGGCGGGCCGCCGCGATGGCGGTGGTCGGAAGCAACGTGGTGATCGGCGCCCCCGATTCGGCCATCGCGACGATCATCGGGAGCGACGGCACGCGCCGCGACATCCGGCTGCCGATCACGCCGCGCGCGCCGACGCGCGCCGAGTACGAGACGGCCGTCGCGGCGACGGCGTCGATGATTCCCGGGCCGATGCGCTCCCAGATGGCCGAGCAGATCGCCGCCGCCCCGATGCCGGCTCGCATCCCGGCGATCGCCGCGCTCTTCGCTGATCCCGACGGCCTCCTCTGGGTACAGAGCTCTCCCGCCGGCGCGAAGGCGATCGACTTCGTCGTGGCACGACTCGACGGCACGATCGTCACGCGGGTCCAGGTCCCCGCCGCACTGACGGTCTTCGAGGTCGGTCGCGACTACATCCTGGGCAGCTACACCGATGCCGAGGACGAAACGCACGTCGCGGTCTATCGGCTTCGGCGGAAATAGCCTGGCCATCGCACATCGCTTCCTGAGGGTACTCCATGTCGACTCGCACCTTTCCGACGGTCTGGTTCCTCCCTGCGGAGAACCGCTGGCGCGACCTGAACGTCCTGGCGATGCGTGACAGGGGTTCCCTCACGATTCGCGACGACTCGCTGGAATTTGTCGGGAAGAAGGGGACGGTGGTCGTGAGCGCGGTCCACCGCATGGCCTTCGGCAAGCAGGGCCGCGACTTCGTGAACAACTGGGTCAAGATCGAGTACGCCGACGGCAAGACCGCCTTCTTCGCCGACGGCAGCTACTTCGGCTGGGGAGGGTTCTTCGGCGGGACACGCGCGCTGTGGCGTGCGGTGCAGCACCTCGCGCCGGTCGCGGCCGGTGGTCGCTGAGCCCCGATGCCGGCCGCCTTCCGCTATGCCGAGCGCCTGCCCCATCCCTCGATGGCGCCGTGGATCGCATGTTACTGGGAGTTCACGGCCCATGATGGCGCGCCGCCGATCCATCATGTTCCGCCGGATGGCTGTACCTCCCTCCTGGTCCCGCGCACCGGCCCCTTTGCCGGGACGCTCTTCTATACCGGACCATGGCTCGAACCGTTGGCCGTGCCGGTCAGCCCGGGGGCACGATTCGTCGGTATCCGCCTGCGACCAGGCGCCACGGCAGCCCTGCTGGACGTCCCGGTGGCCTCCCTCTTCAACGCCTCGCGACCGGCGCTCGCGCACGGGGGCGCGCGTGGAGCCCAACTGCAGGCCGCGCTGCGGCCAATGGTGATGGGCAGTGCCGATCTCGATGAGGCGTCCCAGGGCTTCGACCAGTTCTGGCTCGATGAACGGGCGCGACTGACCATTCCCGACCCGGTGGTGAGTGCGGCGATCGACCTGCTCGTGGCATCCGACGGGGAGCGCACGATCGCCAACGTGGCGGAGGTGCTCGGCTACTCGGAGCGCACGGTGCTGCGTCGCTTTCGGTCGGCGACCGCCCTGACGCCGAAGCAGTTCGCCCGGATCCGCCGGCTGCTGGGGGCGGCGTGGCACGCCGTCGATGGCGAGGAACGCTGGGGCCGGATCGCCGCGCTCGCCGGGTATGCCGATCAGCCCCACCTCCACCACGACGTAAAGGCACTCACCGGGCTCCGCCCCGAGGAGCTCGGCGAACGGATCGCCCAGACCGAGCACGACCAGGTGAACCGGACCCTCCGCGGCGAGCGGTGACCGATTTCCTCAATACGCGCTCCCTGACGACGGCCATCTTCTCCGGCGTCCTTCAACCCTTGGAGTCGCCAGTCATGCGTCGTCTACTGTTCGCTGCCACCTTGCTGTCCGCCCCGCTGACGCTGGTTGCCCAGGCACCCGCCGCCGGCACACCCCCCCAGCTCACCTTCTTCACCAAGCTGGTGGGAGAATGGGAAGGGGAAGCCACCGCGGTCATGGGACCCGGGGCCAAGCATGTGCTCCGTCACACCGAGCGCGTGGAAGCCGTCGCCGGCGGGACGGCGTTTGCCGTCCGCGGGCGCGGCTACGAGAAGATGCCCAACGGGTCGGAGCAGGTCACCTTCGATGCCTTCGCGGTCATCTACCTCGATCACGACCACGTGACCCCGAGGATGCGTGCCCACTCGATGCAGGGTGGCAACTACGTCGACCCGGACTTCACGCTCCGCGCCGACGGCTACACCTGGTCGATGCGAGACCCGCGCGCCGGCCTGATCAAGTACGAGATGCACTTCGATGCCGAGGGCCGTTGGGTGGAGACCGGGGCGGTCTCGCGCGACGACGGTGCCACCTGGATGCCCATCTTCGAGATGAAGCTCAAGCGGACCAGATAGTCCCTGCGACAGGGGCCGAACAACGGAACGGGCGAATGGTGACCATCACCATTCGCCCGTTCGATCAGACCCTGGGTGCGACTAGTAGCGCGGCTTCGTCTTCCGCGGCGCGTCGCCGCAGTTGGCGGGCCAGTCGGCCGGCCACGTCCCCGGCGACTTGGTCCGGTCGATGAAGGTCGGATCTTCGGACGCCAGGTACGCCATCATCGCCGCCAGCGTCGCGTTGTGCTTGAGGTCATCGAACACGACCTTGTCGTAGGTGTCGCGGTTGGTGTGCCAGGTGTAGGCACCATAGTTCCACCCCACCGCATTCATCCCGATCGACGGCGTGCCGTAGCAGGCAAACACCGCGCCGTCGGTGCCGCCCGGGTTGCCCGTCGGCACATCACGGAAGCTCCACGAGACGGCGTTCTGGCTCATGCTGTCGGTGAAGAAGCTGGGCAGCTTGCTGTACCAATCCTTCAGGTGCGGCCCGATGTTGGTGACGCCGGCCGCGGAGAGCGAGGTGACGCGCCCGGTGCCGTTGTCCTGGTTGAAGAGCGCCTGCAGCCCCTTCATCACCTCGGGATGATC
This sequence comes from Gemmatimonadales bacterium, assembly GCA_037045245.1. GTDB lineage: Bacteria > Gemmatimonadota > Gemmatimonadetes > Gemmatimonadales > GWC2-71-9 > Palsa-1233. The sequence goes on along the minus strand of JBAOHR010000001.1, from coordinate 74,884 downwards.
CTTCGCGAAGGCGCGCGAACCGTTGAGCCCCTGTTCCTCGCTGGCCCAGTGGCCGACGATGATCGTCCGCTTCGGATTCGGATACACCTTCTTGAGGATCCGCATCGCTTCCATCGACATCAGCGTCCCGGTGCCGTTGTCGGTCGCCCCCGACGAGCCGTCCCACGAGTCGAAGTGCGCGGAGAGGATGACGTACTCATCCGGCTTCTCGGTGCCGCGGATCGTCGCGATGGTGTTGAACGCCGGCACTTCGCCGAGCAGCGTCGCGTCCGCGTTGATCCGCATCCTCGGCTTCATCCCGCTTTCGGCAAGCCGCCAGACCAGCGCGTAGTCCTCGCAGGAGAGCGTCACGGCCGGCGCGATCTTGTTGTAGGTCTCGAAGATCTCGATCGAACCCCAGCCGCCCGTGCCCAGCGCCGCCGGAATGCCCGCGCTCAACGACGCCGCCGCGCCGCCGCCGCGCATGCTGCCATCGGGGCCCGCCGGGGCGCCGGCACCACCACCCGCACCGCCACGGCCACCCGCGCCACCGCGGCCCTGCTGCGGAATGCCGAAGCCGCTCAGCTTGTTGCGCGACGTCACCATGCCGACCACGCCGGCCTGCTCGAGACGCATGCCCAACGTGCCGGTGCCGAGGCCCATCGACTTGCCGGTCCCGCGGTAGAGCTTGCTGCTGTCGGCGCTCGGCGCCCAGTCCTGCTGCATCCGCGTCACCAAGGTGTCCATCCGCGCCTTCGACGCCACCGTCCCGAAGCGGAGCCAGTCCTCCGACGGGCGGCAGGTCGGCCACGCCGGCGAGAGCATCACGATCTTGCCGCGCGCCTTCGGCAGCCACTTCACGAACTCCATGCTGTCCGCAAACTTCGGCAGCGTGATCACCTCGGCACGCACCGGCTTCACGCCGGTTCCGGGGCTCCACGCCAGCATCGTCCCCTCGAGCGACCGGACCCGGGGGCTGACCAGGTCGATGTGCGACACGCCGCGCCGCCAGCCGCGCCAGGTGCCGTACACGTCCCGCCGGGCGTCGATGCCCCACGACTTGTACTGGGCGATCGCCCAGTCGCTCGCAGCCTTGATGCCGGGGCTGCCGGTGAGGCGCGGACCGATCGAGTCGAAGAGGGCAACGGCGAGCGGCTCGAGCTTCGAGCTGTCCATGCCGACGGCCCAGATCCGCTTGAGCACCGCGTCGTTGGTCGGGAAGGTGGGTTGCTGCGCCGAGAGCGGCGCGGCCAGGGTCAGGGCGCCCGCGAGGACGCTGGCGATGGTGAAGGCGGAACGGCGCATGGCGGTTTCCAGTGGTGGGGGTGAATTGCGCCAAAAAGGGTACGCCCCCGGGGAGGCGGTGGCAACCGTGCGGGCGGCCATGTTTCGAGGCGCACCGCGATGGCGTGTCGTTCTGGGCGGGACCGCTGCGCATCTCCGTGGTCGACCCTGCATTCGGCGGGGTCGCGTCACCGGACACCCCGAGGTCAGCATGTCCAGCCGCGCCAACCTCCTTGCCGACCGGATCGAGGAGGGCGCTGCCCTGCTCGCCGCTGTCGCCGAAAACCTCACCCCCGAGCAGTGGGACACCCCCGTCCTCCCCGACGGCCGGACCGTGGGGGTGATCGTCCATCATGTCGCCAACATGTACCCGATCGAACTGGACGTGGTGCGCGCCGCGCTCGCCCAGGACGTGATCAGCGACGTCACCTGGGACGTGGTCGCCGACATCAACGCCGCCCACGCCCGGGAACATGCGGGCGTCACGAAGGAGGCCGCCCTCACCCTGCTCGCGCGGAACAGCGCCAGCGCGGCAGCCGAGGTTCGCGGCCTCACCGACGCGCAGCTCGACCGCGCGGTGCCGTTCTCGCTCAGCTACGACGCACCGGTCACGGTGCAGTACATCATCGAGGACCACCCGATGCGGCATCCGTGGCATCACCTGGCCCGGATCCAGCGCACCCTCGGTGTCCGCGTGATCCGCGGGGCTGGCGCGGCCGTCGCCTGAGCGCCAATGTACGGGGCGGTCCCCGGCAAGTCCGGGGGCCGATCCGCCTCGCCTCAAGGACCTCCGCATGCATCGCGTCCATCAGGATGAGCTCCCCCATCGCGGCAGCTCGCTGAACTTCGTCGGCGCCGATCAGGGCAACGTCGACATCTCCGTCTTCCTCTTCGACGGCGCGCCAGGCGCCGGCCCCGGTCCGCATCGGCACCCGTACGACGAGGTGCAGTTCATCCGCTCCGGTCGCGGTCGCTACGTCGTCGATGGCCGCGAGTTCGAGGCCGGCGCCGGCGACATCCTCGTGATCAAGGCCGGCGAAGTCCACAGCTTCCAGTGCCTCGGACCGGAGCGCCTCGTGCAGCTCGACGTCCACCTCAGCCCGCGGTTCATCCAGGAGAACCTGCCGTAGCCGGCGACCCCTCCGGACTCCGGCGGGGTGGTACCTTCAGGGCACCCTCACGGACCCGGATCGTGCATGGAATCGCTGCAGAACTTCTTTGAGTCAGACCTGGGCTACGTTGCCTTGCTCTTCGGCCTCTTCGTCGTGCCGAGGGTGCTGCAGCGGTGGCGCATCCCGACGGCGATCACCAGTTTCGCCCTCGGCGCCGTCTCAGGGATCGGATTCGGGTTGTTCGATCACGACCAGACGCTCCACCTGCTGGCGACGTTCGGGATCGTGGCCCTCTTCCTCTTTGCAGGACTTGAGGTGGAGCTGGCGGCGCTGCGGGAGCGCGCCGTTGTCCTCGGCCAGCATCTGGTCATCCGCCTCGGCCTGATCGCCATCGCGACGGTCGCCCTGACCAACTTTCTCGGTCTGGATGCGCGGCCGGCCGTCCTCTTCGCGCTCGCGGTGCTGATTCCGTCCACCGGCTTCATCCTCGATTCGCTCCCGGCCTTCGGCCTGGATCAGGATGAGCAGTTCTGGGTCAAGAGCAAGGCCATCTCGACGGAAATTCTGGCACTGGTGCTGCTGTTCGTCGTGCTCCAATCGACCAGCTTCGGCAGACTCGGCCTCGCCACCCTGGCACTGGGGGGATTGATCGCCGTCCTCCCGCCGATCTTCCGGGTCTTCGCCGTGCGCATCGCCCCGTGGGCCCCGAAGTCGGAATTCGCATTCCTGCTGATGATGGCCGTCGTCGTCGCCTCCGCCACGCGGGCGCTGGGGGTGTACTACCTGGTCGGCGCATTCGTGGTCGGCATCGCGGCCCGCCGGTTTCGCGAGGCTCTGCCGGCCATGGCCTCCGAGCGGATGCTGCATGCGGTGGAGGTATTCGCCTCGTTCTTCGCCCCGTTCTACTTCTTCGTGGCGGGCGCCGGGATGCGCGCCGAGAACTTCACCGGAACGGCGATCCTCACCGGCGTCCTGCTCGCGGTCGTGGCACTTCCCCTTCGGATCGGTGCCGTGATGCTCCATCGCCAGGTCACCCTCCGGGAGACACCCCGCCAAAGCATACGCGTCGCGATTCCCATGCTCCCCACGCTCGTCTTCACGCTCGTCATTGCGGGAATCCTGCGCGACCAATTCAACCTGCCGTCGACGTTGTTCGGGGCGCTGATCACCTACACCCTGCTGAACACCGTGCTGCCCGGGATCGTCCTCGGCACGCCGGCGCCGACCTATGATGCACCCGAATTGCCGCCCTCGGCCCTCGATGTCCGACTCCCGTGAGCCTGCCGTCCCGTCCCGGTGAGCTCTGGTTCGAAGGACCGCCACGCCCCCGCGTCGGCGCCCATCTGCTCGGGCGATATCGTTCAGAACGCTGACACTTCGGCCCGAAACCTCCCGGCGTGCCGGCCGTCGTACGGGGTAGCTTCCGCATGATCCCCCGGGAGCCCCTCCATGGCAATGAAGAAGGTTGCCCCAGCCGACAGCCCCGACGCGTACGCCATCAAGTGACCCCCACCCCCATGCATCGAGGAGTGCCCGTGCGCCTCTCCATCGTCCGCTCGCTCCTGGCGTCGACCGTCGTGCTCACCACGGGCACGGTCGCGCTCACCGCCCAGGCCGCGCCGGCGCGCACCGAGTGGCCGCGCGCCACGCCGGCGAAGGTCGGCCTCAACGCCGCGGTGCTCGACTCGATCGACGCCGAGATCCGTTCGGGACGGTACGGCTACATCGACCGGATGCTGGTGATCCGCCACGGGCAGGTCGCCTACGACAAGAGCTACCCGGTCGACTACGACGCCGCGTACGGCGCGCTGGCCAAGGTCCCCGGCGGACTCAACGCCCACGATCTCACCGGGCCGTACAACTACTACAACACCTGGTGGCACCCGACCTATCGACGCGGCGACCTGCACACGCTGCAGTCGGTCACCAAGACGGTGTCGTCGGTGATCATCGGCACCGCCGTCATGCGGGGCGACTTCCCCAGCATCGATGCCCCGGTGCTCTCGTTCTTCGACACCACGAAGGTCGCCAACATCGACGATCGCAAGCGGCACATGACGGTGCGCCACCTGCTGACGATGACCGGCGGCTTCGACTGGAACGAGTCGCTCCCCTACACCGACCCGCGCAACACCGCGACCGCGCTCGAGGAGAGCCCGGACTGGATCCGCTTCACGATCGACCGGCCGATGATGCGCGAGCCCGGAACGCAGTTCAACTACAGCAGCGGCGAGAGCGCACTGCTCGCGCACATCTTCCGCCAGGCGACCGGGAAGGACATCGAGGAATACGGCGCGGCGCACCTCTTCCTCCCGCTCGGCATCTCGCGCTGGTTCTGGAAGCGCACGCCGTCGGGCACCGCCGACACCGAGGGTGGCCTCTACCTCGAGGGGAGCGATCTCGCGCGGATCTGGCAGCTCTTCCTGCAGCGCGGGATGTGGAACGGGCAACGCGTCGTCTCCGAGGACTGGGTGCGCCAGTCCGTCACGCCGGCGGTGGCGACCGGCACCGCGCCGAACGCCTCGCGCTACGGGCTCAAGTGGTGGCTCCATCCCGATCCGCTCGATCCGGCGAAGTTCGTCTGGGCCGGCTCGGGTTTCGGTGGCCAGCTTCCCGTCGCCTTCCCCGACCTCGACATGGTCGTGGTCTTCAACGGCTGGAACATTGCCGGCGGCAAGCAACTGCCGTTCCGGGCCGTGCAGGGACGAATCGCGCGTGCCGTCGTCCGCAAGTAACCCCCCAGTGACCGACCATCGAGGATCGCCGTGCGCCTGACCCGATCGCTGCTCCTGCTCGCCGCCATCGTCACCACCCCCGGCGCCCTCGCGGGACAACAGACCATGTCGGCAAAGACCGACGACGCCGCGGTGCGCGCGGTGGTGGAGCGCTACCTCCACGGCCTCAAGTTCAACGACGTGCCGTCGCTGCAGGCCGCCTTCTGGCCCGAGGCGAAGCTCCTCTTCATCAAGCGCGACGGCACCATCGGCCAGCTCACCCAGGCGGAATGGCAGAAGGGCTTCGTCGCGAGTGCCGGCAAGGAGGAGGAAGGCACGCTCGCCATCACGTCGGTAGACATCACCGACAACGCCGCCTCGGTGAAGGTCACCGAGACGTACCCGAAGTCGATCTACGTTGACTATCTCAACCTGCTGCGCGTGCAGGGTGAGTGGCGCATCGTGAACAAGATCTACACCAGTCGGCCGAGGTGAGCGCGCCGACGTCGCCGCCACTGCACGTCGTGCTGGTCCATCCCGAGATCCACTGGAACACCGGGAATGCGGGCCGGACCTGCCTCGCCGCCGGCGCGACGCTGCACCTGATCGAGCCGCTCGGCTTCTCCCTCGACGAACGCGAGGTGAAGCGCGCGGGGCTCGACTACTGGGAACATGTCGACCTGCGCGTCTGGCCCGACTGGCCGACGTTCGCGCGTGCACTGCCGTCGCTCGGCGTGCCGTGGTTCTTCTCGACCAGGGCCACGCAGCTGTTGTGGGATGCGCCGCTGGCCGCGGCGGGAGGCCGCGGCACCGTGCTCATCTTCGGACGCGAAACCGGCGGACTCCCGCCTGAGCTGCACGAGCAGTTTCCCGACCAGTTCGTGGCGATGCCGATCCACTCGCCGCTGGTGCGTTCGCTCAATCTCTCGACCAGCGTCGCGGTCGCGGTCTACGAAGTATTGCGACAGCGACGCTGAGGCTGGCTAGCGCTTGTCCCGCGAAATCGACCAGACATAGGCGGCGAGTGACTTCACCTGCGGATCGGTGAGATTCATCGGCCCGCCGCGCGGATTCATCGGGAAGCGATGCGTCGTGTCCTTGATCGCCGTGCGCGGCACTCCGTTCGCGATCGTGGCCACGATCTCCGCATACCCACCCTTGTGCTGCAGCCACGGCCCCGTCACCAGGCTCGGCGCGCGCGGCGTCCCGACGCCCTTCGGCCCATGGCAGCGCGAACAGGAGCCGGCCGCATAGAGCGAGTCGCCCTCGGCGATCGCCGCGGCGGTCACCTCGGGAGGACGTGCCGGCGGCGCGGGAGCGGCCGGTGCCGCTGACGCCCGGGGCGCCGTGGACGGCGCGGGCGTGGACGAGGAACAGGCGGCGGCGAGGGTGGCGGTCGCCACGAAGGCGACCAGCGGCAGGAGACGCGAGCGAGAGGGGGTCATCGGATGCACCGGGGGATGGGGAATCGGGGATGACGGGCGTCCCGCCCGTCGTCCGAGGAAGCTAGCAGGGATCCCTGAGAATTCCCTGCCGACCGTTCCCGTTTCGCGCGTAGATTGATGGGGTCAATCCGCCCGCTCCACCCTGGCGATGTGGCACCCCGCCTCACCATGGCGGAGGTACAGATACTGGACGGCCGGATCGGCCAGCAGCGCCTCGAGCGCCTCGTCGATCGCCTCCCCCGTGGCGCGCCGCGACCCCAGCACCCGGTTCTCCGCGGCTCGCGCCTCGATCAGCAGCGGGAGTGCGCGCAGCGAGGGTGGGAAGGTCGACCCCTCGTATCGGGGGCAGGGGTCGGCATGGATGAAGACCGGACCGGGGGCGCCGAGGGTCCCGTCCCGCTCCGCCGGACGGTAGGTAAAGAGGAGACGCTCCTCGGCGCCGACGGCAAAGAGGCCGAGGCAGGCGCGACATGGGCCCGTCCCGCGTGCCACCTCGCGCATGGCAGGGTGGCCGTACTCCGGAGAGCGAAGCGTCTCGCGCACCTCGGTGGTGAGGTGATCGTCGAGTCCGCGAAGGTAGAATTGCTGTGCCACCGTGTGACTCCGCTTGAGGGTCGCACAAGATCGGCGACCTGCCCAACGCGCCGCCACCGGAGATTGGACGTGCAATTCCCGCCCGCCCGGCCCTACTCCCGACTCACGATCATCCTGCTCTATGGCGCCCTCGGCGGACTCCTGATCGCCGCGTTGCAGCTGATCGAGTATCGCTGGCTGGTGCTCGAGCACTCCATTCAGATCTATGGCGGGCTGGTGGCCGCCCTGTTCGCCGCCTTCGGGATCTGGCTGGGCCGCCGGGTGACCGGGACCCGCGAGCGGGTCGTCGTCCAGGAGGTTCTGGTGCCGGCGCCGAGCGACTTCACCCGCGACGAACGGAAGGTGGCCGCCCTCGGCCTCACCCCGCGCGAGCTCGAGATCCTCGAGCTGATTGCCTCCGGCCTCAGCAACAAGGAGATCGGCGAGCGGGTCCACGTCAGCGAGAACACGGTCAAGACCCACTCCAGCCGAGTCTTCGCCAAGCTCGGCGCCCAGCGCCGGACCCAGGCGGTCCAGCTCGGCAAGGAGCTCCGGCTGATCCCGTGACCCTCCGAATCCGTCATCCATCCGGGTGATCTCGGCCGAAATCGGCGGAAATCATCCTTTCGGGTGACGCGCGCCGCCCCGCCGTCGGGTAGAATCGGCCGTCCTCAACCCCCGGGAGTCGTGATGCGGAAGTTCGTCCTGACCTACGGCCTGATCGCCGGCGCGATCATGTCGGCCCTGATGCTCCTGACCCTCCCCTTCCAGGATCAACTCGGCTTCGACAAGGGCGTGATCGTCGGCTACGCCAGCATGGTGGCCGCCTTCCTGATGGTCTACTTCGGCGTGCGGGCCTATCGCGACGCCACCCCGGATGGCCGGGTCAGTTTCGGGCGGGCGTTCGGTGTCGGCCTGCTGATCACCATCGTGGCCACCAGCTGTTATGTCGCCACCTGGGAAGTCGTCTACTACAAGCTGAGTCCGGATTTCGGGGAGAAGTTCGCGGCCGCGGCGGCGGCACAGGCCCGGGCCAGCGGCGCCAGCGAGGCCGCCATCGCCCAGCGGCTCCAGGAAGTGGCGGAGTTCCGGGTCCAATACGACAAGCCGCTCGTGAACATCGCCTACACCTTCCTCGAACCGCTGCCGGTCGGGCTGCTCTTCACGGTGCTGACGGCATGGCTGATTTCCCGGAAGCGCCGCGACGGCGCGGTCATGTAGGGCGCGGCCGCGAAGCCGACGCTACCTTTGCCGGATGACCGACATTGCCCTGCCCGCTGAAGACGCCGCCAGGCGCCGCATCCTCACGGTGCTCTTCGTCGGCGTCTTCATGGCCGCACTGGACGCCGCCGTGGTGGCGCCGGCGATCCCCGCCCTCCGTGCCGCCTTTCATGTCGACAACCGGCAGATCGGGCTCGTCACCATCGTCTTCTCGCTCTGCTCGCTCAGCAGCACGGCGCTGATGGCAAACCTGAGCGATCGTTTCGGTCGCCGCGCGATCTACCTGCTCGACATCGCGGCCTTCGCGACCGGCTCGCTGCTGGTGGCGCGCTCGACCACCTTCGGGATGCTGCTCGTCGGCCGCGCCGTGCAGGGCATGGGGGCCGGCGGCATCACCCCGACGGCGAGTGCGGTGGTAGGCGACACCTTCCCGCCCGATCAGCGCGGCAAGGTCCTCGGCCTGATCGGAGCCACCTTCGGGATGGCGTTCCTGGTCGGCCCGGTCGTCGCATCGTTGTTGCTCGTCGTGGCCAGCTGGCAGTGGATCTTCCTGATCAACCTGCCGATCGCAGCCATCGTCTTCTTCATGAGTGCGCGCGCACTGCCGTCGAAGGTGAGCGACGTCGCGCATCCGCCGTTCGACTACGCCGGCATCACCACGCTCGCGCTGATGCTGACGACGCTGACCCTCGGCATCAATCGCGCACTCGACACCGCCCTCGGCCAGACGCTCTGGCCGGTGCTGCTGGCCACCTGCGCGATCGCCCTGCCGGTGCTGCTGTTGATCGAGCGGCGCGCCGCGCAGCCGATCGTCCCGCTCACGCTCTTCGTCACCCGCCAGCTGCGCACCACCTGGGCACTCTGTGTCGGCGCCGGCTTCGGGATGGGGAGCGTGATCTTCATCACCTCGATCGCGGTCGCCGCCTTCAACACCCCCTCGAAGAAGGCCGGCCTGCTGCTGTTGCCGCTGGTGGTCTGCTCGGCGGTCGCCTCGGCCGGCTTCGGTCGCATCCAGCACCGACTGGGGTCACGCGCCGTGATGCTCTGGGGCTTCGGCACTCTCGGCATCGGCTCGGGGTTGATCGGCTTCTTCGCGGCGCACTTCTGGATGTACATGCTCGCGACGCTCTTCATCGGCGCCGGCGTCGGCATCGTCGTCGGCGGGACGCTGCGCACGCTGGTGCTCAACGAGGTCACGGTGCGCGAGCGCAGCGCCGCGCAGGCGCTGGTCAACATCGGGATCGCGATCGGCAACCTGATGGTGGTCGCGGTGCTCTCGTTCCTCGCCGACCGCGCCGGCGGCGGACTCGCCGGGCTGAGCGTCGCCTACCGCGCTGCCACCGTGGTCATGTTGTTGATGATGGTGATTTCGCTGCGGTTGCAGGCGAGCGGTGAGGTAGGTCGTGGGTCGTAGGTCGTAAGTCGTAGGTTGTAGGTCGTTAGTCGTTGGTCGTTAGTGGTTGGTCACTGGTCACACTTCGCCGTTCGCTGTTCACCGTTCACCGTTCACCGTTCACCGTTCACCGCGGCCTGACCCTTCGCCCTGCTCAGGGCAGGCGGCCGCGGCAGGATACGAGGCTTTCGATGACTCGCCCGACGCTACTGATTCTCGCCGCCACGCTGGCGGTCGCCCCGCTCGCCGCCCAGTCCCGCGCGCCGCTGATCGGCCGCTGGGACATGACCGTCGCCGTCCCCGGTCGGCACACCTCGGCGTGGCTCGAGATCCGGCACAGCGGACGAAGCATGCTGGTGGGCGAGGTGATGCTGCTCGCCGGCAGCGCGCGCCCGATCGCCAAGGCGGAGTTCACCCCCGCCACGGGCGAGTTCCGCTTCGTGATTCCGCCGCAGTGGAACGACGCCGAGGGCGACAACACCTTCGTCGGCCGGGTGGTGGGTGACTCGATCAGCGGCACGGTCTCCTTCGGCAGCGGCAAGCCGTTGGAGTTCCGCGGCGTGCGCGCGCCGACGCTGCGCCGCACCACGCCGGTGGTCTGGGGTGCGCCGATCGCCCTGCTTGGCGGGACCACGCTCAGCGAGTGGAAGCCCCTCGGCGAGAGCCCGAGCCAGTGGACGCTCGCGCAGGGGATCCTCCGCAACGCCAAGGCCGGCGCCGACCTGGTCACGACGCGCAGCTTCGGCGACTTCAAGCTGCATGTCGAGTTCCGCTACCCGGCCGGGAGCAACAGCGGCGTGTACCTGCGCGGCCGCTATGAAGTGCAGATCGAGGACACGCCGTCGGCGGAACCGCAGATCGACGGGCTCGGTGCCATCTACGGCATGATCACGCCGAACCAGAATGCGGCAAAGAAGCCGGGCGAGTGGCAGAGCTTCGACATCACGCTGGTCGGGCGCACGGTCACGGTGGTCCTCAACGGCAAGACGATCATCTGCGAGCGCGAGATCCCCGGCTTCACCGGCGGATCGCTCGACGCCGACGAGGCGAAGCCGGGCCCGATCTATCTCCAGGGTGACCACGGCGTGATCGAGTATCGCCGGATCATCATCACCCCGGCGAAGTGAGCCCGTGATGTCGCGTGGTCGCTCCCGACTTCTGCTGCTCGCCCTCGCCCTTGCACCCGTTGCGCTGCGGGCGCAGGGCGCGCCGCGCGTCGTCTTCACCGACGGCGCACCGAAGCAGATCGGCCCGTATTCGCAGGGCGTGATCAGCAACGGCATGCTCTTCACGGCGGGCCAGATCGGGCGCGACCCGGCGACCGGCAAGCTGGTGGAAGGCGGTCTCGTTGCCGAAGCGAACCGCGTCTTCGACAATCTCGAGGCGGTGCTGAAGGCGGCCGGGGCGCGCCTGACCGACGTCGTGAAGGTGACCGTCTTCATGACGGACCTCGCCGACTTCGAGAAGATGAACGCGATCTATGTCCAGCGCCTCGGCGAGGCGCGCCCCGCACGCACGACGGTGCAGGTCGCCAAGCTCCCGGGTGGTGCATCGATCGAGATCGAGATGGTGGCGCAACTCCCACTGCCGGCCGCCAAGCGGCCCTGACCCCCGACCGGAGCACGCTCGATGAGTTCCCTGCCCCCCATTCCACACGGTACCGGCGCCCACCCGATCGCGATGGTGTCGATCGCGGCGCAGGATCTCGCCGCCTCGCAGGCCTTCTACGCGAAGGTCTTCGGGTGGCCGATGCAGGCGCTCGGTCCGGAACTCGTCGCCGCGGCACCGCCCGCGGGGCCCTCGGTGGTGTTGCGCGGCAACCTCCCCGCGGGGTTCCAGGGCGCCGTGCCGTTCATCGATTGCGCCGACGTGGCCGCGATGCTCGATCGGGTCGTGGCGGCCGGTGGGAGTGTCGAGCGGGCGCCGTGGGCCGGTCCGATGGGGGCGAAGCTCGCGCGCTTCACCGATCCCTCCGGCACCATCTACGGTCTCGCCACCGGAATGCTCGCTGCCAAGCCGCCGCGGATCGAGATGCCGTTTGGCACCAACCCCAAGCCGCCGGCCGGCGCGCTCTGCAGCCTCGAGATGTACGCTGCCGATGGCGACGCCATCACCAGGTTCGTCGGCGAGCTCTTCGGCTGGGGTGCGACGCCGACGATGCCGCACTTCGTCGGCTTCGACGCCGGGGCGGGGATCGGCGGCGTCTTCCAATCCCACTCGCCCGCGGCGAAATCGATGGCCTACATCTACTCGGCCGATGTTCCCGCCTCGATCGCCGCGATCGAAGCGGCCGGCGGGAAGCGGATGGGCGATCCGATGCCGATCCCTGGTATGTGGACGTTCGGATACTTCAGCGATGTCTCGGGCACGGTCATGGGCCTGATCGGCCCCTGATCCGGGCAGCGGGGCGCACCCTGCGACGCCGGGGTCGCGCCCCTATCTTTCCGGGCTCTCCCCCCGAGTCTGACCGTCCACACCCGGAGTGCCCGTGATGCGTCGCGCCGTTCCCCTGTTCCTCCTTGTCGCGACGGTTGGCGGCTGTCAGGCGAAGGCACCCGAAGCACCGGCGATGCCGCAGGCGCAGCAACCGCAGCCGGATGCCCCCCAGCTCGCCACCCTGACCGGCCCCGTGCTCGAGCAGCTGGCTGCCTCGCCGTACATCTATCTCCGCCTCAAGACGCCGACCGGTGAGGCCTGGGCCGCCGTGCCCGAGGCGAAGATCGAGACTGGCGCCACCGTCACGATCCTCAATCCGATGCTGATGGCCGGTTTCGAATCGAAGACGCTGAAGCGCACCTTCGACGCGGTGTACTTCGGGACGCTGAGCGGTGGCACCACGCCCGCGGGGAGCGGCGCGATGGGAGCCGCCACCCCGGCCGTCGTCGTCGACAAGGTCGAGAAGGCGCGCGGCGCCGATGCGCGCACCGTCGCCGAGGCCTGGGCCCAGCGTGAACAGCTGAGCGGCAAGACGGTGACCATCCGTGGCGTCGTCGTGAAGTACAACGAGGGCGTGATGGGACGGAACTGGATCCACCTGCAGGACGGGAGCGGCGACGCGACCAAGGGGACCAACGACATCACGGTCACCTCGATGGACGGCGTGGCCATGGGTGCCACCGTCACCATCACCGGCACGGTGCACATCAACAAGGACTTCGGCGCCGGCTACAGCTACGCCGTCATCGTCGAAGATGCCAAGGTCGCCAAGCCCTAGCCCGATCGCACCGCTCGGACTCCCCCCGTCGGCGGCCGACCTCCGGGACCTCGCCGCGCTCCTCGTGGACGCGGTCGATTCGGGAGCAGCCGTCACCTTCCTGCCGCCACTCGCGATCGAGCAGGCGGCGGCCTGGTGGCGCGACACGCTGGCGGGACTCGAACCGCATGCCGTCGTCCTGGTCGCCCGCGATGCCGAGGGGATCGTCGGCACCGTCCAGTTCCAGCCCGCCCAGGCCCGGAATCAACGGCACCGCGCCGAGGTGGTGAAGCTGCTGGTCCACCGCCGGGCGCGGCGGCAGGGGCTGGGCCGCGCTCTCATGTTGGCGATCGAGGCCGCGGCCCGGACCGCCGGCCTGGGCCTGCTGACCCTCGATACCAAGGGCGGCGATCCGGCCGAGCAGCTCTATCGCGACCTCGGCTGGATCGCGGCGGGCACCATCCCAGGCTTCGCGGTCGACCCGGACGGCGTCACCCCGCATGCCGCAGTGGTCTTCTACAAGCCGCTCCGCTAGCTGACACCAGCAGGCGCTCCGCGACGTTACACTATTGGCGACCGCCCCCCGTTCCACCCCCTTCTCGTGAGGCACCGTATGCGCATCGGTGAGACGGCCCCTGACTTCCAGGCCGAGACCACCCATGGTCCGATCTCCTTCCACGACTGGCTCGGCAGTTCGTGGGGGATCCTCTTCTCCCACCCGAAGGACTTCACGCCGGTCTGCACCACCGAGCTCGGCTCGATGGCCGCGCTGAAGCCCGAGTTCGACAAGCGGAACGTGAAGGTGATCGGCCTCTCGGTCGATCCGGTCGAACGCCACGGACTCTGGGCCAAGGACATCGAGGAGACCCAGGGGACCGCGCCGAACTTCCCGATGATCGGCGACACCACGCTGGCGATCTCGAAGCTGTACGACATGCTCCCCGCCGCGGCCGGCGACCAGTCCGAGGGCCGCACCGCCGCCGACAACCAGACGGTGCGCACGGTGTACGTCATCGGCCCCGACAAGAAGATCAAGCTGCTGCTCGCCTATCCGATGACGACAGGGCGCAACTTCCACGAGATCCTGCGCGTGGTCGACTCGATGCAGCTGACCGCCGCGCATCGGGTCGCGACGCCGGCCAACTGGGTGCAGGGCGACAAGGTGATCATCTCCGGCTCGGTGACCAACGACGAGGCGAAGACGATCTACCCGGATGGCTGGGAGGAACCGAAGCCCTACCTCCGGATCGTCCCGCAGCCGAAGGCGGCCACGTGATGCGGCGCCTCATCCTGCTCCTCGCGCTGACGGTGGCGGCGCCGGCGGTGACGGTCGCGCAGGCGCCGGCGGTGGCCAACGCCGCGACGAGCCGCGCGATCGACACCGAGGTCTGGCAGGTCATCGCGGCGACGGTGGTCGGCAGCGACATCGTCCGGATGGGCAAGGTCTACCACCCCGCAGCCGTCTACGTCGACGGGCGCGGCTCGCAGCCGATCGCGGAGGTCCTCGCGATCTGGGGGAAGGACATGGTGACGATGAAGCAGGCCGGCAGCACCGCGACGGTCGAGCTCCGCTTCGGCAAGCGGCAGGACAACGCCACCACGGCGTTCGAATCCGGCGCCTTCAAGTACACCGTGATCGACAAGGCGGGCGTGCGGACCTCGAGCACGATCGCCTTCGAGGCGCTCCTCACGAAGCTCAACGGGTCGTGGCGGATCCTGATGGAACACCAGATCGGGCCGATCGACGCCGCGGCATGGGATCGCCTCCCGCATTGATGGACAGCTTCCCTTCCCGACTCACACGCACGGAGTGGCCGTGAACAACCACGTCGTCTGGACGCTCGACATGCAGGTCGCCCCTGGCCGCCAGGCCGACCTGCGCGCCCTCATGCACGAGATGGCCACCGCAACCGAGGCGAACGAGCCCGGGACGCTCGATTACGAATGGAGCCTGAGCGAGGACGGCACCACCTGCCACCTCTTCGAGCGCTACGTCGACTGTGCCGCGGCCGAGATCCACATGGCGACCTTCGGCGAGAAGTACGCCGCCCGCTTCATGGAGCTGCTGACCCCGACGCGGGTGATCCTCTACGGCCGCCCCAACGCCGCCATCCGTGAGGGGCTCGCATCGGTCGGCGCGATCTATTTCCCGCCGGCGGCGGGCTTCAGCCGGTAGTCGTTTCACCCTCTGCCCGGATCCGTCGATGCGCCGCCTGCTCCTCGCCCTGCTCCTCCTTCCCGCGGTCGCCCCGGCGCAGTCGCCGGCGGTCATCGACAGCATCGTCACCAGCGCGCTGGCCACCTTCCATACCCCGGGCGTCGCCGTCGCGGTCGTGAAGGACGGCAAGGTGATCGTCGCGCGCGGCTACGGCGTCAAGAAGCTCGGATCACCGGAGCCCGTCGGCCCCGACACCCGCTTCGGCATCGCCTCCAACACCAAGGCGTTCACCGCCACCGCCCTCGGCATCCTCGTGGAGGAAGGGAAGCTCGCCTGGGACGCCCCGGTGATCCGCTACCTCCCCGAGTTCGCGATGTACGACCCGTTCGTCACCCGCGAACTCACGATCCGCGACCTCCTCGTGCATCGCTCCGGCCTCGGCCTCGGCGCCGGCGATCTCCTCTGGTGGCCCGCGTCGACCTACACGCGCACCGAGGTGATCCAGCGGCTCCGCTACATCAAGCCGGCGACCTCGTTCCGAACGGCGTACGCGTACGACAACGTCCTCTACCTCGTGGCGGGTGAGGTGATCGCGCGGGTGAGCGGGATGACCTGGGAGCAGTTCGTGCAACAGCGGATCCTCGCGCGCGTCGGGATGACCGCGAGCACGGTCCGCCATTCCGACGCCGCCGGCACCGACGACGTCGCGACCACGCATGCCGAGATCAACGGCACGTTGCGGGTGATTGCGCCGATGATCAGCGACAACACGAACCCGGCCGGCGGGATCAACGCCGGTGCCCGCGACATCGCGAAGTGGCTGCTGGTCCAGCTCGACAGCGGCAAGCTCGCCAACGGCGAGCGGCTGATCAGCGCCCGCACCGCCCGCGAGATCTGGACGGGCGTGACGCCGATGGCACTCGGGGGGCAGCCTGCCGAGCTCGCACCGCTCGCGAAGCAGTTCAACCTCTACGCGCTCGGATTCCAGACCAACGACTTCCGCGGGAAGAAGGTGGTCTGGCACACTGGCGGGCTCCCGGGCTACCTCTCGTTCGTCGCCTTCATCCCCGAGGCCCGCGTCGGCGTGGCCGTGCTCACCAACAGCGAAGCCACGACCTTCCTCGCCGCCGGTTGGTCGCTGCTCGACTACGCGCTCGGTACCACCCCGCCCTGGGACTTCATCGGGGGCTATGCCAAGCTCGCGGCGCGCCAGCAGACGATGATGGCGCAGCAGCGGAAGACGACCGGCGCGGCGCGCGACTCCACCAAGGGACCCTCGCTTCCCCTCGCGAGTTACGCGCGCACCTACGAGGATGCCTGGTATGGTGACGTGGTGGTGAGCTATGCCAACGGCAAGCTGCGGATCGCGATGAGTCACACGCCGCAGCTCCAGGGTGAGCTGGTGCACTGGCAGCACGACACCTTCCTCGCGCGGTGGGACGATCGCGAGATGCGCGCCGACGCCTACGTCACCTTCCAGCTCAATCCGGATGGCACCATCGACCAGGTGAAGATGCAGCGCGTCGGACCCCGAGACCGACTTCTCCTTCGACTTCCACGACCTGCTGCTGAAGCCGAAGGCGCGACGGTGAGTTATCGCGGGGCCACGCTGAATCGGAGCGTGGCCGGCACGTAGCTGTCGCTGTTGGGCGCGCCGGTGGTCGGGAAGGTGACCGTCACCAGGCGCGCCCGTGGTGCATCCGGCGCCCGCTCGACGCCGACCGCCCCCGCCTCGCCGCTCAGCACGCGCACCGGCGCGCTCGCATCACCCACCGGCGTGAGCACGCGGAAGGTGTAGCTCCGCCCCGCGATCCCCTCGAGCGCCACCTGATAGTCGCCGTTCACGAGCCGCTCGCTCAGCACGCGCGGGGCTGCCCGAGCGCGCGCCGACCGCCGGCGGCATCACCGGCGGGATGATCGCCCAGCCTCCGCTGATAGCCAACCGTGAGCGTCAGTTGCCGCGCCGAGCGTGCCGCGGACCGCGGCATGCTGGTCTCCCGCGAACGACATGCACCGTCGCACCCGGCGCCGACCTGCGCACCGAGCGGGAGCGCCGGCGCGAACTCGAGGTCGAGCGGCGTCGCGTCGCCGCTCTCGCGGGTCGCCGTCAGGGTGAGCCCGGTGGCGGAACGCCGCACGCGCGAGCGCCACGCGGCCCGTGCCGACCGGCACGTGCTCGACGGTCACGCTGTCCCAGTCGGGCGGGAGGTGCGGCGCCACTCGAACCCGATGGGCCGGCGCATCGACCTCGAGGCCGAGCAAGCCGCGGATCAGCGGCGTGAGGACCATCGACGTCGCGAAGAACTGCTGCGGCACCGCCGTGTCGAGCGGCTTGTAGAAGCGGCCGGAGTAGACCTCGGGGTTCCGCCCGAGCCCCTCGTCGAAGCCGGTCCGCATCACCGCCTGCAACGCGAAGAAGCCGGCAGGGGCGTTGTGATAGCGATACTCCGCCAGCGACACGAACCCCGTGACGAACGGCCACACCGCGCCGTTGTTGTAGTGGAGCGGATCAAAGAGCGGGCTGGCTGAGTTGAGCGGGCGCGCGCCCCAGTCGGTGAGGATCGTCGACGACGCCAGCCGCGCCGCCATCTCCGCGCCGCGCTCGGGCAGGAAGACATCGAAGGCCATCGCAGTGGCCGCCCAGGCCGTCAGGCTCGGATTCACGGTGCCGTCCTGCAGCAGCGCGAACGCATACTGCTTCTGGGCCGGGAGCCAGAGCTTTGCCTCGAGCGTGGTGATCGCCTTGGCGCGCACCGCGCGCGCCTCGGTCGCCAGCGTCGGCTCGCCGTTGGCATCGGCCATCCGCGCGAAGCGATCGAGCGCGGAGATCCACACGCCGCTCAGGTAGACGTCGGAGAGGATGCCGATCTGCAGGTCGCCGACCTCGAGCGCCCCCGCACCGGCCGAGGGATTCTCCATCAGGCCGTCGCCGTCCTTGTCCGTCGCGAGCGACCACTGATAGGCGCGCTTGAGGTTGGGCCACAGCTCCTTCACCAGCGCCATGTCGTTGGTCTGGCGGCAGTACTCGCCGGTCGCGAGGATCCAGAACGGCGTGGTGTCGCCGTGATAGAAGACGTACGGATACGCGAACCAGTCCACGCGGCCGGCGCCCTGCGAGATCTCGTGGGTGATCTTCCCGTCGGCACGCTGATACTTCGCGAAGAATCGCAGGGCACCATCGCGCACCAGCGCCCCCTGCCCCGACCCCGTCATCGCCAGCGAGTTGATCGCGGCATCGCCGCCGAAGAACCAGCCGAAGCCCGGTCGATCCGTCGCGCCGCCCGAGAGCCCGTATCCCGCGACCAGGCCGCAGCCGAGATCGGGATTGCAGACCATCGACTCGTCGAGGTTCACCTTGGCGTATTCCACGGCGCGATCGAGCTCGGGGCTCGGCGAGTGCAGCGCAAGCTGCGTGGTGCGGAGCGAATCGGCGTGGGCGACCCGCTGCCGCCACGCCCGCTCGGCGGCCCCGGGCTGCACCAGCGCCCGGTAGAGCGCGAGCGCCGAATCGCGCGGCATCGCTCCGCCCGCGAGCACGATCGGGATACAGGCAACGTGCAGGTTGACGCTCTTCCCCGGTGGCTCGCCGAGGCGCGGGGCGGTGTAGCGCTCGCCGGCGCCACCGACGCCGATCACCAGCTGCGGCGGCGCCGCCGAGAGCATGTGCGCCGGCACATCCGACGCCTCGGTCACCGCCGGCGATCCGAGGAAGGCGTTGATCGACTGCTTCCCCTCGGAGAAGAGGAAGGCGCGCGCCTGCTGCTCCCAGATCAGATACTGGCCACCGAGCCCGGCCGGCCAGGCGTAGTGGATGTCGGGGGCGAACCGCGCGACGATCTCAAGCGGACGGATCGCGTCGACCTCGAGCAGGATCACCACGGCCGGCTGGTCGAGCGGCACGAAGATGTGCTCGCGCACCGTGAACTGCTCGTGGCTGTACTCGATCGTCACCCCCTCGGGGCGCTCGATCACCGACCGCGCGACGCTCCGCCCCGCGATCGGCTCGGTGTACTTCGGCACCCGGAAGGAGAGTTCGAAGTCGTGCAGCCACTTGATCGGCCACGACCAGAGCTCGAGACGCCCGTCCTCGGTGCCCATCGCGATCGCTCGCCGCCCGACCGCCGACAGAAAGGCGCCGGGCCGCGCCGGGACCGGAAAGCGCCAGCGGCGAGCGGCCCAAGCGCGAAGCCGGGGATCGCGCGCGCGGCATCCTCGAAGACCTTGGTCGGTCACGGCGTCGGGCGTGCCCGGGTGCGCGCGGCGGCGGGGTCTGGGCCGAGGCCGAACGAGGCGGCATGGCCGACCAGGGCCGCGACGAGGGCGACGATGCGGGAACTGCGGCTGATGGGGTGCATCGAGAAAGAGTCATGCCGCGTGGGGCGCACCGCAAGGGCACCGACACGAAGCCGACTGGCGCCGCAGCGAAAGCGGTCGTATCGTCCTGCCACCCGCACGCGCCGGGTGACTCCCCCGATGTCGATTCCCGAACCCCGCGACGGCCTCCCGTGACCGAAGGCAGCCTCTTCCCGTTCCTGATCGCCGGCACGCTGCGGGCCGGCAGCAGCAGCTGGACCATCAGGAGTCCGCACGATGGCGCCGTCGTCGGCCGAGCCGCGGTGGCGTCACGCGAGGAGATCGAGTCGGCCCTCGACGCGGCGGTGCAGGCGGCGCCCGCCGCCGCGGCGATGCCCTCGCACGCCCGCGCCGCGGTGCTGGAACGGATCGCCGACACGCTGCAGGCGCGCCGCGAGGAAGTCGCGCGGCTTGCTCGCCGCCGAGGCCGGCAAGCCGGTCACCGCCGCCCGCCTCGAGCTCGACCGCGCAATCTTCGTCTTCCGGCAGGGCGCGGAGGAGGCGACGCGGATCGGCGGCGAGGTGATCCCGACCGACCTGATGCCGCACGGCGAGCAGCGCCTCGCCATCACGCGACGCTTTCCGCTCGCCCCGATCAGCGCAATCACCCCGTTCAACTTCCCGGTCCTCCTCGCCGCCCACAAGCTCGCGCCGATGATCGCCTGCGGCGCGACGATGGTCCTCAAGCCGCCCCCGCAGGATCCGCTTTCGACGCTGCTGCTGGCCGAGATCATCGCGGGCGCCGGCTACCCGGCGGGGGCGCTCTCGATCCTCCCGTGCAGCAACGAGGACGCCGCCCCGCTGCTCGACGATCCGCGCGTGCCGGCTGATCTCCTTCACCGGCTCGGCCCGCGTCGGCTGGATGATCCGCGCCCGCGCCCCGATGCCGCGCGTGGCGCTGGAGCTCGGCGGCAACGCCGCGGTCATCGTCGAGCGCGACGCCGACGTCGCCCATGCGGTGCGCCGCTGCGTGATCGGCGGCTACAGCTACGCGGGCCAGTCGTGCATCTCGACCCAGCGGATCCTGGTGCACGCCGACGTGTATGACGCGTTCGTGGCCCAGTTCACGGCCGCCGTCGCCGCCCTCCGCACCGGCGATCCGCTCGACGAGGCCACCGACGTCGGGCCGATGATCGACGAGGCCAGCGCCGTGCGCGCGGAAGCGTGGGTCGCCGAGGCGGTGGCCGGCGGCGCCCGCCTCGCGGTCGGTGGCGGGCGCCAGGGCGCCCTGATGCAGCCGACCGTCCTGCTCGACACCACCAGCGCGATGCGGGTCAACTGCGCCGAGATCTTCGCACCGGTCACCACCGTGCGCCGGTTCGACGACTTCGAGGCGGCCCTCGAGATCGCCAACGATTCGCCCTACGGCCTGCAGGCCGGCCTCTTCACCAACGACATCCACCGGATCATGCGCGCCTTCGAGCGCCTCGAGGTCGGCGGCGTCGTGGTCAACGACATCTCGGGCTTCCGCGTCGACCACCTTCCCTACGGCGGCGTCAAGCAGTCCGGCACCGGCCGCGAAGGGGTGCGCTACGCGATCGAGGAGATGACGGAGAAGCGACTGCTGATCCTGGGATGATGTGGTATCGATGATCGATGATCGATCATCGATGATCGATAGCTGGATGCACTGGTCACTGGTCAATGTCTCTCACCGCCGAGCCCCCGATGCGCCTTCGATCCCTGTCTGCTCCTCTCGCTCTCTCGCCGCCGGCACGGCCGCGCCGCTCGTCGCGCAGACCGACGCGCAGATCGCGCGCCTGAACCTCTTCCGGGCCAAGCGCACGCCGCATGAGGCGGGCTTCCGGGTCTTCCTCGTCCCCGACATGGAGGGGATGGGCAGCGTGGTTGACACGCGCGAGGTGCTCGCCGGCAACGAGACGCCGGCCTACGCCGGCCGCTCGAGCCCCGACTACTGGGATCGCTTCCGCGGGCTGCTGACCAAGGAGGTCAACGCCACGATTGCCGGGGCGCGCGCCGCGCGCGGCCGCTCCTTCGTGGTCAACGAGGGACACGGTGGCAATCTCTTCGCCAACATCCTCCCGTTCGAGCTCGACAGCGGGGCGATGCTGGTGCGTGGCTTCCCCAAGCCGCTGGTGATGATCACCGGCCTCGACTCCACCTTCGGCACCGTGATGTTCACCGGGGCCCACGCCTCGCCGGGGACCGGCGGCGTCATGGCGCACAACTTCGCCTTCGACGCCTTCACGGTGAACGGCACCAAGCTCAACGAGGTCGGCATCAACGCGCTGATGGCCGGCGAGATGGGCGTCTCGGTCTCGCTGGTGAGCGGCGACGACGTCCTGATCGACGAGACCCGCCAGATCCTGGGCAAGGAGTTCGTCGGCATCGTCACCAAGCGCGCCGTCGGCCACTCGGCCGCGATCACCTACTCGCCGACCAAGGTCCGCGCGATGCTCAAGGCGGGCGCCGTCGAAGCGGTGCGCAAGGAGATGGCGGGCGGCATCAAGCCGTTCACGATGAGCAAGCCCTACACGGTGGACTTCACGCTGCGCGCCTCCTACCCCGACAGCGTGGTGGCCGGCGTGAAGGCGCTGCGCGAGTTCAAGCTCGAGCAGCTCGCCCCACGCACCTTCCGGCTGGTGACCAACAGCGCGCGCGAGATGGGCTACCTGCTCGACGCCATCGAAGGGGTGGTGCTCCGGTGAGCCGCCGCCTCCTGCTCGCAGCGGCGCTGCTGCTGCCGCTCGCCGCCTCGGCCCAGGGCACCCGCCCGGCCGCCGCCACGCCCGCCGCTGCCCCGCGCGACACCTCGCCGCCGTCGGCGCACCATGGCGTGCTCGAATACCAGGAAGCCCGGCGCAAGCTCGAGCTCGACATGCAGCGCGGCGGCTTCACCGTCTACATCATCGGCGACATGGAAGGACTGGCCGCCGTCGTGCGCAATGCCACCGAGATGCGCCCCGAGTACCGCGGCGGCACCGCGCAGCACGAGCGCTTCCGCGAGGAGCTGACCGATGAGATCAACGCGGTGATCGCCGGCGCACGGGCCGCCGGCGCAACCCAGTTCATCGTCAACGACGGCCATGGCGGGACGCTCTTCCGGAACATCCTCGTCGACAAGCTCGACCCCGAGGCGATCCTGATCCGCGGCTATCCCAAGCCGATCGTGATGTCCACCGGGATCAATCCGATGGTCGACGCCATGATGATGGTCGGGGCGCATGCGAACGCCGGCTCGCCCGGCGTGATCTCCCATTCGTTCGCGCTCGATTCCTTCATGGTGAATGGCAAGGTGCTCAACGAATCGGGGATCGCCGCGTTCATCGGCGGCGAGATGGGAGTGCCGTTCGTCCTCACGGCCGGCGACGACGTCCTTGCCGAGGAGACGAAGGCGATGCTCGGGCCGATCGAGACGGTGATCGTCAAGACCGCGGTGTCGGGGTCGGCGGCGATCAACCAGTCGCCGGCGCGCGTCCACCAGATGCTGCGCGTCGCGGCCGAACGCGCCGTGCGCCGGACCCGGGCCGGGCAGCTCAAGCCACTGGTCTTCGAGAAGCCGTACCGCGTGCACCTCTGCCTGCGGCGCCAGTACGCCAACGACGAGTGGATCCGCACCACCGTCGGCAAGTTCGACGGCATGGTGGCCGACGGCGCGCCCGGCTGCTTCACGATCGTGACGCCGTCGGCGGAACGGATCGGCACGCTGCTGAACGAGATCGAGTGGACGGTGCTCAAGCCCTGAACCCCTGGAGGGGGTCGCCCCCGACTGCATGACGTGATATTGTTTTCATCACGTCATGCGACCCGCGCCCGTGGAGCCGTGATGCCTCCCAAGCCGTACCTCCGCCCCAGCCAGCCCGATGACAATCCGGCCATCGCCGCGATCATCCGCAGCGTGATGACGTCGTATGGTGCCGTCGGCCCCGGCTTCTCGATCGAGGATGCCGAGGTCGACGAGATGCACGAGACGTACGACGTCCCGCGCTCGCTGCTGCTGGTGGTCGACGACGGGCAGGGGCGCGTGATCGGCTGCGGCGGCATCGCGCCGCTGGCGGGTGGCGACGACGACACCTGCGAACTGAAGAAGATGTACTTCCTCCCCGAGGCGCGCGGCCTCGGGCTCGGGCGCGAGCTGATGACGACCCTCGAGGAGGCGGCGCGGAACCGCGGCTTCCGGGTCGTCTATCTCGAGACGCTCAGCACGATGGTCGAGGCGGCCAAGCTCTACGACCGCATGCAGTACACGCCGCTTCCCGGGCCGATGGGCAACACCGGCCACACCCGCTGCGGAAGCTTCTACGCCAAGACGCTCTGAGTCGTGACGATCAGGCCGCCGTTCCTGGCCGAGGTGCGGCTGCGCGAGGACCGGGTGCTCGCCGGCACGCATCCGTTCACCATGCCACTGCTCCAGCGCGACTTCGCGCTGCGCTTCACCGCGCCCGTCACCATCCTGGTCGGCGAGAACGGCAGCGGGAAGTCGACGCTGATGGAAGCGCTGGCGTGGAATGTCGGCTTCGGGGCGCAGGGCGGCAGCCGGGACCAGCAACTCGGTCAGGGTGCCGAGGGGCGTGCACTGGGGCATGCCCTGGCGCTCACCTGGCACCAGCGCACCGGCAACGGCTTCTTCCTCCGCGCGGAGACCTTCTTCAACTTCGCGACGAGCGTCGAGGCGTCAGGCAGCAACATGGCGCGCTACGGTGGGCGGCCCCTGCACTCGCGGTCGCATGGTGAGGCCTTCCTCGCGCTGTTCGAGCATCGCTTCGGGGAGGGGCTCTTCCTGCTCGACGAGCCGGAGGCGGCGCTCTCGCCGCAGCGCCAGCTCGCCTTCCTGCGGATCCTGCACGACCTCACCGCCACGGGGCGTGCGCAGTTCCTGATCGCCACGCACTCGCCGCTGCTGCTCGCCTTTCCCGGCGCCACCGTGCTCTCGCTCGATGGTGGCGCGCTCACGCCGGTCGACTACCGCGACACCGAGCACTTCCGGGTGACGCGCGACTTCCTCGCCGACCCGGAGCGGTACTTCCGGTACCTCTTCGCCGACGACCCGGTCGGCGAGCGCGACTCGGAGTAGCCGCGCCTACGGCTTCCGCGTCCCGGTGCCGGCCAGCGTATCGTCCTCATAGCGCTCCTCGAAGGACACCAGCTTCCCGCCGACGCGCTTGAAGGTGAAGACCACGTCGGGTCGCAGCACGTCGTAGATCTGCCCCTTCGCGTCGTAGAGTCCGGGCACGAAGATGTCCGGCGCCACGCGGATCATCGCGAAGGTCCCCATCCAGTCGACGTTCGGATCGAAGCGCCCCTTGAGGGTGCCGTTCTCGTACGCTGAAGGTGATCGACGTCGGCGGGCCGCCTGCCCGCCGTCCTTCGAGGCGAACTCCCAGCGCCCGAGGTACGGCGCGGCGTCCGCCTGCGGCAATGTGAAGACCAGCGACGGCTTCACACCGATCGGTCATGCTCGCCCGCGTCGTCCCCCACTGCATCGCCAGCGTGCCGCCGCTGATCGCTCAGCTCCGGCATCGACCAGGTCAGCACGTCGACGAACGGCGCCTGGTCGACGCGGATCGGCAGGCGCACCTGCTTCGGCGTCGAGTCGGGCGGCTCGGTGTGGAAGCGCTTGAAGTCGGGGTCGAGCACCAGGGTCCAGTCACCCTGTCTCCTTGAGCACCATCCAGACCGAGTACTTCCCCTTCGGCACCGCGCGCTGGTTGATGGTGATGTCCTGGCTCGTCTCGAGGGTGGTCGCCCAGTTCGCCCCCGGCGTCCAGACCTCGCCCCAGTGTGCGACGCTGGTGCCGAAGATCGGATTGCGCTCGCGCGTCGCGCGGCCGCGAATAGGTCACCGTCAGCTTGGTGCCGTCGATGACCTGCGACATGCTGCCGAGCTCACTGGCCCGGATCTGGGCCGACGCGGGCTGGAGCGCCGTGGCCAGGAGCGCGAGCAGACGAGCACCGACGATCGGCGTGCGAGGCATCTGGGTGAGATCCTGGGGTCGGAGGGGGCAACGAGACTGCTGGTGCGTGCGGCATGCTAGCCGCCGAACTGGGCGTCCACGGCTACGCGGATCTCGGCGAGCGTCTTGCCTTCCTTGTGCAGTCCGCGCCGCGAGCCGCCCCTGCACCCTGGCAGATCGGGCAGAGCCGCGCCATGCGCATCGCCCTCGTAGCAGGAGAGCAGCGAGTAGAACCCCGGCTGGCCGGCGCATCCGCAGTTGCACCGGATGCCGTCCATGATCTCCGGGCGCTCCCGCACCGAGTCGAAGAGCGGGATCAGGTGCGGGGTGTCCTTGAGCTGGTCCGCGGTGAGCACCTTGGCGCCGGTGATCTTCGGTCGCGGGGTCGGGTGCGGCCCCGTTGCACCCAGCCGACGACCGAGCCTCGAGGCGTGCGCCGTCGACGGGAAGGAGCAGCGCCGCCAATCGTCAGGAGTGGCCCGCTGCACGAGAATCCCGGCGAGTGATCATCTACGACTCCTGGCGGTGGCGGTGAGTGTTACCAGGAAGGATGCACCGGGGGACCGGGTGGGCGACAGGGGGAGCCCGACCCCACCCCCTCCTCCGTCCATCGACCATCGATCATCGATCACCCTCCGCCACCGACCCGCCACCATGTCTCATCTTCCCGCACATCCCTCGGATCTAGTCACAAATCCGCTCCTCGGGCCGATGGGCTCCGCGGGGCGGCGCCCGGTACTCTTGAGACCGATTGAGCGTGCCTCCTGCATCGCGTCTTGATCGCCGTGTGTCGCGCCATCAAGACCCTCGCGCACGAGTTCGTCACCAGGTCTCAAACAGGAAGTGCTCCATGACATCTTCGTTCGTTCCTCCTCGGCGGCCTTGTGCTCGTCGGCGCGGCCTCGATGCCTGCGCGTGCCGCAGCGCAGTCGCCCAGCTGCACCTACACCTTCTCGCTCGGCCTCGGCGGCTCCATCTCCGGGTGCTGGGCGGCCACGATCTCGCAGCTCGGCGAGGATGCCGGCTTCGTGAGCGACCAGTATTTCTGGGCGGGGAATTTCGGCGGCGTCAGCCGGCCCGACGAACAACCCGCATGGCTGCCCGGCACGTTCATGTTCAACAATGACTGCGGCAGCACGGGTGGCGGCGCGTTTGCGTTCTGCAACGGCGCGTACGCGAAGCCGATCATCCCGATCCCGAGTGTCCTGGGCGAGTTGGTGCTCGGCCTCCGGGTGCCCGACAACACGAACGGTCTCGGATTCAACTGGGTCTATTCGGGCACCAACACCCGCAACGGCAATCCGCTTCCGACCGGCTACGCACAGGTCCTGATGCAGTTGACGCTCGCCGGGATCGACCAGTCTGGGCAGTTTCTCTTCGGGTGGGAGGACCAGAATTCCGGTTGCATCAGCCGCTCGACGCCAAACAACAACCGCTATCGGATGGAAGACCTGAATAACGGCGTCCTGCTGGACGACGCGCTCGGGACCTGCACCGTCATCCTCCCGGGTGGCGCGGGCGACTCCGACTTCAACGATTCGTGGATGCGATTCGACATCGCCGGCGTCGGCATCCCGAGCGACAACAGCACGGTGCCGGAGCCGGTCTCGATGACGCTGATGGCGACCGGCCTGGTTGGCCTGGGCGCTGCCTCGCGTCGCCGAAAGAAGTAGCTCCGCAGGACCGTCGTACCGTAGTCATCACGCAGGACACGCCACGAGGGCCGACGATCGATTCCCGATCGTCGGCCCTTGTGGCATCCTGGGCTCACGGACGCTGCTGGCAGTGCGGTTGCACGACGAGCGCATCGGCCACGGGTCGCTCCCCTTCCCTGTCGGACGGATGGTTGGCGAGCACCGCACCCCCAAGGCCGTTGCGCAGCGCCATCGCCGTCGACCCGCCGCCATCGAGGTTGATCGCCTCGGTGGCGCCGAGGGCGCGCATCAAGGCCGCCGTCTCCCGCAGCGTCATCCCCATGCTGTATCCCGGCTGGCGCCCGTCCACCGTCACGAGCAGGATGCGCCGCCCGCCCGCGGCGAGGCCGACCACCGTGCGCGGATGACGCACCGGACCGAAGTTCGCCCCACCAGCCGTCTCGAGCCCCGCCACGACATTGCTGTCACGCACGATGATCGGGAAGCCGCCGACCGCCTCGCTCGGTGCCGACGGCGTGAGGGCGACGCGCACCGCCATCGGCTGTGGCTGCGTCGCAGCCTCCGCCAGCGCGCGGCGCATCGCAGCCGGGGCCAATCGACCCAGCACGAGCACGCCACCACCGACCGGGATGGCCGTGGCGCGACCACTGCTGTCCACCCCCACCACGTGCCGAATCGGCCCCGCCCCAAGGATGATGCGGAGCGTGCCACTCGCCGTATCGATCGGACTGCCCCAGTTCGGGTCGTACCACGCGAGGCCATCCGGCGTGCTGCGATTCCAGCTGGTGATCGCGATCGTGTCGGTGCCGGCGATGAGTTGGCCGCTCACGCCGAGGATGCCGAACCACGGCGTGCCATTGCTCGCGACCGCGACGACCGGCCGCGTCGAGGGGCCCGCGATGAGGCGGCCCGCGGAGATGGCGGCGGTCTGCGGGACGCCGGGGGGCGTGAAGAGGAAGAAGTCAGCGTTGACCGCGGCGATGGCATCAGGCCCGCGCTGCACAAGGAGTTCCGTCGTGCGTGCGCGCCCGACGGCGGCGGCGCCGGCCTTCACGGCGGCGAGCGACCAACAGGCCCGCCGGTCGACGTCCAGGACCTGGATGGCCCACGGCGCCGAATCGACGGTGAGCCGGTGCAGGACAACACCACGTGCGAGGGTGTCGATGATCTGCCGGTCGCCGACGCGCGGCAGCATTGGCAGGCCACCCCGGCGCGGTGGCCGGACCGGCCGGGGCCGCGCAAGCGGCGAGCGTCAGCAACAGGAGGGCGACGTCGCGACCGCGCATCATGCCCGCAGGTGGTCCGGCCGCCACGTGGTGATCATCCCTTTGATCACCTTCTTGTCAGTGATTCCCTGCGTCAGCACCGTGCGCGTCAGCTCCGGCAGCTCCGCATCCGAGGCAAAGCGCAGCGCCACCAGCTGGCCGACCCTGAGCTCGTCGATCCGCCCCTGCAGCTCCGCCGGGAGGAGGCGTTGCAACCGCAACCGCTCCTCAAGGCGGATGACCCGATTCTGCACCGTCAGCGCCATCGTGCGCGCCGCCACCGCCAGCACCATCAACGCGAACGCGACCACCGCCGCCAGCACCGCCGGCCAACTGCGCACCTGGTTCGCCACCCAGACGGTGTAGATGAAGTACACCAGCAGCACCGGCGACACGAAGAAGTGAAACGGCGGGAAGTAGCGCGCGTGACTGGCGGCGGACTGCGGCATGCGGAGGACTCCCGGACGACACGAGATGGATGATGGATGACCGGGTGGAAGATATACCTCCGTCCCTGCATCCATCATCCATCATCCATCATCCATCATCCATCATCCATCATCCCTTCTCGCTTCTCGCTTCTCGCTTCTCGCTTCTCGAATCTCCCCTCTGGCGCAATCCGCCAAAATCACCGATTATCGAGACCTCCCTCCCCATCCCCCGGACCACCCCATGGCCTCGCTCGAGTTCTTCGTGAAGGAGCTGATCGGCTTCTTCGGCCTGCAGACCTGGCTCGACATGGCCGCGGCCCACGACTACAGCCGCCTCCTCACCTGGCCCGGCTTCCGGAGTGCGATCGGTCCGATCATCCCGTTCCTGCTGGTCATCGAGATCATCCGGGCGCTGATGGAGAAGACCTTCAAGGTCCGCGAGTACAAGCTGATCTTCTTCACCTACCTGCTGAACCGGGTCCTCGGCTCCTTCATCTCGATCGCGGCCGTCACCTTCTTCATCGGCCTCTTCCAGCCGATGGCGCCGTTCCAGAGCTCGGTCATATGGTACTGGCTGATCTACGGCTACATCGTCTGGGAACTGGCGCACTTCGTCTACCACTTCCTGGCGCACAAGGTCCGGCTCTTCTGGTGCCTGCACTCGACGCATCACGCCCCCGAGACGATGAACCTCTTCGTCTCGCACGCGCACTTCTTCCTCGAAGCGCCCTACGCCGACACCATCCGCACCTCGATCTGCATCCTGCTGGGCGTGAGCCCGCCGCTGCTCTTCCTGATCATGTTCATCGACGGCACCTGGGGCACCTGGATCCACGCCGGCGAGCACGTCCTCAAGGATGGCCGGATGGGCGCGCTCAATCGCTGGATCCTCACGCCGTCACACCACCGCGTGCATCACTCGCGCAATCCGCTCTACATTGACACCAACTATTGCAACCTGCTCAACATCTGGGACCGCGCCTTCGGCACGCTCCAGCCCGAGGAAGCCGCCATCGCGCCGGAATACGGCATCACCCGTCCGATGAAGGCGGGGAGCTTCTGGGACTTCTACTTCGGCGAACTCGTGGCGCTGGGCCGCGACGTCGCGGCCGCCCCCAGCCTCAGGCACAAGCTGGCGTACGTCGTCATGCCACCGGGATGGAGCCACACTGGCGCGCACAAGACGGCGAGCGTCGTGCGCGCGGCGTATCTGGCGGGGGGACACCACGCTTCGGCGGACCGGCAAGTAGATTTCGGGGCAACCTCAACCGGATGACTCCATGACAGGCTCGGCGTCTCATCAGGGTGGCGTCACCACCGTCTTCACCACGGTCGACACCAACGCGATGATCATGGCGAAGATGATGCTCGAGGTCGAGGGCATCGCGATCATCGCCTCGGGCGAGGGATTGCAGGACCTCTTCGGGATGGGCCGCTCGGTTGGCGCCTTCAACCCCGTCGTCGGACCGATGCGCATCCAGGTCGCGGCCGAAGAGGCGGACCGCGCGCGCGAGGTCCTGGCCGAGATGGCCGCGGCTACGCCGGAGCCGGAGGAGGCCACCGCCGACGTCGTCGCCCCGCGGCCGTCGTGGCGACGCCCCCTCGGCGTCGCGACCGTCGTGCTGTTCGCGATCGTCCCCGCCGGGATCCTCGCCTTCCGCACCGTCGGCAGCACGGTCGACGCCGAGGGAACGATCATCGAGCCGTTCTACCTGCTCGGCATCTCCACGATCGCCTTCTTCGCCGCCGTCACCACCGGCGTGGCGTACGTCGTCTCCGCGCAGCGCGACGAACAACGCCGCTGACTCGCTGTTTGCCTCTCGCTTCTCGCTTCTCGCTTCTCGAACCTCCTCCCCAGCCGACACCGCATGAAGACCCTCGCACCGTCACTCCTCACGCAGATCGCTGCGACCAACGCGGGCGATCCGTGGTACGGCTCCTCGCGCAGCGTGCTCCTCGAGGGGATCACGGCCAAGCAGGCGGCATCGCACCCGATCCCGGGAGGCCATTCGATCTGGGAGCTGGTGCTGCACATGACGTCGTGGACGCGCGAGGTGGAGCGCCGTCTTGCCGGTCACGCGCCGGCCGAACCGGAGGACGGCGATTGGCCGGCCATCGGGCGGCCCACCGCCGCCCGCTGGCAGGAGGCCTGCGACGCGCTCGCCGACGCGAACGCCGCGCTGCTCGACGCCGTGGCGAACCTCCCGCCGGCGCAATGGGACGCGCCGGTCGGTGGCCTCCGCGATCCGGCGCTGGGCACCGGGACCACGATCGGCGGCATGCTGATCGGGTTGGCCCAGCACGACGCCTACCACAACGGGCAGCTCGCCCTCCTCCGCCACGCGCTGCGGGAATTCCGACCCTGACACACGTGGTTGACTGGGCGCCTCAGGCGTCATAACGTGACGGAAGGGTCGCACGCGATCCGAGCTCGTGCCATTGGGGTGTAGGTCAACTGGCAGACCGCCCGGCTGTTACCCGGGAAGTTGCAGGTTCGAGTCCTGCCGCCCCAGTCTCTCCACGATGATCGACCATCGATCATCGATCATCCAGCCTCACCCATCACGTCGACAGTCGTTGCTACGCGATCCCGGCGTCCGGCGGATCGATGTCGAGCGCCGCGGCCAGGTCGGTCAGGTGCTCCTGCTCCTGGCGCAGGATCTCGCGGATCTCCTCGGCCACCGCGAACTCGCCCAGCGCCTCGCACTGCAGCACCCGGCGGCGATAGTGGGCGATCGTCACCCGCTCGTTCTCGAGGTCGAAGCGGAGCATCGCCTTCGGCTCGGTGGATGTCTTGACCGCCAACGGGGTCACCGTCGGCACGCCGCCGAGGTAGTCGATTTGCTTGGCGATCGTGAGCGCGTGGGCCAGCTCCTCGGCGGCGTGCAGCTCGAGTTCCTGGGCGATGTGCATGTACGCGGCCCCCTTGATCACCTGGGAATAGGTGACGTAGGCGATGATCGCCTGATATTCGCGCGCCAGGTCGGCATTCAATCCATCGATCAGGATCTTGCGCGTGGGGATCGCGGATCCGGCGCGGCCGGCAGGGGTGGTGCGTGGACGTGTGGCCATGAGTGACTCCTTGCGGGTGTCTGAAGCCAACAGCGCGTTCAGTCGAGCAGGTGCTTCGGCACGTTGCCGCCGTTGTAGGCGATCCGCTCGAGCACGGTCTTGTGCAGCCACGTGTTCATCTGCGCCGAGTCCTCGCGCAGCTGCAGCGGACAGCCCATTTCGTTGGCGAGTTCCTTTCGGGCCGCCAGGCTGCTGTCCATGTCGAGCAGCTTGAGCAGGTCGACGATCGACGTCTCCCAGTTGAGCTTCTGCGGCGTCGCGGCCGCACGCCGCGCGAGCTCGGCCACGACATCCACGACGGGAATCGGTGTCGGCGCGGCGGCCACGGGGGGGCGCACCCCACCGATGGGACCAGTGCCTGCGGGGGTGATCGGTGGCGGCGCGGCAGGTGCGTGATCCTTGCCGATGCCGAGCTTCTCGAGGATGTTGCTGAAGAGTCCCATCACGTGCTCCGGGTGCATGGAGAAGTCGGTCGGCATCGCCGACACTTCCCAGACGATCCCCATCTCCGCGGCGACACACCACCACAGGACACGCGACCATGATCGCCGGCACCATTTCACGTCTCAGCGCCGCACTGCTCGCCTTCTGCGGACTCTCGCTGCTCTTCCTCGCCGACGAGATCCTGCCCCGGCACCTTCCGGGCTATCCCCCGGGCGAGTTCTGGTTCGGGCAACTGCTTGCAGCCGCGTGCCTCGCGATGGCGGTCCTCAACTGGCTCAGTCGGCACACGCTGCTCGGCGGCATCTACGGCCGCCCGGTCGTCGCCGCTAACGCCACCGGCTTCTTCATCGCCGCGATCACCCTGCTCAAGCCCTCGCTCGCCGGCGCGTTCCGGCCCGCCGGCTGGCTCCTGACAATTCCGGTCACTGCACTCGCCATTGCCTATGCCTGGCTGATGTTTCGCGGGCCGTTCGAGCGGGATGTCACGGCCGCCAAGGGCCCCGGCGCCTGATCCCTTGGAGCCCCCGGGATGGCGTGGTACTATCCGGGGCGATGTCGAAGCTCCTCGCCGTCCTCATGATCGCGCTGGTCCAGCTCCAGCCGCTCTCCGGTGCCCTCCTCTGCGAGCGGTACCAGACGGTCAGCGCGCCGATGCCGATGGCCGGCATGCACCATCAGCACGCCGCACCGACACCCGACCGCCCCCCGCTCCATACGGATTGCCCGTTCATGAGCACCTGCACGGCGACGGCGCCCGCCCCGGTGCCGGTGGCGCTCCGCGTCCTGGAGTGGCAGCCGGTGAGCCGCGCGCGCTTCACGATGCCGACCACGTACCCGACCGACGTCGTCGCGCCGCCCCCGTTCCACCCACCCTCGGCCTGACCCTCTCCAACTCGTGATCGTGATCCGTCCGTCGGCGCTGCCGGCGGACTTCACCTGACGCAACGCGGAGCCTGCTCCGCGGGATGAGGTCATGCCCAACATGCTTTCTGCCTCGCGAGGGGCGCTGCTGGTCGTGCTGGTGGCGGCGGTCTCGCCATCAGCCGTCGCCGGCCAGGCGCCACCCGACACCCTGCGGCTCGCCGAACTGCTGGCGACCGTACGCACCGCCAACCCGATGCTCGCGGCGAGTCGCCTCCGTGCCGATGCCGCCACCGCGCGCGTCGCCCAGGCCGGTGCGCTCCCCGATCCGCAGCTGACGCTCGGCCTGATGAATCGCCCGCTCCGCGGCTTCGGCACCGCCGAGGAGATGACGATGAACCAGGTGGAGCTCAGCCAGGTCGTGCCGTGGCCCGGAAAGCGGGGCCGCGCTCGCGCCCAGGCCGACTTCCTCGCCTCGGCCGAACGGCTCGCGGCCACCGACGCCGAAGTCACCCTCCTCAGCCGCGCCAAGGGTCTCTACTACGATCTCGCGGCGATGGATCGGACGCTCACGATCATGCAGCGGACCCGCGAGCTGCTGCGCGGCTTCTTCGGCGTGACGCAGACGCGCTACGCCGTCGGCGAGTCGCCGCAGCAGGATGTGCTGCGCGCGCAGGTCGCCGTCGCCCAGATGGCGGAGGAAATCACCGTCATGACGCAGTCGCGCGTCGCGACGGTCGCTCGCCTCAACGCCCTGCTCGGCCGGAACGCCGTCACGACGGTCGGCGCACTCACCCTGCCGCCGATCGCGGGGGCGATCGCCCCGGTCGATTCGCTGATGGCGATCGCGGGACGGCAACGACCCGCCCTGCAGGCCGCACACGCCAGGATGCGCGGCGCGTCCGAGGCTGCGGCCTCGGCGAAGCGCGAGGGCTATCCCGACCTGATGTTCTCGATCGCCTATGGCCAGCGGCCGCAATACGGCGACATGACGACGCTGATGGTCGGCTTCACGCTGCCGCTCCGGCCCGGCACCCGGCAGCGCCCGCTCCAGCAGGAGATGGCGGCGATGGCGGCGATGGTCGGGGCCGAAGCCGATGATCTCCTCTACGAGACCTATGCCGAACTGACCGAGGCGCGGGCCGAGGCGGAACAGGCCCGCGAACTCGCCGCGCTGTATCAGACGGCGATCCTGCCCCAGGCGCGAGCCGGCGTCGATGCCGCGCTGTCCGCCTATCGCGTGGGGCAAGTCGACTACATGACCCTGGTGGAGAGCGAGATGACGGTGAACAAGTACGAGATCGCGCTGGTTCGCCTGACGGCACAGTACCATCAGGCGGTTGCCCGCATCGACGCGCTGGTCGGCACGCCGGGGGTGACGCCATGACCGCGCGCCGCTCGATGATCCTGATGTTGGCACTCGCGGCGTGCGGCCGCGACGCCGCGACGCCCCCACCGCCACCAGCGCCGCCCTCGGCGGCCTCGATGGAGATGACACCCGAGGAGCACGCCAAGATGCTGGCCGGCGGCAACCAGGGCAGCGTCGACTCCCTTGGTGCGGTGGTGCAGGAGGCAGTCTATCTCACCGCGGGGCAGGAGCGCGCCCTCGGCGTCGTCTACACCTCGGTGACGCGCGAGACGCTCGAGAAGACCGTGCGCACCGTCGGCACCATCCAGGTCGCGGAACCCAACCTCGTCGACGTCACGCCGAAGGTCGACGGCTTCGTCGAGCGTCTCTTCGTGAACACCACCGGCGAGCAGGTCGAGCGGGGGCAGCCGCTGCTCTCGATCTACAGCCCGGCGCTGGTGGCGTCGCAGGAGGAGTTCCTCACCGCGCAACGGCTGTTGGCCTCACTCACGCCGGCCAACGGCGAGGCGTGGCAGAGCGCGCAGGCGACGGTCGACGCGGCCCGGCGCGCGCCTGGCCTACTGGGACATCCCCGAGGCACAGATCGCGCGGCTCGCGGCGTCGGGCGTGGTCACCAAGACGATCACGCTCGTCTCGCCGGTGCGCGGCATCGTCTTCGTGAAGGAGGTGACGCAGGGACAGCGGATCATGGCCGGGCAGCGGCTCTACCAGCTCGCCGACCTGCGCGAAGTCTGGGTGGAGGGCGAGGTGTTCGAGCAGGATCTCGCGCTCGTGACGCTCGGCATGCCGGTCCACGTCGAGATCGCGGCCCGTCCCGGCGAACACCTCATGGGAAAGGTCTCCTTCCTCTATCCCACCGTGGACGCCGTCTCGCGCACCAACCGGGTGCGGCTCACGGTGCCGAACCCCGGCATGCTCCTCAAGCCGGGAATGTTCGCGACCATCTTCTTCGAGGCCACCCTCGGCCGCGGCGTGATGGTCGTCCCGCGCGAGGCAGTGGTGGTCACCGGGACGCGCAACCTTGTCTTCGTTCGCGACAGCAACCACATGCTGCAGCCGCGGGAAGTGGTCCTCGGTCGCGGGTCGGCCGACAAGGTCGAGGTGCTGAGCGGCGTCGCCGTCGGCGAGACGATCGTCGCCTCGGCCAACTTCCTGGTCGACGCCGAGTCGCGGCTCGGCACCTCGGGCAACAGCATGCCGGGGATGCAGCACGGCACCCCGCCGGCGAAGCCGAAGCCGGAGAGCAGCCATGATCACTAGCCTCATCGGCTGGTCGATCCGGAATCGCGGCCTCGTCCTGGTGGCCACCGCGGGGTTGATCCTCGGTGGGATCCTCGCCGTGCGCGCGACGCCGCTCGACGCCATCCCCGACCTCTCCGACGTCCAGGTGATCGTCGAGACCGACTTCGCGGAGCAGGCCCCGCAGATCGTCGAGGACCAGCTCACCTACCCGATCGCCTCGGAGATGCTCAAGGTGCCGGGGGCCCGCGTGGTGCGCGGCTACTCATTCTTCGGCCTCTCGCTGGTCTACGTGATCTTCGAGGACGGCACCGACATCTACTGGGCGCGCTCGCGCGTGCTCGAGTACCTCAACGGCATCCGTCGCCAGTTGCCGACGGGCGTCGAACCGTCGCTCGGCCCCGACGCCACCGGCGTCGGCTGGGTCTTCGAGTACACGCTCGAATCCGATTCCCTCGACCTGGCGCAGCTGCGCTCGCTCCAGGACTGGAACATCCGCTACCAGCTGACCGCCGTCCCCGGCGTCTCCGAGGTCGCGTCGCTCGGTGGCTTCGTGCGCCAGTACCAGGTCGAGGTCGATCCGGAGCGAGCTGCGGGCCTTCGGCATCCCCGTCACCCGCGTGGCCGCCGCGATCAGCGACCACAACACCGACATCGGTGCGCGCGTGCTCGAGATGGGCGGTCGCGAGTACATGATCCGCGGCCTCGGCTACCTCAAGGGGGTCGAGGACATCGCCAACGTCTCGCTCGGCGTCGCCGCCAACGGCACGCCGATCCGCGTGGCCGACGTCGCCACCGTGCAGATCGGGCCGGCGCCGAGGCGGGGCGCAGCCGACCTCGACGGCACCGGCGAGGTGGTCACCGGCATCGTCGTGATGCGCTACGGCTCCGATGCCCTCGGCACCATCGAGGCGGTCAAGGCGCGACTGGGGGAGATCGAGCGCTCGCTGCCGAAGGGCGTACGCATCCGCGTGGCCTACGACCGGAGCGACCTGATCCACCGCGCCGTGAACACCCTGCGCGACAAGCTGCTCGAGGAATCGATCATCGTCGCGCTGGTGACGATCCTCTTCCTGCTGCACGTCCGCTCGGCGCTGGTGGCGATCATCGTCCTCCCGGTCGGCATCCTGATGGCGTTCATCGTCATGCGACTGATCGGCGTGAGCGCCAACATCATGAGTCTCGGCGGGATCGCGATCGCGATCGGCGCCATGGTCGACGGCGCGATCGTGATGATCGAGAACATGCACAAGCACCTCGAACGCGCCGATCCGGCCACCCCCCGGTGGGAGGTCGTCCGCGAGAGCGCCGTGCAGGTCGGGCCGCCGCTCTTCTACTCGCTGCTGATCATCACCTGCTCCTTCCTGCCGGTGTTCGCGCTCGAGGCGCAGGAAGGGCGGCTCTTCACGCCGCTCGCCTTCACCAAGACGCTGGCGATGGCGGCCGCGGCGCTGCTGTCGATCACGCTGGTGCCGGTGCTGATGGGGCTCTTCATCCGGGGCGCCATCCGGCCCGAGGGGCGGAACCCGATCAATCGCCTGTTGCAGCGCGCCTATCGACCGGTGATCGACGTCACCCTGCGCCATCCGTGGGCCGTGGTGATCGCCAGCGTGGTGATG
Source organism: Gemmatimonadales bacterium (assembly GCA_037045245.1). GTDB lineage: Bacteria > Gemmatimonadota > Gemmatimonadetes > Gemmatimonadales > GWC2-71-9 > Palsa-1233. The sequence continues at coordinate 37,589 of JBAOHR010000001.1, read as the reverse complement.
ATGGCGGTGACGATCGTGCCCTGGCGCCGACTGGGGAGCGAGTTCATGCCCCAGCTGCACGAGGGATCGGTGCTCTTCATGCCGACGACGGTGCCCGGCGTCTCGATCGCCAAGTCGATCGAGATCATGCGCCACCAGGACAGCATCCTCGCCTCGTTCCCCGAGGTCGAACGGGTGCTCGGCAAGGCGGGCCGTGCCAACACCGCGACCGACCCCGCGCCGCTCGACATGTACGAGACCACGCTCACCCTCAAGCCCGAGTCGGAGTGGCGGCCCGGGATGACCTACGACGCCCTGCTTGCACAGATGGACAGCGCGGTGAAGCTGCCCGGTGTCACCAACGCCTGGACGATGCCGATCAAGGGACGGATCGACATGCTCGCCACCGGCGTGCGCACACCGGTCGGGATCAAGGTCTTCGGCCCCGACCTCGACACGCTGCAGATGCTCGGCGCGCGCGTCGAGCGGATCGTGCAGCAGGTGCCGGGGACGCGCAGCGCCTTCGCGGAACGCGGCGCGTCGGGCTATTACGTCGACCTCGATGTCGATCGCGCGGCGGCAGCACGCTACGGGCTCAACGCCGGCGAGATCCACGACGCGATCATGGCGACGGTGGGCGGCCTCGACGCCGCGACCACCGTCGAGGGGCGCCAGCGCTACAGCGTGAACGTCCGCTACCCGCGCGAGCTGCGCGATGACGTGCAGAAGCTGCGCGAGGTGGTCCTGCCAACGATGAGCGGCACGCAGATTCCGCTGGGGCAGGTCGCGACCGTCACGGTGCGCCAGGGGCCGATGGCGGTGAAGACCGAGAACGCCTTTCCGGTGACGACCGTCTTCGTCGACATCACCGCGAGCGACGTCGGCGGCTATGTCCGCGCCGCCAAGGAAGCGGTGAATGCCGGACTCACGCTCCCCCCCGGGTACACCATCCGCTGGAGCGGCCAGTTCGAGTTCATGGAGCGCGCCGGCGAGCGGCTGCGCGTGGTGATTCCGGTCACGCTCGCGATCATCCTCCTGCTGCTGTACCTGAACTTCCGGGGGATCGCCGAGTCACTGATCGTGATGCTCTCGGTCCCGTTCGCGCTGGTGGGCGGGGTCTGGTTCCTCTGGCTCTCGGGCTACAACACCAGCGTGGCGGTCTGGGTCGGCTTCATCGCACTGGCCGGGGTGGCGGCCGAGACGGGGGTGGTGATGCTCATCTACCTCGACGAGGCGTTCCGGCATCGCGAGGCCTCGGGGCAGCTGCACGGGCCGGGCGACATCGCCGCCGCGGTACGTGAAGGCGCGGTCGACCGGCTGCGGCCGAAGGTGATGACCGTCGTCGCGATCATGGCGGGGCTCGCCCCGATCCTCTGGAGCCACGGCACCGGGGCGGACGTGATGAAGCGGATCGCCGCGCCGATGGTCGGGGGGATGATCACCTCCACGATCCTGACCCTGGTGGTGATCCCGGCGATCTACCTGATCTGGCGGCGGTGGCAGCTGGGGCGGACGGGGTATCCGTCGGTAAGAGGGTGAACGGTGAACGGTGAACGGTGAAGGATCATCAATCGGCTGACCGCACGTCGCGGCACGTCGGTCCAAACGGAAGATGGTTGCCCCATGAAGTATTGTGGTGGCTGCGCAGATGCCAAGACTTGCGGACTCTGTTTCCACGACTGAGGTTTGGAGTGTCCAACTTGCCGAGGATCCTCATGCGCAGACTGCTGACTGTCACGCTCACCGCGCTCGTCACGGCCTGTGTCGAGGGAAGTGGCCCGGTGGTGCCCCCGCCTGGCCCGCCCCCGGCGCCCGGAGCACAACAGTTGGTCGTGCGCGCCGTCACCACCGGCCGCGACCAGGATCCTGACGGCTACCTGGTCAGCATCGACGACGGCACCCCCGTTCGGGTCGGCGCCAACGCCCAAGCCAACTTCGGCAGTGTAACGCCCGGCCCGCACCGTGTCGCCGTCTCCAACCTGTCGCGCTGGTGCCGGATGGCCGGGGACACGATCTCGACCGTCGAGATGCGTGCCAGCACCGTGTTCAACCTGCAGCTCCAGGTGGATTGCCCCGCCAACTTTCGTGACCTCCTCGTCTACGCGGTCGGCACGGAACTCCGGTTTGTGGACTTTCTCGCCGCATCACCGTCGCTGCCCGATCGCCTCGGCTTCACCTCCATCAACTGTGCACCAGAGATCTGTCTCTACCCTGCGATCTCGCCCGACGGCCGACGGCTCGCCTACGTGCGTGGTAGCGCGGTCCGCGTGTTGGAGGCGCGCACCGGGACTACGATCGAGTTGACCAACTCCACGGCGGCGTGGCACTCGCCGGTCAGTTGGTCGCCTGACGGCCAGTTCGTGGCGTACGCGGATTGGACATCGCCGGCGCGCACGGCGACGGCGCTCTTCATCCGGCGCAGCGACGGGAGCAGGGCACCGGTGCAGCTCACCTTCGGCGACGCGAGCGTCACCTTTCCCAAGTGGTCGCCCGACGGGTCGCGCATCGCCTACCTGCGCCGCGGCACGCCCAACAGCGCCCAGCAGCTCGCGACGGTGACTCGTGATGGTGGCAACGTCCAGGTGCTGTCGGGGGCCTTCGGACCGAACTGGCCCGATTGGGCACCCAGCGGGCAGCTCCTGGTGTACGTCGGGGGCGATGGCATGCGGCGGATCTATGCGGATGGCAATGGCGACCAACGCTTCAGCACCGTCATCTCGGCGGCCGAGCCGACCTACTCACGTGACGGCGCCCGAATCGCCCTCACAATGATCTCCGGCTGCGACAAGGCGATCGGCATTCTGGGCAATGATGGCGTGACCTTCACGCGGATCACGGACTGGCAGAGCGGTTGCGGTCCGGCGGGGAAGAACCTCGGCGGTCCGGCGTGGGCGCCCTGAACCACCGTGATTTCGCGCGCGTTCCGGGCCTGCAGCGGCAGCCGCTGGACCGATTCATCGAGCGCCCGCGGCCTGATCGAGTGGACTAGATCGCCGAGCACTCCTCCGATCGATTGTCCCCCTCCCGTGTCGCCGTAGCTTCCCTCGCATGCTGCCGCATCGCGGTGCCGCGCCCTGCGGTGTCGGATGCGGCATCCATTCCGAGGGAACTGGCCATGTCCACCAACACGATTCTCCTGATCATCCTGCTGTTCCTGATCTTCGGTGGTGGCTGGGGCTGGTCGCGCCGCGGGCGGTAGCGCGCGGCAGGTCGCCATGAGGTTGGGGAAGACGGAGGCGTCATATATTTCCTCCGTCCCCCTCCTCATCGCGAGATCCCGATGCGCCGACTGCTCCTCGTCGCCCTGATCCTCCTCAGCAGTTCCCCGCGCGTCGCGCATGCGCAGCGAACAGTCCGTGATTCCGCGCTGGCGCTCTTCGACCAAGGCAAGATTCGCGAGGCCGCTCCCCTGCTCGAGCGCGCGATCATCGCGAATCCCGCCGATGTGCTCGTCCACGAACGGCTCGGCCTCGCACTGCTCTCGATGTCGGCCGGCTATCCCGACCCGGCGGCCCGAAAGCAGCAGCGCGTCCGCGCCCGCAGCATGCTGGCCAAGGCGGTCTCCCTCGGGTCGACGAGCCAGCAGGTCCAGGCCGTGCTGGAGGTAATTCCCGAAGACGGCGGGCCCGATGTCTCCTTCTCGGATTCGCCGGCCGTTGACGCCGTGATGCGGCGGGCGGAGAGCGCCTACGGCAGCGGCGACTATCGCACCGCATTCATCGAGTATCAGAAGGCACTGGCCCTCGACTCCATGAACTACAGCGCCGCCGTGTTCAGCGGCGACACCTATCTCCACATGCAGCCAGTGGACTCGGCATTCATCTGGTATGCGCGCGCCACGCGCATCGACCCGGACCGCGAGACCGCCTGGCGTTACTGGAGCGACGTCCTGATCAAGCAGTCCCGTCACGCCGAGGCGATGGAGAAGGCCGTCGAGGCCATCGTGGCCGAGCCGTATGGTCGCATCTCGCGGCAGGCGCTGATCTCCTGGGCACAGGCCACCAGGACGCGCGTCGCGCTGCCCCGCGTGGTCCTGCCGTACCCCGACACCAGCGCGACCCACCCTGCGGGCTGGGTGGCGTACGACAGCGTGCGCCGCAGCTGGCAGGGAGCAGCGGGCAGCCGCTCCCCGGCGTTCGCCGCCGCCTACCCGACGGAGACGCGCTATCGGCACAGCCTGGCCGAGGAGCGCGACGCGTTGCGCGCGGCCGCAAAGGCCGGCCCCACGGACCCTGCGACCCACAATCTCGTCGCGCTGGATCAGGCGGGGATGCTGGAGGCGTACATCTTCTTTGCACGCGCCGACGAAGGGATCGCGAGCGAATATGAGGCTTACCGCGCCAGGCACCGAGAACTGCTGCGACGCTTCTGGACCGACTTCGTGGTCGGAGCCAAATACGAGCAGTAACGAGGCGGCCGACGGGCCCCTTACCATTGCCTGACCAATGCCGACGCGCGCCCTCATCGGCGCGCGTTAGCATTGTCCCATGCCCCTCCGCTCTCCGCTCCGCGCCATCCTCCTCGGTGGGCTCATCGTCGGCGCCCTCGACGGCCTCGACGCGATCATCTTCTTCGGACTGCGAGGCGTCGGCCCCACGCGCATCTTCCAGGCGATCGCCGCCGGCCTCCTCGGCCCCGAGTCCTTCCAGGGCGGCTTCCCCACCGCCGCACTCGGCGTCGTGCTCCACTACACGATCGCCACGGCGATCGTCGCCGTGGCCTTCCTGATCGCGCAGCGCGTCCCCGCCCTCACGACGCGACCGATCGTCGTCGGTGCCTGCTACGGCATCGGCGTCTGGCTGGTGATGAACCTCGTCGTCGTGCCGCTCTCAGCGGCGAATCGCCGCCGCCCGAAGCGGCGCCGGTACTCATCAACGGGATACTGATCCACATCCTGGGCGTCGGGATACCAGCGTGGCTCTTCGCGGCCAAGGTACCCCGTGCGGCACCGCAGGCCGCGCTATGAAGCGTCGTGGCGCTTGACCACCGTCTTTGGCGCCACGAGTCGCCACGAATCGCGCAGCAACTCCCCGACCTCCTTCCAGTCCGGCTTCCGATCCAGCCAGATGCCGACCCACCCCGCCTTGCCGACATACGGCGGCACAAAGAAGCGCTCCGGCTCCGCGCTCACCATCATCTGCTGATTGCCGGGAGCCGCCTTGACCCAGACGGCGGCGCGCCCCGCGCCATGATGGTTGTTCGGCGCCGCGTACATCGCGAAGAGCTTGTTCTTCACGCGAAACGTCGGCTCACCCCACGCCTCGACCTCGTGCGCCTCGGGGAGCTTCAACGCCAGCGTTCGCAACTTGGCAAGCGACATACACTCCTCACCGTTCACTACCGATGATCGATGATCGATCATCGATGATCGATCATCGATCATCGATTATCCCAAGACTTCTCTTATCACCCTCCCCGACACATCCGTCAACCGCTGATTCCTCCCCTGGAACGGGAAGATCAGCCGTTCGTGGTCGAAGCCGAGCGCGTGGAGCACGGTGGCCTGCAGGTCGTGGATGTCGGTGCGGCCGCTGACGCCCTGGTAGCCGATCTCGTCGGTCTCGCCGTGGCTCACGCCGCCCTTCACGCCGCCGCCCGCCATCCACATCGTGAACGCGCCCGGGTTGTGGTCGCGGCCGACGAACGGGTTGTCGGTGCCGGTGCGGTTCTCCCGCATCGGTGTGCGGCCGAACTCGCCACCCCACACGATCAGCGTTTCGTCGAGCAGGCCGCGCTGCTTCAGGTCATTGATCAGCGCCGCGATGGCGCGGTCGGTCTCCTGGCAGCGCTTGATGAAGCCGGCGTTGAGCGCCTCCGACTCCCCCGCCCCGTGCGAGTCCCAGCCCCAGTGAAAGAGCTGGATGAAGCGCACGCCGCGCTCACTGAGCCGACGCGCCAGCAGGCAGTTGTTGGCGAACGACGTCTCGCCCGGGCACGCTGCCATACATCTGGTGGATCGCCTCAGGCTCCTTGCTGATGTCCATCGCGTCGGGCACCGAGAGCTGCATCCGGAACGCCATCTCGTACTGCGAAATCCTGCGTGAGAATCTCCGGATCGCCAGCTTCGGCGTAGTGCTGCCGGTTCACATCCTGGATCGCCTCGAGCTCGGCCTGCCGCAGGTCGCGTGGCATTCCGTGCGGATCGGAGAGATAGAGCACCGGATCGCCCGCCGAACGGCACTGCACGCCCTGATAGACCGACGGCAGGAAGCCGCTGCCATAGACCGACGCGCCGGCATCGGGCGCCGCGCCGCCGGAGAGCAGCACCACGAACGACGGCAGGTTCTCGTTCTCGGTGCCGAGGCCGTAGGTGACCCACGATCCGATGCTCGGCCGGCCGAGACGCGCACCGCCGGTGTGCACCAGCAGCTGCGCCGGCGCGTGATTGAACTGATCGGTGTGCATCGCCTTGAGGAAGGCGATCTCGTCGGCGACGCCCGCCAGGTGCGGCAAGCGGTCGGAGATCCACGCCCCCGACTGGCCGTGCTGCTTGAAGGTGGCCTGCGGGCCCGAGCATCCGCGGGATCCCCTTGATGAACGCGAAGCGCTGCCCCTCGAGCAGCGACTCGGGGCAGAGCTCGCCGTCGAGCCGCGCCAGCACCGGCTTGTAGTCGAACAGCTCGAGCTGCGACGGTGCGCCGGCCATGTGCAGGAAGATCACGCGCTTCGCCGTCGCCGGGAAATGCGGCGGCCGCGCGGCGACCGGGTCGTCGATCTGGCAGCGCCGGCCAGCGGCTCGCGATTGCGTGCGCGTCGGCGTGCAGCCGAGCAGCGAGGCGAGCGCCGCCGCGCCGAGGCCGGTCGCCCCCGCCTCGAGGAAGTGGCGGCGGGTGATCTCCAGCAGGGCGCGCTGATGCGCTTCGTTCGGGCGTCGTCATCGCGCGCTCCTCATTCCTTCGTCACGAAGGCGTCGAGATTCATGATGCCGTTGGCCACCACCGTCAGCGCGGCGAGCGCGTTGCCCGCGGTCGGTACACCGGTCGCCAGCGCCCGATCGTCGGGATGCGCCTCGTAGTGCTTCGCCGCCGTGGCGTACAGCGTCCGCAGCGACGCGAGCACCTTCTGGGCTCGGCGCCCGCTGCAGCGCCAACTGGTAGCCATACGTCAACGCGGCATCGAGCCGTGCCGGGCTCGGCAGCGTGTCGGCGAGTGGCAGCATCCGCCGCGCGAGCGCCTGCGCCGCCTCGGTGTAGACCGGGTCGTTGAGCAGCACCAACGCCTGGAGCGGCGTGTTGGTGCGCGTCCGGCGCGCCACCGAGACCTCGTGGCTCGGCGTCCCGAACGTCACCATCGACGGGTACGGCGCGGTCCGCTTCCAGAGCGTGTAGACGCCGCGCCGATGGCCATTCTCGCCGGTGTCGGCGACCCACTTCTCGCCGCTGTACGGCCGGTGCCACACCCCCTCCGGCTGCGGCGGCATCACGCTCGGCCCGTGCATCCTCGCACTCAGGAGTCCCGCGCTCGCCAACGCCTGGTCGCGCAACTGCTCGGCCGTGAGCCGGAAGCGCGGGCCGCGCGCCAGCAGCCGATTGGCTGGGTCGCGCTCCTGCTAGCGTCGGTGACGTCGCCGAGGACTGCCGATAGGTGGCCGAGAGGACCATCTCCTTGAGGAGCGCCTTCACGCTCCAGTGCAGGTCGGTGCGGAAGCGGACCGCGAGCCAGTCGAGCAATTCGGGATGCGATGGCGGCATCCCCTGGGTGCCGAAGTCCTCGACCGTCTCGACGATCCCGGTCCCGAAGAGCTGTTCCCAGAAGCGGTTGACGGTGACCCGCGCCGTGAGCGGGTTGTCGGGGGCGACCAGCGCGCGCGCCATGCCCAGGCGATTGGCGGCGTTGGCCGGGAGCGCGGGCGGAATCGCGGCGGGGAGGCCCGGGGGCGACGACCTTGGTCTGGACCAGGAAGTTGCCGCGGTCGAAGATCCGCGTGGTCCGGTGGCGCGTCGACGGCAGCTCCTGCATCACCGGGATGTAGGTGGGCGCCAGCGAATCGATGGCCCGCCGCAGCGTGTCCCGCTTCGCGCGGCGCGACGCATACGCGGTGTCCTCGGCGACCTGCGTGTAGGCGTAGCGCAGCAGCGCCCGCTGGCCCGTGTCGCGGCTCGCCTCGGGGATCTTGACGATGCGGCGCACCTCGTTGAGCCAGGTGCCGTTGACCTTGCCGGCGACGGCCGGAATCGTCAGCTCCTTTTCCCAGGCGCGCCGCGCCGCTTCCTGCGCCGGGAGCATCGCGATGCTGTCGATCTCATCGCGGAGCCGCTCGATGCCACTGGCCAGCTCGCGACCGCGCGCCGCCTTCTCCGCGCCGAAGATCGGCCACTGGGGATATTCGTCCGGCTGGTCCCAGTCGGCGCTGTTGTTGAGGATCGCAAGCGCGCGGTAGTACTCGTCGTGGCGGATCGGGTCGTACGGATGGCCGTGACACTGCGTGCAACCGATCGACGTCCCCTGCCACACCGTCCAGGTGGTGTTGACGCGGTCGATCACCGAGGCGAGGCGGTACTCCTCGTCGTCGGTGCCGCCCTCGTCGTTGGTCATCGTGTTGCGATGGAACGCCGTCGCGATCCGCTGTGCCTCGGTCGGCGCCGGGAGGAGATCGCCGGCCAGCTGCTCGATCGTGAACTGGTCGAACGGCAGGTCGCGGTTGAAGGCATCGATCACCCAGTCGCGGTACGGCCACATCGGCCGGGCGCGGTCGGCCTCGAAGCCGCGCGAATCGGCGTAGCGCGCCAGGTCGAGCCACATCGCGGCCCACCGCTCGCCGAAGCGCGGCGACGCCAGCAGCGTGTCGACGAGCTGCGCGTAGCCGCGCGCGCCACCCGCACAGGCGGCCGCCACCTGCGGCAGCGTCGGCGGCAGCCCGATCAGGTCGAGGCTCACGCGCCGTGCGAGCGTGGCGCAGTCGGCCGGTGGCGAGGGGCGCAACTGCTCCTGGTCAAGCCGCGCCATCACCCAGCGATCGATCCCGTTCCGCGCCCACGCCGAGTCAGAGACGTGCGGGAGTGGCTTCGCCTCGGGCGCCACATACGCCCAGTGCGGCGCCCACTCGGCGCCCTGCGCCACCCAGCGGCGCAGCGTGCCGATCTCTGCCGCCGTGAGCGCGTCGCGTCCCTTCGGCATCCGATCGTGCGGATCGGCCGCGGTGATCCGCGCGATCATCTCGCTCGACCCCGGCTTCCCGGGCACCAGCGCGCGCTTCCCCGACTTGGCCGGCTTCATCGCGTCGTCGCGGAAGAGCAGCGACAGCTCCCCCTGCTGGCGCACGCCGCCATGGCAGCCGATGCAGTTCTTGTTGAGGATCGGGCGGACGTCGCGGTTGAAGTCGACCTTCGCGCCGATCCCCGCCAAGCGGCCGCGCGTGGTCACCAGCGCCACGACCACCAGCGTCACCCCTGCGATCCACGCCCGTGAACGTCGCATCGCGGCTCCCTACTGCTTCTTCTTGGTGGTGTCGGTGGCAAACGAATCCGGCGGCATCACCGGCGCCGCCAGCGTGACCACGGCGCGCGGCAACAGCGTCTGCAGGCGGGCCACGCCGCCGGCGCGTGACCCGCGTCCCCCAGAGATGGATGGCACGGAGCCGCGGCAACCGCTCCAGCGCGCGCAATCCCGCATCACTCACGTCGGTGTCGACGAGGTTGATGTTCTCGAGGTACGCCAGCCCGGCGAGCCGGGTCACGCCTGCGTCTGTCACCCGAGTGCCGTTGAGCTTGACCCGCGTCAGGTGCGGCATCGCGGCGAGCAGGTCGGCGATCGAGTCATTGACCGCCGCGTGCGAGAAGTCGACCGCGGCCACCTGCGGGGCCAGCGCCCGCAGCAGCTTTTCCTGCGCCGCACTCAGGCTCGTCGCGGTGACACTCAGGTAGCTCCCCGCCCGGGACAACGGCACCACCGAGAGTCCCGCCGTGCGCGCCGCGGCGATCGCCGCGCTGTCGGCCGGCGGCACCGTCAACGCGAAGATCCCGGTCGGCAGATCCTCGAGCCCATACGCCGCCAGCGTCCGGCGCACGCCGCTCGGCCGCTCGATGGTCGAGAGCTTGATCTCGGTCGAGGCGCCCTGCGCGATCCACCACCGCAGCAGCTCCGCCTCCGCGATCGGCAGCGGCCGGTCCGGTGGCATCGCGTCGGTGTGCCCGGGCGGCAGCGACACCCGCACCAGCAGTTCGCTCTCCTCGGCGCGGCCCGGCACCACCACCTTCCCCTGCCGACCTCCCGCGAAGAGCCCCTTCGACGTCGTCAGCACCAGGCCACCCTTGTGGCGCATCGGGTTGTGACACGACCCGCAGCGGGAGGTGAGGATCGGCTGGATCAGCGTGGCATAGACGCGCGTGGTGTCGGGATTGCCGATCGTGATCGTCGTCAGCGCCTCTTCGGCGGGAAGGCCGACCATGGCCCGCACCCCCTCGGGGAGGTAGCGCGTGAGATAGCCCTCGCCGCGAGTGAGGGTTCCGCCGAGGTGCCCGCCGATCGTGATCGCTACAAGAAGGGTGATGACGGCGAACGGATAGCGGCGATGCGCCTGCTCCTCGCCTTCCTCCGCCCGGTCCCGCAACCACCAGGTCGCCGTGGCGAGCACCGGGATCCCCAGCCCGAACCAGCGATGCCACTGTAGTACGGCCGGGTCATAGCTCCCCCAATCGGAAAGGAGCAGACCGACGATCCCGGCCACGATCGCGCTCCACGCGCCGACCAACAGCGCGAGCGGCACCAGCGGGCGCCACGCGCTCCACGCCGGTCGGCGGCCGAGCAGCTCTGCCACAATGGCCAGCAGCAGCATCCCGATCGGGAGGTGCACCAGCAGCGGGTGGAAGCGGCCGGCCAGCGGCCAGAGCGAGGAATCATGATCGCCCCCCGCCACGGCGATGATGCCGAGGAGGAGGAGGCCGATCAGGAGGGCGCGGAGGGTCTTGGTCACCGGCGCGGCGTCAGATCTTCGTCAGCTTGGTCACTCGGCCATCGTTGATCCACTCGACGACGTAGATGTTGCCGACTTTGTCGACCCAGAGCGCATGCGGCGAGATGAAGCGCCCCTGCCGCCGCTTCTCGTGCGGCACGTTGGGGTAGCCCTTCAGGTCGGGGTACTTCGTCCCGAAGTCGCCCTCGCCGCCGAACGGCTGCCCGTCGAGATAGTCACCGAGGTCGGCGACCTTCTTGTTCTCCTTGTCGAAGATCGAGACGCGCGCGTAGAGGTCCGGGACGTAGAGCAGGTCGCCACGGTGGAACGAGGTGCACGGAAAGCGGAGGTCCGTCTTGGTGATGACCTCGCCGAGATACTTCCCCTCGAGCGTGAAGTTGACGATGCGGATGTTGCCGCGATCGGAGACCTGCAGCCGCGGGGTGCCGGAACGCGTGTCGATCGAAATGCCGTGCGGCTGGCGCAGGTTCTCGGGCGCGGTGCCGCGACCGCCGAACGAGTCGATGTACTTCCCGTCCTTGGCGTCATAGATGTGGATCCACGACTGGCCATAGCCGTCGGCCACGTAGAGCATTCCGTTCGGCCCGACCACCGACTCCGTCGGCGAATAGCCGCGGTCCTGCGAATAGACGCCGGCGAGGTACGGCCGCCCTGCCTGCCAGACCACGTCGCCATCGAGGGTCGTCTTCACGACCTGGGCGAGCCCGGTGTTGGCGAGGTAGAGATACTCGGTACCGCCCTCCTCCGAGATCCTCAGGCCGTGCGCTCCCTTGGCATAGGCCTGCCCCCACGAAGAGAGGTAGTTCCCCTGGGCATCGACTACGACGATCGCGTCGCGGCTCTGGTTGGCGATGTAGAAGCGGCCCTGCTTGTCCTCGACGATCCCGTGGGTATACCCAAAGCCCTTCTCCTTCGGGAGCTTGGCCCAGGCATGATCCATCGTATAGCGATAGTCGCCGATACCCAGAATCGGCAGCTCCTCCGGCGCGCGCGCGCGGAGCGGCACCGGCAGGGCGGCGAAGGCGGCGGCGCTGGCCGCCGACGCGAGAAAGTCACGACGTGACGGATGCGGCTCGGAGCGAGCGGGCATGACGAGACTCCAGGAGGGAACGGAGCACGGACGTGTTGGTGGGGACGCTGGAATATCGGCCGCGCCCGGGGATGGGGCAACCTGCTCGAGGCGTTCTTCCCCGCCCCCGCAGGGCGGCGGGGCCTCCGAAGTCGCTGCACTCGGTACCTGCGTGCGGGCGCCCGTCGCGGGGCTCGCGGGCGCATCGGTCCTCAGCCGCGCGCCGGGCGGCGGCTCCGCTGGTGCGTCGCCATCATGGGGTCGCCGCCGCCAAACGGACGGGGCGCAGCCGAACGGCTGCGCCCCGCATTTGGTTTGCGCGCTCCGGGAGGCCTCGCGCCCGCGACCCCGCCGCCGGGCGCCCCGGGCGAGATCTCGTGCGGGCCCGGCGCTGGGGGGCCGGGCCCGCCCAAGATCCCAACCATGCGCGCGAAGCTCCCCTTTAGTACGGGCGACGCATGCGTCGCCCTCCGCGTCGACGCGCCCGCGAGCCCCGCGACGGGCACCCCAGCGCGATCACCGCCGTGCGGAGATGACACCCCCCGGCCCCACCCGCACCACCCACTTCTCCCCCTGGCGCGTTACGCCCTGACGATTCCACGTGACGGCCGCATCGCCGAACGGATTGGCGAGCGTCAGCAATCCGCCACCGGCCGGTGCGACGATCCGCACCGAATCAACGGCGCCATTGCTCCGCCACGCACTCACGCGCCACCCACCGTCGGCGCGCAGCTGACGGAATGACGCGTCCCGCCACGCCGCAGGGGTCGCCGGGAAGACCGTGACCGTCGTGCCGTCGCTCCGGAGCAGCATCTCGTGCACCGCCTGCATCATCAGGAAGTTCCCTTCCAGCGTGAACGGCCGGTAGGTCATCGACGAGAGGCCGCGCCCCGACTGGTCGCCGTTGGCATGGAAGCCGTTTCGCAGCGTGAAGGCCAGGTAGTCGCTCAGGTAGCGCAGCGCCTCGTCGCCCCGGTTGGTGCGCGCGAGCATCGCCGCGAACCAGCTGAACGAATAGCCAGTCCACTGCGACGTGCCGTACTTCGCAATCGTGTCGACCGTGTGCCGCACGATCATCGAATCGGGGCCGCGAGCGTCGAGGAGTCCGAGCGGATGGATCGCCATCGCGTGCGAGAAGTGGCGGTGCGAGGCGGTGTACTCCTCGCCGGCCGAGAACGGCAACGAGCCCGTCGTTCCCTTCGGCACCATCGGCCCGAGCCGCGCGAGCAGCGCATTCCACTTCGCCGCGTCGGCCGTGAGGCTCTGTGCCGCGGCCATCTCGGCGAGCGCGCCGAAGGTCCAGCGCAGCAGCGCCTGGTCGTAGCTCGAGTTCGGCTTGAGGAAGGCGCGGATCGAGTTGTCGTGGATCTCCGGGCTCGACGAGAGCGGCAGTCGCAACAGCCCATCCTTGCCCGGCACCAGCAACTCGCTCAGCGCGGTGCCGATCTCCTTCACGAACGGATACGCGCGTTGCCGGAGGAAGAGGCGATCGCGCGTGCTGCGCCACTGCAGATAGTAGGACTGCGCCACCCACGCGCCGTTGGTTGGCGAGAGCGAGTACATCCCCCAGCCGCCCATCGCCTTGCCGGCAAGCGTCATCACGCCCGGGATCACGGCGCCGTGCACGCCGTAGAAGTCGTGCGCGAACTTCCGGAACTCGGGCAACCGCGAGTCGAGATAGTCGAGCCAGCCGAGCATCGCGTCGTCCATCCCGGCGGTGTGCGCGGCCAGATACGTCATCTGGGTGTTGAGGTCGTTGTGGAGATCGCCCTTCCACGGCGGGAGGCCACCCTCGTCAGCGGTCCACACCCCCTGCAGCGGAATCGGCGGCGCACCGCGGCGGCCGGCCGCGCCGTAGAAGTACTGCACCAGGTCGTAATGCTGTTGCAGCGCGGCGTCGGGGAGCGTCACGCCGCTGATCGCCCAGTGCCGCTTCCACCAGGCGCGATGGATCGTCACCGCGGTGTGCCATCCCTCGCGCAGCGCGAGCTCGGCGCGCGCGGCCCCGATCGCCACCGGATCGGCGCCTTCGGTGCTCGTGGCGATCGTCACCGCGAGCAGCGTCACATCACCCAGCATCTTCTGGCGAACCACCCCCGCATACGAAAATCCGAGCGCGCCCTGCTGTAGGTAGGAGTCGGCAGTGACGGTGGCCGGGTCGTAGCCGAGCTTGGCGACGCCGGCCGACGGCTCAAAGCGGACGGTGACGCGCCCGGGGATGCGGAGCAGCAGCACCTTCCGGTGGGCCAGTGCCACCGCCTCGACCGAATCGCTGCCGTAGCGGGCGACCGCCTCGCCAGCACTCATGTTGAGGGCAAACTCGCGGACCGGTCCACCCGAGGCGCGTTCGATCACCAGTCGGCCGCCCGGGAGCTTGGTCGGATAGGGGATCCGGTCGTACGGTTCGTCGAAGAGCTCATGGAAGCGCTTCATGTTCCCGGCCTGCACCAGCTTCTGCATGGCAGGCCAGGTCCATTCCGGGTCCTTGAAGATCTCGGGAAGGCGTTCGTCCCAGAGGTCGCCGCGGTCGAGCGAGAGCTTGAGCGTGCTCCCCTCGCCCCAGAGCAGCCCGCCAAGGAGGCCGTTCCCGATCGGGACCGCCTCGTCCCAGCGGGTGATCGGCGCGGCGAGGCGGAGCGTCGACCGGGGATCCTGTGCAGCCAGCGGCGGAAGCGCCGTCAGCAGCGCCATGGGCATCATGTAGTGTACGAATCGCTTCATCTGGGGCGATACTCCTTGACCCGGTCCCGATCCTGAGGCACCCTTCGACAGACGGAGGATACCCCGAGTGTCACAGAGCGCAACATCTCCAGCCGCGGCCCGCCCCGCCGACGCGCCGCGTCGGGGGCTGTTGCGTGCGCTGGTGTCGCGCTTCGTGCTGATGCTGCTCTGCTACAACGTCGGCATCGCCGGCTACCTCTGGTACCTGGCCGGTCGGCAGGAGCGCGAGGTCCTCGCCCTCTACCGCACCTCGGCCGTCGCGCGCACGGGCTCCGACAGCGCCGCGGCTGATCTGCGCCGTTACCAGGCGGTGCGCCGTCCGTTGGTCGATCGCCTCCTTCCCGATGGCCATCACGGCACGTTGATCCTCCACGACCTCGGCGGACCCGCCGGTGTCGCGTGGACACAGACCTCCACGATCGGCATCCTCGCGGGATCGCTTTCGCGACCGATGGCGCCGCGCGGTGCGCTGGCGGGCGAGTCGGTCGAGATCCACGAGCGCGCGCACCTGGTCCGCGCCTACCACGCCGATGCCGTCGGCCGACTGCTGCGCGCCACCCCCCGGCCGCTGCACGACGAGTACGCCGCGACCAACCGCGACGAGCACTTCGCCGAGATGGCCGCGCAGGCGTATGAATTGGTGCTGGAGCGCAGCACGCCGAGGTGGCGCGTGGCCCCGGCGGTCGAGCGCCTGCGCATCGTTGAGCGCCGCGTCCCGGGAACGGCGGGCTTCGTCGTCTACATGCTGCGGCGCGTCCGCGATCGCGATCAGCCGGAACGCGCGGCACTGCGTGCCGAAGCGACGCGACTCGTGGGCGAGAACGCGCCACTCTGGGAGCCGATCTACGCGGCACTCGAGGCGCAGCAGCGCGCCGATGGCACCATGGCGCCGTGGCCCGCGGTCACGCCGCGCCACCGCCTGGCGCAGGCGATCGCCTCGCTTGAGGATGAGGGTCGCCGCAGCACGCGCCTCATGGCGCTGGCGCTCACCCCCGGGGAGTGGCTGCTCGGCCTGCTCGCGTTGTAAGTCCCATCGCATCTCCTGTCAGGACAATCGCGCATGCGCCATGGGTTGGCTCGACTCGCGTTGTGCATCGGGTGCATGACGCCGCTCCCTGCCACCATCCACGACTCCACCCTCCCGATGATCTCGAGACGTCTGACGGAACGGCGACTCGCCGACATCGCCGTCATCGACATCCCCGCCAGCATCAAGAACGAGGGCTTCACCGGCTATCGCGACGATCAGCCGGGGCGGCTCACCTTCGGATTCTCCACCGCGTACTTCTGGGCCTCCTTTGGCAGCACGACTGCCTACAAGCAGCTGCTGATCGTCTCGGTGATGGCCCCCGATGCGACCGACGTCGAGTATGCCGCGATGCCGCATCGCCTGCCGCTGAGCTATGAGCGGCGGAAGAAGGTGCGCTCGAGCGCCGTGGGCTCGGGGACGCTGACGATCTCCGAAGGGGTCTACACCCAGGGCAACCTGAACGAGCCGGCGTACGAGTACGTCTATGTCGATCGACATAGGCGACTGGAGTTGGCCTGGCATGCGGTCAAGGAAGAGGTCGACCTCGCCGCGGGTGTGGCGCAGATCACCAGGATGGCCGCTTCCTTCCGGCTCGTGCGCGATCCCGTCGCCGTCTTCGCAGCGATGCGCGATGCGCCGCGCCGGCAGGCGGTGGCCGAAGCGGATCGCGTCACCCAGGCGAAGGCGATGTTGGTCCGCGAGGGCTATGGTCCGCTGGAACCCGGCAAGCCCGCGCTTCGGAACGGCATCTACGTCGAGTGGATGGCCGACCCCGAGCCGCGCTTCCAGCTCCTCGTGCCGCTCGGTCGGGTGCGCGTCCCGGCCAATGCCACACCCGCGAGCCGACCGAGGCCGGTGCGCGGTGGTCCGCCGCTCGCTGGCACCATCGGCTGGCACGAGTCAGTTGATGGCGAGTGGGAGTTCTCGAACCGGGACAACGGCTATCTCCCGTTCGCAGGAATCGGCGCGCTCCTCGCGGCCAGGGACCGCGACCCCGGGATGGTCACTTTCTACTACTCGGCCACGGTCCGCGTCACCGAAGAAGAAACCGGGGAGCGGCTCTCCTCGTTGTCGTGGTTCCGGAACGCGCTCCCCGACGTGCAGCGCCAGTGGCGCGCGGGCACGCTCGTTTCCCCAGGCAAACCGGAGCCCGAGTGATGGCGCAGTGGATCACCTTCCTGATCTTCGGTGGCTTCGGCGTGATGTTCCTCTACGTCGGGATCACGCAGTTCATCCAGCAGCGGCGGAATCTGGCCGATGCGCGGCCGATCGAAGCCACGGTCGTTCACTCGCAGGTGGTCGAGCAGTACCGCCGCGGATACCGACGGCCGCGTCGGCTTCAGCAACAGCACCACCACGCACTCTCCCGAGATCCGCTTCCGCTACCAGGTGCTCGGCACCGAGTACGAGAGCGACCGGTTGTACCCCAACATCATCGCACGAGGCTATGCGTCGGCGGAGAGTGCCGCCGAGGCCCTCGCGCCGTTCCCGCTGCACGCCACCGTCCGCGCCTACGTCGACCCGTCGCACCCCGAGCAGGCGTTCCTGATTCGCGAGCGCGGCAATGGGCCGGTGGTGTTCATCGTGCTGGGGTTGGTGCTGCCACCGCTGGCGTGGTTCGTGGGGAAGTACGTCTAAGCGCGGCGTGCCCGTGCCGACGCTACTTCGGCGGGGGCGACTGCCAGAGCACCTGGGTGATCATCCACTTGCCATCGAACTTGGCCAGATGGAGATAGTCGATGCCCCAGGACGCCGTGAGCTTGGCAGCGGCCGTCTGGTCGGCAACGTCGAGCAGGACGATCTCCTTGAGCGCGGTGGCCGGCACCGGGCGGTTCCTCGCCTTGACGCTCAGCGCGTAGGAGAGAAACTCGCTCCAGGGCATTGCTTCCCCCGTGTAGCCCGTCTCCCCCTTCTTCTTGTAATAGCCGTACTTGACGACTTCCGGGCGGACGCTGCGGACGAGCTTGGCGGTGTCTCCCTCGTAGAAGCCCTCGCCATAGTCGAGGACCGCGCGACGGACGCCGTCCCGATCGGCTGGGGATTGGGCGGCAAGGGGCGTTGCGCCCAGGAGCAGCATCGTGATGGCGAGGCGCAGCGTGCCCTTCATGAGGTCAACTCCACGTGGTGGTGAGCGAATGTTGCTGACTACGACGTGCCGCCGTGGCCGGTTTCGCGTGGCGCGGGCCTGACCATCCTCGAACAACGTGCCTCACTACTGCGGAACAAACCCCGCCAATGCCCACAACTCCGCCGACCGGTACACTCGCCCCCCGATCACGACCCGCTCCACGCGCCGGCGAGACGATGATCCGAGCAGCGGGCATGACGATGTCTCCGGGGGATGGTGCCGCTCGATGCCGTGAGTGATCGGCCGGCTCCTGAAGGTACGCTCGGGTACACGACCCTGTTTCAGGGTGGCAGCGAGGCCGCCGTGGCCCCCGTTTATGCTTCGGGCATGAACAAACTCCCCCTGCTGACCGTCCTCGCGGCCCTCGTGCCGTGCACCCCACTCACCGCCCAATCCCGTCCCGCCGTCCTCGACACGATCGTCGTCTCGTCGCGCGCGCGCACGGCCGATCCCGCGCGCGTCGTCTCGGTCATCAGCCGCGACGACATCGCCCGCTCGCCGGCCCGCAACGTCGCCGAGCTGCTGAGCGTGCAGATGGGCGTCGACGTCTACGGCCGCTCGGCCGCGCAGGCCGACATTTCGCTCCGCGGCAGCACCGCCGACCAGACGCTCGTGCTCGTCGACGGCATCCGGATGAGCGACGTGCAGACGTCGCACTACGCGCTCGACCTCGCCGTCCCGCTGGGCAGCATCGAGCGGATCGAGATCCTCCACGGCAGCGCCTCCACGCTCTACGGCGCGGACGCCGTCGGCGGCGTGATCAACATCATCACCCGCCGTGGCGCCGCGGCGAGTTCGGCGCGCGCCAGCGCCGGCACCTTCGGCACCTTCGGCGGCGGCGCCATCACCACCGCGCAGCTCGGCACCGGGCCTCGCTCACCACCAGCGCCGACTACGACCAGAGCGACGGCTACCGCCTCGGCACCGACTACCGGATCGGCCAGGGGCGTATCGCGCTCAGCGCGCCGTCGGCGAACGGCCGCCTCGACGCCAACCTCGGCATCGGCATCCGCGACTTCGGCGCCAACACCTTCTACGCGCCGTACAACTCCACCGAGGCCACCAGCACGATCACCGGCGACCTGCGGTGGGCCGCCGCCGTCGGTCGCTGGGCAGTGGCCACCACCATCGGCACCCGCCGGCACACCGACCGCTTCACGCTGATCAAGGAGAACCCCGCCGTCTACGAGAACCGCCACACCAACTGGCAGTCCTCGGCGGAAGTCGTCGGGCGCACGTCGGTCGGCGGTGCTGCGCTGGCCATCGGCATCGAGGGGCTGCGCGCTTCGCTGCGGAGTGCCCGACTCGGCGACCGCGCCGAGACGCGCACTGCGGCGTTCGGCGAGGTGGGCATCGATGCCGGTCGCGCCGCCACCATCACGCTCGGCGTGCGTGGCGATCACTCCTCGACCTTCGGCGACTTCGTCTCGCCATCGGTCGCGCTGGCACTCCCGCTGACCGGCCGCGCGACGCTGCACGGCAGTGCCGGCCGCGGTTTCCGCGCGCCCTCCTGGACCGACCGCTACTACGTCGATCCGGCCAATCAGGGCACCGCCGACCTCGTCCCGGAGCGCTTCTGGAGCGGTGAGGCCGGCGTCCGGCTGCACGGACGGGGGACGCTCGCGCTCGACGTGACCGGCTTTGCGCGGAACGCGAGCAACACGATCGACTGGGTCAAGGCGGCCAACGCGCCGGCGGGCACCAAGTGGGTGGCGACGAATGTCGGCGACGCCGAGTATCGCGGCGTGGAGGCGACGCTGACGCTGCCGTCGACCAGCCGGTGGTCGGGGTCGCTCAGCGGCGCGACGCTTTCCTTCGATGGATCGTCCGGCGCGGGATTGATCGGGAAGTACGCGCTGCGCCCGATCACCCGGCGCGCCACGGCCCAACTGAGCTATGCGCCGACGACCTCGATCCGCGCCACCGCAGCATCTGGTCGGTGCGCGCCGCGCCACCGAGGATGGCTACCTCACGGGCAACGCACGGCTCGAGTGGCGGCAGTCGCAGTTCGGCATCACACTCGACGCGACCAACCTCGCCGGCGCGGAATGGATCGATGCGTCGGGGAAGATCGTCGCGGGGCGGGCGCTGTATGTCGGCGTGAACTGGCAGGGAGGGCGGTAGGCCTCCTGATCGCCGAGTGACTACTGCAGGGTGAATCGACGGGACTGCTCGGCCAGGAGCCTGCCGTCACTGCCCTGCAGTCGGACCTCCAGGCGGTACCGCCCCGCGTCCAGCTGCCGGAAGTCCAGTTGTCGTGAGAACTCTGTCACCCCGGCCCGCAGCTCCACCGGGAATCCGATTTCGAGCGCCGGCTCCGCGGCCGCCGCAACGTTGGACCCGTCCCGGAATATCCGAACGCGCATCGTCACCTCCTTCCGCGCATCATCGGTGCGCGCCTGGAAGTAGAGCGACCCGGGCAGGTCTCGGCTGAGCGCACCGAATGGCGCGAGTGGCACAGGCTCCGCCCCGCCGCGCCACTCCAGGCCCTGACCGGGAATCCCCAACACAATGTCGGAGAAGGAAGTGGCCGCGCGGCGCAGCGGCTGCAGATCCTGCTGCCAGCTCCGCCCCCAGCCGCCATCCTCCTGCTCAACGGTCACACCCCACGCCGTGACATTCTCCCCGCCGGGCAACAGCAGCGAGCCAGCGAGGAACCGTCGACCTGCGATGGTGTCCTTCGGTTGTGGCGTTCGCGTGAACGAGGTGTCGAACCAGGTGTTCGTTTCCGACGACCATCGGCGGGCACCGATTCGCAGTGCGCCGAGCGCCCGGCGACCATTCTGCTCACGGGTGACGTCGTCGAGCGGGACGGCCCACGTCACCAGCGTGAGCGCCGCGCGGGAGCGGGGATCCCAGAGGCGAGCATGCGTGGCGATCACGGCAATCGCCCGCTTGGTACGGACCGAATTGTCGTCCCGTGTCGTCGCGGTGACGATCGCTTCCTGATCAGCCTGACGAATGAGCGCGATCCGCTCCGGCGACACGCGATCGTCCAGGGCAGGGGTTCGACTGGCCATCTTCGAGCGTTCGGTGTCGTTGCACCGCGCGGCGTCGACGTCGCAGAGGTAGCTGCCGAGGACCCCCGCGACGAGACGGGTCGCCTCGGAGGAGCCGTCGAACCGCTCGTTCTCGAAGTGCAGCAGGAGGACGCGGCCGTCGATGACGTACTTCCAGGCCTCCCGGAGGTTGGCGTCCCGTTCGGCCACATCGGAGCGCCCGACGACGATGGGCATATTGTCGCGACGCACGCCCGGGGAATTCGGCGGAGGGCCGGAATTCCCGGGGGCGCAGGTGGGTCGATTGCGGATCCGCTGCATCGGCGCACCGTAGCGAAGCCAGACCGCCCCGCGATCATCGATGGATTGCTGCCAGCGCTGGTAGAATCGAAACGGTGGGGCCGGAATCTCGCCGGGCTCGCAGGCCGCCGCGACGAGATCGGGGTTCTCGCCTCCGCCGCTTTCCGGGGTGGCGCCGACCAATCCGCCCGCCAGACGGACATGGCGGGGGATCCGCAGCGCAAAGTGCTTGGTGACGTACTCCAGCCTGGCAAAGTGTTCTGCCACGCGGCTCCCCGCGGGCCGACCATCGCGCACGTCCCGGATCGCGAGCTGATTGCGGACCCACGCACCGGCGGCGGAATCGGGGACGCCTCCCCACTGATCGAACTCCTCAGGGGCAAGGAACCACTGGAGATGCCAGGAGAGCTCGGCTCGCGCCAGCGCCCCACGCATCGACTGCGCGGATTGCAGGAACGCCCGTTCACCGGACACCCGATCCTTCGCGCGATACGAGAGCCGCGCCACGCGGAGCAAGTGGAAGGTCGAGTCGACCCCGGCCGCCAAGCCCAGCTGTGCGCACTGCCTCGCCGTTCCCTCGCGCCCGCGAGCCAGCGCGTGTTCGGCGCACGCGCGGAGCAGCGCCGGCGCTCGTCCACCAGCGTCGACGGCGTTCACGAGCAGGCCGAGCATCGATTCGGGCACATCGTCGGCACGTTCGCCGAGCATCATCTCGGCCAGCACCTCCACGGCGGGGGATCGGACATCGAGTCGCACTGCGCGCCCGGCGGCCCTGATCGACCCGAGCGCCCACGGTTCGCCCGACCCCATCTCGATCCCTTGCCGACCGGGCGCACGAGCCGCTTCGAGTTGCGCCCGAATGCACGCGAGCGCGAACCACGTGGCCGGGTCATCGCGCCGGTCACGGACGGCAAACGCCGCGCGCTCCTCCTCTCGGAGCAGCGACGACCGATCCGTGACGACGCCCGGAGCACAGGGCGCCGGCAACGCCGCCACCGCATCAAGGCGCTGGGCTGGCGGCAGCCACGCAAACCCCGCGAGCAAGAGGGCCGGGAGCATTCAGGCGCCTCCTCCCCGCCGCGCCCCCTCCAACAGCGCCAACAAGCCGCGCACGCCGGCGTCGTTCATGAACTCGTCGAGCAGCCGCGCCATCGGGCGCTGCCAGTTGGGGTGCTCCGACGACCGCGTGCCGGGGAGGTTGATTCCCTCGCGCTCGAGCCAGCAGTCTTCCAACCACGCCACCACCAGTGGACTCTGCGACCGGCCGAGCCACTCCAGCAGCGCGCCGAGCATCGCCGCGGGATCGTCGACCGATACGCCCGAGCAGCTCGGCGACGCGCGCCGTCGCCAACGCCCGCTCGGCCCGCACCACCGCCTCGGCCTCGGGGGCAAGCAGCCCGGCGCGCAGTCGATCGTCGATATCGATCCCGGCCAGCCAGCCGGCGATCGTCGGCGTGTCGTGCGTCCCGACCAGCGCCACGTCGTCGGGACCGTTGGT
This sequence comes from Gemmatimonadales bacterium, assembly GCA_037045245.1. Classification (GTDB taxonomy): domain Bacteria; phylum Gemmatimonadota; class Gemmatimonadetes; order Gemmatimonadales; family GWC2-71-9; genus Palsa-1233. The sequence goes on along the minus strand of JBAOHR010000001.1, from coordinate 14,953 downwards.
CCGCGCGATCGGCTCCGGCGACATCGCCGCGAACTGCGCCAGGTACATCCCCCAGATCCGGTGTCGCGGCAACGCCTCCGCGATGTCGGGCGGCACCGTGCCGAGATTCTCGCCGACGACCTCGCAGCGATGACGATGCGATTCCAAGCGTCAGCACCGCGAAGAGCTCCTCGGCCGGATAGGCGACGTACGTCCCCTGATCGAGCCGCATGCCCTGCGGGATCCAGTAGAGCCGCGTCCACGCCATCACATGGTCCACGCGGAGCACGCCGGCCAACTCCATCTGGTGCCGGATCGAGGCGGCCAGATACCCATGCCCCTCGCGCCGCGACGCCTCGGGATGCAGCGGCGCGAAGCCCCAGTCCTGGCCGCTCGGGAAGCCTGGATCGGGGGGAGCGCCCACCGACACGCCGGCGGCGAACAGCGCCTGGCGCGACCACGCATCGTACCCATCGGGGTGCACGCCGACCGCGAGGTCGAGGCCGAGTCGGAAATCGGCGGCGTCGAGCCGCTCGCGCAGGCCACCGAGTTGCGCACGAAGCATCGCCTGCGCCACCAGGTGGAAGCGCATCTCCTCGACGTCAATGTCGGCCGCCGTGAGCTGTCCCGAGCGCGCCGCGTCGGGCCAGTCGCGCCAATTGCGGCCATGCTGCTGCTGGGCGCCGCGGAAGGCGGCGTAACGCAGCAACTCCGGATCATTCGCGAGTAGCGCCTCGGGCACCTTCTCATCGGCAAGTGCCGCGCGCACCTCGGCGTCGGCACGCGTCACGTCGAGCTGCGCCGAACGTGGTGTGGGCTGATTGCGTGCGCCGAGATCGAGCATCAGCTCCGACCAGTAGAGCCGACTCACGGCCGAATAGGGACTCGGCTCGGGGTCGTCGCGATTGAAGGTCGGCAGGAGCGGCAGCACCGTGACCACATCGCCACCCTGCGCGCCAATCCAGCGGCAGAGCGCCTCGAGGTCGCGGAGGTCACCCACCGATCGACTCCGCGACGACCGGAGCGCGGCGAGCTGGATCCCCACACCCCAGCTCTGATGGCTGCCCGGGCGCCGATATGCCTCCACCGGTGCGGCGATCACGGTGCATTCCTCGACCCGGCCATTCCGCTCGACCTGCAGGCGATGGTAGCCGAACGGGAGCCGATCGATCAAGCGGCGCGTGTGCGGCACGCCCGATTCGAGGGTCACGACGGCGTCGCCGGGCACCGGATGCGCGGGCCACTCGCCATTCCACGCCACCAGCACTGGCGGCAGCAAGGCGCTGGCCGCGCGCGCCTCGGCCACGCGCAACGCGTGCGCGGCGTCCTCCGCCCGCGTGAGCTCGGCGCCCAGGGCGGCACAGATCCGCACCAGCGTCTCGGGACCGACATCCACGCGCCGGCCCAGTCCGTCGTGATAGGCGGTTTGCACGCCGAAGTGGCGGGCGAGGGCGTGCAACGACTCGAGGAAATCCATGCGCAGAGCTTAGGAGGATCGAGACCGTTCCGCCAGCCGACCTTGCGCTTGCGCGATTTGGAACGGAGCTTGTTCGCATCCCTCGACGGACAATTGCCTCGTGACCCAGCTCCAGCTTGGCGGCATCGACTACGCCATCCTGCTCGTCTACTTCGCCTTCGTGCTCGGCATCGGCTGGGTGCTCCGGCGACAGATCAAGAGCAGCGAGGACTTCTTCATCTCGGGCCGGTCGATCCCCACCTGGATCGCCGGACTCGCCTTCCTGAGCGCCAACCTCGGCGCGCAGGAAGTGATCGGCATGGCGGCGTCGGGCGCCAAGTACGGGATGATGACCTCGCACTTCTACTGGGTCGGCGCCATTCCCGCGATGGTCTTCGTCGGCATCTTCATGATGCCGTTCTACTACGGCTCGAAGGCGCGCTCCGTCCCGGAGTACCTGCGCCTCCGCTTCGACGAGAAGACCCGCGGCCTCAACGCCTTCACCTTTGCCGCGATGACGATCTTCTCCTCCGGCATCTCGATGTACGCCCTTGCCAAGCTGCTCGAGCTGGTGCTCGGCTGGGACTTCAACACCAGCGTGATTCTCTCCGCCGCGATCGTCCTCGCCTACATCTTCCTCGGTGGCCTCACCTCGGCGATCTACAACGAGGTGCTGCAGTTCTTCCTGATCGTCCTCGGCTTCCTCCCGCTGGTGCTCCTCGGCTTGAAGGATGTCGGCGGCTGGAGCGGCCTCACCGCCAAGCTGGCTCCGGTCGCGACAAAGGCTGGCTACGAGGCGGGTGCATGGAGCAGTGCCTGGCGCCACCTCGGCTCCCCCGGCGACAATCCGATGGGCGTCGAGTGGTTCGGGATGATGATGGGCCTCGGCTTCGTCCTCTCCTTCGGCTACTGGTGCACCGACTTCCTCGTGGTGCAACGGGCGATGGCCGCCGAGTCGATGACGGCGGCGCGCCGCACGCCGCTGATCGCCGCACTGCCCAAGATGATCTTCCCGATGCTGGTGATCGTGCCTGGGATGATCGCCATTGCGCTGCACGACAGCAGCGGCGGCTTCCTCCCGATCGGCGCCGACGGCCTCCCCAACTACAACCTCGCGATCCCGGTGATGCTGGCGCACTACCTGCCATCGGGGCTGCTCGGCCTCGGGCTCACGGCGCTGATGGCGTCGTTCATGTCGGGGATGGCGGGCAACGTCACCGCGTTCAACGCGGTGTGGACCTATGACATCTATCACGCCTACATCCGACCGGGGCAGTCCGACAAGCACTACCTCCGGGTCGGCCACACCGCCACGGTCGTCGGGATCCTGCTCAGCGTGGGCGCGGCCTACGCGACGACGCGCTTCAACAACATCATGGACATGCTGCAACTGGTGTTCGCCTTTGTGAACGCCCCGCTCTTCGCGACCTTCCTCCTCGGGATGTTCTGGCGGCGCGCCACCGGACACGGTGCCTTCTTCGGCCTGCTGCTCGGGACATTCGCCGCGGCGGTCCACCACGGGCTCACGCTGCCGATGGGTGGAACCCCCGGGCTCAAGGGCGGCTTCCTTGGCCCCGTGTTGCAGACCTATCCGAGCGAGATGGCGCAGAACTTCTGGACGGCCATTGTCGCCTGGAGTGCCTGCTTCGTGGCCACCATCCTGATCTCGCTCGCGACCCGCGCCAACAAGAGCGACGAGGAACTCGCCGGCCTCGTCTATGCCCTGACGCCGAAGCAGGCCGACGGCAACCTCCCCTGGTACCAGCGCCCGGCGACGCTCGGCGTCGTGGTCCTCGGGCTCACGCTCGTCCTCAACATCCTCTTCTGGTGAGCGCCCCGATGAACCTCGACCTCCGCCTCCCGATCGGCTGGATGTTTACTGCCATCGGCGCCATGCTGGTGGCGTACGGCCTGATCTCCGACCAGGCCATCTACGCCAAGTCGCTGGGGATCAACGTCAATCTCTGGTGGGGAGTGGTGTTGCTGCTGTTTGGTGGGATGATGCTCTGGCTGGCGAAGCGCCGGGGACGCGCGGCGTCGTGATCGCGCGCCCCGGCGGACAGCGAACGCTACTCGAACACTTCCACCACGACGGCAGTGCCATAGCACAGCACTTCCGTCACGCCCGGGAGAATTTCATTGGCGTCGTAGCGGATGCCGATCACCGCGTTGCCCCCGGAGAGGTGTGCCTGCAGCAGCATCGTGTCGAACGCCTGCTGCCGGGCCCGCTCGGCGAGTGACGTGAAGGCGGAGATGTTCCCCCCGAAGATCGTCTGGAGCTTGCCGCCCAGCGTGCCGATGACCGACCGGCTCCGCACCACGACCCCGCGGACCACGCCGAGCGAGTGGACGACCTGATACCCCGGCAGGTCGAAGCCGGTGGTGGTCATTTCGTGGGGAACACTGCTGGCTTGGGTCAGGTCATCCATGGGGCGGCTCGAGTTGAAGGAGAACGACCCCCAAAGAAACACGCCGGGGCCCCTCGATGGGACCCCGGCGCATGATTCCCCAGCGCAAGACGGTTACGCCTTGGCGGCCTTCCGACGGCGCGCCGCCGCCATCCCGGCGAGGCCGGTCGCCAGCAACGTCATGGTGGCCGGCTCGGGAACGACGTCATCCCCGCCCGTGCTCAGACCCGAACCCGCTCCGTCGACCCCGTAGGCGAAATCACTCGGCGCGCCGGTCTGAGTGTCCGAGTTCACGAAGTTCGCACCGAAGAAGGTCGAGTTGAAGAATGAGAGGCCATCGATGTTGGCGTTGTTGCCATTCGTGCCTGACGTGGTCCCGACGAACGCCCGATCGGTGTTGTTATTGCCGGTGCCGACCGGCGAGATGCCGAGCCAATACGTCCCGGGATTCAGGAAAATCGACAGCCCGGAGATCGTCGCCGTGTACTCGGTGAAGCCGAAGGCGGTGTTGCCGGTTGCCACCTGGCTCGCCGCGAAACCGCTCCCGGACGCCACCACCGTGCCGCCATTGCCGACGCTGACCCCGGTGCGAATCTCGTAGTCGGCGGTGCTCCAGGCGAAATTGGCGAGGAAGTTCCCGAACACGCTGTTGATCGTCCAGCCGGCCCCGGTCACGACGAAGTTGTCATAGGCCATCGACTGGGAGACCACCGTGTTCCGCTCGCTCGACAGGGCGTTGACCCCGTTGATATCGCCATTGTACCAGAGCTGGGCTTGAGCCGACGTCGGCAGGGACATCCCGACCACCGCGACCGCAGCCACCCGCAACACCAATTGATTGAGCTTCATGCTTGCCTCACCCCAGGGGTGATTGAGGAGATCCACACCCTTGCTGCGAACTGTGGGACCAACACCACATACCGTCGTGGCGATGCCACAAAATCCAGCGGCAAGTTGTTCTTTGACATCCATTTACCAGTGTTGGGGATGTCATTGAGCAAGGAGGGTGCCGTTACGGCTTCCAGGTCCCCTTCGCCACATCCGGCTGGAACGCATCCAGCCCGCGCGGCGGGAAGGCCACCGTCTTCTCCGTCTGCGCACTCATGTAGGCCGTCATCAGGATCTGCATCACCTCAAGACCGTCGTCCCAGGTCAGGAGTGGTGCCACCCGCCCGAGGAAAACGTCGACGAAGTGCCGGTTCTCGTTGACGTAGCCGTACGCCGCCGCCTCATCCGGCACCACCGGCATCAACCCCATCTCGGCGTTCTGCTTCTCGACCAGGTCCTCGCCCGCCTTCCCGACCACCTCGCGCGAGAAGAAGCAGTTGAGCTCGCTGTTGAGGGTGTTCCAGCTCATCGAGTATTCGGGGCCGAGCAGTTCGCCGCTGAGTCGGAGCCCAGCACCGACGAAGCTCCACGAGGTGCTCGCCTCGCCAATCACGGTCAGCCCCTCGGGCGTCTCGTAGGTGATGGTCACGCTCGCGAAGTCCTCGCTCGGCCGCTTGAGGTAGTCGACGTCCTTGCCAAAGCGTGCCTTGAGTTGCTTGGCGTAGCTCGGACGGCTCCACTTGAGCGACGCGATCCGCCCGTTCACACTCACCGGGCGCAGCGTGTCACGCGGCTTCCCCGGTTGCGTCAGCAGGAAGCGCACGACCTCGACGGAGTGGCACATCATGTCATTGAGGACGCCGCCGCCCTGCTTCTCGCCCTGCCAGAACCAGGCGTTGTGCGGCCCCGAGTGCTCCTCGGCCGCGCGCGCCAGGTACGGACGCCCGGTCGTGCTCGCGCCGCGCGCCCAGATCAGGTCGCGCCCGCGCACGATTCCCGGCGAGAAGAGCTGATTCTCGAGGTAGCCATGCTGCAGCTTCGCCTTCTTCACCATCGCCAGCACCTGCTTGGCTTCGGCGACGCCGCGCGCCAGCGGCTTCTCGCACGCGATGCCGATCAGCTCACCCTTGCCGCTCATCACCGCGTCACAGATCTCCTGCACATTCTCGATCCGCGCCTGATTCGGGCCGCAGAGCCAGATCGCGTGAATCTCCGGATCGGCGACCATCTCGGTGATGCTCTTGTAGGCCTTCGCCGGCCCGACGTGCAGATCGTTCGCCAGCTTCGCCGCCGATGCCGCGTTCTTCTGATTCGGGCTCCAGATGCCGCGCACGTCGGCGTCACGGACGCCCTGCCAGGCCTGGATGTGGAAGCGAGTGTTGAAGCCCGAGCCGATGAAGCCGACGCCGAGGCGCTTGGGGATACGCATATGCTCTCTGCAATGAATGGATGATGGATGATGGATGATGGACCATGGATGACGGATGATGGATTCGCACACCTCCATCATCCATCATCTATCATCCATCATCCCGCTGTCCTGCGGTACGCCTCCGCCGTGCACCCCGTCCACTCCGCCACCGGGGTGTTCCCCATGTAGCCGAGGTCCGTGACGCCGATCTCCGACGTCCAGTAGCCGGAGGCGGAGAAGTCGCGGAAGGAGTTGAACCAGTTCACGCCGTGGCTGTACTCCGCCTTGGCGCGCGCCGGATAGGCGATTTCGTCGAGCATCGCGCGCCGTTCGGCGTCGCTGGCGGTGATGAAGTCCTTCCCGGTCCGCCGGCGCATCTCGTGGTCGAGCCACGCCAGGCCGCCGCGATGCGCGACGCGCATCCCCGCCTCGATCTCGAGGAAGGTGTCCATGAACTCGGGCACCCCCGCCTCGGTGGCCGAGCCGCCGCGCGCATCCTTCGGGAAGAGATAGTCCACCAGCACCTTCACCGTCTCGTACTCATGCACCGTGTAGATCTTCGGCGCGAAGCCGTCGGGGGCCATGCGGGCCGCGGCGACGGTGCGGGTGATGTCGCTGGCCTGCGCCGGCGTCGGCAGCATGAAGACGCCGCCGGTGGCCGCGAAGGCCGCGAGCAGGTCGCGACGCGAGAGTTCCTGGCTCACAGCTTCCCCTCCTTCCGCTGCTGCGCGATGTAGCGCGAGGTGCGCATCGAGAGCGCGAGGATGGTCCAGGTCGGATTCTTGTCGGCCTGCGAGACGAACGGCCCGCCGTCGGCGACGAAGAGATTCTTGCAATCCCATGCTTGGCAGTTGGCGTTCACCGCCGACGTGGTCGGGTTGTCGCCCATCCGCACGCAGCCGAGCTCGTGGATGATCGCGCCGCCGGTGGCGATGCCGTATCCCTGCTCCTTCGTCGGCATCGTGCTGCGCACCTCGGCGCCCATCTCCTTGAGCAGCGTGCGGAAGGTCTCCTGCATGTGCTTGACCTGCAGCAGCTCGTGGTCGCTCCATTCCCAATGGAAGCGCAACACGGGAATGCCCCACTGGTCGACCGTCTTCGGGTCGAGCTCGCAGAAGGACTTCTCGTTCGGAATCATCTCGCCGCGACCGGAGAAGCCGATCGAAGCGCCCCAGTGCTTGCGATACTCATCCTTGAGTGCCGTGCCGTACCCGCCACCATTGGCGTAATTCTGGATGCCGCCCATGAAGCCGTAGCCCGGCATCCCCATGCCACCCCAGATCTCGATGTGGTAGCCGCGCGGGAAGTCGAGCTTCTTGTTGTCGAGCCACCATGGCATGTAAAGGTGCGCGCCGCCGACGCCGTCGCAGTTGTGGCGCGGCATGTCCATCAGCGACGGCACGAAGCCGCCGACGTCCGTCCCGGTGGTGTCGGTGAGATACTTGCCGACCATGCCACTCGAATTGCCGATCCCCTGTGGGAACTTCGCCGACTTCGAGTTCAACATGATGCGCGCGGTCTCGCAGGCCGACGCCGCCAGCACCACCACCTTCGCCTCGACCTTCTCCTCCATCCCCGAGAGCTTGTCGATGAAGATCACGCCATCGGCGAGCCCGTCACGATTGACCGACACCTCGCGCACCATCGCGTCGGTGCGGATGGTGAGCAGGCCGCTCTGCATCGCCGGGAAGAGGAGCACGTTCGGCGACGTGAAGTTCGAGTTGGTGGCGCAGCCGCGATTGCACTGGCCGCAGTAGTGGCAAGCCGGGCGACCATTCTTCGGCTTGGTCAGGATCGAGAGCCGCGACGGAATGCAGGTGACCTTGTGCTTGTCGGCCGCGCGCTTGACGACCGTCTCCCAGCAGCGCGGCTTCGGTGCCGGCAGGAAGTTGCCGTCGGGATGGTTTCGCAGCCCTTCCTTCGAGCCGAAGATGCCGACCAGGTCGTCGACTTCATCGTAGTACGGCTTGATGTCGTTGTAGGAGATTGGCCAGTTGTCGCCGAGGCCGTCCTTGTCCTTCCCCTTGAAGTCGTCGGGACCGAACCGAAGCGAGATGCGGCCCCAGTGATTGGTCCGGCCGCCGAGCATCCGACCGCGCCACCAATTGAAGCGCGTCCCCGGTGCCGTCGTGAACGGCTCGCCTGGGATGTTCCAACCCCCGATGCAGGCGTCGTGTTCACCGAAGGGACGATCCGGCGTGCTGGCACCACGCCGCGGCGTCTCCCACGGCTGGGTGAGCATGCTCGAGTCCTTGGTGTTGTCCCACATCCCGCCGGCCTCGAGCAGGAGCACCTTGGCACCGGCCTTGGTGAGCTCGTGGGCGGCCATGCCGCCACCGGCGCCAGAGCCGACGATCACCGCATCGTAGACGACGCGTCGCGTAAGGAAAGTCATGGAGGACCGCGTGTTGGGGAAGCAGAGGCGCTGCCGGGAGGCAACGGAGGAAATTACGCCGATCGAGGGTGCATGTCATCTTGGAGATTGAGGCGGGAGTCGATACCGTGGGAGCGGTAATCAATGAATGCTCGCCGCATCGACGTTGTATCCATTACTACTCCGTCACCTCAACTAGCACGAAGCAGCGTCATCCCGAGCGAAGCGAGGGACCTGCGTGACCGCGAATGGGCTGACGCTCGCCCATGCGGCGGCGCTACGCGGGTCCCTCGCTTCGCTCGGGATGACGAGCATCACCGATTGACGACCTACCGCGCATTGACATGCGCGGCTGGAGCGCATCCCAACAAGCTACTTCGCCGCCGCCAACCGCCGCATCTCCGCGGCCAGCGACTTCACCCGCGCCTTGTCGGTCGCGCCGGCCACATCCTTGTCCACTGTGCCGGCCAACGCCCGCAACGCCGTGGCACGCGCCGCACCACGCTTCGTCTCGGCCGCGTCGAGCGCCGTGGCGATCGCCGTCGTCCGCGCCGCCGAGACGCCATTCCCCTGGATCACGGCGCAATTCGGCGCGGCCGCCCGACGCGCCACCTCGCGCATCGCGAGCTGCCCCGCCCCGGTGATCATGAAGTGGCGCTCGGCCAGCTCGATCATCCCCAGCATCCCCGTCCCCTCGGCCGACGCCGCAACGAGCAGCGAGTCCGGAGTGACGACGGCCACGAGCGACGGTGACATGAAACCCCGAAGCGCCGGCTTCCCGGCCAACCCCTCGAGAGGCTGGCTGGGGCCGAAGGCACCCGTCGGCTCGATGAACGTGATCCGTTGCAATTGCGCATCGTAGGCCCAGAACTTTCCCCCGGCGAGACCGAGCCCCTGGATGAACTGGAACTCGTTCGGTCCCGCCCCGCGTCGGCCGAGGACCTTCGGCTCGGGAGCCGCCGTCACCAGCAGCAGCCGCACATCGGACGGCTGCGACACCAGCACCGAGCCGTCGGCGCCGATCACCATCGAGCCGACGTAGGTGAAGTCGCCGGTGACGGTGCGCGTGAGGGTGGCCGTTAGCGTCGGCGCCTGAGCCGCCAGCGGCAGGACGGTCAACAGCGGTAAGAGTCCGACGAGCAGCCTGGACGTGAGAGCGAATCGGTTCATGGACGATCCGATGTTCGAGAGGGGGAGATCGCGAAGCGAGGGGTCGTCGTGAATCAGGGTGGGCCGGTGCTGGCCCCTTCGCGATCACGCAGATCCCTTGACTGCGTTCAGGGCAGGCTCCTCGGGCTGCTCGGGATGACCTACGACCTACGACTTACGACTTATGACCTACGACCTACCAATCAGCCCCCCCACACCGCGCGACCCGATACACCGCCTCCAGGTCGTGCAACTCCCAGTCGTACAGCATGAATCGATGCGGCCCCAGCATCCCGGTCGCCTCCTTCGCCTTGGCCAGACGGCGCGTCTCCTCGACGGTGAGCCCGTAGCGGATCGTCAACGGGACGCCCTTCACCTTGGGCTGGTTGAGCACCGGCCGCACCTGCGGGTCGTAGGCGCGCAGGGTGTCCCGCTTGTCGAGGACCATGACGAGCGGCATCTCGGACGGGACCCGTTCCACACTGTCGAGCACCATCAGCGCGAACTCGAATGACGGATTCGAGTCCGGCCCTCGGCCCGCCACCGGGATCCGCCCCTCCATGCCGACCACACGGCTCCGCCCCACCTGCCACGACGTCGCGCGCAGGTGGGTCACGATCAACGAGGCATCGCGTTCGGGAATGTAGAGAAAGCGCACCCGCGGCTTGTTCATCTTGCGCATCTTGCCGATGGCGCTGTCGGCGGCCGGACAGGTGCGCATTCCCGGCTCGGACCACTGTGCCCGCAACGGCGCGGCGAACAGCACCGTGATCAGCGCGCACACCAAACCGCGGCCTGACGGCCGCGGCTGGGGGTTATCTGCACGGCGCACCGCGGCCTGACGGCCGCGGCGAAGGCACCTAACGACCAACGACCAACGACTAACGGCTCACCCCCGCCAACCGCCGCATCTCCGCCGCCATCGTCTTCACCCGCGCCTTGTCCGTCGCGCCGGCCACATCCTTGTCGACCTGGGCCGCCAACGTCGTCAGCGCCGTCCGCCGCGCCGCGCCACTCTTCGCCTCGGCCGCGTCGAGCGCCGTGGCGATCGCCGTCGTGCGGGCTGCCGCGAGGCCGTTGCCGCGCACCAGCTGGTCGAGGTAGCTGCGCACCACCGGGAAGGCCGCCGGCCAGACCAGCTTCGGCTGGCTCTGCGGATTGAACTCATCCATCACGATCAGCTTCGCAGCGGCGAGCTCGTTGGCGCTCAACTGCGCGCTCGGCAGCAGTTCGAGGATGTCGAGGCCGCGCGCCAGTTCGGACGAGTAGACCAGGCCGTTGTAGTAGTAGGCGCCCCACGAGCCGCCGATGATCCCGCCGCCACGACGGGCCGGCACGCTGTCCGTCACCACCGGCGGGGCATCGATCGCGCCGCGATCGAAGAACGCCAGCTCGACCGGATGATCCGAATCGGTGAAGTCCATCACGCTCACGCCACCCTGATACCACCCCTGCACCATGATGTCGCGGCCCGGCACCGGCACCAGCGCGCCGTTGTGCGAGACGCAGTTCTCCTGCGCCGTCTGCCCGGTCGGGATCTTGAAGTAGGCATGCTGCGTCAGCTTCCGATCCTTGCCGATCGAGAGCACCGTGTTGCCGCCCATCTCGAGCATCGACGTCGCCTGGCACATCGGCCCGGTGCCGCCGCCCCACTCATCGGTGAAGACCAGCTTGCTGCCGTCGTTCGAGAAGACCGCCGTGTGCCAGAGCGAGAAGTTCGTGTCGGACACCGCGTCGAGCCGCACCGGATGCTCCGGATCGGAGACGTCGACCAGGAGGCCATGGCTGCCGCACGCGCCGGCCAGCAGGCCGAACGCCGGGTAGGCGGAGACGTCATGGCAATTCCGGGGACCGGTCGCCGGCCGTCCACCACCGGCCTGACCGCCGCCACGGCGCGGCGCGGCGTCGAGTCCCGTGAAGATCCGCGCGCCGGTCACCACCTCGGCGGCCTCCGGATTCTTGAGCGGCACCTTGATCACGTCGAGGCGGTAGAGCGAGTTGTTCACGTCCGCCGGGTCGGTCCCTTCGACGCAGCCCGTCATTTCCTTCCGGACGCCGCCGCTGCCCGACACGTAGATGTAGACGATCCCCTTGTTCTTCGGGTCCGGGATCACCGTGTGGGTATGCGACCCCTTGCAGGTCTGCACGTTCTTCACGAGCCGCGGCGACTTCGGATCGGAGACGTCGTAGATCCGGACGCCGGCCATGTGGTCTTCCGGCTTCTGCACGCCGCCCTTGGCGCAGTCGTTCCGGTTGCCGCCGCCTTCCGCCGAGATGAAGAGGAGGTGGCCGATGATCGACGGATCGCCCTGCGAGGTGATGCACGGCACCACCGAGACCATCGTCGGCGCGCTCGGATTGCTCACGTCCCAGATCGAGAAGCCGGCGAAGTTGCCCTGGTAGACCAGCTTGCCGCGGAAGGCGAGGTCGGAGTTGATGAAGGTCAGTCCGCGCGCCGTGTCGAGGACCGCCGGCTTCGGGACCGTGCTCACCAGGCGCATCCCCTGCGCCGCGATGGCGGCATCGCGCATGCCGGGCTTGAGCCCGTCGCGCGGATCGCCGCCCTTCGGGTACGACTGGGCCGACAAGGTCGACGCCGTGGCGAACAGCACGGCGGCGGCGGCAAAGAGGCGGAACGAACCGGTCATCGAGTCTCTCCCTTCAGGGTGGTCAGCATCTGGCGCATCAAGGCAATTTCCGCGGTCTGGACCTGGTGGACATCATTGGCGAAGACGTTCACGTCAATATCCTGCGCCGCCCCCTTCGTCTTGAAGAGGTCGTCCACCATCGAGAGCGCCCCCTCGTGGTGCTGGATCATCAGCTCAAGGAAGCGACGATCGAACATCGTCCCCTTGATCGTCGCCAGCTCCTTCAGCTCCTCGACCGTCAGCATCCCCGGCATCATGATCGTGTGATACGCCGCGGTGTCGGGGGCGGTCTGCTTGTGGTCGACGAGCCACCCCTGCATCAGGCGGATCTCCGACTCCTGCGACTGGTCGATCTTCTTGGCAAAGCGGATGAGCGGTGCTGTTGCGGCTCCGCGTCTCGGCCAGCTTCGACATGTGGATCGCCTGGCCATGGTGCGCGATCATCCCCTGCATGAACTGCACATCGGCGGCGGTGTGCAGCGAGCCGGGCGGAATCGGCTTGAGCTCGGGCATCCCCTGGTGACCCATGGCGTGCATCGAATGGTCCTGCGCAGCGGCGGGAGCGGACACGCCGAGGGTCAGGGCGAGGAGGAGCATCGGAAAACGGGTGGATTGTTGGGCATGTCTCAGAAGTTGCCTTACGGGGAGGCGAGGGCGCAAGGCGGACTGTGGATGATGGAACCTCTCCGACTTTCGACTTACGACCTACGACCTTCGAGACTAGCGCTCCGTGACCCTTAGCCGGGCATACTGCCAGCGCCAGAGGACATCCCTCGAACTCTTTGCTGCGTTCGGGGAGGTCTCACTTGACCCGATGTCGGACGATCGTGGGCACATCATCCTCATCTAGTTCGACCCCCCAGAAGGTGTCAGCAACCGCACTCATGATGCGGACATTGGCGGGGACGGTTACTCTGCCCTGGGGACGGCCGTTTGGACCGAGCACCAACCATTGATGTGCGGTCGTCGGTTGATGCTCCTCGAGCCAGACACTACCATCTCCACCGGCGATCACACGTCGCACTGGCGGGTAGTATCGAGGGGCAATCACCTGCGAACGATAGCGCGCGTCATTGCGGAGCGGCCGTAAGGAGGCCTCCACTGTGTCCCGCGGGATCGATACGCCGCGTGACTTGATGACGTGCGTGAAAACTGTGTCGCCCGAATTGCTGATGAAGTGCACCCGCACCGGCGAGAGCGTTTCTCCCTCGAACTGTACCACAACGACACCACGACCATCTCCTCGAACTGCGAGTAGTGGCGCGGCACAGAAGGGCACTGCCGCAACTGCGTTTTGCGCGACCACGGCGCACGCTGGGGACGCCCCCGTACGCGCGAGGAGTTGGGGCGATGAATCGGAGGCAAGTCGGATTGCCGCCTTGCCACCAAATCCCATGGATCCAAGGGACGGGGACACACCTGCCGAGGGTTCCCGGTCCGCCACAACAATCAAGGTGTCTCCGACGCCAATACCGAAGGGCGTGGGTCGAATGTAGGGGAGCTTCGCATGTCGCAGGGTGGTCGCGGCTGGAGCGCGCATCGTTCCGAGGAGGGTGCCATCCGGCTTCATCCACGAAATGCGAAATGCAAGCGGATCGGAGACCCAGAAGGTCTCTCCCCTCGCGCCGATAGCAGCGATGGAGGAGTACTCTCCCGTGCGACCGACAACCTACGCGACGAAGGGCGCGCGGAAGTGCCTGGGGTAGTTGCGGCAAGGAACGACGGAGATTGCGCAACCAGTTGACTGGGTTGTGCCGTAGCACTGGTTGATGCACGCCCTTTGCTCGGTGGTGCCGCACGATTCGACGCATCCGGGACAGCCGTCACCCGGGCACTGCAAACTATTCAAATCGCAACAGCGCGACGTGCCCGATTGCCGGAGAATGTCCAGCGTTAGTCAACTGAGCTCCCACACGCCAACGAGTTGGCGTGGCAGGACTGGGTTCGCTCTATGCTCTTTACTGCATGTCGCCACTAACACAAGGACAACACCCCACCGCATTCTTGTCTCCGGAGTGGCGGTTCGCAGAGGTGCTCCGACCTCTCGTCGAATCATGTTCTCCCGCCTGACCACACATGAAATGCTGGCCCAGCGGGGTACAGCATCACTGCAGGCAAATCCTCCACGCGGGTTCCAACCAGGCCCAATGTGACCCTAGGATTCATGAGCAAGTTGCTCGCGCTACAGCTCACCGCTCGAGAGCGACAGCACCTTCGCAACTCCACCGCTCCCCGTGCGCTTCGCAACCACGGCGATCTGCCCCCGTGCAGCAAGAAGCTGCCAGCCACCTTCGAATACGAATCGTGCCACCGGTGCAAAATGTCGATCAAGCACGATCACCTGTTCCTGTGAATCAAGTGGATTGCGATATCGCTGCAACCAGATCCGTTCTTGATCGTCCATCACCATCCGAGACCATCGCGGCAGGAAGTCATGGGTCCAGTGTTGCTTCCAGCCGATGATTCTTGCCTTTCGCTGATCGCCCGCGCCTTCGAGCACCCCAAGCTCATCAAGGTGCCGAACCATCGTCGAATCATCAACGACCCTCTGCGCGAGTGTGTCACGCACCGAAACAACTTGTTCCCCTTTGGTACCCCCGCAGTACAGGTCCGCGCCACCAGTCCAGGTGTAGCACCACCGTTGACCACCGGCCGCCGTCAACCCGTAGCGAGTGAACGGCGGTGTGACGACCGAGTATA